>JAPLDQ010000003.1 GCA_026391675.1 Bacteroidota bacterium
CTCACTGCAAAGGATGTGATAGCTCCGACCTTCAGCTGTCCTTCTGCTCAGGATGCTGCGTTGGATATTAACTGTCAAATTACTGTTCCTGACCTGCTCACCGGTATTACCGATGAAGCTGATAACTGTGGTACTGCAACCATGTCGCAGAATCCTACTGCCGGAACACTGATTACGTTGGCACATAAAGCAACAACTTCAGTGCTGATTACTGCAAATGACGGCAACGGCAATACAAAAACCTGCAGTGTTACACTCACAGCAAAGGATGTGATAGCTCCGACCTTCAGCTGTCCTTCTGCTCAGGATGCTGCATTGGATATTAACTGTCAGATTACTGTTCCTGACCTGCTCACCGGTATTACCGATGAAGCTGATAACTGTGGTACTGCTACCATGTCACAAAATCCAACTGCCGGAACATTGATTACGTTGGCACATAATGCAACCACTTCAGTGCTGATTACTGCAAATGACGGCAACGGCAATACAAAAACCTGCAGTGTTACACTCACTGCAAAGGATGTGATAGCTCCGACTTTCAGCTGTCCTTCTGCTCAGGATGCTGCCTTGGATATTAACTGTCAGATTACTGTTCCTGACGTGCTCACCGGTATTACTGATGAAGCTGATAACTGTGGTACTGCAACCATGTCGCAGAATCCAACTGCCGGAACACTGATTACGTTGGCACATAACGCAACAACTTCAGTACTGATTACTGCCAATGACGGCAACGGCAATACAAAAACCTGCAGTGTTACGCTCACAGCAAAGGATGTGATAGCTCCGACCTTCAGCTGTCCTTCTGCTCAGGATGCTGCGCTGGATATTAACTGTCAGATTACTGTTCCTGACCTGATTACCGGTATTACCGATGAAGCGGATAACTGCGGTACTGCAACCATGTCGCAGAATCCAACTGCCGGAACATTGATTACGTTGGCACATAACGCAACAACTTCAGTGCTGATTACTGCCAATGACGGCAACGGCAACACTAAAACCTGCAGTGTTACACTCACTGCAAAGGATGTGATAACTCCGACCATTACTTCAATCGGAGATAAAACACGTTGTGCAACTACAACTGCCACATCATATACAACTATTGGGACAGAATTTGATCCTGTAACGTATTCTGATAATTGCGGAACACCTACAATCACTAATAACATTACAGCAACCAATACATTGGCAGCACATATATTTACTGCAGGTATTACTCCTGTAGTATGGACAGTAAATGATGGTAATGGAAATACGAATAGTTTTACCATGAATATTACGGTTAATGCCAAACAATCTATCGGTGGTAATTTAAACTATTATAATACGGCAAATACACCATTAACATCAGGAATAGCTGTGAAATTGTGGGAAAACGGAATTCAGATAGGTTCAGACTATACTGTAACTGCAGGCACTTACGAATTTACGGATTTATGTCCGGGTACTTATTCAATAACAATTACCTCAACTAAATCAACCAGCGGTAGTATAAATTCTACGGATGCTGCACAGTTGAACTACTGGTATGCTTTTGCAAACAGTGGAAATCCAATTCCAATTGAAAAAGTAAGGTTCTATGGAGGTGATGTGGTACTGAACAACTACCTCGATGCAGGTGATGCTGCCAGAATACTTCAATATTTCGTACAGGCAGGCAATCCAGGCTGGACTGAAAGAGCTAAATGGACTTTCTGGCCATGCAGCGATCCGGCCATCAGCTACAATATGTCATCGCCACCTTCAGGAATGCAGTATCCTGCTTTTACAGTGAATCCTTCATTTACAGCAAATCCTGTTACAATGAACTTCTGGGGACTGGCAACCGGTGACTTTAACCGCAGCTTTATACCAGCTGCCGGAAGTGCAAAAGCCGGTAATTCTAATATTACCCTGTTGAACGTACAAACATTGAATGTAAATGCCGGTATTGTATTTGAACTGCCTGTATATGCAGCCATGGATATGAATGTAGGCGCCATTTCAATGATAATGAATTTCCCTGCAGATCAGCTGGAAATAACAGGAGTATATCTTAAGAATAATCCTTCTGTTCCTTTACAATATAATGTAAGTGGAAATGAACTGAGGATAGGCTGGAATTCATTACAACCCATTTCATTACTTAACGGTCAGCGTTTGCTTACCCTCCTGGTAAAAGCCAAAGCTCCGGCAGGAGATAATAATATAAGCTTTAAGATGGTTGCTAATTTACTCAATGAGCTGGCCAATGAAAACTACAATTTAATTAACAATGCACTGATCAGTATGGATAATCTCAGTATAAATGCTTTAAATATTACGAATAATTTTGCTGATAAATTTGCTTTCAGCAATCATCCTAATCCGTTTAAGGAATTTACAACTTTTGATTATACCTTGCCTTATGATGGCAAAGTCAGTCTGGAAATCTATGACATCATAGGCAAGAAAATTACCCTTATTATTGATGAAACACAAACAGCCGGTTCTCATACCTTTACATTAGATACCAAAGTATTTAAAGCTGGCTTCTATACCTGTACTTTAAAACTTGAAAATAACAATAAAGTAATTTACCGTACTATCAAAATTGTAAGAGATTAAGGTATTATGAATAATTAATCGGAGAACGGGGAAATTCCCCGTTCTCTTTTTCATTTATAAAAAATTAAAATCCACAGATGAACACAGATTAAAATATTTATATATTTCATTGAAAAATCAGTGCTATCAGTGGTTAATCAGTGTTATCAGTGGATAAAATAATTTAATATGAAAAAGACAGTATATACATTTTGTTTCCTCCTGATTGTTCTTATACAAACAGTCAGGGCACAGAATGCTCCTGTCTCAACCATAGCCAATGTATTGATGACAGCTACAACAGTTACCGTCCCCATAACAGCTGCCAATTTTACCAATATCGGCAGTTGTAATTTAAAAATAACGTATAATCCGGCTATTGCAATTGCCACCAATGTTACTACTGGATCAGGAATGGGAGGAAATCTGACAGCCAACCTCACTGTTTCCGGAGAAATAACCATAGGCTGGTATACTTATCCGGGAGTAACACTTTCTAACAACAGCATTATATTTAACATCAGTTTTCAGAAAGTAAGCAGCGGAACCACAGCGTTAACATTTAGCGATAATGGATTCAGCTGTATTTTTTACAACGGGAATTCAGTTGCATTAAATGACACACCTTATGCCGGCTATTATCAGAATGGCTCATTAACAGTACTTCAGACCACTGCACCACACACCATAGCCCCTGTAATGACAGTGATATCGGGGAATACAGTCAGTGTTCCCATAAAAGTCAGTGCTTTTAGCAATATAGGCAGTCTTGCCCTCAGTTTAAGTTATAATCCTGCTGTACTTACATATATTACAGCCATTAACAATTCTTCATTTACAAGCTTTTCAGCAACTTCACCTGTGGCAGGCAGCCTCAACATCAGTGCTTCAACGACAGCCATAAACGGACTTACTTATCCTGATTCTACAGTATTGTTTACGTTGATTTTTAATTCTTTGGGTGGCACTAGCAGCCTGAACTGGATAGATAACGGAAGCAGCTGCAGTTATACCGGACCTTTGGGATCTCCAGGCTTTACGGATACACTGCAGTCGCAATATTATATCAATGGCTCGGTGAGCACAGCAGCCACATCCATCAAAGGTAAGTTTACCTACAATAATGCAGCGAATACAGCAATTAATGGTGCAATTATTCAATTGGTAAACAGTTCAAACAGTATTATTGCAACAACTACAACAGCAGTTTATGCAGATTACAGCATACCTGCCAATCCGGTAAATGTGGGAGGTTATTATGAATTTACCAATATCATCAGCGGGAATTATACCGTCAGGGCAATTCCATCCATTAGCTGGGGAGGTGTAAATTCTACAGATGCCTTAATTATAAAAAAATATACAGTCGGTCTTATAACTCTAAGTAATCTTCCTTTAAGAGCTGCGGATGTTAACAAGTCAAATACGGTAAATTCAACCGATGCCCTCCTATTGCAATTGCGTTCTATCGGGACCATAGGCCAATTCACGCTGGGCGATTGGGTATTTGGAGATTCAGCTGTGAGTGTAGGCGGAAATGCAACGCATGATATTTTACTACTGGCAGCAGGAGATGTAAATCAATCCTACAGTTTCATCAGTAAAAAAGAAAAGCAAATATTAAATTTTGAGCAACAGGGCGGTGTTTATGCTGCAAAGCAACAGGAGATTGAAGTAGCTGTAAGCGTTAACGATGTATTAAACCTGGGGGCACTTTCCATGGAAATGCTTTATGACAGGAATAAGATTGATATACTTACATTAACATCAGCATTAAAAGATATTAAATACAGCATCAGCGATGGCAAGATACGGATTGCCTGGGCTGAGCTCGATGCACAGCAATTGCATACTGATGATATTTTGTTAAGTTTAAAAGCAAAAGCAAAAGCTGAAATAAATAATATAAGAGATGTTTTCAGCTATAGCAGTACTACAGAATTTGCGGATGAAAACGGCATTCCTGTAGATTTCAATATCCTGAAAATAGGCATAATGCCGGCAATTTCAAATAGCAGTGCCATAAGAATATATCCGAATCCGTGCAACGACCGGATTAATATAGAATATGATGTAAAAGAAGCAGGAAATGTAAGCCTATGGCTTTATAATGCTTTGGGGCAGAGAATAAATATAGCAGAAACATACAATAAGGCAGGTAGTAATAAAATCAGTTTCGATACTTCAATTTTGGATGCAGGTATATATTGGCTTGAAATAAAGCTGAATGATACCGCATTGTTAGTGAAGAAAATAAGTAAAATAAATTAAGTGATGAGTAATGAGTGATGAGTGATAAATTATGAATTATGAATTATGAATTATGAGTGATGAATTTTGAGAAAATTTGTGTAATTTGTGGATAAAGATAAGATATATCAGCGGGAATCTGCGAATTTATCTGCGAAACTCACCGAGAAAATTTTTATAAAAAAATAAAGTTAAAAAAGCTTAAAATTTAAATAATATTTATACATTTGTTGCTAAACCAATATGTGAATTTAAACGAATACGCTAACAATATCAAAGAAACCAAATACCAATTAATATGAAAACCAATTACACGCTACAGACATTTACAGAATCAAATGCGGGTCAATCGAATGCTAAAGAAACTCTGAAATCTACTAATCTGAAAAAAATATTACAAAAAATTGTGATGTTCAGCATTGCATTTGTGATAGTGAATTTTTTATTGGCTAATATTTCTTATGGACAGAAAACATGGGATGGTGGAGGCGATGGCACAAACTGGAGCAGTGGAAACAACTGGAACCCGGATGGTTTACCTGCAAGTACGGATGCTGTTACATTAATTCAGGGACAAACAGTAAATGTGGATATAACAACTGCTGTTTGTGCTGCACTAAATTTAAGCCCTACAGGAGCTGGTACAGCAACGCTGCAATTCACCAATGGTTCAAAATTAACTGCTTCAGGAATCGTAACATTAGGACAGAGTGGAAATACCAATCGGATAGGTGCATTGAACATGACAAACTCAGGCACTTTAAGTTGTCAGGGTTTGGCGCTTGGAAATGCAGGAGCAAATACTTTTACTCCTGGAACTGGTAAAATTGAATTGACAGCAAACAATACTTTGCCTTCAACTATTTTTACGAGTTTTAATAATTTAACTATAAATGGAGGAACAACTACTGCGGGCATTGGTCTGACAATAACAGGCAATATGACTATAACTTCAGGCACTTTTGCTGCCTCAACCTATTTACATAATATTGCAGGTGACTGGACCAATAACGGAACATTTACACAGGGAACATCCACCATTAATTTCAATGGAACGAATTCACTTCAAACCATTAGTGGAAGCTCAACATCCACTTTTTATTGGTTAAAGGTTACTAAAGGTGCACAAGACAGAATACTTGAAGCAACAGGATTAATAGGTTTATCTGCACCATCAAATCCTTTGATTATAACTAGCGGTACATTTAAATTATCAAGTGCTTCAACAATAGCCCCTTTTACATCTAATGCAGGAGCTGTAATTCCAGCAACTGGAGGATTCTGGAATAACGGTGGTACAATTACAGCAGGAGCATATTCTTGGGGTGGGACCACAGCAATTGCCGGTTTAGTTAGAAATACATCTGGTACGTTTGGCATTGGAAGTGCTACTGGTAATTCACTTGCTTATGCTGCAGGATCTATTTTCACTATAGAAGGTGGTGTTGTAAACATAGCAGGCAGTTATAGAGGAAGCGGAGCTATTTCATTTAGTATGTCTGGAGGAACACTTAATGTAAATAATGTAGGAAATACAGCAGCAACAGCAAGTTTTGATATTTCTAATGCCGGATCTACTTTTACCATGAGTAATGGAACAATAATAATAAACAATGAAAATACTAATGCTGCTCCTTTAGATTATAGAAACATTGCAGGAACTGTTAATATTACAGGTGGTACAGTTCAATTTGGAACAGCTGCAACAACAGGATCACCAACATATGTAGTTGGGGTAACAGGGACAACAAATATTTTACCAAGTCTTTCGCTGGTTAAAGCGGCCACATCTACTACAGTAACTATAGCTGCTCCGGTCACTATAAATGGAAATGTTACAGTACCCACCGGAACTACATTTGCTGCAGCAAGTCAAGCAATATCTGTTACAGGTAATGCCTCACCAGGAACCTTTGTTGGTGATTGGACCTTAGGAGGGACATTTACGCCTGGTACACAAACGGTAACTTTTAATAGTACTTCAGCACAACAAATTACAGGAGCTACTGCATTCAGTAGTCTTACTTTAAATAATGCAAATGGACTAAGTATTAATAATGATGTAACAATAAATGGAACGCTTACTTTTACAAGTGGAAAAATAACTACTGCAGCCAATAAATTAATTCTTGCCAATGCTGCAACTGTATCTGGTGCTGGCACTGGTTGGGTTATAGGGAATCTTCAGCAAGGTTTTGCAAGTGGAGTAACTTCTTATACTTTTGCAATAGGAAATGCCGGCAATTATTTACCTTCAATTTTAAATTTTGCAGGTACAGGAACCACAAATGCCACTGGTAAAATTACTGCAAGTACTACAAATGGCCAACAACTGAATTATGCAACTTCAGGACTCAGTCAATCAAAATATATAAACAGGTATTGGACTCTTACTAACTCGGGTGTTACTATTAATACTACTTATGGTGCTACCTTTACTTTTGTTAATTCTTCAGATTATATTGGTTCACCGACAATAGCCAGTCTGGTTGTTAAAAAATATGATGGTTCTTGGTCATTGCCCACACAAGGTACACCAACTGCCACAACAATTGCATGTTCAGGCTTAAGTACTTTCAGTGATTTTGCTGCAGGAGAAGACTGTACAACGCCTTCTTCGCCTACTACCGCAACAATGAGCCCTTCAAGTCCTGCATGTGCTGGTCAAACACTTACATTAAGCGGAGCTGCATCGGGTGGCACTGATGCCGGTTGTACGATAGAATACCAATATTCTACAGATAATGGAGTAAACTGGAGTACTCCCGGTTCATCCATTCCTTCATTTACGGCAGTAACAGGGAACAATATTATTCAGGCAAGAAGAAATACATGCTCAACAGGATGCGGTGGTACTTATCCAACAGCATGGAATACTGTTGCAAGCTGGACTGTGAATGCTTTACCTTCGGCTCCTGGAGTAGGAACTATCACACAGCCAAGCTGTACAACAGCCACAGCCAGTGTTGAATTAAGCGGTCTGCCTTCAGGCAACTGGACCATCAATCCGGGAGCTATAGCAGGGTCTACAACGACTACTACCCTTTCGGGTTTAGCAGCAGGCAGCACCCATACTTATACTGTTACCAATTCTGACGGATGTACATCAGTAGCTTCAGCAGCTATTGTTATCAATACAATTCCTGCTCCACCATCTGCACCGATAGTAGGAACCATCATACAACCAAGCTGTACAACAGCCTCAACCAGTGTTGAATTAAGTGGCTTGCCTTCCGGAAACTGGACCATTAATCCCGGAACTATAGCAGGTTCAACAATTACTACAACACTTTCAGGATTAACGGCAGGAAATCATAATTATACAGTAACCGATGCCAATGGCTGTACTTCAACAGCTTCAGCAAATGTAAACATAGCTTCCCCGCCTGAGAATGCACCTGTGACTTCAGTTTCAAACGTTAGTATTTGTGATGGAGCCACTTTCGTGGATATTCCTGTAACTGTTGCCGGATTTACCAATAGTGTATCCGGTATTTCACTCACCATGACCTACGATCCTTTGCAACTGGGAACGCCCACACTACAATCAAATCCTTTAGGATTAACATTAAACCTTCCATCGGACGGTGTTATTAAAATAGGTGGTTTTGCCCCGGCCGGACAGGGATATAATTTAACAGGGAATACATTGGTTATCATACGTTTCACTAAAGCAACACCTATTACTGCAGGTAACATTGCATTTGATGATGCCAACGGAGTTGATTGTGAATATTCAAAATATGATCCAGCTGATCCTTTTGCTTATCTGGCTTATTGTGATAATCCTGCTTCAACCTATTATATTAGCGGCGGTGTAACCGTAAATCCATTGCCAACTGCAAGTATCAGTGGCAACAACAGTCCGATATGTGCAGGCAATATTGCAGTATTCATTCTCAGCGGTACTACTAATGCTATTGTTACCTATTCTCTGGATGGAGGAGCATCAACATCAACAATAACACTTACAGGAGGAACGGCTACTATAACCGTAAATAATGCTGTTGTTAATCAAACGCTATCTTTAATAGCTGTTGCCGATGCTAACTGTTCTCAAGGTTTAACAGCGACTTCAACAGTAACTGTTAATCCTTTACCCTACGACCTTCAAATAACAAATGGATTACAGGCTTTTTATTCATTCAGCGGCAATGCCAATGATGAAAGTCCGAACCATTATAACGGAACGGTTTATAATGCCACATTAACATCCGACAGAAATGCCAATGCAAACAGTGCATATAGTTTTAACGGAAGTAATACTTATATTGATTTAGGAGATCAGGATAATTTAAATCCTCATCTGGGAAGTATAACCGTTTCTGCATGGGCAAAAAAAGCAAGCTTAGATCAGCATGCCAGAATTTTCTCTAAAGGAACATCCGGAGGAATACAAACAGGTTATGCTTTAATGTTTTATGGAGGGGGTTACCCAACACCTGCAGCTGTAATTTTCAATGCAAACGGACATGAACATGTTCTTTACTCTGATAATCCGATAAATGATTTATTATGGCATCATTATGCAGCAGTTATAAACAGAAATGGTAATATTAATCTCTATGTTGATGGTGTTAAGCAAAATAACTTTATTGATATTTCAGATCATGCCAGTATTGATATTGGTGTAAATACTTATAATGCTACTATCGGTGCTTCTTATAGTAATTATGGAAGTCCGGGACCAGTAAATGAATTCTTTAATGGAAATATTGATGAAGTTGCTGTGTATAATCGTGCACTTTCTGATAATGAAGTTAAAACCCTTTATTACCAGAAACCAAGGGTTGATGTAGCTGCAAATCCAATTTGTTATAATACTTCAACCATGATTTTACTAAATCATTCACAAAACGGAATTTCCTATCAATTAAAGAAAAATGGATCTGACGAAGATGTTGCTCAGACAGGAAACGGAAACACGTTGACTTTCAGTACCGGTATTTTAACTTCAAACGCATCATTTACTTTCCTTGCAACTGACCCAACAAGTGGATGTACAAATTTACTCGATCCAAACCTGACGATAACTGTTAATCCTTTACCAACAGTAAGTATTGATGGTAATAATAGTTCGATATGTTCGGGAAATAATGCTGTATTTAATTTAAGCGGAACAGCTGATGCTGTTGTTACCTATTCATTGAATGGAGGCTCAACAACGTCCACTACAACATTAACAGGAGGAAGTGCAATAGTAACAGTTAACAATGCAAGTTCAGATCAAACACTGACACTAATAAATGTAACAAATCCAGTAACAAATTGCTCACAAGCATTAACTGTAACATCAACAGTTACTGTTAATCCTGTACCAGTATTTTCGATTTCAGGAAATAATATAGTATGTGCTGGATCAACTGAAGAATATTTGAATCCGCCGGTTGTAAATACTGTTGTCTGGTCAGTTTCAGGCGGAACAATAAATTCAGGCTATACCAACATTTCAGACCCGATAAAAATTGACTGGGGAACAGGCTCAACAGCCAGTATTACTGCTACCGAAACAAACGGATATGGTTGCTCTACAACACATACTATGGATATTACCATAAATCCATTGCCAACAGCAAGTATAGATGGAAACAACGATCCAATTTGTGCAGGAAATACAGCTATATTTTTACTTAGCGGGACTAGCGGTGCAGTAGTAACTTATTCTATGGATGGAGGAATATCAACATCCACTTTAACACTATCATCCGGGACTTCCTACATATATAGCAACGGAACTACAACTCAAACACTAACACTAATCTCTGTTTCAGATGCAAATTGCAGTCAGGCATTAACGGCTACTTCTACTGTTACTTTTATGCCATTCAGTATTACAGCCAGTGCTGGTACCAATGGAAATATTACGCCCAATGGATTATCAACAATTTACTGTGGTAACAGTCAAACCTACAACTTCACGCCTGATGCTCATTATCATATAGCTGATGTGCTGGTTGACGGTATAAGCGTTGGGACACCTTCCAGCTATACTTTAAATAATGTAAATGCTAACCATACCATCAGTGTTAGTTTTGATATTGATATGTTTACACTTACTGTAACAAGAAATGGAATCGGTAGTGGTATTATATCAACCGGTGATGGATTTATTCATTGTGGATCAACTTGTAGTTATAGTTATCCGTATGGTTCATCAGTAAATTTATCTGCTATAGCCGATGCTACTTCTAACTTTGATGGTTGGGGTGGTAGTAGTTGTAGCGGTACATCCGGATGTACATTAACTATGGATGGGGACAAATCAGTATCAGCTACATTTTCAAGAATTTTATATACACTCACTGTAAATTATTCCGGTTCTGGTTCTGTTAGCAGCTCACCATCAGGTATAAGTTGTGGTTCAACCTGCAGTGCACTTTATGTAACAGGAACAT
Source organism: Bacteroidota bacterium (assembly GCA_026391675.1). Taxonomy (GTDB): domain Bacteria; phylum Bacteroidota; class Bacteroidia; order Bacteroidales; family JACABE01; genus JACABE01. The sequence goes on from JAPLDQ010000003.1 coordinate 11,220, forward strand.
TAGTTACACTTACAGCAACTCCGGCATCAGGTTACCATTTTACAGGATGGACAGGTGGATGCTCAGGAACAGGAAGTTGCAATATTCTTATGGATGCATCCAAATCAGTTACTGCTCATTTTGAACTGGATAATCATACGGTTAGCTTTAATGCCAATGGTGGCAATGGAACAATGTCTAATCAGGTTTCTGCCATAGCTGCAAATCTTACAATCAATACTTTTACCCAAAATTGTTTCTCCTTCACAGGATGGAATACATTGGCCAATGGCAGCGGTACAGCATACAATGATGGACAATCCTATTCTTTCGCTGCAGATTTAACACTCTATGCACAATGGTTGGCAAACACACCTATTATTCCTGTATTTACTGCATTAGGACCCTATTGCCAGAATTCAGCTCCTGCTACTTTAGCTGGTATCAGTAACAATGCTATTACAGGAAGCTGGAATCCTGCCACTATTACAACAGCAATTGGAGGAACAACAACCTATACCTTTACACCGGATGCAGGACAATGTGCTACCACAAATACTATGACGGTGCTGATAAATGAACTGCCAACAGCAAGTATAAGTGGTAACAACAGTCCAATTTGTTCAGGAAACAATGCAGTATTCAATTTAAGTGGTACTACTGATGCTATAGTTACCTATTCACTGAATGGCGGAACAACAACTGCAACAACAACATTAACAGGAGGAAGTGCAATAGTAACAGTCTATAATGCTATTATAAATCAGACATTATCATTAATCTCTGTAACAGATGCAAACTGTTCAGCAACATTAACAGCTAGTTCAACAGTAACAGTAAATGAAAAAACTGCGCATACAACTACCGTAACTACATGCGACAGCTATACATGGGCTGCACCTTTGGGAAATGGAAATACCTATACCGCTTCCGTAAGCGGTATTACTCATGAAAGCACTAATGCTGAAGGCTGTACCCATACTGAAACTTTAAATTTAACCATAAACCACAGTTCAGCGCATACAACTACCGTAACTACATGCGACACCTATACATGGGCAGCACCTTTGGGAAATGGAAATACCTATACCGCTTCCGTAAGCGGAATTACTCATGAAAGCACTAATGCTGAAGGCTGTACCCATACTGAAACTTTAAATTTAACCATAACCCACAGCACAGCACATACTACTACTGTAACAACCTGCGACAGCTATACATGGGCTCCTCCTTTGGGCGATGGAAATACTTATACTTCAACAGGTATATATACCCATGCAAGCACCAATGGAAGTGGTTGTACTCATACTGAAACCCTGAATCTAACGATTAACCCTTTACCAACAGCTAGTATTAGTGGTAACAACAGTCCGGTTTGTTCAGGAAATAATGCTGTATTCTATCTCAGCGGCACAACGAATGCTGTTGTTACATACAGCCTCAATGGAGGTACAACAACTGCGACTATAATTTTAACCGGAGGTTCAGCTACTGTTACTGTAAATGCAGCTACTGCTAACCAAACTTTAACATTAATTACAGTTAAAAATTCTACTACAAACTGTTCAAAAGCATTAACTGCAACTTCAACAGTAACGGTAAATCCGAAACCAACATTGGCCACAGTAACGACTTCACCTGTTTGCGAAGGCAATACTACTACTGTTGTTTTGACAGGCCTGCTGCCTGGAGTTGCCGGTGTTGTATATTACACCATTGGAGCTAATGCTACTTCCACACTTTCATTTACTGCCGATGCAGGCGGAACATTCAGCTTTGCTTCTCCTGTGCTTACCCTGGCCGATGACGGTCTGAAAATCAGAGTCAGAAAACTGACAGTGGATGGAACTAACTGTGAAACAAACTTTGCTCTTAATGCAAAGATAGCTAATCTTAATGTCAGACCTAACCCAACACTGGCTACAGTAACAGCTGCCCCTGTTTGCGAAGGAAATACTACCGAAGTGGTATTGACAGGACTGCTGCCTAACGTTGCCGGTGTTGCATATTACACCATTGGAGCTGATCCGACTTTAATTCCAAAACCAGGTACTGCAGATGCAAGCGGAACATTCAGTTTTACGACTCCGCTGCTTACCATGGCCGAAAACGGACTGGTTATCGAAATCAAAAAACTGAGAGTTAACGGAACTAACTGTGAAACCATTTTTACCGGAAAGACTGTTAATCTTGTTGTGAATCCATTACCTGTATTTTCAATTTCAGGAAACAACTTAGTTTGTGCCGGAACAACTGAAGAATATTTAAATCCACCAGTTTCTAATTCTGTTGTATGGTCAGTTTCAGGCGGAACAATAAATTCCGGCTATACCAACACATCAGACCCGATAAAAATAGACTGGGGAACAGGCTCAACAGCCAGTATTACAGCTACCGAAACAAATATATATGGATGTTCAACCACCCATACTATGGATATAACTATTAATCCATTGCCAACAGCCAGTATAAGTGGTAACAACAGCCCGATATGTGCAGGAAATAATGCTGTATTTACTCTTACAGGAACACCTTCTGCAATCGTTACTTATTCACTGGATGGTGGAATAACCACTGCGACAACAACATTAACAGGAGGTACAGCTACAATTACAATAATCAATGCCATTGTTAATCAAACACTGACATTAATTTCAGTAAATGATGTGAATTGTTCTCAGCCATTAACAGCTACTTCAACAATTACTGTAAATCCATTACCGAAAGATATAGTAAAATCTAATGGTTTGGTAGCTTATTATCCTTTTAATAATAATGCCAATGATGAAAGTGGAAACGGGAATAATGGTACGCTTTCTGGTCCTGTATCAGTAGCTGACAGAAATTCTAATCCAAACAGTGCTTATTATTTCAATGGTTATAATAATTATATTTTGGTAAATGATCCGGTACCTGCTTCATTACAAATTCAGAATGAAATTACTTTATCTGCATGGATTTATGCTACTCAATATCCAGGTTATAATCATTTGGGGCTTATAGTTGGAAGCCAATGCGACGCTTGTGGTCATAGTGGTGCATCCATCTTCTTAGATGGAAGAACAGATCCTGACGGGATAACCTCACCTGCAGGTCATATTCATTTCCAGATTGGAGATGGAGCTGGCTGGCATCATTCAAACTCAAATTCCCAGGTACCGCTGAATCAATGGGTGCATATTGTTGCTACAAGAAAAGCAAACGAAGCGGCTAAAATATATTACAATGGTGTGCTTCAACCTGTAAATGGTTTATCATGGAATGGAAATATTGATTATTCAGGTGCATTTTTTGCAATGGGAAGACAGAAAGATATTTCTGACAGGTATTTCAAAGGGAGTATGGACGAAGTCCGGGTTTATAATAAGGCTTTGAGTTTATCTGAAGTATATACGCTTTATCAATCATCATTAACTGTTAATGTAAGTTCAACTTCTATATGTGAGAATGATGCTGCAACCATACAACTTTTAAATTCTGAAAACGGTGTATCTTATCAATTAAGAAAAAGCGGAATTGATGTTGGATCTGCCCAGTCTGGAAATGGAAATACCTTAACATTTAATACCGGTAATTTAACTTCAACATCATCTTTCACAATTAAAGCAACAAATATTACAACAAACTGTGATATTGTTTTAGATACAATTATAACCATAACAGTCAATCCATTACCAACAGCAAGTATTAGTGGTAATATCAATAATGTTTGTTCAGGAATGAATGCAGGCTTTACTATTACCGGGACTACCGATGCTATAGTTACTTATTCCCTGGATGGAGGAACAACAACAGCTACTACTACATTGACAGGAGGTACAGCATCAATAACTATCAGCAATATCATTACTAATCAGACACTTACATTAATAGCTGTAACCAATCCTGTAACCAATTGCTCACAAGCATTGACAGCAACTGCAACTTTAACAGTTAATTCACTGCCGGTAGTTTCTATTGCTCCTGCTGGGCCATTGGCAATTTGTGCTGGAAGCAATACCACGCTTACGGCTTCAGGTAGTTGCAACACTTATACTTTTTCCTTGAATATGTCAGGAGCTCAGGAAGTACCACCAATTATTAGTCCAGCTGCAGCAACAGGATGGGGAACATTTAACAAACTTACAAACCAACTTACAATAATATATTTAAACTTCGGTATAACTGCTTCCGTAACTGCAGCTCATATTCACAAAGGTGCAGTTGGTGTAAATGGCCCGGTAATTACTCCTATTATCGGATTCCCGGTAGGAGTATTTACAGGTACAATCTATAATTTTAATATAAACATACCTCCTGCTGAAGTTACAGATTTGCTTTCTGGAAATACTTATATCAACATTCATTCGACGCTGTATCCTGGTGGTGAGGTTCGATCTCAGCTATTAATGAATCCTATCTGCACACCAATAGTTTCTTATTTATGGAGTACCAATGAAACAACAGCAGCCATTTCTGTTTCTACAGCCAATACTTATACAGTAACCGGAACAGATGCAAATGGGTGTTCAAGTACAGCAAGCATTACAGTTTCAGTTAATCCATTACCAACAGCAAGTATTAGTGGTAACAACAGCCCGGTTTGTTATGGAAACAATGCTGTATTTAATCTTACCGGAACAACTGATGCCATTGTTACTTATTCTCTGGATGGTGGAACAACAACTGCTACTACAACATTAACAGCAGGAAATGCAACAGTTACTGTCAATAATATAATTTCTGATCAGATACTGACGTTAATTGCTGTAAATAATCCGATAACCAATTGCTCACAAGCTTTATCGGCAACTTCAACAGTAACGGTTAATCCTATACCAACTGCCGGTATTATCGGCAACAATGGTCCTGTATGTTCAGGAAGTAATGCTGTTTTCAGCCTTAACGGGACTGTTTCAGCTGTTGTTACCTATTCATTTAATGGTGGAACGACCACATCAACCATTACTTTAACAGGAGGTACTGCAACAGTAACTGTAAGCAATGCAACTGCCAGTCAGACATTAACATTAGTGTCTGTATCAAAATCAGGATGTTCTCAGGATTTGACAGCAAGCTCAACAGTAATCGTAAATCAATGTACTGTTCAATGTAAAGACACAGTGCATGTATCCAATAATCTGGATGATGCAAGTATAATAGGATCATTAAGAAACGCACTGGAAAGGGTTTGTGATAATGGAGTAATCTATTTTGACATAGATTGTCCCGGTCAAACAATAAACTTAACAAAAGGAAGTCTAATTGTTTCAAAGAATGTATTATTTGAATTCACAGACTGTCAAACATGCATTCCAGCTACAACAGGTATAACCTTAAATGGAAGTGGTATTAATATTACTATCAATGCAGGTAAAACACTAACTTTATCAGGTTGTACTAAATTTACATTAACAGGCTGCATTCAGAACAACAATGGCGTTAATGGTCTGGTATTGAACTCAGGGGCATCGTTTATATACAATTGCTGTAATTTACCAGCAACAGCAAAAAGGGATATGACCAATGTTTGGCATTTATTTGGTTCACCATTTGTAAAGAACAGCGGCGCAACATTGGGTAGTCTTTATCCACCAAGCGGATATACCCAAATGATGCCATATACCAATGGTACAGGATGGGGAATAACAACTACAGCTTCATTATTCCAGTTTACACCAACTGTTGGATATGCAGTTAAACCAAGTCTATCATTAACTGCCGTATTAAGTGGTTATCTTTTCTGTAATTCCATGGCACCTAACTGTGATTACTATGTGAATCTGGTTTACAGCGGAACTTCAGCATTACAGAGCTGGAATCTGGTTGCAAATCCATTCCCATCTTATCTGAACTGGAATTTATTAGGGAAAACGAGCCTGAATACGACCTTGTATTTGTGGGATAATAGTTTATGTTTGGGATGTACACCGGTAACCAACGGGGCTTACATGAGAACCTACAATTCAGCTAATAATGTTGGGGTTCCTGCTAATACAAAGCCATATATTTCGCCAATGCAGGGATTCTTTGTAAAGGCAAATTATACGAATCCGAAAATAACCTTCCCGTTATCAGCAAGGACACATAGTACATCGCCCTATTACAAAGAAGCATCTACTTCGATAATAGTCCGCTTAAAGACAGAAACAGAAGGTGCAATGGATGAATTGGTCATCTGCAAAAATGATAATTCAGCTTTAGGATTAGAAAATTTTGACTCAGAAAAACTGTTCACAGATTTACCTTTATCAATGTATTCAGAAGCATCAACCGGAGAAAGGCTGGTTATCAATACCATCAACACTACAGCCAATACAGTTATTCCTTTGGGATTAAAGGGTGAAGCAGGCATGAAGGCAAAAATAACAGCCTTTGCGCTTGAGAGTGGAGAACAGGTATATCTGGAAGACAGATTAAGAGGAAAATTAATCAGTTTGACAGAAAATACAGCCTATGAGTTTGAATTCCCTACTGCTGCTATTCAGGGTAGATTCTTCATCAGGTTTGGAATGAATACTTCTCCAATAGCAAATTCAGGAATAAATGTATTTGAAAACAACAGCGAACTCAACATCATTGCCCAAACGGGAGAAAATATCCAGACTGTTGAATTATATTCAATAACAGGAGCATGTATATTCAAAACTACAGGCAACGGCAATACCTTTACTCAAAAACTGGATTTAGCCGAAGGTGTTTATATGGTTAGAGTAAAAACATCGCTTTCAACACAAAATACAAAAGTAAACTGGAGATAAATCCACAGAGATAGTCTCACTTAAAGTGAGGCTATCTCTTTTATAAAAATGATAAAAGCCTTGCAAATTTGATTTGCAAGGCTTTTTTTGGGGAGTTGCAGGTTCTACAACTCTATTCTAAAACACTTTATTTTCAATACTTTGAATAATATATTTATAATATTAGCATTATTTTTGTTTTACACATTTATTTATTATTTATTATCATTGTTGTCCGGTTAAAATAATTTTAATGTAAAGAACACCCATATTTTATTATGTCCCTACGGGACATTAAAAAAAGCAGGGTTTTTTTTTCTACCAACATTTTATCCCTACGGGATTGTCCCGTTAGGGACATGATATTGGTAGAATGCATGTTATAATAAAATCTGAACGTCCCGTTAGGGACGTGATAAAGTTTAACCGGACAACAATGATTTATTATAACAATTATAAGGTTAAAACCTTCATAACATAAAGGTTGCCAATCTTCTTTATCAGATGACCAGTTTCATGGTATAAAGTTTGATTATCAGATTACTCCCCATTGGTGTAAGTTGGAAAAGAGAAAGAGAGTTTAGACTCTAAAATAAATTATATCAATGAAGACTAAATAAAAGACGATTTTTTTAGTAAATGGAAAGTCTTTTTGAAATTATTTTTTTCAACAAGAAATAAATACTTTAATCTCTCACTATCAATTTAGTTTTTAATCTAAGGTCTTCTGATGAACTTCCTATTTGTAATTCATATTCCCCGGCTTCTATCAAATAATCATCATCAGATTCACTGAAATATTTGAGATCATCTGCTTTAAGTAAAAAATCAACTTTGACCGACTCTCCTTTTTTTATATTTATTCTTTTAAATCCTTTTAACGATTTTAAGGGCTGAGGCAATTTTGAACTCAGGTTTCTCACATACAACTGAACGACCTCATCACCATCAAAATTTCCTGAATTCTTTACAGTAAAATTAATAATTACTGATTCCTTTTTATTAATGCTGGTTTTTGATATTTTAACCGCAGAATATTCAAAACCAGTATAACTTAAGCCAAAGCCAAATGGAAATAAAGCTTTACCCCTGAAGTATTTATAGGTACGTCCTTCCATAAAATAGTTCTCAAATTCAGGAAGATCATTTACCGATTTATAAAAAGTAACCGGTAATCTACCGGCAGGATTATAATCACCAAATAAGACATCAGCTACTGCATTTCCGCCTTCCTCACCCGGATACCAGGCTTCTACAATTGCAGGAATATTCTCATTTTCCCAGTTTATACTTAATGCGCTTCCGTTTGTAAGCACAATCACGATTGGTTTACCACAAGCTTTTAATGCTTTGATCAAGGCAAGTTGTTCTTCAGGTAAATCAAGACAAACTCTGTCGCCTCCTTTAAAACACTTTAGATTTATTGACATTTCTTCGCCTTCAATGTTAGAAGAAATCCCTGCAAATACAATGGTTACATCTGCATTTTTTGTCATAGAAACAGCTTTAGCAAACAATGTTTCTTTTGTTTCAGCTTCCTCTTCTGAATTATCTTTTTTCCAGCGAAAACGGATTCCGGCATAATCTATACTATCAGCAAATTCCATCCTAATATTGTAGGCTTTACCTTTTTCCATCTTTACTTTTGCAGTCTTCATAACATTCATCTCATAAGGTCTCCAGTTATTTATTAGCAGCTTGTCTTCAAAATACAAACGACTTCTGTCATCTGAAACTATACCCAAATCATAATTACCAGTTTCGGGAGGTGTTATGCTTCCTGTCCAGCGGACTGAAAATAAATCCGGAGGTACCTTAGGTGCCGGAGCGTTTTTATCCCAATAAAATTCCATATTGGTATCAATTTGAATATAAACAGGATTTCCGTTTAGTTCAGGGTTGTCAAAATATTCGCCTTTTAATCCTGATTTACTATCAGGTGTTTTCAGAAAGTCAGAAGGAACTGTTGTTAAAGCACCTCCTTCATCATAAGGCATGACACCTTTTGTAAATTCAACTTTTACCTTATCACCCAGCTTATTTTTAATACCTTTTAAGAAAGTAACAGGATTTTTTGAAATCCCGTTGTAATTTCCATACAAAACATCTTCCCGTTGAATATAAGGTCCTATTACTGCAATTGATTTAATCTTATTCCTGTCAAGTGGAAGCAAATTATTCTGGTTCTTAAGCAAGACAATACTTTCATGCGCTACTTTTAATGAAAGGTTTCTATGTTCTGAAGATTCTATTTCAGAGGCAGGAATATCAGAATAAGGGACTATTTCAGGAGGATCAAACATTCCGAGTTTCATTCTGGCAATCAGAAGATGTGAGAGCGCAATATCAATTTCTTTTTCGGTAATATAAGACTTATGAACAGCTTCTTTTAAGGCTTTGTATTCTGTCCCGCAAGTAATGTCACAACCTGCTTTTACAGCCATGGCAGAAGCTTTTGCCTCATCAGCTGCATATTTATGACCAACATAAATATCTCCTATTGCACCACAATCTGAAACCACATAACCTTTAAAACCCCATTTCTTTCTTAAAATATCCTTTAATAATAAATCACTGGCACAACAGGGAACTCCCTGATAGCTTGAATAGGCACCCATTACTGAAAATGCGCCTCCTTCTTTAATACAAGCCTCGAAAGCAGGCAAATATGTTTCAAACAAATCTCTTTTGGAAGTTTTCGCATCAAACTGATGTCGCAAAGGCTCAGGACCAGAGTGAACAGCATAATGTTTGGGTGTTGAAATGAGTTTAAAATATTTCGGATCGTCACCCTGTAATCCTTTAACAAAAGCAACACCTATGCGCGAGGTTAAATAAGGATCTTCACCATATGTTTCCTGGCCTCTGCCCCATCTTGGATCTCTGAAAATATTTATATTTGGTGACCAGAATGTTAATCCTTTATGAACTCCTTTGATATCATTTTTTCTGATACATAAATAATACCAGGCACGAGCTTCTGTAGATATTACATCAGCTTCTTTCTTTATAAGATCTGGATTCCAAGTAGCTGCCATGGCAATAGCCTGGGGAAATACAGTAGCATTACCTCCTTCATTTACAATTCCGTGCAGACATTCGCCACTCCAGTTATAATAAGGAATATCAAGCTTTGGTATTTCAAAAGCTTCATGTTGCATTTGCTGAATCTTTTCATCCAGTGTCATTCGGGAAATCAGATCTGCCACCCTGACCTCGAAAGATAAAGAAGTGTTTTTATAGGCTGGATTATCCTGTGCCTTAATGACATTAACATTAACTATCAATAAAATAATAGTAAATAAGGATAGTTTTATTCTAATTTTCGCTGATTTTTCCATGACTTTAATTTTAAAGGGAAAAGCAAATCTTTTATTTAATGACAAAGGTATAACTTAATTTGTTTGAAATGCATCAATTGAAACATCAATTGTCTAATTAACAGCATTTTTCAATCATGATTCCCCGCTAATACCAGCGTCAGTATCACTACTTAATACCGACCATAAAATGGAAAAATATTTTTCTTTCAACAGACTTAATTACATTGAAAAACGAAGTGACAGAACAAAATGTAAGTATTGATACATTAATAAATGATGATGTCTGGAAACAGAATCAGATTTTTAATATATAATTTGATTATCAACTAATTATCATAATATAATTTCAATTGAATAATACAGGGTCTACTACTATATCCTTAAACACTTTATATTCAATACCTTCCATACCTATAGAAGAATATATTTATTAATTTTGTTTACAGCTTAAAATTACGCATTTACTGTTAAATATTTAACTGACGATTTACAAATTGTTAATAAATTGTTTAAAATAATATTTTTATTAATTTTTTTTATATATATTTGTAAAAGCAAAGAGTAAATTAATATTTAATATAATATGAAAAAAATATTTACAATTCTTGTATTATTTAGTTTGCTAATTGGATGTAGCAAAGATGACAATTTACCAATTAATAAGGTATCCACACAAAACCCATTGCAAATAAAAAAGAACATATTAACAACTAAAACTTGGTATTTATCTAATAAATTATGCACTGATGAAGCTTATCATTTAAACTTCAACAATGATTCTGTTACTCAAATATTTTATCAAACATTTGATTTTGTTACTTGGTATAATTCATCAAATTCTGGAGCTTATATTTTAACCAATGATTCAATTAAATTCAATAGATTATTTCATTATTATGGTGATAATACTTTACCTTATAAAATATCTAATGATTCTTTGATTCTTTACCCAACGAACACAAGTTATATTATTGACAAACACATATATGTCTCTAATCCAATTCCTGGTAAACCATAAAAATAAATAAATGGACTTTTTTCGCCTGAACAAATGTCAAATTGTCCTGTGCTGATGTTTGGGTTTTCTGGTTCTGTATCTGAAAACCCTTTTTTGTTTTCGTTATCTTCTGTATTGGCTTTATTTCTTTACAAATTTAATCATAAAAAAAAAGAGAAAGTTTCTTATTTTAACCTCAACAATAATACAATTATAAGGTTATTGAAATATTTCATAAAATGTTTTACACATAATCAATAAAGTCTAACATAATCAATATGTTAGACTTTATTTTTTGTGGAGCTGCAGGGATTCGAACCCTGGTCCAAACAAGCAGCAAAACTGCTTTCTACATGCTTAGTTTTCTATTGTTTGTCGGGCAAATACCGGCAAAAAACCAGCCTATACTTACCGTATCTCCTTTATTTCACTTTTGCACCGGAACCTTGCAAAAGCTATACCAACATTTATGATGCTCCGTTCAAAACGCCGTTAGTAAAAGCTTTTTGGGGAGCAAATAGCTGCTAAATCCTGGATTAAGCTGCTAAAGCGTAAGAATTGTTTTCGCCGTTTATTGGCTGTGTAACTTGGGATTAACGAGTCATATTTACCACACTCGGCATGCTTACAATCCCACTTTCTTGCTGTCAAAACCAGTCAGCCCCGTGAAATATATGCTGCAAAATTACGCATTTTTAGTGATTTATAGTAAATAATTAATAATTTTACTTTTAACTTTAAGTACTCTAAGTACTTCAAGTAATCAAGGCACTCTAAGTACTTTATCCTCGTTAAATATTGTTAAATAAGTCCATACAAATATATGGCATGAAAATAAAATGCTTTATATTTGTCGAATTAATTTTAAACCATAAAAAATGAAAAAAACCCTTTTATTTATCACAGCATTGATCTTAGTTTTAAGCTTCAGTGTTTCAGCTCAAAAAAATAAAGATTTTAAACTTGTTACTAATCTTGATTCAATCAGTTATCTGATTGGTGCAGATATAGGTCATAACCTGGTTAATAATTCAATCCAGTTTACACCTGAATTATTGTATAAAGGCATTTCAGACGCATTAAAAAATACCGATTCTCTTGTAGTCAGCAACCAGAAAAAAAACGAATGTTTAGGTAAATGGCAACAGGAAAGAACAAAAAAACAACAGGACGAAAAAGCTAAGAAATCAGAAGGTGCAAAAAAGGCCGGAACAGAATTTTTAGCAAAAAACAAAACAGCTGATGGTGTTAAAGTTACAGCCAGCGGATTACAATACAAAGTTGTAAAAGAAGGTAGCGGCGAACATCCAAAAGCAACTGATAAAGTTAAAGTTCATTATCATGGCACTTTAATTGACGGTACTGTTTTTGATTCATCAGTACAAAGAGGTGAACCAATTTCATTCGGCTTAAACCAGGTTATTCCGGGTTGGACAGAAGGTGTTCAGTTAATGACACCCGGTTCAAAATATATTTTCTATATCCCTTCAAACTTAGCTTATGGCGATAGAGAAGCTGGTAAAATACCTCCGGGATCAACATTGATTTTTGAAGTTGAATTATTTTCAATTGAACCTCAAACAGAAAAGTAATTGTTTTTACTACATTTAAATACTATTTTACAAAGCCGCTGTTATTTTACAACGGCTTTTTTTTATCTTTGCAATGAATAAAATAATAATGCTTGACAAATTAAAAGATAAAACTGTTGGTATAGCAGGCTGTGGCGGTTTGGGTTCCAATTGTGCAATTGCATTGGCACGTATAGGAATTGGCAAACTGATTATAGCTGATTTTGATAATATTGTTCAATCCAATCTCAATCGTCAGTACTTTTTTATAAACCAGCTGGGGATGCCAAAAGTGGATGCATTAAAAACAAATATTGAAAATGTTAACAAAGAGGTTATTGTTGAAAAACATAATATAAAACTAAACCCAATAAATATTCCGCATATTTTTGCAGATTGTGACGTTATTATTGAAGCTTTCGACTTATCAGAAATGAAAACGCTGCTGATTGAAACAGTTTTGGCTGAAATGCCTGACAAATATATTATTTCCGGTTCAGGAATGGCAGGTTGGGGTAACAACAATGGTATTAAAACAATAAATTACGGTAAACTTTATATTTGTGGAGATATGACAACTGAAATTTCTGAAACCAACCCTCCCCTTGCACCCCGGGTTGGTATAGTTGCCAATATGCAGGCCAATCAGGCAGTTGAGATTTTATTAAAAATTAAAAATTAGGAATTAGGAATTAGGAATTAGGTATCAGGCAACAGTAAGTAGTAAACATATATCCTAACAACCTAATAACTTAATAACTTAATAACCTAATAACTCAATAACATAATAACTTAATATGAAAATTACACTTAATAATAGCCCTGAAGATATAGAAAGAAATGAAATTAGCATTTCAGAACTGCTGGTTTTAAAAAACTTTGTGTTTAAAATGCTGGTAATAAAGCTTAATGATAAAGTTATTAAAAAACCTGATTATGCAACAACATTTATTAAAGATGGTGATACTGTTATGGTTTTGCATTTAGTAAGCGGAGGTTAAATCTTTTGTTAAAATCAAAATAAAAATCATTATCAATTTATTTTTTACTTAATTTTGTATTCCTTTGTTAAAATATCCGTTATGTACAAATACTTCAGTTTTTTAATTTTCTTTCTTACAGTCATTATCATTTCTTCCTGCAAAACCGACTTTAATCCTAATGCAGAATACAAGGATATTACAGTAGTGTATGGTATACTCAACCAAAGCGATACCAATACTTTTATTAAAATTAACAAAGCTTTTCTTGGCAATCAGAATGCTTATGTCATGGCTTCGGATGAATTCCTCAGCAGCTATGGTACAGATTTGCAGGTTAAATTGGAAGAATTAACGGGCAATGATGTTTCAAAAGTTTTTAATTTCGATACCTGCACTGTTTTTACCAAAGATCCCGGTGTATTTTATGCCCCAAAACAAGTAGTATATAAATGCAAAACACTTAATCAATTACAGGAAAGTAAAACTTATAAATTAACCATTAAAAATATAAAAACTGGGAAAATAATAAGTGCTCAAACCCATCTTGTTGGAAGTTTTAAAATTGATGTACCGGCAGCCTATCAGACTACAATTGATTTTACACTTACAGGAAAAACAAAATTACAATGGTATACAGCCAATGGTGGCAGAAAATATCAGGTTGATATGCGCATAAATTATTTTGAAAGTTTAAACGACACATCACACTATGTTAGCAAATATGTTGATGTAAATCTCGGATTTGTTAATTCTACAACCTTAGAAAGCGGGACTCCCTTACAGCTTGAATTTCCAAGTGTTACCTATTATCAGGCGTTGAAAAGCAATTTAATCTGGTCCACTCAGGCACATCAGATATTCCGTAAACCAGGAATGATTGAATTTTTCTTTAATGTTGCAGGAGACGATTTAAGTACATATATTGACCTTAATGGTCCTTCCAATTCGATTGTTCAGGTTCGTCCGGAATTTACCAATATTAGTAACGGAATTGGTATTTTTTCAGCCAGATACAATAATTCGGTTGACAAACCCCGCCGGGTGGTTTTAAGTTCAAAATCAATAGATATTTTAAAATCTGAAACGTATTCAATGCTTGGATTTTAATATTATTTTAGCTTCTCATAATAATATTTTCTTAGTTTAAAAGTTTTATCATTTTAACTATTCATCAATTAAACTGCTAAGTGGAAATAAAAAAATCTAATAAGGCAGATCTTGAAAATAAAAAAACCATTTTTTTTCAATTGGGCTTGATTTTCTCATTAGGGATATGTTTATTTGCTTTTGAATGGAAATCATATAATATGCCTGATAATGAAACTTTTTCGGTGAATGCTGCTGAAGTTTTTGCTGAAGAAGTTTCACAATCACAAGCTGAAATTCCGGTAGCAATTCCACTTCCACCTCAACAACAATCTTCAGATTTACAGATTGTTGAAAATGATGAGATCATAGGAACTGAAATTAAAATTGACCAGGAAAGCATGCATACAAATAGCGGGAATAACAATGGATTGTCCGAAAACGGAGAAAGTGAAGTAGAAGAAGGTGAGATTTTAATGGTAGTTGAAGAAAATCCGTCATTTCCTGGTGGTGACGGTGCAAGAATAAAATTTTTACAGAATTATACGCTATACCCTAAAATTGCCCGGGAAAGGAACATACAAGGTACCGTTTATATTGAGTTTGTAATAGAAAAAGACGGTAGTGTAAATAAAGTTAAACTCCTGAACAGCATTGGTGGCGGTTGTGACGAAGAAGCAATCAGAATTGTTAAAGCCATGCCACACTGGATTCCAGGCAGACAAAAAGGAAAAGCAGTCCGCGTTTTATTCCATATGCCAATAATATTCTCCTTAAACGGATAAATTCATAGAAAGAAAAGAATCAAGCAGAAAACTGTAGACAAAATTATTTATTCTCTTTGATTTGGCGATTTGGCGATTTTGTAATTTGGTGATTTGGTTGATAGTTATTTGTTATTAAGTTATTAAGTTATTAAGTGGCAAGTGATAAGTGAAAAAATGGCAAGCTGATAACTCAGATTATACAGATTTACACCGATAAGGAGTTGATTTCTATAACTTTAAGTACTCTAAGTACTTATTTATATTCATCCCAGCTTTTAATGGCAAGACTTTCCACATCCAGTTTGCATATTGCATAAATAAAAGCACTGGCAAGCCGGGCATTGGTAATTAATGGAATATTAAAATCAATGGCACCTCTTCGGATAGCATAATCGTTATTAAGCTCTGATTTAGAAAGATTTTTCGGGATATTAATAACAAGATCAATCTTTCTTTCCTTAAGATAATCTATTGTATTTGGCTTGGCAGCATCATCCGGCCAGTGCAATACTGTGGCATTTACACCATTATCTTCAAGAAATCTGGCAGAACCCGGCGTTGCAAAAAGTGAATATCCACGTTCAATCAGCATTCGGGCACTTATAAGCAGTTCAATTTTTGAACGGCTATCGCCTGTTGAAAGCAGTATATTTTTACCCGGCACCTTATATCCTACTGAAAGCATAGCCAGCAATAAAGCTTCATAATAATTTTCCCCGATACAACCAACTTCGCCGGTCGATGCCATTTCAACACCAAGAACAGGATCAGCTTTCTGCAGACGCGAAAATGAAAACTGTGATGCTTTAATGCCGATATAGTCAAGATCAAAAGCAGATTTTTGTGGTTTTTCTGTTGGTATGCCCAGCATTATCCGTGTTGCCAGCTCAATAAAGTTTATCTTCAATACTTTTGAAACGAAGGGAAAACTACGGGAAGCCCTGAGGTTACATTCAATAACCTTTATATCGTTATCCCTGGCCAGCAACTGCATATTAAACGGACCGGAAATATTTAATGCTTTGGCAATTTCACGGGAAATACGTTTAACTCTTCTGGCTGTTTCAAAATACATCTTCTGAGCCGGAAAAACCATAGTTGCATCACCGGAATGAACACCGGCAAATTCAATATGTTCAGAAATGGCATACGCAATTATCTCTCCTTTGTCAGCTACGGCATCTATTTCAATTTCCTTGGCATGCTGGATAAATTCTGAGACCACAACAGGATATTCTTTTGAAACCTTGGCCGCCAGTTTAAGGAAATGTTCCAGTTCTTCAGTATTTGAAACAACATTCATTGCAGCACCCGAAAGTACATATGAAGGACGAATCAATAAAGGGAAACCGGCTTCAGCAGCAAAAACATGAATCTCGTCCATACTGCTAAGTTCTTTCCAACGTGGCTGATCAATCTGCAGCGTATCTAATAAAGAAGAAAAAGTATGACGGTTCTCTGCCCTGTCAATATCAACCGGGGAAGTACCTAAAACGACTACACCCTGATTATACAATCGCATAGCCAGGTTATTGGCTATCTGGCCTCCGGTAGAAACGATTACTCCTTTTGGCTCTTCCATTTCAATGATATCCATTACACGTTCAAATGAAAGTTCATCAAAATAGAGTCTGTCGCAGCTATCATAATCAGTACTTACCGTTTCCGGGTTATAATTAATCATTACAGAACGGAAGCCTATTTTTCTGGCAGTTTCAAGTGCATTAACCGAACACCAGTCAAACTCAACCGAACTTCCTATACGATAAGCTCCTGAACCAAGAACAATAACAGATTTCTTATCATGTACCGGACTGATATCACTTTCAGTAGCATTGTAGGTAAGATAAAGATAATTTGTTTTTGCAGGATATTCTGCTGCCAATGTATCAATTTGTTTTGCAAAAGGTGTAATTCCTAGCTGTTTACGGTACATTCTCACTTTAAGCAGTTTCGAATGCATGGATGCTTCAGGTTTTATAACGAAACGGGCAATCTGAAAATCAGAAAAACCCTTTTGTTTTGCATTGAGAAGTAATTCAGGGGAACATTCTTCAAGTGATGGACATTGCTTTAGCTTTACCATCATGTCATAAATTGATTTTAGTTTAATTAAAAACCACTTATCAATGCTGGTAAGTTCATGTATCTTATCAATACTTAAGCCTTCTTCAAAAGCAGATGCAATGCAATAAATCCTCATGTCAGTTGGATTTGAAAGTGACTCATGAATATCATCAAAGCTAAGGTCAGTATTCCCAACGAAACCATGCGTTCCCTGCCCTACCATACGTAAACCCTTTTGAATGGCCTCTTCAAAACTTCTGCCTATAGCCATAACCTCGCCAACACTTTTCATACTCGAGCCAATCTCTTTGGACACACCGATGAATTTATTGAGGTCCCAGCGGGGAATTTTAACAACAACATAATCCAATGCAGGTTCAAAAAAAGCAGTGGTTGTTTTAGTTACTGCATTCTTTAACTCATGCAGTCCGTAACCCAATGCAAGTTTAGCCGCAACAAAAGCCAACGGATAGGCTGTTGCCTTGGATGCCAGCGCAGATGAACGGGAAAGACGTGCATTGACTTCTATCACCCTGTAATCTTCAGAATTTGGATCCAGCGCATACTGTACATTGCATTCTCCGATAATTCCTATATTACGGACTATCTGGATTGACAGTTGTCTTAATTTATGATACTCGCTGTTGGTAAGTGTTTGTGATGGTGCTACCACTATGCTCTCACCGGTATGAATACCCAATGGATCAAAGTTTTCCATATTGCAAACCGTAATACAGTTGTCGTATTTATCACGGACAACCTCATACTCCACTTCCTTCCAGCCTTTTAATGATTCTTCAATTAATATCTGTGAGGAATAGGAAAATGCCTTGTCTGCCAGCCTGAACAATTCATCCTGATTATTGCAAAAACCGCTACCTTGTCCGCCAAGGGTAAAGGCAGCCCTGACAATAATCGGGAAGCCCAAATCATGGGCAGCTTGCTGCGCATCTTTCACAGATGTTACGGCTAAACTGCGGGCAGTTTTTACGTTGATTGAACGTAATCTGTCAGCAAAAATTTGACGGTCTTCTGTATCAATAATGGCTTGCACAGGTGTGCCCAGGACTTTTACATTATATTTATCGAATATACCCTGTTGATAGAGCTCAATTCCGCAATTTAAAGCAGTTTGACCGCCAAAAGCCAGCAGAACACCATCAGGTTTTTCCTTTTGAATAACTTTTTCGATGAAATGCGGTGTTACAGGAAGAAAATATATCTTATCAGCAACACCTTCCGAAGTTTGAACAGTTGCAATGTTTGGATTTATCAATATTGTAAATATGCCTTCTTCACGCAATGCTTTTAATGCCTGAGTTCCGCTGTAATCAAACTCTCCTGCCTCACCAATTTTCAGCGCTCCGCTTCCTAAAACCAATACTTTTTTAATTGAGTGTTCCATAATCTTTCAATGTTTTGATAGATTTTTTCTTTACCAAAAAAATTAACCCGAACTTTTAATATATACTATCTTTTGCCTTTATAATTGCTTACCATTTCCAGGAAATCATCAAAAAGAAACTCTGTATCTGTTGGTCCGCTGGATGCTTCAGGATGAAACTGAACAGAAAATATGGGCTTGGTCTTATGACGCAATCCTTCATTGGTAGCATCGTTCAGATTAATAAACAAAGGCTCCCATTCATCACTTAAACTGGCATTATCAATAGCAAAACCATGATTCTGTGATGTAATAAAAGCCTTATCGGTACCACACTGCAGTACCGGTTGGTTATGACTGCGATGTCCGTACTTGAGTTTATAGGTATCGGCACCGGAAGCCAGTGCAATAATCTGGTTGCCCAGACATATACCAAATATTGGCTTATCCTGTTTTAAAGCTTTAGCAACATTAGCTATTGAAGCTTCACACATTTTTGGATTACCAGGACCATTAGATAAAAAGAGCCCGTCATATTCCACTTTAGAAAAGTCATAATCCCAGGGAACACGGATAACCGTTACATTTCTTTTAAGAAAATGCCGGATGATATTATTTTTTACACCGCAATCAAGCAGCAATATCCTTAAAGACCCGTTTCCATAGGTAATAACCTCAGAAGTACTAACCTGAGCCGTTAAGTTTTCCAGATTTGGGTCAATAAAATCAATATCATCTTTAAAAACAATCTTACCCAATAAAGCGCCACTTTCTCTGATGTGCTTGGTAAGCGCACGGGTATCAACACCGGTTATAGCAGGTATTTTGTTTTTTTTAAGCCAGTCACCCAGACTCTGATTTGCATTCCAGTGACTGTAATGCTCTGAATAATCAGCGATTATCAATCCACTGATATGCACCTTGTCCGATTCAAAAAAAGAAAACATTTGATTTTCTTCAGTAATACCCGGTACGCCATAATTTCCAATAAGCGGATAAGTGAGTACGAGGATTTGTCCTTTATAGGACGGGTCGGTAAAACTTTCGGGATAACCAGTCATAGCAGTATTAAAAACTACTTCACCGGCTACACTTCCCTCATATCCGAATGAAGTCCCGACATATTCAGTTCCATCCTCAAGCTTAAGTTTTATTTTTAATTCATCCATAATCTGAGTCTGATTTTTTTGATAGCTTTCTTAATAAGCACAATAAAGATACTATAAATTTATTGACATTAGTACACAATAAAAAGGCTGACATAAGCCAGCCTCTAATAATTTTCTTATCAGTTATCAGGCTTTTGCCAGTACAGGAAACTTAGCCTTGGCAAAATAAAATGCACCAAAGAACAAACTATTGTATGCTAATGTTCCAAGCAGTTCACTTCTGAAAAACGGTAAAGCCATTTCATAGCATAATCCTAATCCGGCTATTGTATGAGGATAAGCATATTTAACACTTAACCATACAGCAAAATTTGTTACTATAAAAAATAATACCGAAGAAGCAACAGAAGCAGTTATTGTATTAATTACAGTGGTTTTTCTATTTAATAATAAGCCAATGCCAACCGTAACTGCCAGACTCAAATAAACTGCATACATTTCTGAATAAAATCCTATAAATAAATCGCTGATAAACAGTGCAGCCAGAGGCAGTAAAAAAGCCAGGAATTTGCGATTAATGAAAGTACCGCCAAACAAAGCAATTGCAGCAATTGGAGTAACATTAGGAATATGTGGCAGTAACCTTGAAAAAGCTGCTACAAATATTACTGAGGCAATAAAAATTAATCTTGGAGTTAATATTTTCTTCATTATGTTTTATATTTATTTGTGTGAACAAAATTATAAAATCTTTTGATTTAAACAGCATTTTTTAATGCAAAATCAAATTATTATAGATTCCTTTTAATTATAATTATAATTCTAAGTTTCAGCTTTTAAATTTTGACTATATAACATATAAATGAACATGTTAAAATACAAAAGGTCAAATTAATTAACATTCTTTAACAATCCAGCTTTAATCAGGATTAAACCTTTAATTTAATTTTAAATCTAATATTCTAAATATTAAACCCAAATATTATGAAAACAAGAATTTTAACCCTTACATCATTTATTTTTTTAGCAGTTCTAATTATTACTGCTTGTAAAAAAGATAATCCTGCTCAACAAAATATTTCAGGAATAAATGATAATGCTTTAAATCAGCAAAATCAGACTGTTACTAATGAATTGGTTACAACTTCACAAAATGAAGCTATAGCTCAAATGACATTTGAAAACATCGACCAGATTGCTGATGAGGCTTATACAAGTTTCACATCAGCCGGTAAATCTGCTACTGCAAATACTAACAGCTTATTGAGTCCTTGTGCTACTAAAACAATTGATACAATTACAATTCCACACACACTTACAATTGATTTCGGAACAACCAACTGTTTATGCAACGATGGCAAATACAGAAGAGGTCAGATTGTAATTGCATTCTATAAACATTACAAGGATTCAGGCGCTGTACATTCTACTACTTTTAATAATTATTATGTCAATGATAACCATATTATGGGTAGCAGATCAAGAATTAACAATGGTCATAATGCAGCAGGACACTGGAACATTACGACAACAGTTAACAGTATGATTATTTTTGCATTAAGCGGAGATACCTTAAGCTGGAATGCCACTCATAACAGAGAATGGCTGCAAGGTTACTGGAGTCCTACAATCTGGGATGACATCACTTTATTAAGCGGTAGTTCAACAGGTCACAGACCCAATGGAACAAATTACAGCAAAACGATAGTAACACCTTTAAAAAGACATATGCCTTGCCCGTATTTTGTTAGTGGCAGTGTACAGCTAACACAAACCAACAGACCCGTAAGAGTTATCAATTACGGTAACGGCAATTGTGATCCATGGGCAACAGTTACAATTAATGGCGTTACGCATATTATACATTTATAATTAATTTTTATTAATTCAACCAATTTATAATAAAAGGCATTAAGAAATATTTCTTAATGCCTTTCTTATTTTAGGTATTGTATAAAAAACACAAATAATATATTGTTATTAAAATTTCACAACTTTATGATATTAAGAAAATTGCAATGTTTTTATTATGTTTATTAAAAAAATAATTTATGGAATTTAGCTTCATAATAATAGCTATTTTTGAATACAAATATCAGAGTCAAACAAATGAAATTAAAAGCATTGCTTTTTTTGGTTTTTATTATTCAATTTGCTAATATTGGCATTGCTCAAAATAAAAATATTTCCAATATATTTCAACTGGATTCAATTTTAAAAGCAAACGTTAATGTAATGAAGCAAATCAATATGAATGATATTGATATGATTATGCTGAATGACTGCAATTTAAATGAAATTGAATATAATATCGAAATGCTAAAAAATGAAAATATTGCCTCTCATATTGATTTTAAGAAAAAGGAAGAAATTGCCGTTTATGAGCATTTTACTGAGATTTCTAATCAAGCCAATCAACTAAGAGTAATATTAAATCAATACATCAGTAATTTAGACTTCTGGTATTATAAAAAAGCGATGGAATGCTTATCCAGAGGGGATTCGATAAATACACTGGCAAATTTCAACAAGTCCTTGCTTTTTAATCCATATTATATTCCTGCCTTGTATCAGAAATCGATGTTATTTCTTGGCATTTCTCAAACAAATAATGCATCCGCTATTGCTCAGTTTATCTCAACTAATTTATACCCGAACGGCAATGATTTTCATTTGATTAATGCGTTAAACGAGCAGATCAGCAAACAATTTAAAACGAGAGGGGAAAGATTTCTTAAAACGCAATACTACAATGAATCATTGGAATTGTTCATGCAGGCTGATACTTTTTGTAAATTCATTCATTCCAACGACTGTGAATATTTTAAAAATGGTATTCAATTATCCATAATTGGCCTTTACCATTCCTACTTAAGAGTTGCAGAACAAGCGATGGAAACTCAGAATTATACCATCGCTGAAAATTTTGTAATGAAAGCCAGAAGTTATGCGTTAATAAACAGAAATACTATTAAAACGGATGAGGAAAGCGATAAATTTCTGAAACGTATAGTTGTTAAATATATTGAATTGAGTGTTATTTATAAGCACAGGGCTGATTATAAACAATCTGAATCCTATCTTCAGAAAGTCTATTCAATTTGTGGATTAATTAAGGATAATGATTGTGAAGCCCTTATTAATAAAAAAGAACAGGAAGTTAAAATAGCTGAAATCAAAACCACAGCAAAGGATACTGTTGCAGTTGCATCAATTCACATTACAGAAAAGGGGAAAGACAATGCTTTAAAATACAAAAAACACAAAAAGACAACTCTAAATAAAATAAAACCAGCATCAGAAAAGATAATTGCGAAAAAAACCGTACATACTAAAAAACGTGAAGATGCAGTCTATTCTTCATTAATTGAAATGGGCAATGACTTAACTAATGAAAACAGAAATGAAGAAGCACTGGAGAAATATTTGGCTGCCAAAGAGAGAAAAAATACAGTTTTAAAATCTCCTGCTAAAGAGCCGGATTCATTAATAAGTATTACTGCTGTGAATATTATCGAATCGCAGCTTAAAACAGCTAATTTTCTGATCTGGGCCAATGAATTTGCTATGGTTGATTCCATGTTTCAGAATTGTGTGAGATTACAGCACAACTATCATCTTGAAAATGATGGCCCTACCAATAAGGCTATCAATGCTTTCAACAAAAAAATAACAGCAAAGAAATGTCAGAATATACAGGATGAAATTGAGCAATTGAACAATAAATGCAATAATTATATTGCATTAAAAGACTTTGAAAAAGTACAACTTACTGTAAATGAAGCAGATAATTTATTAAAAACTCATACTGAATGTGATTTATCTTCATTGAATACCCTGAAATTAAAACAATTAATCAAACCCGTAACAACTTATTTCAGTCTGAAAGAGAATGCAAAAAAAGCCCTGGAAAAACAGGATAAACTGCTTTTTTGCCATGATTATACTGAAGCTGATGCTTTATATCATAACTCACGCCTTGATACACTTGGTATCCCCGATAATAATATTATAGCCTATATAAATTTCAAATCAGATGAAGAACTGATGCTGTATACAGCCGATTATTTTATTGGTAATTATAATTTTAACAATTGCTTATCGGTACTGAAACTATTAAAAGAAAAGGGAACAGATGCTGTAAAAACTAAAGCCTTGCAGCAGGCGTTAGCTCAAAAGCAATATAATATTGATAAACCCTCACAAAATCCATTTGATAAAGAGAAGCAGCTTAAAAATTACACTGCTGATGATAAATGGTTCAGATATTTTAATACTGAATACAGGAAAAGTAAATAGTTATTGGTTATTAGGTTATTAAGTTATTAAGTTATTAGGTTATTGAGTTATTGAGTTATTGAGTTATTGAGTTATTAAGTTACTGTTTACTGTTTACTGATTACTGATTACTGATTTACTGATTTACTCAGCTTTCCCCCTGTCTATTTCACGTTTTGTATCCTTATCCTTAAGGGTTTCTCTTTTATCGTATAGTTTTTTACCTTTGGCAATGGCTATTTCAAGTTTTGCCAGGCCTTTTTCATTGATAAAAAGCAGAGTAGGAATTATGGTTAAGCCTTTTTCCTTGGTTTTTGTTAATATTTTACGGAGTTCACGCTTGTTCAGCAATAGCTTTCTGTCGCGTTTGGGTTCGTGATTGTAATGGGAGCCGAAACTGTATTCAGCAATGTGCATGTTTTTTATAAAAAGTTCATCCCCCACAAATAAACAATAAGCATCTGTTAAATTTGCCTTACCTTCTCTCAGCGATTTGATTTCGGTACCGGTAATTTGCATTCCGGCAGTAAATTTTTCAAGCAGAAAAAATTCAAATGCAGCTTTCTTGTTCTTTATATTAATCTGGTTTGGCATTATGTTAAGTAATGGGTTATTAAGTTATTGGGTTATTAAGTTATTAAGTTACTAAGTTATTAGATTATTGAATATTATTAATGGTTAATGGTTAATTATTCATAATTCATAACTTATAACTCACTTTACGCTTTCTTCAATCAACATAGTATAAATTTCCATGATGGTCATGCCCATGGCACGGATTTGTTGCGGAACAATACTTTCAGCTGACTGACCGGGCACTGTATTTACTTCAAGGAAAAACAAATCATTTGTTTTATCTTTTAATATAAAATCAAACCTGACAACACCTTTACAATTCAGTTTATTGTACAAAAAGGCAGCCGTAGATTTAATTTTAATGGTAATGGCTTCATCTACTTCTGCAGGTGTAACTTCCTTTGATTTGCCCTTGTATTTGGCCTCGTAATCAAAGTACTCATTTTCAGATATGATTTGTGTAACAGGAAAAACCAGGAGATTATCATTTGCCTTTATCATACCACAGCTTAATTCCCTGCCTCCGATAAATTCTTCTATCAAAACCTGGTCATCTTCATGAAAAGCCTTTTGAATGGCAGTTTCAAGTTCATTCTTATGATTTACCTTGGACATACCTATACTTGAACCGCCATTATTGGGTTTTACAAAACAAGGCAAAGAAATCTGATCCAGAATATGCTCAATAGTATAGGCATGTTGCTTAAACAGGTGAACTGATTTTGAAACATTTATACCGGCAGCCGCTACTATCTTATTGCAGAAACTCTTGTTAAAAGTAATGGCTGAAGTGGTGTGATCACAGGTAGTATAAGGAATATCAAGTAAATCAAAATAGCCCTGTAACCTGCCGTCTTCGCCGGGAGTGCCGTGTATTGCTATAAAAGCGCAATGAAAATTTATTTTCTTATTATTTAAGGTTAAACTGAAATCATTTTTATCAATCTGAAGCTTTTCTCCTTTTTCATCAACAAAATGCCAATCTTTCTTGTAAAGATTGATCTTAAAAACATTATAAAGCGTTTTATCTATATTTTGCTCAATAATTATTGCGCTTTTATATGAAATTTCAGCTTCGCCTGAATTTCCACCGGCTAATAAAGCGATATTCTTTTTATTCATTTTGCTTTGTGTGTGTTTTTTTTATTACTGAAACAAAATTAATGTTTTAATTTCTTACAAAATCATCTGTAACTATTAATTAATCACATTTTATTGTTCATTAATTTTTATTACTTTTCAATGGAAATTTATTTAGTCTGGCAAACAGATATCCTCTTTTTCTCAGTTCAGGCACAATTTTCTGCATCGCTTCAAAGGTATTCCATTTCGGATGATTAAAATGCATGATAATTATTGCTCCCGGTTTTACTGTAGTTAGTACATTTGCTGTGATAACCGAATCAGGTGTATTTGCAACTGCATCACCTGACAACACCTGAAAACTTACTGTAATAATACCCAGTTCGAATGCCATTCGGGCACAGGCCTCATCAATAAAGGCTGTTGCTGAACGGAAAAATTTGGGTTTATAATTAGTTAATGCTTCTATTTTCTTAGCATTTGCTTCTATTTCATCAAAAGCATCGCCAACATTTGCTGTGCCGCGTATACCATATTCACTTTCGCCATCAACAGAACAGGGTTTATGGTTTAAGCCATGGTTTTCTATTTCAAATAAACTGTCTTTACTTAATTCTAAGAAGGTTTCAAAATGAGAATCTATCCATTTGCCGGTAATAAATAAAGTAGCAGGTATTTTTTCCCGTCTTAGATATTCAATTAATTCTTTATCATAGCCACTTCCCTTTTCGCCGCCACAGGCATCAAAAGTAAATGCTACATATTTTTGCTGGGTAGCTAAATCTTCATCAACACCTTTAACAAATTCGCCCCAATGACCCGGTTTTGCATGTATATATTCGTGAACAACGCGCTTCTTAAGTTTCATGTATTCAACATCCTGCTTCAATTTTTTCAGAAACTTTTTGTTTGAAAAAGCTTTTGAATTCTGAGCAAAACCGGCATTAAAACTAATTATTAAATATATAAACAGGAGGAATCTGAGCATAAATATGAATCTAAAATAATATCGAAATTTGTTTTTGCAAAATTAACTAAAATAAAAATTACATTTATTATTAAGTTATCCCTGACGGAAAGAGATTATTGGCGGGAAGCAAAGAAAATGAGTGTTGATTGTATATCTTTTTATTTCTAAAATTTTCCCGCAGATTTTCACAGATAAATATGAAATATCAACAAAAATGCATACTTAAAACCTGTCAGCGTGCTTGAACCTGACAGCGTTAAAATTCAAAAGCACTGTTTATAGAGATAGTCTCACTCAAAGTGAGCTATCACTGAGGATATAATATCCCAAAAAAAAATGCATATCGCATCGTGACATATTTCACATTAATTCGTATTATTTTCTAATATGTTGAAAAAATTTATGATTAAAAGAAAATAATTTATATATTTGATGTCAAATTACTTATGCCATGTTCTCAAAAAATGATATTGAAGAATTTCAATTGAAAGGTATTGACGTAGCAACAATAGAACTTCAACTTGAAAATTTTAAAAACGGTTTTCCTTATATAAATTTAACTAAACCAGCTATTTATAACGATGGAATTTGTTTTTTTGAGAACGATGAAATTGAGCAGTATGTTAATATCTTTGAAACAGAGATACAACATCATGCTGTTTTGAAATTCGTACCTGCATCAGGAGCTGCAAGCCGCATGTTTCAAACCTTATATGCTTTCAGAGATAAATTTAAAGGAAGCGAAAAAGATGTTATAGCTTTTGAAAATGATAAAAGTTTTAATTCTGTTTATAAATTTATTACACAAATCAGGAAATTTGCCTTTTACGAAGATTTAAAGGAAGTGATGCTGGCTCATAAACTGAATATCGATGAATGCATACAAAAACGTGATTATTTCTCTATCATTAGCTATTTACTGGATGATACAGGTTTAGGCTATGGCAACTTACCAAAAGGCTTATTAAAATTTCATAATTATGCTGAATATTCCAGAACTGCCATTGAAGAACATCTGGTAGAAGCAGCTCATTATGCATTGGGAAACGATACTATTGCAAGCATTCATTTTACTTTATCCCCCGAACATATTGATAAATTTAATACGCATATTGGTCTTGTTAAACCGCATTATGAGGAAAAATTAAATGTAAAATTCAATATCAGCTATTCTATACAGAAACCATCCACAGATACTGTTGCTGTGGATATGAGCAATAATTTTTTCAGGGATAGCAACGGCAAAATCGTTTTCCGGCCAGCCGGACATGGAGCCTTAATAGAAAACCTTAACGATTTACAGGGAGATATCATCTTCATCAAAAACATCGACAATATAGTACCTGACAAACTGAAAGAAAAAACTCATTTATTTAAAAAGGTAATTGGTGGGTTTTTAATCAGTTTGCAGCAAAGGACGTTTAAATACCTTAATTTGCTTAAAAGCAAACAGATAGATGTAAAAAAGATTGATGAAATTATTGATTTTGCAACAAAGCATTTACTTATTTATTTCCCTGATGATTTTAATTCCATGTCTGAAAAGGAAAGAATAAATTATTTATTTCAGAAACTTAACCGTCCTATCAGGATTTGCGGTATGGTTAAAAACGAAGGTGAACCCGGTGGAGGCCCTTTCTGGACGAAAAATGCAAAAGGTGAAATTTCATTACAAATTGTTGAATCTTCACAAATTAACATAAATAATACAGCACAAAACCATATTTTCAGAGGAGCTACTCATTTTAATCCGGTAGATCTGGTATGCGGTGTAAAAGATTTTGAAGGGATTTGCTTTGATTTAAAACAATTTGTTGACCCGACAACCGGTTTTATTTCAACCAAATCAAAAGACGGAAAAAACCTGAAAGCTCAGGAATTACCAGGCTTATGGAATGGTGCTATGGCAGACTGGATAAGTATTTTCGTTGAAGTTCCGATTATTACATTCAACCCTGTAAAAACCATCAACGATTTACTACGGATTGAACATCAGTAAATTAAAATGAATTTAAAAGTTAGAATTCAGAAGTTAGAATTTTGTGCTTAGATAATTCTACATTCATAATTCATAATTTATAACTTATAACTTACAACGCCTATTTATGTTTATCTAAATAGTTATCCAGGAATCCTTTTACATCTTCTATAGAAATATGCTTGGCAATAATGTGGAAATTACTATCCAATAGGAATATAACAGGCGTACTGATTATATCATATGCTTTATGATAATCAACATTGGCTTTGGTACCTGTTACACTTATCCAGTCGTGTTTGTTTTCGATAATATATTTTTTCCAGCGTTCCAGATCGCTGTCAGTATCAATGGCATATACTTCAAGATTATACTTTGCCTTGTATTCATCGTAAAACTTTTTAACTTTTGGAACTTCTATTTTACAGTGTCCGCAATCAGTATCCCAGAATAATAAGAGGGTAAAATTACCCCTGCTGGTGCGCATTGAGATAAAAGTACCGGCAGTATCTGGCATTATCAACTCAGGAGCAGGTTTTCCTATTAATATGGGTTTTAATTGCATCGCTCTTTTTGAAATGGTTTCGAGTATGCCGGGTGTAACCCAGAATGCCTGATTACCCATATAATATTTTTCAACCAGATGTACAAAAATCTCATCCTGACCCATGATGGTAGATTTTTCGTATTTATTGGTTAAATACCATACTGTATATTTAAACAACTCTTTACTTGGACGCGCTTTTTCAATAATTTCATCACAATCGGCAATAGTAGAATCATTGGAAGGAATAACCAGATTCTTAAAAAAATATTCAAGTTTTGAATTATAAACAGGTGTACGTATTATCCTGTCGTCAGTAAAATCGATATTATCCCAATAATGTTTTTTATAATAATGATAGGCAAATGTCGAGTCAATACTGCCATCAGCTTTTTTAGGGGCTTCGGGGATGTCGATATCTTTAGAGGATTTAAAAATTTTAGTCATTAAATGCAAAGGATTATCAACCATAAATTTTTTCTTATAGCTGATAAGATCGTCATTAATTGCAGCTATTTGTTTTTTACACCATGCTACTGAATCTTTATTATCTTTCAGGCTTTCCATTTTTTTCTGAAATGGAGCATATGCATCGTATTTTTCGCGGTTATAATTCTGGAAATTGAAATAAATATCATTATCAGGAGAACCTTTAATCTTTATATTCTTATAAAATTCAGGATAAGTGGTTTCAACTGAAAAATCTTGTTCTTTATCAATAATCAACTCGAAAAAATTTCTGTCATTAGTAATTACGAGATAAACACCACCTGGTAGTGCTTCTTTGCCCGAAAAAACGAACAACTTCTTTGAATTGATTATGGCTGTATCTTTAATATACTGACTGCTTCCATAATAATTACCCAGGAATAAAGTGTCATTTTTATAATTATTTATTTTAATTTTAATTTTATACCCTCCTTTTTGAGCATAAGAAAAAAATGAAAAGAAGAGTAAAAAACAGAGAAGAGTAAGTTTCAATTTATTAAGCATAGTATTGATATTTAATATTTTATTATTAATTTCTATTTCTGAAATTTTATGACAAAGTAACAAAAATTATGCTAAATTTGTAAAGAATTTAACAATCTTTAAGACTTAGCAGGCATTGTAGCACATAGACAGTTTTTTTTCTTAAAAGGTTGTTCCAAACATAAATTATGCTTTTAAATCAGAAATCAAAACCATTTATTATAATTGCTATCTTAATTATAGCAGCCTTAATTGGCGTTTTTTATGTTACAGCAAATGAAATGCCAAAGTATAAAGGATTTATGCTGTTTTTTTTCTTTATCATTTCACTTGATTTTTATTTATGGTTCAGTGTACGTAAGTTCTTTCAGCGGAATAAGGGTATTGTAAAGTATTTACTAATATTTACCTATTGGCTGAGCATAATCTTATGTTTCATTTTTTTTATTTCGCAATTGTCTGTTGATATAAAAAGCTGGAATGCTGTTTACAGAACATATCTTACAGGTATTATGATGGTATTGTTTTCAACCAAATTAATTGCTATTTTATTTCTGTGCATTGCTGATTTGTTACGTTTCTTAAAATTTGCCTATACATTCATTTTTAAAAGAAATAAATTTCAGCAAAAATTCTCTAATCCCCGGTGGAAACCTTTATTATTCCTTGGGAATACAATCGCCATCTTTTTCTTATTCTTACTTATTAATGGAATGATAAACGGAGAATTTGATTTTAAAATCAAAAAAATAAATTTAACGTTTAAGCAATTACCACCTGTATTTGATAAACTTAAAATTGTTCAGATTTCGGATATACATTTGGGAAGCTGGTATGGAAAAGCACCGCTTGAACGTGCAGTTAAAATGATTAATGATTTACATCCTGATATTATCTGTTTTACCGGCGATCTTGTAAACTACACTACTTCCGAAGCTTTTAAATACGAAGATATCCTTAAAGAACTAAAAGCTCCCTTAGGAATATATTCTATATTAGGCAATCATGATTATGGTGAATATGTGGTTTGGAAAAATGAAAAAGCCAGGGATGAAAATATGCTTGAATTATATGCGCTGGAAAAACGAATTGGCTGGCATTTGCTGTTAAACAGCAATATCAGCATAAAAAAAGACAGTAGTTCAATTTATATAGCCGGAGTTGAGAACTGGGGCAAAAGTGCCCGTTTTCAAAAGAAAGGAGACATCAATAAAGCAATAAATGGCATCGACAGCAATGCATTTACAATACTTCTGTCTCATGATCCCAGCCATTGGGATATAATTATCAGTAAAAACTATCAAAAAATACCATTAACCTTATCCGGACATACACATGGTATGCAAATGGGATTAGTAACAAATAATATAGAATGGAGCCCCTCATCTTTTATTTACAAGCATTGGGCAGGATTATACTCAAATCCCGATTCAAAAAATCCTCAGTATTTATATGTCAACCGTGGATTGGGCGTAATAGGTTATCCCGGTAGAGTTGGGATTATGCCTGAGATTACACTGTTTGAATTAGGAATCAGGAAATAGGAAATTATAAACAAGATGAAAAAGCTGCAAGTGATAAATGATCAGTGAACAGTGAATAGTTACCAATAACTAAAAACCAATAGCTTTTTTCTCAAAATGCAGCCATAATTTTTCATCAGGAACAGGAGCCACAATAAAAACTTCTTCTTTTTTAACAGGATGAATAAAACATATAGAGCGGGCATGCAAACTAATGGATAAATCGCTGTTAGGCCTGGAAAACCCGTATTTTACATCACCTTTAATCGGGCAGCCAATTCCGGCTAACTGTGCTCTGATCTGATGATGTTTACCGGTCATTAATTCTATTTCCAGTAAATAATAAGTATCGCTTTTATCTATTATCCTGTATTTTAGTTCAGCTCTGTGACAACCGGGCACTTCCTTTTCGTAAACATAAGATTTGTTTTGTTCTTCGTTCTTTTTCAGGAAATTGATTAAATGACCAACCTCTTCGGCAGGTTTATTCTTTACGATAGCCCAATAAAGCTTCTTAATATCTCTTTGTTGGAAAAGCTTTGCCATACGGCTCATAGCTTTGTCTGTTTTTGCAAAAATAACAACGCCACTAACAGGTCGGTCAAGTCGGTGAATTACTGATAAAAAAACATCACCGGGTTTTTCGTATTTTTCTTTTAAATAAATTTTTACAAGTTCACCCAGCGGTTTATCGCCGGTTTTATCACCCTGTACAATTTGTGATGGGAATTTATTGAGTATTATTAAGTGATTATCTTCGTAGATAATTTGTCTGGCAATATTTTCAGCTGTTTTTGATAATTGAGGCATATTCCCTTTGGTTAATACTGTTCTTTTTCGTTAGGGAAATCACGAATCTTAATATCGTGAATATAATTTCCTACAGCGCCATATATTTCTTCATATAAATTATGATACCTTCTTAAAAAACGGGGAGAGAAATCCTGAGTAATTCCAAGCATATCGTGTAATACTAATATCTGGCCATCAACTCCGCTACCGGCACCTATACCGATAATAGGTATTTTAAGTTCTGATGCAACTCTGGTAGCCAGTTGTGAAGGGACTTTTTCCAGCACAATAGAAAAACAACCTGCTTTTTCCAGCAAATGTGCATCTTCAATTAAGCGGTCTGCTTCATCCTTTTGTGTAGCCCTTACAACATAAGTTCCGAATTTATTGATTGATTGCGGTGTTAATCCCAAATGCCCCATTACCGGTATACCGGCTGATAATATTCTGTTAACAGACTCAATTACTTCCTGTCCGCCTTCTAATTTTACAGCATCAGCTCCTGTTTCTTTCATGATTCGGATAGACGAATTCAATGCTTCTTTAGAATTCCCCTGATAGGTACCAAAAGGTAAATCAACAATAACCAATGCCCTGCTGACAGCTCTTACAACAGAAACACCATGGTAAATCATTTCATTTAATGTAATGGGCAATGTAGTCCGGTGACCTGCCATTACATTGGAAGCTGAATCACCAACCAATATGGCATCTATATTTGCTCTGTCGATTATCTTTGCGATTGAATAATCATAAGCAGTGAGCATAGCTATCTTTTCCCCTTTGTTCTTCATTTCCTGCAAAACATGGGTAGTAACTTTCGTAATAATATTTGGTAAAGCTGCCATAATTTATATTTATTAAATTCAGACTACAAAGCTATAAAGTTTTTTATTAATTAAATTGTAAAATCCTAAATGATTTGACAAAAATAAAAAAGTCCCGCTAAAAGCGGGACTCAATATTTTATGTAACAATTAACTATTAATTAAAGAGTCCAAAATTTAGACCTCCTGAAACAGAAGAATATCCTCCAGGGGCAAAAGATCCTTCAGCAAATATAGCAAAAATGCCTAATTTGATTCTTACACCTGCATTTAATCCAAATTGGCTGCTACTTCCATTAAGACTAAAAGGATCCTGAATATGAGAAATAATTTTTGAAGTTGCAATTGAAGGATTGCTTAAAGTTGTAACAGGATAATAACCTAATAAATCAAGGGTTGTTTTAGAATGTGAAAACCTAAATCCGCCAAATACTGTTAGTAAGGAAAGTTTCTTTGATATAATCAAATTAAGATTCCAGGCAGAAGTAGAAAAATTAAGTTCCTGAGTAGAATAATCTTTTTTATCCGGATTTGGCACGTTAACTTCAGGGTCTAATAAAAATTTATCTTTTGCCTGAACATCGAAACTTGCACTAGTAAAAGCACCAATTACAGATAAATCAAACGGAAGTTCTTTCATAAATGGAATCCATTGTTTTATATCATGCTTTACACCAATACCAATATAACCTGCTTTATATGTAATACCTTCATTAGTAAAATGAAACTTTGGAAAACCACGTAACATTACTTCAGTTCCTTTAAACAGGCCTAAACTAAACTGAACAAGAGGAAGAGGCGAAATATTAAAACCTGAACCTTCAGGGATGTTTAATGGAAATAAAATACTGGATGCTCCATCATTATATTTTGCAAAAACTCCTGTAGGAGAAGTTTTCTCTCCAAACATAGTAGATGCAGTTACCGGAACATTTCCGGTTGTAGAAATTACAGAGTATTCTTTAGGAATAATTTTAAAACTTTGTTCGTCTGCAGGAACCATAGAACCCGTAGCACCAATTGTAACTGTAA
Source organism: Bacteroidota bacterium (assembly GCA_026391675.1). Classification (GTDB taxonomy): domain Bacteria; phylum Bacteroidota; class Bacteroidia; order Bacteroidales; family JACABE01; genus JACABE01. Next base: position 45,780 of record JAPLDQ010000003.1, read on the forward strand.
ATCTACCCGTCTTTAATGGTGCTGCTGTTGAGTACCAGCCGTTATTCAAATTATTCCCAAAAGTATTTAAGAATGGTTTTGCATAATAATTTGCCATAATATTAGCATCTTTTTTACCGGCTGCTAAAAACTGAACGATGTCCTTTTGAGCATTAACAGAATATACAACTAACAATAATAATGTAGAAAATAATAATTTTTTCATAGCTTAATTTTTTTAATTAATAATAAATTAAATTTTTGTTAACAAATATAACAACAAATAAAAGAAATGTTTTACAAAAAATGTGAAAAAAAATCAATAAATTTTAAATAAAACACATAATTAATTTTATTTGTCTGATATACTGCATTTTAATACTTAATATTTTTTAACAAAAAATTTAGCAAATATTCTTAAATTTGCAATCCAAAAAGCATAATTATGTTTACAAATAAGGATAAATTTTTTGGTGAAGGTTTAACTTATGATGATGTACTTTTAATACCTGCTTATTCAGAAGTACTTCCACGTGAAGTTAACGTTAATTCAATGTTTTCAAAAAACATTAAATTAAATATTCCTATCGTTTCTGCAGCTATGGATACTGTAACAGAATCAATACTTGCAATTGCAATCGCTCAGGAAGGTGGTATTGGGGTTTTACATAAAAACATGAGTATAGAAGCTCAGGCAAATGAGGTCAGAAAAGTTAAAAGAGCTGAAAACGGAATGATACTTGACCCTATTACATTAAATGAAGGTGCTTTGGTTTCTGACGCTTTAAGTTTGATGAAAGAATATAAAATAGGTGGAATTCCTATCGTAAATAAAAAAATGGAATTAGTTGGTATTGTTACTAACCGCGATTTACGATTTGAAAGAAACCAGGATCGTCCGGTTGTAGAAATAATGACCAAAGAAGTAATTACTACTTCTGAATTTACTGATTTTGAGAAAGCAGCTGACATTTTACAACAACATCGTATCGAAAAACTTCCTGTTGTAAATAAACAAAGAAAATTAGTCGGATTAATTACTTATCGCGATATAATCAAGCTTAAAGAACGCCCTAACGCCTGTAAAGACAGTAATGGCAGACTAAGAGTTGCTGCCGGGGTTGGTGTTACATCTAATCTGCTTGAAAGAGTGGATGCTTTAGTTAAAGCCGGGGTAGATGCCATTGTAATTGATACCGCTCACGGACATACAAAAGGCGTAATTGATGCATTAAAACTGGTAAAAAAGAACTTTAATGAGATTGATGTAGTTGTTGGAAACATTGCTACAGCTGAAGCTGCAAAGGATCTGGCCAAAGCCGGAGCTGATGCAGTTAAAGTAGGTATTGGACCAGGCTCCATTTGTACTACAAGAGTAATTGCCGGTATTGGTGTTCCTCAGCTATCCGCTATTTATTATGTTGCACAGGCATTAAAAGGTACTGGAATTCCCATTATAGCTGATGGCGGAATACGTTATTCAGGTGATATCGTAAAAGCATTGGCAGGTGGCGCAAGCTCTATCATGGCCGGCTCATTGTTTGCCGGTGTTGAAGAATCTCCCGGAGAAACAATTATTTTTGAAGGCAGAAAATTTAAAACATATCGCGGTATGGGTTCTATTGATGCTATGCAGCAAGGTTCAAAAGACCGCTATTTCCAGGATATGGAAGATGATATTCAAAAACTGGTACCTGAAGGTATAGTCGGACGTGTACCTTATAAAGGAACTTTAACAGAAGTAATACATCAGATGGTTGGTGGTCTTAAAGCAGGAATGGGTTATACAGGATCAAAAAATATTGAGAATTTACAAAAAGCTAAATTTATAAAAATAACCCCTGCCGGAGTTGCTGAAAGTCATCCGCATGATATTACAATTACCAGAGAAGCACCAAATTACAGCAGATAATTTAATAAAATAATCAATTAAAAACAACTTAAAATAACAATAAATCAATAAAGTTTATGAAGAATCAGATTAAAATTTTACAGATTTTTTTATTTACCTTAATTTTCTCAAATGTTTTTGCTCAGCAAAACAATGACCCTGTTCTTCTGAATGTTGCAGGTGAAAATATTACAAAATCAGAATTTTTGAGGGTTTACCAGAAAAATAACGCTAAAGATCAGGCTATTGACAAAAAAGCATTGGATGAATATTTAGAACTTTATATTAATTTTAAACTTAAAGTTAAGGAAGCAGAAGAATTAGGATTAGATACCAATTCTATTTTTAAATCAGAATTGAATGGTTATCGTGCTACGCTTGCTCAACCTTACTTAGTTGATAAAGATGTTACTGAAGATTTAATCAAAGAAGCTTATAGCCGGATGTTATTTGATGTCAGAGCAAGTCATATTTTAATCAGACTGGATAAAAATGCTATACCTTCTGATACTTTAGCTACTTTTAATAAAATAATGGCATTAAGAAAAAGGATATTATCAGGAGAAGCTTTTGAAAAAATTGCTGCTGAAGCATCTGAAGATCCATCTGCCAAAGATGTTGCTGCAACTTCCGAAAGACCAGCTTATAAAGGTAACGGCGGAGATCTGGGATATTTTACTTCATTTGATATGATTTATCCTTTCGAAAATGCAGCTTTTAATACTAAAGTTGGCGAAGTATCAATGCCTATCCGTTCTGAATATGGCTATCATCTTATAAAAGTTACGGATAAGAAAAAAGCAATGGGAAGAGTTCAGATTGCCCATTTATTGATTTCTGTTCCACAAAATGCCAGTGAAATTGATATTAAAGAAGCTAAAATTAAAGCTTATGATATTATGGCTAAGCTGAAAAACGGAGAAAAATTTGATACATTAGTTAAACAACACTCTGATGATAAAGGTTCTGCCAATAAAGGCGGGGTTTTACCTGAATTTGGTGTAAACAGGATGATACCTGAATTTATTGTTGCAATTTCAAAATTAAATAACCCAGGTGATTACAGCGAACCTATTCTTTCAAGATATGGCTGGCATATTATTAAACTGGTTGACCGGAAAGAAATTAAAAGTCTTGATGAATTAAAGAATGAAATAAAACAAAAGGTTGCAAAAGACGAAAGAGCCAATAAAAGCAAAGAATCATTCCTAGCGAAAGTTAAAGTTGAATATAATTTTACTGAAAATCTTCAGACCGTTAAAGATTTCTATAAAGTTGTAACTGATTCAGTATTTACCAATTCATGGAAAGCTTCAGAAGCAAAAATGCTTACTGCAAAAATGTTTTCAATAGGTACAAAAAACTTTACACAAACTGATTTTGCAGCATTTTTAGCTGCTATCAGAAACGAAAATCCGGCTAAAGAAAATCTTGAAATGTATGTAAACAGAAACTATAAAGACTATGTTGAAAGATGCATAATGCAGTATGCTGATAATAAATTGGAAGAAAAATATCCTGATTTTAAATCACTGATGAAAGAATATCATGATGGAATATTACTTTTTGACTTAACAGATAAGAATGTATGGACAAAAGCAATTAAAGATACAGTCGGATTAAAAGATTTCTATCAGAAAAATACAATAAATTATATGTGGGGCGAACGTTTGGATGCCACAATGTTTACATTTAAAGAAAGTAAAATTAAAGAAGCGGATGCCCGCAAATTTGTTGAGAAAATCCTTAATAAACAATGGGGAAATAATGCAGATAAGATCAATGAACAAATAAAAAAGCTTTCGAAAGACAGTGCTGCAGTTACTTATATTCATGATAAATATTCAAAAGGCGATAATAAAATGATAGATCAGATCAAATGGCAGGAAGGAATAGCTGAAACGATTAAAGATGTGAACAATTTTGTTATCGTTTTGGTAAATAAAAAATTAATACCTGAACAAAAAACATTAACTGAAGCAAAAGGAATTGTAACAGCTGATTATCAAAACTATCTGGAAAAAGAATGGTTATTGATGTTACGCAAAAAATATTCTTTCTCTGTAAATAAAGAAGTCTATAATTCAATAAAGTAAATAAACGTTTTTAGATTAATAAAATCTGACAAGATCAGAACGATTTTGTCAGATTTTATATTTTTAAATCAATATATAAATCATCAATTAAATGAAAGCTTTCCATAAAATTTTCTTCTTTTTTATGCTGATTGGAATTTTCGCAAGTTGTTCATCAAAAAATAAAGAAGAAATTGTGGCTAAAGCCTTTGATTACTATTTATATAAATCGGAACTTAAAGGAATTATACCAAAGGGAAGTACAAAAAACGACAGTATTGCCATTACAAAAAACTTTATTAATAACTGGATTCATCAAAAGATAATTTTGCACAAAGCTGAAAAAAACCTTACAGAAGAACAAAAGGATTTTACAGCTCAGATTGAAAATTACAGAAATTCTTTACTCGTATACTCTTATGAAAGTAAGCTTATTATGCAATTACTGGATACTGCTGTAACCAATGCACAGATTCAGGAGTATTACGAAAAAAACACTGATAATTTCTTACTGAAAGATAATATTATTAAAGTTAACTATGTTAAACTTACCAAAAATTCAGCTATTAAAGAAAAAGTAAAATCCATGCTTTTTTCTGAAAAAGACAATAAAAACCAATTACTGGATATTTGCAGCAAACAGGCCGTTAATTTTTTTCTGGAAGATAATGAATGGTTGCTTTTTAATGATTTATTGAAAGAAATACCAATTGAAACATACAATCAGGAAAGTTTTCTGAAAAGCAACAGAACCCTTGAAATTAAAGATGATAATTATATCTATTTAATTAATATTAAGGATTTTAAAATCAAAGAAAGCACATCACCCTTAAGTTTTGAGAAAGATAACATAAGAAATATAATATTAAATAAACGCAAATTATTATTAATCAATAAAATGCACGACGAATTGTTTGATGAAGCTGTAAAAAGCAATGAATTTAAAATTTATTAACCGGACAATAAATTAAACCAAATCAAGTTTTTAAAAACAAAATAGAACCAAGCATTATGCAATTAATAAAAAAACAGATTTTTCTTTTCCTATCCCTTATTATTTTAGGTATTACATTACAGGCTCAGGATATAATTATTGACCAGGTTGTTGCAATTGTAGGGGGGAATATTGTTAAAGCATCTGATGTTGAACTACAATACAGCCAAATGCGTATGCAGGGTAATATCAAAGGAGGCGATAATGCTAAATGCACTATCCTTGAAAACATAATGTTTACCAAATTGATGTTGAATCAGGCAAAACTTGACAGTGTTGTTGTAAGTGATGATCAGGTTGAAAGCAATCTGGAACAAAGACTAAGATATTTTATTGCCAAAATCGGTTCAAAAGAAAAATTTGAAGATTATTATAAAAAAACCACTACTGAATTTAAAGATGAATACAGGAATATTATCCGCGACCAGATGATAGTTCAGAATGTAGAAAGTAATATTACAGACCCTATTAAAATAACACCAAGTGATGTTAAGAAATTCTATGACGAAATTCCATCAGACAGTATTCCGTTAATTAATGCTGAATACGAAATTGGTCAGATTATCCGTCAGCCGGCAATAAGCAAGGCAGAAAAAGAAGTTGTAAAACAGCGCTTGAATGAATTAAGAGAACGTATTATAAAAGGAGAAAGTTTTTCTGCATTAGCTGCTTTATATTCCGAAGATCCGGGTTCTGCCAAAAGAAGCGGTGAACTGGGTTTATTTGGCAGAGGCGAAATGTTTCCAGAATTCGAAGCAGCGGCTTTTAATCTTAAAACTCCTGATGAAGTGTCAAATGTAATTGAAACCAAAGCTGGTTATCATATACTGCAATTAATAGAAAGAAGAGGAGATTTTGTTAATGTCCGCCATATATTACTGATGCCGAAAGTATCTCCCTACGAATTACAGAAAGCAAAAATATATTTAGACAGCGTTTTAACCATAATTAATGACAGTACCATGGAATTTGCACGAGCAGCCATGAAATTTTCCAATGATCCAAGTAAAAACAATGCAGGAATCATGGTAAATCCTAATTCAGGAAATTCAAAATTTAATGCTGAAGATATCGATCCAAGTATTTTCTTTGCAGTGGATAAAATGAAAGTGGGTGATATGTCAAAACCAATGTTAATGACGGATGCTGACGGAAAACAGGCTTTCCGTATTATCTATCTTAAATCGCGCACTTCTGCACATCGTGCCAATCTAAAGGATGATTATGATAAAATCCAGAATGCTGCCCTGGAACGTGCTAAGTCTGAAGCCATTAAAAAATGGATCAATTCAAAAATTGAAAAAACCTATATCAAATTATTTGATAATTACAAAGATTGTAAGTTTGAAAATGTTTGGGTGAAAAAATAAAAATTCTTAAAACCTAAATTAACCGATTATTTCTTTTATCAGGTTCTGTATTAAGGCATTCGTTTGTTTATTTACCTTTACTAAAGGCAAACGCAGGTTATTCTGGCATATTTCCATCATTTCCAATGCAGCTTTTACGCCGGCAGGACTTCCGTCTTCAAAAATAGCATTCATAAAATCAAACAATTTATAATGCAATTCTTTTGCCTTTTTGCAATTGGCTGATAATGCCATTTGAACCATTTCTGAGAATTCTTTCGGGAAAGCATTTGCAACCACTGATATAACACCATCTGCTCCGGCAGCAATCAAAGGTAAAGTTAATGCATCATCACCCGAAATAACTAAAAAATCTTTCGGCTTATCTTTAATGATTTGCATGCATTGCATTAAATTTCCCGAAGCTTCTTTTATTCCAATAATGCCGGGTACTTCAACAGCTAATTTTAGCGTTGTTTCTGCTGTAATATTTACACCGGTTCTGCCCGGAACATTGTAAATCAACATAGGGACAGGCAACACCTCTTCTATGCTCTTAAAATGATAGAATAAGCCCTTCTGCTGCGGTTTATTATAATAAGGAGCAACTGATAAGACTGCATCAATTCCATCGAAATCAAAGCCTTTAATCTGGTCAACTATTTTTTGGGTGTCATTCCCTCCCATTCCTAACACAACAGGAACACGTTTGGCAACTGTATCCACAACAAAATCGGTAACAGCCAGTTTTTCTTTTTCTGACAATGTAGCTGTTTCACCTGTTGTACCCAAAGCAACAATGTAATTTACACCATTGCTGACAATATGTTCGATTAATTTACCTAATGAAGTAAAATCAACGGTTCCATGTTTGTGAAAAGGTGTAATTATGGCTACACCAGTACCTTTAAGTGCTTTTTTCATTATCAGTTTTATTAATAATACTCAAATAATGTATGATTAAAGTAATGAACTCATCTAATGTTGTTTTAGCATTAATATCTATCATTAAATCAAAAATTGCAGCATTGTTTTCTCCATCCTTGCCTACTTTAAATTTAGCTTTTGAAAATGCTGCAATAAATTTTGTCTGGAAATTAGCATCTAATGACAAATCAATTAATATATCGAAATCAACTTTACAGAAATCAGTTACATAGTTACCTTTAGGTTTGTTGAACCAATTTAAATCCTTACGGTCGTAATAATCCAAAGATAATTTTTCAATGGCATAAATAGGCCTGATATTACCGTCAAAAAAACCAATTGCTTTCACATTGATTTGTTTATCCTGTAATATTTTAACAAAACGGGTGATATGATTATAGGTTTGTTCGTCTTTTAATTCATAAATTATCCCAACAGTTTTAGCATTGTCAAGATTAACAATCTTACGAAAACGTTGATTTTTAGGTAAATTCTTATTGAGATATTGTTTTGCAACAAACGCTTTAATAGTAGAAAAGATACTCACTTAATAAGTTTATAAAAATATTATTAATAATTAAATAGCGAGTAAAGTTAAAAAGAAATTAAATATAAAGTAATAAATTTAAATTTATCTTTTCATTTTAACAAATAAATACTTTGTTTTTTGCTATTTTTACAAAAAAATCAATTTGAAAATTACTTTTTTAGGAACAGGAACTTCACAGGGTGTTCCGGTAATAGCTTGCGAATGTGAAGTTTGCAAATCTACAGACTCAAAAGATAAGAGATTACGTTCTTCAGTAATGGTTGAATGCCAGGGGAATGTATTTGTAATTGATACAGGCCCTGATTTCAGAGCACAAATGCTTCGTGAAAATGTTAAACATCTGGATGCTGTAATACTGACACATGCACACAAAGACCATATTGCAGGTTTGGATGATGTAAGGGCTTTTAATTATTTTCAAAAAAAAGCTATTGATGTGTATGCCCGGCAAGATGTAAATATTCAGATAAAAAATGAATTTTCATACGCTTTTGATGTTTTTAAATATCCCGGAGTCCCGGAAATAAATTTACATACAATTGAAAACAAAGCTTTTGAAATCAATAATATAAGAATTATTCCAATTGAAGTATCGCATTTAGGATTATCAATTTTTGGATTTAGAATTGGTGATTTTACCTATATAACAGATGCTAACCATATCAGCAATAAGGAAATTGAAAAAATAAAAGGATCAAAAGTGGTCGTATTAAATGCGCTGCGAAAGAAAAAACATGTTTCCCACTTTAACCTCGAAGAAGCTGTTGATATCTTAAAAGAAATTAATGCAGAACATTCATATTTAACACATATCAGCCACATGATGGGCTTGCACGAAAAAGTTGAAAAGGAATTACCTGCTAATATTAAAATAGCTTACGATGGTCTATATTTAGAAATTTAATAAAGTAATATCTTCATTATAAGCTGAAAACTTATACTTTAGCTTAAATTAATAAAATGCCGGCAATGTCATTGCGTTAAACTTTAAAAAAGAAACGATGAAAATAAAAGATAAATTACGATTTCCTTCATTTTACTGGGTTTTGGGAGCTTTTTTTCTGCTCTTTTTTATAGCTGAAGTCATAAATCACCGGTTTGAATTAAACGATTTCAAGGTTTATTATCTGGCCATGCAAAACTTTATCAATGGAGATGCTATATACTATACTCCTTTCGGCTTACAATCCGGATTTTATAAATATTCACCTTTTGCTTTAATACCATTTTCCATATTTTATGCTATACCTTATATTGTGGCTTCCATTATTTATTACTTACTGATTTGTATTGCCATATTTTTTGTACTGACTAAAAGCTACCGACTAATAAATGAAGTGTTTAATTTTGAAAATACGCAAAAATCTACTATACTATATTTTACATTGCTGATTTTGTTAAACCATTTTTACCGAGAACTGCACCTGGGGAATGTGAATGTATTGCTTTTGCTGTTATATCTGGTAAGTTTTGAGAAATTACTTAAAAACAAAGAAGTTTCCGCCGGAATATTAATGGGAATTGGTTTGCTCTTTAAGTTACATTTCATCGTATTATTGCCGGTATTATTTTTATTCGGAAAATTTAAGACTTCAATTTTAATGGCTGGAAGTTTTATTATTGGTTTGTTTCTACCAGCAGTTTTTCTCGGATATGAAGCCAATAATGCACTGTTAAAAATATGGGTAAGTACCATGAAAGGGCATAATACCAATATAAATTCAAGTTCCGATACCATTTATGCATGGGTAAACAAATTACTTTCAACCATTGGCCTTGAGCAGAAAAACTTAATGTATAGCCTTATAATTCTGGCATTAATTGCTGCTGTCTTTTTATGGCTGATATTCAGAAAAAATCATCAGAAACCCATTTATAGTAATTTCCAAAAATTCAGTCTAATCTATTTAGTTGTAATTGCAATAGTACCAAGCATTACGCTTACCGATAGCGAACATTTCCTGTTCAGCTTACCGGTAGTAATGCTCAGCCTTTTTTTATTTTTCATTAAACCTTCGATTACTATTTATGATAAAGTTTTTATCATAACTGCTTTTGTACTATATGGTGGAAATTGGCATGATTTATGGGGACACAGAATTTCAGTATTTTTCGCTTATAATGGATTCCTTGGATTGGGAAATCTCCTGTTAATCGCCTTTATTCTTTGGAAAATTGATGTTATTCTGAAGAAGAATTGAATGTGTTGATGCGGTAATGCGATAATTTGCTTATGTGTCCTGCCTCAAGCCAGCGTAAAAACTTTGCCGAACGGAGATATATATAATTTCTGAATTCTAATTTCTACCTTTCAACTTCACACCCTTCACAAGGCAATATAAATTATGCAGCAGCATATAATCCAGGCCGTTGTAATTCCCACAAATACCGGAAAATTTACCCTGTTGGGAGTTTTTCGTTAGATGCCATCTGTAAGTAGATGACCAACCTGTATTTCTAGGATTATCTTCTATACCATAATTATACGGTCCTTCGTAAGGTGCATCATTTAATTGTTTGGCTGATCTTTGGAGCCTGTAATCCATATTTTTGTTTTTTTGATGCAGCACATACCATGATAAGGCATAAAAAGTATCCCAATCCTGTGATTTAGTTTTTGCTCTGATCCCAAAATATGTGGTATTCATCCTGAAAATCAAACCAATTACAGGTATTGTAGCTCTCCAGGAATCACCAACAACGGCTAACGTAGTAATCATTGAAGTATTATCAGCATTCGGACTTGGTAAAAACTGGCCTAACTGAAAAAATAATTCCTGAGGATAACGGGTAATTTTCTTCCATAAATTATCATAAGCGGGATCAAAATAATGGGCTGCTCTCATAAAACCATGGGCATAAAACCAAGCCAAACCTCCCTTTCCTGCTTTTATTTTTTCCCCATTAGGACAAAATATATTCCATCGCATACTTAAAGGTTTTCCGTATAAGCGGGAAGAATTACGTATGTATGTAATTACATTTAATGCTATTTCTTTCGACAACTGTTTTTCATAAGAACTATCAGGTAAACAACAAAATACTAAAGCCAGTCCATATAATAAACCAATGGCTTCATCCTGACTGAATACTTTTGGAATAGTATCACATTCAGAAACTTTTTCAACATAAGCAGGATGCCCTTTTGGTAAATCAGCTTTAAGGAAGCCATTCTTATATCGAAAATTGTCAGTAGGTTTGAGATCTTTATTAAAATAATCTTTTCTTGATTCCTTATTCAGGAAATCACAGCTCACACATTCGCGGACAAAAAAACCATCAAAACTGTCTTTAATATTCTTATAAACCAATGATTCTGATTTATCCAGGAAATTCACAAATTGCTGCAATGCTAATTTTAATTCATACTGAGTTTGCTGAGCTGTATTATCTTTGACATCATTCAATAATTTAAATTCAGTAGCAAGCATACCGATGTAATATCCAAAATAGATTGAATGCTGACCAAAATTAAGATCGTTGGCACCATAATCAAAACGATTACGAAAACCGGCAATCTGACTCTGACCTCTTTCAGTACCGGGCATTACAAAATAATTCAACCGCTGACGGTAATGCCAGTATTTTTTCATGTTGAGAGAATCGTTCTGACAACAAGCAATTAATGAAAAAAATAATAAAATAAATGTTATACTGAAGTTTAAAATAATGTTTCTTCTCATTGTTTTCGGCTGAATAATATGCAAACCTACATAAAAATTCTTTAAAAACAGAAGAAAAACAATACAAATGATTGCTATCTTTGCATTATAAAAAAGGAGGGATGCCGGAGCGGTTGAACGGGGCTGTCTCGAAAACAGTTGATCTGCCTAAAGTGGATCCGGGGGTTCGAATCCCCCTCCCTCCGCTGGAAATTATAAGTTATAAGTTATGAATTATAAGTATGACAAAAACACTATTCGAAATTCTAAATTTTGCTATCGTTTTTCGTCAATCAATGAAACAAAAACTTTTTTCTTATAATTTAACTTTTATTTTCCTTTACATATTTTTTATGCAGTCTGTAAATCAAACCATCTGCCAAACCAACTTTTGGCGCAATCAAGGATTCTATTCCCGCAGCTTTCAGTATTGTCAGAAAAATCTTGGCTGCAGGCACAATAACATCGGCACGGTCGGGGCGTAATCCCATTTTTTCTATCCTTTCCTTTAAAGGTATGGATTTTAATTGTTTGTAAGCAAATTGCAACTGGGTATATGTCAAGGTATTCTCTATCTGATCACCGAACAACTTGGTCAGGCGGTTGATATTTCCACCGGTTCCAATGCAATTAATTCTGCCAACATCAATTTTAAATTCAGCCAGCCAGTTTTTCATGTCTTCCCAGCTTTCATCCTCCACTTTCTTGTTTAACAACCTTACTGTACCGATATTAAAGGAATTGCAGGTAACAAACTTATGATTTTTAAGTATGGATATTTCGGTACTACCACCACCGACATCAATATACATACTAGTTTTATAATCGGCATTCAGGTCAATGTTATTGGAGGAACGAATAATTTCAGCTTCCTCAAAGCCATCAATAATCCTCACGTCAAGGCCTGCTTCAGTTTTTATTCTTTCGATAATTTCAACATTATTGACAGCTTCACGCATGGCTGCAGTGGCACAGGCTTCAAATCCCAATGGATTATATACATCAATCAGCAATTTGAAGGCTTCAAGTGTTTTAATCAGTTTTTGAATACGTTCTTCAGAGATTTTACCTGTTTTAAATACATCCTCACCTAAACGCAAAGGAATACGAACAAGGGTAGCTTTTGCAGCTGTTGGTAATTGATTATCTGTAACATAAACATTCGAAAAAAGTAATCTAACGGCATTGGAACCAATATCAATGGAGGCAAAAAGCATATTATTGTTTGTTTTTTAGGTATTTATATATTTCAATTTGTGAGCGGATTTTTTCTTCACTTTCGGTTTTCTTATATTCAATCGGAGTGGTAGAACTGATGAGACGGGCTTTTACATTGTCTTTTAATTGTATCTTCAACATAGCAATAAGATCAGCCTGAATTTTTTTATCAAAAACTGGTGTAGTAACCTCAATACGGGAGTCGAAATTACGCTGCATCCAATCGGCAGAACCTATAAAATACTTGTAATCATTGTTATTGCAGAAAACAAAAATACGGGAATGTTCCAGATACCTGTCTACTATACTGATAGCTTCAATATTATCACTGATACCTGGAATACCGGGAACCAGCACACAAATACCCCGGGCAATAATCTGTATCTTTACATTTGCCTGACTGGCCTCGTAAAGTTTATTGATAATTTTATCATCAACCAGGTTATTCAGTTTAATAATCATCCATGCCGGTTTACCTTTCTTTGCATTCCTGATTTCATTTTCAATCTGATGCATAAAGAAATTACGCGTTTTGAAAGGAGATACAATTAAGCATTCAAAATCGGGCTGGTTATAACTGGCTTCAAAAAGATGAAAAACTTTATTTACATCAGAAACAATTTTCTTATTGGCAGTTAACAGATGTTCATCAACATAGGTCTTTGAAGTGATTTCATTGGGATTTCCAGTACCAATACCGGCATAATAAACATTTTCGTTATTTTCCTTTCTTCTGATCAGAATTAACTTGCAATGTACCTTATAACCCGGTATGTTCTGAACAACTTTTACGCCTTCTTCCTGCATAACACCAGCCCAATAAATATTTGCCTCTTCATCAAAGCGGGCTTGTAATTCAAGATATACGGTAACTTCTTTTCCATTACGGACTGCATTTATCAGGGCATTGATTACACGTGAATCTTTTGCTGCACGGTAAATAGTCATCTTAATCGCTCTTACAGCAGGATCGATAGAAGCTTCGCGTAATAAATCAATTACATACTGGAACGACTGGTAAGGATAATGAAGCATAATATCCTTTTTCTTTATACAATCCAGTATCCTTTTATTGGGCGAAATTTCCCTTGTATATAATTTAGGTACTTTTTCATATTTTAGATTATCAGCACCCAAATTAAGCGGAAATTTCATAAAGTCTTTAAAATTATGATATTTCCCACCTTTTTTCAAGGTATCCTTTTTCTTGATATTGAACTTTTTAACTAAATTATCAAGTAATCCTGAAGGAATATTTTCATCATATACAAAACGTACAGTAGCTCCTTTTTTCCGCTGCTTTATACTGTCACTTATTTTCTCCAAAAAGCTCTTTGAAACGTCATTATCAATATCTAATTCAGCATCACGTGTGAATTTAATGGTATAAGCCTGATAGGTATCAAATCCAAAGATTGAAAAAATATCGGAAAGACAATATCTGATAATATCATCCAATAATATTATATACTTATTATTGCTTCCGTTCTGAGGTAAAATCAAAAAACGGGATACCCTGTATGCAGGAATCTCAATTAATGCATAGTTGGCTAAAGAAGGCTGCTTGGTATAATTTAAATCAACTGCCAGATATATTGATTTATCACGCAAGGTTGAAAAATTATACAGTTGATCGAGCATAATCGGGAAAAGATGCTGACGGACTTCTTCCCTGAAATATTTCTTGACATAACGTCCCTGTTCAGAAGTAAGTTGCGTTTCATCAATGATATGAATATTTTCACCGGATAACTCTGTTTTTATACTTTCATATATTTTATTAAAATCAGTTTGTAAGGAGTTAATTTTATTGTCAATTTCTTTTAAAATCAATTTAGGGTTAAAATCATAAATATCATCAGGTTGCATTTCCTGCAACTTAAGTATTCGTTTTAAAGTTGCCACACGAACCCTGTAAAATTCATCCTGGTTGTTTGAATAAATCCCAAGAAAGATCAGGCGTTCCAATAAAGGTGTTGAAACATCTTTGGCTTCCTGCAATACCCTTTCGTTAAATTGCAACCAGCTGATCTCCCGATTAATACTTTTCTGAAATTTGGTTGTCATAATTTATTTTTTAACTTTCATCAATTCTTTTGGCCGGATAACAAAACATTTTAATCTTGAAACATTTACAATTGTATTCCATTCATCAGTATCAAATTCGACACAAACTAAGCCTGAAGTAGGCAGATTATCAATTTTTTCGTCTAAAAAATAATTGGCTATATTGGTAAATGTTGGGTTGTGACCGAAAATAATGGCTGTATGATATTCATTTGAAATGCTGAAAATAGTAGTGAAAAGCCTGTCAATATTTGTTCCATAAATATTCTTATCAATAATAATCTTGTTATCTTGATAATTTATCTTTTTTGCTATAATTTTAGCTGTTTGCAAGGCTCTTTCAGCATGACTTGATATTATTATATCTGCAATTACATTATTTTCAGCCAAATAATGAGCAATTTTGCTGGTTCTTTTAATTCCTTTTTCTATTAACGGGCGTTCTTCATCAGATAGTTCAGGATAGTCCCATGAAGACTTGGCATGACGGATAAAATACAGAGTTTTCATTATGCGTATTTTAGGAAAATTAATGAATTATTAGTTTTTTTGACTAATTTTGAACTATCGTTTTTCAAAAATAATTCAAATTATAATACTTTTTAGCTTTTTTTTATTAATTTTCTTTTTAAAAGACATAAAGTACACAAATTCAAATATTTAAGTTGGAAGAAATGAGAAAAATATTAGTGATACAAACTGCATCAATTGGTGATGTTATTCTGACTACACCCCTGCTTGAAAAACTACGTTATTTGTATCCTGATGCTGAAATCGATTTTTTATTAAAAAAAGGAAATGAATCCTTGTTTAACTCACATCCTTATTTGCATTATATTTATATATGGAATAAAGAAACAAACAAATATGGTAATCTGTTGCAAATTTTAAAAACGATAAGGAATAAAAAATATGACTTGGTTGTAAATGTTCAACGCTTTGCCACTTCAGGTATTATTACAGCATTCTCAAAAGCAAAAACTACAGTTGGTTTTGATAAAAATCCTTTTTCTGTATTTTTCAGTAAAAGGATTAAACACAAGATAGGAAAAGGAATACATGAAGTGGAAAGAAATATGGAACTATTAGCCTTTTTGCCTTCCAATAGGAAATTTGATGTCAGGTTATACCCTTCTGATGAAAATTTTGCCAGTGTTGCTCAATATAAAAGTCATATATATATATGTATTGCACCAGCTTCTTTATGGGAAACCAAGCAGTTTCCAAAAAATAAATGGATTGAGTTTATTAAGAGTTTGGATGGGGAATTAAGCATCTATTTATTGGGTTCAAAAAACGATATTGCGTTATGTGAAGATATTATTTCAGCTAGTAATAGTAAAAATATTGTGAGTCTTTCTGGAAAGCTTAGTATGCTTGAATCTGCAGCACTTATGAAAAATGCGTTGATGAATTATGTAAATGATTCATCACCATTACATCTTGCATCAGCCACTAATGCTAAAGTTACAGCTGTTTTTTGTTCAACAGTCGCTGAATTTGGCTTTGGACCTTTAAGTGATGATGCTGTAGTAATTGAAGTAAAAGAAAAATTAGCTTGTCGACCCTGTGGTTTGCACGGCTATCATAAATGTCCTGAAAAACACTTTAAATGCGCTTTAGATATTGATGTTCAACTTTTAAAAAACAGAATAAAAAGTGAATAAAGAAATCCTGACAGATATTGAAAATGCTGTAGAAGTTTTAACTCAAGGTGGAATTATTCTCTATCCTACAGATACAATATGGGGAATAGGTTGTGATGCCACGAATGAAGATGCAGTTAAAAAAATATTTGATATTAAAAAACGTGAAACAAATAAAAGTTTAATCGTTTTAATAGATAAAATCAGGAATGTGAGGAATTATGTAACTGTTATTCCTCCTGTTACTTACGAAATAATGAAGAATAATACACGACCTACTACAATTATATACCCTGTTGCAAAAAACCTTGCAGCCAATGTAATAGCTGATGATGGTAGTATTGCGATAAGAATCCCTCATGATAAATTTTGTCAGAAATTATTAAAAACTTTTGCAAAACCATTGGTATCCACTTCTGCAAACTTTTCAGGTGAAACATCAGCAGTAAGTTTTGACAAAATTTCCAAGGATCTGATAAAACAAATGGATTATGTCGTTCGTTATAATCAAACTCAAACAATGAATGTTCAGGCATCAAGAATAATAAAAGTAAATCTGAATAATAGTATTATAATAATAAGAGATTAATATGGAAAAAATAAAGAAGAAATACTCCAATGGAGAAGTTACAATAATATGGGAACCGGATTTATGTGACCATTCAGCAATTTGTTTCCGTAGCTTACCGAATGTATTTATACCATCAAAACGTCCATGGATAGATCCAAAAGGGGCAACAACTGAAGAAATTATAAAAACAGTAAAGAGATGCCCAACCAGAGCTTTAAAATTTGAATTAATTGAAAATATTGCGGAAACAAAAACAGATAACACAACGAGTATCACTATTTTAAAAGATGGACCTTATTTAATTGATGGAAGTTTTAAAGTACTGGATAATGACGGTAATGAGGTAATTTGCGAAGATAGTATTGCTTTATGCCGTTGTGGTTCTTCAAAAAAGAAACCTTTTTGTGACGGGGCACATAATTTCTCCGGCTTTAAAGATTAAAAATACTCATTTTGAAAAAAACCACTCTACTTATTTTTTTAATTTGCTTTCATTTTTCTTTATTTGCGCAAATAAGGACACAGAATGACAGTATTAAACCGCATAAATTTAAAGGATTTGTTAGCCTTTTGACAGATGTTACGATAAACGAACAACAACATTTCAGCACTGTAGGTATGGGTGGTGCTTATTTTTTCGGAAACAGCATGTTTATTGGTTGCTATGGCTTAGGGTTAGTTTCTCCTATTCATCTTTCTGATATTTTAAGTGATAATACTTTTAATGATTACCATGTCAATTATGCGCATGGTGGACTTTGGCTGGGCTATATTGATTATCCATCCAGGCTTATTCATGTAAATTTCACATTAAAAATTGGATGGGGAGCAATATTTTTAGATGATATAAATAAAACAATAAATTATAATTATAAAAGATCTGAATTTTTAGTAATAACGCCTCAATATGAACTGGAAGTAATGGTTACTAATTGGTTAAGACTGGATTTTGGATTAGGGATTAGGTTTATTTCAGGTATGAAACTAAACTATACTGATGCTAATGGTATTAACAGAAACTTATATAATTCATCCGATTTTGAAGGCTTAATTGCCAGTTTTGCTTTAAAATTAGGTAAGATAAATAATTCCAGATAATTCTTCAGTACTTATTGTAAATCAAAATCTTTCAGCAAATCAGTAAACCAGGATGGACAATGAAAAGGCTTCATTGTTGAAGATTTTACAAAAACAAGGGTAGTTTCACCATAGTTTATTAATTCCTTTGAAGCATTATAAATTTCATAGTTAAATTTAATTCTATACTTTGGCATATCTGTAATACAGGTTTTAATGGTAAGTTCATCATCATACAAAGCCGGTTTTTTAAAATTTATTATCAATTGCAATACGGGTAACATAATTCCCATATCTTCCAGCGATTTATAACTGATACCCAATTGCCTTAATGCTTCAACCCTGCCAATTTCATAGTATTGAGCATAATTCCCATAATAAGAATATCCCATTTTATCTGTTTCGGCATAACGCACCCTGATTTTAGTTTCAGAAACGAACATTTTCTAAATAATTGATTAATAAATTTTTATACAAAATTAAAAAAATATTTCATATCACATTTAATAAACTTAAATATTTATATTTCTGATTTTGTGCACTTTATGCGATTAAAGATTATTTATTTTCTCTAATTTAGACTAATTAAAAATTTTCAAAAAAATAAAAAAAAAATTTTTTTTGATTATTTTTTTTGTATCATTGTATAGTTTTTAATAAATAAGGGGGAATTTATTAAACTACTGAAAACAAAGTGCTTAACAAAATTTAATATTAAAACTGTTTGAATAATCTTTTTTTGCTATATACGACAAAAAAAAACAAAAAACAATAGAAAAATAATTTTTTTTTAAACTTTTTATAAAGCAATTTTGTTGAAAAATTACACTTCCTTTTAAAACTTTACGATTTTTATTATTAAAAATCTGATTTTAAAAAACTTATTAATTAACTGATACAAAATTACAGTATTAATGCTAATAATGGAAAAAGGCTATAAAGAAGTTTGGGATAATTGTCTCGTAATAATTAAGGATAATCTGGGAAATAGCCAAAGTTTTAAAACTTGGTTTGAGCCAATAAAACCTGTAAAGCTTGAAAATAATGTACTAACTATACAAGTTCCAAGCCAGTTTTTTTACGAATGGCTCGAAGAACACTATATTGGTTTAATTAAAAAAACCATTAAAAAAGAATTAGGAGCTGAAGGCAGATTAGAATATAGTATTGTAATGGACAATTCAAGTTTTGGGAATCCACCTTTTACAATTAATATCCCAACAGCTAATAAAAATGCGATTCAAAATCCAGCAGTAACCATGCCTATTGATATAAATAAGAATTCTTCAAAAGATATTCCAAATCCCTTTATTATTCCTGGGCTTAAGAAAATCAAAATACACTCTCAACTTAATGATAATTATTCATTTGATAATTTTATTGAAGGAGACTGTAACCGTTTAGCACGTTCTGCAGGTTTTGCTGTTGCCGAAAATCCCGGCAAAACAGCATTTAACCCATTACTTATATATAGTAATGTCGGTTTAGGCAAAACACATTTATCACATGCTATAGGAATACAGGTTAAAAATCTGTATCCTGACAAAACTGTTTTATATGTCGGAGCAGAACAATTTGCTTCACAGTATATAGATTCAGTCAGAAATAATAATCAGAATGATTTTATTCATTTCTATCAGATGATAGATGTTTTAATTATTGATGACATTCAGTTTTTATCCGGAAAAGAAAAAACACAGGATATTTTCTTCCATATATTCAACTATTTGCATCAAAAAGGAAAACAAATCATCATTACGTCTGATAAGGCTCCTGTAGAAATGACAGGAATGGAACCACGTTTGATTTCCCGTTTTAAATGGGGTTTATCTGCTGATTTACAAACACCTAGTATAGAAACACGCATTGCTATACTTCAAAAAAGATTGTATAATGATGGTATCGAAATGCCTGACGAAGTTATTGAATATCTGGCATATAGTATTAATACTAATATCAGGGAACTTGAAGGCGTTTTGATTTCTCTTTTGGCACAATCATCGCTCAACAAAAAAGTTATTACACTTGAGTTAGCCAAGCAGATGATAGATAAATTTGTAAAAAATACAACCAGAGAAATCTCAATTGATTTTATACAAAAAATAGTTTGTGATTATTTTGGTATACCTGTTGACAAAATCAGTTCTAAAACCAGAAAACGCGAAGTTGTCCAGGCACGTCAACTGGCCATGTATTTTTCAAAAAAACTGACCAAATCTTCATTGGCATCAATCGGTTTACAATGCGGAAATAAAGATCATGCCACAGTATTACATGCTTGCAGAACAGTAAACAATCTGATTGAAACCGACAAAAAATATAAAAGCAATGTTGATGAACTTGAAAAGAAAATAAAGATATAATTATAAAAAATATTGATTATTAACATATTACATAAATGTAAGCTCCTTAAAAAGCTTACATTTATTTTTTAAAGACGTTTTACAATGAAAATATTGATTCTTTGTCATGGCAATATTTGCCGGTCAACAATGGCAGAAGGCATTTTAAAGCATAAAATAAACGAAGCTTCTAAAAATGCAATCGTCGAATCTGCAGGATTTGAGCCTTTTCATGTTGGCGATGAACCCGATGACAGAACAATCCATACATTACAAAATCATAATATCAAATTGAAAGGGAAGAGAGCCAGATTATTTAAAATTCAGGATTTTGAAGAATTTGATAAAATTTACTTTATGGACGATAACAATTTTCGCCATCTAAAAGTATTTGCCAGAAATAATGAAGATTTATCTAAAGCAGATTATATCATGAATGTAATTGAACCTGAAAAGAACATAGATGTGCCCGACCCCTATTACGGAGGGAAAGAAGGGTTTGAAAATGTTTATAAAATGCTGGATAAAGCCTGTCAGAAAATTGTTGATTTAATATAATCTGTTTTAAATTAATAATTTATACCATCATAACTTTATGAACTTTTAACTTTATAAACTTTATTAACTAAAAATGATACCTGCAAAAGAAACCATAGAACAGGCCGCCGAAAGGATAAAACCTTATATCCACAGGACTCCTGTTTTTAGTTCGCAAAGAATTAACAAGCTTTTTGATGCTGAAATATTTTTTAAATGCGAAAATATGCAAAAAGCGGGGGCATTTAAAACACGTGGGGCAACAAATGCTGTATTTTCACTCAATGATGAAGAAATAAAAAATGGTGTGATTACTCATTCATCAGGCAATCACGCACAAGGTCTGGCGAGAGCTGCTATGCTTAGAAATACAAAAGCCTATATTGTTATGCCTGAAGATTCTTCAAAAGTTAAAATTGAAGCTGTAAGGTCTTATGGAGGAATAATAACTTTTTGTCAACCTACTTTAGATGCAAGAGAATCCACGCTGAATGAAATAAAAAAAAGGACGGATGCTGTAGAGATACATCCATATAACGATTACCGCATCATTGCAGGACAAGCCACTGCAGCAAAAGAACTGTTTGAACAATGCCTCCATCTTGATATAATAATGGCCCCTGTTGGAGGAGGAGGCCTTTTAAGCGGAACTGCCTTAAGCACACATTATTTTTCTCCTGAAACAAAGGTAATTGCGGCAGAACCAGAAGAAGTAAATGATGCTTTCCTGTCATTTTATTCAGGTAATTACGAATCAACGGTTAAAGGAACTACTATAGCTGATGGTTTACGTACCACATTAGGCAGTAAAACATTCCCGATTATTCAGCAATATGTGAATCAAATCTGCACGGTTTCAGAAAAATCAATAGTCGATGCAATGCGCCTGGTTTGGGAAAGTACTAAATTAATTATAGAAACATCCTCTGCTGTGCCGCTTGCAGCAATAATGGAGAAAAAACTGGAAGTTAAAGGACAAAAAATCGGTATAATTATTACAGGAGGTAATGTGGACCTGGATAATTTACCCTGGTAATTCAGTTTAAAAGTTCGTAAAGTTTATAAAGTGAAAAGTAATAAATAGTCAATAATTCTAATTTCTACCTTCTAAATTCTAAATTTAATATGCAAAAAGGGAAATTATATCTTATCCCGTCAACAATAGGCGAAACAGCTGTAGACATGGTAATTCCATCCTACAATAATAATGTTATCAATACCATAAATATTTATATTGTTGAAGAAATCAGAACTGCGCGCAGATTCCTTAAAAAAGCCGGAATTATCAAACCTATTGACGAACTTACTTTTCTGGTTTTAAACGAACATTCAAAACCTGAAGAAATTGCAAATTATCTGGATGCCATAAGCAAAGGAGAAAATATTGGTTTATTATCAGAAGCCGGCCTACCTTGCATTGCAGATCCAGGGGCTGATATTGTCCGCATAGCGCAACAAAAAAATATAGAAGTTATTCCATTGGTAGGTCCTTCATCTATTTTGCTGGCTTTAATGGCTTCGGGCTTTAATGGTCAGCAATTTACATTCTTAGGTTACTTACCTGTTGATAAAGTCTTAAGAATAAGCAGAATCAAAGAAATTGAAAAGAATGCTTATCAAAGAAATGAAACTCAGATTTTTATTGAAGCACCTTATCGTAACAACCAATTGATAGAATCGCTCCTTCAGACCTGCAGAGGTGAAACCTTGCTTTGTATTGCCACAGATATTACCCTGCCAAATGCTTTTATCAAAACCAAAACCATAGCATCCTGGAAAAAATCAGTTCCCGACTTTCATAAAAAGACAACTGTATTTTTGTTGTATAAATAAAAAAGACTTCTTTCGAAGTCTTTCTGAATATTTTAAATGAATTTCAATTCTTTTAAACAGTAATGTATTTTATCAAAACTTCGTTGAATATCGTTATCAAGACCAACTGAAAATCTAAGTAATCCTTCACTTAGTCCCATTTCTTTCTGTATATCCTCCGGAATCTCTGACGAAGTACTTTTCCCTGAATTGCTGAATAATGTTTTGAAATAGCCTAAGCTTACAGCCAGATAGCCAACTCCTTGCTTTTGCATCATTTCCATCAATTGCGAAGCCCTTTCAGCTGTTTCCATATCAATGGCAATCATACCGCCATAACCAAATTCAGGATTCATCATTAATCTAAGCAAATCATGTCCTTTACATTCAGGCATACCAGGGTATACAAATTTTAAACCTATCTCCTTAAATCGTTGAGCAAGATACATAGCATTGGCGCTATGCTGTTTCATACGAATATGAAGTGTATGGATGTTCTTTAAAATACTGGATGAACGTAATGGATCCAACACCGGCCCAAGCAGCATTGCTGTACCACTGTTAACATCGCTTAATGAATTGATATATTCCATTGAACCACAAATAGCTCCTGCAAGACAATCGTTTTTACCATTGATGAACTTTGTCATACTATAAACCACAATATCAGCACCATGCTTGATCGGGGAAACTATCATAGGTGTAAATGTATTATCAACCATAAGTTTTGCACCAACAGTTGCAGCAATCTTAGATAATGAAGGCAAATCAGATATATTAAGCATCGGATTGGTCATGGTTTCAGTATAAATAACTTTTGTATTCGGACGAATGGCCTTTTTAACTGAATCTAAATTTGTAATATCAACAAATGTAACATCAATATTAAATTTTGGTAAGTAATTTTTTAAAAAGGCATATGTTCCACCATAAGTTGTAATACTGGCAACAATATGATCTCCGGAATTAACCAATTGTAAGATTGCCGAAGTGATGGCTCCCATCCCGGATGCTGTTACCCATGCAGCTTCAGTTCCTTCCATAGCTGCCATTGCATCAGCCAGATATTTATTACTCGGATTCCAGTGACGTGAATATAAAAAACATCCATGCCCTTCTCCATGAAAAGTATCTATCATTGATTTCGCTTCTAAAAATGTATATGTAGCTGAATCTGTGATTGAAGGATTTACATCACCGAATTCGCCAAATTGTAATAAATCCTGAATATTACTGGCTGGATCAAACTTTTTCATATGTTTATATTTTATTTTTTTGTGATTGAAATAACAGAGCAAAATTAGATTTTTTTAACTGATAAGCAATGATGTTTCCAATATTTTAATATTTTCGTACTTTTGCAAAAAATAAAATAATTTAAAATAATTGATTAAAAATATAAGTAAATATATGAATTTTGATTTAATAGTTATTGGTAGTGGGCCAGGTGGTTATGTGGCAGCTATCAGAGCATCCCAATTGGGATTAAAAACAGCCGTAGTGGAAAGGGCCGAATTAGGTGGTATTTGCCTTAACTGGGGCTGTATTCCAACCAAAGCATTGCTAAAAAGTGCACAGGTTTTTAATTATGCTTCACATGCCATGGATTATGGTGTTAAAATTGAAGGTGAGATTAAGGCTGATTTCGAAAATATTGTAAAACGCAGTCGTGGTGTTGCTGATGGAATGAGTAAAGGCATACAGTTTTTGTTTAAAAAAAATAATATTGAAGTTTTAAAAGGATATGGTAAGCTAAAACCCGGAAAAATTGTTGAAATTACTGATAATGATGGCAATAAAACAGAATTTAGTGCAAATCATATTATAATTGCAACAGGTGCACGTTCACGTGAATTACCAAATTTAAAACAAGACGGTAAAAAAATTATTGGTTACCGTGAAGCCATGACATTAGCAGAACAACCCAATTCAATGTTGGTCGTTGGTTCCGGTGCTATAGGCTCTGAATTTGCTTATTTCTATAATTCAATTGGAACAAAGGTAACATTGGTAGAATTTATGCCCAACCTGGTACCCATAGAAGATGAAGAAGTTTCAAAACAACTGGAACGCTCATTTAAAAAACAGGGAATGAAGGTAATGACCGATGCGAATGTTGAAAGCATTGATACTACAGGTGAATTATGCAAAGTTACGATAAATACAAAAAAAGGTGAAGTAATTGTTGAAGCTGAGATTGTACTTTCAGCTGTTGGTATTGCTACAAACCTTGAGGGTATTGGACTGGATGAATGCGGTATTAAATATGACAAAGGTAAAGTTATAGTTGATGAATATTATCATACCAATGTAGAAGGTTATTATGCTATTGGTGATATTGTTCATGGTCCTGCCTTAGCGCATGTTGCTTCACATGAAGCTGTTATATGTGTTGAGAAGATTGCTGCAAAAAATCCGGAAACAATGAATTATGGGAATATTCCCGGTTGTACTTATACCAGTCCCGAAATAGCATCAGTTGGCATGACTGAAAAACAAGCCATAGAAGCAGGTATCGAGATTTTAATCGGCAAATTTCCATTTATAGCATCAGGAAAAGCAAGTGCTTCAGGAAATAAAGATGGTTTTGTTAAGGTAATTTTTAATGCAAAAGATAATAAGCTGATTGGTTGCCATATGATAGGTGATAATGTAACCGAAATGATAGCAGAAGCTGTAGTTGCGAGAAAATTAAATGCAAGCGGACATGATTTGTTAAATGCAGTACATCCTCATCCAACCATGTCTGAAGCTGTTATGGAAGCTGTTGCTGCTGCATACGGAGAAGTAATTCATTTGTAATATCAGAAATTATACACTTCGATTTTGCTCAGTTTTCAATGTCAATTGAACGAAAAATTTACTGAAAATTGAGCAAAATCGAAATTACCAATAACATTATTAACTTTACAAACTTTTAACTTTTGAACTTTATAAACTGAGAAAATGGAATTAATTAAAACACCCTTAGAAGGCTTATTAATACTACAACCCAATGTTTTTCGTGATGACAGGGGATATTTTTTTGAATCCTATAATCAGCAACGGTTTATTGATGCCGGTTTAAATTTAAATTTTGTACAGGATAATGAATCTAAATCACAGCAAGGGGTTTTAAGAGGATTACATTTTCAGAATCCTCCTTATGCTCAGGGAAAACTGGTAAGGGTAATAAAAGGAGCAGTGATGGATGTTGCAGTTGACATCCGTAAAAATTCGACTACATATGGAAAACATTATAAATTGGAACTTACAGAGTTAAACAAGACTATGCTTTGGATTCCTGAAGGCTTTGCACATGGATTTGTAACACTGATAGATGATACCATTTTCTCTTATAAATGTACTAATTTATATAACAAAGAAGCTGAAGGTTCAATTTTATGGAACGATACTGATCTGGCCATAGACTGGGATGTAGAAAATCCTATTTTATCAGAAAAGGATAAAGTTTCTATACCTTTCAAAAACTACATCAGTAAGTTTTAAATATTTTTAACAAAAAATACAATATTGACTATAAAAAAGCGTTGACTAATTAAGCACTTCCAAAAACAATTTACATGAATATTAAACGCTTACTTTTTACCATTATTTTTACAACTATTGCCTTAATTTCGGGGAAATATCTGATTTATTCTTCACATTACGAAAAGAATTCAGACGAAAATTACAAGAAAGCTTTCCAGACTAATTATCGTATTTTTTCTGTTGAAGTTCCCGAGAAATTAGCTTTTTGTAATGAAGCTGTACCTTTAAAAATTTATTATGTACGAGAAGCTTTGGACCGCGAATTACTTACCAACACTTACTGGCAATCCAATACGATATTGATGCTAAAACGGGCTTACCGGTGGTTTCCTGTAATTGAGCCTATTTTAAAAAAAAATAACATCCCTGAAGATTTCAAATACCTCGCTTTGATTGAAAGTTCATTCCTGAATGTTGTATCACCATCCAATGCAGCCGGATTCTGGCAATTTATTAAACCAACAGGCCAAAAATATGGTCTGGAAATAACTGAAGAGGTTGATGAACGGTATAACCTTGAAAAAGCTACTGAAGCAGCCTGTAAGTTTATTAACACTACCTATGGCATGTTTGACAACTGGACACTTGCTGCTGCTGCCTATAACATGGGTGAATCCGGTGTAAAAAGGGCCATTGAATCTCAAAATGTTTCTACTTATTATGATTTATATCTTAACGAAGAAACATCACGTTACGTTTATCGTATACTCGCATTGAAAATAATCTGTACACAACCCGTTAAATACGGCTATTATCTTCGTATTAAAGACCTCTACCCTCCTATTCCTTATGAAACTGTGAAAATAGATTCAAGTATCAGCAGTTTGGTGACCTTTGCTAAAAATCATAATATTACCTACCGTATACTCAAAGATTTTAACCCCTGGTTACGCAACAAACAGCTTAGTAATAAAGCCAAGAAAATGTATGAAATTAAAATTCCCAAGGCTGGATTTGATAATTATGATAATTTACTTGGAAAAGACAACGACCATTTATTAAATGATACTACCGGTATTAGTGGATGGTAAAAATTGATTAATTATTTCACTAATTAAGAAATTATCTAACCCTGATTTTTTTACCTGAACGAATAATACTTGATTTTTTCATACGGTTTAATTTCTTCAGTGCATTTACTGATGTGTGGTATTTTCTGGCAATGCTGCCAAGGGTTTCGCCACTTTTAACTTTATGAAAACGGGCTTCTTTTAATTTTGAAATCTCTTTCTGATATCTGAAATGATAGGCAGAAAGTAATAATTTATCAGATCTGAGCTGCCTTTTTTCAAAATCTATGATATCTTCCGGATTTATGGGGGCACCAAGATAACGGATCTCAAAATGTAAGTGACTGCCATGTGAATGGCCTGTATTTCCTCCCAAACCTATCAAATCGCCGGCTTTTACAATTTGATCGTTACTGACATTAATCTGCGAAAGATGAGCATACAAAGTTTCCAGTCCGTTCAGGTGGCGGATTACAATAACAAAACCATAGGAACGGCTCAACTTGGTCACCCTTACCCTTCCATCAAAAGCACTCATCACGGTATCACCTGTTTCAAGATTAACATCCGTACCATAATGATAACGATAATGGCGCAGCCCAAATCTTGATGTTACGTCACCATCACATGGATGAACATATATACTTTTTTTTGACGCATCAATCAATTGAATAACAGTAGTATCTTTTTTAGTAGAAAAATCAACCTTTGGATAATGGACTATTTCATTATCAAAAGAATTATACAGGGTATCTCCTTCAAAAAAAACTGCCAGTGAATCATAAAAAGAATAAAAATCGGATGCCATATCAATGCTGTCATTTATACTTTCAACAACAAAAACGCCATCAATTTTTTTATCTATTTCTTCCTGAGCATGTAAAAGTGAGCAGTAATTTAATAAAATTGCAGTAAATAAAATGCTAATGACTTTAAATTTCATGTTTCAGGCTGTTGTATATATTATTCCTCTTAAAAAAGGCTGCAAAGAAAGAATTTTATTTTCGAAATCCCTTTATTTTTAACTAATTTTAACGCAAGCTAAATTATTTTATTTTATTTTTACCAAATAAAAGATTTTTTTAATAATTTAGCAAAAAGTTTTAAGCAAAAAAATATGTAATATGCTTAATTTAAAAAAAATCAATTACTTATATCTTCTCACTTCGATACTGATAGTTTCGGTTTATGTTACTTCATGCAGTACACCACAAAGAGGGAGGTCTTACAGAAGTCACATTCATTCGGGAAGTGCCTCATATTACAGGGGTAGTTCATCCTATCGTATGAAATCAAAACGCAATGTTATTCCGATATCA
This sequence comes from Bacteroidota bacterium, assembly GCA_026391675.1. Lineage (GTDB taxonomy): Bacteria > Bacteroidota > Bacteroidia > Bacteroidales > JACABE01 > JACABE01. Next base: position 74,337 of record JAPLDQ010000003.1, read on the forward strand.
AAAAATTATCGGATTAAAAACAAAAGAACCAGTGGCAATTACTAAATCATTGTTTTCTATAATTTTCAAATATTATTGATTTCCTCATGAAGTAATTGTAATTAGTTTTCAATTTATCAACCTAAATTTTATATTAATTTAAAAATTCAATTAGAATGGCTATTGAAATTAAAGAAGTTAACAGCAAAACAGATTTAAATAAATTTATCAGATTTCCATATAAATTATATAAAAATCATCCTTATTGGGTTCCTGCTTTGGATATGGATGAAAAAACCTCATTAAGTAAAGAAAAAAACCCGGCTTTTGAATTTTGTGAAGCTAAATATTGGTTAGCATACAAGGATGGGAAACTAGCAGGCAGAATTGCTGGTATTTTGAATAAAAGAGCAAATGATAACTGGAAAGAAAACAGAATAAGATTTGGATGGTTAGATATTATTGAAGATAAAGATGTTGCTGACGCATTGCTAAAAACAGTTGAAAACTGGGGAAAAGAATATAACTGCAATGAAATCCACGGACCGCTTGGGTTTACCGATATGGACAGAGAAGGCATGCTGGTTGAAGGATTTAATGAATTGGGAACATACGCTACACTTTATAACCATGAATATTACCCTAAGATAATGGAGAAATTGGGTTATGAAAAGGATGCCGACTGGTTCCAGTTTGAATATCAGGTACCGGAAAAACTACCTGAAAAATTGACAAAAATGTCTGATCTTATTGCCAAAAGATATAATGTACATTCATTAAAAGCAACAAAAACCAAACAATTACTCAAATATGCTCATCAGATATTTGAAGTACTGAATCAGAGTTTTATGCCTTTATACGGTTTTGCGCCATTATCAGACAGGCAAATTGACCTTTTTACCAAGCAATATATTGGCTATGTTAAACCTGAATTTGTTTCAGTAATTTTAAATGATAAAGATGAAGTTGTTGCCTTTGGCATCACTATGCCCTCCTTATCAAAAGGTGTTCAGAAAGCTAAAGGAAAATTATTTCCTTTTGGCTGGTGGCATATATTACAATCCATTAAAAATCACGATGTAATTGATATGTACCTTATTGCAATCAGACCTGATATGCAGAATAAAGGGCTGAATGCCATCATTTTTGAAGAATTGATGAGTAACTATATAAAAAAGGGTGTTAAAAAAACCGTTCAGAATCCGGTACTCGAAGTAAATATTAAAAATCAGCTGATATGGCAGGACTATAATCCACGTCAACATATCCGTCGCAGGTGTTATATTAAAAAAATATCATAATTATTTAATAATGAATAAGAAAGCCGGCTTGTTTATGAAGAAGCCGGCTTTTTTTATGATATATTTTCGTAAAATATAAAATATTTAAGATTTTATTTTTATTTATGGTTATCTTTACTATAAAATATATGTTCTAAAATAAAACTATGGAGATAAATATTAAAGAAGTTAGTTCAAAAAGCGACCTGATAAAATTTATAAGATTCCCTTATACATTATATCATGACAATCCTTATTGGGTTCCTGCTTTAGATTTGGACGAAAAAATATCATTGAGCAGAACTAAAAATCCGGCATTCGAATTTTGTGATGCAAAATATTGGTTGGCATATAAAGATGGAAAAATTGTTGGCAGGATAGCAGGAATATTGAACAAAAGGGCAAATGAATGCTGGAAAGAAAACAGAATACGTTTTGGGTGGTTTGATTTAATAAATGATCTGGAAGTTGCAGAATCATTACTAAACACAGTTAAGAAGTGGGGAATGGAATTTGGTTGTAATGAGATTCACGGGCCTTTAGGTTTTACCGATATGGATCGCGAAGGAATGCTTATTTACGGTTTTGATCAGTTGGCAACTTACGCAACACTTTATAATCATGAATATTACCCAAAGTTATTGGAACAATTAGGATTTGTAAAAGATGCTGACTGGATACAGTTTGAATATGACATCCCTAAAGAGAGACCGGAAAAATTAGTAAGAATGGCTGGTTTAGTTGCTGAAAGATATAATCTGCATACATTAAAAGCAACAAAAACAAAACAAATACTTAAATATGCTGATCAGATATTTGATGTATTAAACCAAAGCTATGCTCCGTTATATGGCTTCTATCCTCTGTCGGACAAACAAATTAAATTCTTTACCAAACAGTATATAGGATATGTAAAACCTGAATTTGTTTCAGTAGTATTAAATGATAATGATGAAGTAGTAGCATTTGGCATAACCATGCCTTCCCTTTCAAAAGGTGTACAGAAATCAAAAGGAAGATTACTTCCATTTGGGTGGTGGTACATATTAAAATCATTAAATAAGGCTGAAATTCTTGACATGTACCTGATAGCAGTCAGACCGGATATGCAGAACAAAGGGTTGAATGCAATGATATTTGAGGAAATAATGGCTAATTGTATTAAAAAAGGCGTTAAAACAAATGTTATTAATCCTGTTTTAGAAGTAAATAAGAAAATGCATTTGCTATGGGAAGATTATCAATCAAGAGAACCACATATAAGACGCAGAGTTTTTACTAAAAAAATTGATTATTCTTAATTCAAATTTTATACCATAAAAAAAGACCTGCATAACAGGTCTTTTTTTATTTATATAATTGATTATCAGAATGCTAAAATAGATTTTTTGATAATTCCGATAGCTTCTCTTAATTGTGTTTCGGTAATTACCAATGGTGGCGCAAAACGGATGATATGACCATGTGTTGGTTTTGCCAACAAACCGTTTTCAGCCATTTTTAAACAAACATCCCAGGCTTCTTTACCATTCTTTGGTTTAATAATGATAGCATTCAATAAACCTTTACCTCTAACCAATTCTATCATTTCAGAGTCAATTTTTCTGATTTCATCTCTGAAAATATTGCCTAAATATTCAGCTTTTTCAGCTAATTTTTCTTCTTTTACTACTTCCAATGCAGCAATTGCAACTTTTGCTGCTAAAGGATTACCACCGAATGTTGAACCATGTTCGCCCGGTTTAATACAAAGCATAATTTCATCACTAGCCAAAACTGCTGATACCGGAATTACGCCACCAGATAATGCTTTACCTAAAATTAATATATCAGGGTGAACTCCTTCGTGATCACATGCCAGTAATTTACCTGTACGGGCAATACCGGTCTGTACTTCATCTGCAACAAACAATACATTTTTAGCCTTACATAAATCATAGGCTTTTTTCAGATATCCTTCTTCAGGAACATAAACTCCCGCTTCACCCTGAATAGGTTCAACAAGGAAACCGGCAACGTTTGGATCTGCTAATGCACTTTCCAATGCAGGTATATTATTATAAGGAATTTTAATAAATCCCGGAGTGTAAGGTCCAAAACCGGTATAGGCATCAGGATCTGTTGACATAGAAATAATACTTATGGTTCGGCCGTGAAAGTTATCATTACAAACAATAATTTTTGCCTGATTTTCAGCAATGCCTTTTTTCATATAAGCCCATTTACGTATAAGTTTCAAAGCAGTTTCGTCTGCTTCAGCACCGGTATTCATGGGTAATACCTTGTCGAAACCAAAATATTCAGTAACGAATTTTTCGTAAGGGCCCAGACAATCGTTATAGAAAGCACGTGATGTCAGGGTCATTGTTTTTGCCTGTTCTATTAAGGCATTAATGATTTTTGGGTGGCAATGCCCTTGATTTACTGCTGAATAAGCAGAAAGAAAATCAAAATATTTTTTCCCTTCAACATCCCATACAAAAGGACCTTCACCTTTTGATAATACTACCGGAAGCGGATGATAATTGTGTGCACCATAGTGATGCTCTAATTCCATGATTTGTTCTGATTTTGTCATAAAGCTATATATTATTATTTAATTTCGAATCTGACTGCAAAATTAAAAATTTAAGTCACTCAAAAAAATATTTTTATTTTTTCATTTTTAAAATTTCAATGTGTAAATAATTGATATAAAACAAAAAAGGGCTTAATTAACATTACGCCCTTTAAAGAAATTAAAACAATAAATTATTTTTTACAATTTGATTCTAAATATTTGACTATTAATTGCTTTTGTGCACTATCAATTTTTGCTCTTGTTTGCATTCTATCAACTTTTGTCCACCATTCATGCCTGGTATATTCTGAAGGTAAATGTAAGTTATGACAACTTGAACAATTTTTAATATATAATTCACGTCCTTGCTGTAGTTCATGTAACGTAACCTTATTTTTAACAGCGTCTTTTTCAGTTGGGACATAAAGTGTAGCAACACAAGCTGATAAACACAAAGCCAGAAAAATCAAAATATTAGTTTTTTTAAAAAGCATAAGAAAAAATTAATCTTGTTTGTATTTTTTCATTATCATTTAATTCAAGATGATTCGTTTTAAAATCATTAAACTGAGGCAAACAACTTAAATTAATCCAGAATCCATCTGTAAAATACGAAATACACGGACCTGCTGAAAAAACAAAATATTGCCATTTATTATCTTCAAAAACATTCTTGTTTAGCAATTCAAAACCTAAAGAAAAATTATGGTTTATCTTATAAGACAATGCGTAATTCAGAAACAGGCTTACTTCCTTTTCTCTTTCAATATCAATTTGATTTGCATTACTTATAAATTCATTTTTAAATTCAAATTCTGAGGATATGTTAAAAGCCTGAACAAAATTTCCCATTTGCTTATCAAAAATCAGTTTTGTTTCGATTTCAAAAACATCGGGACTCAAGAAATATTCTAAATAAATTGCAGAACCGAAAGCATTTACAACCGGATCCGATAATTTTAATTTCCATTCATTTGCAAAACTATAATTGTTTTCGGAGAATAATGACTGGATATTATTAATTGTTTCAATACCTTTAGCATAACCATAATTTAAATAAAATGCTGTTTGTAAATTTTTCCCTAAACCTAATTCAAATTCAAGTGTGTGATCAAATGCACGATAATAATTATCCCTTGAATTTCGCATAGTAGTCCATACTTCTAATTCTTTATTCCCTTTGTTTAAAACATTGCTTTGATAAGTATAAGTAAATAAACGGTCCTGTGCATGAATTTGAAATGCACTAAGTAAAATTGTAAAGAATAATATTTTTTTCATCAGTTAAAAAATTTTATTGAGACTATATTCAATGTAATAGTTATGTTAAATATATCGGTTTGTTATAATTACATTCATTATTTAGAATAAATATAAATAAATCTTAAACAAATAAACAAATAAAACTTAATATTTGTTTATAAAAACAGGAAAATAAAGGGAATGGAAAGATTATTTTTTAAGATTGGATTCATAGCATTTAATCCAGTCGTCAATAGTCATTTTACGACAAAGTGCTGCTATTAAGTCAAACGGAATGTTTTCAGGTTTTTTAAAACGGATACAACTTTTACCAATATCTAATTTAGCAGTTGAATATAAAGGATATTCCGTTGTAAACCAGGATAATAATGCAGGGTTTGCATATAATCCCATATGATAAATGGCAATAAAATTCTTTTGTGATGCAATATACATAAAAGGTAATGCCTGTTTGGGATTGCAGTGATATCCCTTCGGATAAATTGAATGTGGTACAACATAGGCTATCATTCCATAATCAATAATTTCTTCATAGCCTTCAGGCAGGTTTTCCTGAATAGTTTTACGTAATATTTCTATTGCTGTTTTCCTTTCATCAGGTAATTGAGCAGTGTATTGCTCAGGTGTTGTTGCTTTTATCTGCATAATTTAATAATTTAATCTCCAAGTTTTGCAACGACTTCATACTGAATACCATTTTCAGTTTTTATTGCTTTATACAATAAATTATCCAGTTCGTAATATTTTTTCCCGTTAATTTTCACTTCCGGTATATTTTCAGCAGGCAAATCAGAAACAATTGTTCCAACTAAAGGTTCAACCGTTTCAAATTGATTATCAACTGGTTTATAATAAACACCTTTATAATAATAATGTGGCAATCCGCCAATTACAATACTATAATAACCCCCTGGTAAAATACTCAATCTGACACCGATAGGAGTTGTAACCAATCTGTAATTATTATCATAATAATCATAAAATAAACCATTGCTGTAAAAATAGTTTTTCCCTTTATATATAAAACTGATATATTCAACAGATAAAGAAGGAATTGGGTTAAATCGCTTTTCGCTGACAATTACAACTCTTTCTCTTGGGAAACGATGCATTCTGACCATTTTAATTCCGCTCTGGTATCGCCTGTGAAAATGGCCACCTCTTCCAACACTATGCCATCTCTGAGCAAAACTATTGTTATTCAATAATAAGATTGAAAAAAATAGGATTACTATGATAAATTTTGTTTTCATATTATTAAAATAATCAAAAATAATACCAAACTTCAGCTATTTATCTTAAAAAATCAAAATCTTAAAGCGGCTGACAAAATAAAGCCCCTGGGTATCTGAATATCTATCGCTTTACGTTTTCCTTCGTCGGTTAAGGGTGGGAAAGTTGCTTCAGCCAATTGAAATCCAAGATCTAAAAGGTTATAGAAACTTAGGTTAATATCAAGTAATTTATCTTTCAGGAAGAAAGTATATTTACAACGCAACTCCGTATTGTAAAAACAGTCTTCCCTGCGTGAGGTTTCTCCTGTAAACGAATTATCTCCTTTAACATTATTGTTCCAAATGGCAATTTGATTATTTCCGCTGGCATCGCTTGAGCTTTTTGTACCAAAAGCGTTAAATGGCTGTCCGTCTTTATATTTATATTGAAAAGCCATAGTAAGATGCCTGTTTATGGCATAAGAAATTAATAATCTGCCAAAGTATGAACGATCCACATCCATTCGACCCAGATAATAAAAATAAGAATTTGGATTAGCCATACTTTCAGTAAGAACACTAAAATTGTTTTGCAGCACACCATTTCCAAGGGCTCCGAAACCTTCAACCCTGTTTGTTGTAATTGAAGCACATATATACAATTTCTTACCCTGGTATTCATATTTTATATTTAAGCAAGTAACGAAAGGATTATCCCATAATACAGAGTTGTCCTTGGTTCCTTCCATCATTTTCTCGGAATAATTATTTACAGCAGTATAATTTACCACTCCATTATTGAGAAAATAAATTTGTCTGTTGTCAGGGGGATTCTGGGAATACATACCAATATTTACCGGGTCAGAATATTTGCCATAGGCTGAGGCTTCTGCATCATAAGTGATACCCCATAAATTCCTATATTGGCGATATTGTGCGGATATGGTAAACAAGCTGCGCTTTCCCACTCTTATTTCTACAGGAATATCGAAATAGAATTCATAGGGTTGTTGAATTCCATCGCTGATATGATGGTATTTACCTCCGGTAGTAGTGAATAAATCGCCTTTTTCGTTCGATTGAAACTGCTTATCATTATTAATATCATGCCAGTAATAGGTTAAACCATTCATATAATCAGCTGAAAAAAACCGGATATAATCAGCATCGAAAGGTATTTGCTTTTTCCCGAACAAAACTGAAACTTTAATTTTTGGCAATAGCTGGAAAGTTGTATTAAACGCAAACTGCCACGAAGGTTTTATAAATGTATTGGATGCAACACTAAAACCATCCAGGGTAATATCAAATTCAGCTTTTAAATTAATCCTTTTATTATTAAAAAACTTTTCATACTGTAAGCCCAACGCATTACTTAATAAAGCAGAAGTAAAGCTTTTATGCTGCCATTCCGTATAGTACAATGACATGTAATTGGTATCGGTTGGCTGATAATAAATTGTATTAAAAGAAGAATTCTGCTTAGGATTAAATTGCATTAAGGCATTTGAAAATTCAGCCTGTATTGAAAATAAATCGTTTAATTTTTTCTTTTGTTTATGATTTATTGATAGCTCAACAATGTTCTCATCTGCATACCAGGGTTCCAACCCTTCACCTTCAATATCAACATAATTTCTGGAGAAATTAGCCGTATTATGCGAAATATTTTTCAAAGACAAATTTAAACCGGTGGTATAATAATCTTTCATCTTTCCATATAAAGATAAATTTATACTTTTAAGTTTAGCAGTTTCATTTTGGGCATAATAATATTCGCTAAACAGCTGATCTCTTTCTAGATAGGTAAATAGGTATCCATTGTAATCAAATAATTTATCAGCAATAACAGGTAAATTACCATCAACATGAAACTGAAGATAATTTTCGGGGTAATAACTGTTTATTCCTTTATAGTCAAAGCCTGTAAGCATATGCTGACCGGCATTAAAATAAAAACTCTGGTATAAATTTCCTTTTTTAGTTTCGATAATATTATGTAACATCAGTAAAATATTATCTTCAACACGTTTGCGAAAATTAATAGGAGTTCCGTACAAGCGCTGATAAGGCGAACCATGACCGGCAATAGTATTAATGATATAGTCTGCATCATCCATTCGATCTCCTAATGTACCATGATTCCATTGAATATAAGCCTTTTGTCTGTCATTATCATTAGAAAAAAACTGAACTGAATTATTATAGATATCTATACTGACATCATTATCAAACAAATAGGGCTTATGCAATGCATTACCGGGAAAATACAAATCATTTATTTTAAAATTGTTAAAATAATATTGATTCCATTTATAGCTTCCACCATTTATAGAAAAAGTATAGGGTTGAGGTTGAGAAAAGTCTCCTGCTGTTTCAATCTGATGAATGGTATAATCACAATAATTATCAATATAATGTTCAAAATTAGTATGTAAATACCATTTTTCAAAAAACTCTTTATGTGTTATATTACGGGTTGGAAATGACAATGAATCTGTTGATTGTGAATACAATAAATGCAATTGAAGTACAAAAACAAATGATATTATAAAACTAATTTTAAGCATCAAATAAGTTAAAAATTAAATTGCAAATGTAAATAAAAATATAACAGTTTTTATAAAAGTATGAACTATATAATTCTGAACAAAAAAATTGCTAAAAACATAGCTATTAAATTGTTAAAAATAGAAATGATATTTAAATATAGTGTATTTTTGCAAACTTTAATTTAACTTAAAATAGAGAATCTGATTTATATGAAAAAAAATTCTTATTTTTTGCTTTGCTTATTTTTAATCCTTTCCGGATTTATCATGAGTAATAGAGCAATTGCAGTTTCTGCATACCCTTATCCTGTAGAGTTTACACAACCCGATGGGTCAAAAATCATGATAAAAATGAAAGGGGATGAACGTGTTAGATGGGCAGAAACGCTGGATGGTTATTCTGTCATCTTTAACAAAACAGGTACCTATGAATATGCTGTGCTGGATATTGATAATAATATGATTCCTTCTGGTAAACAAGCAAAAAATGAAGCAAACAGAAGTTTGAAAGAAAAAAACTATTTAAGTTCTATCCCAAAAGGCATTCATTATTCAGCTACTCAGGTTCAGCAGTTTAAAATGGCATGGAATGTTTACCTTACCGAAGCTACCAATGTATTTCCAACAACAGGAAACAGAAATCTGGTATGTATATTAATCGGGTTTACTGATGTACCCTTTACCAAAACAAATGCTGATTTTAACAACCTATTTAATCAGATAAACTACACAGTTGACGGAGCTACAGGAAGTGTTAAAGATTTTTATCTCGAAAATTCCTATAATAAGTTAAACCTTACCATTACAGTTGCCGGGCCTTACACTGCAGCTCATAATATGGCTTATTATGGTGCAGATAATGGTTCTAACCATTCTATAAGAGCGGGAGAATTAATTACAGAAGCTGTAAATGCTGCCAATCCTACTGTTAATTTTGCCAATTTTGATAATGATAACAACGGAAGTGTTGACGGCGTTTATGTAATCTTTGCAGGTTACGGTCAGGAAGCCGGTGCTTCTACAGATGCCATATGGTCTCATGCATCAAGCATTCCAACATTAACATTAGATGGTAAAACAGTCAGTAAATATTCCTGTTCACCTGAATTCAGAGGGAATACCGGTGGATATATCACCCGTATCGGTGTTATCTGCCATGAATTCGGTCATGTTCTGGGTGCACCTGATTATTACGATACAGATTATGCAACCAATGGTCAATATGACGGAACAGGTGACTGGGATTTAATGGCAGGTGGTTCATGGAATAATGGAGGCAGAACCCCCGCACATCATAATGCATATACCAAAACCATGGTTTACCATTGGGCAACAGCAACAGTTCTCAGTTCAGCTGCATTAAAGACCTTACATAATTCTATTGACGACACAGCCAGCTTTTATCGCTATAATACAGCAACTTCAAATGAATATTTCCTCATGGAAAATCGTCAGCAACAAAAGTTTGATGCATTAATTCCAGGTCATGGATTGTTGATTTATCATGTTGACGGAAATGCTATGACAGGAGCCATCAATGCTGGCAGTCATCAGGGAATGTATCCTGTTTGTGCCAATGCAGGCGGAAATGCGCCAACAACCTATGGAACTATTAATGGAACAGGTTGCACTTTTCCTGGGTCTGGCAGTAAAACCAGTTTTACAGATGTCACTACACCCAATTCAAAATCATGGGCTAATGCAAATACAAACAAACCCATTACAAACATAACCGAAGACAATACAAATAAAACAATTTCATTTGCCTTTATGGGTGGATATACCTGCACCATGACAACAGTCCAGGCATCGAATTTAAGCTTCAGCAATCTTACTACAACATCAATGACGGTAAGTTGTACCAGAGGTAATGGGAATAAACTATTAATCCTGGCAAGAGAAGGTACTGATGTTTTTGTAACATTACCAGTTGGTTCTACTTATATTGCTAACAGTGTTTTTGGCAGCGGTCAGCAAATTGGTACCGGTAATTATGTAATTTATAATGGGACGGGAAATTCGGTAAATATTACAGGATTAACCCAGGGAACAACTTATTATTTTGCCTGTTATGAATATAATACAGCTGAAAATTGCTATTTAATACCTGCTTTAGCGGGAAATAAAACCACCAATTATATTGCACCTTTAGCAGCCGGTGCAATTAGTGGCGATACCAATGTATGTGTGGGCGAGAACAATGTTACATTTATTGTTCCAACAATAACCTATGCTACAAATTATACCTGGACATATCCCAATGGTGCCAATGGTTACAGTAATACAAACGGTATTAATATCAATTTCGGCAACAATGCAGTATCGGGATATATAACAGTTACAGGTAGTAATCCTGCAGGAAGCAGTAATACAGCCTCCATTTATGTGAATGTAAATCCAATACCACCTACACCTGTAGTTACACAAAATGGGAATATGCTGATATCCAGTTCAACAATTGGCAACGAATGGTTTGATCAATCAACAGGTCCAATATCAACAGATGCAAACTTTATTCCAAATCAGTCGGGGAATTACTATGTGGTTGTAAATGTTAATGGTTGTGAATCTGCGCCTTCAAATATAATTACAGTAAATATTACCGGAATAAAGGAAAATAGCGAGAATCCTTTTGCTGTTCATATTTATCCGAATCCAAGTTCAGGTAATACTACATTAACATATACTCTGGATAAATCTGAGATAGTTAGTTTCAGTTTAACTGATATAACCGGACATGAAATTTATAAGACAAATTCTCAAAATCAAAATAAAGGAGAACATCAATTTAATATTAATGCGGCTCAACTAAGCGCCGGACTGTATATTTATAAATTACAAATCGGAAGTTCATTGCAAAAAGGAAAATTTATTGTAAAATAGCGCAATAAATGAATAATATTGAATTCAAAAAAAATATTTCGATAAAATTTTGTAATTCAAGTAAATTTTTCTACTTTTGCACTCCAAAATTTTTGCGAATAACGAAAATTGACAGAAATAAAAGATTATCAAATACTTAAAAAATAATATCAAATGAAAAAGGATATTCACCCAAAAGACTACAGATTCGTTGTATTTAAAGATATTTCCAACGATTATATGTTTATTACAAGATCAACGGTTAAAACCAATGAAACCATTACATATTCTGATGGTAAAGAATATCCGCTTGTAAAACTTGAAATTTCCAACACTTCTCACCCATTTTTCACCGGAAAAATCAAATTGGTGGATACTGCAGGTCGTGTTGATAAATTTAAAACAAAATATCAAAAACATTTCGAAAAGAAAAACAACTAAGCCAGTAGATTGTTATCTTGTTAAAGAAAAATTAAAGCTCTTTTTTAAAGGGCTTTTTTTATTCAAAAATTTACTAGTTTTGATAAAAAAATAATTAGCCGCATTCAAAATTCTTAAAACCATGAATTACATACTTTTTGATGATGCCTCACGTAATAATTTATTACCTATAGTATTTACCAGACCTGTTGCAGATATTAGAATAGGTATACTTACATTACGCGAAAAATGGGAAAAGTACCTGAATTGTAAAACTTCAACCCTTACTGAAGAATATTTAAGTAAAAAATATCCTACTTTACTTGAAAAAAACAATTTTCTGATTAATGGGTCCATATTCCCAAGTGCCGAACTTATTGACGAATTACATAATTTAAAACCCAATCAGACGCTTAAAGCCGGTGATTGTGTTATTGGATACAATATCAATAAGGAAGATTTTGAAAATACAGTTGATGATACAACTCCTTACGAAGAAATTGAATTAAAATCTCCCTATACAAAATTAAGCAATGTATGGGAAATTTTTGCATTTAATGGTAATGAAATTATTTCAGATTTTGAATTAATAACAAAAAACAGAAAATCTGCAGTAGTTCCAACTACTAATAAGGTTGCAGGAAATCATCCCATCTTTATTGAAGAAGGCGCTAGAGTTGAGTTTTCGATACTTAATGCTACAGATGGGCCAATCTATATTGGTAAAGACGCTGAAGTTATGGAAGGATGCCTGATCAGAGGACCTTTTGCATTATGTGAAAGTTCAATACTAAAAATGGGAGCAAAAGTTTATAGTAATTCAACCATAGGTCCTCACTCAAAAGCCGGTGGTGAATTAAACAATGTTGTTTTTCTTGGCTATTCAAACAAAGCCCATGAAGGATTTCTGGGTAATTCAGTAATTGGAGAATGGTGTAATATTGGAGCTGATACCAATACTTCAAATCTTAAAAACACCTATGAAGAAATTAAACTCTGGAACTATCCATTACAATCGTTTGCCAGCACAGGTTTGCAATTTTGCGGTTTAATCATGGGTGATCATACCAAATGCGGAATAAATACCATGTTTAATACAGGAACGGTAGTTGGTGTTAATGCCAATGTTTTTGGTGCCGGTTTTCAGCGCAACTTTATTCCATCTTTTTCGTGGGGTGGCGTAAACGGAATTTCAACATACGATATCAAAAAAGCTATTCATGTAGCTGAAAGAGTTTACGAAAGAAGAAATCTGATTTTTTCTGATATTGATAAAGATATTCTTAATCATGTTTTTAACATGACCTACAAAAACAGAATGCTTTAAACGAGCTGAATTAAAAAAAATACTTTAAAAATAGAAATAAATAATGAACGGAGATTTTGTAAGATTTGCAGATTTAGTGGATGATGATGCAGAATTTATCCCTTTACTTTCAGTAGAAGATGAGGAGTTAATGAATGCCGAAAAAATTCCAGACACCTTACCCATACTACCTTTACGCAATACAGTTTTATTCCCCGGTGTAGTTATACCTATAACTGTGGGTCGCGATAAATCAATTAAACTGATTAAAGATGCTTATAAAAGCAAGAAACTTATCGGTGTTGTAGCTCAAAAAGATAAAGAACAGGAAGATCCCCAGTTTGAAGATTTATATAAAATTGGAACTGTAGCACAAATTTTAAAGACACTGCAAATGCCTGATGGTAGTACAACTATCATAATTCAGGGGAAAAAGCGTTTTGAATTGGGCGATTTACAGCAATCAGACCCTTACTTTGTAGCTGAAGTTAAGCAATATGGAAATGTTGAAAAAATCAATACCGATAAAAATTTTAATGCACTGATTTCGTCCTTAAAAGATTTATCTATTGAAATTATAAAACTATCACCCAATATACCTTCTGATGCAGCTTTTGCAATACAAAACATTGAAAGTCCGCATTTTCTGGTAAACTTTATTTCATCAAATCTTAACACTGATATTACTGAAAAGCAAAAATTACTTGAAGTTTCAAATGTTAAAGAGCGTGCAACCTATGCACTAACTTCGCTTACCAAAGATTTGCAAATGCTGGAACTGAAAAACCAGATACAAACCAAAGCCAAGGTAGATATTGACAAACAACAACGCGAATATTTCCTCAACCAGCAATTAAAAACAATACAGGAAGAATTGGGAGGTAACCCCGGCGAGCAGGAGATTAACGAAATAAAAGCAAAAGCAGCTGAGAAAAAATGGTCGAAAGAAGTTGCTGCAACATTCGAAAAAGAACTCAAAAAATTACAACGCACCAATCCGGCTTCACCTGATTTTTCCATTCAGATGAATTATCTGAATGTTTTAACCGATTTACCATGGAATGAATATACTAAAGATAATTTTGACCTCATCCGTGCACAAGAAATACTTGATGAAGATCATTTCGGTTTAGAAAAAGTTAAAGAAAGGATTATTGAATACCTTGCTGTTCTGAAGCTAAAAGGTGATATGAAATCACCCATTTTATGCCTTGTTGGCCCTCCGGGAGTTGGGAAAACCTCATTGGGAAAATCAATAGCACGTGCATTGGACCGTAAATACATCCGCATGTCATTGGGTGGATTAAGAGATGAATCCGAAATCAGAGGTCATCGCAAAACATACATTGGTGCCATGCCCGGAAGAATTATCCAGCAACTGAAAAAAGCTAAATCTTCAAACCCTGTTTTTGTACTGGATGAAGTTGATAAAATATTGGGGATGAATATTAACGGAGACCCTTCGGCAGCTTTGCTGGAAGTACTCGATCCGGAACAAAATAATGCATTCTATGACAACTTTCTGGAAGAAACTTTTGATTTATCCAGGGTTATGTTTATTTCAACAGCCAATACACTCAGCACTATTCATCCTGCATTGCGCGACAGAATGGAAATAATCGATATCAGCGGTTATATATTAGAAGAAAAGCTGGAAATAGCCAAACGTCATCTTGTACCAAAACAAATACATGAACACGGTGTGAAGAAAACCCAGCTTAAATTTTCAGATGCTGTTATTGAAAAAATTATTGATAATTATACCCGCGAATCAGGTGTGCGTCAGCTGGAAAAAAATATTGCCAAGGTTATCCGTAACCGTGCCCGTTTTATTGCAAATAAAGACAAATATAACAAATCTATCACTGTAGCTGAAGTTGAGAAAATATTAGGAATACCGAGTGTACAGCATGACAGCCTTTTGAAGAAAAGCCTTGTTGGTGTGGCTACCGGTTTAGCCTGGACAGCAATGGGCGGTGAAATATTATTTGTTGAAGCCAGTTTAAGTGCAGGAAAAGGAAATCTCACCCTTACCGGAAATTTAGGCGATGTAATGAAAGAGTCAGCCACTATTGCTTATGAATATTTAAAATCTCATTCAGAACAATTGAATCTCACCCCTGATATTTTCGAAAAATGGAATGTTCATGTACATGTTCCTGAAGGTGCAACACCTAAAGACGGACCATCAGCAGGAATTACAATATTTACTGCCATTAGCTCAGCATTTACCAAACGCAGCGTAAAAGCCGCCATTGCCATGACAGGCGAAACCACACTGAGAGGAAAAGTATTACCAGTAGGCGGTATCAGAGAGAAAATATTAGCTGCAAAACGTTCAAAAATCACAGAAATCATTCTTTCTTCAGAAAACAGAAGAGATATT
Source organism: Bacteroidota bacterium (assembly GCA_026391675.1). Classification (GTDB taxonomy): domain Bacteria; phylum Bacteroidota; class Bacteroidia; order Bacteroidales; family JACABE01; genus JACABE01. The sequence goes on from JAPLDQ010000003.1 coordinate 90,159, forward strand.
GAAGATATCAAAGCTGAATACCTGCAGGGACTTACCTTCCATTATGTGGATGAAATGATTGAAGTGACAGATATTGCTTTAACGAAATAATTCCTATATTCTGCTGTTTTACAATCTGTAATTAAGGAAACTTTTAATTGCTTTACTTTAGTATTAATTTAGTAAGACTTTTAAATAAAGATGGCGAAAAACTTTTTGTCGTTGAATTTGATTCTTTATAAATAATTTCTCCTGTCAGTCCATTGGTAACAGTCATGATATTTATGGCAACATTCATATCTAAACCAGAGTATAAACTGATATAAAAAAACTCTTCTTTTGAATTAAGTATCAGTTCATTGAGTTTATCCATTGTCACTACCTGCCACGTTCCCGGATATTCAGCTTTCTTGGCAATTTCATCCATATTGTATTCATCTTCTTTTTCAGTTTTCTCTTTTTTATCACTCTTATGGGCATAGCCTTTTAATAATTCTTCAGGTATATATAAAGTATTGTTTTTTAATCTCTTAATTTCTTTAATATTAAAATTATCGGTGCGTTCCTCCCAGTATTTTTTTTCTTCCAGGGCTGTCTGGAAAAACTGGAGATAGTTTTTTAAAATTCCTGGACCTGCTGTCAGCATATATCCTTTACCCATAAAATCGGTTTTAAAAGGTGAAAGAACATTGAATATTTTGGCATCATCCGGTTTGAACTTAATTCTTCCAACAAATGAAGCAATTTCATTCAGACTCATATCTTTTAATTTTTCAGGCTTTTCCTTTAAGGTTTTAAAATAAGTAGCATTCGGAGTAAATATCGACAACTGAAAAGTCATTCCATATTTTGTCATTTTTTTATATTCAACATCATCTTCCATTTTAATATTCTTATTGATAAAGCCACTAAGAATGAACTGCATAAAGTAATTTCCTTCCTGCATCAGATCCCAGACATCCTGCTCTTCTATGATTTCATAGGGACAATACTTCCAGTATTTCTTAAAAACATCAATATAATCATTATTTTCTCCATTATTTTTTGACATTATTACATATAGTTTCCCCTTTGCAAAATCTTTGGTAGCTGATGAATTAAAGACATAGGGCTGTGCTTTAACATTAAAGAAACAACAAAAGAAAATGATAATAATGGCCAGCCTGAAGATTTTTGTTTGCATAATGCTTGGGTTTTAGTTATTAATGCTACAAACATACAAAAAATAAATTCCAATTTTATTATAAACTTTTCTTTTTATAAATAAATTGCAATTGTGATTAAAATGCATGCACAATAATATTTCTAAGCTGTTTTAGAAAATATGACTGAATTGTAAAAGTGAAAATGCAAGTGATTAATTTTAGATATATTAATACAATTTCAAAAAAGTATAGCTGTTTCCTGTGCTGTTCAGATATTTCATAAAATCAGCAAAACTTAATACAATGGAAGCGGTATTGATATTGGGGTGAAAGCTGATTTTCTTCGCATGCTGCAGCTTTTCATCAATAAAAACATGAACGTGACTGGCTTTATCGTTAATCAAGCCAAAAGGAGAAACCGAACCGGCAGTTAAACCCAAGTGTTTCATCAGTCTTTCGTCTGAGGCAAAAGAAATTTTTCCTTGCTTAAGCCTGGCTTCAAGACTTTTAATATCCAGATTCTGATAGAATTCCAATAAAACTAAAAAATGCTTGTTACCTTTATGGTTGCGGAAAAATAAATTCTTACAATGGGCAGCTTCAATGTCTTTCCAGTAAATAGCGGCTTCTTTTACCGTTGGAACAGGCGGATGTTCGTAATAATCAAAAGGAATATTCAATTCTTTTAAGATTTCATAAACCTGTGGCTGACCTCTCATCATCAATTACGAATTACGAAATAAGAATTCTAACTTTTACTTTATAAACTTTATGAACTTTACAAACTATTTTCTCACCAAAAGTACCACATTTTCAACATGATGCGTATGAGGAAACATATCAACAGGCTGAATTTTCTCAACCTTGTATAAACTGCTCATCCATTCTATATCGCGGGCCTGGGTTGCAGGATTACAACTGATATAAACGACCTTTTTAGGGGCTATTTTCAGGATTTGCTGTACCACTTTCTCATGCATACCGGCTCTTGGAGGGTCAGTAATAATGGTATCGGGCTGTCCGTTGGCATTTACAAAATCATCCGTTAATACTTTTACCATGTCACCGGCATAAAAATATGCATTTTTAATATTATTATGCACTGAATTACGGTAAGCATCTTCAATGGCTTCAGGAACATATTCTATCCCAACCACTTTATTAACGCTTCCTGCAATAAAATTGGCAATGGTACCTGTACCGGTATATAAATCATACACTACCTCATCAGCTTTAAAATCGGCAAACTCAGCGGCTACTTTATACAACTGATACGCTTGTTCTGAATTGGTCTGGTAAAAAGACTTGGGCCCTACCATAAATTGCAGTTCTGTTCCTGTTTTAAAGGCATTCATCTTTTCTATTATATAAGGATTCCCTTTAAAAAGCTGAATATCCAGATCACCAATCGTATCATTGCGTTTATTATTTACAACATACATCAATGAAGTTATTTGTGGAAATTTTTCAGCAAGAAATTCCATAAAGCGTTTCATTTGTTTTGGTCTGTCGTCCTTTACTATCAGTATCACCATAACATCTCCCGAAGTGGAAGTTCTGATAATTAAATTACGCAGATAACCCTCCCATTTGCGGGCATCGAAAAACGTGAGATTATTGCTTAATGCAAATTCTTTTACGGCATCGCGTATACTATTGGAAGGATCCTGTTGCAGATAGCATTTCTTTATATCCAGTACCCTGTCGAAAAGCTGTGGGATATGAAATCCCAGTGCATTCATATTTATATTTTCATCAGGGGTTTCAGTTGTTCTTTCACCATCCAGCAACCAGCGTTTACACGAGAATGTAAATTCAAGTTTATTCCGGTAAAAGTATTTGTTCTTAGAAGCTAATATTGGCTGAATGCAGGATGTATCAATCTTTCCAATCCGTTGCAGGTTATCAACAACTTGCTTCTGCTTATACAATAATTGTACATCATATTTCATCGCCTGCCATTTGCATCCGCCACATACACCAAAATGCGAACATAAAGGTTTATCACGTTTATCAGAAAACTTATGAAATTTGATAGCTTTGGCTTCAGCAAAATTCTTTTTTTTACTGATAATTTTTAAATCAACGATATCACCGGGCACTACAAAAGGCACGAAAATAACCATATCGTTAAGTTTCGCAATGGCCTTACCTTCACTTCCGGCATCAATAATTTCAATATTTTCAAGTATCTCCGGTTCTCTATATTTTTTTTCCATAACTATTGCTAAAGTTTATAATGTTGAAAAAAAAATCAGATTTACTCAATTTCTAAATTCCTCATTCTACATTGTCAATGCCTGTATAAGCCTGAACTTTTATAAACAGATTAATATATGCAAAAGTAATAAAAAAACAGCAGCCGGCAAAACCAGGAAAATCATAATCGTTTAATATCTCGTTCTGAATTGTTTAAACAAAAGGTAATTAAAGTTAGATGTCTTAATTTAACATTTAACATCAATATTGCATACAAATAAGGTTTTATACAATATAAAACTTCTTAACATTTATAAAAAACTTATTCGTAAATTTGCATTTCTAATAAAACAATCAAAACACTTTGATTTTGAGATGTTTAATTATATAAGCAAATGATTGGACTGGAATATATAATATACGCTACTATTGGAATTTGCTTGTCTTTCTCAATTATACTATTATATACACCTTTAAAATTTAAAGCTAATCTGGCAGTATATGCTGTATTAGTAAATGCATTGCTCACATCCTGGGTAAGCTTCCCTGCATTATATGGAAATATTGTTGAATATGCTATAAATGCCGGATCTATATTGGGAAACATAGCGGTTCGTATTGACGGTCTGTCTGCATGGTTTATTCTGATAATAAATTTCACTTCAGTTACCGGAATTATTTACGGCAGCGGATATTTAAAAGCATATAATTCAACTTCTTCCAAAATTAACCTTCATTTAATACTGTATAACATTTTTCATCTTTCAATGATTTGGGTTTGCATGCTGCAACACGGACTGGCATTTTTGATTGCCTGGGAAATTATGTCATTATCATCTATGTTGCTTGTAATATTTGACCATCATAATCCTAAAACCATCAAAGCCGGCATCAATTACCTTGTCCAAATGCATATCAGTGTTGTGTTTCTTAGTATTGGCTTTATCTGGGTGTATTTTCAAACTGATTCTTTTAGTTTTGATGCTTTCCATACATTTTTTGCCGGTAATTCAAATATCTGGCTTTTTCTGATATTCTTTTGCGGTTTCGGTTTTAAAGCAGGATTCATTCCATTTCACAGCTGGTTACCGCATGCACATCCTGCTGCTCCATCGCATATATCAGGCGTTATGTCCGGTGTTATCGTAAAGATGGGGATTTATGGAATTTTCAGAATCATCACTTATCTGAAAACAGATTTTTTATTGCTGGGCGAAATAATTGTTACAGTTTCTGTAATAACAGGATTGTATGGAATATTAAATGCAGCCGTACATCGCGATTTTAAAAGGATGCTTGCTTTCTGTACAATCGAAAATATTGGTATTATTGGCATTGGTATTGGCATTGGCATGATGGGGATTGGCAATGGTTCAGCCATGCTCTTTTATCTGGGTTTTGGAGGTGCCTTATTACATGTTTTAAATCATTCATTATTTAAATCCCTGCTTTTTTACGCTGCTGGTTCCGTCTATCAGCAAACCCATACACGGAATATGGAAAAGTTGGGTGGTTTAATCAAACATATGCCAAAAACAGCAGTAATTTTTCTGATAGGGGCTATTGCCATTGGCGGTATTCCTCCTTTTAACGGATTTGTTTCAGAATTTATCATTTACAGCGGACTTTTGGAAGGGATGAAATCAAGCAGTCTGAGTCAGCTGAGTTTATTGATACTTTCATTTGCCGGACTAAGTATTATAGGAGGAATTTCGATTTTAGCCTTTACAAAATCATTCGGGACAATATTTCTGGGCCATGAAAGAGAAAAGCCTGATCATCAGCCAAAGGAAGTATCGATGCGTATGCTTTTCCCACAATATATAATTATAGTAGTTATGCTTATTGTGGCTTTTTTCCCTCAAATCTTCCTGTTTACCATTAGCAATATATTAAGGCAAATGATTATTCCACCATTTAGGTTGGAATCATCAGTCTTTAATATTTATTCTTCAATAATTACAAATATCAGTATTTATTCTGTTTTATTTATAGGGATTATTGTCATTAGCTGGAAAATACGTGCTTATATTGTCAGACGTAATTCAGACAGCATACAAGCTACGTGGGGATGCGGATACAATGGAATTGCACAAAAAGCACAATATACCGGCAAATCATTTTCCAAGCCTTTGAGTAAAATTCTCAATTTTTTATTGATTGAGCAAAAACAATATACAGAATTACAAGAGGGCGAAATTTTCCCGGTAAAAAGAAAATATGCATCAACCTATTTCGATTTTTTTGAACATTTATTTATCAAACCCTTTATCAGAAGGTTATTGTATGCTTTCAATTATTTTAAGTTTATACAAAATGGAAGAATACAATCTTATGTAATCTATGGAATTGTATTTATTATCGCTATTTTTGTATTAACCGTTTTAAATATCATCCAATGATCATAATAAAAGTATTCATAATACTATTGATGTTGGGATTTATCTTAATTCCTTTTATGCAATTAAAAGGAAAAGGGATAGTATCTTTTTCAGTTATTCTGGTCAATGCTTTATTATCCTCTTATCTTGCCATTCAATGTCTTGCAGGCGAAAAACTGGAATTTATACTTCCCGGAAGTTATATTACCGGATTAATACCTCTTAGAATTGATGCTTTGTCTGCTTGGTTTATGCTGATTATCAATTTTGTATTTCTAACAGGGAACTTTTATGGATTGTCATACATGAAAGCATATAAGGCACAAAAAAATAATATCAGTTTACATGCTATAGCAATGCTGATATTACATGCATCACTTATCAGTCTTTGTGTTATACAAAATAGTTTTGTGTTCCTGATTGCCTGGGAAGGGATGGCACTATCAGCTTTCATACTGATAATATTTGAGCATGAAAAAACTGCAACTATTAAAGCAGGCATAAATTATCTGATTCAATCTCATATTTCCATTGTATTTCTAATGATAGCATTTATCTGGATTGCTATTAAAAAAGGTAGTTATGATTTTAATGCAATTACAGCATATACGATTGAGAATCATCCAATGGCATTACTTTTATTTATATTCTTTTTAATTGCATTTGCTATAAAAGCCGGCTTTGTACCTTTCCACACCTGGCTTCCTTATGCACATCCTGCTGCTCCTGCACATATATCGGGTATCATGTCCGGAGTAATTATTAAAATCGGAATTTTTGGTATCCTCAGAATGCTTTTAGTTGTGAAGCCTGATTTTATAACAACAGGTTACATCATACTTATAATTTCTGTAATTTCCGGGTTATATGGAGTTATGCTGGCCATTATACAACACAACTTAAAAAAACTTTTAGCTTATCACAGCATTGAAAATATTGGTATTATTGGAATCGGGATCGGAACCGGATGTATTGGGCTTGGTTCAAACAATCAACTTTTAGCCGGTTTAGGCTTTGCAGGAGCATTACTGCATACTTTGAACCATGCATTGTTTAAATCATTGTTATTTTATACTGCAGGGATAGTATATCAGGCAACACATGATTTAGACATAGAACATCTGGGTGGGTTAATAAAGAAAATGCCACAAACTGCAATTTTATTTCTGATTGCAGCTATTGCTATCTGTGGCATACCTCCTTTCAATGGATTTATCTCTGAGTTTCTTATATACAGCGGATTATATCAATGGATGCAGCACGCTTTGCTCTTTTCATCAATTGCCATCATATTTACAGTATTAGGATTGGTTTTGATAGGCGGATTGGCTATGCTGTGTTTTACCAAAGCATTCAGTATTGTTTTTTTAGGTAATGCCAGAAAGAATTTTTCTCATGAAATAAAGGAGCCTCCATTTATTGAGTTGTTACCACTTTATTTTATTGCTTTATTCATTGTCATGATTGGTGTTTTCCCTTTACAATTCATTCAATTTCTGTCGCATACGGTTTTGCTGTTTACAGCCAATATCAGTCCGTCAGTAAACACATTGGATTTGAATATTTTTCAGGTTTTACAACCTATCAGCTTTGCAATGTGGGGACTGGTTCTGCTTATTGTCTGTTTATTTTTTCTGAGAAAGTTTATACTCAGCAGCAGAAAAGACAGTATTCAACCAAGTTGGGGATGTGCCTATAATGCGCCAACCGTAAAATTACAATATACGGCAAACTCGTTTGTAAGACCATACCGTAAACTATTCAGACCCTTCTTGCTATTATTTAAAATTCAGAAAGATACAAATGGAATTTTCCCTGAAAAAGCACATTACAACACCCATCCTTACGATAAAATTGAACAATATTTAATCGACAATCCAATTAAAGCATTTAAATCATTTCTGAGTCGTTTTTTATTTTTACAGAATGGCAAATTGCAGTTTTATATTTTATATGGGATAATTTTTATTGTTTCAATTATATGTATCCCTTTATTTTACGAACAAGTTATAAGATTTATTGAATTTTTAAAACAATTATAAAATGCTGAGTTTAATTTTACAACTAATAGCAGCTATATTTTTTACGGGTATAATTATCCGTACTAAAAGTATATTTTCCGGGCGAAAAGGTCCGGGAATCCTTCAACCGATTAAAGATGTTATTAGGCTTTTTAAAAAATCCGCAGTTTATAGCGAAACCACAAGTTTTATTTTTCAGATTGCACCTACTGTTTATTTTTCATCAGTTATAATGGCTATGCTGGTTATACCATTTGGTCAGTCAAAAGGTATTATTTCATTTAACGGAGATTTTATTTTCTTTGCATATGTTCTGGCATTGGGAAAATTCTTCAGTATTATTTCAGCAATGGATACCGGAAGTAGTTTTGAAGGCATGGGTGCCAGCCGCGAAGCCCTATATTCGATGTTTGCCGAACCTGCATTTTTCATACTTATGGGTTCACTGGCATTACTTACAGGCCACACATCATTTCAGGAAATATTTTCCGCATTACATATAGGTTCATACATAACCTATGCACTTGCAATACTTGCCACTTTTGTATTGTTAATGATAGCCATGATAGAAAATAGCCGTATGCCTATTGATGATCCTAAAACACATCTGGAATTAACAATGATACACGAAGTTATGATACTGGATAACAGTGGTTTTGATTTAGGACTTATATTAACAACCGGATATTTAAAATTTGCAATGTATGGAGCACTTATAGTCAATCTTTATATTGGTGTAATTCCTTATGGCTTTACTATTCCTTTATTCTTTATCATACAGTTTTTAATGGCGTTTATGATAGGAACGATAGAATCCTTTATGGCAAGATTCAGAATGGGACATAACGCACAGTTTATTTTTGCACTTACTTCTGTAAGTCTATTGATTTTTTTCGGTGCATTACTAATTCTGGGGAAATTTTTATAACTTTTAAATACAATAAAAATGATAAATGTATTATTAATAACATTTCTGATTACCTTATTCTATATAGCTATAGCTAACAGAATGCTCACCTATATCAATGTACTGGCGTTACAGGGGGTATTGCTTTTCTTTGTAGTATTTCTTCAGCTTAATGAAATAAGTACATTGAACCTTACATTGATACTTTTGGAAACGATAATATTTAAATCGATAGCTGTTCCGGTTTTTCTGGCATATATACTTAAGCGAAACCATATAACCCGGGAAGCAGAACCGTTTCTGCCGAATTTTGTATCATTGATTATTACAACGATAATAGTTGTAGCCACAATTTTATTAGCCAACAGCATAGAAGACAAGCATTTGGATAAGATATTTTTCGTTGTAGCCTTATCTACGCTTTTTACAGGACTCTACTTTATTGCAACACGCAGAAAAATTATAACACACGTAATGGGTTATTTAATTATTGAAAATGGAGTTTTTGTTTTATCGTTAGCAGTTGGTAACGAAATGCCAATGCTGGTAAACCTCGGCATTATGCTTGATATATTTGCCAGTGTACTCATTTTGGGAATTTTCCTGAATAAAATCGGGGATGTATTTAAAAATATTGATGTAAACCAACTCAGTAATTTGAAAGATTATTAATCTGACTAATAGAAATAAATATGATGTTACTATATCTCATACTGGCTTTCACAATTGTAATCGCACTGTTTATCAACAGGAATAAAGCTATTAATATTTCCTTGCTTGGGTTATTTGTCGTGCTGCAATGGGGAATTACAATTTATGCCTGCTTTCATTTCCGTTCAACCGAACTTGAATATTTCACTTTCGATGCTTTGGGCATCCTTTTACTTCTGACTTTAAGTATTATTACTATTCCGGCAGTAATACACGGTTTAATTTATATTAAGGACAATAAAGATACTGCGCAATCCCGTGCTATCTTTTTCGCAGCTATTGTTGGCCTGATTACTGCAATCGGTGCTGCATATCTTTCAAACCATATTGCTGTTACATGGATATTCACTGAATTAACAACCTTATGTGCATCTGCTTTAATCTACCATCACCGGAATAAATTGGCTTTAGAAGGTACCTGGAAATATATTTTTATTTGTGCTATCAGTATTACCTTTATTTTTATTGGAATTTTATTTTTAAGTCTTTCGCTGATACATGCTGGTTCTTCAGATTTGTCTTTTAAAAACTTATTGGCAAATAGTGATAAATTAAATCCATTCTGGTTACGTTTGTCCTTCCTGTTTATATTTACCGGATTTACTGCTAAACTCGGATTGGTTCCCATGTATACAGCAGGCATTGATGCAAAGGATAAAGCACCTGGTCCTGCGGCTGCATTGCTTTCCAGCGTATTAATGAATGTAGGGTTTGTTGGCATATTCCGCTTTTATATTGTTGTTGCAAATACGCCTTTGCACCATTGGGCTAATTTAGTTATCAGCATAGCTGCATTTTTATCCATATTTGTTGCCACTGTTTATATGGTTAAAGTGAAAAATATAAAGCGGATGTTTGCTTATTCCAGCATAGAGCATACCGGACTGGTAATGCTTGGTATTGCAGCAGGTGGTATAGGTTATTATGCGGCCATACTTCATATTATTCTGCATGCTTTTGTTAAATCAAGTCTTTTCTTCCAGTACAATCAATTGTATAAAGTGTTTCAGACAAAAAGTATATACCAGATAGGTAATTATTTTAAATACAACACAACTGGTGCTATTGTTATCTTATTAGGATTTATAAGTGCTGTAGCCATGCCTCCTTCCGGTTTGTTTGTGAGTGAATTTCTTATTTTCAAATCTATGTTTCAGTCTGGTCAGATCTTAGTACTTGTATCTGTTCTTATTTTGCTTACTATGATAATTTGGGCTTTTGGAAAAAACATATTCAAAATTCTATTTATTCCTGCCATTGGGTTTGATGAAAAACATGTGGCGGTAATTAGTCCATGGGAATCTGTTACTCAGTTTATTCTTCTAGCAGCAGCCGTATATTTAGGCTTAAATCCACCTCATGAATTTGTACAATTAATCAAGGAAAGTGTAATGCAATTACCAATTTAAAACAATCATGAACTATATCACCATAATAAACAATCAAACAATAGCCCTTTCAACAATACCTGAAATTGACTACGATACATTTTTTGAGTTAAATACAGGATTCATGATTGACCATGCAGAAAGGCATTGTGTAAACTATTTCGGCTATAAAACCGGAGACAAAATAAAGTTGATTTGTTGTATTGCAGATGATGATAAACATGAAATATATGTTTCTTCCTGCTTATATGACAATACATCTGTAATAACTGCTTTTACATCCAAACTGCTATGTTTTGAAAAATATGAACGGGAAATTCATGAAAACTTCGGTATTAATTATGAAGGACATCCATGGCTTAAACCTGTCCGTTATCCGTTTAACCGCTTCGATCAGTTAAAAACAATAGCTAATTATCCGTTTTATAGTATTGAAAGCGAAGAATTACACGAAGTAGGTGTTGGTCCAATACATGCCGGTGTTATTGAACCCGGGCATTTCAGATTTATATGCAATGGCGAACAAATTTTGCATCTTGAAATACAACTGGGCTATCAGCACCGTGGAATTGAACAATTATTTCTTGAAAAGAAAAAACTGTTACAAAAAGTAAGTCTTGCTGAAAATATAGCTGGAGATACTGTTGTAGGACATACTACAGCATTTTCACACATATGGGAAAGTATTTGCGGATTTGAAATATCCGGTGATATAGCATTTGCACGTACTTTGGCACTAGAATTAGAAAGAATAGCCATTCATACCGGTGATTTAAGTGCAGTTTGTACTGATGTAGCCTATCAACTTGGCAGTTCAGTTTTCGGACGGCTCCGTACACCTGTCATCAATTTTATGCAGGAATGGTGCGGTAACCGTTTATCAAAAGGTCTGATCAGACCGGGAAGCAATCAATTCCCATTTGATAAAGCGTTGGCAGACAAACTTAAATTGGTATTAGATGAATTTGAACCCGATTTTAATGAAATGTGCAAACAATTATTTAAACTTCCCAGTGCTTCATCCCGCTTCGAGAGAACAGGTGTTGTATCCTATGAGGATGTATTGTCTGTTAATACCGTAGGAATGGCAGCGCGTATGAGCGGGTTAAACAGAGATATCCGTACATCGCATCCTTATCTCTGCTATCCGGAATTACAACACCAACCCATCATCAAACATCATGGTGATGTTTATTCCCGTGTGCAAATACGGAAATCTGAAGTACAGCAGTCTATAAAATATATCCGTAAATTATTGGAAAATATTCCTGAACTCAACAATCAATATAACGAATTGAAAACTCCTCAGGCAGATTCTTTTGCAATTGCATTGGTTGAAGCATGGCGTGGCGAAATTTGTCATTGTGCAATTACCGGTAAAAAGGGGGAATTACTTTTATACAAGATCAAAGACCCTTCATTTCATAACTGGATGGCGCTGGCTTTATCTGTCAGGAACAACGAAATATCCGACTTCCCTATCTGCAACAAGAGTTTTAATTTGTCATATTGCGGTCATGATTTATAATAATTAAGAGAAAGTATTATGCTTGATAATATAAAAATTTTATTCCATCAGGGAAAACAGTTTATACCTGATGTTACAAAAGCCAAAGTTCCAGGAATATTCAGGGGAAGACCGGTTATAAGTTGTGAAAAAGTAGATGAAGTCAAACTACAGGATTTATGTCCTGTTGCTGCAATTTCTATTGACCCTGTTGCAATTGACCTTGGTAAATGCAGTTTCTGTGGAGAATGTGCTAAGCAATTTCCAGATAAAATAGAATTTTCTACAGATTATAAGTTGGCTACCAATGAAAGGGATAGATTAATAATAAAAGAAGGTGATGATTCTCCGATTGAGGTAAATCCGGCAACTGTTCGTAAAGAAATCCACAGTATTTTCGGAAAATCCTTAAAACTCAGACAAATCAGTGCAGGTGGTGATAATAGCTGCGAATGGGAACTTAATGCAAGCAATAATGTCCAGTTTGATATGGGTCGCTTTGGGATTGAATTTGTTGCTTCGCCCCGGCATGCTGACGGAATTGTAATTACTGGTCCTATTACTAAAAATATGGCTGAAGCTGTTCAGATTTGTTACGATGCTGTTCCCGAACCAAAAATTATTGTTTTGGTTGGTACGGATGCAATCAGTGGTGGGATTTTTGAAAATTCTCCTGCTATCGACAGAAGTTTCCTTAGTAAGTATAAAATAGATTTGTTTATTCCGGGAAATCCTGCCCATCCATTGACGATAATTAATGGCTTACTTGATCTGACAAGAAAAAAATAATTAAAATCATTTTTAGCATAAACAAAATAGTTGTATCTTTGTTAACTGATTAACAATAGAATTTTAAGATAAAAAAAAATGAAATTTACACCCGAAATATGCAGTATTAAAGATGAGCGCATGCAGCCTTTTATTGATGCTGATGAAATTTGGAATTACCTTAATAACACTGCATCAACACCTGAAAGAGTCAGAGAAATCATTGCAAAATCTATCAGCAAGCAACGCTTAACACTCGAAGAAACTGCTGTATTAATTAACACCAATGATCCTTTATTAATAGAAGAAATAAAACAAGGTGCCAGAACACTTAAAGAAAAGGTATATGGAAACCGTATAGTTTTATTTGCACCTTTATATATAGGCAACAAGTGCTCAAATAATTGCACCTACTGTGGTTTCAGGGCTTCCAATACTGAAGCTGAAAGAAAAACCCTGAATGATGAAGAAATTGTTAAAGAAATTGAAGCGTTGGAAGACAATGGCCAGAAAAGATTAATTCTGGTTTATGGAGAACACGCCCAATATAGCCCTGAATATATTGCTCATACTGTTAAAATTGCTTATGGCGTAAAAAAAGGGAATGGAGAAATACGCAGGGTAAATATTAATGCAGCGCCTTTGGATATTAAGGGTTTTAAAACGATTAAAGAAGCAGGCATAGGCACATATCAGGTTTTCCAGGAAACTTATCACCCTGAAGCCTATAAAACCTATCATTTAAGAGGGAAAAAAGCAGATTACGGTTATCGTTTAACTTCTCTTGACAGAGCTCAGGAAGCCGGCCTGGATGATGTTGGTATTGGTGTATTATTTGGCTTGTACGACTGGCGTTTTGAAGTTATGGCCCTCATCCGCCATACCAATCACCTGGAAGCCTGTTATAATGTAGGCCCACATACCATTTCATTTCCCAGGATAAAAGATGCTTCCACCCTCGATCTGGGTGAAAAATATTTTGTAAATGATGAAAATTTTGTAAAACTAATTGCTATTTTAAGATTAGCAGTTCCCTATACCGGGATGATTCTTACTGCCCGTGAACCAGCCTGGCTCAGAAACGAAATAATTCAATTCGGTATTTCTCAAATTGACGGTGGTACAAAGATAGAATTAGGCAGCTATGCAGAAACGCTCAACCATGAACAAGACTTAAACAGAGGTCAATTCCGTATTAACGACGAGCGTTCATTGAATGAGATAATTGATGAATTATTTGAGAAAGATATGCTTCCATCATTCTGTACAGCATGTTATAGAATGGGCAGAACAGGTGAGCATTTTATGGAATTTTCAGTTCCGGGTTTTATTAAAAGATATTGCTCACCCAATGCTATTCTGACATTAGCTGAATATTTAATGGATTATGCCCCTAAAAATACTGCCATTAGAGGTTGGGAAGTTATTGAGAAAAATATAAAGCTTTTAGAAAATGAGAAAGTAATTGATGCTGTAAAAGAAAGAATTGAAAAAATTAAAAACGGAGAAAGAGATTTATACTTCTAGTCTTAAATTTAGAATAAATTAAATTTTTTTATCCATAAATTCATTTTAGTTTTGTGCTTTCATTATTTATTAAGACAATTATGCACAAAAAAATATTTCTGCTTTTTATATCATTCATTTTCTGTAGTTTACATGTTTCATCACAAGACAGCAAACTAAAATTTAAAGGGACTTCACTCTTTTTAGGCAATATCTCAGAAGATAAATTGCCCTTGAATTTCAATTTTTCATACATAAATAATAGTAATGCTGACATTAGAATAATTGATGTTAAATTACCGGACAACACCAAAATCAGCAACTGGAACAAGCAAATCCCCATAAAACCAAACACTTCAGGAATTATTACCATTAGTTATTCTCCAAAACGTTTAGGCCTGTTTAATGAAAAACTAATTGTAAAAACCAACGAAGCAGGATTAAAGGAAATTACTTTAAGCTTTGGTGGTGAAATAATGGCAAAAAAGAAAACTCAGGTGGATTACTATAAGCAAAAGGATGGTGGATTGAGTTTTATCAGGAAATCAATTAACTTCGGCGATATAAAAGAGTTCCAGAAGAAAACAGATACAATTTACATATTTAATTCTTCCAATAAAAGTATTAAACTGGAAAGTGCTTCAACCCTGCCTGCATTTGTGAGTGTACAATTTCCAAAAAAAGAAATTGAGCCTAATAATGCTGAAAAATTAATTATTACTTATAATGCAGCTTTGCGTCATGCTTATGGTAAAACTACTGACACTTTATTTGTTGAATCCAACGATGAAGTAAATCCTGTTAAAGCATTTTATCTGACAGCTGATATTTTTGAAGATTTTTCGAAAATAAAACCCGAAAAAATGAAGTTACAGCCCGAAGCATACCTTTTAAATACGAATTATGATTTTCGCCTTGTTAAAAGAGGGGTTGAAGTAAAAACAGTATTCAATCTCAAAAATAAAGGAAAAACCCAATTGGTTATCCGCAAGATTGACAAAAGCTGTGATTGTATTAAAGTAAATTATGCTGATAAAATAAGGTTCGACAGGGATTCTCCCTTTGAAATAATAATGAATACAGCAAATTTAAAAGGAAATGTGCATGAAACAATAACGCTTATAACCAATGACCCAAAATCTCCGCGTATTGTTTTACATATAATGGGGATAGTTGATTAGTTTCGATTTCAATAAATAATCATAACAAAAATCCATTTTTCAGAATTAAAACATGGATTTTTCTTAATGTCTTTCAAAATTTTAATAAAAAAAAATTATCTTTGTTTAATAAAATACAGTTAAAAAAACAAATCTATGTCAAAACAAACATATAAAGCTGCTCCGGCTAAAGCGAAAAAACAAGCTAAAGAACAGTTGAAAATTCTTCCTCTTTTATTCCTTATCGCTTATGGCTTTGTAACTGTAATTACGCCTAACCTGATGGCTTTGGATTCGAATGGTCCTAAATTCCTGACCTTGTCGTTACTTAATCTTGTATGTTTTCTATATATTTTTACAAACAAAGAGATTAAAAGCAAACCAGAATGGTATTCGGTGTTTTTCACCAATGGTATCGGGATAGCTTATACAGGAATGATTATAATATCACTATTATCGTTTACAAAGGCCATAAATTTACTGGAATCAATACTTCACTTTTCTAAAATCTTTACAACATTCTCAGCAGCATACCTGATATCAGTACTTATTACCACTGATAAAAGGAATATATTATACTTAAGTATTGCTATGACTTTACTTTTGATTTTTGACTGCTTAACTGTTTTTTCGGGTATACATAAATATATTCTGGGTAAAATTCCATCAATAATCGAACTTAAATCAGTATATTCCAATAAGAATATACTGGCATCTTCAATTTTCGTAAAACTCCCATTTGCGCTTTGGCTAATGGTATTTAGAGTTAAATGGATGAGAGTTATTGGTAGCCTTGGAATTATCTCTTCTTTACTTGCTACTTTTTTCATGAGTACCAGAGCTTTTTACTTAGGTACATTAGTACTATCATTATCATTGGTCATATTCTTTTTTATCAGATACAGACAAACACATGAAAAGAAACAATTACAAATTGGTGGAATCTTCCTAATACTTCTGGCTTTTTCTTTTCTCACTTTTACTTTTATACAAAGAAATTTATACCCAAAAAATCAAGATATTTATAATAAAAACATTGAAGCCCGTTTAGCAACCATTTCTACTGAAGATGGCAGGATTGCAGGGTGGATAAGATCCTGGCATGTTTTTAAACAAGAACCATTATTAGGTGTTGGACTTGGTAACTGGAAAATTGCCACATTAAAAGAGGAAAACCAAACTAGTCTTGATTTTACTTATCAATTTAAAGCACACAACGATTTTATTGAAATTCCGACTGAAACAGGAATTTTTGGAGGATTATGCTTTATAGCAATTTTCTTTATCACTGCCTGGATATTTATTAAATCAATGTTTAAAAATAATAAACAGGAATGGATTACATTGTTATTTCTTCCTGTTTTTGGTCTTCTTTGTTACAGTTTTGATGCATTTTTTAATTTTCCACAGGACAGGCCCGAAATACAGGCTATATTTGCTTTATATATAGGAATAATAATTGCAATAAGTTCATTATATACTTATAATGCTGCTAAAGCTTCAGCAACTTATGAACAGGAGAAACCATCATTTTTTAACCGATGGAGGAACTTTATTCTTATTCCATCCGAAAATAATCAAAAAGCTAATGCTCCGGTTCGGTTCTTGAGCTTGCTGGGAGTTGTTGTATTTGGTCTGTTGCTTTTAGCTTCATCTTATGAATTAAATGTAAACTTTATTTCTTTAAAATTACAGCGTATCGTAAAAGAAGATTTAAATCAGGGACAACTTTCACATCCGGCATCAATGTTCATGAATGGCTTCCCATCATTAATAGATATTTGTACCTATGGTGAACCCATTGAAGTTCATAAAGCCCGATATCTGATACAGGAAAAAAGATTTAATGAAGCTATTGAAATACTTAAGAAAGATAAATCGAGCCCTTATGATGCAAGAAATGAATATTTTATTGCTATGGCTTACTATGCCCAGAACAATATAGATAGTGGCTTTGTATACTCACAGAAAATGTACAAATTAAAGCCCAACTTTTTTAAAAATATTTCTCAATTATGCGAATCATTAAAACAAAAAGGCAGACAAAAAGAATGTGAAGATTTACTTAACAGGTATTTAAATAAAAATAAAGGGGATAAGGATGCCTGGTTATATACTGCTTTTTATCATTATAATAATGGAGATTTAAAAAAAGCTGCTGCTGTAATCGATTCTGCATCAACTTATTTTCCAACCGATAGCCTGATTCTCAATCAAAAAGAATTTATTGACACCAGAATGGTAGTTTTGCCATACAAATCAATAAATGATGCTGCTTATGCTGCTTATAATGCTAAAAATTATAAAGAAGCAGTTCAGATATTTACTGAATTATTAGCAAAAATACCCGATTTTGCTGATGCACACTTACATAGAGCATATAGTTATTATTATATGAAAGAATATCAAAAAAGTAATATTGATTTGGACTTTATCATTTCAAAAGGGACAACGAATCCAAACGTTTATAATTTGAGAGGCGCAAATTATATGAGCTTAGGTAAAAATGACGAAGCATGCAAGAACTTTAAAATTGCTGCTGAGATGAATAACCCTGACGGATTGGATAATTATTATAAAATATGTAATCCTATAAAAAAATAAAAATGAAATTTTAAATCATTTTTATTCAATTTAACCCTATTTTTTCAGGATAAGAAATGTAAAAAAAAAGTCCCGCTTTTATAGCGGGACTCAAAATATTAAATGATTTGTATATGATAAACTATGCTAGTTTTACATTTACTGCATTTATTCCTTTTCTTCCTTCTTCTAAATCAAAAGTAACTTCATCATTTTCTTTGATGGTATCTTTTAAACCATTAGCATGTACAAAATACTCTTTATCAGAGTTTTCGTCTTTAATAAAACCAAATCCTTTTGATTCATTAAAAAATTTAACTTTTCCTGTGTTCATTATAATTTATTATTTATTGTGCAAAGATACACATTTACATTAACATTGTTATATTTTATTTCATTTATTTCAATTTAATTTAAAAAGCTGTCAGTTTATTGCTATTGACAGCTTTTTAAAAACTAAGCTATTCACCTTATTTTAAGACTTATAGAATGGATAATCCGTATATCCTTTTTCATCTGCAGCATAAAACAAATCCATTTTCAAATCTTGTGATAATGGCCAGTTATTTTCAAATCTCATAACTAAATCAGGATTATTAATAAATGGACGTCCAAAAGAGACCAGATCTCCTAAGCCACTTTCTATAACTGATTCAGCAAGCTCTTTATCAAAACCACCGGCAAGAATAACTGTATTTTTGAAATTATTACGGATACGTTCTTTTATTTCAATCGGTACTGTTGGTGCTCCCATTGCTGAGTGATCTACAATATGAACATAAGCAATATTAAGTTTATTCAATTCTTCTGATAAATAATTATAAGTTTCATTTATTTCAGGATAATGTGGCATATCGCTGGCAACACCAAAAGGAGACAAACGGATGGCAGTTTTACCGCTTCCGATCTCAGCAGCTACAGCAGCAGCTACTTCCAATACAAACCTGCAACGGTTTACTATACTTCCGCCATAATTATCAGTCCGGATATTACTAATCGGAGATAAAAATTGTTCAAGTAAATAACCGTTAGCACCATGTAATTCTACACCATCAAAACCGGCTTCCATTGCATTCTTAGCAGCATTTATATATTCAGCTTTGGTTTGCTGAAGTTCTTCTGCTGACATTGCTTTTGGTTCTGGAAAATCCTGTAATTGCTTTGCATCGGTCCACATTTGGCCGGCAGCTTTAACTGCAGAAGGTGCCAAAATAGCTGAACCCTCAGGCATATTTAATGGATGACTTATTCTGCCGGTATGCATTAATTGTATAAATATTTTTGTACCATTTGCATGAACTGCTGCAGTAATTTTTTTCCAGCCTTCTGTTTGTTCCTTACTGAAAATGCCCGGAATACGGGCATAACCAAGTCCATTAGGAGATGGAGAAACACCTTCAGTGATTATTAAACCAGCTCCGCAACGTTGGTTGTAATATTCAGCCATTAGATCATTTGGAATATTACCAATTGCCCTGCAACGGGTCATAGGTGACATAACGATACGATTTTTTAAGGCTAAACTTCCTTTTGTAAAAGGAGAATATAATTTATTATTGTTCATAGTATTATTTTAAATTTCTGTACTACAAACAAAATATAAGATGAAAAGTTTTTTATTAACATTATTTATAAAATCCTATTCAATGATTTCGCTTAACTCAATCCAGCGTAATGTTTTTTCATCAGTTAATGCAATAATTTCAGCTATTCGTTCAGACCATTTTGTAAGTATTACAACATCATCACTTCCGCCATTTAACAGTTTCAGAATATTTTCCTTTTCCCTTTCAAGTTCATTAATTTCTTTTTCAAGCAATTCATATTCCTGTTTTTGTTTAAAAGTAGGTTTATTGGAAGTTTGTTTTATCCTTTCTACCGGTTTTTCATCCTTCTTAGTTTCTGATTTCAGCTGTTTTTCTTTCAGTAATTTCTTCCTGGTATATTCTGTATATGTACTGTGATAATCCTTTACAATTCCATTATCTTCAAAAACAAATATATGATCAACCAGATTATCCATAAAACTACGGTCATGAGAAACCAAAAGCAAACATCCTTTATATTGCAGCAAAAACTCTTCCAGCATCATAAGGGTGAAAATATCAAGGTCATTCGTAGGCTCATCTAAAATTAAAAAATTAGGATTTTGCATTAATACCATTAACAGAAACAATCTGCGCTTTTCACCACCACTCAGATTTGAATAATAATTATATTGCAATGTATTTGAAAATCCAAAATAATTTAAGAAAACAGAAGCCGATAACTCTTTGCCACCATCTAAACGAACCACTTCAGCAATTTCACGAACAATTTCTATTACACGTTTATCGTCATAAGTTTGGAGGCCTTCCTGTGAGTAATAACCAAAACTAATGGTTTGCCCTTTAACAATCCTGCCTGAATCCTGTATTTGTTTATCAACTATCATGTTTAAAAAAGTAGTCTTTCCGATACCATTTTTACCCACAACACCAATCCGTTCACCTTTTTTAAAAGTATAAGTAAAATCATGCAATACTTTTTTATCGCCAAAAGCCTTTGATACATTGTACATTTCGAGTATTTTACCACCAACACGTTCGGTTTTAATACTTAATTCTACTTTTTTATCATCAATTCTTTTGCTTGCTTTTTCCTGAATATTGTAAAAAGAATCAATACGTGCCTGTGACTTGGTTGTTCTTGCTTTTGGCATCCTTCTCATCCAGTCCAGCTCTTTGCGATAAGTATTTTTAGCTTTTTCAATTTCCTGACGTTCAATCAGTTCTCTGTCAGCTTTTTTCTCTAAAAAATAATTGTATTTCCCTTTATAATGAAATATCTTCCCATTGTCCAATTCCAAGACTTCAGTACAAACATTATCCAGAAAATATCTATCATGAGTTACAAGCAGTATACTTAAACTTTGCTTACTAAGGTATTCTTCCAGCCATTCTATCATACTTATATCCAAATGGTTAGTAGGCTCATCAAGAATTAGCAGGTCTGCTTCTTCAATTAATACTTTTGAAAGTGCTACTTTTTTACGCTGACCTCCTGACAAAGTATTTACGGTCTGATGAATATCGGTAATCTGCAACCGGCTTAAAATTTCCTTTACCTTATTTTCGTAATCCCAGCAATTTAAAATATCTACCTGATGTATAGCATCTTCAAGCAATTTTCTGTTATTAAAATCATCCTGTTTCTTTATTTCATCCAATGCCTCTTCATACTGACGTATGGCCATCAGATATTTATTATCCGTATTAAACAATACATCAACAATAGTCTGGTTTTCATCTAATTCCGGATTTTGAGGCAAATATGCAATATGGATATCTTTACGAAAGACAACTTTTCCGCTATCCGGTAAATCCTTCTGATTAATGATATTCAGCAAACTACTTTTTCCGGCTCCATTACGAGCTATTAATGCAACTTTCTGACCTCTGTCAATACCAAAAGTTATATCTTCAAATAATAATTTCTCGCCATAAGATTTGGTAAGATTTTCGATGAGCAGGTAATTCATACTTCCTTAATTAAGAATGCAAAAGTAAGGTTTTTCTCCTGTAAAACGATGCATATTTTCAAACTTACTATAATACAATGACTTACAGAAGGCTCCAGAACATAAGCCTAAACTTCTAATAGGATAGTGTATTTTTATTTGTTTTGAATGTGAAGCCGATTTTAAATCTGGAAATGATATTTCTAAAAATATTTAAACAGCTAATGCTATTAATATATTTTTGAAAAAAATAAAAGTGCTATTAAACAATATTCGGGGGGAAGTTAAGGGGAAGTATTTAAGCTAAGTATTATTCAGAATGTGAATATGTTTAAATCAAATAATTGTTTTATAGCACTTTTATTTTTAAATTTAACTAATAACCGATGCAAATATACAACCAAAAAAAGGGCATAAGTTGAAAATTTCACGAAACAGGCTTTTGACTTTATGAACGTAGTGCTTTTGCAAAGGAACGCAGTAATCTCTAAATTGAAGTGCACTTTTTTTCAGAAACAATTAAATCCAATTTTGATATAATAAATTGATTATGTGATATTTAATAAAACCAATGTATATTTCTGGATATTTTTATAAATTATTATTCATTTTTTCCAAAAATATCATAAAAATGAATGCTTAAAAATGCAGGTATATCAAATATTTTTAGATAATTTAACTTATAAGGAAAGGATTAAATAATTTTAATTACAAAAAAGTAATGAGGACTTCTTGAACAAATTTTACAAAATATTTTTGAGAAATAAATTGAAAAGAAGAAATAAAAGTGCTATTAATCAATATTCTAGGGGAAAGTTAAGGGGGTAGTATTATTCAATATGTGAATATATCTAAATCAAATAATTGTTTTTTAGCACTTTTACTTTCCATTATGACAAAGGTTCGATGCAAATATACAAGCAAAAAAAGGGCAAATGTTGAAAATTTCATGAAACTGGCTTTTGACTTTATAAACGTAGTGTTTTTGGAAAGGAACGCAATAATTAAAAAAAAAAAATGTTTAAATAAATAAACAATTATTTTCTATAAAAAGCATAAATATTTGATATTCTATTATTTAACGCTTATTCTGTGTATTTCAGAAAATTTATTTATGTTTTTATTCAATTTCACCAAAATATTGCATAAACTGAACTCTTAAAAATGCAGGTGTATTCCCTGTCTTTTTATAGCTCATTTTACCTCGAAAGGCTTCAATACTTTTAAAATCATGTTTCTGCATCCAGGCTTCAACATCCTTTAACATAACCGGAATATGTTCAAATCCTTTTAGATACAAAACGGAAACAATTTGAGTTGCCTTAGCACCGGCTAATAACTGTTTAATAACAGCTTTACCATCGTGTATGCCTGTAGAAGCAGCAACATCACAATAGAGTTTATCGGAAAGCACAGCTACCCATCGTAATGAAGTGGAAATTTCTTCAGGATGGCTGTATACATTGGCAGATGTAATTAAAAAATTATCAATATCAATATCAGGAGAAAAGAAACGGTTAAAAAACACCAGGCTTGAAATACCTGTCCATGATAGTTTTAACATCATTTTGGCCAAACCTGAGAAATAAAAACTGGTTTTTACGGCAATTGGGATTTTTACTTGCTTTTTAATGTCATTAATTATATCAAAATATACTTTTTCATTTTCTTCACTGCTGTGGTTTAAATCTGAAGGCAATAAAAATATATTTAATTCCAGCGCATCAGCACCTGCTTCTTCGATTTTCCTGGCATAGACAATCCATTCAGATGCAGTAATACAATTGATACTTGCAATTACAGGAATTTTAACAGCCTTCTTACATTTAACAATAAGGTCTAAATAACTTTCAAAACTATGTAATTCCGTATAATTTTTAATATGAGCTAAAGCTTCAGGATATGCAAAAGAGGATCCCCCTGATTGGGTTGTTTTGTTAATTTCATTTTTAATTTGTTCTTCAAACAATGATTTTAACACAACAGCTCCCGCACCATTCTTCTCAATTTCAATAACATTCTCAACAGAAGCCGTTAATCCTGAACTACCTACAATAATAGGATTTTTAAGTGTTAAACCCATATACTGGGTCGATAAATCTATCATTTTAATTTATTTAATTTAGTGCAAAATTATAAAAAATAATTGTTTGTAATTTTATCTGACAATATCTTTAATTTCAGATAATTTCCCATCAGTTTTTGCAGGCTTTAAATGAAGGATATAGGCCATTAAAGCGTACAAATGAATATTTGGAAAGGTATTTCTTGAATAATTCTGCTTGAATGCCGGACCAAATGCATAGAAAATTCCATGCATATCCATGTTATCATTATCATAACCATGAGTGCCGCCTTTTACGGGTTTATCAGTATTGCGGGATATGCTCCAGCTACTGTCAGCTAATATTACAATATCGCCAATCCGCTGATTCTTGTTATAATGCAAACGTTGCGGAACATCTTTTATTTTCCATACTTTTAAATTAGGTATGATTTTCAGAGCATTATAAACCGAATCAATACAATTCACATTCACCCTGATATTATATCCCGGGTTATAACCATACATCCCTTTAATCCATTGAGGTTTAAGGTAATTATCTATCATAATATTTTTATCTTTACTCACTGCTGACATACCATGATCAGAAGTAATAATAAGATTTACCTGATTTCCAATAGGCAAAGATTTTATTTTAACTACTAATACCCATAACAAACTATCCAGGGTTGTAACCATTGCTTTTGTTTGCGGACTTACCGGGCCATTGTCATGACTGCATTCATCAGGTTCTGGGAGATAAAACAGAATTAAATGAGGGCGTTCTTTTTCTGGCAATTGCAACCAATTTATCAAAGTATCAATTCTTTGATTGAAAGGTAATTTATTTTCATAAGGCTTCCAATAGAAAGGTTGAACAGCTTTAATAACAGCTTCTGAACCAACCCAGTAGAACGACGCTGATTTAAGTCTTTGCTGTTCTGCAGTTACCCAAATTGGTTCTCCCTTATAAAATCTTCCATCCATAACCATTTTTCGATCACCAATACGATAAATAAGATTTAAGGCAGGATCATAAAATTTATTCTGAACTATTCCATGATGCTCGGGATATAAACCTGTTGCAATACTGTAATGGTTAGGAAATGTAACTGTAGGAAAACATGGTTGAACAGAATGCGCTTTTACGCCCATTTTAGCAATAGAATCGAAATGAATTAAATGATAAATTTCAGGATAATCCCAGCGAAATCCATCTAAAGAAATTACTATGAGATAGGGTTGCTTTTCAGTTTTTTGTTGTGCAAACAGCTGAATAATGGTAATCAATAAAATAATTCCAATAAATGCAATTTTTTTTAACATACTATCACAATAAAAAGTCCAGATTTTCACCAGCTTTTACTTCATAAGCAGGAGTTCCGTATTTAAAAATCCGCATTGGACGCATACCGAATAAATTAATTGAATTACCTTCAACCAATAAATAAGTTGCTTCCCTTAAACCAACAACATATATATTCTGATTAACCTCCATAAACTCTTCTATCCTTTGTTCACGGGTTTCGCCACCATGTCCTTCGGGATTAGCATCCAGATAATGAGGATTAATCTGGAAAGGCACTAATGCCGTACAATTAAAACTCTCCGGTTCAATTATAGGCATATCATTAGTAGTCTTCAGGCTTGGACAAGCTATGTTTGAACCTGCGCTCCATCCCATATAAGGTGTGCCTTCCAGAACTTTAGCCTTTATGATATCCATTAATTTAAGTTTATGCAGCATATAAACCAAATGAAATGTATTTCCACCACCTACTGCAACTGCTTTGGCTTCATTTACAGCCTTTACAGGATCATTTTCATTATGTATGCCATATACAGAAGCTCCCAGTTCATTAAATACAGCATTAACTTTAGAAGTATATTCATCATAGGTAATTCCTACACCCGCATAAGGGATAAAAAGTACTTCTTTTATATTATTTTCAATTAAATATTGATTAATAGCCTGACGTGGCCATCCTAAATAAGCCTCTCCTGCATTAGTTGAATTGCTGATTAATAATAATTTTTTTGTCATTTTACTATTCTTAAATATTAATTAAATATGATAAACTTTAGCTATTTTAATATGTTTATATTATACATTAAAGCAACAAAATTAAGTAAAAAAAAAGTAAGTATTTAATAAGATTATTACACAAAATTTAATGTAATAAAACATAAGTACTTACGTTTTATAAATATTTAATACTTGTATTGCTTTCTAGCATTATTATTAATAATTTTGCAAAATATTTTACTTAATATAAAGATGAAAAAAATTATTTTCCTGTTTACTATTATTTTTACTTTATTATCAATAAATAGTCAATCGTTTGCACAAGATTGGGTTGAAAAAATGCAAAATCCAACTGTAAATTTTTATGAAGTTCAAAAAGCTTTTAATACATATTGGAAAGACAAAGAAATTGGCCGGTCAAAAGGCTGGAAACAGTATAAACGTTGGGAATACATGATGTCACCAAGGGTTTATCCTACTGGTAACAGAATTGAAATGGCATCTGCATGGAAGTCATTTAATGAATACAAAGCAAAACATACATTAAAAACAACTTCAAACTCTAACTGGCAGGCGTTGGGACCTTTTGCACCTCCTGCCAATGGTGGTGATGCAGGTCGATTAAATTGTATTGCTTTTCATCCTACCAATTCAAATATTATATACGTTGGGTCACCTAGTGGTGGCTTATGGAAAACCACCGATGGCGGCAACAACTGGATATCATTAACCGATAACTTACCCTTAGTTGGTGTTTCAAGCATAGTGGTAGATTATTCTAATCCAAATATAATTTATATTGCTACAGGTGATGGTGATGGAACAGATACCTATTCAATTGGAATTTTAAAATCAACTGATGGTGGACTTAGCTTTCAAACCACAGGAATCAATTATTTAGTTTCCGGTAAAAGGAATATTTATAAACTTATTATTAATCCGATAAATCCCCAGGTATTACTTGCGGCTACGTCATCAGGCATATATAAAACAATTAATGCTGGTGCAAGCTGGTATAATTCCCTTTCAGGTAAAGTTGTCGATATTTGTTATAAACCAGGGGATACCAATGTAATTTATGCTGCTACGAATTCTGCTTTTTATAAATCTCCAGATGGAGGTGAAAATTTTGATTACAAAAATATTAGTTTTGTTAATGCTCCAAGCAGAATAGAAATTGCAGTCAGTCAGGCCAATAATGCATATGTTTATCTTTTGACTGGCAAAAGTTCTGATCAGAGCTTTGGAGGTCTTTATCGGTCAGCTGATAGTGGTGAAACTTTTTCAACCCGTTCAACCACACCAAATCTGTTGGGATGGAATACATCAGGAAGTGATACCGGAGGTCAAGCATGGTATGATTTATCAATTGCTGTATCGCCTACAAACGCTGAAGAAATTTATGTTGGTGGAGTAAATCACTGGAAATCTTCAAATGGTGGAACAACATGGACTATGATAGCACATTGGTATGGTGGTGGAGGAAAACCTTATGTACATGCAGATGTTCATTCTTTAAAGTATAATCCTTCAAATGTATTGTTTTCCTGTTCAGATGGTGGTGTTTCATTTACTTCAAACGGAGGTACAAGCTGGACTGCGAAAAATATTACTCTTTCAATTGCACAAATGTACCGTTTAAGTGTATCGGCCACACAACCAACCACTATAGTTAATGGATGGCAGGATAATGGCACCAATTTATTAAGGAACAATACATGGACTCAAATTGCCGGTGGTGATGGCACTGAGTGTATTATTGATTATACCAATCCAAATATTATTTATACATCAACTCCTAATGGATCTATTCAAAGAACTGATAATGGGGGTTCAAGTTATACAAGTATTTCATCAACGATGACCAATACCGAAACAGGACTTTGGGTTACTCCATATATTATGGATCTGAATAATAATCAAACCATTTATGCCGGCTATAATAATGTTTGGAAAACTATAGATAAAGGAAATAACTGGACTAAAATATCAAATTTCACACCAACTATTGAAATAAAATCTTTAGCAATTGCCAAATCAAATTCTAATTACATTTATGCAGCTGCTGAAAACATTATGTATAAAACTACAAACGGAGGTTCTACCTGGATAAATATTACACCGGCATTGCTTGCTAATGCTATTACATATATTGCAGTAAGCACTTCCAATCCTGATGTATTATGGATTACATTATCTGGCTATTCAAGCGGACAAAAAGTTTTAACATCTCAGAATGGAGGTGTAAACTGGACTAATTACTCTGGTAATTTGCCCAATTTACCGGCCAATTGTATTGCCTATCAAGGCCAAAACAATGAAGGTGTTTATGTAGGTATGGATGTAGGAATTTATTATCGCGATACCTTATTAACCGATTGGGTTCTGTATGCGAATAACTTACCAAATGTAATTGTTGATGAACTTGAAATATCACCATCAGTAAATAAAATAAGAGCTGCTACTTTTGGAAGAGGATTGTGGGAATCTCCTTTATACACACCAGTTACTGTAGCTGAGAACAAAGTTAGTTCTCCTGAAATTTCTATTTACCCCTCTCCTACTAAAGGAATTATTAATATCGATTTAAAAGAAACTGGTAACAAGGAACTTAGTATTGAAATTTTCTCAAGTGATGGACAAAAAGTCTATACTTCATCCATTAAACAGATGGCTGATCTTACCATAGATTTTAGTAATCAAAATGATGGAATATATTATGTAAAAATAAAATCCAATGAATTTAATTATAACGGTCGGTTTGTAAAAATTTCAAAATAATTCATTTATTATGAAGCATATAATTAAGCTTTCTGTCTTTTTACTAAGTTTTATTTTAATTTTTTCCTGCAAAACCAATAAAACTAAAACTGAGAAACTGATTACTGAAAGAATTCAGTATGATGTTTGTATTAAAAGTCCTTCTTTAGATTATGACTGGTGGATACAAAATATTGAAGGTCCTCAGCGGGATAAATTCATCAATTTCATTTTTAATGCTATTGATGAAAACAAAGTTAAGATTTACAATATAAATCATCAGGAAGTCAGTTTAGAGCATGTCGTTTCAAATTTATTTACTTTCGATACCATTCACTTGCAGGATCATGGCAGAAAAAAACAAATTATTGATACTGTTTTTGTTAGCAATACTTTTGATTTAAAAAGCATTACAAAAGTAAGGTTTGATGAGAAATGGTCATTCGATGAAAAAACTTTAATGGTTAGCAAAGACGTTAAAGGCTTTTGCCCTATGCTTGTTCATGAAAAAAGAAGTTCTGTTCCGGCAGTTGAATTACCACTATTCTGGATATATGCTGATACCAATGCTAACGCAGATACAAATAATAAATTCCTGATAACAAAAAAAATCCAATATGATGTAAATATTATTTCTAATGATAAATCATGCGATTGGTGGGTTAATAATATTGAAACATCCGACAGGGAATATTTTCTTAAAACAATCATTGATGTTGCTTCAAAAGGAAAACTCAGAACCTATGATTTCTTTATGAATCCACTGGATAAGAAAAAATTTGCACATTTACTGCACCATACTGATACCGTGCTAATGCAACGACTAACAGAACCTTATGAAAATTTTGATACAATTGTAAAAGTTGATTTTGATCAGAATTCAATTGTAAAAATTCGTTTTGTTGAAGAATGGTCGCTTAATACTCAGAGTTTTAAGTTTTATAAAAAAGTACTGGCCATTTGCCCTATGATTGAAGGTCTGGACGATAAAGGAAATGTAAGAGGATATACTCCTTTATTCTGGATATTTTTTGACGAAAGCATTAAAAATGCTAAATAATACAGGCTATTTAGAGGAATATCAGTACCATCAGTTAAAAAATGGTATACGTATCGTTCATAAACATGCTCAATCTGATGTTGCCCATTGTGGATTAATTATCAATGCAGGCTCCCGTGATGAAACAAAAGCCGAAAACGGGATTGCCCACTTTATTGAGCATTGTATTTTCAAAGGAACCAAAAAGCGCAATTCCCATTACATTTTAAACAGATTAGACAGTGTTGGCGGTGATTTAAATGCCTATACCACCAAAGAAGAAACTTTCGTTTATGCTTCATTTCTGAAAGAATATTATGCAAGATGCATTGAACTGCTGGCTGATATTGCGTTTAATTCCACCTTTCCCGAAAAGGAACTGGCAAAGGAAAAAGAAGTTGTTATTGAAGAAATCGGGTTTTATAAAGATAATCCTTCCGAGTTGATTTTTGATGAATTTGAACAGCAGCTATTCGAAAATCATCCTATCGGTGATATGATTTTAGGTACACCTTCAAATGTAAAAAAGTTTAAACCAAAGCATTTACTGGATTTTATCCATCATAACTATAATACCGACCAAATGGTAATTTGTTCGGTTGGAAACATCAACTTCAGCAAATTTACTTCGCTTGTTGAACGTTATTTCTCTGATTTTGAATATAATGCAAGAATAAAACAACGTTTTCCCTTTACAGGATATCATGCCAAATCTGTTGAAAAAAACAAAAAAACATTTCAATCGCATTGCATTATCGGGAATACAGCTTATTCACTTTTAGACGAACGAAAAACAGCCTTGGGTTTACTCAATAATATTTTAGGAGGACCAGCATCAAATACACGCCTGAGCTTAGCTTTACGTGAGCGTAACGGCCTTGCCTATAATGTGGAATCAAATTATACACCTTATGCAGATACAGGCTTATTTGCCATTTATTTCGGTACAGATTTTTCTACGCTGGAAAAGGCAAAATTAACCGTGATGAAGGAACTCGACAAACTTCGCAATACCAAGCTCAGTTCAAATCAATTACATGGTGCTAAAAAACAACTTTTCGGACAATTGGCCATAAGTTTTGAATCTAATTTAAACGAATTACTTTCCATTGGCAAAAGCTATCTGGTTTACAATCATGTTGATACCATAAAGCAAACCGCTGAAAAAATCAATAAACTTACTGCTGATGAACTGATTGAAATTGCAAATCAGATATTCAATCCGGATGAACTCAGTATTCTAACTTATAAATCAAAATAGACAACCTATGTTTTCAATGATACATCCTGATTATGAAGCTTATGCCGAAGCCCATACTTCTGCTGAAACTGATGTTTTATACCAGCTCAACAGGGAAACCAATCTGAAGGTAATGCAGCCCAGAATGCTTTCAGGCCATTTGCAGGGAAAAATACTCGAAATGATAAGCTGTATGCTTCAACCATCTCAAATTCTTGAAATCGGAACCTATACCGGTTATTCTGCCATTGCATTATGCAAAGGATTACAGGAAAACGGTGAGTTGCATACCATAGAAATTAATCCTGAGCATGAAAATATGGCTGCAACCTATTTTAACAAGGCAGGATTAAGCCAAAAAATAAAACAATACATTGGTGATGCTTTAGCTATTATCCCCGCTATCGACCTGATTTTTGACCTCGTTTTTATTGATGCTGACAAGGAAAATTACACCGCCTATTTCGAAATGGTGCTTCCCAAAACCAGAAAAGGAGGATTTATTATTGCTGACAATGTGTTGTGGAGTGGTAAAATATTTACTGAACCTCTGGACAACGATACGGAAACAAAGGGTATTATAGATTTTAATAATGCAATCAAGAAGGATAGCAGAGTTGAGAAATTATTGCTTCCGGTCAGGGATGGATTAATGATTATGCGGAAATTATAAATATAAAAAACAATAAATAAAGCAGGAAAGCGTTATTAAAACTTATTTAAGCTAAGATTTGTGAAAAAACTGTTCCCTCTCATTTTACTTACAATCATACTCAGTTCGGGCATTAAAACATATGCACAGATTGGCGGCAGCCATACCTATCAGTTCCTGACCTTATCCAATTCAGCTAGAATAGCAGCTTTAGGCGGTAATTTCCTGGCTATTAAAGATGATGACATCAGCTTAGCTATTGCTAATCCATCGTTAATCAGCAGCGGAATGAACAATAAACTGGCAGTAAGCTATGTCAGCTATTTCGGTGATGTCAATTATGGTTTTGCTGCATATTCCCGTTCCTTTGACAAGCTCGGAAGTTTTGTAGGCAGTATACAATATATCAATTACGGCACTTTTATTGAAACAGATGCTACCGGGCAAACGTATGGCGAATTCAGGGCAGGGGAATATGCAATCAATATTGGCTGGGGGAAAAATCTGGATTCTAATTTTTCCATTGGTTCCACATTTAAAACTATAATTTCTTCCCTTGAAAGTTATTCTTCTTTTGGGATAGCTGTTGATGTGGCTGCCACTTATAATAATACAAAAAAAGGTTTTACCTCTTCATTGATGTTAAAAAATATCGGCAGGCAATTATCCCACTATACAACAGGAAATAACGAAGCCCTGCCCTTTGAAATACAGCTTGGAATTTCGCAAAAGCTAAGGCATGCTCCATTCAGATTTTCATTATTGTTAAACCACCTTGAAAAATGGGATTTATCATACGAAGATCCTTTAAATCCAACTGTTAAATATGATCCGCTTACCCGGACAACAACAGAAAAATCAAAACTTTCTCAATTTGGTGATAACATGATGCGGCATGTGGTGGTTGGGGTTGAATTTATGCCTTCAACTGCATTTAATATCCGGGTAGGTTATAACTACCAGCGCAGACAGGAAATGAAGGTAGAAACCGCCTTATCTACTGTGGGCTTCTCCTGGGGTTTTGGTTTCAGGGTTTCCAAGTTTAACTTCAGCTATGCCCATGTAATACAACATCTGGCAGGTTCTTCCAACTTTTTTACAATAGCTACGAATTTATCAGCATTTTAAATTTTATATCAGTTAAAATAAGAAAGCCTTCCATTAACTGAAAGGCTTTCTTATTATATAGCTTTAGTATTATAAACCAAATGCTTTTTGTATCGGTTTTACATAGTCTAAGTTTTCCCAGGCAAAGAATTCCACTTCTTTAAAATATTTTTCTTTACCTCCAACTTTTTTGGTTTTGGTATCCTTATTTTTGTAATACACTTCAACTTCTTTCTTTACATAATCCCGGCCAAAATGGCCATAACTGGCTGTAGCAAGGAAGATAGGATTTTTCAGTCCGAAACGTTTAACAATCGCATAAGGACGCATATCAAAAATTCCGTTTATCTTTTCGGCAATCTGGCCGTCGGTTAATTTTTTACCGGCTTTGTCTTTTACTTTGGCAGTGCCATAAGTATTAACATACAAACCTACCGGTTGAGCAACGCCAATAGCATAAGCAACCTGAACCAATACTTCGTCGGCAACACCAGCTGCAACAAGGTTTTTGGCAATATGACGGGTTGCATAGGCTGCAGAACGGTCAACTTTTGAAGAATCCTTACCTGAAAAAGCGCCACCACCGTGAGCACCTTTACCACCATAAGTATCAACAATAATCTTGCGTCCGGTTAAGCCGGTATCGCCATGAGGTCCGCCGATTACAAATTTACCTGTAGGGTTTACATGCAATTTAAATTTGCCTTTCAACATTTTTTTAACACTTTCGGGTAAAGTATTCACTTTAGAAACCCGAGGAATCAATATCTCCAGCACATCTTTTTTAATAGTTTCGAGCATTTTCTTTTCGGTATCGAAATCATCATGCTGAGTTGAAATAACTATGGTATCGATACTTTTGGCTTTACCATTATCGTCATAGGCTATAGTAACCTGAGATTTGGCATCAGGACGGAGGTATTTCATTTTTTTGCCTTCGCGGCGGATTTCGGCCAGTTCCTGTAACAATACATGTGCTAACTCAATCGGCATAGGCATATAGTTGTCCATTTCCTTGCAGGCATAGCCAAACATCATACCCTGATCGCCGGCACCCTGATCTTCTTCTTTTTTACGTTCAACACCCTGATTGATATCACTGGATTGTTCGTGTATGGTTGAGATAACACCACAGGAATCAGCATCATAGCGATATTCAGCTTTGGTATAGCCGATTTTACGTATTGCTTCTCTGGCAATTCCCTGAATGTCAATATATTCTTTTGTTTTAACTTCACCGCTGCAAACGGTTAAACCGGTAGTTACCAAGGTTTCGCATGCTACCTTTGATTCCGGATCATGACGTAAAAATTCATCTAATAATGCATCTGATATTTGATCAGCAACTTTGTCCGGATTACCTTCCGAAACAGATTCGGATGTAAATAAATATCCCATTTTATATAATTTTAAATTTGTAACTAATTGATAATTTGAGATTGCCGAAATTGGAAGGAAATGGTTTTTAGCATTTTTTCCAGTGGTTGCAATCATACAAATCTTTCCACGTCTGCAAAAGTAGTAATATTTTATATAGTACAAAAATGATTGCAGTAATTTTTATTAATAATCTTGTTAAATAAACTGAAAATGAAACTAAATGATTTAATTTTTAGTCAGTTGCTGGAACACTTTTTCCAGTTTAAGTTCTTCCTTATGAATGGTTAGTACTGTCAACTGATGACCCACAGCAAAATTGAATATATCCTGACGTAAGTCCTTTTGGGATGCACATTCAATTTCCCAGGTATTTTCCTTGACTTTTGTAACTTTTGTAACACCTTCTATAGCTTTAAGTAAGTCAACTTTTACGTCTTTATCAAATTCAACAGTAACTATACTACGGTTAAAGGATTGTTTCGAAAGTAATTCTGTTGAATTATCAGCTACAATCACACCTTTATTGATAATGATTGCCCTTTTACAGATAGCTTCTACTTCCTGCATGATATGAGTTGAAAGCATAACTGTTTTCAATTTTCCGATATCAGTAATCAGTTTGCGTATTTCAACAATCTGGTTCGGATCCAGACCAGAGGTAGGTTCATCCAAGATAAGCACTTCAGGGTCATGTATCATAGCCTGAGCTAAACCCACACGTTGACGGAATCCTTTTGACAAACTACCAATTTTCTTTTTATATTCTGATGTTAATCCGGTAATTTCTATCATTAAATCAATACGCTGTTTTGTTAAATCACCCAGTTTATGAATACCTGCAATAAATTCAAGATATTCTTTTACGTACATATCAAGATAAAGCGGATTATTTTCAGGAAGGTAACCTATTTTTTTTCTTACTTCTATTGATTGTTCAACTATATCAAATCCGTAAACACTCACTTCACCTGAAGTAGGTGGAATAAAGCAGGTAATAATTTTCATCAACGTTGATTTACCGGCACCATTTGGCCCCAATAAACCGACAACTTCGCCTGATTTTATTTCAAAACTAACATTATGCAAAGCTTTTTGCGCTCCATATAATTTTGTGATATTACTAACTTTAATTGACATAATTCCTGATTTTTTGCTAAGCGAAATTACTTATAAATACATTATCTACAGGTAGTTTTAAGCTTTTTTATAAAAAAAATAACAGTATGAAAATATTATTCATACTGTTATTATAAATATTATAGATTCAGCTATTAGAAAAGCCTGAATTAATTTCTTTATTTTTTATCAAAAGTTTCATCAGAAACTGTAAGCTTTTTTCTTCCTTTAGCTCTGCGTGCTGACAATACTCTACGACCGTTTGCAGTTGCCATTCTTTCTCTGAAACCGTGTTTGTTTTTTCTTTTTCTTACTGATGGTTGAAATGTTCTTTTCATTGCGCTTAATTTTAAAGGACTGCAAAAGTAGTATTTTTTTTTAAACTTACAAAATATTTTATAAAAAAAACAGAAGAAAAAAAAGAGGCTGTCTCAAAAGTCTTTGTGAACCTATTAATTTTCTCTGTGTAACTTTGTGCAAATTATTAAATATTTATTACACAGAGAATTAATGAGAAGTCACAGAGTTATACAGAGGTTGAAATGCAAGTAAATTAAACTTTTGAGACAACCTCTTTTAAAGTATTTACTGAGATTTTATTTATTAATCAACATTTTCTTATTCAAACGTTTGCCTTTAAATTCTAATGTATAGTAATAAATTCCATCAGCTAATTTGTTTAGATCAATATTAACCTTATGTTTACCTGCCATTTCGGTTTCAGCTATTGAATAAACCTTCTGACCAAACAAGTTTATAATATCAAATTTAATTTCACCTGCATTTGGTAAATTGTATTCAATACAAGTTAAGCCATTCGTTGGATTTGGTGTATTCTGTCCTAACCACAGCTTGTTCATATCAAATTCTTCGATACCAATAACAGTATTTAATGTTACTTTAATATCATCCAGCAGCCAGCCATATCTTCCATAACCCAGAAGGTTGCCGGTACTTGAATAAGTAAACCGAATTTTTACATTTGCTTTATTGGCAGCTATTGAAGAAATATCAAATTTTTCATTCTTCCACCATAAGTTAGTTGGCTTGGTAATAGTATCACCTGCAATCCAGTCAGTATAGGAGCTTTCACAGTATTTATATATTCCTCCTGTTACAATGAAAGTAGCAGTCCCCTGATATTGAATAATACTTAATGAAGTCCAGGTTAAACCATTATCATTAGAAACTTCTATATTACCTCCATCCAAAAAATACAATTTACAAATATGTGAAAATTCCAGATAAGCATAAGGATATCCTGCAGTTGAAAAAGAATTTGAGGTTAAATAAATTGTTTTACCAGCTTGTAATGTATTTGAATCTGATTTCACTCCGGATTTATACAAATGTGATGTAATAGCCCAGGCTTTAAAATTAGCTGTTGGAAAACCAGCAGAATCTGCAGTTGTTGTAAAGCTTGGATTAGTTTCAAAACCTTCCTGAAAAACAATGGTTTGTGCTGACAAAAATGAAACCATCGTAACTGCAAATACAAAAAGTATAACTTTTTTCATATAATGTAAATGTAGAAATTAATAAACTAATGGTAGAAAAAATATTTCATTACTATTTTCAATACTTAACAAAAATAATAAATAATCTGTCTTAAAATATTTTAATTAAACAACTTGTTAACTATTTAACAATATAAAATTATAAACATAAATAAATAACAAAGGCAGCCCTGAAGCTGCCTTTGTTGAAATATTTACTGAAGTTTTTTATTTATTAATCAACATTTTCTTAACCAGGCGTTTGCCTTTAAATTCTAATGTATAGTAATAAATTCCATCAGCTAATTTGTTTAGTTCTAAATTAACCTTATGTTTACCTGCCATTTCGGTAGACGATGTTGAGTAAACCTTCTGACCAAACAAGTTCATGATATCAAATTTAATTTCACCGGCACTTGGTAAATTGTATTCAATATAAGTTACACCTGTTGTTGGATTTGGCATATTCTGGCCTAACCATAAACTGTTTATATCATATTCATTAACACCTGTTGTAATATTAATCGGTAAAGGTGCTGAAGGATTTCCTGAACAGTTTGCGCCTACTCCACTAACAGTTAAAGTTGCTGTTGATGTAGTAGTAGAGAAGGTAACAGTTACAGTATTTCCTGTTCCTGTTATAGTACCAGCTGAACTTGGTATTAATACCCAGTTGTAGGAAGTAGCATTAGAAATTGCAGGAACCGTATAGGTATGTACTGATCCGGGAAGAACAGTGGTTAGTCCTGAAATTGCACCTGCTGCTGCAACATTACAAATAGTTATTGATTTAGAAATGGTATCATTAAAAGGATAAGCATCATTCGTCAGTTTTGTCCATGATGCGAAAGAAACAGATGCACCAATCGGTATTGCCATTTGAGTTGTAAACGTATAAACTGCTGAATCTCCGGCTGCCAATGGACCTGCAAATGTTTCACTAACAGGGGTTGAAAATCCACGTTGATAGAATACAGGTATTGATGATTGAGTTTGTAATCCATAGTTCTTTATACGAACCTGAATAGTTACAGTTGAACTCTGGCTTACTGTACCACTTGGTTGAATAAGCTGTGAAACACCAACATCCTTTTGTGCAGGTACTACAGTTATTGATTTACAGGTCTTATCATTCTGAGTATAAAGATCTCCTGCTACTGCGGTATATGCGCAGATATTGTAGTTCTGTAAACCAACCATAAAGGTTTGAGTAAAGGTATAATTGGTTGTTGCTCCAGGAGCTAATGGTCCAGGGATAGTTCCTGTTACTACTGCACCAGTACCTACCTGATATTTAACCGGAATATTGCTTAACACACCATATCCGAAGTTTTTAACAGTTACAGATACAGTTATTATATCTCCAACTGCTGATGGTGATGTTGGTGTTGTTATTGCGGTTACACCTGCATCTGCTGCAATCGGAGCCAGGGTTAATTCTACATCATCAATTGCCCAG
>JAPLDQ010000027.1 GCA_026391675.1 Bacteroidota bacterium
ACGTAGCAAAAAGAAGAAATTGTATCAATGTTTATTTCTCCCATTTAAATATTTCTTTATTATTGTAATGCAAAAAGACTGAAATGGCAAAAACTGTTATGCTTCAGAATTCTTAAAGGTTTGAATTGAATCTAAAATAAGGAGAGTGCAAAAGTCCGTAGGACTTTACTGTTAATAACAAAGATGATTTTTTCTCATTGTTAAGCTGCGTAGCAGCGTCCTGTTTATTTAAGTTATTATGTTATTGGGTTATTAAGTTATTGCTTACTACTTTTTTAATTTTTCCCCCAAAATATTATTTCTTTTATTTTAGTAACTTAATAAATTACAAAATCACTTTAATACAACGAACTATAGTTTGCTCATTCCTCAAATAACTTAATAACTTAATAACCAATTACTAACTTAAGGATGAGCAATGAAGTAATATTCCTTATTGGTGTGATAACAATTACAGAATTGTTCCCGGTTTAAGTTTGGCTTTTGGGTTAACCATGATTTTAATAAGGAGATTTTTAATCCTGCTTCATTTAGAAGGTTGTAAATATCTTCAGGTTGGGTATTGTAAAATTCACTGGCACCCAGACCGCATTCAAAAATAATAATGGGTTTATTCTCACTGATTATTTTTACACCACCTTTCAGTACACCCAATTCACCACCTTCTACGTCTATTTTAATGAATGCAATTTTTGTAGTTGCAGGAATAAGTTTATCAAGTGTAGAAACTTCAACTTCTATTTCTTCTATATCTGGGTTTTCGACAGCATAATTCCGCTTTTTGAGTCCGCTGTAGGCAGGTGCATTTTTTACAAACTGGAAGCTTGTTTTGCCTATGAAATCAGCGAGTGCATAAGCATAAATATGATGTTGCGGTGCATATTTGTTTACTAAATTCTGATACAATGCAGGAATGGGTTCAAATACATAATGCGATGCCAATGGTGATTGTTTAAGAATCAAATCCAGTATCTCACCTTTATGACAACCAATATCAATACAAACATCATCTTTGGAAACAGCACTTTTAATAATTTCATGGGTAAGCCTGTCGTATTCCAGGTTTTTTGTAATATCCAGATGAAGAAAATTTAGTATTGCACGAATATTGTGTTTGATGCTCATGAAAACTTTTGTATGGAATTGTTGTTTTGCAAAAATAGGAAATATATTGTTTTTTTTATGTTATAAATAATATAAGTCGCATGTAAATCGTATTTTTGCAGTATATTTATTAAGAAGAAGAAAATTGACAACAGATAAATTATTGGATAAAGGGCTGAAACTGCCTGTGATGGAAGAGTTTTACAGCATACAGGGTGAAGGCTTTCATACCGGCGAAGCTGCCTATTTTATAAGGGTGGGTGGTTGCGATGTGGGTTGTTACTTTTGCGATGTAAAGGAATCCTGGGATGCAAAACTGCATCCTGCCATAGCTACTGATGAAATTGTGCAGCGTGCCTTGACCCATCCTGCCAAAGCAGTAATTGTTACCGGAGGAGAACCCCTGAATTATAATATGAATTATCTGTGTGAGCAACTGAAGAAGAATGGCTTTAAAACTTTTCTTGAAACATCAGGGTCTATGCCTTTAAGTGGCAAATGGGACTGGATTTGCCTTTCACCAAAGCAAAATGCTCCTCCATTAACTGATAATATTGAATTTGCTGATGAATTAAAAGCTATCATTACCAAGGATTTTGATTTTAGCTGGGCCGAAAGATATGCTGATAAAGTTAAACCGGGATGTAAGTTATATCTCCAGCCCGAATGGAGCCAAAGGGACAATATAATGCCCCTCATCGTAGATTATGTGATGCAGCATCCCAAATGGCAGATTTCGCTGCAGAGCCACAAATACATGCGGATTCCATAACCAATAAATGATTTTAATAATACTTTCCTACATCATAAAATAATGCAGAAATCTTTAACCATAGTAAAACGAATAAGTTTAATCTTAGTTTTGATTATTCTAACTTCTACAGTCCTTTTTGCACAAGGCAGGAAACTGAGCAGCAAATCAAAAAAAGCCGTCAGTCATTACGAAGCAGCTGTGAAATTATATGATGCCTATAAAAATAAGGAATGTCTGGAGGAAATAAATAAAGCCATTGAAGCGGATTCGAATTTTATTGAGGCTTATTTTATGCTGGCCAGTGTTTATACCGATTTAAAACAAAAAACCGATGCTATTAATGCCTATCAGAAAGCTATTTCCATCGATGAAGAATTTTTCCCCGGAGCATTGTTTACTGTTGCCAATCTGCAGCTGTCTGTGGGGCAATACAGGGAGGCCGGCATCAATTACCAGAAATACCTGAGGCTGGATGAAGGCAATCCAATGAAGAAAAGAATGGCCGAAAAAGCCATGGAAGCAGTTGCTTTTGCATTGCAACAGATTGCACATCCTGTGCCATTTAATCTGGTGAATATGGGTGGCAATGTGAATTCAGAAAATGATGAATATTTACCAGCCATTACAGCCGATGAACAAACGCTGATTATAACAGTCAGCAATATGGCAAAACAAACGTTTGAGGATTTTTATATCTGCCATAAAGTGAACAACGAATGGACCAAGGCACAGAATATGGGAGCGCCTTTGAATACAGCCGGCAATGAAGGAGCACAGTGTATTTCACCCGACGGACAATACATCTATTTTACTGCCTGCAACAGAGACGATGGTTATGGCAGTTGTGATATTTATTCTTCACATAAGATTGGTGATAAATGGACACTGCCTGAAAATCTGGGAGAACCGGTAAATACTACAGCTTGGGAATCACAGCCTTCTATTTCTGCCGATGGAAAAACCCTGTATTTTGCCAGTGCACGTCCCGGAGGAAAAGGGGGTATGGATATTTGGTCGTCTACTCAGATTGCCGAAGGAAAATGGGCCGTTCCTGTGAATCTTGGTGACAGCATCAATACCATTAATGATGATATTTCACCATTTATCCATCCTGATAACCAGACGCTTTATTTTTCATCCAACGGCAGAATGGGCATGGGTGGTAAAGACATTTATTTTTCACGTAAAAATGCAAAAGGAAACTGGGGAACGCCGGTGAATATTGGTTATCCAATCAATACGTTTGCAGATGAAATTAACCTTGTGGTGAATGCCAAGGGTGACCTTGCTTTTTATTCTTCCAATAAACCGGGCGGTTATGGCAAGCTCGACCTTTACACCTTTGAGTTGTATAAAGATGCCCGTCCGATGGCTGTAAACTATATGAAAGGCAAAGTGTTTGATGCTGAAAGCCATCAGAATTTGGTGGCCAGATTTGAACTCATCAATCTGGAAACCGGTGAAGTAGTAACCCAGTCAAAATCTGAAGCCGGAAGTGGTGAGTTTCTGGTTTGTCTGCCTACGGGTAAGGAATTTGCGTTGAATGTTTCCAGGGATGGCTATTTATTCTATTCAGAACATATCTCGCTTAGTGGTACTAGTTCCATTATGAAACCCTTCCTTAAGGATGTTCCTTTAAAACCAATACAGATAGGGGAGTCGGTAGTGCTGAACAATATCTTTTTCGAAACCGACAAATTTGACCTCAAACCTCAATCCAAAGTTGAGTTGAATAAACTGCTTGCCCTGATGAAACAAAATCCGGGTTTAAAGATTGAAATCAGCGGACATACCGATAATGTGGGCAGCGAAGCACACAATATCAGCCTTTCGGGCAGCAGAGCCAGGGCTGTTTACGATTACCTTGTAACTAACGGCATTGCTGCAGCCAGATTAACCTCCAAAGGTTACGGCTGGTCTAAACCGGTTGATACCAACGATACCGAAGCCGGCAGGGCCAATAACAGGAGGACGGAGTTTAAGGTGGTTGGGAAGTAGGCTGTAGGAAGTTATAAGTTATAAGTTATAAGTTATTGGGTTATTATAGGGGTGAATATGTTTGTTTTGTCATTCTTTACTTTATCAAGGAATCTCTATAATTTGCTAATTACTAATTACTCATTGCAAATGAGATGCTTCACTAGCGTTCAGCATGACAAAACAGGCATATCAGCGAAAATCAGCGGGAAAATACTGTTTATAACTACACTTCGGCTTACTTCGACAAGCTCAGTAACCACCGCTCAGTGTCCGGCAATATTGTACCATAATAAAATCAGTGATAATCTGTAAAATCAGTGTCATCCTTTGTGTGCTATAACCCTAAAAGCCAATAGCCTAAACCCCTAAAGAGAAAAGCCGTCAAGCATCTCACTACTCAACGGCTTTTTCGTAATTCCTAATTCTTAATTAATTTACAAAGGAATATTCCCGTGTTTCTTAGGTGGATTGGCAGCGCGTTTGTTCTGCGTCATTTCCAATGCTTCTATCAGTTTATAACGGGTGTTTTTAGGATAGATAATTTCGTCTATATAACCTCTTTCCGCTGCTTTGTAAGGACTGGCGAATTTTTCGCGGTAATCGTCCAGGTATTCCTGTTTTTCTTCAGGATTGGCATCGCGGTATAAAATATTTACAGCACCTTCAGAGCCCATAACGGCTATTTCTGCAGTAGGATAAGCCATGTTTACATCAGCACCTATATGTTTGCTCGACATCACATCATAAGCGCCGCCATATGCCTTGCGGGTAATCAGGGTAATCTTGGGAACGGTAGCTTCGCAGAATGCATACAATAATTTTGCACCATGTTTGATAATACCGCCCAATTCCTGGGTAGTGCCGGGTAAAAATCCGGGAACATCCACCAAAGTGATCAAAGGAATGCTGAAGGAATCGCAGAAGCGAACAAAACGTGCTGCTTTGGTAGAGGATAAAATATCCAGACAACCTGCCAGATGCGCAGGCTGATTGGCTACGATACCTACTGAACGTCCGCCTAAGCGGGCAAAACCTACCACTATATTCATGGCATGAAGTGGCTGTATTTCGAAAAAGCGGTGGTCGTCTACTACAGTCGTAATAATTTCTTTGATATCATAAGGCTTGTTGGAATCAGCTGGAACTATGGTCTGCAGTTTTTCTTCCACCCTGTGGATATCGTCAGTGCATACTTTAATAGGAGGGTCTTCCATATTATTGGATGGAATATAGCTGATAAGTTCGCGCAGCATCATCATGGCATGTTCGTCGTCTTCGGCTATCAGGTGGGCAACGCCTGAAGTGGCGTTGTGTGTTCGGGCACCACCCAGATCATCCTTGGTAACTTCTTCGTGGGTAACACTCTTGATAACATCAGGACCGGTTACAAACATATAGCTGGTCTGGTTTACCATGAGGATAAAGTCTGTTAAGGCAGGAGAATAAACGGCTCCGCCGGCAC
Organism: Bacteroidota bacterium; assembly: GCA_026391675.1. GTDB lineage: Bacteria > Bacteroidota > Bacteroidia > Bacteroidales > JACABE01 > JACABE01. Next base: position 5,301 of record JAPLDQ010000027.1, read on the forward strand.
AGGGTCCTAAAATGGCTGATATCTGAGGGATAACACCGGATGACATTACGTTGAGGTAGAACAAGTCAGCATAACCACCAAGACTTTCAACACCCTCCTGTATACGTGCACCGCCTGAATCGTTTAATCCGATAACAGGTGCACCCATTTTCATGGCCATCTCCATTATCTTTTTAACTTTATCAGCATTGGCACGGCTTAAGCTGCCTCCAAATACTGTAAAGTCCTGGGCAAAGACATACATCAGCCTGCCGTCAATCTTACCGTAACCGGTAACCACACCATCGCCCAGTATTCTCTGGTTTTCCATGCCGAAATCAGAATTGCGGTGAACTACAAACTTATCAATTTCAACAAAACTGCCTTTATCCAGCAAAACGGCAATTCTTTCGCGTGCAGTAAGTTTGCCGCCTTTGTGCTGTTTCTCAATTCTATCAATACCTCCGCCTAATTCTGCGGCTTTATCTTTATCTTCAAAAATTTTAAATTTATCTTTTAATGTTGACATAATTATTTTTTTATTTGCAAGATTCTTCTTCTTTAATTCTATAAATTATCTAATGAACTTTTTAACTCATTAACTTAATAACCTAATAACCCATTACTCAAGAACGATCATTTTCTGTCCACCGCTTACGGTTTCTTCTTCAGCTACAGCTATTTCCTTGATAACACCTTCTTTGGATGCTTTGAATTCGCTTTCCATTTTCATGGCAGAAACAATTACCATGGTTTGTCCTTTTTCAACGGTATCGCCTACTTTAACCAGTATCTTAACTATTTTTCCCGGCATAGGGCAGAAGATAATATTTCCTTCGTCGAAACCTTTGGCTTTATTCATCGCTTTCATATAGCGGCTTTCAGCATCAACAATTTCAACTTTATATTCGCTCATATCAGAATTTACAATAAATTGTTTATTGCTTAGTCCCTGAACTACATCAATATCATAAGATTTGCCTTCGGAAATTATAGAATAAACTCCGTTTCCGGTTGTTACGCAATCCAGTTCATATATAATGCCATCCACTGATACTTTCAGTATTTTGTCGGTTCTGCTCAACAAGGTCAGTTTTGCAGTACGTTCGCCTATTATTGCTTCAAAATCCATTTTTTCTCCTTTTTAAATAATTATATACGCATGGCTGCTTTGATTCTTCCAACATCTTTCCATTTGTTGTAATACACTTCAAACTGGGTAGTTGGCTGTATTTTCTTGAGTTTGCTCATGTATTCGGCAAATGCTGCTATCATGGCAATGTCTTCGCAATGCTTGTCGCAATTGGTTTTGCTCAGCAGGAAGTCGAGGTTTTTTTCAATAAAATGGGTATTGTATTTTCCTTCATAGAAATCGGGGCATTCCATAATTCTTTTCAGAAAACTGATGGATGTTTTTACGCCGGAAATCTTGTATTCATCCAGAGTACGTTTCATACGGTGAATGGCTTCATCGCGGGATTCGCCCCAAACAATAAGTTTGGAAATCATTGGGTCATAAAAGATAGGAATTTCAAATCCTTCATACATATAACCATCGGTCCGCACACCTAAACCTAAGGGTTCAACAATTTCCCTGATGATTCCGGGTGAAGGCATAAAGTTGTTTTCAGGATCTTCAGCATAAATACGGCATTCGATGCTGTGACCACGCTGTTTGATTTGTTCCTGAGTATAGGTAAGATTTAATCCATTGGCAATATTGATCTGTTCACGAACTATATCCACACCAACAACTCTTTCAGTGATGGGGTGTTCTACCTGTAAACGGGTATTCATTTCGAGGAAATAATAGTTGAGGTTGTCATCAACAAGAAATTCTATAGTTCCTGCACCGTAATATTCCACAGCCTTGGCTGCAGCAACGGCATCACGTCCCATTTTATCGCGCAATTCAGCCGTCATAATGGGCGAAGGTGTTTCTTCCACCACTTTCTGGTGACGGCGTTGAACAGAACATTCACGTTCGCATAAATGTATGGTATGTCCGAATTTATCGGCTAAAATCTGAAATTCAATATGATGAGGTGAAGATATGTATTTTTCTATATAAACGGCATCATCGCCAAAGGATGATTTGGCTTCTGAACGTGCACCACGGATGGCGCTGATCAGTTCACTTTCTTCCTTAACCAGGCGCATTCCTTTTCCGCCACCACCGGCAGATGCTTTAATCATTACAGGGAAACCAATATTCTGAATAACTTCAAGGGCTTTCTTTTCGGAAGTGATTTTTTCTTTGGTGCCGGGAACAACAGGTACACCTGCTTCTATCATGGTCTGGCGTGCAGTAATTTTGTCGCCCATGGTATGAATGGCATAGGGAGAAGGTCCGATAAAAATAATGCCTTCGTCTTCGCAAAGCTGAGCAAAATCACCATTTTCAGATAAAAATCCATAACCCGGATGAATGGCATCAGCACCGGATCTTTTAGCTACTTCCATTATCTTATCCATTCTCAGGTAGCTTTCAGATGAAGGAGAAGCACCTATGTGATAGGCTTCATCAGCATATCTCACGTGTTTCGCTTTACGGTCGGCATCTGAAAAAACAGCTACTGTTTTTATTCCCAATTCCTTACAGGAACGCATAACACGAACAGCTATTTCACCACGGTTGGCAACCAATATTTTTTTAATCATACTAATTAATTTGGTTATAATTATTTAAGAAACAAATATAGGAATAAAATGTTTAAAATTCCTTGATTTGATGATTATGAGATATCTTTTCAAAATTATTGATAAAAATCAACTGCACATTCTTTGCAGGATAATTTCAACCAGTTGTTTTACAGGCTTTTTGTAATCTGCACTGAACTGTTTTGATACCCTGTTGGCAATAAGTACACATACTGTAAGACATTCATGACCTAACATGGCACCTAAACCATAGAGGGCGGAGGTTTCCATTTCAAGGTTACAGATGCGGTGATTTTCGTATCTGAAGGTTTCCAGTAAGTTGTTGATTTCCGGGAACGCAAGTTCAAGCCTGATTTGTCTTCCCTGGGGACCATAAAATCCCGGAGCTGTAGCGGTAATTCCTTTGGAAAATCCTGCTCCTAATTTATCCATTAATTTTTGAGAGGCTTTAACAATGTAAGGCCTAGGCAAATCATTACTCCATTGTGTATGTTGAATAAATGAATCTGTCATTTTTTTATCGGAAACCTTGTTTACATCTTTATAAAAATGTAACATGCCATCCAATCCCAGTCCATATTCTGACATCAAAAAGCTGTCAACAGCAAGGTCACCCTGCAATGCACCTGAAGTGCCCAGTCTTACAATATTTAATGCAGTATGCTTTTCCTTGGGTTCTCGTTTTATTAAATCAACATTAACCAATGCATCCAGCTCATTCATCACAATATCAATATTATCAGGGCCCATACCGGTTGATAATACACTTATCCTTTTATTGTTGAAATAGCCTGTATGGGTGCAGATTTCGCGGTTCTGAACTTTAAGCTCTATGCTGTCGAAAAGTGATGATATTTCTGCAACTCTGCCGGGGTCACCCACAACAATAATATTTTCTGCTATATTATCCGGGTGAAGTTTAAGATGATATATGGTTTGGTCAGGACTGATAATCAATTCTGATTCTTTTATTTTTGACATTTTTTAAACAATTTAATTGTTACCTTTGTTTAGTTTTTCAAAAATAAGAATTTATCTTTAATAAACCTAATAATTTTAATAATAAGAAGTATGAACGAACATAAAAACATATTAGTTCCTATTGATTTTAATCAAAAGTCATTAATAGCGTTGGAGCAAGCTACTAATCTCGCTAAATTGCTCACTTACGATATAATGTTGCTATATGTTCATGAAGAAACCGGTATATTTTCAAAAATATTTTCTGATTCCCAGGGTGAAGACAAAGCTCTGGATACCATACAGTTAAAGCTTGATGAAATAGCATCAAAATTTAATACATCATCAGGTATTGCTATAAAAACGATGATAGCTAAAGGCAAGGTAGCTACAAAAATAGTTGAAATTGCTGACATGGTTGATTCTCAATTGATTGTTATGGGTACCAACAGCGAAGCTGAAGAAAAAAAGTCCATTGGTGCCAATACACATAAGGTGGTAAGATGGGCAAAATCACCGGTTATTACCATTAACGGAACCCACCACTACAGAGGATGCCGCAGTATATTGCTTCCGCTGGATTTAAGCATAGAAACCCGTCAGAAGGTTAACAAAGCCATTGAAATGGCCAAGCATTTTGATTCAACCATTAAAGTGGTTTCTGCTTTATGGTCAAAAGGAAATCAGGAAGTTATCAAGCGTTTGAATGTTCAGATCAATCAGGTACACAATTATATTACCGAAAGAAATGTGCGTTGTCAGGCTGAAATCATCGAAAGTACTGATGGTGCAAAAACTATGGTCCCGATATTCCTTAAGTATGCCCAGGAACAGGGTGATATTGACCTGATTATGATTATGACACAACAGGAAGTTGGGTTTATTGATTATTTTATGGACTCCAATGCCCAGGAAATGATCCGCAATTCAGATATTCCTGTAATGTCCATTGCTCCTAAAGAAATTGGTATCATTCAATCAAAAGGCTTTTAACATCCGTTCAAAAATATTCTTTATTCCATTTAAATGAAAGCTGAATTAATAAGCATTGGTGATGAATTACTGATAGGTCAGGTTGTGAATACCAATGCTTCATGGATGGCCGAACAACTGAATTTAATAGGAATTGATATTGTTCAGATTACAAGTATTGCCGATAAAAAGCAGGATATTAAAGCCAGTCTCGACAGGGCTTTTCAGCACTCAGATTTAGTAATGATAACCGGTGGATTGGGCCCAACCAATGATGATATCACCAAACTCACACTTTGTGAATATTTTAATGCAAAACTGCAATTTAATCAGGATGCCTACTTTTTTATAGAAAAACTATTTGCTCAAAGAGGTTGGAAAACGGTTACCGAGCTTAACCGTCAGCAGGCTGAAGTACCGGATAATTGTAAGATTATTCCTAATCATAATGGTACAGCACCCGGAATGTGGTTCGAAGACAAGGGGAAAATACTGATTTCACTACCAGGCGTTCCTTTCGAAATGAAGGCCATGGTGAGTAATTATATCATTCCTCAGTTAAAAGAAAAGTCTGTTATTCATATTTTCCATAAAACCCTTCATATACAGGGCGTAGGGGAGTCGTTTCTGGCTGAGTTGATCAAAGACTGGGAAAATCAGTTGCCGGTACAGATAAAACTGGCATATTTGCCTCAACCGGGGCTTATCCGTCTGAGATTAACAGCTAAAGGAAAAAACAAGGCTGAATTGGAAACTTCAATCAATGCTGAAATTGAAAAACTGCAACCACTTATTCCCGGTTTTATTTTTGGCTATGATGATGATTTGCTGGAAAAAGTAGTTGGTGAATTGCTCAGTAAGCATAAGAAGACGATTTCCACTGCTGAAAGTTGTACAGGAGGATATCTTTCCCATCTGATTACTTCTATTGCCGGAAGTTCTGAATATTATAAAGGAAGTGTAATTGCGTATTCCAATGAAGTGAAGATGAATCTGCTGCAGGTAAAAGCAACAACACTTGAACACTATGGTGCTGTAAGTGAAGCCACCGTAAAAGAAATGGCTATGGGTATTAAAAACCTGTTGCAAACTGATTATGCTATATCAATTTCAGGCATAGCCGGACCTGATGGCGGTTCTGAAGAAAAACCGGTTGGAACGATATGGATAGCGGTTGCAAGCGATAAAGCTGTAATTGCAGAGAAATTCCTTCTTGGTGATGACCGTGGACGCAACATCAGAAAAGCTGCATTAAGTGCTTTAAATATGCTGAGAAAACAAATTTTGCTCAAATGTTCATAAAATCAGCATATTTTTTTAAAAAATAGTTGCAGATATTAAATTTATTTGTAATTTTGCACTCCGATTTTGAAATAAAAACATTAATAAAAACGTTTAGAAATGTCTAAAATTTGCGATATTACAGGAAAAAAAGTGATAACTGGAAATAAAGTTTCTCACTCAAATATAAAAAGTAAAAGAAGATTTTACCCTAATTTACAGACAAAAAAATTCTACATTCCTGAAGAAGAATGCTGGGTTACTTTAAAAGTATCTGCAAATGCAATCAGAACCATCAGTAAAAAAGGTATTTCTGCTTGTTTAAAAGACGCTGAGAAAAAAGGTTTAATTGTTTTCTAAACTTAAATTATAAAAATATTGAGAGGCTGAATGTGATGCATTCAGCCTTTTTTATTTTATCAGGTATTAGGTTATTAGGTTATTAAGTTATTAAGTTATTAAGTTATTAATGCGAATCAAGAGTTGAAATAAATAGAGCCAAGAGTTATTAACATATTGAATGTTAGTAACTTATGTAAAATATATTTTTATAATAGCCTGATAATCATTACCTTAGATGATTATTTCACCTATTATCTAAA
>JAPLDQ010000022.1 GCA_026391675.1 Bacteroidota bacterium
TTGACTTTGGAGTTACTTCAATAAGTTCATCGCTGTTAATCCAGTCAAATGAGCTTTCAAGCGTCATAACATGAGGAGGCATAAGTTTAACCGCATCATCCGTACCTGAAGCACGCATATTGGTTAATTTCTTGGTTTTGGTAATATTGATAACGAGGTCATCCTGACGGATATGTTCTCCGATAACCTGACCGGCATAAATGGGTTCGTTAGGATTAACAAAGAAACTTCCTCTGTCCTGTAATTTATCAATAGCATAAGGAATAGCCATTCCTGATTCCATTGCAATTAATGAACCATTACGCTTAGTAGGGATATCGCCTTTCCATGGTTCAAATGCTTTGAAACGGTGCGCCATAATAGCTTCACCTTCGGTTAAGGTGAGAATTGAACTTCTCAAACCAATAATTCCTCTTGAAGGAATAGCAAATTCCAGGTGCAAACGGTCTGCTTTGGTTTCAATCTGAACGATTTCACCTTTACGCTGGGTTACGAGTTCTATAACTTTTCCGGCAGAAACTTCAGGTGCATGAACTGTTAAATATTCAATAGGTTCACATTTTATACCGTTAACTTCTTTAAGGATTACACGCGGCTGACCTACCTGTAACTCATAGCCTTCGCGGCGCATGGTTTCAATTAAAATTGAAAGATGTAATATTCCCCGGCCATATACGATATAAGCATCCGGTGAATTGGTATCTTCAACACGCAAAGCCAGGTTTTTTTCCAGTTCCTTGTATAATCTGTCGCGTAAATGGCGTGATGTTACAAACTTACCTTCTTTTCCGAAAAATGGAGAATTATTAATGGTAAAAAACATACTCATGGTAGGTTCATCGATAGCAATAGGCACCAAAGCAACCGGATTTTCATAATCAGCAACAGTATCGCCAATTTCGAAATCGTCTAAACCAAGTATGGCACATATTTCGCCGGGAAAGATTTCTTCCTTTATTTTTTCTTTACCCAAACCTTCGAAAACATAGAGTTCTTTAATTTTTGACTTTACAATACGTCCGTCGCGTTTAACCAAAGAAACATTCATACCGGCTTTCATCATACCTCTTGATAACCTGCCAACTGCTATTCTGCCAACATAGGAAGAATAATCCAAAGAAGTAATCTGCATTTGCAAACTGCCGTGTTCGTAAAAAGGCTCGTGGATATAATCGATAATGGTATCTAAAAGATAAGTGATATCAGTTGTCGGGTTTTTCCAGTCATCAGACATCCATCCTTCTTTGGAAGAACCATAAACGGTTGGAAAATTCAACTGTTCCTCTGTTGCATCCAGATTAAACATTAAGTCAAATACAGCTTCGTGGGTTAAAGCAGGGTCACAATTGGGTTTATCCACTTTATTGATAACTACAATTGGTTTTAAATTTAATGCCAGGGCTTTTTGTAATACAAACCTGGTTTGAGGCATAGGGCCTTCAAAAGCATCAACCAATAGTAAAACACCGTCAGCCATGTTTAATACACGTTCAACTTCACCGCCAAAATCGCTGTGACCGGGTGTATCAATAATATTTATTTTAAATCCTTTATAACGGACAGATACATTTTTTGATAAAATGGTAATTCCTCTTTCACGTTCTAAATCATTACTATCAAGTATTAAATCCCCCATTTCCTGGTTATCTCTGAATAGTTTTACCTGATGTAAAATTCTATCAACAAGCGTAGTTTTACCGTGGTCAACGTGGGCAATGATAGCAATGTTCCTGATATTCTGCATAATAATATTTTTTTGTTCTCTAATTTTTGAGTTTGCAAAATTACACTTTTAATCCTTACGTAAGACAGAATTGATAAAGTAAATTATAAAACTTAATATTAATTTAATTTATAATAAAAAAATAAGGACATCTTTATTTAAAATTCTAAAAAAATACGTAGGTTTGTAAAATAAAGAAAGCAAAAAAGAAGTGTGATGCAGATTACTGAAGTAAAAACGGATAAAGACGTTAAAGCCTTTCATAAGGTTCCTGAAATTGTATATAAAAACGATAGCAATTGGGTATGTCAGCTTGAAAGTGAAATTGAAAAGATATTTTCTCCTGAAATGAATGTTTTTTTTAAAAATGGAGAAGCAACAAGATGGATATTAAAAAACGATAATGGTGAATTGATTGGTCGTGTTGCAGCATTTATAAATAAAAACAAAGCTTATAACTATACACAGCCAACCGGTGGCATGGGTTTTTTTGAATGCATTAATGATGAAAAGGCAGCCATAAAATTATTTAACCAATCCGAAAGCTGGCTAACGGAAAGAGGTATGCAAGCCATGGACGGACCTATTAATTTTGGTGAAAACGATAATTACTGGGGCTTATTGGTTGAAGGTTTTACCCATCCGGGTATTGGAATGCAATATAATCCGCCCTATTATCAGAAATTCTTTGAAGATTATGGCTTTAAGTTTTACTTCGAACAGGTTACCAATCATCTGGACCTGACAGTTCCTTTTCCTGAAAGGTTCTGGAAAATTGCCGACTGGATCCGCCAAAAGCCGATCTATTCTTTTGAGCATATAAATTTTAAAGAAGCTGACCGCTTTATAAACGATTTTAAGATTGTTTATGATACAGCCTGGCAGTTCCATGAAAACTTTACCCCCATCAATAAGGAAATGCTTAAACGCACCCTGTTGAATGCTAAAGATATTATAGACGAAGAATTTATATGGTTTGCCTATCAGGATGAAAAACCAATTGCATTTTTAATTATGTTTCCCGATGTAAATCAGATTCTAAAGCATTTAAATGGAAAATTGCATTTATGGAATAAACTTAAATTTCTGTATTTAAAACAGAAAAAAACGATGACACGTGCCCGCATTACAATTATGGGTGTGGTGCCTCATGCACAGAAATCCGGAATAGAATCGGGTATTTTCTGGCATTTAAACGAGGTAATGAAACGTAAACCATGGTACACAGAGCTCGAACTTTCATGGGTTGGTGACTTTAACCCTAAAATGAGAGCTTTACATGAAGCTGTAGGTGCAAAATTTGCTAAAAAGCATATTACCTACAGAAAAATATTTAATGATGAAAATAAAATTCAACGTTCTACAATTATACCGGTTGATACAAAAGAAAAATTTGTAAAAGAAAATAAATAAATATTCAGGGATGCCGAAAACTGATATCTAGAGTAGGCGTTAATTTTAAATAATTAATATTATGGAAGAAATTATTCTTGATCAGGAAAAGAAAACTGTGCAATATGCAGGCTTTTGGCTTAGATTTGTTGCTATTATTATTGATGGATTCATCATAGGTATAGCCGAATCAATTATTTCAATACCGCTTTTTATGATGATAGGGTTTACAGCTTTTAAATTTAACCCCGATTCAGTTTCTGATGCTGATAAAATTGCTGCATTAGGAGCAATTTTCGGATTAGCTCTGGTATTTTCTCTTATAGCAACTGTTCTGCAATGGTTATATTTTGCATTGATGGAAAGTTATAAAGGTGCAACAATCGGAAAAATGGCAATGGGACTTAAAGTTACTGATATGGAAGGAAATCAGATTACTTTCTTAAGGGCTACCGGAAGATATTTTGGAAAAATTGTTTCAGGAATGATATTAATGATTGGTTATATTATGGCTGGTTTTACTGAAAAGAAACAAGCTTTGCACGATATGATGTCAAATTGTCTGGTTGTTAAAAAATAATTATAAACAGTATTGCTAATTTACTCTAATACCAGTAGTGCTATAAAATAAACTTGTATGAAAATTCAATTCTTAGGAGCAGCCCGGGAAGTAACAGGCAGCAAACACCTGATTACAACAGATAAGGGAATAAAAATATTATTGGATTGTGGTATGTTTCAGGGCAAAGGATTGGAAACCGATGCCATGAACCGTGATTTAGGATTTGAACCTGCTGATATAGATTATCTGTTGCTATCTCACGCGCATATAGATCATTCAGGATTAATTCCATATATCTATAAAAATGGTTTCAGAGGTACAATTATTTGTACACCGGCAACAAGGGATTTATGCGCTATTATGTTGGCTGACAGTGGAAATATACAAGAACATGATACCATAGTTCATAATAAAAAAAGAGCAAAAAATAACTTACCACCCCTACTGCCTATATTTACGCTTGATGATGCTCATGCTAGCATGCAATTTTTTATAAGTGTACCCTATAATAAAGAATATTTTATAGATAGTGATATAAAAGTATTGTTTACAGATGCAGGACATATTTTGGGCAGTTCAGCTGTTAATATTACCATTAAGGATGGCGAAAAAACACATAGAATATGCTTTACCGGTGATATAGGACGTTATAACACGCAAATCATTAAAGATCCTCAACCATTTCCTCAGGCTGATTACATTATCACAGAATCAACCTATGGTGACAGATTACATCAAAATCTTGAAGATGCTGAAAAAGAATTATTAAAAGTTGTAATTGATTGCTGTACAAAGAAAAAGGGGAAACTTATCATACCATCATTCAGCATTGGCAGATCACAGGAAATTGTATATGCACTCGACCGGTTGAAATCACAGAATTTATTACCTGATGTTGATGTTTATGTTGACAGTCCGCTGTCAACTGATGCCACCAATATTATGAGAATGCATCCTGAATGTTTCAATAATGAAATTCTGGAGTATATGAAAACCAATACAGACCCGTTTGGGTTTAAAAAACTTCATTATGTCCAGAGTGTTGAACAATCAAAAGCACTTAACAGTAATCATAAGCCTTGCATCATCATTTCAGCATCAGGTATGATGGAAGCCGGAAGAGTAAAACATCATCTGGCAAATAATATTGAAAATCCAACTACAACAATTTTAGTTGTTGGCTATTGTGCTCCTTCAACTTTAGGTGCCAGAATAAGCCGTGGTGATAAAATTGTTTCTATCTTCGGTCAAAAATATGATGTAAAAGCAGATGTTGAACATCTGGAATCTTATTCAGCACATGGCGATTATGAAGAAATGACAAGGTTTTTAAGTTGTCAGAATAAAAACAATGTTAAAAAAGTATTTTTGGTTCATGGAGAAATTGAAGTGCAGCAACATTATGCTGATTATCTCAGAAAGCATGGTTTTAATAACATCGAAATACCTGAATTAAAAGAAAGTTTTACATTTTAAATTCATTTGAAAATTAATAATTAATATGTTTGTTAAATAAATTGCATAAATAGAAATAATATCTTAGTATTGCATAATAATATAATGAATCATCATGATTAATTTTACAGCAACGAAACGATTTATAATAAGTAAGTTACGCAAAGAACTTAGTCATAAGCTATACTATCACGTACCTGAACATTCAATAGATGTATACAATTCAGCAATCCGGCTTGCAAAAATGGAAAAAGTTGATGCAAATGATTTATTGATGCTTAAAACCGCTGCTCTTTTTCATGATTCAGGTTTTGTGGTAAAATACAGGGATCATGAAGCTGAATCGATTCATATTGCAAGAGAACATCTGCCTGAATTTGGGTATACGAATGCAGAAATTGATTTGGTATGCAGTTTAATTAATGCTACCCGTTTACCTCAAATAGCCACAACTAAGCTGGAAAAAATTATTTGTGATGCTGATTTCGATTATTTAGGAAGAGATGATTTTTTTATGATTGCACATCAATTAAGATACGAATGGGAAGAACTCGGCTATCTCCATTCAACATTAAAAGAATGGTATCATTTACAGGTAGATTTCCTTGAAGGGCATAACTATTTTACTGATTCAGCAAAGATTTTAAGACATAACGGCAAAATAAAAAACCTGCTTGAAATCAAAGATCTTTGTCTTAATGGGAAAAAGAAAATCTAAATAGCTTTGTGATTGTTCTCAGGTTCTTCGTGAACATGAACTTCGCATTTATCAATTACCGCACAAATTTTTTCCTCAACTTTATGAGAGATTTCATGCGCCTGCTCTATCGTCAGACTTGGTTCTACATGAATATTCAATTCCACAAATGTATAGGCTCCTGATGGTCTTATTTTAAGATCGTGAAATGATAAAACTTCAGGAATACCATGAATAATAGCTGTAATTTTTTTAATATTTTCAGGGGATGCTCTGTCCAACAGCACATCTATTGATCTTTTCCCCAAGCGGAAAGCTATTAAGATAACAATCGCAGCTACAACCAATGCTGCAATCGGGTCAGCAATAAAATAACCAAACTGAGCACAAACCAGGCCAATTAATACAACGAAAGAACTCCATATATCAGTGGAAAAGTGCAAGGCATCAGCTTCCAAAGCCTGACTATTGTATTTCTTTGCAACTCTTGACAAAGCCCTTGAACGGCTAAAATCGATTATTATAGAAGAAATTACAACTATATAGCTCCATACTGATACCTCGATATGTGTTTTACCTGTAATTAAACGATGAGAAGCTTCGTAAACAATCCAGATACAGGTAACAAATAACAATAAGGTTTCAGCAAAGGCAGATAAATTTTCAAATTTCCCATGACCATACTGATGTTCTTTATCCGCAGGCTTGTCAGCAATTTTTACTGCAAAATAGGTAATTGCAGCTGCAACAAAATCCAAACCTGAATGTAATGCTTCAGATAATATACCTATACTACCTGTTAATAAGCCGATTATTAATTTCCCACCAGTAATTAAAACAGCTGCAAAAACTGAAATTAATGCAACTTTTTTTTTCTCCTGTTGTGCTGTTAAATCCGCTTTTTTCATTCAATCTAAATTTTAACAAAACTAATTTCATTTTTTTAAATAGAAAAACATATTTCAAAAAAGTTATTACCGCTTAATTTAGTGAAAATCAAGTAATTTATACAAAATCAATAAAATAAACAGTTAAAAAGTTAGATTTATAGCTTTAAGCAATCTGTCACATGCCAGCTTAATCTCCTCATTTGTAATATTTAAAGGAGGTATCAGCGATATACTATTATGGTTAAATAAAAACCAATAGGTAATAATACCATTGTTAATGCAACTCTCTACTAATTTTTCAATTTTAGTAGCATCATGGAATTCAATAGCCATAAACATACCTTTGCCCCTTATTTCCTTAATGGCAGCTTGATTTGACAAATAGTCCCTGAAAAGCCTTTGTTTTTCATCTGATTTCTCGATCAGTTTTTCATCAAGGATTACATCAAGCGTAGCTAAAGATGCAGCGCAACTAACAGGATGCCCCCCAAAAGTCGTAGCATGACCATGTAATGGATGTTCTCCGTTAAGACAATCCATAATACTGTTTGATGAAATAAATGCACCTAAAGGCATCTCACCTCCCATACTTTTGGCAATACATAAAATATCAGGCGGTGTATTATAATGTTCAAATGCAAATAACTTTCCTGTTCTTCCATAGCAGGTTTGTATTTCATCGAAAATAAGTAAACATCCTGTTTCAGTGCATTTCTTTCGTAAAGCATTCATAAAGTCCGGTTCAGCAGCTATGATGCCCCTACCCGCCTGTATTACCTCTGTTACAACACAGGCAGTACGTTCTGTAATTTGCTCTAATTGGTTTATATTATTGAATTCCAGTAGTCTTACATCAGGCATTAAGGGTAAAAAAGGCTGTTTGTATTGATCATCGCTCAACAAAGCCAATGCTCCCAGGGTGCTGCCATGATAAGCTCCTTTAAAAGCAATAACTTCAGTGCGTTGAGTATATTTCCTTGCCAACTTTATGGCTCCTTCAATGGCTTCACTACCTGAATTTACAAAATAAGTCATACTAAGTGAAGATGGTAATAATGCGGCCAGTTTTACGGCCAGTTTTACCTGAGGACTTTCAACAAACTCCCCGTAAACCATAACGTGCATATAGTTATCCAACTGTTCTTTAACAGCAGCAATAACTTTAGGATGACGATGCCCTATATTGCTAACAGAAATACCTGACATTAAATCTATATAATCTTTACCATATCTGTCGTACACATAAATTCCCTCAGCTTTTGCAACTTCCAGTTGAAAGGCAGCAAAATTTGAAGTTTGTGCAATATATTTTTTAAAATCAAGTTTTAAACTCATAACCGTATAATTTCTATATACAAAATTGATAAAAAAATCGATAACTTAATTAAGTTTCAATTTTTATTTTTATTTGCATCATTTTTGCATCAAATTTGTTATTATTTTTGCATCAAAACTTTTACATATGAAATTTAATTTTTTAAATACAATCTTATTGGTTTTTATAATTTCTTTTACCGTTAATGCACAAAAGAAAAAAGATGAAAAACCGGCTGAAATCAAATGGTATTCAATTGAAGATGCTATTAATTTAAATGCCCAGCAATTTCCAAAGAAAAAGATACTGATTGATGTTTATACCGATTGGTGTGGCTGGTGTAAAAAAATGGATGCTACAACTTTCAGTAATCCTGAGATTATAAAATATATTAATGAATATTATTATGCAGTAAAACTTAATGCCGAACGCAAAGACAGTATAATGCTGGATGGAAAACTTTATATCAACCCGAATCCAACTGTTAACCGTTCTACTCATCAATTGGCAGAAGTACTGCTGAACAGTCGCATGTCATATCCATCCTATGTTTTTATGGATGAAATGAACAGACCTATTACAATAGTTCCCGGTTATTCAGAAGCCGTTAATTTTGAACCTATTTTACACTACTTTGCCGATAATCAATACCTGAAACAAGCCTGGGAAACCTTCCAGAAACAATTTGTAGGGAAAGTGGAAAAGAAATAAATCCACTATTTCCTTTTATTATCACTCTTTTTATATATCATTTTTAATGATAAATTGATTTATTTTAAAATTAAATCAGTTTTCTTCCAACCTTTTGCGTAATTTCGAGTCTTATAATAAATGAATGTTTATTAATTAACAATTCCTGATTATGAAAAAGATTCTTTCCACTCTCGTTATCATTTGCACATTTGCATTAAGTTCCAATAGCCAAACGCCCAGTGTGACAATCATTTCCTATATAGATTCATCATCTTATTATAATATATGTTCACCTCCAGCATCATTAATATTGTATACATATGTAAAAGCAACAGGAATTAATACAATAACTGATTCCTTAGTATATCAGATTAATTGGGGAGATGGCAATGTTTCAAACGGAATAATGCCTTTTTTAACTTCAGGCACATTTAGTTATTGTAATATTTATAAATCATGGACTTATACTATTCCGGGAATATTTCAACATAAATTAGTTGTCTGGTCAAAATTAACCGGTGTTAAGGATTCGATTGATTTTCCAAATGTAATATTGATTGGAAATCATTGTGACACTATTAAAGGTGATTTATATCAGGATGTAAATAATGATTGTCAATATAACACAGGAGAACCACCAATACAAGCATTTCCTTCAGATATAAATATTTTTAGCGGAAACTTTAAAATAAATAATTTTGAATATTTTCAAAGCGGAAACCATTACAATATAATAGTACCAGCTGGTGTACCAGGATTTTTCCCTTATAGAATCAAACTTGCAAATACAGCAAATTTTTATGGTATTTGTCCCATTACAGGTGAATATTCAATTACAAGCTTGCCTTCATTTCAAAATAATTTTGGATTCCAATGTAATAGTATTAAAGATTTTGGAATATTCTTTTCCAATGCAGTTGTTGGTTTCAGTAATCATAGCGGAAGACTGGATTTTAAAATTTCTAATCTAAGTTGTGATACTGGAAATTCAACAGTTAAAATAATTTTAGACCCAAAAACACATCTTGGTCTAAATTCACAGCCTGCAAATTCTGGTATAAACTCTGCTATTACAGGAGATACGGTTACTTATAACAATGTTCATTTAAATGTATTTCAATCTCAAAATTTCCAATTAAATTTAACCACATTATCAAATATTAATGTTGGCGATACCATGAGTTTTAAAGCTATTGTGCTACCTCAGAACAATGAAACAAACTTATCCAATAATTATGATACAATAATGATCAGAGTCGTTGCTTCTTATGATCCCAATGATATTCAGGTTTCTCCCTTTGGTGTTATTCAAAATTTAACTAAATTAAATTATATTATTCATTTTCAGAATACAGGTAATGCAGCTACAAATAAAGTGGTGATTATTGACACTTTAGATGCAAATTTAGACATCAATACACTTTTTTTTAAGGGAAGCAGCCATGATGTAGATATGCAAAAGCTATCAGATAACGTTGTTAAATTTGAATTCAATCCCATTTATTTGCCCGATTCAGGTGCTAATATGGAAGGAAGTAAAGGATATGTATCATTTTCAATAAAACCAATAGGATACCTGCCAATCGGAACCCAGATACATAATAAAGCATCTATCTATTTTGACGGGAATCCTGCTATCCAGACCAATACAGTGATAAATACCATTGACACATTAATTACAAGCCCTGTTGGAATTAATGAAATAAATAATAATACCGGATGTGTTTATCCTAATCCTGCATCCAAATACATTGATGTAAATTTCAACGATGTATTAATAAATGCTTCAATCACTATTTATGATCTGAGTGGCAGAGTAATTTATGCACAGAAATCAAATAAAAATACATCCAGGATTTCGTTACAACATATTGAAAACGGATTGTATATTATTCAAATGCAGAACAATAACAATATTAAAAATCAGAAATTAATAATAAGGAATTAACTTATTTTCCATTCTATTTAATACTATTTCTTTGTTTTTACTACAGGTTTAACCGGTTTAACTGGTTTAGACGTTTTTACAGGAAGATCAATTTTAACAGGAGTTGCTTTTTTAGTATTTATAATTGGCATAGCATTTAATTTCATCCCTAAGTTATAAAATGTAAAAGCCCATACATCAGTAGCTTCATCAATAGCTTTTGAAGTTGGTTTCCCTGCTCCATGACCGGCTTTTGAATCAATGCGGATTAATACTGGGTTGCTACCTGACTGTTTTTCCTGCAAAGTAGCTGCAAACTTAAACGAATGTGCGGGAACCACCCTGTCATCATGGTCAGCTGTAGTAATTAATGTAGCAGGATATTGTATACCTTTTTTAATATTATGCAATGGTGAATATTTGTAAAGATATTGAAATTCCCTTTCATTGTCACTGCAGCCGTAATCTGTCTTCCAGGCCCAGCCAATGGTAAATTTATGATAGCGTAACATATCCAGAACACCCACTGCCGGTAAAGCTACTTTAAATAAATCAGGACGCTGTGTCATACAGGCGCCTATTAATAAACCGCCATTAGACCCACCTGAAATAGCAAGTTTTGAAGGATTCGTATACTTTGAACGGATTAAAAACTCTGCTGCTGCAATAAAATCATTAAATGTATTTTGCTTTTGTAATAATGTACCTGCCTGATGCCATCTTCTGCCATATTCGCCGCCACCCCTTAAATTAGGGACTGCATATACTCCCCCGTTTTCAAGAAAAAATAAACGGCTGATACTAAAACTGGGTGTTAAACTGATATTAAAACCACCATAACCATAAAGTAATACAGGATTATTATCATCCAATTTAATATCCTTTTTATGCACTATAAACATAGAAACTCTTTCACCATCCTGACTTTCATAAAAAACCTGATCAGTAACAAAATCATCTGTATTAATCGGTAATTCAGGTTTAAAATAAATATCGTAATTCAGACTTTCTGTATTCATTGAATAAATTGTAGTTGGCTGGGTAAATGAAGTAAATGAAAAATAAGCAGTATTTATATTCATTCTGCCATTTACACCACCAACTGTTCCAATTCCCGGTAACAGTATCTCTTTGAGCATTCCGCCATTATAATCATGTATCGTCAGTTTACTTTTTGCTTTTAGCATTGAAGTTACAATAAGCTTGTTACCAGCCAGACTGGCTGATTGAAGTACTTCTTCCTTTGATTCAGGAATGAGATTCCTCCAGTCAATATTATTTCCGGCCATGGGATTGATACTAACCAATCTATAATTGGGAGCATCTTTATCTGTTAAAATCAAGATTTCATCTTCCAAATTACCTATGATATGATAGTTATTTTCAAAATCTTTACTCACATAACTAAATTTTGCATTTTCGTCTGCTAATCTTTTTACCATCAGTATATTACCATTTGTTGATTCAGTTACTGAAAGTATTAAATATCTTTCATCGTCGGTAGTAATAGTACTGTAATTTCTTAAAGGAAATTTTGAATCTTCATAAATCAGCACATCATTCTTTTGAGGAGAGCCAATTTTATGGTAATACACTTTCTGGTTTTCATTTTTCCCGCTTAAAGCACTGCCTTTGGGTGCATCATACCTGCTGTAATAAAAGCCTTCACCTTTCCATGCAACATTTGAGAATTTAACCCATTCCAATTTATCTTTCATAGTTGTACCTTCATCAACATTATAGATATAAATCTCATTCCAGTCGCTGCCGCTGCGGGCAATGGTATATGCTATATATTTTCCGTTATGTGAAACACTTAAATCATTTAAGGCTACAGTTCCATCTTTTGATAAAACATTAGGGTCAAGCAACACTTTAGCATCTTTTGAATCATTATTCAACAAATAGCTGACACTCTGATTCTGCATACCATCGTTTTTAGAATAAATGATAAATTTCTCATAAACTTCGGGTAAACCATATTTTTCAAAATTCCATAATTGCGATAAGCTTTCTTTAATTTTTGCTCTGAATGGAATTTTTGCCAGATAATCCTGTGTAACCAAATTTTCAGCCTGCACCCATTTTGCTGTTTCTTCAGATTTATCATTTTCCAGCCAACGGTAAGGGTCTTCAACTATTTTCCCGAAATAGTTATCTGTTTGTGAAACTTTTTTTGTCAGGGGATATTTAATTTGTGCAAAGCTATTTGAGATATTCATGCTTAAAAGAATAATAATGGTATGAATTGTTATTTTAGACAATGTATTCATAATTGGAAATTTTAAAAATTTAATAAAATTTATTTTGATAAAAGTTTTACTTTTGAATCACAAAATTAGATAAAAAAACTGTTATGAGCAAAATAATCAAAAGCATTGATAAATATCGTTTTAATACCTTTACAGAAGATAATGATGAAGAAACAATTGAAATAACAGGCGAAATAATTTCGCATACTGAATATGACCAGCAAGGTAATATCATATTATCAATTACTTATGATAGTTCAGGAAATCTTGCTGAACATATAGCATACAGTTATAATGCCCAAAACAAAATGATTGAAGAATTACTTTATGATGGCGATGAAGTGGTTGAAAAACGTCAGTTTGAATACAATGAAAACGGATTAATGCTGCTCGAAAAGATTTTTTATATGGATGACAGTTATGATTGTCAGCATTACACCTATAATTCTGATAATCTATTGATAGAAAAGAAATTGGTAAATACTGACAATGAAATTGAAGCTACACATAAGTTTCAATATATCAATCAGTTAATTGAAAAGGAAAGTGATTTTGATGCTGAAAACAATTTGGTTTTTGAAAGAACTTATTATTATAATATTAACGGTAAGCTTGAGAAATCAGTCAGTTTTGATGCAATTGAAATTGAATCTGTCGAAAGTATTTATGAGTATGATGAAAATGGGAACAGAAGCAAGACTTTAAAATATGATATGAAAGGAAATCTTACCGAAAGGTCTTCATATATCTATGACGAAAGTAATCAGATTATCAAAATAATTGAGGATACTACACAGCTTAGTACTTCTTATTTACTTGAATATGACGAAAACGGTAAATTAAAATCCCAAAAAGAAATAGGTGAAAATGATGAAGTAATTAATTGCTTTACTTATACTTATGATGAAGATGTCTTGATAGAAACGCAATCTGAAGGCATCGGTTTCAGTCATAATTATATCATTAAAAGCGAGGTGGAATATTATTAGGCATTACATTGGGTCAACATCAATGATAAACCTGAGTTGTTTATTTTTATCTGATTTTTTGAAATGCTCAATAATATGATTTAGTTGCACCTTAGCTGTTTTTAAATGACTTTCTCTTTCAATTTTTATCAGAATATCTTTTAAATACATATTTTTTATTCGCGATACTATCGGATATTCCGGTCCTAAAACATTCTTTGCAAAAGTCAGGCGCAATTCTTTAGCAATATCTGCCGCAGCCTGATTTAATAGATTTGCATCTTTATGTTTAAGCGTAATTTTAATCAAGCGATAAAAAGGAGGATATTTAAATGTCTTTCTTTCGTGCAGCTGACTGTTAAACATGGCCAGATAATCAGTATTGATAACGTTTTTAATTACTTCTTGCTGTGGTTTATAGGTCTGAATGATAACCTTGCCCCTTTCCCCTTTTCTGCCGGCACGACCACTTACCTGAGCCATCAACTGAAAACTTCTTTCGTAGGAACGGAAATCAGGAAAACTAATCATATTATCAGCATTTAGGATGCCAACCACTCCAACATTATTAAAGTCGAGACCTTTGGTAATCATTTGAGTACCCACTAAAATATCGATTTTACCATCTTCAAAATCAGCAATTATACGCCGGTATGCATTTTTTGAACGGGTAGTATCCAAATCCATACGTTCAATTTTAGCCTCAGGGAAAATTATGGCTAAATCTTCTTCAACTTTTTCTGTTCCAAAACCCTTCATCAGCATAGCTGTGCTTCCACAATCAGGACATTTTTCGGGAATCCGGGTAGCAAATCCACAATAATGGCAACGCAGCTGATTCTCATGCTTATGATAAATCAAGGTTACATCGCAATTTTTACATTCAGGCATATAATGACAACTGTCACACTCAAGCCTTAATGAAAAGCCCCTTCGGTTCTGAAATAAAATAACTTGTTGTTTTTTTGCCAACGCTTCATCAATCTGAGTAATCAGCAAAGATGAAAAATGAGAACGCATAGTTTTCTGACGGCTCTCCATTTTTAAATCAGCAATCAGAATTTCAGGCAATTCCATACCGCCATATCTTTCGTTTATTTCAACCAAATGATATTTCTGTGTGAGTGCATTATAATAACTTTCAATTGCAGGTGTTGCAGAACCCAGTATGGTTTTTGCTCCGTGCATGGCAGCCAGATAAATAGCTGCATCTCTAGCATTATAGCGTGGCGAAGGGTCATATTGTTTGTACGAAGTGTCATGTTCTTCATCAACAATAATAAGGCCTAAATTATCAAACGGCAGAAATATGGCTGAACGGGCACCTATTACAATACTGTATTTTTCATCATTTACACTTTCAGATGTATTTATTACTTTATTCCAGACTTCCACCCTTTGGTTTTCGCTGTATTTTGAATGATAAATACCGGCCCTGTTGCCAAAAAATTTCTGTATGCGATTGATAATCTGAGCGGTTAATGCTATTTCAGGTAATAAATACAAAACCTGCCTGCCTTGTTTTAGCACTTCATCGATAAGTTTTATATAAATCTCAGTTTTCCCACTTGAGGTAATGCCATGCAATAAAGCTACAGCTTTATCATTAAAACCATTTTTAATATTATTTAAAGCAATATCCTGCTGTTCATTTAAAACAATACTATCAGCGGTTGCAGTTGAATTTGCACCATCGAGTCGGCTTTCTTCCTTTTCATAGATTTCGAAAACCTCTTTTTTAACCAAAGATTTTATCTGGGCATCAGTAAATTCAGTATTTTTAAGTAAAATTGATTTTTTTAAATCGTTTTTAAAAGATTGAAAAAAATTGGTCAACTGAAGGAAACACTGCAAAAGCTGCAGTTGCCGGAATGCTTTTTTCTCCATTTGGTCAAAGATGATTGATAATTCATCTTCTTTTGTATACTTTTCGGATAATCTGATATAAGTTTCTATCTTTGGTTTATAGCGTTCGGCAATTTCTTCTTCAGTAATAATCACGCCTTTTTCGATCAAAGTCTTTAATAAAGGAATGATTTTTTGTAAACCGGTAATTTCAGAGACTTCACTTACAGTCAGAGAATCCCTTGAGATTAATGCTTCTGCAACCAGCATTTCGTACTCATTAAATTGGGAAAAATCACCATCGAAATCAGGGTTGATAAGTATATGTGATTCACTTGCCAATTTAAAAGCAGGTGGTAAGGCTGCATTCATCACTTCACCGATTGTACATAAATAATATTCAGCTATCCATTCCCAGAACAAAAATTGCTTTTCATTTACAATTGCTTCATTATCAAGAACTGAAAGTATGTATTTTACAGTATAATTTGTTGGAGGTTTGTCATGAATTCGCCTGATTAAAGCAGTATATATTTTCTTTTTCCCGAATTGTATTACAACTCTTTTACCAGGACTTACCATATCGTTCAGTTCAAAAGGAATACGATAGGTAAAATATCCTTCCAGTGGTAATGGCAATAAAACATCTGCAAAAAGTGTGATACGGGACATTTTGGGAGTTATGAGTTATGAGTTATGAATTATGAATGAAAGTTACGAATTATTAATTTTTAAATTTAATTATGAAACGGTAGGGTAATAAAGCATCTTCTTTTGCATAGTCAATGCCTATTCTTGTCGTTTTAATTATATCTTTTTCTTTAATTATTATATTTCTGTCTTCAATCCAGATTTGATTTGCCTGTAAATCAATTCCAGTATGAGAATAATGAATTCCCAATGCTTTTGTAAGTTTACCTGGGCCATTAACCGGGTATTTATTCATATCTTTTTGCTTACATCTTTCTTTCATTTTTTCAATTCCATCAAAAGCTTCAATTCCTCTTATTAAAACGGCATGAGGGATATCAACGGCATTTGTTACCACATTAAACAATGAATACATACCATAACACAAATAAACATAAGCAATTCCGCCTTCCTTATACATTATTTCAGTGCGTTTTGTACGTCTGTTGCCATAAGCATGCGAAGCTTTATCAGTAATACCAGCATAGGCTTCAGTTTCGGTAATAATGCCACTTGTTAATACACCATTAAAATTTGTACAAAGACATTTACCGAGCAAGTCCTTTGCAACTTTAACTACATCCTGCTCTAAATAAAATGCTTTGTTTAATATCATAACTGTTCTTTGAGTTTATAAAGTTAAAAAGTTTGTAAAGTTTATAAAGTAAAAAATATCATTCATATTATAAATCAGGACGTTAATAAGAATAATAATGATTTACAAAATTATAAATTAAATAGACGCTTTACTTTAAATAAAAATTAAATTTATCATGAATTTTAATTCTTAATTCCAGGCATATTGCGTCTCTCCAATTTTTTTAATTTTGTCATTATCGAGCAGCCATTGCAGTACTTTTAACAATTTATCTTCATCAGCATCTGTTTCCAATAAAAGATTTCTGACTGTAAAAGCCTTTTTACGCAACAAAGGTTTAATCTGCTCTAAAATGAGATTAAATTCGTATTCATTTAATTCCATTTTGTTGCGTTCTAAACAAATATCGCATTTGCCACAGCGCATACTTTTTGTTTCGCCAAAATAGGACAATAAAAACTGGCTGTGACATTTTGAAGTGGATTCAATATATTCTTTAACAGCTTCTATTCGTTTTGAGGCATTATTTTTGCGAAATTCGTAGGTTTCTTTTGACAGAAATATATCTTTTGCTGCAATTCTTTCAATAACATAAGTAATAAAGGGTTTATCCTTTTGAGGGATATAGTTCATAACCTGCATTTTGGTAAGTAATTGCAGCATTTTTTCAACTTTGTCAATTTCAGAATTACTACGTTTTGCAATTTCCAATTCGCTGATTGGAACAAAATCAGCAAATACACCACCATAAGAACGTAAAATTATTTTTATAAAATTATCAGTTGATGGATTTTCTATCTGAAAACGGTACAAGTCTTCTTTGCTGATCGTAAAATGAATTTTTGAAGCATGCTTTAAATCTTCATTCAGAAATATATATCCTTCTTTTTCTAAAAATTTCAAGGCATTATAAGCTGTAATAATATTAAACCGGTACTGATCGCAGAAATCACGTAAATCGAAATAAAAACTCTGGTCTTTACCACTCCCCTCTGCAATCTGGAAATAATTACCCAAAGCCTGATAAACACTTCGGATAAATTCTTTTTCAGGATATGCATTCTGAAAGTTCTGATCCAATGCCAATACATCAGCATTATCAAACAATATTACAGAGATAGCTTCCTGTTCGTCCCTCCCAGCCCTGCCGGCTTCCTGAAAATAAGCTTCCAAAGTATCAGGTATATCGAGGTGGACAACAAAACGGACATTAGGTTTATCAATACCCATACCGAAAGCATTAGTGGCAACTATTACCCGGTTCCTGTCGTTCATCCAGTACTTTTGCTGTTCGTTACGGATATTTGCTTCCAGACCGGCATGATAATAACCTGATTTTATGCCATTCTGATTCAGATAATTTGCAATTTCTATTGTTTTCCGCCTGCTTCTGACATAAACAATACCAGTACCTTTTACTTTATTAATTAACCGAAGTAAACGCGCCAGTTTATCATCTGATTTTATAACAAAATAAGTAAGATTCTTACGTTCAAAGCTTTTTTGAAAAACATTCTTTTGTTTAAATTCCAGTTTATTCTGTATATCTTCAACAACTTCGGGTGTTGCAGTTGCAGTAAGTGCAAGCAGGGGAACACCTTTGAGCAAATCTTTTAGTTCGGCTATTTTAAGATAAGGAGGACGGAAATCATAACCCCATTGAGAAACACAATGTGCTTCATCCACTGCAATCAGGTTGACTTTCATTTTTTTAACATGCTCACGGAATGAATCGGTTTGCAGTCTTTCAGGCGAAACATAAAGAAGTTTTATATCACCATAAACAGCATTATTCAGGTTAATTTCTATTTCATTCTGATGCATACCAGAATAAATAGCTTTGGCATTAATACCTCTTTTATTCAGATTTTCAACCTGATCTTTCATTAAAGCAATAAGGGGTGAAATAACAATGCATATTCCCGGTTTTGCCATTGCTGGAACCTGAAAACACAATGATTTTCCCCCACCGGTAGGCAATAAGGCTAATGTATCCTTTCCATCGAGCACAGATTGGATAATATCTTCCTGTAATGGACGAAAATGGCTATAACCCCAGTATTTTAAAAGTATGCTTTTGAGTGGCAATTGCTAATTGTTTTAGGTTTTACGAAAATACTTATTTTATATTAAAAAATCTGATGAAGTACATTAAAAATTTAGAAAAATTGATAATAATTGATTTTTTTGCAAAAATAAATCCATTCCTAAAACGATTTAGCCTAAATATTTCATATATTTGTACTTCATTAATAAAAAATTATCATGAAAAGAATTTTATTTTTTAGTGTTTTGGTATCCTTACTGTTATTCGGAAAAACTGTTAACTGTCAGACCAAATCAGTGTTTATGGTATCAACTGCACATTTTGATTCCCAATGGAACTGGACTGTGCAGACATCAATCAAAGATTATGTTAAGAATACCTTGCTTGATAATTTTAAGTTATTTAATAAATATCCTAAATACGTTTTTAATTTTGAAGGAGCCATTAAATATATGTGGGCTAAAGAATATTTTCCGGCTTATTATGATTCGCTGAAATATTTTATAGCTCAGGGAAGATGGCATATAACCGGAAGTTCTTTAGATGCAACGGATGTTATAGTTCCATCACCTGAATCATTTTTCAGAAACATTTTACTTGGTCAGACATTTTACAAGAAAGAATTTGCTAAAAAGAGTTCGGATATATTTTTACCAGATTGTTTTGGTTTTGGTTATACGCTACCAAGTATTGCCAGTCACTGTGGCCTAAACGGATTTTCATCCCAGAAGTTAAGCTGGGGTTCATCAGTCACAGTTCCATTCGATTTCGGAGTATGGCAGGGTGTTGATGGTTCCAAGATAATGGCAGCATTAAATCCTGGAGGTTATACTACTAAGATTACTACCGACCTGAGCAATAGCAGCAGCCTTTTAACCATGGTAAATAATATGGGTACTTCAAGCGGACATTATGTTGCTTATCAGTATTACGGAACCGGTGATGTAGGTGGAGCACCTGATTCAACTTCAGTTATATGGCTGCAAAACAGTATAAACGGAACAGGGCCATTACATATTATTGCAGCAACATCTGATTCTTTATACGATAGTTTTACACCTGCTCAATATGGTGATTTTGCACAATATAATGGTGAATTATTAATGAAAACACATGGTACAGGATGTTACACTTCTCAAACAGCCATGAAACGCTGGAATCGTAAGAACGAATTACTTGGAAGTGCCACAGAAAGAAGTGCAGTAATGGCTCAATGGCTTGGAGGCTTAAAATATCCACAGAATGAACTGAATCAGAACTGGATAAAACTTATCTGGCATCAGTTTCACGATGATATAACCGGTACCAGTCTTCCTGCTGCTTATACTTTTTCCTGGAATGATGAAGTGATTTGCCAGAATGAATTTGCTACTACATTAACCAACGCTTCAGGTGGTATCATTAAAGGTTTAAATACTCAGACAACAGGTAATTCCATTGTGGTTTATAATCAATTGTCGATACAAAGGGAAGATATTGTTGAAGCCAGTATTTCTATTGCTAGCCAGCCCAATTTTATCAGGGTTTATAATTCATTAGGAACCGAAGTTCCTGCTCAGATTCTATCCTTTGAGAATGGTAAATTGAAATTTATTTTTGTTGCCAATGTAAAATCTTTGAGTTATGAAGTTTACGACGTTAGACCATCATCCACCGCTTCCGGTTTCACGACAAGTTTAAGTATTAGCAGTTCTATTATAGAGAATTCTGTGTATAAAATTACAATTAATTCCACCGGAGATATCTCATCAATTATTGATAAAAGATTTTCGAATAAGGAATTATTAAGTACCCCTGTCAGGCTGGGTATGTTTACCGATCAGTCTAATTCATGGCCTTCATGGGAAATACAATATAGTGCCATTAGTGTCAGTCCTCAGAATTATGTGGACGGAACACCTGCTGTAAGTATTGTTGAAAATGGCTTAGTCCGGGTTTCATTAAAAATTTCAAGAACAAAAAGTGGTTCAACTTTTGACGAATACATCAGGTTAACTAACTGGGGCCCAAAAGAAAGAATTGATATTGTAAACAATGTAAACTGGCAAACAAAAAACACCCTGTTGAAAGCAATATTTCCATTTACAGTTTCCAACACGAATGCAACCTACGATTTAGGTTTAGGTGCTATACAACGTTCAAACAATACTTCTTCAAAATATGAGGTTCCTGCTCAGCAGTGGGCTGATTTAACAAATGCTGACAGCAGTTATGGCGTTTCTGTATTTAATGATTGTAAATATGGCTGGGACAAACCCGCCAGTAATACTTTAAGACTTACATTAATTCACACACCCGGAGTAAGTACAAATTTTACTTATCAGCAGAATCAGGATATGTATAAACAACAATTTACCTATTCAATTTATGGGCATAATGCAAAATATACTGATGCTAATACCGTTTGGGAAGCAGATAAACTCAATCAACCGCTTATTGCATTTGAATCGCCTAAACATGCCGGTAATCTGGGAAAAAGTTTTTCAATGGCCAGTGTAATTACTGATCAGGTTGCAATTAAAGCATTTAAAAAAGCAGAAGCCAATGACGAGATTATTGTAAGGGTTTATGAAACAAAAGGAATGGCGGCCAACAATGTCCGTATAAAATTCTGTTCTGCTATACTTTCTGCCAATGAAACAAACGGAATTGAGGAAGTTATAGGTAGTGTTTCTTATTCAGGTGATTCGTTACAGTTTAATTTAACTCCTTTTCAACCTAAAACTTTCAGTATTAAACTTGCTCCTACTACTAATCCTGTATTACTTCCGCAAAGCAAACCAATTACATTATTTTTTGATGATGACGCAATTACACCTGACAGTAACAGGCTTGATGGTGATTTTGATGGTAATAAAATCAGCTATGCAGCTGAGTTATTACCTGATACGATTTGGGCTGATGGAATTGCATTTAAAATGGGGCCTAAAAATTCCGGTGCGAAAAATATTATCCGCTGTAATGGAAATAAAATCCCTATTAATCAGACTACTCCATATAAAAAACTTTATCTCTTATGTGCATCATCCTTTAATGATCAGCAAGGAATTTTTTATGTTAATGGTTCCCCAAAAACTTTAAACATCCCCTATTTTTCAAGCTTTTTAGGTCAGGCAGGCGGAAAATATTCTACAAGTTTCTTTAAAACTGATAATACAGCCTGGGTTGGAACACACAGACACAATGGATTAAATAATACAAATGAGCCCTATTCATTCACCTATTTATTCAAATTGTGCATCAATCTTCCTCAAAATGCAACAGAACTTATTTTGCCAGTAAATAAAAAAATATCAGTTTTTGCTGTAACACTTGCAAATAATGAAAATGATGATATTATTACAGCCAGCGATATAATTGACATTCCGGCACAGGATACTATTATTGTCAGCAGTTGTAATAAAAACAATACATTAAACAAAACTGCAACTGCTACCGGTCAATGTGCTACCACTGAAACACCAGCCAAAGGTGTTGATGGTGATGAAACAACCAAATGGTGTCATAATGTTGCAGGAAACAAATGGCTTGAAGTTGATATGGGTGATTCCATTGAAATATGCAGATGGCGTGTTGTTCATGCCGGAAGTGAGTCATCCAATTATATTACCAAGGATTTCCAGTTACAAAGAAAAAATGGCAGCAACTGGATAACAATAGACTCTGTTGTTGGTAATACTTCAAATATTACTGACCGTTCTTTTACACCATGCAGCGCACATAATGTAAGATTACTGGTAACCAATTCAGGCAGTGATAATGCTGCAAGAATATATGAATTCCAGGTATTTGGTGTTGAAAAAATAAATTCACCTTTTGGTAGTATCATTCATATACCGGGTGTTGTAGAAGCTGAAAATTATGATCTGGGAGGTGAAACAATCGCCTACCATGATAATGACGCAAGCAATCTGGGAAATCAATATCGTACAACTGAAGCTGTTGATATTGAAACATGCAATGAAGGCGGATATGATGTAACGAATACAAACACCGGTGAGTGGCTGTTATATTCAGTTTTTGTTGATTCAACTGCCAATTATCAGTTACAAGCCAGAATGGCATCTGCAACCAATACCGCTAAACTTCATTTTGAAATAGATGGTATTGATAAAAGTGGTATTATTACTGTTTCAACAACTGGAGGAAATCAGAATTGGGTAACACTTAATAATGATATTTATTTAACTCTCGGCCAGCATAACTTTAAAGTATTTATAAATCAAAGTACGAATGATTTAAATCTTAATAAATTCACATTCGTTTTATCAAACACAACGCAAAACGGAACCGGAGACGGATTAAGTGCAAAATATTATAATGGAATCAACCTGGATACGCTAAAGATAAGCAGGATAGATACTACAGTAAACTTCGATTATATTCAGCCAACACTTGGTAGTTCGGTAAATGCTTCTTTCTTTTCAACAAAATGGACAGGTAAAATTCAGCCCAGATTTGATGGCATATATACTTTTTATTTATCATCAAACCAAGGAATGAAATTATGGATTGACAATCAGTTAATTATTGACAACTGGACTAATAATTATCTTACTACAGCTACAGGCCAAATACTATTATTCGGATGGCAAAAATATGATATCCGCATTGAATATTTTAATACAAATACATCAACAAATGCCAGTTGTATGTTAGGCTGGAGCAGTGCCAACCAATGGGGCGAAGTGGTTCCAAAATCACAGTTATATTCATTAATAAACAATGTAACTGAAAATGACAGGAATAATTTCAGAATTTATCCCAATCCTGTTACAAGAGACTCATTTTCAATTGATTTATCTTTAACTAATCAAAAAGAGGCATTTGAAATTACTTTAAGCGATTTGAGCGGAAAAATATTCTTCAATAAATTAATAAAAAATAGTCCTAAAATAGAAATTTCTACAAAATCAATTCCAAAAGGAATGTATATTGTTACAATTAAAGGAAATACAAAATCTTACAGTGAAAAAATTGTAATTGCCTGATCCATTAAATCATATTAAAGTAATTGTAAATTATTTTACTTAATAAACACTTTTTCTGAATAAACCTTTTTATCTGTAATAAGCTTAACTAGATAACAGCCTTTAGATTTACCATTTAAGCTATAATAAAATATTCCCTCAGGCTTATTAACAGTATATATTAATTGTCCTTTTGGATTATAGATAGAAATTTGCATCACAGTTTCGCTGGAATTGACATAAATATCACTTCCATAACTGTATATAACTTTTGAATTATTTTTGTTTCCGTTATTGCCTTTATAATTAAAATGAACGATAAATCTGTTTATGTTGTCACCGGAAATAGCTGTGAAACTATAAATTGGATTAGTCACTAAATTCTGGAATGTATTGGTTTTTAAATCTTCCAAAATAATAGCTGAACTATTGAATGTATTAAGACCTTCAACTGTTAACTGATAGTTGTTAGCATCACCTGCAACAAAACCCATAGGGATTGAGACTTCATTTTTCCCAATTGGTAAAACAGTATTTGTTGATAATTTATAATCCGGAAGGATTGAATAAAATTGAGGTGCTCCACTTAAACCAGCCAGAAATTTAGCATCAAAATCTGCATCAAATCCATTGCTTGCGTTGTTGTCAGTTTTTATAACACTTTCAACATAAGTGCTGTTTTCAATGCTGGCTGCTTTTAATATTAATCTTTCAGATACAGCTGATTTATTTAATAAATTCACAGCACTGTGCGTTCTTGAAACTGCAGGTATTGTTATAGAATTTGTAGTATTAGTTACCTGAACCCAGAATCCCTGCATTGCAGGAATAATGCCGTTTGGTGGAACATCTGTATATGTACCGCCTGCATTTAATACTTTAGCGTTGGCACTTATATTTGATAAAGCCCAATTTCCATCGTTCCATATTAAGGCTGAGGGGAAAGGATTTCCTAATAATTGCCAACCCTGTTGCTGTGCAGGAGTTAAACTTAGATTACTAAAACTTTGATTTGAATTATTTAAAGTTCCTGAAAAACTTTTAGCTGCACCTAGTTTATAAGCTGCCAGATATCCTTTTCCATTTACAAAAGAACCAGTGTTTTGGTATTGCCAGCATAAATTTTGAGTTTCATCATAACTATAGAAATCCTCGCCGGTTCCTGGTGCAAAATTACCAATACCGGCATTGTTAACTGGAGAAGATACGAATCTCCATCCATTATAAGCAGTAGAATAAGCGGAAATATATCGTTCAACTTTACCGCTAACAGTAGTTCCGCTATATATTAGTGAAGCAGTACCACTTGCATCAGATTTTAATATCAATCCATTTATACCTGCATTATTGGTTGCATTCCCTGAAACAGTGAGCGAATATGTCGGGTTTATTGTAACAGAAGCTCCAGTCTCAATTGCAAGAACTCTGCAGTTAACATTAGTTGTTAAAACAGGGTAGTTTGTTGCACCGGTTGGAATTTTTATTTTTGCTCCGGAAACAGGAACACTATTGATGTTCCAATTTCCCGGAGTAGTCCAGCTGGTTGATGAAGTACCAGTCCAGCTTGCATCACTCTTAACATAAACCGTATAATCTTCTGCCTGTCCGTAAGTACTTATATCACATCCAGTTGAAGGTACGGCATTAAATTTAGACAGCACCCTTAATCTTAACCCTTTGTCAAGAACTACAGCAGAAGAAGGCGTTGTAAAGGATAAAATATGAGTTCCGGATTTATCTGCAGTAAATGAAACAACAGCCTCACTTGATTCAAAGATACCATTGTCATTGTAATCAATATAAACTTTTGCACTTTCATTGTTTAATATTCCTGTAACAATAGTAACATTATAGGTTTTATTCAGTTCAAGAGCTGTAGCCTGAGTGCAACAATAATTCTGATAATAGCCATCATTATGAGATGTTGTATTATCAATACTTCCTAAAGCAAACCGGTGAATACCTATATCAGCATTATTATTCAGATTACTGTTTGAAGTAAGCGTACAACCTGTATTAACGGTTGGCTCACTACTTATCACAATTATATCTTTTGTAATTGTTGCTGCACCATTATTAACCGTCAGCTTAACAGTATAAAGCCCGGGGCTGCTATAAGTATGTGTAATGTTTTGAGTTGTATAATCTGTTGTGCCATTATTGTCGATATCCCAGGCCCATGAGTTTCCGGGTTTTAAACTTGCATCCTTGAAATTAACGGTTAAACTGCCAGTACAGCTGAAATTTTGATCAGCTACAAAGTCTGCAACAGTTGTAGTAACAAAAATATCTGAAGTAAACAATCCTCTTCCATGCGTAGAAATTACAACCATTTTATCAGCAGGGCGATATTTTAGCATAGTACAACGGGTATATGCTAAATTTGCACTGCTTACGCCCCATACAGGAACACTATTTGTTCCTGTACCGAAATTATCTGTACTCCATACTCCAACTTCAGTAGCTAACAGCACTTGATTTCTGTTATTTGGGTTATACAATGCCCAGCGAACAGGCATATCCGGCAAATTTCCCTCTTTACTATACCAATTAGCACCGCCATCATTGGTTTCCCATACTGAAGTTACACCATAATTTGAATAGGTAACCAAGATATTATTATCGTTTGCACCGACCTCAACACATGAAACCCAGCCAGCAGTAGTAATAGGTGTTGTTCCGTTGTCAATCCGGGTAAGTACCGGTGATACTGTGCTTGCGTTTGTATACTTATAAACTCTGCCATTTCCTATTCCCAGAAACACAACATCATTGTAAGGACTTACCTTAATTGCTGATACTTGAACTGTTCCAACTGAAATTGTTAAATTTGTATTTGTAACAGGAGTTACATCCATTCCAGAAATCCGCTTAAGCTGATCATTGGCTGCTGTCAGGTAGAGTATTTTCCGTTGGCTGTCATAATCACTCGGGTTAATAAAAAGACCGCTTGCATCACTAGTAAGTGATGGAAATGTGATACCACCATCCAAAGAGCGATATAAGTTATTATTGGTATATGCGGTTATCTGTATATTTGAATTTAACTGGTCTATATGGCAAAATGCTCCATCACCTCCTGATGCTTCTGTTGTAGATCCAATCTGAGGCATAGTAAATTTCTGAGATCCATTATCCTGGGCTCCAGCTAAAAAGTAATTACTATTAACTTCATTTTTGGTTGCACATGCATAAAACTGAGTAACATTATAACTTGTATTTTTAGATGCAAAGCTGGGTGTTGAAGCAGAATTTCCTGCATCAGTAGAATAAAAAATACCTCCATCATTGCCAAATAGCATTTCATTGGTATACCCTGGTCGGAATATAATTGCATGCTGATCTGCATGGACTTCAGGTTTACTGTATCCTCCATACCAATGCGAAATACCAGACCAGCTGGCACCTCCATCTAAGGACCGGTGTAAATCAATGCCACCTACAATTACTAAAGAAGGATTGGTGGGATGTACAGCAATTATCAGATCATAAAAAGCCTGACTACGGGTAAAATAATCCCCGCTTCCATCAACCATTACCGGAATAGACAAAGATGTCCAGGTTGTTCCACCATCAATAGATTTCTTAAACCACTCTACATCCTGATTTCCGCTACCACCCTGAGCTACTGCGTAGATAATATTCGAATTGGAAGGCGCACAAGCCAGCTCAACCCTTTTTGCATTTCCCATAACAATATTTGCAGATAAATCTGTCCAGGTGCCTGAACCACCATTATTTACATTGATAGATTTGTAAACTTTTCCAAGAGAAGAAATTCCCATACTTGCATATAAATCTCCATTTGAAGCAATTTCAATATCTGCTCCCCAATCACGATAAGTACCGGATACATATTGAGTTAAAACTCTTGTCCAGTTTGCCCCACCATCTGTTGAACGCATAATTCCGCCGGTATTGGTATAATATCCCCGTGTTGCAGCAAAGATAGTTCCATCAGTTTTAATTACTATCTTATTCACATAATCGAAATGGCTTCCACTGTTATAAGCTCCGGGAAAAGTAGATGTAATATTAGTCCAAGTTGAACCTCCATCTGTTGTTTTCCATATTCCACCACCTCTTTGAGCATCAGCATTAAACCAGCCTTCACCGGTTCCTACATAAAATTCCTGTGTATTCGCAGGATTAAAAGCTATACATGTCACTATAAGATTATCCCAGAAATCATTTACATGATTCCATGTGGGAGTTGTTGCAGTAATATCACTGGTAAACCATAGCCCACCTGATACTCCGCCAGCCCATACTTTCTTTTTATTTGCATCATTTGGATCAAACATCAATGCTCTGGTTCTACCGCCAACATTATTCGGGCCTCTTTCCTGCCAGGTAATGCCTGAAATGGGTGCTTTCTTTTTAAATAATTTTTCAACTTCTTTATTTGCAATTGCTAATTTTTCATAAGGAACTACTTTAGTAACAGGGTCTACTGTCATTAAAAAATCTTGTTCCATGGCAAGATCAGGACGATCAGATTCCTCTTCCTCATCATTATCAGTATCAATATTTGAATAATTTGCACTGTTATTAAATGGGTGATTTGCTAAATATTCGCCCCATTTCAGCTTTTTTGATTCAGCTTTTTTTCTTCGGTAATTTTTAAAAATATTAAAACTTTTTTCTTCTTTTACTGTATTCTGAACCCATAAATTCTTAAAAGTATGCTGAACTTCTTTGAAATTTTGATTTGAATTCTGAATTACAGTAATCAAATCAAATGGGATTATTGAATTATTACTTTTTGTAGTATTCTGAGTATTACCGGTTTTAGAATGGAATAATGATAAAACAGTAAAAAGTAAAATAAAAAAAAGTCTATTAAATTTCATATCATAAATATTTAAATAAATGTTAAGCAAAATTAAAAATTAATCTGAATAAAAAGCAAAAAGTAACGCGGACAAAATGCGGACAAAATTTAAAAAAATTCTTATTAGATAATACTAAATATTTGATATATAAGCCTCTAGCGAGTCTGATTCAGGTAAGTTGAGTTTTTTTCTGATTCTGTATCTTGATTTGCGAATGGCTTCAATAGATACATTCATAATACTTGAGATTTGATTGCTGTTTAAATTAAGTTTTAGATAAGCACAGAATTTTAATTCAGTCTTACTTAATTCAGGATGTGCTTGTTTGAGTTTCTCGAAAAAATCATGGTGCAATGAAGAGAAGTTTTTGTTAAATAAATCCATTTCTTTTGTATCAATCACTTGAGCTTTTATAGAAGAAAGCAACTTATTTATATCATCTGTATTTAAAGTAATATTATTTTTTAAAGCTAATGAAAACTGTTTTTTAATAATTTCAAGTAGCTTAATTTTTTGTTCAAGTGCCATACTAGTTGCCACTTGCTCATTTTCTTTTATTTTAACTTCATTTTCGTATTTTTCTATTCTTAATTTATTAATTTCATCCCTTTTAATTGCATTTTCAAGCTCTAATTCATTGATTTTTAATTGTTCAACTAATAATACTTTTCTTTTCTTATTATTATGTATGATTAAAATAACAAATGAAATTAATAAACCTACGGTTATAATTGAAAGCAAGGATAGAAAATTCAAAAAATGTTTCTCTTTTTTTGAAGTTAATAATCTGAATTTTTGATTATCAATTATATTTGTTTTATTTTGATTTTCATATTGAAGTTCTGAAATTTTTAAATTGTTTTTTATTTTTCGTTCATTGATGGTATCATTGAGAACCAAAATTAGCATACTTTTATTAAAAGCATCATTTATTTTACCTTTAATTGAATCAATTTGTAAAAGCAATTTTAATGATGACATTTGATTTTCAACATCTCCGATTTTTACTGAATATGCATTTGATTTATTAAGATATGATGATGCTTCATCATACCGGTGTTTACTGATTAAACATTCGCCCAAATTTCTGTAAAGAACTGATATCATTGAGATATCCTCACTTTTAAATGAAGTTGATATACCTTTATGTAAATAATAAATTGCTGAATCAATTAAGTTTTCCTTTTTAAATAACATAGCAAAATTATTATAAGTAACCG
This sequence comes from Bacteroidota bacterium, assembly GCA_026391675.1. Lineage (GTDB taxonomy): Bacteria > Bacteroidota > Bacteroidia > Bacteroidales > JACABE01 > JACABE01. The sequence continues at coordinate 30,080 of JAPLDQ010000022.1, forward strand.
TAAGGTTAAACTTTGAATCTTCATTTTGTAGACTTTCTATTAATTCCTTGTATATTTGAGCTGCTTTTTCATATTTCCCAATATCTTCATACAAATTAGCCAAATTACCTTTATTGTGTTCAATCCCAATAAAATTACCTATATCATAATTCAAATGTATTGCTTTGAAATAATAATTTTCAGCAGACGAATAATCTTTTTGAGTTGCTTTATAATATCCGATTATATTATAAACCTTAGCAATTCCTTCTTTATTTATTGATTTTTCATAGTAAGGGAGTAATTCATAGAATAATTTTATTGCCAGATTTTCATCTCCGATTGAAAGATTTACAGAAGCTATGTTTTCAATACATTTTAACATTAATAATGTATCTGAAATTTCTGTTGCAATTTTGTTTGCCTGATCAAAACAATTTAATGCCGACTTATAATCACTTAAATCATAATTAACTACACCTTCAACAAATTTTGTTTCGCCTTCTCCTTTTTTATAGTTTATTTTATCAGCTTGATTGTACAATGCTTTAAGCATAATAAAAACACTATCATTGTTAATGTTATCGTTTTTTAATATTTTTTTAAGCTGGGTGTTGATTTGTGCAGTATCTTTTTCAAAACCAGATTGCTTATCAATATCTATATTATTGTTATTTAAAGAATTATGGCAAGAAGATATTAAAAAACAAATAATAAATATAAGATATTTAATTTTAAAAAAATTGAAGTTTTTAAAAGCATTTTCAATTTGAATTTTCAATTTTTGATTTTTTTTTATATAATTAATTGAATACCAATAGATACAGTAATTACAAACTCAAAAACTCCAGTTAAATAATGTTTTAGGACATTAAAGTATCAAAAACGTTGTTAAGAACTTAATATTTAGATTAGTACATAATTGAAACTATATTAAACTCCACAATCAATTATTTTACCTACAAAATTATTAAGTTATATTCTGGTTTAAATTGAGCTAACAATAACTTAGTAATTATCCGCCTGTATTTCATAATAAGCCTGTGGATGTTCACATACAGGGCATTTCAACAATGCTTTTTTACCATAGTGGATATGCCCGCATTTACGGCAAATCCATTTAACATCTGTATCTCTTTTGAATACATTCTCAGTATCGATATTATTCCATAATTTATTAAATCGTGCTTCATGCTCTTTTTCAATAATAGCAATCAGTTTGAACGACATTGCCACTTTTTTAAATCCTTCTTCTTCAGCTATCTTAGAAAACTCCGGATACAATTTAGTCCATTCTTCATTTTCACCACCGGCAGCTGCTTTTAAATTTTCAGCTGTAGTTGCAATTATTCCGGCAGGATATGAGGCCGTAATTTCAACCATCCCCCCTTCCAGGTAACGAAAGAATATTTTTGCATGGGAGGCTTCCTGTAATGCAGTTTCTTCAAAAATTGCTGCAATTTGCTCATAACCTTCTTTCTTTGCCTGTTTTGCAAAAAACTGGTATCTGTTTTTTGCCTGCGATTCACCTGCAAATGCTTTCAACAGGTTTTTCTCTGTTTTGCTACCTTTTATACTCATACTTATTTATTTTAGTGAAACAAAAATAATTATTAATTTTGAATAAAATTAGCTTACAAATGGATTTAGTTTTCGCGACCAACAACCAACACAAAATTAAAGAGATAAGACCTCTTATTATTGACAGTATAAATTTACTAAGCCTTTCTGATATCAATTGTTTTGAAGAAATTCCTGAAACACAGCACACCTTGAAGGGAAATGCTTCACAAAAATCTCATTTTGTCTTTGATAAATTCGGAGTTAATTGTTTTGCAGATGATACAGGTTTGGAAATTGAAGCATTAAACGGAGATCCAGGTGTTTATTCGGCAAGGTATGCTGGTGAAGGATGCAGTTTTCAGGATAATATTGAAAAAGTTTTACTTAATATGGATGGAAATATTAACCGTAAGGCTAAATTCACAACAGTAATTTCATTATTACTGGATGGAAAAGAGTACTTCTTTGAAGGCTTTGTAAATGGGATTATACTTACTGAAAAATTAGGAAAAGAAGGTTTTGGTTACGATCCGATTTTTATGCCTGAAGGATATAATATTTCATTCGCAGAAATGACACTGGAAGAAAAAAACAAAATCAGTCACAGGGCCATGGCTGTGAATAAGCTTGCTGCTTTCCTAAACCTCAAACCCGATAATATGTGAGTTATTAATTAAAAAATTATCTATTAGTTTTCTTTTATTAATCGGTGAAATCTCAATATTATATTCAATTCTCACAATATTATTGTGTTTGCTTATTTTATTCTGGATAAAATTAATCTGTAATTCATTCATTTCCTTTTCCAGTTCCTCTATGGAATATTCCTGCGAAACAAATTGGATATCATATACTTTCATCTGATGCAGATTATCAAAGAAGAACTCAAATTTAGATAAAACTACCATCACTACAATTACTACACTTAATACTTCTCCTGCAAGAATATAATGCCTTAAACCTATACTCATTCCTATGGCAGCAGCCATCCATATAATTGCGGCAGAAGTAATCCCTTTTACTGTAGAACCTTCTTTAAAAACCACTCCTGCACCAATAAATCCAATACCAGTTACAATATTTGACGCAATTCTGTCACCACTGCTTAATGAAACTGAAAGTATACTGAACAAGCAGGAACTTACTGAGATTAATATCATGGTTCTGAATCCTGCCGGTTTACTGTGATATTCCCTTTCCAGGCCTAATATTGCCCCTGCAATAAGGGCTGCTATTATCTGAAGTATTTGTTCATACATTGGTTGCATTAAATCCATTTCATTTATTTTAAAACTGTTATTCTTCCTAATTTGCGATAATTCACTTTGTCCTCTCCTATTGCCTCAATTGAGTATACATAAACATCATCAGGGACTAATTCTCCCATATATCTTCCATCCCAACCAACAGTTATATCATAGGTTTCAAATAATAAATTCCCCCATTTATTAAAAATTGTCATGTGAAATTTTTCAACATGGGTATATGGAACCAAAAACAAATCATTCAAGCCATCACCGTTAGGTGTAAATGCATTGGGGACATAAAGGGTTGATGCACCTTTTACTTTAATATTTACACAGGTAGAATCAAAACAATTGTTGTTATTCGAAACAACTACACAATAAATTGTATCATGAGTGGGATACATAATCATATTATTAGCAGTATTCCCTGTGTTCCACAAATAGGATAATCCGCCAAAACTAGTTAGTACCACCGAATCTTCAATAAAGATTACAGTTGAAGAAGTATGAATTACAGCTGATGGTGTTTGATTAACTGTAACTATAGCAGTATCTGAAGCTACACAACCAAAAATATTATAAATAACAGAATAAGTTGAATTAACCAATGGCGAAACAATAAGATTTGCTGTTTGCTGACCTCCCGGCATCCATTTATATGTACCACCAGCTAATGAAGGGGTTGTTAATAATGTTACCTTACTTCCGGAGCAAATTGTCGGATTATTGACAGTTATAGTAGGAACAACAATGCTGTTAGGAACAATAGCATTAGTATCCAAATGACAATCAGCCGTATCGGTAATAGATAGTAAATAATTTCCCGGACTTAATTTAGTCAGAGACGAAGTAGAATCGCCATTACTCCATAAAAACTTAAAGGGAGAAGCTCCGTTTGTCATATTAACTGAAATACTGCCATTATTTCCATTTTTACACGATACTCCATTTACAGTAATAGTAGGTTTCAGATCAATATTATTGATTAAGACTGTTTTAGTTGCAGTAAGATTATTGGCGGATTTAACAGTTACAGTATATGAACCGGCGCATAATCCGGTAACTGTATCATTTAAAGTAGCCTGTTGATCTGTCCATTTATAGTTATAAGGAGGTGTGCCTCCTGAAGCAAATACAACTGCCATGCCATTACAGGTAATAACCGGTGGTGGAATACAAGCAGCATTACAAGTTCCATAGGTTGGTATAGCAGGAGTTGAAACCCAATTTCCACCGTCAGGAATTCTTCTGTATGACTGACCTAATGTATTTTGAGGATTATTAGAAGTAATAAAATTTTTCTTATTAGCAGGAATATTATCATATGAAGCTAAACTACCGCTGTAACCACAAGCTGTTACTCCCGGATTACAGGGAATACATGATGTACATGAATTCTGCAGGCTGCACCAGGAAATTGCATCCTGAGGTACTCCAAAGTTATCATAAAAAGCAAACCAGCCTCCTGCATTGGGAAACCATAATCGAAGTCCACCACCAATACATACATTGGAACTTAAACTTCCTCCAACAACAATTTCTATCGTTTTACCACCATTCTGTACCAATAAATTTGAAGGAACAGCAGATGCAGCTACACCCCTTAACAATACAAAACCTCTGGGTGGAACAATTGTTCCCTGAGGAATAACGAATCCTCCACCAAAATTACTGGTTTGATTATTTACCAGATCAGGGGCATTATTTCCCAGAAAAAAGCAGGAAATATCAACAGGCTGGCATATATCAGGATTATACAGTTCTATCCATTCACCATTACGGTTATCCCCATAAATGGAACCATCACCGCTGGAGGGTGATAGCATTACTTCATTAATCATAATTTTGGGCCCGTTATAATTACAGGGATTTCCATTACAAACGGTGTTGTCTCTTGTTATTGTGCTTAAGTTGAGTTGTGAAAATAAATTATTACTAAAGACAAGCAATAATAATAAACTAAAGAGGAATTTACATTTCTTCAGCACGAGAATTTTTATCAGCTTGTAATAATTACTAAAAGTTTTCAAAATAAGAATTCTTTGCTAAGATTTAGACATTTTAATTCTAATAAAGTTATCAACATACAAATATACGATATTTTTCAACTAATTGTCTTATCAAAATATAAAATCATTATTTTTGCAGAACATAAAACCATTAAATAAATTAACCATGTACGATAAAGTTAAAGAACACTTAGTAAAAGAAATCAGTGAAATCAGAAATGCCGGACTTTATAAAAACGAACGCGTTATAGTATCACCACAGGGTGCTAATATCAAAGTAAATACCGGACAGGAAGTATTAAATTTTTGTGCCAATAATTATCTTGGATTATCAAATAATCCTGAATTAATACAGGCAGCTAAAGATGCGCTCGACAGTCGTGGTTATGGTATGTCATCTGTAAGATTTATTTGCGGTACACAGGACTTACACAAAGAACTGGAGCAAAAAATTGCTGAATTCTTTGGTATGGAAGATACCATTTTATATGCTGCTTGTTTTGATGCCAACGGTGGTGTATTTGAACCATTATTGGGTGAAGAAGACGCCATTATTTCTGATGCATTAAACCATGCATCCATTATTGATGGCGTTCGCTTGTGCAAGGCACAGCGTTTCCGCTATAATAATGCTGATATGGCTGATCTGGAAGCTCAATTGATAGCTGCAGCAAATTGCCGTTTTAAACTAATTGTTACTGATGGTGTGTTCTCTATGGACGGCAATGTAGCTCCATTGGATAAAATATATGAACTGGCTAATAAATACAATGCCATGATTATGGTTGACGAATCTCACTCAGCAGGTGTAGTTGGCAGAACAGGTCGTGGTGTTACTGAATTGTATAATTTAAAAGGTAAATGCGAAATTATTACCGGAACATTAGGTAAAGCATTTGGTGGCGCAATTGGTGGATTTACTACCGGTAAAAAAGAAATTATCGAAATGCTACGTCAGCGTTCACGCCCTTATTTATTCTCAAATTCTATCCCTCCTATGGTTGCTGCTGCAGGTATAAAAATGGTTGAAATGATGAGTAAAACCAATGAATTACAGGATAAATTACATGAAAATACTGCATATTACAGTAATAAAATGATTGAAGCCGGTTTTGACATTAAACCTACACAATCTGCTATTGTTGCAGTTATGTTATATGATGCCAAATTATCACAGGAAATGGCTGCAAAATTATTAAATGAAGGCATTTATGTTATTGGTTTCTACTTCCCTGTTGTTCCAAAAGATAAAGCCCGTATCCGTGTGCAGATTTCTGCAGCTCATGAAAGACAACATCTGGATAAATGTATTGCTGCTTTTACCAAAGTTGGTAAAGAATTAGGTGTTATCAAATAATTAAAATTGATATCTTTTGCAAAACCTGTCAGTGAATAAACAACTGACAGGTTTAATTTTATATAATATGTACATTGTTATAAAACAAACATGTTCAGAAAAACAAAACTACTCATACTTATTTTTTTAATTAACTCCTGTTTTTTGTCAGAAAATTATGGACAGGAAGCTTTGCCAAAATTTTATTTTGGCGGAATAAATTTTAACACAGGTAAATTCCTGCCTCATTCAAAACGTATAGATAAAATTAAATCCAACGTATTTGCTGTACAGGCAAAAATTTATCAAAATATAAAATATAACAATGATTGGAAAAATCCTTTTAATTCCACAAAATTCGGTTATTCGCTTACTTATATTCATGCTACAAATGCTGTAATCGGCGATTTATGGGGCGCTAATATGTTTATGGAACCATCGCTTTTTAGTTATCACCGTTTGCATATTTATACTCATATGGGAGCTGGAATTGCTTATGCTACCAATAAATTTAACAAAGAAACCAACCCCACTGACTTTATGATCAGTACTGATCTTAGCTTCTTTTTTAACTTAAAATTAAACCTCGATTTCGAATTAAGCAAACAGTTTTCGTTAGGGTTGAATGCAGGATTTTCACATTGTTCCAATGCTGCATTAAACCTTCCAAATCTGGGTATAAATATATTTAATTATGGTTTTAATCTAGGTTATAATATTTATGATAATCAGAAACCCATAAACTCCTGTAAATTAACTCCGGAAGATAAAAAATGGGCTTATGATTTTGCTGTAGGAGTTGCCACACGTGGAGTAAATGAATATATTGACAAATATTATTTCATTGTAAACAGTGATTTTTCAATCAATCGTTTCTTAAGCCGTAAAAATATCATGAGTTTAAATTTTCATTATGTTTTACGTCAGGGTGATATCTATGATAATTATTATGATACAAAGTATTACAACTACTTTGGATTAGCTTTAGGTCATGAATTATTAATCAGGAATTTGTCAGTTTTAACACAATTAGGAGCATATTTATATGATACTCATCTTAATCAACATTACTGGTATGCACATTTGGGTATAAGATATTATTTTACAAAAAATATTTTCGGTATGATCACCCTTTCCAACAGAAAACAATCAGCAGATTATCTACAATATGCTGTAGGATACAGATTTAAGTAATATTCTTTATGATTTCAAAAAAACCATTGTTTAAATTATACAATGGTTTTTTTTTGTAAATTAGCACAAAGTTTTTTTAAGGCTTATATCAATTATGAAACTTAGCCGTAATCTATTTATTTTATTCATTTTCAATATTTTAATTTTGAGTACGCATGCTCAGAAAGTAGGATTGGTATTGAGTGGTGGTGGTGCAAAAGGACTGGCACATATAGGTGTAATTAAAGCTTTGGAGGAAAATGGAATTCCAATCGATTATATTACCGGGACTTCCATGGGTGCAATCATTGGTGGACTTTATGCAGCAGGCTATTCACCCAAGGAAATGGAAGATATCTTTTTAAATGAAGAATTTGCAAAATGGATTTCTGGTGAAATTGACAAAAAATATATCTACTATTTTAAAAAAGAATTACAAAACTCATCATGGATAGATTTACGATTTAATTATGATATAAAAATTAAACCAAAACTTCCAACCAATATCATAGCACCCTATCAGATGGATTTTGCTTTTCTCGAAATTTTTGGTAGCGCCAATGCTGTTGCTCATAATAATTTTGATAATCTTTTAGTTCCTTTCAGATGTGTTGCAGCTGATATATACACCAGTAAACAGGTCGTTTTAAAAAAAGGTGACCTGAGTAAAGCCATAAGGGCATCTATGACTTTTCCGTTTTATTTTAAACCAATCAGAATTGACAGTACCCTGCTTTTCGATGGCGGAATGTATAATAATTTCCCTTCAAATGTAATGTATGAAGATTTCTTCCCTGATATTATTATTGGTAGTAAAGCAGCCAGTAATTATCCAAAACCAAATGAAGATGATATAATATCTCAATTACAGAATATGTTAATGGAAAAAACGGATTATTCAGTAATTTGCGATAACAGTATTCTGATTACACCTAATATTCCCAGTGTTGGTGTTGCTGATTTTGATTATGCCAGGGCATTTATTGACAGCGGCTATTATGAAACTAAAAGAAATATTGAGCATATCAGACATTATGTCTACAACAGCATTTCAATCGATAGTATAAATATAAAAAGAAAAATATTTAACGATAAGAAACCAAAATTATTAATTGATAGTATTTTCATTAATGGTTTAAATTCAAATCAGAAATCATATATCAATCATTTGTTATCAAATAAATCGAAGACATTACCTATAGAAGCCATTAAAACAGAGTATTTTAAGTTACTTGCAGATAATAAAATTGACAATATTTCGCCCCACCTTATTTTTAATGATAGCACCAAACGGTTTAATCTTTTGCTTGAGATTAAAAAAGATAAGAATTTTGTTGCTGAATTTGGTGGTAATATTTCATCAAGTCCAATTAATGAAGCCTTTGTACAATTGCAGTTCAAACATTTAGGAAAAACTGCAAAGAGTTTTATTTTAAATTCATATATGGGTAAGTTTTACAGTTCTGCTATGGCTAAAATCCGTTATGACTATGCATCATCCCTTCCTATGTATTTCGAAACAGCTTTTACTATTCATCAGTGGGATTTTTTTAAGACTAAAACTTATTTTTTCGAAGATAAAACACCCTCTTATTTAATTCAGAATGAAAAGTATGTAACTTTAGCTGTTGGAGTTCCTGCAGGGAATAAAGCTAAATATGAAGCACGTTTTTTTTATGCAAACTCTAGTAGCGATTATTATCAGAATAATACGTTCGGAAGAAATGACACAGCAGATCAGACAAATTTTAACTTTAATTCAATAAGTTTGATCTATGAATATAATACATTAAATAAAAAACAATATGCTAACTCAGGTAGCTTTTTACAGCTTAAACTAAAATACATGGATGGTTTAGAAGAATATATACCTGGTTCAACTGCATTGAATAAAAACTTGTTTAATATAAGACAACGCTGGGTTCAGGCAAAATTTGTATATGACAAATATTTCCTGAGAACAGGATTCAATTCACTGGGCTTTTTATTAGAAGGCTTTTACTCTAATCAGAAATTATTTAACAATTATACTGCAAGTGTACTTTCTTCACCAGCATTTACACCTTTCCCTGAATCATACACACTTTTCTTATCCCCTTTCAGATCGAGTATTTATGCTTCCGGTGGATTTAAAGATATTATAGGTTTTACAAAATATTTAGATTTACGATTGGAACTTTATCTTTTTCAACCCTTTAAAGAATTATTACAAAGGCCGGATTATTCAGCTTATTTTGGAAAAAAATTCGATAAAAGATATCTTATGGGATCTTCATCATTGGTGTATCATAGCCCAATTGGTCCGGTTAGCCTGAGTTTTAATTATTATCAGGATATGGATCAACCTTTTTCTCTGATATTTAATATTGGTTATATAATATTTAATCCTAAAGCAAAAGATTAACCATTATATTAAATTGCTGTATAATAATTTTTTAAATATATTCTGCGATTTAAATTTTTATTAAAATAATTTGTCTATTAACGAAATATTTCTACTTTTGCTATCCCTTTGAAAAAAAGGACAATATAATATAGTTCATTTAATTATTAATGTACAGATCAAACTCTATCGGATTTCTTATATAAATATAGGAAAGAGAATTCTTAATCTGTTAACAATACAGAAAGTTTATGAAAAAAGTATCCCAGGAACCTGTTGAAAATCAGGAAGAAGTTATTATTAAAGAAAAGAAAAAAACTAAAGTTCAGGCAACTGAAAAAAAGGAAAAGGCTACCAAAGCTACCACTCCAAAAACAAAAACCACAAAAAAAACAGCTGCAGTTAAGATTGATGCTGAAAATCCAAAAGAATCAGTTGAAAAAATTAAAAAAGTTGCTGCTCCCAAAAAGCCTAAAACAAAGGCAAGTGAAAAAAAAGCTGATACTGAAATTATCCTGCCTCCGGTAATTGAAGAAGTTAAAGAAGAAATTGCTGTTTACGAGAAAGCAAGTTTAACTCCTTTATTGGAAGAAGTTCAAACAAAATTAGCAGAACCCATCATCCCAACAATTTCTTCTGTTGAAACCGAAGAAGTTGATGAACATGATGAATTGGCACATGACTTAAATGAAACTGAATTAGTTGATAAGTATGCACATCTGACTAAAGAGGAATTAATTGAAACACTTACTGAATTATTACAGGAAGATAGTATCAATAGTATCAAAAACAATGTTTCACTGATTAAAGTGGCTTTTCATAAAATAATAAAAGAAGAAAAACATCAGATATATGAAAAATTTCTTTCTGAAGGCGGTGTAAAAGAAGAGTTTATACCTGTAGAAGATGAAGCTGAAATTAATTTTAAAGCAGCTTTCGAAATATATAAAGAAAGAAAAAACAAATACAACGAAGAACAGGAAAAAATAAAGCTGGAAAATTTAGCGTTGAAACTTCAAATCATTGAAGATCTTAAAGTGCTGATCAATTCAGAGGAAACACTTAAGAGAACCTATGATGATTTTAAAGTATTACAGGAAAAATGGAAAGAAATCGGACAGGTACCTCATACTGAAAACAATACCCTTTGGCAGAACTATCATTTTCTGATCGAGAAATTCTTTGATAAAGTAAAAATAAACAAAGAGTTAAAAGATCTTGATTTAAGAAAAAACATGGAAGCCAAAATTCAAATCTGCGAAAAAACAGAAGAATTATTATTGGAATCTTCTATAATAGTTTCTTTTAAGAAATTGCAGGAATACCATGAAGAGTGGAAAGAAATTGGCCCGGTTCCCATGGATAAAAAAGATGAAATCTGGGAAAGGTTTAAAACAGCTTCTGACCAGATTAATCAACGCCGTCATGAATTCTATGAAACACAACATAAACAGGAAGAAAATAATCTTTTAGCAAAAACTGCACTTTGCGAAAAAGCAGAACAGATTCTTTCACTTGAATGTGTTGCCTTAAAAGAATGGCAGGATGCAACCAATGAGTTGAACGACCTGCTTAAAATATGGAAAACTGTTGGACCGGCTCCAAAAAAACAAAATAACGAAATATGGGCACGTTTTAAAACCTATTTAGATAGTTTTTTTGCAAACAGAAACGAGTTCTTTGGAAAAGTTAAAGACGATCAACAAAATAATTACAATTTAAAAGTTGACCTTTGCTTACAGGCCGAAGCTATTAAAGACCGTAATGACTGGAAATTTGCTACAAATGAGCTCTTAGAATTACAAAAACAATGGAAAACGATTGGTGCAGCTCCCCGCAAACAACAGGATAAAGTATGGCTTAGATTCAGAGCTGCCTGCGATGAATTCTTTAAAAAGAAAGCTGATTATTTTTCTCATATTAATGAACATGAAGCTGAGAACCTCAAGTTAAAAGAAGCTTTAATTGAAAAAGTTAAATCTTTTACATTTGGTGATAACCGCAATGATAATTTAACGTCTTTAAAAGAATTTCAGAGAGAATGGTCAGAAATTGGTCATATTCCAATTAAAGAAAAAGAAAGAATACAGGCTGAATTCCGTAAAGTAATCAACACTTGCTTTGAACAGTTAAAAATCAGCAATGTAGAAGCTTCAGCTATCAACTACAAACAAAAAGTTGACAGCATGAAAGACAGTGGTGGTGGCAGACAATTTATCGGAAAAGAAAAGATGTTTATTTCCGGAAAAATTGCAAAACTCAGAGAAGATATCAATTTATGGGAAAATAATATTGGTTTCCTTGCCAATTCCAAACAAGCTGATATTTTAAAGGATGAATTTGCTAAAAAAATTGAAAGCGCCAAACAGGAAGTAATCTTGTTGGAAGCCAAGTTTAAGATGTTGATGAATTCATAATCAAATAAGAAAAGAGCCGGTTTAAACCGGCTCTTTTTGCATAGTGAAGGGGTGACTTGAAGTCACCCCTTCACTTATTTCTACGCCTTCTACGCTCGGCGAAGTCTAGTGTGTTAGCCATAGCGTTGGCAGACTTCGTCACTATAAAAACTCCTGATTTATGTTCAATATTCCGTCGGTAAAAGTAATATTATATATGCAATATGATTGGTTTTTATTTTATATATTACTTTTCCCTTAATGGAAAAGTAACAAAAGATCAAGTCTGCAAATCCTTTACTTCAAATCTACGCTTTTTAAATCCCTGCGCAATACAAGCCGTAGCGAAAATAACTTTATTGCATTTATGTTTCCATTGTACTTCGCTATCTTCTGTATTGCTTGCGCAAAGCCACCGCTATATAAAAAGCTTGATTTGTAGCGTAAAGTATTTGAGGACGGTCCTGGCTTCGTAGCGGGCTCTTTTGTTTAAGAAGTTCACAAAGGCTTAATGTCGTTATGTTAATGTTTTATTTTATTAAATTCATTTGCCCTTTAGGGCATAAATTTCAATAGAAAATAATAAGTATGCTTTTTTGCTTGTCCGTAGGACATTAAGCTGTTCCTGCACTCCAGTTCGTTTGATTATTGATCCATCTTCATACATCTGCATTCGTTAATGGTTAATTGCTATTTTTTTTGATTTTAGAACATGGATTTACGATTTTAGAAGAAAAGAGCGCAGTCTTTACTCAATTTCGTTTGAATTAAATTATAGATTAGTTTAGTATAATAACATTTACTTTTCAAAAAAAAGCAATTGGCTATGTTTAAATATAAATTATTCATGATAAAATGTACTTTATTCATAAAAAAATAGCAATCGTTTATCATAAAATAGCAATTATTACAAAGTTAAAATTTATTTTCTGATTCTTGAAATAGTATTGATAACTGTAAAAATATAATTTATGTTAGTTGTAAAACAAAATTTATTTTTCTTCTGAGAATTTTATACCCAGTATAAAATTCCTTCCCAGGTTGAGATATTTTACCTGTTTTAGGGTGGATATATGATCTACGTAGTTATATCCATGATAACTTGATTTTAAATAATGCTGAAGATAAATTCAATTTTAACATCTTTCTGGCAAATTATATAGTAAATTTGTGTTGTTAAAAAAAAAAACAATTTAACCATTAACATTAAATTTAAATTATGAAAAAGATATTAGCAGTCTTAGTATTTATATTTCAAAATAAAAGCCGTATGAAAAGTATATATATATTTATTATGATTTGTTTATTTAATATTAACCTCAAAGCTCAGACTTTTACAAACTATACTTTATCAAATACAGGTGTTTCTATCAATTGGGCAAGTGTGTTAACAATAGATAAATTTGGGAATTTATGGATAGGGTCTCCTAATTATTTAGTAAAATATAATGGTTCAACCTGGACAAGTTGGTGCTTAAACATTTCTGCTTCAGTACAGGATATAAATAGCATTGCCATTGATAATCAAAACAACAAATGGATAGGAACA
>JAPLDQ010000032.1 GCA_026391675.1 Bacteroidota bacterium
AATAAATTTTAATAAAAGCAACAATGCTATTATCGTTACGGCTTGTATTGCGCAGGGATTTAAAAGACGTAGTTTTGAAGTAAAGGATTTGAAGTCTAGAATTTTTCGTTCTTTTTTTTCATGAAAAAAGAACATAAAAAATAAATTTATTCTTTCATTGATAGCCTCTCTCAAAGAGAGACCATCACTTTCAGTTGGACTTCCGGATTTTAAACGCTGTCAGGTGCAGGCACTCTGACAGGTTTTTGGAAACTTGGTAGCGGAAATCTGCGTTTTAATCTGAGGGTATCTGAGGGAAATAATTAAAACTACGCAGCCATTTTAATAATAGCAAAGCTGTTAACATTAAGGTGGTAGTTGCCGGTAGTATCTTCTAATCATAAATCTCGTAATAAAAATAAGAAAGGCTATCATGAAATCCCCATCCGATATTTTCTGTTTCTAATAGAATTTCATAAGCCCGGGACTGATATTTATCATGAAGTCCATTTTTATCAATTAATTTCAAAGCATCAAAATAAACGCTTTCTATGCTTGCATAAAATCCTTCATTAATATCTCCAAAATCATTTGTAAATTCAACACCACTTTCAACATAGCACATCATTAAATCAACCAAAGAATCAGTAGCAGGTTTGAGTTTGCGAAAATCACTGATAGCCTTTTTCCCAATTGCTATCTTATAGCCAAAGCCACGTTTAGGATAAAATGCTTCCCTTACTTTAACTTTATAAATTTTTAAGGCTTCTTTTTCATCAGGATTAACATAATAATCGAGATATTCTTTAACTGATTTTTGCTTATCATATAAAACGGAAATCAAATCAATAAGTTTTTTCTTATCCAACGATTCCAATTTCTTTTTTAAATCATGTTTACTCATGTTAATTCCATTATTTAATAATGTTCCCGCTAACGATTATTGTATTATTCAACGCTTCCACACAAAAGTAAATAAAAACATAATTAACTGCATCTTAGGATAAAAAATTAATTTTGAAAGAGGATGAAAGAAAGGCTGGTGGCTTATCAAAACTATAAAACAACGCAGCCTTTGTCAGCTATACAAAGGCTGGTGGAATTGTGCATTTATCATGTTAACACTTGCCCATTATTGTTTAAAATTATTTTTTCTTTTTACTGGCTTTTAATAGTTTTTTCTCATCCCCAGCAAGTTTTCGTTGTAATTTTTTTACATCTTCGGCTGGAGGAATATTTTCAGGTATTATACCTCTGTTCGTAAGCATTTTTCTTACAGCAAGGTTATTGTCAATATGTTCTTTTTCAATTTTTGTTTGTCCTGTTAAATCTTTATTTTGCACATTCAATCCGGTCATTTCTGCAGCCAGGTCTTTAGCCTTTATGCTTATTGTTGGAAGGTAATCAGCAACGGGCCGGTTCTCAGCAATACCCATTTTTCGTTTTAGCATTTGCGTATTTAAGCTGAATAATGCCCGGTCTCCTTTACTCCGGATTACAGCAAATCCCTGGCTATCAACTCCTCTTTCATATAATATGCCTGAAAGTTGTTTCTCTGTCTGGCTTAATTTCTCACGCGCTTTTACACGTTCAAATTCCAAAATACGTTGTTCAACTAATTCTGCTCTGCGTGTCTGTACAGCAAAATAGTTTTGAGCAAACGCAATTTCCTCTTTTCGGCTGTCACCATTCTGAGCAATTAAATATGATGCGTATCGGGTTAAAGCAATGTCATCTACAGCTCTTTCAGTATTTGAACCTATTCCAACCATTTTCCTGAGGTCAGGAAAATGGTTTTCTGTTAATTCCCCTGCATTCTTACAGGCATCTTTTGCTTTTTGGATTACTTTCTCAAAATTCTCCCATTTACTATAGCCTAATAATTTTTGTAATTCCCTTGCGCTCCAACATTCAACACCTTCTAAAACTGAAGCTGCAGCTTCAAATTGGGCAAATAAATTTTTAATTTCGTCAGATTTCATATTGCTTTATATAAAGATTTAAATATATCAATTCCAGCATTATTTTAGACTTGCCGGAAATTATAAAAACATATTTTATGTAATAAATTCAACAAAATTTTGGATGGATTCATAGCTATTATTGAGTTTATATTCATCAACAAATATAATAATTTTTACAGTTCATTAAATTTATTGTAAAATAAAAACACTGCTATAAAAATAAGGATGATGAAGTAAGGAGGGAGAAAAATCAATTACGAAACGAAGTTCAGCGCAGCTAATTACGAAAGTCTGTCTGCGGAAATCTGCGCTTTAATTTGCGGAAATCTGCGTGAAATCTTTTATATCACATATTCGATATATTCCAACTGCGCTTCGACTTGTTTCGGCTTCATTTCGGCTACGCTCAATGAACATCTCAACAACCACCGCTCAGCGCCCAATGAACATTAGACGCATCAACACATTATCGCATTCCGCCACTACCATGTATTAAAGGGATGGAGGGATAATTTTGAGTTGTAATATCTTTCTTCCCCTGTTACTTCCTTATCCACCCAGGGCGGGAGTTCAAAGGCTTCGGTTTCGGATTGCAGTTCTATTTCGGCAACAATGAGGCCGGTACAGTTAATTTGATTATCAACAACTCATTAAAATATTCATTGCAGGCAAATCAATATCATCAGCCCTTAATGATGAAACATTTGCTCCATTCATCTTTTGTGTTCTGCTTTTTATTTTGCAATCAATTCTTTTACTTTTTGTTCCAATATTTTTCTGTCAGGTAAGTATAACTGGTACTTTGATACAAAAATATTATTTGAAATACCACCAATTGCATATTCCACTAATATATCATTTTTATCAGCGCCTAAAACAATTCCGATTGGAGGATTATCACCTTCTGTATTTTCCTCTGATTTAAAATAATTCAAATACATATTCATTTGTCCGATGTCCTGATGTCTGACGTGTTTTGTTTTCAGGTCAATTAATACAAAACATTTGAGGATTCTATGATAAAAAACCAAATCTACAAAGTAATGCTCATTGTCCAGAGTTATACGGTATTGTCTGCCTGCAAAGGAAAATCCTTTACCTAATTCAAGTAGAAAAGTTTGAAGATATTCGATAATTTTATGTTCCAATTTACTCTCTGTCATTCTGTATTCTTCTGGAATCTGAAGAAATTCAAGCACATAAGGGTCTTTTACTATATCCTTAGGCTCAGAAACGATTTGTCCTTTCGCTGATAATTTCAGTATCCCGCTTTTATCCTTACTCAAAGCCAATCTCTCAAATAAGGAAGAACTTATTTGTCTTTTTAATTCTCTGACACTCCAATTCTCACTGACAGCTTGTTTCTCATAAAATCCTCTTGCATGATCATCCGAAACTCCCAATAATTCAGCATAATGTGTCCATGTCAATTTTCCAGTCAGTGACTGGAAAATCTGAAATTTAAGATAAAATTGCCGCATCAAATAGATATTGCTTTTGCTGAATCCTTTTCCAAATCTTGATTTCAGGTCATTAGACAGGTTTGTTAACAATGAACTTCCGTATTCTGCCTTTTCATTTCCATGTTGTTCGTATTCAACAATGTATTTACCTATTTCCCAATTGGCTTTTAACAACTCATGATTTACTGCCAGGATAGCATTTTGTCTGGCACTTTCAATTGTAATACCAATTGAGTCAACAAGTTTTTGATATACGTCGGGATTTTGAATCTTTTTAGTCATAGTATATATTTCCATCAAAAATACAAAAACTAATCAAAATAAGTAATTAATTGCTTTGTTCTTTTTTTCATAAAAAAGAACATAAAAAATAAATTTATTCTTTCAGTGATAGCCTCTCTAAAAGAGAGACCATCACTTTCAGTTGGACTTCCGGATTTTAACGCTGTCAGGTGCAGGCACGCTGACAGGTTTTAGAAGGCTTGTCAGCGGGAATCTGCGTTTTCATCTGCGAAAATCTGCGGGAAATCTTTTATATCACATATTCGATATATTTCAACTGCGCTTCGACTTGTTTCGGCTTCATTTCGGCACATTACAACTGCGCTTCGACTCCGCTCAGCGCCCGATGAACAGCTCAACAACCAACGCTCAGCGCCCGGTGATCCGGGTAGTCATTTCACTACGAAGCCGGACCGACCTCAAATACTTTACGCTACAAAACAAGTCTTTTAAATAGCGGTGGGACTGGCAAGCAATACAGAAGTAACGAAGTAATAAATTTTAATAAAAGCAACAATACTATTATCGTTACGGCTTGTATTGCGCAGGGATTTAAAAGACGTAGTCCCGCTCGTGCGGGAGGATTTGCAGTCTAGAATTTTTCGTTCTTTTTTTTCATGAAAAAAGAACATAAAAAAATAAATTTATTCTTTCATTGATAGACTCTCTCAAAGAGAGACCATCACTTTCAGTTGGACTTCCGGATTTTAAACGCTGTCAGGTGCAGGCTCGGTGACAGCATTTTGGAGGTTTGTTAGCGGGAATCAGCGGATAATCTTTTTTAAAATCACAAATTCGATACATTCCAACTGGGCTTCGACTTGTTT
>JAPLDQ010000008.1 GCA_026391675.1 Bacteroidota bacterium
ATTTGAGTTATGGTAAAATAATCTAAAACTTCTTTTGGTAATATAATACGGGCAAGATCAATTCCTTCATTTATTTGCATAGCGTTTTTTTATGCAAAGTAAAAAAATATTTCTTTCTCCTCAACTTTTCGTCTTGATCCCTCAAAAGTTGTGGGATTAATGAATTAAATAAATAATTTATTTAAAAATTCTTTTATCAAATGGGAACTTTTCAATTCCAATAATTTTCAGAGAAGCAAAATCTTTATGATTGGGGTTAATAAGATAGTTATAGACACCTTTTGTAACAACTGAAGGTATTTTTAAAATGCAAAATTTATTTTCTAATACAAAGTTATCACCAAATCTTTGAGTTGAATTGGGATGAGGAAAATCCTTCCAGTCATAAGGCAAATCTGGTTCTGAAACTTCAAAAATTTGAATATCATCCGGGACAAAAATTGTAATCATCATGTAGTCTTCAGGCAAAGTAGCGAATGTAAAATGAACAGCTACTTCAGCCATTGCTAGCGACTTGTTTGCTGCTGCATAAATTAACTCTATTCCTATAGAATTCCATCTCGCTCCTTTAATTGCAGAGCCTTTTCCTGAAAGTGGAGTTGCAAATTTTTCTCTTGAAAGCCTGTATATTTCCATCTTAGACAAGTATACCGTAATTAATTCTCGTCAATTCACTAATAACTAATTCTTTCCCATATGAATCTTTTAATAATTCAATTGGTTTCAATTTCCCTAAAGCAAAATTAGGTGTATTTAACCATAACTTTAGTTTATCAATATTCCCAAAAACATCGAGACCAACTTTAGTAACTTCGGCCATTTCAATTATTTTTTCGGAATGAATTGCTTTAAAGAAATGATCACTTGAAGTTTTATATCGATGCAAAGACTTTGTGGAAATATCTAAAAACCCAGCCCAATCATTATCAGAAAATGGAGTATAGTTTTGAATAAGGTCAAAAAGTGAATAGGGTATCCCTGCTCTTATTGCTATAATAATTAACATTTTATCAGTCAAAAATTCATCATAACTAATATTATTTTTAATTTCAAAATGAAATTTTTTAACTTCAGACTTTTTAAAGAATAAAGCTATTTCCTTATTAAGTCTATCTTCAATATTTGATTTTACAATTGTCATGAGTTTTATTTTTTAGACATTTGTCTGCAAATATAAGACAAATATCCAAAAAATACAAATTTATTTTATATTTTATAATAATCCAATTTCAATAATTATATAATTCATATTACATCACGTTAGTGGGTTTTTTGTTTGGGCTGAATTTACACCAAAACAGATATGGTAAAGTTAGAGTTAAAAATTAAATTTGTAGAAATTTGAATTGTGATTTATATTTGTTGAAAAAGTAAAAAAAAGTAAACAAATGGAAAATAAAAGAATTATAATGAAATTAGAAGAAATTAAAAAAGAATCTGAATTATTGGTTTATTCAGAAGATAATATTGTTGAAATCCTTTCACTTTACAATCAAGCGATGATAGAAGTTGATAACATTTCCAATAAAAGTATTAAAGCAAAATGTATTTATGAATTAAAAGAGATGAAAACTGATGAATATGCAGATTTAATTAACAGTAAAGGTGAAAACATCAATACCAAACGAGTTAATATTAATAAATTTAAATATGAATTTATTAATATTCTGGATGAATGTATTATCCGTTTAAAAAATTAATGACACTATTTTATAAAGTGTGTAAACTAAAAAGTTGATTCCTTTAACATCTTAATCTGGTTTCAAAGATAATTAAAAATTGATTAAAAATAATACCCCAGTCTCTAATTGGCATACCCCATTTTTTTGAAGCTTCCCTGACAGCTAAATAAGTTGATTAAAAATTTACCATTTATTCAGCAAATGTATAGCACCAAAACTGTAAGTATAAAAATTTTAAAAAAATTAGAAAAAACTTTTCTTTATTATAACTCCATCTTTCACAACGATATTTGGGCTTCCAATTATTTTATATTTTCCATCTGGTGCTTTATCTCCATTCAACAACACATTATTTCCTTTATCATAATCATATTGATAATGTTGTTCAATAGTTAATACTAAACCTTCTTTTGTTTTATAAATCTTTTCATTCCTTAATGCAATTATTTTACTATTACTTATAATGAATTTTAAATCTGAATATTTTGCATAATATTCACCATCATCAACATTTTCAGCATCAATTGTAACTTGATTACCTGTAATTATTGCATTATTCATACCACATATTACCTCAAGCGTTTTTCCATTTGATAACATATAAGTATTAATATTAAAATTATCTCTTCTTAATTGTTGTAAATAGTTACAAACATCTAAGTCTGGGATAATATTTTCATTAGCCAAAATAAAAAAATTCATTTTAGAACCATCTAACTTTAAAATCAAAACAGCATCATCAATAAAACATTCATTACATAATATTTTATCGACACCTCTATCAATTAACAAGGATTTTGCTTCAGAAAGATAATCCCAGGCACCCATGGAAACCTGACCATCTTTTGACATAATTAGCTCTTTATTCTTTTTAAAAATCAGTTTCTGCATTTCAAAATCAGAATCGATTAATGCCCAAGGTTTATCAACTAAAATTGATGTTTTATCAAGTGTTTTGCTGTAATTTTTTAGTTCTATTACTAAATGTTCGAGATATTCTTTCATATTATGGTAATTTTAATTATGCCACTTTTTCCTCATACAAATACTTCTGAAATTCAATAAAAATATCCTTTATTTCTGAGAGGTTACCCAATACATCACCGGCATCTTCAAATGAATGGTATTTGCTGGTGAGGAGTATGGGCAGTTTTTCCTGATCGAGCTCTTCTTCGCCGGTTTCAATGTACTTGCTTAATACAAACTGTATGAATTCTTTCTGCTTTTCGTTTAAAAGGGCAAATATGGTGGATGAAGCAGCAGTGGCTCTTTCCTCTCTGGTTATTGGCTTATTCTTATGGTTAAAAACATATTCCAACACATCAAATAAATCGCTTTTTTCTGCATCTATCAATTGTTGTAACATTTTTAACTGTTCCTTGCCATAACCTGCTTCAGTTAATTTATCCAGAAAAATTCTGCGGGTGAGTGGATTGCTCCATATTTCCCTTAATTCTGCTTCACTCTTTAAGAATTCAGGTAAGGAGCCGAACATATTCTGTAAAAACTCTTCTGCCGAAATTACCGAACCATCTGCATTATAAAAGGATGTAGAAATCATGTGCTGTATTTCCAGTTCCTTGCCATCCTTTAATTTGATTTTCACCTTCTTCTTGCAAATACAGGGTGTTTGTCCACATCTATAACAAGGCGGTGGTGGTTCCAGTATGCAAATGCAAGGCAGCTGACCACATCTGTCACAGGGTTGCTTTGGCGCTTTTTCACAAACACAGGGTGTTTGATGACATATTTCACAAACTTCTTCTGCTATGGGTTCTCCGTCCCATTCCGGATCTGAAAAATGTTGATAGGCATCCACATAATCGTATATGGTAAAAAACTCCTTGCCATCAAACAAACGTGAACCCCTCCCGATGATTTGTTTAAATTCTATGATTTGTCTTACCGGACGCAGCAGCACTATGTTGCGGATATTTCTGGCATCAACTCCTGTAGATAGTTTTTGTGATGTTGTAAGTATTGTGGGTATTGTTTTTTCATTATCCTGAAAATCACGCAGGAATTGTTCTCCAATTTCACCGTCGTTGGCTGTTACACGGACACAATAGTTGATGTTTTTATCTTTCTTATACTGATTGATTAAATCCCTGATTAAAGCGGCATGTGCCTGATTTGCACCAAAAACAATAGACTTGTCGGTTGGATTGGCTGCATCCATAAACAGCTGAACCCTTTTAGCTTCCCTGGCTTTTATTTCAATAATTCTGTTGAAATCTGATTCCTTATAGATTTTGTTTTCATCTATTTCTCCTTCAAGGATGGCATCTTCACTGTTGTATTGATAATCATCCAGCGTAGTTTTGATACGCTTTACTTTAAATGGTGTTAAAAACCCATCGTTGATACCATCCTTAAGTGAATAAATATAAACAGGTTCTCCAAAATATTTGTAAGTATCGATATTGTCTTTGCGTTTGGGTGTAGCGGTTAAACCCAATTGAAATGCAGGTGAAAAATAATCCATTATTCCTCTCCAGGTACTTTCATCGTTGGCACCACCACGATGACATTCGTCTATAATAATAAAATCAAAGAAATCCTTCGGATACTCACCAAAATAAGGAATGGGCTTACCTTCGGTATCGGTGCCGCTCATAAAGGTTTGGAAAATTGTAAAGAAGATGCTGCCATTGGTTGGCACACTTCCTTTTTTCCTGATTTCACTTGGTTTTATTCTTATTAAGGCATCTTCAGGGAAAGCAGTGAAAGCATTGTAAGCTTGATCTGCTAAAAAATTTCGGTCTGCTAAAAACAATATGCGGGGGCGACGGTTCCCTTCAGCAACGCTCTTCCCTTCGACTCCGCTCAGGGAACAGCTTTGCAGGTTCCAGCGGGTATGGAATAATTTCCATGCAATTTGAAAAGCTATCAATGTTTTACCTGTACCGGTGGCAAGGGTTAATAAAATACGATTTTGATTGTTTGCAATGGCTTCCAGCATATTATTAATGGCCAGTTCCTGATAATACCTTACTGGTTTGGTACCGCTGCAATCATCAAATGGAACGGAACAGAATTTATCTCTCCAAGCTTCGATATTTTCAGGTGGGACAACTACTGATAATGCTTCTGAAGCTGCTTTAGGTTGAACAGGATATTTTTTATTCCAGAGTTCTTCTGGTGAAGGATAATTTTCAACCAGTTCTTCTTCCCCTGTAAGCATACAAATGCTGTATATTTCATTGCCATTGGTTGAAAAAGTGGTATCTAAACTAAGTTTTTCAGCGTATAATTTAGCCTGTGCCACACCTTCGCCGACTTCCTGTGAATGGCTTTTTGCTTCAATTACTGCAAGCTTTATACCTTTATAAACCAATACATAATCGGCTGTGAGCTTTTTAGCCCTGCCTCCCGTTTGTATTCTCCCAGCTGTAATAGGATGCTCCCTTAGTATTTTCGTACCTTCAATAACACCCCAACCATCAGCTTTTAGCTTAGGATCTATGAGTTCTGCTCTGGTTTCGGCTTCATTCATTTATTTCTTATTTAATTCCTTTTCCCATAAAACAATTCTATTATCTATCTCAGCATGTGGCAGTCTTATATTTAGTAATTTCAATTCCCTGATTTTATAAATAGCATCTTCTATTGACAATATATTTTGATTCTTTAATTCTTCAATAATAAAAATAATCCCTTTAACAGTTATTCCTGATTTACTCACATGTTTTCTGAGTTTACCATCGCCTGTTATTAAGATACCATTAAGTTTTTTAGTATAATGCCAGACAGAACAGTCCTCAATACTTAATCCCTTGTGAGAATCATATAAACTAAAGATTGCTGTATAATCTTCTGTCGTTTCAGTTCTGATAATTTTCAGTTTATCGGAAATAAATTTTTCCTGTTGAATATCATCCAATTCAGCAAATACAAAATCAGTGGTATGCAAATCGAAACCTAATGATAAAAAAGCATCAACCAGATGAAGCTTTTCAATATCCATTAATATATTTGCATCATTGATCAGTAATTGCATCTTAATTTATATTAATGGATATATTGTTTTTTAATTCATCAAGGCTTATGTTTAATAAGGATGAGGCTTTGCTTAATGAAATATTCACTTCGGAAACAGCCCGGTAAACCAGATTTTCATAACGGTTGGAGTTTTCATTACCTTTAAATCTGCTGTCATCAATTTCGTTTTTTAAAAGAATATTATAATTTATTTTTTTATAAAACTCAGTTAATTTCTCTTGTGAAATTATCTTAAGATCACCTAGTTTATACATTATTGCCCTGATGCTAATACCATATTTTCGTTGAATATTTTTAAGTTCCTCTATAGTAATACTACTTCTTTTTCTTCCGAATTCGGTAAAAGTATTATCCTGAGAAATTAATATTTCTGATGCAAAAAGATTGCAGAATTTTTCCTGAATTTTAGTTTCAAAACTGTTTAAATCCAGCAATATATGACCTAATTCATGCAAGAGGGTAAATCGTTTTCTTTCGAGGGGCATATTTTTATTAACTACTACAACATAATATTTTTCGTTTACTATGGTCGCCAAACCGTCGAATTTATTGCTTTCATCTTCTATCTCAATTACCTTGATGTTATTATCTTCCATTAACTGTATGATATTGTGTATCGGATCACTTCCAATATTCCAGCTGTTACGTAAGCAATTAACTGCATGTATAATATCAGCATCTGAATTAATATTCAATGCTGATAAAGGATTTTTAAATTCTGTATCCAGATAGAGGATATTTTCAATAAATAAGTAATTTTCGATATGAATACGGATTTCCTCTTTTAAAGAATTCACTTTCTTGGGGCTAAAGCTGCTTTTCTTCCGGAAACTAATTTCACTGATTTCTACTTCTGATTTGCGAAAGAAATAATCTATCTTTTGTCCGAATAGCTTAGAAAAAGCAATAAGCTTTTCGCTGCTTGGCATAGATAAACCATTCTCATATTTACTTATCATTTGCTTGGATACATTAAGCTTTTCAGCTACTTCCTGTAAGGAAAATCCTTTATGTATTCTTGAATTCCTTAATCTTGCTCCGATTATAGTTTCCATTTGGTTTCGTTTTAAGTGGTTGACAAATATACAACAAATTTTGAGTTTGTCAACCAAAAAAGTGCAAAATTTTACACTTTTTTAACCACAAAACTGCACTTTCTTAGATTTTGCAACACTAAAAGTGCAGTATTTTGTATTTCAATATCAATAATTTTCAATTCTCATAACTTACAGTATCAATCCGTGAGAATTAATCAATAATGTTTCATTACTTCCATCATCGGCTTTATAAGTATCATACGTTTCAATCTGGCTAAAATCTATCTTTGTCAGGCTGCTCAGCAATTTAATACTACACTGATAAGGTTTAAACTTAAGCAATTTATCAATATCCAGAGCTTCCTCGCCAAGCAACATTGCTTCATCAAACTGATCATCGGTAACCAATTTCTCTTGAGTTAGTTTAAAGGCAGTTGCCCTCAATTTGTTATCATCATTCAGCCAAAGCACTATTTTGAAAAATTGCATGGGCACCATCACCCCTAATCTAATCCTGTCTTTTTGTTCATCAAAGACAGGACCATTAAAAACTGTAATTCTTGCCTGCTGAGCTTTTTCTTTTTTAATTCCCTTTTCCAATATGGCTTTTTCAAGATTTCCCCAAAGGTTATCCCCCATACGATTAATACCGGGTGACTGAGGGCAGGCATTGGTATAAAAACATGTATAAATACCATTCCGCAATGCTTCTTTTTCTGTATCACCCCAATTAGCATCTTCAAAGCGTCCCATGTGGCCTTTATCAAATTTTGAATTAGCATAAAACTTATCAGTAAGCTGACATTCAATATCTATTCTTTTATCTCTTAGCCAATCATCTTTCCTTTTACTGTTATCCAGCCTTTTAGAAGCATCACCCACTGAATTAATTGCACTTATCAATGGCATTTTCCTTAATGCATTGAATATTACACTGTAATTAAAATATGTCAGTTCGTTTGTTTTATCTTTTAATAATGCAATTTGATTTACTATCTCTTTTTTGGGTTGAGGCATGGGAATTTCTACACCTAAAAACGTTGGATCATAGCCATTGCATTTATCAAAATCTACAGCCATTTCTTTATCTGCCTTGGCTACTTCCAGTAATAGTTCTCCGCTGACATTGGAAGCTATTGCATTTAAGGCAACAGGTTTATCTTCTGTATTCCTTGTTTTTTTCCCCGACAAACTAATATCAATCGAATTATTGTTATTAAGAAAGTTTGAAGGGATAGTGATTAAAATATTGTTTTCTGTATCGCTTTTCATAATATCATTATTTGGATTATTATTTTGTTTAACTGTATTGATTTCAAAACTAAGATTTTCAGCAGGAGGTAGTATGGAAATGGATTTTATAATTTCATTATCATGGTGCAAATCATTTAAATGTTTTAAAATCACACTTATTCTGATTCCTTCATTCTTTTCCCAAACTATTTTTGCTATGTCTATTTTATCATCATCAATCGGGATAATATTTCCGTCCTTATCAATATAATTATTGCCATCAGTTGTCATTTTTGCGATACTCTTATGGTGCAAACCAACAACCTGCCATTGATCATTAAATACAGGGCTGCCACTGCTACCGGGTGCGGTATCTGTTTCATAAAAAAGTTTAACATTGTCAATGCCAACAAATTTATTCTCTCTGATGGAAATTTGCTTATAATCTCCTTGTGGATGATGTATGATATTTAGTTTTTCAACATTCACTTCACCTATTTTACCCATGGTTTTATCCAGATACAGATAGCCTATGCTTGCGAGTGAAATCTTATCGCTTATATCAAATGGCTGAACTCCGACAAAACAATAATCCAGTTCCATATCATTAAAGAAACTGCGGGTGTCAAATTTAAATACTGCTGCATCCAACGGATGACCCTGTGCATCATATTCATAAAAAAAATAAACTTCACTTTCGGTAGCCATGTCTTTATTTTTAAAAACATGCCAGTTGGTGAGCATTAAATTCCAGGAGACCATAAATCCTGTGGCATATCCTAGGGTTTTATTGTCTTCCCTGATAACTATACGACCAACTTTTCTTTTTGTAAGCGCAATTAATTCAGTGAAATTACTGTATAAGGAATCATTTTCACCAATAGCCCTTTCATACGCAAAATCAGAAGGCTCAAAGCCAATAGCCGAAATCATTTCCTTCCTTTTCAAAAGATTTTCTTCCCGGGAAAGAATATTTTTTGAGGTTTCAGATGTAAAAGCAAGTTTTTCTTCTGTGGCTTTTACTAAATTATCAATCACAATATTATCAGCAGCTGCATAGGCTTCATCTGTTTTAATACCATGATTGCTTTCTCTTTTTAATTGGTTGACTGATACTAACATAATCTTGATTTTTAAAGTGTATTTCAGAAATCTATAACTCCCCGCTAAATGCCTTTCTCAATTTATTATTCTAATTTTCAATAACTTTCAATTTTCAATTCTCAATTTTCAATTCTTATAATTTTCAATTTTAAAGCTCTCCATTAAACGCTTTTTGCAATACACTCTTTTTTAATTCTTCTAAATCCGCTATCTTTTGCTGGTAAATAGCTTCTAATTTTTTAGTTTCGGTAGATACTGCATCTATTTTTTTAAGAATCTTCTTTTGTTCTACAAGCAATTTAGGAAACACAATTTTAATACTTGTGAGGTTACTATTATATAGCCTTGAAATAGTTGCACCTTTGGACGGTTGCCAGTCACAAAATTCATAAAAAACATATAGGAAATCATTCAAAACTTGTTTTTCATCATTATCAATCCAAACAATGTTTGAGTCTTGAAAAAAAGCTGGTTCACCATCATATCTCACTCGCCTTCCAATAGTTCCAGATGCTGAAATTAAAATGTCTCCTTTTTTTGGAAATGAGTATTTGGTACGAAATTCATTATAAATTTCTTTAGAGATAAATGCGTCTGGTATTTTACCAAAAGTGCCAATTTTGTAAAATGGAATTTCACCAGTTGTAGAAGTTTGGTGCTTCATTATTCTTTTGCACATTAACGGTTTTCCAATTTCCCCTAAGGTTTTCTCATCCCACTCCTCACCTTTATTCTCAAAAATATTTTGCAAATAACTTTCAAAAAGCTCTTTGGCATTTTTAAGGTTTTGCTCAGCATTGGTTTTTGCTGTGGCAATAGCAGCAAAGGCCTCATCTATTATAGTAACGATGCGTTGTTGTTCGGGTAGTGTTGGGAGTGGGATTTCTATTGCTTCAATTTGAGCTTTATTTATTGAATTAAATACAGCACCTGTATTACCAATAATTTCATTTTCATGTTTTACAAGAAAATTATATAAAAATTCTTTCTCTATTAATTTTGTTGCTCTTATTGCTGCAAGCCCACGACCAATACATATTTTCTGAGTTGAAAAATTAATTGGACCAACTGGTGCTCTTACTGACATTAAGATGTCGCCTTCTTCAGCTTCCTTTGTAATTTTAGTAGTCCAAGTAGTCGGTTCACCAATATATTTTAAACCATATTCCTTTTTACCTTGATAAAATGGCATCCCATTTCCAATATTATTATAATACTTACCTTCTGGTGACTGTCCTGCTATAACTTTACAAACTGTCCCTATTTTTTTTATTTCCCATCCTTCTTTCATAATAATTTTAGGATTGAATTTAAAATGGCTTCACTTTCACTATCTAATGCTTTGATTTCATCCAGTATTTGTTTTGGCTGTCGCATTGCAGTTTCTTCCTTTTTGATTGGATTTTTAGCACCTAAATCATATGTAATTGAATCTACTTCTGAAATATTGAATGACCATGAATTATCGCTATCGGCAAAGGTCTTTTGCAGTTCAACGAATTCTGCCAAATCACCTTCGTTTAAAGGTGCAGTTTTACCCAGGTTGCGTTCTAAATTCATTTGGTAATACCATACTTTTTTTGTAGGCATACCCTTGGTAAAGAATAAGACGACTGTTTTCACCCCTGCACCTGAAAATACACCGCCCGGCAAATCCAGCACTGTATGGAGGTTGCAGCTGTCGAGCAACAGTTTGCGAAGGCTTACGCTCGCATTGTCAGTATTGCTTAAAAAAGTGTTCTTAATTACCACACCTGCACTGCCGCCTGCTTTCAATATCTTAATAAAATGCTGGAGGAAAAGGAAGGCGGTCTCGCCTGTTTTAATGGGGAAATTCTGCTGTACTTCGGCACGTTCCTTGCCACCAAAAGGGGGATTTGCCAGTATGATATCGTAGCGGTCTTTTTCCTGTATGTCGTAAATGCTTTCGGCAAGGGTGTTGGTATGTATGATATTGGGTGCTTCTATGCCATGGAAAATCATATTCATGGTGCCAATGATATAGGCCAGGGATTTTTTTTCCTTGCCATAGAAAGTGTTTTTTTGTAATGTAGCAATATCTTTTGTCGTCAGGAGTTCCTGTTTGCCCTTGCTGTGTATAAGGTGTTCAAATGCTTCGCAAAGGAAACCGGCACTGCCAACAGCACCATCGTATATCTTATCACCTAATTTGGGATTTACCACTTTTACTATGGTTTTAATCAATGGACGCGGAGTATAGTATTCACCTCCGTTGCGTCCGGCATTGCCCATGTTCTGTATCTTGGATTCGTACAAATGGCTCATTTCGTGCTTTTCGGCATGGGTACGGAAACGAAGTTCATCAATGCGATTGATGACCTCACGGAGGTTGTAACCACTTTGTACCTTGTTTTTAATTTCGCTGAAGATTTCGCCTATTTTATATTCTATGGTATCAGGACTTACCGCATCGGTTTTGAACTTTTTGAGGTAAGGGAAGAGTTTTAAATCGACAAAGTCTTTTAAATCATCCCCTGTCATAGCATTATGGTCAATTTTACCGCTTTCCAGCTTGGGAGCAGCCCATTTCGTCCATTGGTAATCGGGAGCTATAATATTGGCATAGGATTTACCGGCGAGTCCGGCAGCTGTTTTCTTATCTTTTTCAAGGTCATCGAGGTATTTCAGAAAGAGTATCCATGAGGTTTGCTCAACATAATCGAGTTCACTGCTGCAGCCTGCATCCTTATGGAGGATATCATCAATATTTTTAAAAGTTTGTTCGAACATGAATTATAGTAATTAAGTGTATTTCGTAACGAATTGTTAATTTTTAAAAGCTATACAAACTTATTACTTATTTGCCGATTTAACAAAAGAATAATTTAATAATTTTCAATCTGTTAGATTTTGAAATAATATCAGTTATTGTAAAACATTATTTGTCCAATAAAAAACCCGGTCCATCTTTCGATGGACCAGATTAAAACTTTTACAATCAATATAATTGGTTATACTCTTTCTTGTTTTTATAAAAAGGATACTGAAGTCTTGCTTTGTATATTAATAAATAATTACCGACAGAATGGTTAAATAAAATTTTAAGGGAAGATTGTGCTTTTTCTGAATCGTCCCCTGAATTTTATTTTGGTTAATAAAGAGGTTTTTTTAGCAAATAGCCTGACAGATATAGCCGTTAGTAGGCTTTTTATTACTTCAATTATTTAGCTTTAAAAGTAGTGCAGGATTATTGCAATAAATTTATTACAATCAATTAATAATTCGATTGTTTCAATATTAATAAAATAAAACAGCAATTTTGAATGATTCCTATAATATATTATTCAATAAAGTTAAATTGATAATATTATCATCTGTTAATTTTTAACATTTTTTTAGTTTTTAAATTATTTAGTTTTATATTTGTGGTTTAAATAATATAAATGTATAAGATTTAGCAGTTTAACTTAAATAAAAATTAGCTATTTGTTATAGTAACACTATTATACTTTTATCTGCATAGCTATAATGACAGTAATATTATAAAACTGTTTGCAAGAAACAATCCGTTAATATGACAATAGCAAATCCAGAATGTAAATATATTTTTTATAACAAAAAGGATTTTCAATTCCCAAAAATATATTTCTACGGACATCTTACTCAAATAGACTGTCAAACTTTTATTGTCGAATTAAAAAATATTAACACAAACTTTTTTTCAATCAAGCCTGATAATACCCTTATCTATCAGTTTATTATTCCTTTAACCAACTATTATTGTTTTACATTTAGCATCATAGGACTGATGTCAGATTTTGCATTTCTTTTAATTAAAATAAGACAATCATGCCAATTAAAAGATGTTTACGGATTCAAAACTACTACGAAAATTTATAAGAACTTCTACAAAAAAATCTCTTTTTATGAAAAATATATTTGATACCCTTTTTATTTTAAATCAAAGTTTATATGATTTCACGAAATCAATACTTGGGGAAAAATCCCCTGAAAGCAATAATAGTAATAACAGTAATAATGAAACAACAAAACTAGCGACTATTTTATTGACCAAGCAGAATAATCAAGCATTGAAATATTCAAAATTCCTAAAAAGATTACTAGTTCTAATAATTTTAATTTATATGCTTTTACTTATAAACCATTTAAAAATTTTTACTTACAAATCCTCATCATTCTTATTTACGTTTAACATAAAACTTTTCTTCTTTTCCTTTATCGATATATCTGGATTAATTATAATTTATATTCTAATTAAATTATCGAAAATTCGAAATAAATTAATAAAATACTTAATAAATAAAAAAGGAGATATACATTCAAATAAAGACAATTCAATTCATGACACAATAATTATAGCAGCGAAATTACTAGTTTCAATGATTATATTAACTATCTTGCTAGTAGCACCAGGAATACTAAATCATATTGTAATAATTCCCAATATTATAAATCATACCAATAACTTTCTCTTTTTTATTCAATTTAAAAATCAATTAATAATTTCTTCAGTTTCAAATTTTTTTAGTATAATACCTAATGTATTTGAATTTATTAACTCATCAATTAATTATATTGCTCATAATTCAATAAAGTTTAATCAATTAATTGGTTATATTATTTCATCTGTCATAATCAGTATATTAACAATATATTTGGTATTTTTGATGCCAGATATTATTCTTTATAAAATTGAAAAAAGCGATTCCGAGCAGAAAAAGTATAAATATTTATATTGGTTATATTTCTTTAAAGCAAGGTTTGTCGAAAGTCCTGTTATTCTAATTATAACAATCCCTCTTCTAACAATTCTATTTGTTTTGATTACTATACTATACTTCCTCCCTACAGGAACTATGATAGATAGAATAAAATTTACATGTATCACACTAATAATAACTACTTTAATTACAATTGCAGCAGATCTATTAAAATCCTACACAAATCTCTCCAAGGTGTTCAATGATTACTCAAACCACCAAATTAAAAACAGGTTAATATTGATTAACAAATTTCCCATTATAATTATAGGACATGGAAACTACGGATCGACAGTATTAAAGACTCTATTTTCAGACTTCTTACATTATCTTGGTCAAGTTTTTAAACAAAGAATTAATTCTTCTTCTAATCAAGATTTCGAAATAATTATTGATCGAGACTTTGATCTTAGACTAATTTCTCGTAATCACCTCATCATTGAAAACAATAATAATAAATTAGAAGAAGTATTCTCTGACAACTCATTTCATTTTAAATATGGATTTCTTTCCACTATTAATTATTCACAAAAAAGAGAGAATGTCCCACAAATTGAAATTGACCCTAGATTTGGTTTGCCAGGAATTATCGCAGACGGATCAGATCTTGGATTATGGAAGATTTTAAAATTTAATGAAAGACCTGTTATTATTGATACGACTTCCGATAACAGAATGAATGTAGAATTAAAAAAACACATTGAATCAGGCTCAATTAGACTTCTATCAAATCCACTTGTTATTACAACCGTGAATAGTGAATTGATAGAAAACACAATAATGAAACAAACAAAATTTAGTTCTTTTCCTATCAATTATACTTATTATGAAGGTATTTCACTAGTTCAAAGATTAGTTCAGTTAATCTCAAAAATTGGCTATTCTAATTTACATAATATTAATATATTTATGTCTTGTCAAAAAAATGTTATTCCAGAAATTATTAATTCTATCAAGACAAATTTAATTCTATTTGAACAACATAATATAGTACTAAGATTTATTCAAGAACATATTTTCATTGATACACAATCTCCTTCAATTCAAGATCCTATATCCTCTAATTATTTTCCAAATTTCATGAACAATATTACTTATTCAATAATTTTTGATAAATTTTTAAATATTAATCTAAAAAACACAGAAAAATCATTTTATACTACTCTTTTTACCAATAAACCAACTGCAAATAATGTTAATATTTTTATAATTTTTGCCAATTCACCATTTCTAGATATAAAACTTCTTATAGATATTAGAAATTTAATACACACATTAAATAAAAAATCTTCCTATATTTTAACAAGTATCTCAGAAGAATATAGTTATGAGGCAAAAAATATTATAACATCACATACAAATTCACTAATCGAAGACAATAAAAGTATATTCCCTTCATCAGCTGATGATTTTATAATGAATAAGAATCATACAATTAGTAATCAGATTGCTTCATTATTTGCCGGTGTAATCAATCGACCATCAAATTACAATATGCCGTATCTGAGTCCAGATAATAAAATTTATCAGTTAGAGACATGCCTTCATAATACACCACTTAGTTTCCTTCACATATTGTCTAAGCTCAAAGGTTATGAACTGAAAATCAACTCAAAAGAAGAATCTCCGATTCCTTCCTTTATCTACAACTTTTCATACACAGATCTTGGTTATCAGGGCTATCTAGATCGGTTTATTTTTCGAGGAAATTTTCGATTGATTAATTTTAATTTCGATACAGATTTAACATTCCCAAGGATTTTTGGAATGTTAATACATCCAAAAGACGGTAGTCTCAATGATCTAAATAAAGATTTACTTTTTTATAAAGATGACCTTCATGCATGTAGATTTTGTAAATTAAAAGAACAAAAACCTGAGAAAGATAATACTGAATTGTCACCCCAGATATTTAATCCTAAAGAAGTATCAGATGAAGGAATTGGCTATATTAAACTGATTTCAAATGATAATTCAAATCCAACAAGTCTCCTTCACCTTTTACTTTTGTTGTATTATGGTAGTGTTGATATTAAACCATTAACTAATACAAAACAATATAATATAACATATGAGATAGGAACTCTTTGTAATTCAACATCCCGATATCTACATAAATTCTATATTCTTCCATCAACAAATCAAAATTTACCATTTAACCCTCAGATAATTGAATCAATTACAATCAAATACACAAGACCTGAAAACCAGTTATGGAAAACATATATAGATAAAATAAGTGATAGTTTTGAATCATTTGCAATTTTTAATGTCAAATATAATAAAGACACACTCACAATTGAAAAAATAAAAAATTAGCTTCTTTTTTTAACCTTAAAATCTCAGTGTTAAATATTAAAAGCTTTACATCACAAGACAGCAGGCACATTTCAAGTAAATTTATAAGTTAATCTTCAACGATAGAGGATTAAGTAAAGTGAATAAAGTAGTAAAATAAGTAAAAATTGGAATTAGGCTTTAGGAAGTGATAAAAATAAGCCATTTCCACAAAAATATTGCATGTAAGGATTCACTATCCATGCTTCAACCAAGGTTTCATCACCTAAATTATAAATTCTTTTTAACATAAGGCAACCTACCATTAACCTTACTGACATTGAGCTTTGACCGACTGTAGAATACAAACTTGAAAACTCTTTTTCAAAATATTTCCAATCAATTTTATTTGCCAATAATACTAATTCATGCCCAGTATCTATAAAATCTGATAATAATGGACTGAAAATATCTCGTTGTGTTTGATCTTTACTTTTTCCTATCATTTTGCAAGAATTTCATCTAATTTACACATTTTCTTGCAATTTTAACGTATCTTTTTTGAATATTTATCAACACTTATTTGTTGATAATCATTGCTTTATGATGTTTTTAAGGAGCGACTAATTAATATATCTTTTCATTATACACCTTAAATTATGGACCAAAATGGTGCACTTTTATTTGGAAACATACATAAGAAAATAATATGAAATAGTGAAAGTTTTTGGTATGGCCTTGAATATATTAAAAGACGATACTTTTCTATAGTTTGTAAATACCTATTTATAATCATTTTAATATTATAATAATTATCAGTTGAGATAAAATTATTAAATAAAAATGAACTTTCAAAATTTGATTTCACACGCATTATTTTTGAGATCGTGTTAACTACAATGTTTATTGGTCTTCTATATTATATGATGATATGAATGTTCCTTTTTCTGATTCTTTTAGCGTCAATTGATTCAATGATTCTTTTGTGTTAAGTGGAAGATCAAAACACCAATCTACTTTTTTATTTTTTCCACTTAAGTTATCTGTGTAAAAGATTGTACCAAAAAAATACACTGTCTCATATAATCGACCTTCTGATATTTTCCATTCTCGCCTATTTATTGAATTCGATTTTAATATTATTTTTCGTTCAAATCCTTGTCCAATATCATTTATTTTCTTACTTCTTTCATGATTTTCTTTTTGATTTAGTCCAATCATTCCATTGTTATAACCAAACTCCGCACTGATATTTGTTGCAGCAACTTGTCCAAAATTTTTTATGGTTATTTCAATAGAAATAAATGATGATGACAAACCTTTTTCACATAATTTTGCATCAATAACTTGAATAAAGGCTTTCCCTTGCCTTTCTGAAATCTTTACACTCTGATGAGTATCACTACATGTAATGACGCTTAATATTAAAGCTACAAATGAAAAAAAAATTGTTATAACATTTATAATATTTTGTCTTGTATAAACTGAAGATTTTTTTGCCTTTTCTTCTAAACTAATTGTCTCTGACATATGATACTTTATCTAATAAAAAATTTAAATCATTTTGTTGCATACTAAAATTGTGCTAATGGTAAAGGTAATATTAATAAGGGATTGTGAGATACTTTAAAATCCACTTACACCGAAATTTGAGTTGGGTATAATATGCTTGAATTACCACTAAAACCCATATCGCATATAGTTATTGTTAGCGTTTCGTGCTTTTATTTTATGTTAATTTTATCATCAAATTTTTAATAATTTATTGAGAACCGAAAGCAATTAAACGTTGATTTCTAAAGACCTCATTTTCTTCAATTTCTCCTTTGGAGTAATCATATAATAGAGATTCAACTCTCATTAATTGTTCATTTATTCTTTCTTTTAGACTTGAAGGTA
The DNA here is from genome assembly GCA_026391675.1 of Bacteroidota bacterium. Lineage (GTDB taxonomy): Bacteria > Bacteroidota > Bacteroidia > Bacteroidales > JACABE01 > JACABE01. The sequence goes on from JAPLDQ010000008.1 coordinate 17,977, forward strand.
AAACTTCTTGTTTATATTCACATTGCCAAATAACTTTGCATTTACAAGACAATTCTGCAAATACTTTAATTTCTCTTGTTTTATTATATTCCATAATAGCATATGTACAACTTTGATTACAATCTACATTACCAGTACAATAGTTATGTGCGTAGTTTTTGGGAATTGGATAATATCCTATACCTCCTATGCCCAAAATATTAGATATATCCTTACATCGTTTTATTACCTCAATTACAGACCAAAGCCATGGCACTTTATAATCTCCCGTTTTGGAAAGTGCTTCTACTAATGTATATGAATGAATGCAAATTGGTTCAAGACTTATTCGACTAAAACCAATTTCTTTAACAAAATGAGCTGTCTCAACTGCTTCATCAATAGCTTCTTTTTCACTTAAAAAAGGGGGTTTTAATGTTATATATGCTAAAGGCAATATATTATATTTCTTTAAGAGAATTACTGTGTTAATAAAAAGTCTATTTGACCCTTTTTTATTAACACATACATTACGAATAACTTCATTTTTGGCCTCCACACCCATACCAATTTCTAATTCAACCTTACTATCTTTAAACAAATTTTCTAGGTTCTTGACGATATTTTCAGAAAGATATTGAGGTCTAGATTCTATTGTTATTCTCTTTATTCCATCCAATCGTACTGCTAACCGCAAAATAGCCTCTTGAGCCTTGTAATTCATCTCTTTAGGATTTGTAAAATTCCCTTCTTGATTTATTCTTAACCAAGAAATGGGCTTTTTCTCTTTTTGTGCAGCTTCCCATATCTCTGATTTTCCAATAGCAGATGCAAACTGAGATATATGAAATTGAGGGTTTGAAATAAGTAAGTGTCTTTTTTCTGAACCTTCAAATTCACCGCACATAGTACAACCACCTTTTCGTGCCCAATCACATCCTGAAGGTGTAAGTGTAATAGTTAGAGCAAGAACGGATTCTCCATAGAGATTTGCGTATTTTAGATGCCATTCAATTGCGTCTTCCCAATTAGATTTTTTTCCTTTTTTCAGATTTCTCAGTTTTCTAACAACATCAATAATTAATTTCCTTTCGGATGAATAATCTCTAATCCTACCAAATTTAGTTTTGTAAAAAATGTGGTTATGTAACATATTGTATTGGATAAATATATTTTTAAAGTCTCAGGTTAATGAATTGATTTTCAATAAAAATTATGCATTTAATTCATTATTGTTTACTATAACCTTATTAAGTTTTTGAATAAGCTAAACCTACAACTGAATCTTTTTGACCATGTACTTTTGTACTTTGTCGATGATGGGTTCTAATTGCCATTAATCCATTCGGTCCATAAAATGCAGAGTATTTAGCTGTTAGTTTTTTTGACTGTATTACATTATTATTTCTCTCTATATAGCTTACTATTTCTTTATTACTACAATCTTTTTGAATAATCCAAGGTCGATTATTTTTAAAATCTTTTAATGCCATGTTTATATGCTCATCACATGAATTACTATCTAATCTATAAACTGCTCTGCTTCCCCAATTAACCGAAGTGTCACACCCTCCATATTTTAAAAAATATTTCCTTTTGCTAGGTATGCGTTTTCTGAATTCTTCAATGGATATCCAACTACCATCAAAATCTCTAAAACCTTTTGGAGTAAATGTGTATGTATATGCTAATGTTTGCCTAATATTATCATTAAACAGATGTCTTGTTTCGTCAAGGAAAGGTAAACATAATATCATTTTTTGGTCAAAAATTAACAAAGGTGGTAAGTCAAAATAAACTTCACAATTTATTGCCTTTTCTAATCTAACTTTAAATAAATTTTCTGCAATTAGCCCATATACAGAATGAGAACGAACAAAATCACAATTACTATTTATAACATTTTTGTCAAATCCCCAGTATTTTAAGCCCTTTGAAGTTTCACGTATAAAATACCTCATTGAAGAGGGGTTTGAAGAGTTATCTAATAAGTGCATAACCCAAGGTTTGTCTTTTCCAGTAATTTTCTTTATTTCTTCAATAAAACTATTTTGGATGTTGTAATATGGATATCTATTCCCAAATTTAACTTTATATAGTTTCTCTAACAATATCACCTCTCCCCAACCTGAACCTGGACATTGGATTTCAAAAACTTTGCTTTCTTTTGATTCATCAGTTCTATAAAATTTGGGTAAAGTCCAAATCTTTTCATCAAGTGATTTATAAAAAGAAAGTGAAATTTTGTCACTTGAATCATTCATGAGCAACTTTAATATATCCTTATTAAAATCACTTGGTATTTCAATAGCCGTCTTGAATAAAGTTAATACTTTAGCAAAAAAAAGCTGTATAGTATTAAAATTGCTAAATCTATTTTTATAAATAGATTCGGTTATGGTAATAGGTTCAAATAGAACGTTTTGGTTAAACTGATTGTTGTCTGAAATAAAAGACTGTATTTCATTGTCTAAAAACTCAAATGTTTTATTTAATTCTACCATTTTTCAATATATCAAGTTTTTTAACCAATGTATCTTTCTTTTTAACAGAATCTACTTGAATTTTACAAGTATTAATAATTTGTTTATTTAAGTTGTTATTTATTGAAATTTTCTCTCCAAATAAATGAATATTATAATTTGCTAATACTATTCCTGTAAATGTTAGAAGTACTAAAGCAAAACTAATAATAGTAAAAATAACGCCATTTCTAATTTTATTCAAATTTACTTTAATATTATGAGACATACCAAAGATTTGTCGTACATTCATTTCCATTAATTTATTTGCACTTATACTTAAAAAAGCTTTTTTATATTCTTCCCATTTCTTATAAGATAGAATTCCGTTTTGAGACCTTATATTGGGGTTTTCTGTATTTGTTAATCCACTAGAACCCAGTGGAATTACCTGTTTTAATGCAAAATATAAACTAATTGAAACAGAAATTAAAGATAATATAATAAATACTAAAGTGAATTTGTCATTTAAAGCTTCCTTGAACAACAATCCAATTGTAGTAAGCAATATACTATTAGACGTTACAAGTGTAAAAGTTTTAGTATCAGCCATAGAATACCTTCTATATTGCTTATCAATTATTTCGGTTGCTAAATTTAAAAGAGTTAAATACTCAACATGGTTATTAGTGAAAGACTCTACTCTATTATCTTGTTGTAATTCTTTTTTTTCATTCTGAGTCTGTTTTACCACTTTCTTTTCATTTTCATCCATAAGTTTAGGTTTGTTACTTTTCTTCTAAGTATTTGCTATAATTATTGAAATTCATTTAGTAAATTTATCAATCAGCAGATTTAATGTATTAAAACTAACATTTAACATTATATAAGTTTATCATACAAAGCCATTCAAATTTAGGTGGTTTGCTGCACCCTTTGATTATTCATATTTTCTACAAATATACTATTTTACAATAATAAGTTAAAAAAAAAATTAACAATTTTAATCCTAATTAAAATAAAAAACCCGGTCCATCTTTCAACGGCCCGGGTTGGCATTAATCAATCTTTGCATTGATTCTAAAGTGTGGATGAATGATGACAGTCATCAGATGTGTTATCATTCATCATTTATCATTCATAACTTATAACTTAATTACGCTCTTTCGAGACAGATGCTGACGATGCGTCTTTCGCCACTTACGATGGTGGTTAAAACGGTAGTGTCCTTATAGCCCGGTTTGGAGGCGGTGAGGATATAGCTGCCAGCTACACAGACATTATTCCCATTTTTCGCTTTTCAATATATTTCATGATATAAAACAACATTAAAGACATAATTACTGTCGAAAAAGCAAAAATGTCAACTTGCATTGCATAAAGTAATGATTTATCATGATAGATAAAAAAATATTTATTCAACATGTCAAATATTGCCAATGTTGAAAATATTAATACAAATTTCCAAATGTGATGTGAATATTTTAAACTAATGTCGTTTTTTTCCTTGATTGCTACAAACCAAAAAAATGGAAACATAAAAATAATAAGCATTTGAAAAATGCTATAAATAAGGTGCCAGATTCCTATAATAGAAAACTCCCCTTTTTTAAATCCGACAAAATCTGTAAGCGCATCATTTACCCAAACTAAATGCGCTGAGATATTTGCAAATAAGGATATTATAAAAGCAGCAAAAAACCATGTGATTAATATTTTTCTATATTTTTTAATCGATTCAATACCAACATAATTTAAAAACAAATTAAATATTTTATAATTCAGAATTGGCAATAATATCGAATCACCAACCATAACAGAAACATTATAAATCAATGGCACATCATATTTTGAATTAATCCAGAAAACTTTAAAATAAATACTTAGTGAGAGAAAGCTAAGAAAGCCAACAATTAATGTTATGAATGGCACTATTGCTAAATAATAACTTTTAGATTTTTGCAAAATTATTTTTTTTTACAGAAAGTAATATTCTATTTAATTATTTTTCATTTCAACTTTAAATTCTTCAATAAGTTCAAATGTAATATCTCTTTTAATTCTTTTTAACCAAATCCAAATTTCCATCTCTCCTAAATACATGAAAAATGACAAGACAATAATAAATTGTGTTGAAGGGATATCTATTAATGTACTTATATTTTGTGAGTAATTTGTAAAAGCAAGTATGTTTAGAATTACCAGAAAAATGAAACCGTATGCAAATCTTTTAACCTGCCATTTGCCTAATAAGAAATCTTCTATAGTCTTGATTTTTTTAAGACCATAAATGTCGTTTACTTCTTCATATTTCTTTATACTTTCATTAATTGATTCCTTTACAAATAATTTAAGATAATACCAACTTATAATATTGAAAATATAAAAAACAGATAATGCGATGGCAAACTCAGAATATGTGTTTGCTTTACAAAGCCATGCAAAAAGGACACCTAAAATTACAATTGTACCAATCGCTAACATAGTAAGTTTGCCTTTATTAGGAGCAACTAATAATGCAGATTCTTCATCTTCTAAATCTTTTGAAGTGCCTGCTATCCATGATGCAAAGAAAAGTGCTAAAATTATTTTAAAAAAGACGCTGGAAAATGTATTTGTAAATAAAGGGATTAATGGTAACTCATGAAATTCTAACCACACAAAATTAAATGTTAAAATTACTCCTGTGATTCGTATAAAAGTTTTCGTATTCTTAATCATCTTATGAAGAGTAGGATCTTTATGAAGTACATAATCCTTTCTCCGTTTACTCTTTTTAACTTCTTTTTTCTTATCCATGTCTTGAATTCAAATTTAAAAAATAAAATCAGTAAATACGTGACTCATAACTTGTAAATATCCTTTCAAAAAGGAAGGATAGCATAACATTTATAACCAGCTAATCTTAATATAGGTAATTATTATTATAAAATTCTTCAACAAAAATAATCTAAAATTTAAATAACTGTTAAAAAAATAAAAAAAACGATAACTATTTAGCTACTGGCTCTGAAATCAATTTAATATTTATTCAAACAATAAATTTAAAACATCAAATTCACGATAACAATCTATTAATTTCTAAGCTAATATAAATTTAATGATAATTTCTTAATTTTAAGTACTTATTAAAAGCAGTCAGAACAAAATTCTAGTACTTTAACAATAAAAACCCGGTCCGTCTTTTTTCAACGGTCCGGGTCCACTAATAAAAACAAATGAACGCACTATTTTTTTTGCATATAGAGTGTTATGCTTTTGGTTTCGCCTTTTACGATGACAATGTTTTCGTTTATTTCCCTGTAGCCTGCTTTGGTGGCAGTGAGGATGTAATCGCCTTCGTCCAGGTTTTTAAAGCGGCTGCCTCCGCCGGCTGCTGTTTTCTTGCTGATGTCCTGCTGCTGGCTTTTGACTGCTGTTGCTAAAATAAGTTTTACATTGCGCAGGGCCAGATTGCTGCCGGCTTCCTTTAGCTCAACCATAAGCATAAAAGGATTATTCCTGCTCTTGTCAACTTTTCTCAATTCATGATACTCATAATAAAATTCAGGATAGGTTGTACGAACTGTTTCAATTAATGTATCTACGGCGTCCCACTGTGATTTAAGTGTGGTAAAGAGTTCTTTCAGGATATAGGTATTCGTTTTAGTTTCTTTTGTTTCCATTTTTTCCTGAGGTACATGATTGCTGAAGTTTTGCAGGGCGTCCTTCAAATCATTCAGATGAGTAGCAGTAATGCCTAAAGCAGCCAGTTCGGTAAGCATATTGTTTGCCTCCTGGTACACTATTCTGCAGATGCTTAATAAGCGGTTATCAGATGATTTTTTAAGTGTGCTTTCAGTATAATTCACACTATTCTGCAGCGTTTTGTTTTTCTGAACAATAGCATAAGCCAGCAGCTTACGTATTATCTCCAATGCAGAGCGTATCAATACGTCCCTGCTTTCTCTTTTAAGCAGTATTTCCTTACCGTTACCGATTTCCTGCCTCATTTCAGCACTCCCGATTTCATCATGTGTTTTTTGTATGGCCAGCAGATAGTCGTCCACACCATAGAGTCCTGAAGTAATGTCAGCTTTGGCATGGAGCCAGGCCAATACTCCATGTGACATTTTGTCAAAATTTTCCTGTGAGTTGATCATAGTAAAAAATTTTAAGATTAATAAAAAATTTAATTAACAAGCTTGTTTTATATAGATTAAATAAGCTTCCGTTGGAAGGAGTACCCGGAGTACCAGGAGTGCCTTGAGTACTTGGAGTTAGCGGAGTTATTTTAGTTATATTCATAATTCTAAATTCTAATTTTATTTGCTAATTGCTAATTGCTAATTTCAAAAAATACGCTTCAAACTGAGTGCTTGATGCTTCAACTTGAGTTGTTGATGCTTCAAACTGAGTGCAATGCGCTTCATCACATATGCCTGATGCTATATCCTGAGTATAAAAAGCAATATCACACTTGCCTGATGCTTCATCATCTGTGTAAAGAGCATTATCACGCTTACCTGATGCCTTTTCACGGATATTTGATGCTATTTCCTGAGTGGATGATACTATAACCTTAACATATGATGCAATAAACTGAACATATGATGCTTTATCCTGAATGGATGAAGCTATTTCTTTGGTAAAAGATGCTATATCCTGAGTGAAATATGCTATTTCGTCTGTTTTTGATACCTCCGCACAGGTATATGATGCATTACCTGACGTATTTGATGCTTGTTCTGATGTTTTTGAATGCTTGCTATAGGATGTTGCATTCAAAACTTCAGTTGTTGGGGTCAATCTGCATTTATATACTGCTAAAAAATAATTGGATAAGGGTAGAAATGAAAATTTTCTGATTTGTTCGCTGTATAATCTTATAAAATCGCAATGATTTTCTGCTACAGAAAAATCATCATATAAAAAGTTTAGTTTTTTGTTTGTTGTCATATATCATTTTACTGAATAATAGCGGCAAATATACAACATGAAAACAGCCAAAAGGGAGAAACTTCACGTAGAGCCCTTTTGACTTTATGAAACAGCCTTTTCACTTCACGAACGCAGTAATTTTGTTTTTGAGGGAGGAGTTTTTGGGGTATTTTTGGGCGTAAAATTCTTTGTTTTTTATGCTTTTTTTTTGATTTTTTGATTTAGGATTTAAAAAAATCAATCAGGAAATCGTCTATTTTTATATTAACTTTTTTCTTAATAAAAAAACATAAAAAAATCAAGACAGACCTCTCCTAAAGAGGCTGACTCAAAACTAAGATTTTTAATCTTATCAACCTCTGTGTATCTCTATATATTCTCTTTAATCCTCTGTGTAATAAATTTTTATAATTTACACAGAGTTACACTGAGAAAATACAGAGGTTCACAGAGAAGTTTTGAGACAGCCTCCTTAAAAAGCCAGATTTGTAGCGTAAAGTATTTGAGGTCGGTCCGGGCTTCGTAGAAAAAGGAGGACTTAAAGTACTTAAAGTTGGAGCCAATTCTGAATTATCAGTGTAAATCAGTAAAATCTGTTTTACTGTGTGCTATAAATTAATTACGAATTACGAAATATTGCCACTTAATAACTTAATAACCAATCTTCTTAGTGTAACTTAGTGTCCTTAGTGCCTTAGTGGTGAAAAAGGCAATAGGCATTAGGCAATAGGAAGGGGTGCTTTGTAAAAAATGAGGAGGATAATTTTCATCAATTGCTAATTGCTAACTGCTAACTGCTAATTCGCGTGCTATTTTACTTCTGAAATCAAAAATCGTTAATCGTTGTTCTCAGATCAAAAAGAACTACGATTAACGATTAACGAATTTAGAATTATGAAGATGAAGTTTCGGAGAACCTAACTTCTGACTTTTGACTTCTGCTGTTAACTGTTTTGGCTTCGACTACGCTCAGCCACCACTAACTTCTGCCTTCTACCTTCTGACTTAAGAATACGACTCAATCGGGTCGCAGGTGCAGTGCAGGTTTCTGTCGCCCCATGCATCATCTATCCTGCCTACCGTTGGCCAGTATTTATCATCATGCGGTACAGGGAAAGCTGCCTGCTGACGGCTGTAAGGTTTATCCCAGTTTTCGGCAGTCACTACCATAGCGGTATGCGGTGCATTCTTTATCAGGTTGTTTTCCTTGTCGGCCTTGCCGCTTTCGATGTCGGCTATTTCCTTACGGATGGCTATCATGGCATCAGCCAGACGGTCAAGTTCTGATAATGGTTCGCTCTCTGTTGGTTCAACCATCAGCGTACCGTGTACAGGGAAAGCTACCGTTGGTGCATGGAAACCATAATCCATCAACCGTTTGGCGATTTCTATAACGGGTAAATTCGCAGTATGGTGGAATTCATTGCAGTCCAGTATCATTTCGTGGGCACACATACCGTTTTTGCCGGTATATAATATCTTATAATGTCCTTCGAAACGGGCTCTCAGGTAATTGGCATTCAGTATGGCAAAGCGGGTGGCTTCCGTTAAACCGTTTCCACCTAATAATTTAATATAAGCGTAAGAAATAGGTAATACAAAAGCGCTTCCGAATGGTGCTGAAGCGATGGCATGTATGCCTTTTTCGCCTCCGGTTTTCACCATCTTATGTGTTGGCAAAAATGGCGCAAGGTGTTTGGCTACACCGATAGGACCCACTCCCGGACCACCGCCACCGTGAGGGATGGCAAAGGTTTTATGCAGGTTCAGATGGCATACATCCGCATTGATATTGCCCGGATTGGTCAGCCCAACCTGTGCATTCATATTGGCACCGTCCATATATACCTGTCCGCCATGACTGTGGATGATATCCACCACTTCCAGTATGCTTTCTTCAAAAACACCGTGGGTGGAAGGATAGGTTACCATGAGGCAGGATAATCTGTCAGCATACTGATCAGCTTTGGCTTTTAAATCAGCCACATCGATATTGCCCATGTCGTCGCATTTGGTAACCACTATTTCCATACCGGCCATAGCGGCACTGGCAGGATTGGTACCATGGGCAGAAGAAGGGATGAGGCAGACATTGCGGTTTACGTCTCCCCTGCTCAGGTGATAGGCACGGATAACCATGAGGCCGGCATATTCTCCTGCAGCACCTGAATTGGGCTGGAAGGAAATGGCTGCAAAGCCTGTTACTTCACAAAGGTCTTTTTCGAGGTTGCTGATGAGTTCATAGTATCCTGCAGCCTGGTCAACAGGAACAAAAGGATGTATGGCACCGAATTCAGGCCAGCTCATGTAAAAGAGTTCAGAAGCGGCATTCAGCTTCATGGTACAGCTGCCCAGCGGTATCATGGCACGGTTCATGGATAAATCCTTTATCTCCAGTTTCTTGATAAAACGCATCATTTCGGTTTCGGAATGATTCACGTTGAATACCTTCTGCTGCAAAAAGGCAGATGTTCTGGCCAGTTGCGCAGGTATGGTGCAAATCAATTCACATTCTGAAGGAACACAGACAAATTTTACATATTCCTTATGATTGGCATCGGCAAATATCTTCAGTATGCTGTTCACATTGCATAAGGTGGTTGTTTCATCCAGACTGATACCGATGGTGATGTCGTTGATATAACGGAAGTTCATCTTGGCTTCCAGTGCAGCTGCTTTTATAGCATCCATAGATACCCCCTGAGGCAGTTCGATGGCCAGTGTATCGAAGAAGTACTGGTTGCGTTGTTTGTAACCGTATTTTTTAACTTCATTGTTCAGAACGCCGGTCAGTATGTTGATATGACGGGCAATTTCCTTAATGCCTTTTGGTCCGTGGTAGACGGCATACATGCCTGCCATGGTGGCGAGCAGTGCCTGTGCGGTACAGATATTGGAAGTGGCTTTTTCGCGTTTGATGTGCTGTTCGCGGGTCTGCAGTGCCATGCGTAAGGCTCTGTTTCCCTGAGCATCCACAGAAACACCGATGATACGTCCCGGAATCTGACGTTTGAAGTTTTCGGTACAGGCAAAGAAGGCAGCATGAGGACCGCCGAAACCCATAGGAATACCGAAACGCTGGCTGGAACCAAATACACAGTCGGCACCCCATTCACCCGGAGGTGTTAATAAAGTTAAGGATAAAAGGTCAGCGGCAACAGCTACAAAGCTGCCATTGGCTTTTGCTTTGGCGATAAAGCCGGAATAATCGTGTACTTCACCATATTGGTCAGGATACTGAACGATGGCACCGAATACCTTATCGTTAAATTCAAATGTTTTATAATCGCCGAAAATAAGTTCAATGCCCAGGGCTGTAGCTCTTGTAAGGATAACATCCGTGCTCTGAGGGAAGATATCGCAGGAAACGAAGCACTGGTTGGCACCTTTTTTAACGGCATCGCGGCTGCGGGAGTTGTGGAACATGATCATGGCTTCGGCTGCAGCTGTGCCTTCATCCAGTAAGGATGCATTGGCAACAGGCATGGCAGTAAGGTCGCAAACCATGGTCTGATAATTTAATAAAGCTTCGAGACGTCCCTGGGAGATTTCAGCCTGATAGGGAGTGTAGGAAGTATACCAGCCCGGATTTTCGAGAATATTACGGGTGATAACGCCGGGGGTAATGCTATTGTAATACCCCATACCGATATAGGTTTTGTAAATCTTGTTTTTTAAACCAATTTCCCTGATATGGTTGAGATATTCAAACTCATTCATTCCTTTCGGGAGATTGAGCGGGCTTTTTAATCTGATAGAAGCAGGGATGGTTTTATCTATGAGTTCATCCAAAGATGCAACACCAATTTTTTTCAGCATTAAATCAACTTCTTCATCGCGGGGACCGTTGTGACGTTTAATAAAATTATCAGTAATCATTTGAATTTGTATTTGTTATATTATTAATAGTTACAATAAATTTAAAAGCAAATATAGGAATTTTTTTGAAATTGGCTATTGAGAGGGGAATTTATTTTGGTAAGACGATACTTATTTAATGGGGTGATGTGGTAATACGGTGATGTGGTGATGTGGTGATGTGGTGATGGGCTTTGGGCGCTGAGCGGAGTCGAAGCGCAGTTGTGAAGTTCAAAATAAAGATATGCTTCGTGGCATGTGGTTTCGACTCCGCTCAACCACCCTTATGACTGTTAATCGAGCCAAGAGTCCGAAGTCCGAAGTGGCGAATGTGTAAAGGGATATTGACGTCCGTTGTAGCAAATTAAAAATGGCACGCAGATGACACGGATTTAAGCAGATATACGCAGATAAGGAAGTAAGAACTCCAACTTTACTTCATTTAAATCTGAGAAAATCTGTTCAATCAGTGTCATCAGGCTGCCATTATTACCCGGTTATTCAGCCTTCGAACTTCCTTCAAGTGGTTTCGACTCCGCTCAACCACCCTAAACTTCGGACTTCCGACTTCCGACTTCCGACTTCGGACTTCTCCCTACTTCTTCACCTCCAGCAGTTCCACCTCAAAAATCAAAGTGGTATAGGGAGGAATAGCCTGTCCGTGGCCCTGTTCGCCATAGGCCAGGTGGTAAGGAATATAGAGTTTCCATTTTGAACCCACTTCCATAAGCTGTAAAGCTTCTGTCCAGCCGGCAATAACGCCGTTAACAGGGAAGCTTGCAGGTTGAGCACGTTCTACTGAACTGTCAAAAACATTACCATCAAGGAAAGTACCATGATAATGGGTAGTTACTATATCTTCAAGACCCGGTTTATCACCTGTACCGGCTGTAATAACTTCATACTGCAATCCGCTTTCAAGGCTGATAACGCCCTCTCTTTTTGCATTTTCTGTAAAGAAAATCTGACCCTGTTCTTTTATGGCTTTTAAGGTTTTTTCCTGTAATTCCTGAAAATATGAATTTAAAATTTCACCTATTTTTTCATCTGTAATGGCAAGCGGTGCATCTGACAAAACGCCTTCCAGTGCCTGCATAAAATCAGCAATACTGTCAATCTTAATGCCCTGGCTTTTCAAATTAAAAGCAACGCTGGCTCCTAAACTATAACTTAATTCGTTCATTTTATTATTTTTGATTTATAAAAGCGGCAAAGATAAGAATTTATTGAGTTTGTAAAGTGGAAAATTAAGTTATAAGTTATGAATTATGAGTTATGAATTATAACCCAATAACTTAATAACTTAATAACTCAATAACTCAATAACTCTAGTTGCAGGGAAACAATCAAAACAAAGTAGCTAAATTTTTATATAAACGGAATATTAAAATTAACAGGACGCACCTATGGTGCTTGGTATTGGTGTATTCTTTTTTATTATTAACAGTATGCTGCTATGCAGCAAAAAAGTGCTTTTAAATGATTTCTGCATGGAAAGATTTATGCTGAAAGATTTATTAAATTTATTTAGCTGCATCGCAGCGTCCTGTCATATTAAATTATTTCTAAAACAGAATTTATATATCAATTTTATAAAGTTTATAAAGTTTGTAAAGTGGAAGTTATGAGTTATGAGTTATGAATTATGAATTATAACCCAATAACTTAATAACTTAATAACTCAATAACTCAAGTTGCAGGGAAACAATCAAAACAAAGTAGCTGACTTATTTATATTTACGGAATATTAAAATTAACAGGACGCACCTATGGTGCTTGGCATTGGTGTATTCTTTTTTATTATTAACAGTATGCTGCTATGCAGCAAAAAAGTGCTTTTAAATGATTTCTGCATGGAAAGATTTATGCTGAAAGATTTATTAAATTTATTTAGCGCATAGCAGCGTCCTGTCTTAATACAATTATATCAAAACACTAATAATTATTCAGATTAAGTCAGGTTAAGACTGTTAATTCATAATTCATAATTCATAACTCATAATTATTTTACTTAATTTTGTCAGCACAAAAGATAACACATGAGTAAACTTAAAATATTATCTGTAAATATATCCGAACAAAAAGGGACTATTAAAAAAGCGGTTGATTCCATTGAACTTACCAATACCGGCGTCACCAATGATGCGCATGCAGGCAAATGGCACCGCCAGGTGAGTCTGCTGGGGACCGAAAGCATTGCCAAATTCGAACACAAGGCAAACCGCAAGATCAATTACGGTGAATTTGCCGAAAACATTACCACCGAAGGCTTATTGCTTTACCATTGCCATCCGCTGGACATACTGAAGAATGAAACTGTCACCCTGCAAATCACCCAGATCGGCAAGCATTGTCACGGTGACGGCTGTGCCATTTACCGTGAAGTCGGCAACTGCGTAATGCCCAAAGAAGGCATATTTGCAAGGGTCATTACCGGAGGCAGCTTAAAAGCGGGTGACGAACTGGAGTATCATCCCAGGATATACAAGGCATTGATCCTTACCCTCAGCGACAGGGCAAGTGCCGGTGTGTATGAAGACCTCAGCGGAAAGCGGATTAAAGAAATACTGGAAAAGCACGCTGCGGATACCGGCATCATGATAGCCATCAATCATCAGATTATTCCTGACGATGCAGGACTACTCACTTTCCATCTGCAGCAGGCCGGCGAAGAGCATGTTGATTTTATCTTTACAACAGGTGGTACAGGTATTGGTCCGCGCGACATTACACCTGAAACAGTAAAACCATTACTGGATAAAGAGATTCCTGGCATTATGGAAATGATACGTTTTAAATACGGACAGGAAAAACCAAATGCCTTGCTGAGCCGCGGTGTTGCAGGCCTAATGGGCAGTTCGCTGGTGTATACCCTACCCGGCAGTGTTAAAGCAGTTAACGAATATATGACTGAAATCCTGAAGACACTGAATCATCTGGTGTATATGCAATACGGGCTGGATGCACATTAAATGCGGTGATGTGCTGATGCGGTAATGTGATGATGCGATGATTCGGTGATGTGTTGATACGATGATTTGCTAATACGGTGATGAGCTGATGATTAAAATATTATTATATAAATCATAATTCTTCTTAGTGTAACTTAGTGCCCTTAGTGCCTTAGTGGTAAAAAAAGCACTTAGAATACTTAAAGTACTTGGAGTACTTAAAGTTGTAGCAGGCAATACCTTATCAGCGTAAATCTGTATAAATCAGTGTCATCTGCGTACAATTTTCCTTACTTGTCACTTGTCACTTGCCACTTGCCACTTAATAACTTAATAACCTAATAACCTAATAACTAATAACTCAATAACCATTAACCAACTTTCCGCTCAATTTCCTTCAGATTCTCCAGTTTCTTTTTCTTCAGGAAACTCTGGATATCACCGATATGTTCCTTTATGTTTTTATTGCCGAATTCATAGACTTTCTCTACCAGGCCATCCAGGAAATCGCGGTCGTGGGAGACTAAAATAAGGGTGCCGTCATAATCAATCAGGGCATTTTTAAGTATTTCCTTGGTTTTTAAATCCAGGTGGTTGGTAGGCTCATCCAGTATTAAAAGATTTACCGGTTCGAGCAATAGCTTGATCATGGCCAGACGGGTGCGCTCTCCTCCCGAAAGAATCTTTACTTTTTTATTGATATCATCACCGCCAAACATAAAAGCACCCAGCATATCCCTTATCTTATTGCGGATATCTCCCACTGCCACATCATCTATCGTCTGGAAGACCGTCTTCGATTCGTCCAGTAGCGATGCCTGATTCTGGGCAAAATAGCCTATCATGACATTATGTCCCAGGGCTACCTTTCCTTCAAATTCCAGTTCACCCATGATGGCTTTGACAAGGGTGGATTTTCCTTCGCCGTTTTTACCGACAAAAGCTACACGCTGTTCTCTTTCCAGGGTGAGATAAGCGTTTTTAAACACTACATGCTCATCATATTTCTTTGTTAAATCTTCTATTATCAAAGGATAATTTCCCGAACGCGGCGATGGCGGAAATTTAAGCCGCAGCGCTGAATTATCTTCCTCATCAATTTCCACTATGGGCAGTTTCTCCAGCATCTTCACCCTCGACTGCACCTGATTGGTCTTGGAATAGGTTCCTTTAAAGCGCTCGATAAAATCCTGGTTTTCGGCAATGAATTTCTGCTGCTCGTTGTATTGTTTCTGTTGCTGCTCGCGTCTTTCCTTGCGCAATTGCAGGTATTGGGTATAGTTCACCTTGTAATCGTAGATTTTACCCATGGTAATTTCAATCGTACGGGTCGTAATATTATCAATAAAAGCCTTGTCGTGGGAAATAACTATAACAGCTTTGGCATTATTGATCAGGAAATCTTCCAGCCACTGGACGGATTCAATGTCCATGTGATTGGTAGGCTCATCGAGTAAAATAAGGTCGGGTTTCTGTAGCAGTATTTTGGCCAGTTCAATGCGCATGCGCCAACCCCCGCTGAATTCGCTGGTAAGTCTGTTGAAATCTTCGCGCAAAAAGCCCAGTCCCAGCAATATTTTTTCTATTTCAGCATCATAATTGGATTCTTCTATGGTATAAAATTTCTCGCTTAGTGCTGAAACTTCTTCAATAATCGCATAATAGGCTTCTGATTCATAATCGGTACGGGAAGTAAGTTCAAGATTTAAGGCTTCAATCCGCTTTTCCATATCATTGATCTGTGCGAAAGCCTGAGCAGCTTCTTCAAAAACCGTTCTTTTATCTTCGGTAAGTAGATGCTGTGGTAAATAAGCGATTATCGCATCTTTGGGTGCTGAAATATTACCTCTGGTGGCTGTTTTAACACCGGCCAGTATCTTAAGCAGGGTTGATTTACCTGCTCCGTTTTTACCCATCAGGGCTATTCTGTCCTTTTCGTTAATGGCAAAGGATATATCTTTAAAAAGTGTGGTATTCCCGAATTCTACTGTAAGCCCGTCAATTGATATCATGCTGAAATTTTTGAGCGGCAAAAGTAATCAATTTCGGTGGATTTTCTGTTGGGAATTAAATTGGTTATTGAGTTATTGGGTTATTAAGTTATTGGGTTATTAAGTGGCAGCATTACGTAATTCATAATTCGTAATTTTTAATTTAAAATAAAAAAATTGGCACACTGATGACACTGATTTATACAGATATACGCTGATAAGTCAGTGCTTACTCCAACTTTAAGTACTCCAAGTACTCTAAGTACTTATTCCCCTATTGCCTAATGACTATTGCCTATTGCCTAATAGTTTTCTTCCCTCATCTGCATATAAGCTTTTGGATGCAGACAGGCAGGACAGACCTCCAGTGCTTTTTCTGATTCATACACATAACCGCAATTGAGGCATTTCCACCATACTTTTCCTGCTTTCATAAACACCTTGTCTTCAGAAATATTTTGCAGTAATTTAAGATATCTGCGTTCGTGTTCTGCTTCAACTTTTGCAATCATCTTATAGGCAGTGGCTATTTCAGGGAAACCTTCTTCTTTTGCCACTTCAGCAAAATGAGGATATAAATCTGTCCATTCTTCGTTTTCACCTTCAGCGGCAGCTTTCAGGTTTTCTTTTGTAGTTCCTATAATTCCGGCAGGAAAGCATGCGGATATTTCAGTCATTCCACCTTCGAGGAATTTAAAGAAACGTTTAGCATGTTCCTTTTCCTGATTGGAGGTTTCCATAAAAATGGCTGCTATCTGTTCGTAGCCTTCTTTTTTGGCAACACTTGCAAAAAACTCATAGCGGTTTCTTGCCTGTGATTCACCTGCAAATGATTTCAGCAGGTTTTGTTCTGTTTGAGTTCCTTTTAATGATTTTGTCATGATAGTATAAATTTAAAATGATTATTTAATTTCAAAAAATTCTTCTTTTTCACATCCGCAGAGGGGACAAAGCCAGTCATCCGCCAGGTCTTTAAATCTTTTAGTTTCATCCGCTTCATCGTAAATATAGCCGCAAACAGGGCATTTATATTGCTTTAACGAAGCATCCTTTACATTGGTCAATAACTTCTCTTTATCTATATATGTAGGTGCATTTTTAGGAGAAAAGCCTTTTTTCACTTCCCTGTAATACTGATAGGTCATGGGGTCTTTGGTTACATCCAGCAAATCAGCATGCAGGAGCATACCGATAAACAGCAGATGGGTTCCGAGGTCAATGGTCTGCATCACCTTACATTCGAGAAAAGCAATGCTGGAATTCAATACGATGGGAAGGCCTGATTCACCGTAGCGGATATCCATTCCTGCCATTTTGTCAATTTCCCTGCCGCTTTTATAACCAAAGTTGGTGAAGATTTCTGTTGGTGTATCTTTACCCAATACCGAAATTGAAAACAGACCCTGCTTTTGAATAAATTCAGTGGTAAAATTCAGCTTATTGCAGCAGGCAGCAAAGGCCGGCGGTTCTGAAGTTACCTGAAATACTGTATTCGAGATAAATCCGTTTGCCCTGGTTTTATCCCCTGAACTTACAATATATAATCCATAGGTAACTTTAAATAAAGCTTCGAAATTTATCATAGCTGTTTTTTTATTGTACAAATTTATCGATTTTTTATCAATTGTTAAATAAAAAACAATAAAAAATTACAGCTTTACCATCTTTCTTTTATCCAGCGTTGCTGTTGTTCCGGATTCAGAAATGTCCATACCACAATACGGCTTTTCTTATTTCCCTGTCCCATTGGAATCGTATGAATTTCAAAAGCTTCAACTTGTTTAAGTGCATGATAAACTGCATTCAGACTGGCTTCTTTTGAAATCAGACTGGAAAAGCAAAAACAGCTGGCAGAAAATTGCCTGCTCTGATATATCAGATTGCATACAAATTTAACTTCGCCCCCCTCACACCAGAGTTCAGCTTGTTGACCACCAAAATTTAATACGGGTTGTTTTATTCTTTTACTTCTTAAATTTGATAATTTCCGTATTGTTCCGGCTTGTGCTTCAGCCTGAGATGCATGAAAGGGCGGATTACAGATCGTAAGATCAAAGCGTTCTTCAGCGCGGATGATTGTTTTAAAAAAATCGTTCTTATCCGTTTGCAATCTTATATCAATGGCTGATTTTAAGCCGGGATTATTTTCAGTTATTTTAATGGCAGATTCAATTGCAACAGCATCAATATCACTGCCGGCAAATGACCATTTATATTCCCTGTTTCCGATAATCGGATATACACAATTGGCACCCACTCCTATATCCAGGCATTTTATCCTTTCACCTTCCGGTATTTTTCCTTTATTCCGGCTGCCCAGAAATTCAGCAATATGGTGGATGTAATCGGCTCTGCCCGGTATTGGCGGACATAAATAATGCAGAGGAATATCCCAGTAATCAATAGCATAAAAATGCTTCAGTAAGGCTTTGTTCAGCATTTTTACGGCTTCAGGATCAAAAAAATCAATGGATTCATCCTGATATGCATTCAGATGAACATAAGCTGCCAGTTCAGGCATTGTTGCAATCAGTTGTTTGAAATCATACCTTTCGCGATGCCTGTTGCGGGGATGCAAGTTTGATTTTTCCTTTGGATGTTCTCTTTTTTCAGACTGCATGGTATATTTTCAGTATTTAAATATTAGTATAAATATTTGATGTCTCAGAAAAAGCAAATTTGTTTTCAAAAAAATAAATCATTTTGAATTAAAATATTTCAGCAAATCAACATCTGAATTGATATTTATAAGAATTTCAGGATGGTCAAGCGAAATATTTTTACGCTTAAAGTTTTTCAATACTTCATTCAAATGCTGAGTTCCAACTTCTATCTGACAAATATAATCAATTATTGTCTTATTGATTAAAACAGGATGCCCGCTTTTAGCCTGATATCCGGGTGAGACATATGCATCTTCTGCCCTTTGACGGTATATTCCATCCAGAATATTCACATCAATAAACGGATTATCAATAGCCTGGATAAAACAAAATGATGAAGTTTTTACAGCTTTTAAGCCCAATTGAATGGAATACATTCGTTCGAGTTCAGGATGCGGATTTAAAACAATGCAAAGTCCGGCTGATGATAATGAATGAAAATGCTGATAATCATTTTCATTCATACAAACAATAATTTCACTGCAGCCAAAAGATGAATAGGAATGAATGAGTTTCTCCAGAAAATTCATTTCCTCATTCCATTTCAACCGGGCTTTTGAAATACCCATTCTTCCTGATAGTCCGGCAGCAGTAATCAGAACTGCACAATCTGTTTTCATTTTTTTAGCTTGTTTGATATGCAAAGTTACAATTTTATTAGGCATTAGGCAATAGGGATTAGGCAATAGGCAACAAGGAATAGTTTGAAACATTGTAAAGTGAACAACAAACAGTAAACAGTGAACAGAAACTCATAACTCATAACTAACAACTTTCCACTTTATAAACTTTACAAACTTTACAAACTAAAGTATTTTTTTGTAAATTTGTTGGTCATTAGAATCATTTACACCTTAATTATGACTGATAAATTCACACTTCCATCCCTTAAACAGCTCTTACATATTATCTTTCATAAAAAAGAACAAGGTGAATTGCTTGGAATTCCTAAAGAAATTTTCTTTCAACCTGAAGATACACGATATCAGTCGGTGCGATTCAATCAACTACTGGATATTCCTTTAGGAGTAGCAGCCGGTCCGCACAGTCAGCTGGCCCAGAACATTGTTGGTGCATGGCTTTGTGGTGCCAGGTATATTGAACTTAAGACCATACAAACCCTGGATGAGTTAAATGTCAGCAAACCCTGCATAGATGCTGCGGATGAAGGATACAACTGCGAATGGTCACAGGAATTAAAGATCAATGAATCTTACGACCAATATCTCAATGCATGGATTATCATACATCTTCTGCAGCATAAGTTCGGATGGAAAAACAATGGCTGTATTTTCAATATGAGTGCAGGTTATAACCTGGAGGGATTATTGAATGAAAATGTGCAGTGGTTTTTCAGTAAAATGCAGAATTGCAGCATTGAAAAAGCAGAAAAAATAAAATCAATACTCAGCGTTTATCCATGGGCAAATGAGGTAGAAATACCGGATTGCATTTCAGATAATATTACCTTATCCACTATGCATGGATGCCCTCCTGATGAAATTGAAAAAATCGGCTTATATTTAATTCAGGATAAGAAATTCCATACCACCATTAAATTGAATCCTACCCTCCTGGGAAAAGAAGAACTGCGTAAAATATTAAATATCGAATCAGGATTTAAAATTACAGTTCCGGATGAAGCTTTTGAACATGATTTAAAATATCCGGATGCGATAAATATTATAAAAAGACTCCGAACAGAAGCTGCAAACATGAAGGTTGACTTCAGTTTAAAGCTCAGCAATACGCTGGAAGCAATTAATATAAGGGGTGTATTGCCTGAAAATGAAAGCATGAATTATATGAGCGGCAGGGCTTTACATCCGATAAGTGTTAAACTGGCTGCCCGTCTTCAGCATGATTTCGGAGGTAAACTGGATATTTCGTTTTCGGCAGGTGCTGATTGTTATAATTTTCCCGAACTGATTGCCTGTCGCTTAAAACCGGTAACCGTTTGTACTGATTTACTCAAGCCCGGTGGTTATATGCGTCTCAGACAATATGCAGATGAACTGGGCAGCACATTCGACAATTACAATGCAATAAATATAGAAGATTTTATATTGAAATTCAACAATAATAAAACAGATATTATTGAAAAAGCGGCGCTGGAAAATTTAAACCGCTATGCCAACAGGCTTAGTGCAATGCCGGAATATAAAAAAACAGATTTAAAGGAGCATTCCATCAAAACCAACCGTAAATTAGGCTATTTTGACTGTATTGCAGCACCCTGTATCGATACCTGCCCCACCAATCAGAACATTCCTGATTATATGTATCATACATCCCATCAAAATCCTGATGCAGCCTTTAATGAAATACTTAAAACCAATCCTTTCCCTACGGTTACAGGATTTATATGCGATCATCCCTGTCAGACAAAATGCACCCGCATAAACTATGACTCATCACTTAAAATAAGGGAAATAAAACGTTTTGTAGCCGAAAATGCAAAGTATGCTGAAGTAAAAAAACAAAACACAAGCGGAATCAAAGTGGCTGTTATCGGAGCCGGACCATCAGGTCTCAGTTGTGCTTATTATTTAGCTTTGGCAGGATTTAAGGTAAGTGTTTATGAAGAAAAGGAAAAGGCCGGAGGTATGGTTCAGTCTGTAATTCCAGCTTTCAGATTAAAAGATGAAGCCATTGAGACCGATGTAAACAGGATACAGCAAATTGGAGTACAAATCTTTTATAATCAAAAGGTTGATAAAGATTTTTTTAATTTACTCTGTAAAGAAAATGAATTTATTTATATCGCAACAGGTGCTCAGTTGTCGAAGAAAATAGATTTTGCACCTGCCACAATAGTAAATGGATTACTTGACCCCCTGGTATTTCTGTATCTGGCTAAAACAGGACAGCCAACAGGAATCGGGAAACATATCGCCATTATTGGCGGGGGTAATACAGCTATGGATACTGCTCGGACAGCCTGGCGCTTAACAGGAAATGATGGCAGTGTTACCATCATTTACCGCCGTAATATATCCGAAATGCCTGCTGATACAGGCGAAATAAAAGCTGTAATTGAAGAAGGCATCAAAATACTGGAACTTACGCAACCTGAATCCTTGATTATTGAAAATGGAAATCTGAAAGGAATAAACTGTTCACCTATGCAGCTTAAAAGCAAAGGAAGTGATGGCAGAATCCAGGTCGAAAATATTGAAAATGCAGCATTCAAATTAGATTTTGATACCATAATCCCTGCTATTGGTCAGGATTTAGCGGTTGATTTTATTAATTCCTCAATGTTAAAAGCAGTTCCCGGCGAATACAAAACCAGAATACCCGGTATATATATAGGTGGTGATGCTTTAAGAGGTGCTGCAACAGCTATTAATGCCATTGGTGATGGAAGGAAAACCGCTGAAGCAATTATCAGGGCTGCTAAAATAAACCAGAAAAAAATTGATACTTCTGCCGGAAAAGATATTTCTTATCATGAATTAATGATAAAAAAAGGAAAACGCATAAAGACCGAACCTACACATGAAAAACCTGTTGAGCTGAGAAGAAATTTTGAAGCGGTTGATTTTCCTTTAACTGAAAAAGAAGCCATAACTGAAGCTTCCAGATGCCTGTATTGCGATGAAGTTTGCAATATCTGCGTTACAGTTTGTCCGAATTTTGCCAATTATGCCTATCAGGTAAAACCTCAGCAGATTCATTTATTAAAAGCTATAGCTGGTGAGCATGGAATAATCTTAAAAGAAGATAAGCTATTTGAAGTAAAACAGCAGGTTCAGATTATCAACATCGCCGATTTTTGCAATGAATGCGGCAATTGTCAGACATTTTGTCCAACTTCCGGTGCACCCTATAAGGATAAACCTCATTTTTATCTTAACATAGGCAGTTTTAAAGATGCTGAAAGTGGATACTTTTACAATAGATTAAATGACAGAAAAGTGCTTATCTTTAAAGAAAAAGAAAACATAAAAACACTTACTTTGCAGAATAATCTATACATTTATGAAACAGATCAGCTGACAGCCGAAATCAGTAGCGATAATTTTACAGTTAAAAGTGTAATTTTAAAAGCTGCCTGTGTTAAAGAAGCCTATTTTGATTTCGCTGCAGAAATGTATGTACTGATGAAAGGGGTTGAGGGAGTTATGAGTTATGAGTTATGAGTTATGAATTAGGCAATAGGCAACAGGCATTAGGTGATTCCATGGAATAGTTTAAAAAAGCAAAAAGTGAGCAGTAAACAGTAAGTAATAAATAGAAACAAATAACAGTTAACCAAAAAAAATGTAAACAACCAAACAACCAAATAACCAAATAACCAAATAACCTAATAACTTAATAACTTAATAACCTATTACTTAAAAAACTTTATGAACTTAAAAAAACTAAAAATATGATACAAATTATTGATAAAGTAGTGAACAGCAGTGTTCGTGATAATGCTGTCAAGAGATTCAAAGAAAAAGGAATCATACTTCCTACATTTGCTCAGATGCAAAATCCGGCATTAATACCGGAAGAAATAAAAGACAAATTAAAAAACATCGGACTTTGGGAATTAAATCCGTTGAACCTGTTCAGGATTAGCTGGAAAAATGAGCCTAAAGAAAAAGGTGGCTTGTATGGAAACGTAAACTATATTGAGATACCTAAAAAACTAAGTGGTGTTGATGCCCGAATTTTTGTACTGATAGGAAAATGGTTCCCTACCGGTGCACATAAAGTAGGTGCTGCTTATGGTTGCCTTGCGCCACGTATTATCAGCGGTGAGTTTGACCCCAGTTATAACAAGGCAGTATGGCCATCAACCGGAAACTACTGCAGAGGCGGTGCCTTCGATTCAGAACTGATGGGTGTTACAGCAGTAGCCATACTTCCTGAAGAAATGAGTAAGGAACGCTTTGCATGGCTCAAAGAAATTGGCGCTGAAGTTATAGCAACTCCGGGCTGCGAATCAAATGTAAAGGAAATTTACGATAAATGCTGGGATATCAGAAAGAACCGTAAAGACTGCGTTATCTTCAACCAGTTTGATGAATTTGGCAATCCTGCCTGGCATTACAATGTTACGGCCAAAGCCGTTCAGGAAGTTTATCATCAAAATGCTACTAAAAAAAGCCATCTGGCAGCTTATGTTTCAGCTACAGGTTCAGCCGGAACGATTGCAGCAGGAGATTTTTTACGTACACTTCACCCTCAAATCAAGGTTGTTGCTTCAGAAGCGTTACAGTGCCCTACCCTGCTGATGAACGGCTTCGGAGGACACCGCATAGAAGGTATTGGCGACAAACATGTTCCATGGGTGCATAATTTAAAAAACACTGATGTTGTAACTGCCATTGATGATGAAGATTGTATGCGGCTGTTGCGCTTATTCAACGAAAAAGACGGTAAAGCATTTTTAAAAGCAGAAGGATTTGACGATAAATTTATTGAAGATTTAAATCTGATTGGTATTTCAGGAATCGGAAATATTTTATCAGCCATTAAAACTGCACGTCATTTCGAAATGACTACAGATGATGTAATTTTTACCATAGCAACAGATTCTGCACAAATGTACAGCTCCCGTATTGAAGAATTACAGGCTGAAGATGGTAATTATTCAATATTACAGGCTGCAAAAGATTTTGAAAAATGCCTGTTGGGTCAGAAAACTGACAATATGAAAGAATTAACTTATAATGACAGAAAAGCCATTCATAATTTAAAATATTTTACATGGGTTGAACAACAGGCGAAAGAAATTGAAGACCTGAACCAATTATGGTATGACCGCGAGATATGGGACAGACTTTTCCATCAGGTAGATAAATGGGACGAAATGATAATGGAGTTTAATGAAATGGTGAAGAAATAAATTTAACAGGTCGCACCTACGGCGCTTAGTTTGGTTTGGGATTATTTTTATTATTAACAGTTTGCTACTATGTAGCAAAAAAATAAAAAATGAACCTATATTATTAAGGCTGACTATAAAAAAGTCCGTAGGACTTTACTGTTAATAAGAAACAATAATTTTCCGATTATTAAGCTGCAGAGCAGCATACAGTTAATAAAGAAGAAACAATGAACGAATATAGCTACAGAGCAGCGTAATGCTATACATTTAAAATAACAGGTCGCACCTACGGCGCTTAGTATGGGTTTGGGATACTTTAATATTAACAGTTTGCTACTACATAGTTAAAAATAAAAAAAATGAAACAATATAACTAAAGTTGACTATAAAAAAGTCCGTAGGACTTTACTGTTAATAATAAACATATATGTTACTATAATTAAGCTGCAGAGCAGCATACTGTTAATAAAGAAGAAACAATGAACGAATATAGCTGCAGAGCAGCGTACTGCTAAACAATTAAAATAATAAGACGCACCTACAGTGCTTAGTTTGGGTTTGGGATTATTTTTATTATTAACAGTTTGCTACTATGTAGCAAAAAAATAAAAAATGAACCTATATTATTAAGGCTGACTATAAAAAAGTCCGTAGGACTTTACGGTTAATAATAAACATATATGTTACTATAATTAAGCTGCAGAGCAGCGTACTGTTAATAAAGAAGAAACAATGAACGAATATAGCTACAGAGCAGTGTAAGGCTAAACAATTAAAATAACAGGTCGCACCTACGGCGCTTAGTTTGGTTTGGGATTATTTTTATTATTCACAGTTTGCTACTATGTAGCAAAAAATTGAAAAATGAAACTATATTATTAAGGCTGACTATAAAAAAAATCCGTAGGACTTTACTGTTAATAAGAAACATATATGTTACTATAATTAAGCTGCAGAGCAGCATACTGTTAAACAAATAATTATTTATCAATTTATGCCAAACACTTACACTCAAATCTATATTCATTTGGTTTTTGCCGTTCAGGGACGACATAACATAATCAATAATACGATAAAAGAAGAGCTTCAGAAATACACAACAGGCATCCTTGAAAACAGAAAACAAAAACTATATGCCATCAATATCATGCCAGACCATTGTCATATTTTTTTCAGTATGACTCCCACAATAAATATTTCAGATTTGGTTAAGGATATAAAAACCGGAATAACGAATCATATCAATAAAAACCATTTGTTACTGACTAAATTTGAATGGCAAAAAGGATTTGGGGCTTTTTCTTATGCCCATTCACAAATTGACAATGTTGTAAAATATATTCAAAATCAGGAAGAACATCATAAAAAACATACATTCAGAGAAGAATATATTGATTTTCTCAAAAAATTTAATGTTGACTATAATCCAAACTATCTCTTTGAATTTTATGAAGATGAAATAAAATAAAAATAATTAGCAAAAAACTATGAATCAAAAATACTATTTCAAATGCACAGATTGCGGGAAAATTTATCAGAATAATGAAGTTAGTTATCTCTGCTCTGCATGTGAAACCGCCAATGATGATAAGCATCCGCCCAGAGGTGTACTGAAAACGCTATATCATTATGATGAAATCAGAGAAAAGTATGGTAGAAATGTTTTGTTTAAATCACTTTCAGATTCAGCTTTTATTGATTTATTACCTGTTCAGTCCATTGATAGCATGGGATATTTAAGGGTAGGACAAACGCCGCTATATGCTATTAATAAACTGGATGGTGATTCACTTGACTTTACTTTATATCTTAAAGATGACGCTCAAAACCCTACAGCATCCTTTAAAGACAGGGCTTCGGTTTTGGTATCAGCTTTTGCAAAAGAAAATAATATTGATACCATAGCTGCTGCATCTACTGGCAATGCCGGTTCATCTCTGGCAGGAATCTGTGCCTCGCAGCAGCAAAAAGCCATTATCTTTGTTCCTGCAACAGCACCGCTGGCAAAACTTACTCAAATTCTGATGTATGGAGCTGTAATTATTCCTGTAGATGGAAATTATGATGCAGCTTTCGACCTAAGTATAAAAGCATCGAAGCATTTTGGATGGTATAACCGCAATACGGCTTATAACCCATTAACTATTGAAGGTAAAAAAACAGTTTCATTTGAGTTGTTTGCTCAATTGCAGCAAGGAATTCCTGACAGAATCTTTGTTCCAGTTGGTGATGGTGTAATTATTTCCGGTGTTTACAAGGGTTTTGAAGATTTACTTCAACTGGGTATAATAGACAAAATGCCCGTTATCGTTGCTATTCAGGCTGAAGGCAGCAAGAATGTAATTGAAAATTTATCAACTGATAATTGGAAAACGATACCTTCAACAACCATTGCTGATTCAATATCAGTTGATATACCGCGCAATTTTTATATGACCAAGGATTATTTACTGAAATACAAAGGCGAATGGCTTACTGTTACTGATGATGAAATAATTGATTCTTCTGCCATACTAAGCAAAAACACAGGTATATTCTCCGAACCTGCCAGTTGTGCTGCTTTTGCCGGAATGTTAAAATATAAAAAGCTTAATAAATTTGAGAAACTAAGTAAAAATGTAGTTTTACTAACCGGTTCAGGATTAAAAGATTTAAAAGCAGTATCAAGTCTGATTAAAATTCCGGCAGCTATTCCTGCAACCATTGAAGCTGTAATAAAATTATTATATACTTAATTGAATTCCAAAAAGATTCAATGTTGCTGTAGTTAAAAACCGCATGGCTTTTCCAATGGGTAAAATATCAAAACTGGTCTGACTGTCAATAATCACAAGGGCTAATAAAACGATTGAGCCATATTTAAAAATCAAAGTCTCATTTTCCTTGCTGAACTTTAGTGATTTTACCAGTAAATGAGAGCCATCCAATGGAGGAATAGGTATTAAATTAAAGAAGAATAAGCCGTAGTTTATTGAAATACAATAAATTATCATCAACAATAAATAACCGTCCACAAACATAAAATAGCCTAACAGCTTTAACAGAAATGCAAAGAAGATTGCCAGCATTAAATTGGCAAATGGTGCTGCAACTGCAATCAGCATTTCGTCTCTTCGTGGATTCTTTAATTTTTCAGGATTAAAACTTACAGGTTTTGCCCAGCCGAAACCGGCAAACAGCAAAAACATAAACCCAAACCAATCAATATGTTTAAAGGGATTGATTGTAACCCTGCCCTGGAGAAAAGCTGTATCATCACCCAATAAATGGGCAACTTTAGCATGCATATATTCGTGAAAAGTCAGACCAATAATGATAGCAGGCAATACAACAATGATATGTTCCGGATTTAATCCTGTCATTTTTAATTTATTTAAAACAAAAGTACTATTAATTTGTATTCTTGAGCAAAGTTCTCTTTAATTCTTAATTTTGCAAAATAAAAAATAAAAGCATAAAATGATCAATCAACAACAACTCAAAACAAATAATTTAAGCAATTACAAACATATTATATTTGACTGGAACGGAACATTATTAAATGACCTCTGGCTTGCTGTAGATGTTATCGATAAAATGTTGCAAAAACGCGGACTCGAAGGTATGACCATTGAACGCTATTGCGAAGTTTTTGATTTCCCTGTAAAAGATTATTACCGTAACATTGGTTTTGATTTCGATAAGGAATCTTTTGAGATTGTGGGTTCTGAATTCATACATGAATATGACAAACGCCAGTATGAGTGCAAATTGCAGCCTGGAGGTGTTGAACTGATTGAGAAATTACATCATGAAAATTATCATTTAAGCGTACTATCTGCCAGAGAACAATCCATGCTTGAGCAAAACCTGAGACACTATAAAATCGAAAAATATTTTCCGGTAATTTCAGGTCTGAAAGACCATTATGCGCATGGTAAACTGGAAAGCGGACTGCTGTTAATAGAAGAAGCCCATGTTCCACCATCCGAAACATTGTTGATTGGAGATACTTTACATGATGCAGATGTCGCAGGAGAAATGGGAATTGACTGCGTATTGATTGCATCCGGTCATCAGGCTATACATCGTTTACAAAAAGCAAATATTAGAATATATAAGTCAATTAATGATTTAATTAATGAAAATGAAATTATTTAAACAACCATTTGTTAAATAATTTTGTTAAAAATGGTATCAATACAAATACCATGGTGGGAACAACAACCAATGTCAGGGGTAAAGTTCTGAATGGCGGTGGTATTAAAAGAATTTCTTTACCAAAAACGAGAAATATAAAGGTTATTAAAGGATATATTGCCATCCATACAATAATGGCCATTTTCCATTTTGGAGCTTGCTTCATGTGTAATTATTTGTTTTATTAAAAGGTCACATGGAATACGCCATAATATCATTCTCGGTTAGAATAAATATTATTTTTATGGCTATTTCATTGATTATTCGATTTAATTATATTTTTCCCTTTTTTTGTTTTACTATAATCAAGGAAAGACCATAATATCCATAAGGAAATACAGATAATCAATCCGATATAAGCATAGAATATAGAAATGATAAACGCCAGTAAATAAATTAAAAAGCCATACCAGTATGCCTTCTTAATCTTATTGATTAAAAAATTACTGATAATTGGTTTTATTAATCTTCGCTTATATGCAGATGTATACCAGAGTAAATTATATGCAATACTTATTAATACCATAGTTCCGCAATAAAATGAGGCAGCAGCATTAACTGATGCTGAATCTATATATTTTGCGAGTATAGCTGTTGGAAAAGGGATAAAAGTAACCAACAACAACATAAAACCATTGGCAAAAAGAAATCTGGCATCAATTTTTTTCAGATAATTAAAAAATCCATGGTGATTAATCCACATAATCAGAATAGCAGCAAAACTCATTGCAAAAGCAAAATAAGAAGGCCATAATTTTATCAATGCTTTATAAAGCAATTCGCCCGAACTAAAATTATCAATATTCGGTACTTTAATTTCCAGAATTAATAAGGTAATTGCAATAGCAAATACACCATCACTAAAAGCTTCTACCCTGGATGTTTCTTTATCAGCCATTATAGTTTTAATTAAGTTTTATTATAACAATTTTAATGACTTTAGGTTTTAAGTATTAAATAAAAATTCACTTTTTATTAACATATATGAACTTATATATAAAAGTATTGTTTAGAATAAATATAAATAAAACATTTAGCATATGAAAAAGTTTTTACTTCTAATAGCATTGATAAGCAATACAGTATTGTATGTTAATGCGCAGGTTAACAGCAATTTGCAAACACCTTATCTCGGTCAGCATGCTCCATCATTTAAAGCTTCAGCTACAACCGGTAATATTAATTTTCCTGAAGATTTTTTCTCGAAATGGAAAATACTATTCAGTCATCCTGCTGATTTTACACCAATTTGTACAACAGAAATTATGGCCTTGGCTGAAAAACAGGAAAATTTCAATAAATTAAATACTGCCTTAATTGTAATTTCCACTGATGGACTTAACAGTCATATTGAATGGGTAAAATCGATTGAATCTATTGTAAGAGAGGGTAAAGCATCTGTTAAGATTAATTTCCCACTGGTTTCAGATGTGAGCATGGAAATTTCAAAACAATATAATTTGCTCAGAAAAGATACTACCTTAAGAAAGGACATGCGTGCCGTAATTTTCATTGATCCTGATAATAAAATCAGGGCTATTTTAAATTACCCCGAATATATCGGTAGAAATATTGAAGAAATTGAACGTATTTTGATTGCACTGCAAACAGCTGACAATAATAATGTTTTTACACCTGCAAACTGGACACCGGGTAAAGATGTGGTGATTCCTGCTCCAAAAACCATACAGGATGCTGAAAATCTGAAATTAAAAAACAAAGCAGGTTATTATAGTTTAGCCTGGTATTTGTGGTTCAGAAAACTCTAGAGATTCTATTTTTGTTTATTTTATCTGT
Organism: Bacteroidota bacterium; assembly: GCA_026391675.1. GTDB lineage: Bacteria > Bacteroidota > Bacteroidia > Bacteroidales > JACABE01 > JACABE01. The sequence goes on from JAPLDQ010000008.1 coordinate 48,601, forward strand.
TTTAGTAAAATGCCGTTTCTTTGTTAAAAAGTTGCGGCATTTTCTAATTAAAAAAAAGATTGCCACAAAGGCACTAAGACACCAAGTATTATTTTTTAAAGAAATCCATATATAATAACAAACTAAGAAAAAATTTCAGAATTCTATTATTTAGTGACAAGGAGAAACTAAAACTATTATCAACTATTATATAGTAAAGATATCTTTTTTGTGGCATTGTGACTTTGTGGCTAATAAAAAAATAAAACTACTGCTGATTTTATTAAATTTGCATTAAATTAGTATAGTATGATTACTTTTAATCTGAACAATCATAGTATTTCATTTCACGGTGATGGCGAATTAAGTTTGCTTAAATTTCTGAGAAACGAACAACATATCACTTCAGTTAAAGATGGCTGTTCAGCTCAGGCTGCTTGCGGAGCCTGTATGGTAGAAATAAATGGAAAACCACGCCTGGCTTGTACTACTAAAATGAATAATCTTGAAAATGCTCATGTTTTTACCATGGAAGGTTTTCCTGAATATATTAAACAAACATTTGGAAAAGCTTTTGTAGAAAAAGGCGGAGTACAATGCGGATTTTGTACACCGGGTTTTATTATGCGGACAAAAATTTTATTGCAGAACAACCCCACTCCTACAAAGGACGAAATTCGTGAAGCCCTGAAATTAAATCTTTGCCGTTGCACAGGATATAAAAAAATTGAAGAAGCCATTGAATATGCTGCTGAACATCTGAAAGCAAACAAGGAAATAATACCACTTCCACAAAACGGTAAAGTTGGAACAGCTTATCCCAAATACAATGCCTATGAAACAGCAATAGGTGAAAGAAATTTTGTAAATGACATTCAGATTGAGGGCATGTTGCATTCAGCCTTGCGCTTCAGCGATTATCCCCGGGCTAAGGTCTTAAAAATAAATATTGAAAAAGCTGTTGCAGCTAAAGGTGTGGTAGGTGTTTTTACAGCAAAAGACATTCCGGCAGCAAAAAAAATCGGTCTGATTTATAATGACTGGTCGCTGATGATAGATGAGAACGAAGTTACCCATTATATAGGTGATGTTATTGCCGGAATTGTTGCAGATACAGAAGAAAACGCCCGTAAAGCATCAGCATTGATTGAAATTGATTATGAAATACTAACTCCGGTAACCGATGCCATTGAAGCATTAAAACAAGAATCACCTCTGGTTCATGAAGACCACAGCAATCTGTTGGATAAATGCATTATAAAAAGAGGTAATGCAGATGATGTGATTGCCAAAGCAAAATATGTATCTAAAGGTATTTACCAAACCCAGCGAATAGAGCATGCATATCTTGAAACAGAAGCTGCAATTGCTTATACTGTGGATGATGGTATTGAAATGCTGTGTCAGAGCCAGGGCGTTTATGAAGACCGCAGGCAAGTGTCCATGATACTGGGTTTGCCCGAAGAAAAAGTCAGGGTTGTGCTCATTCCTAATGGTGGTGGATTTGGTGGCAAGGAAGATATGACAGTTCAGGGACATGTGAGCTTGTTAGCCTGGCTTTTAAAAAAACCTGTAAAATTAGCGCTGAGTCGTGATGAATCAATCATCATGCATCCAAAACGCCATCCGGTTTATATGGATATGCAGCTGGCTTGTGACGAAAATGGAAAACTAACTGCACTTAAATTGCTTGCCATTGGCGACAGCGGTGCTTATGCATCTGTGGGTACCAAGGTGATGGAACGTGTGGCAGGTCATGCCTGCAGTGGTTATTACATTCCGCATACCGATATTGAATCCAAAACAGTGTATACCAATAATATTCCTTCAGGTGCCATGCGTGGATTCGGTGCCAATCAGGTGGCATTTGCACTGGAAAGCTGTATTGATGATTTATGCAGACAAGGTGGCTTCGACCGCTGGCAGTTCCGCTATGATAATGCCCTGGTGGACGGACTCAGCACAGCTACAGGACAAAAGCTGAAAGCTGTGGGCATACGTGCCTGCCTTTTGGCATTAAAGGATGATTATGATAACGCTGAATTTAAAGGCATTGCTACAGCTATAAAAAATAGTGGCATAGGCAATGGAATGACTGATTATTCGAATGTTATCATCGAAATTGTTTCTGAAAACAAGGTAATCATTCAGCATGGCTGGACAGAAATGGGACAGGGCGTTCATACCATGGCTTTACAAACTTTATGTGAAGAAACAGGTATACCGCCTGAAATTATAGAAGTAAAAGTGGATACCAATGCCCAGATAAAAACGGGTATGACTACCTCTTCCAGAGCCACAGCCTTGCTTGGCAATGCCATTATCAATGCCTGTATCAGCTTAAAACAGGATATAGCGAATTATAGTTTAAGTCAGCTGGTTGGGAAAAAATACCATGGTGAATTTATCTGCGACTGGACTACCAAGCCCGGTGCTGAAGTGGAAGAAGTTATTACCCATTATTCTTACGGTTATGCAGCACAACTGGTTGTTCTGGACGAAAAAGGCAGAATTGAAAAAGTAGTAGCAGCCCACGATGCCGGAAAGATAATGAACCCCATGCTGTTCGAAGGACAGATACAGGGTGCAGTGCACATGGGTTTAGGCTATGCCTTATGCGAAGCACTACCTATGAAAGACGGTTATCTGCTGAGTACCAGATTAAGGGATTGCAACATTTTGCGTGCCCATGAAACACCCGAAATTATTGTAAAAGGCGTAGAAGTACCTGACGAGGTCGGACCCTATGGCGTAAAAGGCATAGGTGAAATCGGGCTGGTTCCTACTGCAGCTGCTGTTGCCAATGCATATACTGCTTTTGACGGAATAAAAAGGATGGAATTGCCTATTAATATCAGAAAATAATAAATATCTTGTTTATTATAGTATCGAGTGTTAATCGAAACTTCTATTATGCTATTCTTCCCCTTCAAATAATTTTAATTTGATAATTAATAGTTTTAAATTGTATACAAAACCCTTACTGATAATATGGACGCAAGAATAGAGATAATCAATGAAAAGAAATTGGTCGGTAAAAGAATTCAAATGTCATTTACCGATAACAAAACCTTTGATTTGTGGCATAGCTTTATGTCGCAACGCGATAAAATCAGGAATAATATTGGTACAGCACTCTATTCTGTTGAAGTTTACGCTCATGATTTTTTCCTGTCATTCGATACAGGAAGAAGCTTTGATAAATGGGCAGCTATTGAAGTAAGTGTTATTGATTCAATTCCTGAAGGAATGGAATCACTTATTATCCCTGAAGGAAGTTATGCTGTTTTTTTACATAAGGGTCCTGCCAGCGAAGGTGGTAAAACCTATCATTATATTTTTGATACATGGCTGCCAAATTCTGAATATTTGCTCGATAACAGACCACATTTTGCTGTGATGGGATCAAAATATAAATATGAAGCTGCTGATTCTGAGGAAGAAATATGGATTCCTATTAAAACTATATAATTTTTAGTATTCCACTTTATATCCTCTAATAATTCATTCCAGTTAATAAATGCAAATTTTAATTATTTTTGTAAAAAGAAAACATGATTTATTTAAAAAACTGCACCTATATAAATAGTGATACACTTGAATTCGCTATAACTGATATTGCTGTTGAAGAAGGTCTGGAAGGCAATATCCATTTCTACAACACCAAACCTGACAGAATAAGTTTTACAGCAGAAATTGACTGTAAGGGTAAACTGGTAACGCATGCATTTGCCAACGGGCATCATCATGTTTATTCAGCATTGGCAAGGGGAATGGGTGCTCCTAAGAAAAATCCTGTAAATTTTCTGGAAGTATTGCAATATATATGGTGGACACTTGATAAATGTCTGGATAAGGATATGATTAAAGCCAGTGCGCTGGTAACAGCCATTGCCTGTGCCAAAAACGGCGTTAGTTTTGTTATCGACCATCATGCTTCACCAATGGCAATAAATGATTCATTGCAAATTATAGCTGATGCTTTCGATAAAGTAGGTGTTTCACATTTATTATGTTACGAAATCACTGACAGGGATGGTTTGGATAAAACTGAAATAGCCCTGGAAGAAACAAAACTTTATTTAAAGACAAATCAGGCATTGGTGGGTTTACATGCAGGTTTTACGGTAAGTGACGATACATTACAAAAAGCAGTGAATCTTGCAAATAATTATAATACAGGAATTCATATACATGTTGCAGAAGATGCTTACGATCAGGAAAATTCTATGGCTAACTACAGAATACGGGTAATTGAGCGTTTACAAAGCCATGCTGCGCTTGAATCCGGCAAAACCATACTTGGGCATTGCCTTTACTTAAATGATTCTGAAAAGGCTATAATAGCTAATTCCAATGCATGGGTAGTTCAAAATATGGAAAGCAATCTGAACAACAGGGTTGGATACTTTAATGGCTGCGACATAGGGAATCGTATCATGCTCGGTACCGATGGCATGCACAGTGATATGCTCCAAAGCGCCCGTTCTGTATTTTTATCAGGTAAAGATCATGAGGCATTAAGTCCTTTAGCAGTTTATCAACGGTTCAGGAAAGTACATGATTATATAAAAATCAATAAATTTAAAGGTGATGCGACCAATAATTTAGTGATACTGGATTACGACTCACCTACCGATATAAACAGCAGAAATTTTGCAGGCCATTTTGTTTATGGCATTACTTCTAAACATGTCAGGCATGTAATTTCAAATGGGAAACTCATTGTAAAAGATGGTATTGTTACAACAGTTAATGAAGCTGAAATCCTTGAATTTAGCAGAGAAATGAGTAAAAAACTCTGGGCTAAAATGCAGAGATAAGCTATTTATCAGGGCATTAATTCACTCAGTTTTTTTATTAATTTTTCACCTGTTAAGTTCTTTGCTATAATAATTCCGTTTTTATCCAACAAAACAGAATATGGAATTGAATTTACACCATATGACTTTTTTGCAGCATTATTCCAGCCATTTATTTCTGAAACATGATGCCATGCAAGCATATCATCTTTGATAGCTTTTACCCAATTTGGACGATTTCTATCAAAAGATACACCTAAAATATCAAAACCTTTATCTTTGAATAAATTATAAGCAGCGACAATATTAGGATTTTCTTTACGACAGGGACTGCACCATGAAGCCCAGAAATCAATCAAAACATATTTGCCTTTTAAAGATGAAAGTTTAAATACTTTACCTGCAGTATCTGTCATTTCTATTTCAATGGCAGGCATGCCAATATCTGTTTTTTTAAGCACAGCAACCCTTTCCTGTAATTGCTTAACAAACACTGAAGCATAAATGCTTTTATCATAATTTTTTGTAATTGAATCCAGCATATGTAAATCAATATAGTAGGTTAATTGTGTAAGAACAATATAAGGTGAAACTACAGATTTGTATCTTTCCAATGCATAAGTTGTTAAAAAATCAATCTGATGCTGAAAAACCAGATTAGAAATAGAATCATACATCTGCATTAATCTGGTATCATTTTTTGATTGTGCTTCATTATACTTATCACTGGCTTCATTCATTAATTTGGTATAACTTCCTATATCCGCCATAACTTTCTTAAATTCATTCTGCGACTTGCTACCGGTAATTTTCACCTTGTCTAAAGAATCAATATATCCATTTATTTCAATATCAGCATTTTCGACAAAAAAGGAAAGAAATTTATCTTTATTTCCCAATGTCAGACGACAAACCTCAGGAACTTCGAGTTTTCCATTTAATCTAAAGCTTCCATTTTCACTCATACTTGAGTCCAATACGCTTATTTCACCGGTAGTTCTGCTAAGCAATAATTTCACCTTACCATCTTTTAAGCCTTTAATATTTGCTTTGATATGAAAAGCCTGATTTGTATTCTGCTGTGCCATTAAGCCTGTGCTAAAAAGCAGAACCAATATAATAGTGTTTATTTTCTTCATTTTCAATTTTTTGATAAAAGTATATTTTTTTGATTCCAACATGAAAATTTTAACAATTCGTTAATAAATATCTTCGAATTTACAGTCACTGTCTAATTTTTCTGGATCTCCTCCAGCAATTTATCAGCATCATCATGGTCAAAACCATATTCAATATTCAAATCCCTTGCTTTTAATGCCATTTCAGCTGCATCTTTCTTATCTTCCAATTTGATGTATAACTTTGCAGCTAAAAGATAAGTATCATATTGTTTATATAATTCTATGGAGTGTTTTACCCAAAATATTGCTTTATTCAAAGCATTTTTATCGTTTATATTTTTTAAATAAATCTTTGCAATTTTATTCAATTGAAAATAATTATTCCAGTTGTACTTTTCAACATTCAGCATGGTAGCTTGCTGAAATAAAGGCCAATTATTAAGACTTTCATAATATAACATATCATAAGCAAACAAAATGGAATCAATTCTGCTGAGACTGATGGCTGCAATTTCATTCCGGACAATTGGATAATTAATACTATCTCTGAATGAAACCAGATTCGTAAGATTTGTATTTACAACTGCATAAATTTTACGTTCAACCCTTTCAACGGAAGTAATAGCAGCGTATTCTTTCTGGTGTTTTAACAAATACTGAAATTCTCTTGAATTGATTTCAGTTATTCCATTGGCAATAATACTCCAATTAGTTTCACTCAATAAGTCATTTTCTTTTTGTGTAACAAAATACTGTTTAACTGCTTTTGAATAAGTTAAACCACCTTTTTTTAAAGCTCTGATATATTCCAGGCAGTTTTTTGCATTACTTACATCTTTTTCAAACTGATTTTTTAAATAGGGTAATTGATTATGAATATAAAGTGCATTCCGGCCTTCAGCAATAAATCCATCGGCTTTTAGCTCACCGGCATAGCGATATATTTGTGTTCCTGTACTGTCATAAAAAATGAAAGTCGGATAAGAACTAATTTCCAATGTTTTTTTCAGTTCAATCCCATCCCCTTTTTCCATATCCTGGCCAACACAAATATAATTTTTATTATAAAATGATGCAACCGTTGAATCAGTAAAAATATTAATTTTCATATAATTACAATGCGGACACCATGATGCATATGCCATATAGAAAATAGCTTTATGCTCCTTTTTGGACAGTTCAATAGCTGCATTTAAACCAATTTCTTTCAGTTCAAGCGTTTTCTGTGCCAGCAATAATTGACTTATGGTAAGAAATACAACTAATACGAATATATACTTTATTATTTTCATTGATATTAAAAAATTAAGAGCTATAAACCTAATGTTTTAGCTCTTAATTATAACAATTTTTATGCCGTTTAGGTAGTTGATTTATTTAGCGTATTTAAAATTTTTTCCTAAATAAATTGCAGCATCGGCTAAATTTTCTTCAATACGGAGCAACTGGTTATATTTGGCAATACGTTCAGAACGACAAGCAGAACCGGTTTTAATTAATCCTGTATTTAATGCAACGGCCAGGTCAGCAATGGTAACATCTTCTGTTTCTCCTGAACGGTGGCTCATTACTGCAGTATAAGAATTACGGTAAGCCATATTCACTGCATTAATGGTTTCGGTTAAGGTTCCAATCTGGTTAACTTTTATAAGGATAGAATTGGCAACGCCTTTATTAATACCTTCCTGTAATCTTTCAACATTGGTTACAAATAAATCATCACCAACCAGTTGTATTTTCTTTGAAAGCTTGTCAGTCATCATTTTCCAACCATCCCAGTCATCTTCGGCCATACCATCTTCAATAGAAATAATAGGATATTTATTCACCCAGTTGTCCCAGTAATCAACCATTTGAGCAGGTGTTAATTTATCACCGGTAGATTTATGCAGGTGATATACATTTTCTTCAGGTATAAAATATTCTGATGAAGCAGGATCCAAAGCAATATAAATATCCTTACCCGGTTTATAACCGGCTTTTTCAATAGCCTGAAGAATTACAGTTACAGCTTCTTCATTTGATTTTAAATTTGGTGCAAAACCGCCTTCATCACCTACATTGGTTGAATAGCCCTGGTTTTTCAATACTGCTTTTAAATGATGAAATACTTCAGCACCCATACGAATAGCATCACTAAAAGAAGAAGCACCAACAGGCATTATCATAAATTCCTGAAAATCAATCGAATTGTCAGCATGTGAGCCACCATTCAGGATATTCATCATAGGTATTGGCAGTGTATTTGCATTAACACCTCCAACGTAACGGTAGAGATATTGTCCGCATTCCTGAGCAGCAGCATTGGCAATAGCTAAAGATACGCCAAGAATAGCGTTTGCACCAAGATTTGATTTATTGGGAGTTCCGTCTAATTCTATCATTTTCTGATCAATAGTGTTCTGTTCGGTTACAAACATACCCTTTAATTCATCATTCAATGTTTTGTTTACATTCTGAACCGCTTTCAAAACACCTTTTCCCAGATAAAGGTTTTTATCATCATCTCGTAATTCACAGGCTTCGTGTATTCCGGTTGAAGCCCCGGAAGGTACAGCAGCTCTGCCAACTATGCCGTTATTTGTCATTACTTCTACTTCTACTGTTGGATTGCCTCTGGAATCCAGAATTTGTCTTGCGAAAATGTTTAGAATTGCACTCATATTATTATATTTTTAATCGTAATTAATTCATCAAAATTAGTAAAAAAACAGTTGTGAAAAATAAAAAAAGGATAAAGTGTTTTAAAACCTTATCCTTATATAATTTGATTAATAAAGTTATAACTTAATTTTAGCTGAAGTTAATTTATAAGCTGTACTTGGAAAACCATTTGATAAAAGGCCAACCATACCTAAGCCTTTTTTATAGTAGTATTTATGAGTAATGTTACCCGGATTTAAATTAGTAATCTCTAGTAAACCTGTATAAGAACAAGCTGGAGTAACCAAAGAAGCTGATAAATTAGTAACGGTCCATACATCTGTACTACTCTGTCCTGTCCATGTTTGATTTATATAAGGTGAACCAGGAACAAATAAATATTCTCCTGATCCTGAATAAATGCTATAATAATTATAAATATCATGCGTTAATGGGTCTTCCCTGAAATATTCATAACTTCCGGAATACATCCACCCTGAATCATCTTTTAACATTGCATATGTATGCAGGCTGGTTGGATTAGCAAACCCATAATGAACTAAAGAAGGTTTTTGATTTTGAATTACATCCAACATATAATAATTATAATTCCATATATTTCCTGAATCTAATGGGAAATATGTATTTTTTCCATTTCCATTACAAATAATACTATTGTTATTATTGCCATTTGTAATTGGAGTTGTCGTGTCATTGTTTTTTTTACATGATAAAATTAAAAATGAATTTACTGTTATAATCGTAACAATAAAAATTAAAATTGAGTTTTTTTTCATAAAAATTGAGTTTTGGTTAATATTTTCCCAAAAATAATAAAATTATGAATATAACAAAAAAAAAGGATAAAGTAATTAACTTTATCCTTTTCCAATATTGTAAATATAAAGAATTATTCTTCTTTCTTTTCGTTGGTTTCTTCAGCTGGAGTTTCTTCAGTTGCTTCAGGAGTTTCTTCTGCAACAACTTCTTCTGTAACAGGTTCTTCAACAACAACGGCTTCTTCGATAACAGGAGTTGCTTCTACTTTTGCATCTGCTTTTTTAGCAGCAATTTTTGGTTGAGCAGTTTCTGTTTCACCGGCTTTTTTCTTACTTCTTTTTCTGCGGGTTGATTTTGAAGCAGCATCTTCTTTTGCTTTCAATAAGTTTTCGTTATAATCAACTAATTCGATGATGCACATATCAGCATTGTCGCCTAAACGTGTTCCTGTTTTTAATATACGGGTATATCCACCTGGTCTGTCAGCTATTTTTACAGCTATTTCTCTGAATAATTCAGTAACAGCTTCTTTACTCTGTAAATAACTAAAAACAGTTCTGCGTGAGTGTGTTGAATCGTCTTTTGCTTTGTTAAGCATTGGCTCAACATATACTCTGAGCGCTTTAGCTTTAGCAACAGTAGTTGTAATTCTTTTGTGAAGAATTAATGAAGTTGCCATATTAGCCAACATATGTACTCTGTGAGAATGAGTTCTTCCTAATTTATTGATTTTGTTTCCGTGTCTCATTTCGATTAATCTTTATCTAATTTATATTTTGCTACATTCATTCCAAATTCCAGATTTTTGCTTTTTACCAACTGTTCAAGTTCGGTTAAAGATTTCTTTCCAAAATTTCTGAATTTTAACAAATCGTTCTTATTAAATGATGCTAATTCACCCAATGTTTCAACTTCAGCAGCTTTTAAGCAATTTAGCGCACGAACTGAAAGGTCCATATCAACTAATTTGGTTTTAAGCAACTGGCGAATATGTAATGTATTTTCGTCAAATTCTTCTGAAATAGCTTTTTCTTCTGCATCTAATGTAATTCTTTCATCTGAGAATAACATAAAGTGATGGATAAGAATTTTAGCAGCTTCTTTCAATGCTTCTTTTGGATGAATTGAACCATCGGTCTGGATTTCGAAAATTAATTTTTCGTAATCTGTTTTTTGCTCAACTCTGTAACTATCTACTGTAAATTTAACGTTTTTAATTGGTGTATGAATTGAGTCAATTGCAATGGTACCAATGTTATCGTTTGAATTTTTATTCTCTTCTGCAGGTACATAACCTCTTCCTTTGTTAATTGTAAACTCAATGTTTAATTTAACGGAAGGTTCCATATTGCAAATTACCAAATCAGGATTCAATACCTGAAAGCCATTTAAGAATTTATTGATATCACCGGCTTTGAATGTATCCTGACCAGAGATATTTACCTGAATTCTTTCGTTGTTTACGTTTTCAATCTGACGTTTAAAACGAATTTGTTTCAAACTAAGTATGATTTCAGTAACATCTTCAACAACGCCTTTAATGGAAGAAAATTCCTGCTCAACGCCTTCGATTTTCACGGTAGTTATTGCAAATCCTTCTAACGAGGATAACAATATACGACGCAATGCGTTTCCTACTGTAATACCGTAGCCGGGCTCTAATGGACGAAATTCAAATGTTCCTTGAAAATCATCTGCTTCTATCATTATAACCTTATCAGGTTTTTGAAAAGCTAATATTGCCATTTGTTATTTTTTTCTTATTTTTATAAATAAATTGTTGAGGGTTAAAGCAACAATTTTAAAAACTTTACTACAAAAATTGTAATCACTCTTATTTAGAGTACAATTCGACGATGAGTTGTTCCTTTATGTTTTCAGGAATTTCAGATCTTTCAGGGTAGTTAAGGAATTTACCGGTCAAAGTATTTACATCCCATTCTAACCAAGAGTTCTGGTTAATACGTGAAGCTACTGAATTGGTAATTGATTCCATTGATTTTGATTTTTCTCTAACAGCAATAATATCACCAGCTTTTAATGAATAAGAAGGAATATTAACTACTTTTCCATTCACAGTAATATGACAGTGAGAAACCAACTGACGTGCAGCACTTCTGGTTGGGGCAATTCCTAAACGGAAAACAACGTTATCTAATCTTGATTCGATTAATTGTAACAGGTTTTCGCCGGTTATCCCTTTCTTGTGTGCAGCTTTGTGGAAAACATTTCTAAATTGTTTTTCTAAAATACCATAAGTATATTTAGCTTTTTGTTTTTCCTGCAACTGAAGTCCGTATTCTGACTGTTTTGCTCTTCTTTTGGTAGCTCCGTGTTGTCCCGGTGGATAATTCTTTTTTTCGAAAGAACGATCTGGTCCAAAGATTGGATCTTTAAATTTTCTTGCTATTTTGGTTTTTGGCCCTATATATCTTGCCATAATCTTTATATTGTTTTATAATGATTTTTTAATTTGCTTAAACTCTTCTTCTTTTAGGAGGTCTGCAACCGTTATGTGGTAATGGAGTAACATCCTGAATTTCCATAACTTCAATACCTGAAGCATGAATTGTTCTGATTGCAGATTCTCTGCCTGCGCCAGGTCCTTTAACGAAAGCTTTTACCTTACGCAAGCCTAAATCGAAAGCAACTTTTGAACAATCAGTTGCTGCCATTTGTGCAGCATAAGGAGTGTTCTTTTTTGAACCTTTGAAACCCATTTTACCAGCTGATGCCCAAGAAATAACTTGTCCAGCATTATTTGTTAACGAAATAATGATGTTGTTAAAAGAAGCATTGATGAATGCTTTACCCAATGGTTCTACTTTTACAACTCTTTTTTTTGTAACTTTAGCAGTTTTTGCCATATTTACTATTATTTAAACTTCTTAATTATTCTTATTGAAACTAATTATTAACCTTTAGGTGCTTTTTTCTTATTAGCAACAGTTTTCTTTCTACCTTTACGGGTTCTTGCATTGTTTTTTGTACTCTGACCTCTTGAAGGCAATCCAAGACGGTGTCTGATTCCTCTGTAGCAACCAATGTCCATAAGACGTTTGATATTCAGCTGAACTTCTGAACGAAGCGCACCTTCTACTTTTATAGAATCATTAATGATTGTACGTATAGCATTTTGCTCATCATCGTTCCAATCGTTTACTTTTTTATTTACGTCGATACCGGCTTCTTTTAAAATTTTCTGAGCAGTTGCTTTTCCTATGCCAAAAACATATGTTAAGCCAATTTCTCCTCTTTTATTTTTCGGTAAATCTATTCCTGCAATTCTTGCCATAAAATGATTTGTATTTTACAGATTAATTATTTTGTTTATCCCTGTCTTTGTTTATACTTAGGATTCTTTTTATTAATAACATAAATTCTTCCTTTTCTGCGCACTATTTTGCAGTCGGGCGTCCTTTTCTTAACAGATGTTCTGACTTTCATTATTATTTATTTTTTATTATTTATATCTGAACGTTATTCTTCCTTTTGATAAATCATAAGGCGACATTTCTAACTGTACTTTATCACCCGGTAATATTTTGATATAATGCATGCGCATTTTACCTGAAATATGAGCTGTTATAACATGTCCATTTTCCAACTCAACTCGAAACATAGCATTCCCCAGGGATTCTAATACAGTTCCATCTAATTGAATTGATGTTTGTTTTGCCATTTAGCTTTTTTATTTATTTAAAGTCAATAATACGTTTTCAATTTCTTCAAAACTTGATAAAATCTCAGCTTTTCCTTTTCTAACTACAACATTGTGTTCGTAATGTGCAGATATTTTTCTGTCAGCAGTTCTGATGGTCCAGCCATCACGTTCCTGGATAACATTTTTAACTCCCAGATTAATCATAGGTTCAATTGCTATTACCAGTCCTTCCTGAAGTTTCATTCCTGTTCCCTGTTTACCATAATTAGGTATTTCAGGTTTTTCATGTAACTTCCTTCCTAATCCGTGACCTACCAGATCCCGAACAACTGAATAACCCAGACTTTCGACATAACTTTGAATTTCAAATCCTATATCTCCAACTCTTTTGCCGTCAATAGCTGCATTTATACCCCTGTATAATGATTCTTTGGTAGCTTTCATTAAGTTAAGCTTTTCTTCACTTACATTTCCAACTGCGAAAGTATAAGCTGAATCACCATAAAATTCATTTTTTAAAGTACCGCAATCTACCGAAACAATATCTCCATCCTGCAACACTCTTTTTCCCGGAATCCCATGAACTACTTCATCGTTTACCGAAATACAAAGGCTGTGTTTGAAACCATTGTAACCTTTAAATCCGGGAACAGCACCATGACTTCTGATGAAGTCTTCTGCTATTGTATCCAAAAACAAGGTTTCAACGCCTGGTTTGATATATTTAGCAACTTCTGCTAAGGTTTTACCAACAAGTAAAGAACTTTCTCTTATTAATTCTATTTCTTCTTCTGTCTTATATTGAATCATGCAACGATATTATTCATTTATTAAGCACTCATGCCCGTTGCAGTTCTTCCTTTTATTCTACCTGATTTTGTTAATCCATCATAATGACGCATTAATAAATGACTTTCAATTTGTTGTAATGTATCTAAAACAACACCTACTAAAATAAGCAGTGATGTTCCACCATAGAACTGAGCAAATTGAGAGTTAACACCAAATAATCTGACAATAGCAGGCATAATAGCAACGAAAGCCAAGAATAATGAACCTGGTAAAGTAATTCTTGACATTACTTCGTCCAAAAATTCAGCAGTTTTTTTACCGGGTTTAATACCGGGAATAAATCCACCGTTCTTTTTCATATCTTCAGCCATTTGGTTAGGATTGATAGTTACTGCAGTATAGAAATACGTGAAAGCAACGATCATTACACCAAATATAAAATTATACCAGAATCCATTAAAATCAGAAAGAACTGAAACAAAACCAGATAACGCTTCTGAAGCTGCAAATCCGGCTAAAGTAATAGGAATAAACATAATAGCCTGAGCAAAAATGATAGGCATAACACCGGCAGCATTTACTTTTAAAGGTATATACTGACGTACACCACCATATTGTTTATTTCCTACTATTCTTTTTGCATATTGAACGGGTATCTTTCGGGTCCCCTGAACCAGTAAGATACTCACTAATATAACGAGCACAAGAACGACCAATTCAACAAGGAATATAACCAAACCACCACCTTGTTCTTCCATTCTTGAAACAAATTCTCCAAATAAAGCAAAAGGTAATCTGGCAATAATTCCAATCATGATTAACATTGAAATTCCGTTTCCTATACCTTTATCTGTTATTTTTTCACCCATCCACATTACAAATAATGTACCTGCAACAAGAATTATTACAGATGAAATATAAAAGAACATCGTTGGAGGAGTTCCGTTAAAAGGATAGATTGCTGTTGGAGAACTTGCTAACTGATGTGTTAGATTTGCCAGATAACCGGGAGCTTGAAATCCGGTAATAGCCACAGTTAACCAACGTGTAATCTGATTTATTTTTTTACGTCCGCTTTCACCTTCTTTTTGAAGTTTCTGGAAGTAAGGAATTGCCATACCCAATAATTGAACTACAATTGAAGCAGAAATATAAGGCATAATACCCAATGCAAATACAGAAGCGTGCGAGAAAGCACCTCCTGAAAACATGTTTAATAAGCCTAAAATACCACTGCTCGTTTGATTTTTCAACGAAGCCAATTGGTTGGGGTCAACACCTGGAAGTACTACATAAGAACCGAAACGATAGATTAATATTATACCAATGGTATAAAGAATACGTTTACGTAGTTCTTCAATTTTGTAGATATTTTTTATAGTCTGAATAAATCTTTTCATGTAATCTAAGTTATATAGTTGTTGCTACACCACCATTTGCTTCAATTGCTTTTATAGCTGTTGCAGTAAAAGCATGTGCTTTAACTTCTAATTTAGCTTTTAATTCGCCTCTGCCTAAAATTTTCACTTTGTCATTTTTTGAAACCAGACCATTTTCTTTTAGAACAGCGATATCAATAACTTCTAAATTTTTAGCTTCAGCTAATTTTTGTAAGGTATCAATATTAATACCGTTATATTCTACGCGATTAATATTTTTAAAACCAAATTTTGGTACTCTACGGTAAATTGGCATCTGACCGCCTTCAAATCCGATTTTCCTAGAATAGCCAGATCTTGACTGAGCACCTTTATGTCCTCTTGTAGATGTTCCGCCTTTTCCTGAGCCCTGACCTCTACCTATTCTTTTGCATGATTTTACTGAACCTCTTGCCGGTTTAAGATTACTTAAATCCATAATATCTTTATCGTTAATCGTTTATTACTATATTTCTTCAACACTTACTAAGTGTTTAACTTTATTGATCATTCCTTCAATTTGTGGCGTCAATTCTTTTTCAACAGTATAATGCATTTTTTTAATACCTAATGCTTCTAATGTACGTTTTTGACGTTCTGGTCGGTTAATACCGCTTTTTATTTGTGTAATTCTAACTTTTTTCATTGTTTTCCTTAATTAATTGGTATTATTTAACCATTAAATACTTTGTCTAACTCAACACCTCTTAATTTAGCAACCATATAAGGGTCTTTTAACTGAAGAAGTGCATCAATAGTAGCTTTTACAACGCTATGTGGGTTAGATGATCCTTTAGATTTAGCAAGAACGTCTTTTACGCCAACACTTTCCAACACAGCACGCATAGCACCACCTGCAATAACTCCGGTTCCGGGAGCAGCTGGTTTCAGGAAGACTTTAGCTCCACTATATTTACCTAATTGTTCGTGAGGTAAGGTTCCTTTAAGAATAGGAACTTTTACCAAATTTTTCTTAGCATCGTCAACTCCTTTTGCAATAGCAGCTGTTACTTCCTTTGCTTTTCCCAAGCCATAACCAACAACACCATTTTCATTACCTACAACAACAATTGCTGAAAAGCTGAAGGTTCTACCCCCTTTGGTAACTTTGGTTACTCTATTTATACTAACTAATCTGTCTTTAAATTCGATTTCGCTAGATTTTACTCTTTTTACGTTTAAGTCTGCCATAATAAATTAGAATTTTAAACCGCCTTCTCTGGCTGCTTCAGCCAAAGTTTTTACTCTACCGTGATACAAATAACCGTTTCTGTCAAAAACAACTGTATTGATGCCTGCTTCTAAGGCTCTTTTTGCAATTGTTTGCCCAATCAATTTTGATTTTTCTGTTTTTGGAACTTTAGCATTTTCAAATGCTTTTTCCATTGTTGAAGCTGTGGTAATTGTAACTCCTTTTGAATCATCAATAATCTGAGCATAGATTTCTTTATTACTTCTAAAAACTGATAATCTTGGTTTTTCTGAAGTACCAAGAATCACTTTTCTGATTCTTTTTTTGATACGAAATCTTCTGAATTCTTTTCTATTTTTTAGTGCCATCCTTTTAGGATTTTATATTTTATTAATTTTTATTTACTTGCAGCAGCTTTTCCAGCTTTCTTTCTAACAACTTCATTCATAAATCTGATACCTTTTCCTTTGTATGGTTCTGGTTTTCTTAATGAACGGATTTTAGTAGCTACCTGACCTAATAACTGTTTATCATGTGATTTTAATATGATAGTTGGGTTTTTCCCTCTTTCAGCAGTTGTTTCTACAGTTACTTCTTTTGGTAATTCCATAAAAATATTATGTGAATATCCTAAAGCTAACTCTAACACTCTGCCTTCAGAAGAGGCTTTATAACCTACTCCGATTATTTCCTGAACGGTGGTAAAACCTTCGGAAACGCCTTTTACCATATTGTTAATCAATGATCTGTATAAACCGTGCAAAGCTCTGTGACGATTCTGATCAGTCGGTCTTTGAACTGTTATTAGTGCATCAGCTTCATTAACATTTACGGTAATAGCTGGATCAACATTTTGCTCTAATGTTCCCAAAGGTCCTTTTACAGTAACAAGATTTTTATCTGAAATTGTCAGTGTAACACCTTTTGGTAAATGAATTGGTAATTTCCCTATTCTTGACATTTTTTACTCTCCTCTTTTAGCTAATATAACATAAAACTTCACCGCCAATATGTTTAGTTTTGGCTTCTTTATCTGTCATCACACCATGTGATGTTGAAAGTATTGCAATACCTAAACCATTCATTACTCTTGGTAATTTTTCGGCACCTACATATTTTCTTAAACCAGGACTACTAACTCTTTGTAATTTGTTAATAGCTGATTCTTTTGATACAGGATGAAATTTTAAGGCTATCTTAATAGTTTGTGGTAAAGTTTCTTCTTCAAATTTATAGTTTAAGATATAACCTTTATCAAATAAGATTTTGGTTATTTCCTTTTTAAGTTTTGATGAAGGAATTTCAACAACCCTGTGTTTTGCCATCACGGCATTTCTGATTCTTGTTAAGTAATCTGCTATAGGATCAGTGACCATTTTATATAATGTATTAAATTGTTACTTTTTTTTAAAATTAATTTACCAACTTGCTTTGGTTACACCAGGAATTAAACCGGCTAATGCCATTTCTCTGAAGTTGATACGGGAAATACCAAACTGACGCATATAACCTTTTGGTCTGCCAGTTAATTTACATCTGTTGTGTAATCTAACAGGTGAAGCATTTTTAGGTAATTTCTGCAAACCGGTATAATCTCCGGCTTCTATTAAAGCAGCACGCTTTGCAGCGTATTTGACAACTAATTTCTGTCTTTTTACTTCTCTTGCTTTGATTGACTCTTTTGCCATGTTATGATTGTTTATTTTGGTTCTTAAAAGGTAATCCGAATTGTTTCAATAAAGCTAAAGCTTCTTTATCATTGGTGGCTGTGGTAACAAAAGTTATATCCATCCCACTGATTTTACTAAGTTTATCGATATTAATTTCAGGGAAAATGATTTGTTCAGTGATTCCGAAGGTATAATTTCCTCTTCCATCAAATCCTTTATCATTAATACCTCTAAAGTCTCTAACACGTGGAATTGAAACTGAAACCAGTCTGTCTAAAAATTCGTACATTCTGTCGCCTCTTAAGGTTACTCTAACACCTACAGGCATTCCTTTACGAAGTTTAAAGTTTGAAATGTCCTTGCGTGATTTTGTAGGAACCGCTTTTTGGCCTGCAATCATTGACATTTCATCTATTCCGTTGTCTATTTGTTTTTTATCAGCAATTGCAGATCCAATACCTTGATTTAAGGCAATTTTAACTAAACGTGGAACCTGCATAGACGATTTATACTCGAATTCTTTCATTAAAGCTGGTACGATATCGTCTTGATATTTTGATTTTAATCTTGGTGTATAATTCATTACTTGATTACCTCCCCTGATTTAATTGAATAACGAACTAATTTTTCTTTTTTGCTGTCAATTTGTCTTCCTATTCTGGTAGCGTTGCCTTTAGCATCAACAACCATAAGGTTTGAAATATGAACCGGAGCTTCTTGTTTAACAATACCGCCCTGTGAGTTTTTAGCATTAGGCTTGGTATGTTTGCTAACCATATTTATTCCTTCAACAATTGCAGTATTTTCTTTTATGTTTACAACAAGAACTTTACCCTGCATTCCTCTAGAATTACCAGCTATCACCTTTACGGTATCACCCTTTTTTATATGTAATTTAGTTTGCATAAACTTTGTTTTTTTAATCATTAAAGCACTTCAGGTGCTAATGAAACGATTTTCATAAACTGTTTTTCTCTTAACTCTCTGGCAACTGGTCCAAAAATACGGGTACCTCTTAATTCTTCTGTAGCTGTAAGAAGAACTACTGCGTTATCATCAAATCTGATGTAAGAACCATCGCTTCTTCTAACTTCTTTTTTAGTTCTAACTACTACAGCTTTGGTAACTGTACCTTTTTTTACGTTGCCTGAAGGTAAGGCGTCTTTTATCGTAACAATAATTTTGTCACCAACTGACGCATATCTTTTTCTGGTACCTCCCAGGACTCTGATACACAAGGCGCTCTTGGCCCCACTGTTATCAGCAACAATCACTCTAGATTCTTGTTGTATCATAACTATTTTGCTCTTTCAATTATTTCAACTAATCTCCAACATTTACTTTTACTCATTGGTCTTGTTTCCATGATTTTAACGGTATCGCCTTCATTGCATTCGTTTTTTTCATCATGAGCCATAAATTTGGAAGATTTCTTAATAAACTTTCCGTATTTTGGGTGTTTAACTTTTCTTTCGATAACAACTGAAATAGATTTATCCATTTTATTGCTAACTACAAGACCTACTTTTTCTTTTCTTAATGATCTGATTTCCATCTTTATTTAAAATTTCTATTTTTAAATATTACGCTTTGGCAATTATTTCGTCCAATTCTCTTTTTTTGAGTTCTGTTAAAATCCTGGCAACAGTTCTACGGTATTGAACAATTACATTTGGATTTTCCAAAGGAGAAACAGCGTGGTTCATTTTTAATTTAGAAAGTTGTGTTCTTTCTGAGTCTAATCTTTCTTTTAATTCCGGAGTAGACAATTCTTTGATTACTTCTTGTTTCATTTCTTTGCTTATATTGATTCTTCAACAAAATCTCTTCTTACCATTAATTTTGTGGCAATTGGTAATTTTTGGGCAGCTAATCTTAATGCTTCTTTAGCTACTTCAAAAGGAACACCGTCAGCTTCAAAAAGTATGCGTCCTGGTGTAACTCTTGCTACGAAATATTCAGGAGATCCCTTACCTTTACCCATACGTACTTCGGCTGGTTTTTTTGTAATAGGTTTATCAGGAAATATTCTGATCCAAATCTGACCTTCACGTTTCATGTAACGGGTTACGGCTTGACGTGCTGCTTCTATTTGTCTTCCTGTTATCCAAGTTTCTTCCATTGCCTTAATACCGAATGATCCGAAAGCAAGCTGGCTACCACGTTTGGCGTTGCCTTTCATCTTGCCTTTCTGCATTTTTCTGTATTTGGTCTTTTTTGGCTGTAACATTGCTTATAAATATTATGTTATAAATTTTCTTTTATGCTCTTAGATATTTCTATCTTCTTTTTCTATTATTGCTATTGTTATTATTATTTGGTCTTTGTCTTGAACCACCACCCTGAGGCATTTGTTTATCTTTATTTGCAGTTGGAGCAGTTGGAACAAGTTCTCTTTTTCCGTAAACCAATCCTTTGCAAATCCATACTTTTATACCAATTCTACCATAAGTAGTATGTGCTTCAGCAGTTGAATAATCAATATCAGCTCTTAGTGTATGAAGAGGCGTTCTGCCTTCTTTATATTGTTCACGACGTGCCATTTCAGCGCCACCGATTCTACCTGAGATCAATACTTTAATACCTTCTGCGCCAATTCTCATACTTGAAGCAATAGATGTTTTAATTGCTTTACGGTAAGAAACCCTGCCTTCAATCTGTCTTGCAATGGTATTAGCAACCAGGATAGCGTCTAATTCAGGGCGTTTTATTTCAGAAATATTAATTTGTACTTCTTTATTGGTAACTTTTTTTAATTCTTCTTTTAACTTATCAACTTCTTGACCGGCTTTTCCGATAATAAGACCTGGACGTGCTGTATTTATAGTTACTGTAACCAATTTCAAAGTACGTTCAATGTTAATTCTTGAGATACCAGCTTTTGATAAACGAGCATTTAAATACTGTCTGATTTTAAAATCCTCAATAAGCTTTAGTTCAAAACTTTTTCCACCATACCAATTAGAATCCCAGCCTCTGATGATGCCTAATCTGCTACCTATTGGATTGACTTTTTGTCCCATTTATAATATTTTAAAATGTTTTTACTTATTCTTAATTATTATCGGTTGTTTCTTCTACAGTAGCGATATTATTTCTGCTGTCGATGATTAAAGTAATATGACTTGAGCGTTTTCTGATGCGATGAGCCCTGCCCTGAGGAGCAGTTCTGATTCTTTTCATTTGTCTGCCACCGTCAACAAATACTTCTTTTACAAATAAATTACTTTCTTCGATTCTAACACCTTCGTTTTTGCTTTGCCAGTTTGCAATAGCTGAAAGTAACAATTTACGTAATTTAATTGCAGATTCTTTAGAACTAAATTGCAAAATATGCATTGCTTTTTCAACATTTACACCACGGATTAAATCAGCCATTAATCTTGTTTTCCTAGGAGAAGATGGATTATTGGTTAATTTGGCAAAGTAAAATGTTTTTTTTGCTTCTTTTTCCTGTTCTGCTCTAATATGTTTCCTTGATCCCATTTCTGTAAATTATTTATTTTTTTCCTTTGTCTTTATTACCTGCGTGACCTCTGAAAGTTCTGGTAGGAGCAAATTCACCTAATTTGTGACCAACCATATTTTCGGTAACATATACTGGAATAAATTTATTACCATTATGAACTGCAATTGTTTGTCCTACAAAGTCTGGAGAAATCATTGAAGCTCTTGACCATGTTTTGATTGCTACTTTTTTATTTTTCTCAATAGCATCAAGAACTTTCTTTTCTAATTTGTACTCTATATAAGGACCTTTTTTTAATGAACGACTCATACTTAAGTGTTTTTTTTATCTTAATTATTTCTTCCTTGAAACGACAATATATTTGTTTGAATCTTTTTTCAAAGATCTAGTTTTGTATCCTTTTGAGGGAATACCTTTTCTAGATCTTGGGTGACCGCCGGATGAACGACCTTCACCACCACCCATTGGGTGATCAACCGGATTCATTACTACACCTCTAACGCGTGGTCTGCGACCTTGCCAGCGTGCTCTACCTGCTTTACCGGATACTTCCAGACTATGGTCAATATTTGATACCATACCTATAGTAGCTTTACAGCTTTGTAAGATCATACGGGTTTCGCCAGAAGGCATTTTTACGATAGCATATTTATCATCTCTTGACATTAACTGTGCATAAGAGCCAGCGCTACGGCTTAATTTAGCTCCTTGTCCGGGACGTAATTCCAGGTTATGAATAATAGTACCGAAAGGAATTTCACTTAAAAATAATGTGTTTCCTATTTCTGGTGCTATATCTTTTCCTGATAATACAGTTTGTCCTACTTTTAATCCGTGAGGTGCAATGATATATCTTTTTTCGCCATCAGCATAAAACAATAATGCTATGCGGGCAGTTCTGTTTGGATCGTATTCAATTGAATTAACAGTTGCAGGTATATTATCTTTATCGCGTTTGAAATCAATAATTCTATATGCTTGCTTGTGTCCACCGCCTAAATAACGCATGGTCATTCTACCGGTATTATTACGTCCGCCGCTTCTTTTCTTAGGAACCAGCAATGATTTTTCAGGAACATCAGTAGTAATTTCTTCAAATGTACTGATGATTTTGAAACGCTGTCCTGGTGTTGTGGGTTTAAATTTTTTAAGAGCCATTTTTATTCTTTATATATTGCTATAAAAATCAATTGTTTCTCCTGCAGCTAATGTTACAATAGCTTTTTTAACGGCGCTGGTTTTACCGGTAATTACACCAGATTTTGTATTTCTGGATTTGGTTTTACCGCGGTATACCATAGTGTTGACTAATTCAACCTTAACTCCGTATAAGCTTTCAACTGCTTTTTTAATCTCTATTTTATTTGCCTTCCTGTTGACAACAAATCCAAAGCGATTGGTAATTTTTTCGCTGATGGTTGTCATTTTTTCAGTTATTATTGGCTTTACTATAATGCTCATTTCGTATTAGCTGTTATGTTTTTTTGTATAAAATTTTTAAGCTTCGCTTTGAAAATTGTTAAATTCTTTAATTGAACTTTCCAAAAACATGATATTATTTGCATGTAAAATATCGTAAGTGTTTAATTCTGTTACATTTACAACTTTCACCTGACCCAAATTACGGGAGGACAAATATACACTTTTATTTGATTCAAAAAGCACTATTAATGTTTTTTTATCAAAAATTTTCAAATTATTTAAAATTTCGATGAAATTTTTGGTTTTTGGTGTTTCAAAATCGAAATCTTCAACAACTAATATATTGTTTTCCTTAGCTTTATATGATAAAGCAGATTTACGAGCTAATTTTTTTAATTTTTTGTTTAATTTGAAGTTATAATCTCTTGGTCTTGGACCAAAAACTCTACCTCCACCAACAAAAACCGGAGAGTTGATATCGCCTGCGCGGGCACCACCTGTACCTTTTTGTTTTTTCAGCTTTTTTGTACTACCAGAAATTTCTGATCTTTCTTTAGATTTATGTGTACCCTGACGTTGATTGGCTAAATATTGCTTTACGTCTAAGTAAATTGCGTGATCATTTGGTTCAATACCAAAAACAGAATCATCTAACTTAACTGATCTATCAGTCTTGTTTCCGCTTGTGTTATATACTACTAACTCCATCTTTCAATAATTACATATGAACCTTTTGGACCAGGAACTGATCCTTTAACTAATATTAAATTCTTTTCTAAAATGATTTTTACAACCTGTAAGTTGATCATTTTACGGCGATTTCCACCGGTTCTGCCTGCCATGCGTAAGCCTTTAAATACTCTTGAAGGCCATGAAGATGCACCTACTGAACCCGGAGCTCTTAATCTGTCATGCTGTCCGTGAGTAGCATCACCAACACCGTGGAAACCGTGACGTTTTACTACGCCCTGAAAACCTTTACCCTTTGTTGTTCCTACTACATCAATGTATTCACCTTCAATAAAAATATCTACGCCTAACACATCCCCAAATTGTTTCTGGTGATCTGCTTCAAAACGGGTAAACTCATAAACGAATTTTTTAGGAGTGGTACCTGCTTTTTTGAAATGGCCTTTTAAAGCATTGGTTGTATGCTTATCCTTCTTTTCATCAAATGCAAGTTGAATAGCTTCATAGCCATCAACTTCTTTTGTTTTTACTTGCGTTACCACGCAAGGACCAGCTTCTATAACCGTGCATGGGATGTTTTTCCCAGAGGCATCGTATACGCTCGTCATTCCGACTTTTTTTCCAATAATTCCTGACATTGTACTTTGTTTTTTATTCTTTTATTGTTTACAGCTCTTTTTACAAATAATTACACTTTGATTTCTACTTCAACACCACTTGGTAATTCAAGTTTCATTAAAGCATCAATAGTTTTAGATGTTGTGCTGTAAATATCCAGTAATCTTTTATAAGAACACAACTGGAATTGTTCGCGTGATTTTTTGTTTACGAATGTTGAACGTAAAACAGTATAAATCTTTTTATTAGTAGGCAATGGAATAGGACCATTAACTACAGCTCCTGTTGACTTTACAGTCTTTACAATTTTCTCAGCTGATTTATCAACTAAATTGTAATCGTAGGATTTTAACTTTATTCTGATTCTTTGATTCACTTTACTTATTAATTTAGAATTAATATTTTTTTATATTTGTTTTACTATTTTCTTATTTGCTATTAACAACTTCTTCAACAACATTTGCCGGAGCCTGTGAAAAATGTGAAAATTGCATGGTCGAAGTTGCTCTTCCTGAAGATAAAGTTCTTAATGTTGTTACATATCCAAACATATTGGATAAAGGAACATCTGCTTTTACTACCTGATATGAAACTTTTGCCTCAACTTCTTTCAGCACACCACGACGTTTATTGATATCACCTGTAACATCACCAACATAATCATCAGGAGTTACGATTTCAACTTTCATGATAGGTTCAAGTAAAATTGGTTTAGCTTTTTTACATGCTTCTTTAAATGCAATCTTAGCTGCAATTTCAAAAGATAATGAATCTGAATCGACAGCATGGAATGATCCATCCAATAATTTTACTTTTAAACTATCAACAGGATAACCGGCCAAAACACCATTGGTCATGGCAAGTCTGAATCCTTTTTCAATTGCAGGAATATATTCTTTTGGAATATTACCACCTCTAACTTCATTTATAAACTGCAATCCTTTTTCGCCTTCATCAGCCGGTGAAATTTCAACTTCGATATCAGCAAATTTACCTTTACCACCAGTTTGTTTTTTATAAACTTCTCTGAATTTAACGGTAGAAGTAATTGCTTCTTTATATGCTACCTGAGGTCTGCCCTGGTTACATTCAACCATAAATTCACGTTTCAATCTGTCAACAAGAATTTCCAGATGTAATTCACCCATACCACTTATAATGGTTTGGCCTGAATCTTCATCAGTTTTAACTGTAAATGTTGGATCTTCTTCAGCTAATTTATATAAGGCATTTGATAATTTATCAACTTCTTTTTGTGTAATCGGTTCAATGGCGATACTGATAACAGGATCAGGGAAAACAATATTTTCTAAAATAATAGGATGCTTTTCATCACACAATGTATCACCGGTACGAATATCTTTAAATCCAACTGCAGCACCAATATCTCCGGCTTCAATTCTTTCGAGCGGATTTTGTTTATTGGCATGCATTTGCATAATACGTGAAATACGTTCTTTTTTGCCGGTTGTTGTATTAAGAACATAAGAACCCGCTTCCAATGTACCTGAATAAACCCTGAAAAAGGCAATTCTTCCTACATAAGGATCGGTGGCTATTTTAAATGCCAATGCAGATAAAGGTGCATCAGCAACATGATCTCTTGTTTCTTCTTTGTCAGTTTTAGGATTTATACCAGTAACTGCGTCGATATCCATTGGACTTGGTAAAAATCTCACAACTGCATCCAGTAATTTCTGAACACCTTTGTTTTTAAATGAAGCGCCACAAATTACAGGTGTAATTCTCATTTCGATAGTTGCTTTTCTAATGGCTGCTATCATTTCATCTTCTGAAAGTGAATTATGATCTTCCAAAAACTTTTCTAACAGATGATCGCTTTCTTCGGCAACGCCTTCAATTAATTTTGTTCTGTATTCATCAACAACTTCCAATAAATCTTCAGGGATTGGAATTTCTTTAATATCAACACCTAAAGAATTTTCTTCCCAAAAATAAGCTTTGTTTGAAATTAAATCAACAATACCAGTAAAAGTATCTTCCTGTCCGATTGGAATCTGAAGCGGAATAGGATTGGCTCCTAATCTGTCTTTGATTTGTTCTAATACATTAAAAAAGTCAGCACCTGCCCTGTCCATTTTATTAACGAAACATAAGCGGGGAACTTTATATTTGTCAGCCTGACGCCAAACTGTTTCTGACTGAGGCTCCACACCACCAACAGCACAAAACAAAGCAACAGCTCCGTCAAGTACTCTTAATGAACGTTCCACCTCAACAGTAAAGTCAACGTGGCCTGGAGTATCTATAATATTTATCTTGAATTGTTCGTCTTCGTAGTTCCAGAATACAGTTGTTGCTGCAGAGGTAATGGTTATTCCTCTTTCCTGTTCCTGAACCATCCAGTCCATAACGGCTCCGCCGTCGTGTACTTCTCCGATTTTATGGCTTTTTCCGGTATAATACAATATACGCTCAGTTGTTGTGGTTTTACCCGCATCAATGTGAGCCATAATGCCAATATTTCTTGTTAATGTTAATTTTTCTGACATTCTAATTGTATCCTTATACTACTCTAAACTGTGAATCAAAAAAGTAATGAACTATAAATTGGTTTCTTTAAAAACCTTTAACTAAAATTTAAAATGTGAGAAAGCTTTATTAGCTTCGGCCATTCTATGTGTATCTTCTTTACGTTTAAAAGCTGCACCTTCTTCTTTGTATGCTGACATAATTTCACCGGCTAATTTCTGGCTCATTGATTTTTCATGTCTCTTACGTGCAAAATTCACTAAAGCTTTCATACCGATTGACATTTTTCTGTCAGGTCTGATTTCTGAAGGAATCTGAAAAGTTGCACCACCAATTCTGCGGCTACGAACTTCAACTGAAGGTGTAACGTTTGCTAATGCTTTTTTCCAAACTTCAACTGCATCTTCTTTTAATTTTTCAGTTACAATATCCATTGCATCATAAAAAATTTCAAAAGCTGTACTTTTCTTTCCTTTTAGCATTAAATTATTAACGAACTTAGTAACCAAAGTATCGTTGAACTTTGGATCTGGTAATATGATTCGTTTTTTCGGTTTAGCTTTCCTCATTTTATTAAAAAATTTGGTACTTTATTAATATGTTATTTTTTTGCTTTTGGTTTTTTTGTACCATATTTGGATCTTCTCTGGTTTCTGCCTTCAACGCCTGAAGTATCCAGAGCACCTCTGATGATATGATATCTGACACCTGGTAAATCTTTTACCCTGCCACCTCTGATCATTACGATAGAGTGTTCCTGCAAGTTGTGACCCTCGTCCGGGATATAGGCAATGATTTCATGCCCGTTCGTCAGGCGCACCTTGGCCACCTTCCGCATGGCCGAATTCGGCTTCTTGGGGGTGCGGGTCATGACCTGGATACAAACGCCCCGACGAAACGGGGAGTTCTCCAAGGCAGGTGACTTGGACTTGTGCTTCAGTTTACAGCGGCCCTTACGGACCAATTGATTAATTGTCGGCATTTCGCGTTTGATTCCCCTGCCCCTTTTGGGCAAACGGGAAGCGGAATATAACAAGCCGCAACCGGGATGCAACAACTATTTCAGTCATTTTGAAAAGGCTCTCGTTGACCTGCTGAAAGGCAACATCGTCGCCCGCGTCGCCGCAAATCTGCCCGAGTCCATGCACCTGATTGTCATCGGGTGACCCTTGACACCCGGTTGCCGTTTGCTAGCCTGCCCACGCCTCGCAGTTCAGCCGGGGCAGCCAATTCGTGGCTTGTCTCGATGAGTAATTGCAGTTGGAACAACCCGCAAACCCATGCCCGCCAAACGAACCGAACCCCGGCGCAGTCCGCGCCAGCCCAAGGCATCCAATCCCCGCACGGCTCCCGCCAGCCAGGCCCAGTCCCGCATCGCCCGCGAAATCCTCGCCCGGACCCGGAGCGCGAGCTTTGCGCGCTATATACGGGATCTGCTGGTCGAACTTTGCCGGATTGACACAACCCCGGGACCGAATGTGCGGCAGATGCAGGC
>JAPLDQ010000037.1 GCA_026391675.1 Bacteroidota bacterium
AGGATGGGACAGAATTATCTAAAAGGCGAAAAATCACCAAGAATCAACGCATTCTTAGCTGCAACTGGTTGGAATTTGAAGAAATTGATGGTTAAACTTAAAAATGAACTAAAAAATTTGCTCGATTTTATTTTCTTCAAAACATTCAAATTAGAATTAAAAGTTCTACTTTTGAATTAATAAGGAGCGACTAAATAAGTCGTGATGATTAAATTTTATTATCCCCATTAAATTATAATCATTAAATGTATATTTAAACCCATAGTGAATAAGCAAAGCCAGTGTACTCATCCGTAAAACATTCAGAAACTGAATAATAAGTAATCCTAACGGAATATACCATAATTTATGCTTTACTTTACCCGGAAATGAAACAATTAAAGCAACAAAGCTACCCATTAAGGATATCCCCAGACAGCTGATCCCCATAAAAACTGAACCGGAGCCATTTATTCCTATTGCATAAACTCCATATTTATAAATCGTTTCTGAATAGTAAATATAAGCATCGTAGCCGATAAAACTCAGAAAATAATAGCTGCAATAAATAATAATTTTATAAAAATCATAAATAAACTTAGCATGCTGTACTTTATATTTTATTGAGTCAGGGTCTAATTCAGAACTGTTTTTTAAAAAGAATAAAATAATTGCACCCGAACCAATTAAAGCTAATAATCTTAAACCAAATTTTTTTAATAAGGGATTTTTGTTAATCTGAGTTTGTAAATTTAAAAAGTGTTTTTTCATTTAAAAAAATGTATAGTTTTTAGCGTTATAAGTTTACAATTTGTGCTTTTTCCCAATCATATTTTTTATCAAATTCTCTGATATCCAAAAATTTAAAATCTGTTAACCAGCGGTTAAATTTATCTTCAGCAGTATGAAGCCCGTAATATGATTTGAATTTCCTGGAAAAAGTTAATTCCTTTATCATTGGTTGCATTGCATCAATATCACGTGGATGTAAATACGTCATCAGATAATCACTATTTTTGCTCCAATACTTAATAAGATAATAAGGAAAGAACCGAAAAAAACCACCTCCTGAATATACAATGTTTTGTCCTAAAAAACTAGCTTTTGTAATAGGCAATTCTTTCATTGTAATGCCATTATATTTCACTATGCAAGCTTTCTCTGAAGGAAAATTCTCATATCCTCCAAGAATTTTTAGTGAAGGAAATATAGAACTGTCATGTGTAATTCCTAACTCTGCCAATATTTCATAAGCCCAGGATGTTTCGGGGGTAAAAGAAAAACAGGGAGCACGATATGAAGTTATCTTTTTACCAATAATATCTTCCAGACGAAGAACTGCTATTTCTGTATCTTTCTTAAATAATGCAGGTGTAAGGGTATTTACTAATTTATGCTGATCAGAATGGCATCCGATTTCATAGCCTAATTGATCAATCTGTTTAATTATTTCGGGATATTTTTTGGCAATCCATCCCAAGCAAAAGAATGTTGCTTTAATATTTTTTTCGTCTAGTAATTTAAAGATCCGATCCATATTTTTATAAATCCGAACTTCAAACTTCTCCCAGCTTTCCTCTGTATTCGAAAGATTAGTGTCCAGAAGATGAAACCACTCCTCTATATCAAAAGTTAATATATTCATCGTACGTCGTAGTTAAACAATCCAAAATCCCAATTGTTAATATTAAAAACGAGCTCTTTATCGATACTATCAGGAATCAGGATATCAGCAGTTAAATATAAGTGTTTTGGCTCCAGTTTTAATGGTACTTTAATAAGCAATAACTGGAAAAAGCTCAATCTTCCTATAAAAACAATTATTTCAACTTTTTCAAATAATATAATTCTTTTTATTGCTTTTGCTAATGAAGCAGTATCTTTAGCTGCTTTTTTCTTATTATAAAAATCAATCAAAAAACAAGTGTTAACACTATCTTCATTTTGTATCCGGTAAGAAAAAAAATATTTTTTAGTGTTATGTTTAATATGCTCTTTATTATTATAGCGTTGTTTTTCAATTACTTTTTTATTTCGGTTTATTTTAATCCTGCTCTGTTTTTCAGTTGAAAACGCAAAATAGGATATAAAGATCATCAGCCAGGTATAGCAAAAGCGCAAAGGATTTAAAAGGTATAAAAATTTTGTTTTTGCTGAACCAAATTTAACCGGTAATGCATGATAGGTGAGCAATCCAATATCATTCCATTTCACTACATTTTTCCAGTATGGATAAGCCATATCATTAGGAACTGCAATTACCATAACTATTTCACGCTGTATCAATTGATCTTTTAACACCTTATACATTTTAAACAATGCCAGAGGGTCAGTCCGATAATCCGGTAAAATAAAAACATCAACAGCCAGTCCAACTCTTTTTATTTCATTATCAAATAAATACTCAAATGGGATTACAGTAATTGCTCCTGCAATACCATCTTCAGATTCCAAAAAAACATGATAAGAATGGGAATCAACCGTATTGAAATATTTATGTTTAAAATAGTTTATTGTAAAATCTTTCTCAAAGACCTGATTAAAGGCAGTTGAATAACATTCCCACTCTAAGTTAGTAATTTCAGAAGTTAATCGGATTTCTGTTTGCATTGGGCTGAGAGAGGTAATTTTTAATATTAAACAATAAAAATAGCGTTATAAACTCTGTCTAAATGATATATGATGTAAATGGGGAAACTTTATGAACTTTAATACTTTACAAACTCATATTACACCAGAATCTACATGAATATTTTGTCCTGTAATGGATATTGCCTTTTCGGATAATAGAAATGCTATTGTTTCAGCAACTGATAATTTATCTACAACTTTTTTTAAGGATGTCCGCTGATATATTTTGTTTTTTTGCTCTGATGTTAAGTCAGCACTCATTTCTGTTTCCATAAATCCCGGTACTACACAATTTGAACGGATGCCGACTTCGCCCCATTCGCGGGCTGTATTTTTCGAAAATGCTTCCAGGGCACCTTTGGTTGAGGCGTACATAGATAAGCCTTTATAGCCGGTGTGAGCACTAATGGATGAAACATGAATAATACTGCCTTTTATTTTGTGCAATAAAAACTGCCGGATGATGTATTTGCATATGTTCATGGGGGTGAAAACATTTACTTTATACATATCTGTTAAACATTCTAAGTTTAAATTACTGATAATGTCATCATAAGCTATGGCTGCATTATTAATAAATGCATGAATAACTACATCTTTGCCAATCCAGTTTTTAAACAGAACGGTTTTAACATTCTCAGTATCAGATAAATCATAAGAAAGATGCTTAAAATTATCCGGATATAAATGTATCAGATTCTGAAGTTCACTTGTTATACTCCGGCTTATTCCATAAACAGTCCAACCCTCTTTCAGTAAAACTTCTGATATACTCAGACCCAGTCCTTTTGATACTCCGCTTACTAAAATATTCATAATATTTAAATTTAAGGTTATCGCCTGAATTAAAATCTTCAAAAATCAACATTCGTTAATCGTTAATCGCTAATAATTTTTATTTTAGAACAACGATTAACGATTTTAGATTTATTTTTACCTATCTTTTAATCTTTCCGCTTCTTGTTGTTTGAATGCCATCAACAAAATAAATCATTCTGGGAATTTTAAATTCCTGTAACTTTGTTTGTAAATACATCCGGATAGTAGTTTCATCTAATTGCGGATTGTTTTTTTGCACTTCACAGCAAATGATATTACCCAGAACAGCATTTGGTTTTCCATAAACTCTCACATCCGTAATACCTTTAAGTCCTCTTATTACCTCCTCAACTTCAACAGGGTTTACCTTATAACCACCTGAATTAATCATTTCATTTTTACGTGAAACAAAACGGAATTGTAAAGGATTCGTATCAGTAATAGCTACCAAATCACCGCTGGCATACCATTCTTCTGCGTTAGAAGCTGATTCACCCATTAAATGATGATGTATAAATAATTCACCATTCACAATTTTAACCCATTTTTCAACTTCCGGTTTTAATGTAAATATATCTCCTTCTGATGCAAACAATGAACCGGCTTCTGTTGATGCATAAATATTTGTAATTTTTGCATTTGGGAAAAATGGCTTTAATTGCTGAATTGTTTTTTTATCGAATTTTTCACCTCCGGAAGTAATTCTTTTTACTGTGCCATAATTTTTATTTAAAGGTAATAATAACCTGAAAAACGATGGTGTAGCTGAAATATGCGTAATGCTGTAATTTTGTATTTCGTTGATTATCTGCTCTTTTTCTAAGTCAAATAAACGTACGATAGTGTTTCCATTTAAAATGGCCTGAAAAAACACCTGTAATCCGGCAAAGTGAGTCGGGTTATAGGCAAATCCCCAGATATTTTCTGAGGTTGTAGTTTTTACGAATCGAGTAATGGATTCAAACCTATGTGAAACTTTTTTTGGTATTCCTGTTGTTCCGGAAGTAAATAAAGTAATTTTCCACTCAGTGCTTGATTTTTTAATCCTGTCTATTAAATGGGTTTTTGATTGTATTAATTCGAAATCCTTTTTATTGATAAGCTGTTCAAATGATCCAAAGTCACTGAATCCTGTTAAATTTACCAATTCATCAGTTGTAAAATCTGAGTCCAGTAAAACAATTTCTTTTTTTAAAATAATTGATAGTAAAATCTGTTTGAATACAGTATAGTAATTTTTTGAATAACAATATGAATTAAAGGATGCTGCATTATTTAAATCTTCAATAAGCTCATGCCATGAAACTTCGCTTAGTAAAAGTGCATCTCTATAAAATAATTCCATCTTTATTTCTCAAACTGTTGTAATATTTCCCCTATAGTTGCAACAATTCCATTCTCAAAAATATCTATATCATATTTGTCTTCAATACGAACTGTTAATTCAGCTAAATCGAGAGAATCGAAGCCTAAATCTTTACGAAGATCTGTAGATACTGATATACTGTCAATTGTTTTTTTCCCTCTGTTTGAAAGGACAGTATTAATGAGTAATAATAATTCACTTAACATAATTATAATACAGTTTGATTGTTTAGTTAGTTTAGAATGTTAACGAAAAAATAATAAAAAGCGTATAAATATTTTTTGCAAAAACAGGACCGAGTAAATTTGCTATTGACAAGGGAAGTGCTTTCCATAATATTCTTAAAATATGAATTTTTCTTATGTTTATTTTTGGTTTTTCAGAAAAGCTCCAGTATAAGGTGATGTTTTCTGTATTCCATTGCTGTTTGTATTTAAGTACACTGCTGTTCTGGTTGCTTCTCCCGAATGAATAGATTCTAGCTTTATTTTCAATTGCAAACTTTATCATTTCCCAATGTAAAAGGTAGGAAGTATATAATTTATTATATTTTCTAAGTGTTGCAAACCAGCAATTTTCATAAAATCCCAGATAGCTTATTAATAATGCTGATCCTATGGGCTTATCATTTAAATATGCTACAAATATCTTGGCATTGCCATTAGAATATTTTGTAATAATTTCGTTAAAGAAACCAATTTTCAAAACAGGAGAACCCAGTTTGAGCATATTTTTACTATAAATCAAATAGTAATCTTTTAATAATTCTATACCACCGGATTTTATTTCAATATTATTTTTTAATGCTTTTTTAATTTTGCGCTTTAGATTAGAACCCAATTGATTAAATTGATGGGTAATATCACAGTCTAATTTAATATAACTGGTTATTTTAGTGCTGGTATAATATTCTGAAACAGGTTCAAATCCTCTGAATTCCCATTTCGGATAATTTTTAATTTTATTTTTAAAATTGATGTTTCCGTAGGAAAAAAAAGGTAAGCAGACATATTTTGAGCCAACCCAAACTCCATATTCGTCGTATTTATAATTATAATAATTACCTATAAGTCCGGGAAGACAAGGGTTATTTACAATTGTTTTCATTTGTTTTAATGTGAAAATGATGTAATAATTGGATGTTGTCTTTTCTTTCGATAAAAGTAATATAAGTTTAAGGGTTTATATTTCTAGAAATTTGAATAAATTCTAATAGGGATATTAAAATCTTTATTATATCCTGATTGTAGTATAAAATGCTGGTCAAATAAGAAGGAATGCAGTGGATTCAAATAAATAATCTGAATTTTCCTGGGAAATTGCTTTAAAGAAGTATTGATATTTTCGATTATTTTTTCTGTAACTTTCTCTTTAAAAGGATTAAAAAGAAAAATTAATGTAACTTCTTTATCTATATTATAATCAACCACATCCGACAAAATGATATTGATATCAGTTTTGATTTTTGTATTTTTTTGCAGAAATCTTACTTTATTGTGTTCTGCAATGTTATATAATTCTTTAGCAAATTCAATTCCGATTGCTTTTCGGGCTCCATGAAAAGCTGAATAAAATAAGAATCTGCCTTTTCCGCAACCCAAATCAAGTATAGTCTGATTTTCAAGTTGAATTGAAAAACGTTGAAAAATTTTATTGAGTTTATAATAGGATGAAGGTTGATATTTCTCGCCCTGGGTTTTATTTTTACTATCAATGCTTAGCGATTTTAATTGTTTTTCTCTTATGGTAGATATTCCCAATTTGTAATCATAGTATAATTCATAATAAAAATGTTTGATTATGAATAATATGCCATATTTTCGAAAAACACTATAAATCTTATGAATTATTTCCATTGATGAAAATTTTAATAAAATAGTTGAATAACAACTTAAATGGATTTTTGGATTTTTAGTCTATTCACTATTTTCCAGCTATAATAACCTGGAATAAAGCCAAATGTATTAGCTAAAGCATCAAAAAAATCAAACGAGCGACCAAAATGACTCACGCCCTGAATAATTTCCATAAATAATCCCCATGCAAATACTATAAAAATAATCTGCAGTTTTTTATTCTTCCTTTTTTTCTCGTCCCAAAACCATAATAACAAAAAACTTAATCCTGCGTACATGCATATATGAACTATTTTATCAAAATAAGGGAACACTATAATATCCGGCAGGTCAGAAGCAGGCATCACACTCAGTGTTGTGATTAAGGCAGTATATAGTAGTAAAATTATTTTTTTATACAAAATGGGAAAATTTAACTTAAAATTTCTTCTACTGATAACACTGATTTTCCACTGATGTATTTTATTTGAGCTTATCTGTGGATGTTCTTTTGTCATGCTGTCTCGCTCCTGGCGAGAGAAGCATCTCATATTAATATGTATTCTTTATTTTATTGAGATTCTTCGCTAACGCTACTAATGACAAGTTTTGTTTTTTGTTGATTTTTAAGTATATATAAGAAACATGACAATGAAATTAAAACTAGTTGATTCTTTAATCTTTGCGGTTCTCCGCGTAAAACTCCGCGGCAAGGACCGCAGAGATTGAAAAAGCAATGATTTTATATTTTTGTCATCGTACCTTCAAGCATTTTTCTAAATGTTAAAACTCAGAATGACAAAACGAGCTGATAAAGTTCATTCGGCCCTTCATCTCTCACTTCTCTTCATCTCTTCGCTCACTCAATCACAGGGACTATTGCTTTAAATACCAGTTATACATTTTTTTCACGCCCTCTTCAATATCTATTTTATGATGCCAGCCCAGTTGATGGAGTTTAGCGGGATTGGTTAGTTTACGCATAGTACCATCAGGTTTTTCTGCATTAAAAAATAATTCTCCCTTGAAGCCAATATTTTCTTTAATTAACCGGGCAAGTGCTTTAATTGTTATTTCTTTGCCTGTGCCAATATTTATATGCGTATTGCGAATTTCTTTTTTTGAAGAATCAACGCTTTTCAGATCCTTAAAACTTACATTTTCCATGATAAATATGCAGGCATCAGCCATTTCTTCACTCCATAAGAATTCACGTAATGGTGCTCCGCTACCCCATATTTCTACTTTGACAAAAGAGAGAGGGAGAGACTGAGAGACTGAGAGACCGTATTTGGATAATATTGCAAGGATTTCCTCCTCTGAATTAGTTCCTGAAATACCTTCAATCGGGCGATCATTCAAATCTTTTCTGATGGCGCTCCAATTTTTTTCTTCCAGACATTTGCCCAAATGAATTTTACGAATCATTGCAGGTAAAACATGACTCTTTTCCAGATCAAAATTGTCGTTAGGACCATAAAGATTGGTAGGCATAACAGCAATAAAGTCTGTTCCGTATTGCAGATTATAGCTTTCACATAACTTTAAACCTGCAATCTTGGCAATAGCATAAGGTTCGTTGGTATATTCCAGCACATCTGTTAACAGACAATCTTCAGGCATAGGTTGTTGAGCATCACGGGGATAAATACAGGTTGAACCAAGGAAAAGTAATTTTTTAACTCCATTCAGATAAGCCTGATGGATAACATTGTTTTGTATCTGAAGATTTTCGTATATAAACTGTCCTCGATAAGTATTATTGGCTACAATTCCTCCAACTTTAGCTGCTGCTAAAATAACATATTCAGGTTTTTCAGTTTCAAAAAAATCTGTAACTGCCTGCTGATTCATTAAATCGAGCTCATCAATAGTACGGCCAATTAAGTTGGTGTAGCCTTTTGATAATAAGTTGTTCCATAAAGCTGAACCAACAAGGCCTTTATGCCCGGCGATATAAATTTTACTGTCTTTATTCATGTTTTTCTTTTTTTTTGTCCACTGATAAACACTGATGTTCCACTGATTTTCTCTGATAAATATTCGTGTTCATCAGTGAATTTTATCTGTGTACATCAGTGGATATTTTTCTAACAATGGAATATTTCTTTCATGTTATGCCACCATTCTCCGGGATTTATTCCCAGTGTTTCCTGACATGGATCGGTTTCTTTCCACCAGCGTTGTGTTTCTTTATCTTCAGCCATTCTTTTCATATCTGCTTCAAAATCATTACCAACATATTCAAAATAAGCAAATAACATCGAATCATTAAATAGAAAAATGGAATAATTTCTGATATTACAATCCTCTATTTTTTTGATAACTGAAGGCCATGGATTAGCATGAAGCTCAAGATAATATGCTAATTTCTCAGGTTTTACTTTAATAACTTGTCCGAATCTGCGCATAAATTAATTTTTTGTCCACTGAATACCACTGATGTTCCACTGATTTTCTCTGATAAAAATATTTGTGATTATCAGTGAATTTTAACTGTGTGCTTCGGTGGATAAGTTCTTATAATATTATTCTTTTAATTTAAACCTTAGGAGTTCCGAAATTTATTAATAAACCTAATTTGAAATCAGTTGCTTTTAAATAATTAAGAACCTGAGATGTATGTTCTGGGACAAGTCCCTCACAAGCTTTTAATTCAATTATTATATTATCAAAGCATACAAAATCAGCATAATATGATTTTTGAAGTTGTTGTCCTTTATAAAATATTGCTAACTTTTTCTCAGATTCATAGGGTAAATTCATTTGACTAAAACTAATACTCAAAGCCTCCTGATAAACTGCTTCCAAAAATCCATGCCCTAATTCATTATGTACTTCGAAACAAGCTCCTATAATTTTTCGGCATTCATCTTCATATAAGAATTTTTGAGTATCCATTATTTTTTATATTTATCCACAGATTACCACTGATATACCACTGATTTTCTCTGATAAAAAATATCTGTGTCAATCAGTGAATTTTATCTGTGTTCATCAGTGGACAATTAAATTAATCTCTTCGTATTCTTATTTTCAATGCATTAGGAATTTCAACTTCAGAAAATAATACAAGATATCCGCCACCGCCGGCTCCGCTGAGTTTATATCCTAAAACATGTTCAGGAATTTCACGTATGGCATCTTCTACTGAAGAAGTAACCATATGAGGAAACATGGACGTTTGAGCATTAAAGGATGCGGTCATTGCTTTACCAAATGATTTGGCATCCTTCTTTAATATAGCTTCCCAAACTTGGTCGGCTGCCACTGCAAGAGCTTTTGCTTTTATTAATGTAATATCTGTATTATCGGTTACACTAAATCCGCTTTCACGTGGTTGCAGTGCAAGTAAATAAATCCTTTCTTCAAGCCAGGATATAATTTCAGAATTTATTACTTTCTCAATTTTCGATGGCCAATATTCTTCATTATTATACCACAAATAGTTTAATCCCGGAATTACTATACCCAGAGAGTCCTGAGATCCACTCACATATTCGGATCCCGGTGGATTTTCATAACAAAAAAGTATTTTTGCCAGTTTTTCTTTATCACCTTCAGGTATATCTGTATGCCATAATTCTATCGCTTTTTTTCTGGTACTGGTCGACATTCCGCTTCTGTCGTTGAAATCGTAATCCGGTTCTATTGAAATTGTTATTACTGCTCCGGGGTAAAATTTTGAAACATAGGGTTGATCCAGCCAGCCACCAGCCAGATCAATACGATAGGGAATCAGGCATTCCTGACGCAAAGCGGTTGTACTTCTTGTTGGAAGATTTGCATGAGGAATTCGCTTACTGATTTTGTACTCAATACCCAATTCCTCACATAATTTAGCTTTTTCCGAAGTATGGCCATCTTCGTTTACAAAAAGTATATCAGGTCTTATCCGTATTAAATCTTCTTTGAAATCCAAAACTCCTGACCCGCTGTTAATCCAGGCTTGTTTTACAGTTTTCAGTGCCTTTATCATATACAAACGTTCCTGTTCAGTATTGATAGTGCTCCTGCCTTTCAGTTCTATAATGGTTTTATCAGAGCCTATCCCAACATAAAGCTCTCCAAGCGATGCTGCTTCCTCAAAAAAGGCAACATGTCCGGAATGCAGCATATCATAACAGCCGGAGACGAATATTTTTTTCATACTTTTTTTTTAGTCCACTGATTAACACTGATGTTCCACTGATTTTCTCTGATAATTATCTGTGCTTATCAGTGAATTTTATCTGTGTACCTCAGTGGATATTTTTAAAAATCCACCTTAGAGTCATGCAGTTTCTTTACATACACAAAGTCATGTTTCATCATCAGTTTTACCAATTCTTTGAAGGGTGTTTGTATGGGATTCCAGCCGAGTAATGTTTTGGCTTTGGTTGGATCTCCAAGCAGTTGTTCAACTTCAGCAGGGCGGAAATATTTCGGATCAACTTCTACCAATACCTTGCCGCTTGCTTTGTCGAAACCTTTTTCATTCACTCCTTTTCCATGCCATTCAATCGTAATATTTACTTCTGAAAATGCCAGTTCAATAAACTCACGAACGGTGTGCATTTCTCCTGTAGCAATCACAAAATCTTCCGCATCAGGATGTTGCAGCATCATCCACATACATTCCACATAATCTTTTGCATAACCCCAATCGCGTAATGAATCGAGATTTCCCATATACAATTTATTCTGCAATCCATGGGCTATCCTGCTTGCTGCCAGGGTTATCTTACGGGTAACAAAGGTTTCTCCCCTTCTTTCGCTTTCGTGGTTAAATAATATACCATTTACAGCAAACATGCCATAAGACTCCCTGTAATTTTTTGTAATCCAGAACCCGTATTGCTTGGCAACACCATAGGGGGAGCGGGGATAAAATGGTGTGGTTTCTTTTTGAGGAACTTCCATGACCTTGCCAAAAAGTTCTGATGTAGATGCCTGATATATCTTGCATTTCTTTTCCAGGCCTAAAATACGGACTGCTTCTAAAATCCTCAAGGTCCCAACAGCATCAGCTTCTGCAGTATATTCAGGTACTTCAAAGCTTACCTGAACATGACTTTGAGCCGCAAGATTATAAATTTCATCAGGCTGAACAGCTTGTATAATCCTTACCAATGAGCTGCTGTCTGTCATATCGCCGTAATGCAAATTGATGCTGCGTTTTTGTTTTGTATCTTTTATCCATTCCTCAAAATAGAGATGTTCAATACGGCTGGTATTAAAATAGGAAGCACGACGCATAATGCCATGTACATTATATCCTTTTTCCAATAAAAATTCAGCTAAATATGAACCGTCTTGTCCGGTAATACCAGTTATTAGCGCTATTTTTGACATATGTTGATTTATTAATTGTTATTTTTTTGTCCACAGATTTCTCAAATTTATTTAATTCAAAATTTAAAATTCAAGAATTCAATAACCCCTTCGTCTCTTCGTCCCTTCGTTCGCCCCCTCGTATTCTCGTCCACTGATAACTCTGATGTTCCACTGATGATGTGATTTTTTTATCTGAGTTTATCAGTGAATTTTATCCGTGTTAATCTGTGGAAATAGATGATTTATTTTTTTGTTAATCAATATTTTCAAGTATTTTTTTAATAATATTATTTTTATTAAAATGTTGTTGACTATAATTAAATCCATTTTCACCCATTTGATCTAAGACAGATTTAGGTTGTTTGGAAAGATCAATAATTTTTTCTGCAAAATCCTTATAATTTCCAGCATTAGAAACAATGCCACATTTTGAAAGCATTATAATTTCTGCAGATTCCCCGTTTATCATACCTGCAATTGGCTTATGACAAGCCATGTAGGATTGAAGCTTGCTTGGAACAATATTGGAAAAAAGATCATCATCCCGTAATGTTATAAGCATTGCATCAGCATGAGCATAAAAATGGGGCATTTCTTCAATTGGATAACTCCCCAATAAATAAATAGTGTCTTCTAAACCTAAGGATTTTATCTGCTCTTCTAATGATTTTTTTTCACTCCCATTGCCCAATATTACAAATTTAATATATTGTTGCGATTGAAGCAATTGTGCTGCTTTTACAATTGATAAACAATCTTGTCCGAATCCTATATTTCCGGCAAACATTAAGATAAATCCATTGGGAATTAAAGTAGAATATTTATTAACTTCAATATTTTTCTCGAAAAAACTATTTTCTGCCCAATTGGGTAAATATTTAATATCTTTTTTATGCTTATTATCTAACTTTTCAAGTATAGATTTTTCCATAAATTTTGATGAAATAAAGATTTTATCAGTTTGTTTATATATATATTTAACCAATATAAATATAAATTTTTTTATAAGGGAGGAGTTTAGTTTCCCGGATACTTCAACACTTTCCGGCCATAAGTCCTGTACCCAAATAATCATTTTTGTTTTATAAAAAATACGATGAATAATTGCAGGAAAGGCTGCAGTTATGGGTGAAACCCCAAATACAAAAGAAAAATCATATTTTTTTTTATGAAACAATGAAAATAATGAACCCAGAATAGCAAATGATAAATAATTTAATGACAATCTTAATCCGGACCCATTTCCACGTGGTATTACAGGAACACGAATAAGTTTAGCCCCTTCAAATGAATCTTTGAATTTTGAAAAAAAACTATAGCCTTTATAAAACTTACCTTGTGGGTAATTAGGTTTTCCTGTAATAACAGTTACTTCATGACCAAGTTTTACAAGCTCAATACACAAGTCATTTATTCTAAAATTTTCAGGCCAAAAAACCTGACTTACAATTAATATTTTCAAGATAAATGCTAATATAGATAATTATTATACATTGATTTGTGATGTTCCATCCATTCAAATTGGTCTAAGAGCATTTGTTCATAAGAATTTACTGAAAAATCAAAATCTTTACGTACAGATTTTAAACTTTTATCTGCAACTTTCCCTTCAAAGGGTTTAATTTCGATATCTTTTTTATTCCATATTTTCTTGAAAAGAGAGATTAATTCAAACTTTGAAATAGCTTGACCATTAGTTATGTGGTAGAGTCCGGTTAATTGATGATCTATTGCCTGATCTATTGCTTTAGCCAATTCCAGTGTTGTTACTCCACCCCAAAATGCATTTGTATAACCTTTAATTTCTCCTTTTTGCGACATGAACCAATGGAAGAGACCTTCCCCTTTTTCTTTAAGTTCAGGTCCAATAATAGAAGTCCGGAACGTAAGATCCAAATCATTAACAATTTCACCCAATGCTTTACTTAGCCCATAAGTGTCGCGGGCATCTTTAAAATCTGTTTCTGTATAACTCCCTTTTTCGCCGCTGAATACACAATCTGTACTTATATGTATTAATTTACCTCCATGTTTTCTTTGCAATTTTGCTAATTGATGGGGAAGGTAAGCATTAAGATAGATTGCATTTGAAGGATCATCCTGTGAACCTTTAATAAGGATGCCTATACAATTGATGATAACATCGGGTTTAATGTTTTCTATTGTTTGTTCAATTTGAATTTTATTGGTAACATCGAGCAACAGGCTTTCCGGTCTTACTTTTACAGGATAGGATGCATCTTTTATTTCATACTTATTTAATTCGTTTAAATAGTTAAAAACGATATGACCCAGCATACCTGCAGAACCCAAAACTAATATTTTCTTCATTTTTATTATTTTTTATGCCAAACTGTACGATTAATATAATCTGTATATGAAAGTATGATTCTAACTACTTTTTTTGAAACATTAAGTGTTTCATAATCTTTGACTATTGTGGGTTTCCAGTTATTTTTACACTGATCGGTTACCATTTTAATTGCTTCAATAATCCTTTCACTTTTCAAACCTGTCATAATAAGGGTTCCTTCATCCATACCTTCGGGTCTTTCATGTGCCTGACGTATTGTTATTGCAGGAAAACCCAGGATTGAACTTTCTTCTGTAATTGTGCCACTGTCTGAAATCACACAAAATGCGTTCTCTTGCAATTTAATATATTCAGCAAACCCATAAGGTTTGGAAAATTGGACCAAAGGGTTACTTTCTGTATAGTTTAATTCTTCTAACTTTTTTCGGGTACGTGGATGGGTTGAAACAATAATCTTTTTACCAAACTCTTTGCATATACAATTTAATGATTCCAACAGATCCTTGAAATTCTCAGGTGAATCCACATTTTCTTCACGATGGGTACTTAAAAGGAAATATCCTTTTTTTTCTAATCCTTCTTGTGCAAGGATATCATTTGCTCCGATTTTTATTTTTTGAAATTCCAGCACTTCGGCCATTGGTGAACCGGTTTTAATTATGGTTTCAGGTCTTATGCCTTCATTTAACAAATAGGTTCTTGCATGTTCCGATAATGGCATATTGATATCACTCAAGTGATCTACAATTTTACGATTGATTTCTTCGGGCACCCGTTGGTCGAAACAACGATTGCCGGCTTCCATATGAAAGATTGGTATTTTTCTGCGTTTTGCAGGAATAACAACCAGACAACTATTTGTGTCACCATATATTAACATAGCATCGGGCTTAATGATTTCAAACAGATCATCAGCTTTTTTTATAACATTCGCAATGCATGCAGCTGCAGTTGAGCCTGCTGCATCCATAAAGAAATCCGGTTTACGGATACCCATCCCCTTAAAAAAAATTTCGTTCAATTCATAATCAAAATTCTGACCGGTATGAACGAGAATATGCTCTGTATATTTATCCAGTTCATCAATTACCCTGCTTAATTTTATTAACTCAGGTCTTGTCCCAACGATAGTAACTACTTTTAACATCTATATTTTTCTTTATAAATTTAAATCATTTCGTATCAATTCTAACTTAAGTAATAAGTTCTTCATTTCATCCAGATTTAGCCTATGTGTATTATGGGAGTGGTAATCTTCGAATGCAGATACTTTTTCCTCTCCTTCAACAAAGTATTTATCATAGTTCAAATCTCGACTGTCGCATGGGATACGGTAATATTCTCCAATATCTTCCGATTTAGCCATTTCTTCTCGGGTTACAAGGGATTCATATAATTTTTCACCATGACGCGTACCAATGATACGAATTTTTGCATCCGATTGATACAAATCAATCAAAGCTTTTGCTAAAACATCAAGCGTTGCTGCAGGTGATTTCTGAACAAATAAATCACCATTTTTGCCATTTTGAAATGCATACAATACCAAATCCACTGCATCATCCAATGACATCATAAAACGTGTCATTTTCTCATCTGTTATTGTGATGTCATTACCAGCTTTAATTTGGTCTATCCATAATGGAATTACAGAACCACGGCTGGCCATTACATTTCCATAACGGGTACAGCATATAATGGTTGCTCCGTCTGAACCGAGATTACGGCCTTTTGCAATGGCTACTTTTTCCATCATAGCTTTACTGATGCCCATTGCATTAATCGGATAACAGGCTTTGTCGGTACTCAGAACAACTACATTTTTAA
Source organism: Bacteroidota bacterium (assembly GCA_026391675.1). Classification (GTDB taxonomy): domain Bacteria; phylum Bacteroidota; class Bacteroidia; order Bacteroidales; family JACABE01; genus JACABE01. The sequence goes on from JAPLDQ010000037.1 coordinate 16,088, forward strand.
CTCCATATTGAATTGCAGCATCCAATACATTTTCCGTCCCCATAACGTTGGTTTTAACAGCTTGTATAGGAAAAAATTCACAGGATGGTACTTGTTTTAATGCCGCAGCATGAAACACATAATCTACTCCATGCATTGCACCATCCACACTCCGTTTATCCCTTACATCACCGATATAGAATTTTAATTTATTACTTTTAAACTCATGACGCATATCATCCTGTTTCTTTTCATCACGGCTAAAGATTCTGATTTCCTTGATATCTGTATTGAGAAATCGATTCAATACAGCATTGCCGAAAGATCCTGTTCCCCCGGTTATTAAAAGCGTTTTATTATTGAACATTTTTTTTGGTTATTTATTCAGAAAAGTTAAGAATATTTATAATTCATTAATAGAAGTTCTAAATTCATACAATCTTATCTCTAGGTTTTATTTATACCGTTTATTTTATTTATCATTTCTATTATTATATCATTCCAAGATTTTAGGTTTGCACCGTTAATGTTATTTCTATAAATATGAATAATTGATCTTTTAATATTTGGTATCGAGACATTTTCAATAGTTAAATTTTTTAATAATTCTTGGTGTGGTTCTATATCAGAGATAAAAGATTCATCTGCAAAAAATATACCTTCAGATATAGCATTATATGAATTCTCAATCATAGTTGTTGAGATATAATACTTGCTTTTTTTTAAATAATTTACTATTTCAATTCTATCTAAAAATTTGTTAATTATTTCGATATCTTTATCGTTTTTGATAAACGAAGGGATATATTTATCATTACCAATAATAACTAATTTTAATCTTGGTTCTTTTGATTTCAGCATTTCATAAATGTAATAAGAATCCTTAATAGCCTTATACCATTGAGTGCCAATAACTAATGCAATATCTTCTTTTTTTTCAATCAGTTTATTATTTAAATGTGATATCTCATCATCACCACCATTAACAGATAAAAATAATTTGGATTTATATTTTGGATTTATTAAATTTAATGAAAAATTTGATTCAGCTGAAATTATATCAGAATTTTTGAATCCATTTTTTGTAATAATTCCTAAATATATAAATTTTAATCTATTAGAAAATGACATTGGAATTTTAAATGGAATGATTGGCAATACATTGCTCAAATGAAACCAATTTACATCAGCTATTTTTTTGTAAATAGGAATTCCGTATGAATAATAAAAAACAGGCCTTTTTATGGTATTAATTACATCCTTTAGATAGTCATCATCATTAAATACTCTTTGAAATATATTTTGATCAACTAAAAAATATTTGTTGTTAGTAAATTCATCAATAAGAAATGCACATCTATTATTAACTATAAAATAAGCGCCGCCATTTTCATTAAACCATTTTGAATATTCATATAAACGTTTATAACCTCCACCTGAATATGATGCAGCAAAATTAAATAAATATTTTTTCATTTTATCTTTTTGTATTTGATTGATAATTTGGTTCTTTAATACATTTATTATAAAATTTTAGTAAGATAGTAAGAATAAATTATAAACTTGTGTTCTGTATTTTTCTTAAAAATAGGGTTCCATGAGTATCTGGGTGATTATTCATAAAACTTGAAACTGTTTTAGTTGCTTCTTTTGCAATAGTCGAATATTCCTTATATGATTGAAGAAATAATTTCATTTTGGAAACAATGTCAGCGGGATCTCCTGTATTTATCTTATAACAATTTTTCCCTTCAATCATTAAGTAAGAAATACCCCCAACGAAAGTAGTAATAATTGGAATACCCATACCCATTGCTTCATAAATTACACGCGGAAAACCTTCATCATGACTGGGCAATATAAATACATCAGAATCTATATAAAACTGTTTCAAATTATGCCAATTTGAAACAGAACCATAAAATTGAAAATAATTATTCAAATTAGCATCGTTAACAAGCTTTATAAAAGTCTCTTCATCTGGTCCATCACCTACAATTGCAACATGAAAATGGGTATAACCATCATGAACTAACAATCGAACAGCATGCAATATGTCATAAATTCCTTTTCTTAATTCTAATCGACCAACAACTAAGAACGTGATTTCTTTTTTTTGAATATATTCTCGGTCTTGAATTATTTCTTCATCACGCATTGAAATCATCGGTCTTATTGATGAAACAGTATTACAATATTTTTTTATTTGAGGGTTAAAATAATCAGATACACTTAACACAAAACTTGATTTTTTCAAAAGAAATCGAGAAATATTTGAATTTAAGCCAATTTCACCCCTTACGTATAAGCCAATTTTCTTGTTAAAAATTTTTGTTAAAAATAAAAGCAATGGTGACAAACTTCCGGGATAAAATATATATACAAAATCAGTGCAATATACCAATTTTATTAATTTTATGAAGGATAATAAATATGTTAATAATTTAAAATTCCTTACTTTAACAGTAGTTAAATCTATAGTATCAGGTATTGCATAGTCAGTCATATTTGATAAATTCTTAACGCTCTCACTCATATAAAAGACGGATAAACGGACTTCTCCTTTTAAAATTTCTTCGAAAAAAGCACCAATTGTATTATTTACATAATAGATACCTTTCTTTTCTGCCAGGCCACCATTCAATACACATAATACTTTCATGTAATAACTTTAAATTTATCAATTAAATTATTAGTCTTTTTTATTAATCAATTGTTCAAAGAAATTAATTAGATGCTCTGATTGCTTCAAATAATCGAAATTTTCCATAGCTACTTCTTTCCCTTTCATTCCAACTTTATTTGCTAATTCAGTCTGATCTAAAATAAAATCCAGTTCTTTTGCAAATGATTCTTCATTTGGTTCTACAATAAATGCGGATATACGATGTTTTAAATAATCACAGGCTGTATCCACACTACTAAGCAATATTGGTCTTCCAGAACGTAAATATTCACCTATTTTTGTTGCTGAATTATATTTATTCTGCCGGTTATAATTTTTTGAAAGCACAAGTAGTTTAGCTGTATTAGTAAGATTTATCAATTCATCTTCAGGTAAATAACCTTTGAAAATAATTTTATCATCAAGTTCTTTTTCTTTTATAAAATCGATAACTTCCATCTTTACATCCGAAAATCTTAAATCCCCTGTTAATATTAGTTTTATAGTAGGATATTTGTAATTTATTGATGCAAAAGCTTTTATTATAGTTAATATTCCATCTTTTTTCTGGCTCAACGAACCGGTATATACCAGGTTATTACTAATCTCGGAAAAAACAGTTTCTGAGTTTGTTTTAATCTCTGTTATTATTGGTAAAACAATAATTTTTGCTTTTACAGGATAATCAAGAGTGAAAAAGTTTAACAGAGTTTCAGAAATAACTACAATTCCATCGAAAATAGAATATTTTACTTTTATCTTTATTTTTTGAAATATATTTAAGGATTCATTATTATAATATGGAACTTCATTAATCTCTAATACAAGTTTTGCTTTTATGATTTTTGACAAAAACTTCATTAAAATATACCGTTGTATTGAGTTACCTACAATTAATATGATATGAGGTTTTTGTTTAAAACACAAGAAAAAAGTAATAAAGTTGCCTAAAAAATCATGAATTCTACGTCCAAGAAAAAACCTGCTTCGAACAGTAGAATTCCATGCATATTGATATGCTATGCCTTCATATAAACCACTTGTTTTTTTATTATTAATATAGTTTTTAAATTCAGTTGGATAAGGAATAATTATTTTTACATCTTTTCCAAGTAAATTTAAACCTTTTGCCAGTAAGTGTACCCTTTTAGTTCGTGCCATTCCATTTGGGTAAGGCATATCAGGGATAATACATATTTTCATGAATCTGGTATTTAAGGTTTAATTTGGAGTATAGATGAAATAAAGAATCTCCTTAATTTATAATATAAGTAAAACAGGGAAAAGTAAAATTAAATAAGAATATACAATTAAAATTAATATTCAGTTTTATTTAAATTTGTTAAAGCTTGTATTACTTTACATGGATTACCAGCGGCAATTACATTGGACGGAATATCTTTTGTAACAATACTTCCGGCACCAATAACTGAATTAGCACCTATTTTTACCCCTTTAAGAATTGTAACATTTACACCTAACCAAACATTATCCTCAATTATTATAGGCTTTGGTGATCCACTCCTCGGGTCAGTTGGATGCCAGTCTGAATCTGTAATAAGTGTATTTGCTCCACACATTACATTATTACCCAAGATAATACTTTTAAAACATCCTATTACTGTACCGCTTAAACCACAATTATCACCAATAATAATTGAAGCATTTTCCATTTGGGTTGAAATAATACAAGGTCTGTTTATACCTATATGATTTGATGTTGGGCGATTGTTGAATCTGCAATTATTTCCAATAACTATTGTACTTTTGGGGATTCTTTTAATGATTAATAAACCTCTGGTTGTTAAATTTACACCATAGATTACACGCCACCAACTCAGACTCCATTTACTCAATGTAGAACTAAAAATAACATCTATTCTTCTTAAGAATGTATCAAAATACCATGAAATGTTATCTTTGTTAAGCAATAATATTTTCATTTTTAATCAAATTTTTATTATTAATTAGGCTGAAGACCATTTAAAAAATAATTATCACTGTTACAAAATTAATTCCAATAAATTTATCCTTAATAAATAAAATTTTTATAAATATTATTTTTTCTCTGCACAAATAATTGTTTTAATTTAGAGTGTTTTTGTTAAATTTATTTAACTTTGATATCTTAAGAAAGGTTCAATAGAAATTTTGGTGCTTAATAGATTATTCAATGATATTATTATTGATTATTTTATAGCCTTTATATTTTTTACTAAAATATAGAAGACCTAAGATGAAAGTAATAGATTCTTGAGGTTGTAATCCATATGCAAAATTAGAGCCCATTAAAGAGAGAGAGAAAAATAATAGTAAAAGTAAAGAAAAAAAGTTAGTATTAAACAGAAAATAATTAACTATCTTTCTATAAAAATAACCTTGTAAAATAGAAATAATTGCTATACCAAATACACCAAAGTCAAGATAAAATATCATGAATTGTGTATATGCATAATTAAAATTTTTAAAATTCCCCCCAATATCTATTAAATCATTCTGTAAAACGCTACCGATTATATGATTGGCAGGAACATAAAGTTCTATTCTTAAATAAGCAAAAATAGTATAAATCAAATTATCAACGGCTGCAAAGGTTCCCCTTCCATAAAGTTGGCCAATTTTCTCAATGTAATTATTTGAAAGTGCATAGTCAAATGCACGAAATGGGCCAATATTATAAGCAACTATTTGTTCAAAAAAAATGTTTAAGCCATCCAATGAGTTTTCAAAAGTGAAATCATTGTTTCCCAGTCTAATAGATGTAATATAACCTAATGATAAAAATATAATTGAGAAAAGAAATAATAATTTTATCAAAAATTTAGGTTTCCTTAGAATTGACTTTAATATACTGTAATTATTTATTTTAAATAGATTTGTTTTAAGATTTATAAAATAAACAAAACATAACATTTCTATAAAAGTAATATAATTTTGTCTCCCGGCACCCACAAATCCATAAAAAACAACAAACAATGTATATAACAAAGTTCTTAAATTTAAATATTTATTATTAATTATACGGATGCATATTAAAAGCATTAACAAATAAAATAGTGGACTTCCAATCCAACCCCAAATCAATCCAAGATAACGATGTCCAAAAATTAAAGCTTTATTATCATAAAAATACATTGTACGAACATTACTTTCGCCAATTAATATCAATGTTCTAAATGTCATAAAAACAGGAAAGGCATAAATTAAACTTATAATAAAAAATAATTTAAACCCATTAGATTTCTCAAATTCAAGATTTATTGATCTATTAACATTATTAACCTTATTACGCATATTAGTATTAGGATGAATTAGAAATCCAATTACTAACATTCCCATTCCTAATAACTGGTATAAGTATACTTTGTCACTAACTTCTTTCAAATTGTATAAATTAAATGTTGAAATACATAGCCAAAATCCATACCACAAAATATAAATTGTAATAAGTATGAATGCAAGTTTACTACTGGCAGATTTTTTAGAAATTAGTATTAAAATAATAACTATAAGTATAATGAAATATATCATGTTTTATCCATATTTTGGTAAATTAGAAGATTAATTTTTAGCTTAAACAGTTCTTGTTATGGGAAACCATAAAGGTGTTTAATGGTAATAAATAGTTACAATCTTTATCTTTTTTGAAATAAATACTTAGAAGCCAATCAGATTAATTATTTCAAAATGTACAACCAACTTTTCAAAAGTTTTAAATTACCAAATGAATTTATTTCCTTGTAAATTTTTATAAATTCTGTTCCAAACATTTTATAAAATATCTTTTTTTAAAAACTTAAATGAATTATTTCAGAATCGAATTTCTTCTTATAAGTAGTTTGTAATTAACTATTAATAAATATATTGAATTTTTCCCCCATTTTTATCAAATAGCGAAACTTTCAGCAACAACATAAATAAAAAGTTTATAAGTTGTAAAGTAATTTAAATTATTTTTAATAAAATTATCAGCGATTATTTATAATTTAAAAAGAATAAAATAATTAAGAATCTTCATTAAGTATCTTGAAATATTCCTCCCAATTCCCAACATCTTTCCATGATTTTTCACTAACCGGGAAAACGCCAACTCTTCCACCTCTTGAGTTTACATTCTCAATTAATTGAGTAATGTGGAAAAATTCATTTGAAGGTATCTCAGCCAATAAATGTGGCTCTAAAATGTACATGCCACTATTGATTTTTAAATTAAGTTCAGGCTTTTCAATCAATTTAAGTAATTTCCCATTTTCCCCTGTTTCGAGGGTTCCATAAATAATAGGTATATTTTTCAGGGCAGCAACTATAGTTATTTCGTTATTGTTTTCACGATGATATTTTAATACTTCTGAATAATCCTGATTAATGAGTATGTCACAATTACTTACAAAAAAAGTTTCAGTAATTTTGCCTTTAAGCAACGACAAACTCCCTGCTGTTCCCATTGGTTTATCTTCTTTGAAATAATGGATGGAATAGGGAAGATTTTGTTGTTTTAGATAGTATTCGATAAGTTCAGCTTTGTAGTTCACTGAAATGTAAAATGCATCACAACCATGATTGTTGAATCGTTCAAAAATTTCTTCTAAGAATGTTTTATCATTGATGGGTATGAGTGGCTTGGGGAGAACATTAGTGAGTGGCTTTAACCTTGTCCCCAAACCACCTGCCATAATAACCACGGGTAAATTAAAACGGAACAAAGGCTCTTTTTTAATTTCACCAAATAAATCTTCCCAAAAATTAACATTCACCAAATTATTATTATTATCCACAACCGGCATAAACTCAGCACGTAGTGTTAGCATTAGTTTTTTTACTTCCTCTATGCTTTCATTGGGTTTTGCGACAATATAATCATTCCGCATTATGGATGAAACCTTGTCTGTAAGCTTATGGTTTTTAATCAAAGCACGCTGAATATCTCCAATTGAAAGTAACCCAACATATTTACTTTCGGAGGTTATAATTAAAAGTTTACATTTTATCTCATCCATTAGCTTCATGGCAGTGATAATGTCTGAAGAAGAATCAATTATTAATGACTTTATTGAATTATTCATTTAAAGATAATTAGTTAAAATATTTGATTAAAAAGTATACGAGCAATATAGAACATTTATAAATATTGAATTATTTTTTCAAATTGGTACTGCGTAAAAATATTATCTTCAGTTAAAGAATCATCTTTAAATAAATAAACACAAAATTCCCAGGGTAAATAATCATTTCTTAGAGCAACTCTTTTTGAAAGCGTTTTACAGAATGAGAATACCTCGCCTGGATCAGCCCTGAAAATATTTTCATGACGATTATCCCCATATATACTCACAAAATCTACAGAGACTCCTTTTTTAGATAATTTAAACATTGTATTAATCATACTCTTGACAAATTCCCAATGTTTTTCTCCAATATTAATATTTAATGTTCCCGATAAGACAACGTAGTCCCATTGTTCTATTGTATTTTCTTCTATTATATCTAAAACACGAAAATCAAGAGTTGGATATAAGGATTTGCATACTTCAATAAAATCAGGTGTTATATCTATTCCTGTATATTTCCCTTCAAAATTAATAGCTTCCTTCAAATATTTATAGAGATCACCGAAACCACACCCCACATCAAGAATACTATCGTTATTTGTGATACCAATTTCTTTAATTACATTAAAACGAACGTTTTGTTTTTGACCTGGGAAAAATAATGATTTATTATTTATACCATGCTTTTCAAATTGATTCATGTAATCTTTAATAATTTGCTTTTTTTCTAAGTTCCATTCCATTATAAATATGTATTTGTATTTTTAAATTGGATTTATTGCTTTATTAATAGGGATAATGTACTAAAATCAAAATCAATTAATTATAAATTCCTCAAGAAAATGTTGTATTTCATCCTTTTGTTTCAGTAATGTTTGAGAGTTATTGCCAGTTAAAACAAACTGTCCATAGCGGTTGAGACTATTAGTTATAGGTCTAATGATTTCTCCAATTTTTAAATTAATATTAAGAGTCTCAATTGAAGGAAACTTTTTCATTAATTCAACTTCTGAAATTGTTCGTGTTACTTTTCCTCCAGAGGTAAAATTTAGATAAGAAACTAATGATGCTTTTTTAATAGGTTTATAATCAATTACATTTCCAACAGCTATATTAATTAACAGATCTTCAATATTTACACCTGTTGAAAGTGGTACTAAATGAGAGGTAATAAAATCACCACCCAACCTTGGTCCAATTTCAATAATAGTTATTCTATCATCAATAATCTTCATTTCGGGGTGTAACGCACAATTATCTAATCCTGATTTATCGACAATTTTTTGCAGTAAATTTAATATTGCTGGTTTCTGATTTTCAAATTTTGAAGGTTGTAAATGTCCTAGTTCGACATTATAAGGTGGAAGCGTTACTATTTTATCTGTTATTTGTAAAATATGTACTTTACCCATCTGTACAATTGCTTCAACGCTTATTTCATCACCTTCAATAAATTCTTCGATCAGATATCTTTCATCTTTACAATAGTAAAGTGATTCTTTAATCGAATTCTGAAAATTTTCAACTTTGTCACACTTTATAACTCCTCTACTTCCAGAATTCATTACAGGCTTGATAATTAATGGAAAATTTATGTTTGTAAGAGGACCTCTAATAATACCTTTATACTCTTTACCATGTGCATGAGGAAAATCGTTCTCCTCTAAAAACTTTTTAAACTTTGCTTTATCCAAAACTGTTTCGCAACTTTTATAAGTTGGGAAAGGTAAGTCCAGTTCTTTTGCAATACGGCACATCATTAGAATTGGTTTGTCTGTTGCTGCAGTTATTATACCTTTAACACAATATTTCTTTGCAATTTGTATTGTTTTTTTATAATCATCACCTGCAACTTGAAAAAATAAATCGGAAGTTTTACTACCTGGGGCATTTGCATCAGGATCAATCACGATTGTATTATAACCCATTAATTTAGCCCTATTAAGAAGTGATAATTGTAACAAACCACCACCAAAAACAAGAATCCATTCCTGCATTTATAATAAATTTTTTAAAGTTTCAGCAATAAAAGAGACTTTTGATTCTGTAAGTTTTGAATACATGGGTAATGTAATCATATTCTCAGTCAAATAATCCGTTACAGGAAGGTCTAAATAATACTCCTTATAAATTGTAAACTTATGAACAGCAGGGTAATGTACACTGGTTTGAATACCTGCTTCGGCCAATTGAGCACGGACATTATCTCTCTTTTCGAAAGTAGAGTTTTTTAAGACGATAGGGAAAATATAGTTAGATGAAAAGTAAGTCCATTCTTTAAAAGGAATAATTATTCCTTTAACTGACGAAAGTTTTTCAATATAATATTGTCGTATTATACTTCTTTGTTCAAGATCTGCCTCAATTTTGTCTAACTGAACCAGACCTATGGCTGCATGAATATCATCCATACGGTAATTATATCCAAGTTCCACTACATCATAGTCTGTGGAGTGTCCTGTGGAACGTTCGAATGACATAGATGTCATTCCATGTGACCGAAGAAGTAATGCACGATTATTTAACTCACTATTATTGGTAACCAACATACCACCTTCTCCAGTGCTGATATTTTTATTGGAGAAGAAACTAAAGCATCCAACATCACCAATGGTCCCTAATTTTTTGCCTTTACCACTTTGAATCAGCTTAGTTGAACTGTTATATAATTGGGGATTCTTATCATTTATTGTATTGGGTGCATACTCTGATAATGGACCATGACAAGCATCTTCAATAACTTTTAATCCATACTCATTGGCTATGCTCATAATGCTATTCATATCACAGGAAAACCCACCATAGTGCATAACCATAATTGCTTTGGTTCTGGGTGTGATTTTGCGTCGTATATCATCCGGATCAATTAAAGGAATTTCATAACTTGTAACATCGGCAAAAATTGGGATTGCATCCACATAGCGTATAGCATTTACTGTTGCCACAAAAGTCAATGAAGGACAAATTACTTCATCGCCAGGATTTACTCCAACAAGCTTAAGTGCAAGATGCAGACTAACAGTGCAATTTGAAGTTGAAACTGCATGATTCACATTTAGTAAGTTTGCAAAACGTTCTTCAAATGCTTTGCATCTTGGGCCTGTTGATATCCAATTATCCCCTATTACATTAGCAACTGCTTGTATTTCTCTTTCATCAAAATTTAGATCGAAAAGTGGAATTTTATAGTCTATTTTTATCATAATTTTATATACTAATACATAAATTAATTGATTATCATTCTATAAATTAAATAAATATTTATTAGTTTAATTAATCATGGAATTCATTAAAAATTATTTGTTTGTAAGAATCAATCAAGAGTTCAGTATCAACCTTTATAGTATATTCACTTTGAGCATATTTATATGCCTTTTCTGATATGCTATTTCTAACCTTTTCATTATTTAATAAATAAATAGTCTTTTCCGCCATTCTCTTGTAATCACCAGTATCAACTAATAATATATTCTCATCATATTCATTAATGTATGGGATACCTCCTGTTGCATATGCAACAATAGGAACCTTTAGAAACATAGCTTCTCTAATAGTAAGTGAAAGTCTCTCAAATAAGGGGGGTGCCAAAAAAACCTTTGCAGATTTGACCTTTTCAAAAAGTTCTTTTTGAGTAGGAATAAATCCAGCAAATTCAATGTTTTGCAAACAATCTAAATCATTGGCAAGCGTTTTATATGGAATCATATCACCATGACCAATCATACAAGCTTTTATGTCTTTTTTGGTTTTTTTAAGCTCATGAACTACTTTAATAAAGTCTTCAGCACCTTTAAGTTTTTCAATTCTACCATAATAAATACAATCGTATTTGATTATTTGGTCTGGGGTAGAATAAGCAATATCCTCGTTTATTGCTCCATAATGTTTAAAAAACTTATAATTATTATTATATAAAGAAATGTATTTTGAGGAATCTAATTCTCCACAAAAGTATTTGAACTCTTTAAGTATTTTTTCTTCAATTTCAACCCTTTTCTTTTGCCCCTTTGTCATTATTAATGAGTTTTTCATCTGGCTGATAAAACCTTGAATAGTAATCAAAATGGGATAGTTTTCTTTAAAATCTAAAATTGAAGAGCTATAATATGAATTTTCTGCACCAATAAGGTTAATGAGATCAGGTTTGATTACTGATACAATATTTTTAACCTTTTGTCTGAATCCTGAGTAATTTGTATAGACATCAAAAGGAAAATAGCGAGGCCAACTACGCTTAATTATAGGAATCCCATAAGGAATAAAATAATAATAAACACCATTTTGAAAATAAGAGGTTTGTTTTCTAAGATAAAGGTGGGGAGAGATAATATGAAGTTCAATATCTTGATAATCAGAAAATCCTTTTATCATGTTTGGTATCCATGGTGCAAACATATCAATATTTTTAAGAAGTGGTAATTTAGATTGTACTTCAGAATTACTAAAGTGACAAATCCAGATTATTTTAAGTTTTGACATATTCTATATATTGTAAATATTAGCTTTGTATTTTGTTAAGTTATTTGCATTTTCAAACCACTTAATGGTCTCTTTTAATCCTTGTTCAATTGTATACTCTGGCTTCCATTCAGTCAAGGACGTAATTAATGTATTATCACCCCATAACCGAAAAACTTCAGAATTTTCTGGTCTTAGTCTTTGTTTATCTGTAATGAACTTAATATCGCTATTCATAATTTTTTTAATCAGATTCAGGGTATCAGCCATTGAAATTTCAAAATTAGAGGCTATATTTATTTCTTTTCCAATGGTATCATTGCATTCTGCGATAGCAATAAATCCCCGGGCAGTATCCTTCACAAAGTTAAAGTCACGAGTTGGAGAAATATCGCCAAGATTAATCTCTTTCATGCCATTCGCTATCTGAGTGATAATAGTTGGAATGATGGCACGTGCAGATTGTCTGGGTCCATAAGTATTGAAAGGCCTTACGGTAGTTACCGGCAAATTAAAAGCATTATAAAAGCTCATTGCGATAGCATCTGCAGCAATTTTGGTTGCAGAATAGGGGGATTGAGCTTGTCTGGGATGATTTTCGTCTATAGGAACATATTTTGCAGTCCCATAAACTTCTGAAGTGGATGTGTTTAAAACGCGGATACCACCCAGTTCTCTGGCAGCCTGACAAACGTTTAGGGTTCCTTTTATATTGGTATCCACATAACTATCAGGAGCATGATAAGAATATGGGATTGCAATTAATGCAGCGAGGTGAAAAACAATATCTACATCTTTCATTATATGTTTTACAAAATGTGGATCTCGAACATCCCCTGTAACTACTTCCAGATTTGGATTAGCTGGAATATCTTCAAGCCAGCCCCAATAATTAAATGAGTTATAATAAGAAAGTGCTCTTACTTTATAACCTTTTTCGAGTAATAATTCAGTAAGATGTGACCCTATAAAGCCATCTGCTCCTGTAACCAATGCATGTTTCATAACTGATATGTCATTTTTTTAAATACTTTTTTAAAGTAACACGAATAATTGATGGTATCATTAATTTTATTTTTTCCATCAGCGGTAATTGGATTTGTTTTAATACATATTTCATGAGTTTCTTGTCTGGTTGAAGGTTTAATGGAAAATAAAGTTCTTCTAATTTTTCGTAAACCGGTTGATTCATATATGTTGTATTATCATTACTACAATGTTCCCCGGTCCCATCATGACCAGTATTTCGAACCCTGGATTTAGCAGGGTAAATAGAATACATTTTGTTGTGTAACAAATACAAAAATAAAAACCCATCAGCAGTAAAAACGCCTGTGTTTTTGATTTTTAATAACTGTGGAAGATATCTTTGATAGTGTTTCTTAATAGTTTTATAGTTTCTTGGATTAGATAGCATTTCATTATAGCTATCTAATAACCAATCGACTTTCTCCCATTTTTCGCGCCATAGTCCAACACCCCAAGCTACGAACCCTAGTCGTAAATACGCTTCATGTTTATACCAATCAGGTATAGGAAATGGATTATTATAACCAGAAACAGCAAATATATCGTTCCTGTCTTTATAAATATCTAATCCTTTATTAACAAAATCAAGAAATGTAGGAGCAAAAACATTATCATCCTCAGTAAAAATCAGTCTATCATATCTTTTAAAAACATATTTCAGCGATTCGAAAAAATTATCTACAACACCAAAGTTCTTTTCCCGTTCAATAATATTTATTGTTTTAAATCCTTTAATATGAGGCAGAGATGCCTTTATTATTTCATACCCTTCCTTATGTATATCTTTTAAAGGATAATCCAGAAAAATAAAAAGATCGGTTTTATCGCTGTGGACACATGCTGAAAGCGATTCCACACATCGTTTGAAATGCACATGACGATTTAGAGTTGGTATTATTACAGGAGCATAATTAGTCATAATAATATTTACTTTCTTTTGATTATTTTTTTTACTATTTGGCTAATCATTTCTTTTTCTTTCTTTTCTAAACCTGCAAAATAGATTGATAAAAGTAGCCACCCCATAGCAAATAATGAAAAAAAGATAAAGCGAGAAAAACCAGGTCTAAAAAAATCACGGATAAAAAAAAGTGGCAAAATAAGAGCTGATACATACATTACCTTTAAATATGCAGTTTTAAGGAAAAAACGCACATTAAAATTAATAATCGTTTTTAATAGAATTTGCCAAACAACCACATTAGTTGCAGCTGTTATAATAAATGTTATTAGAATTGAATATGGAGGATAACCATTTTTAAATAAAATGTATGCAATTGGAAGGCTAAGGAGGGAAGTAGAGCTTAATATAATTTGGAAATATTTAATCTTTCCAGTAGCTTGAATTACTGAACCAAGGCCTCCTCCAAGACCACTAACTAATGCATTTATAATCATCAATTGGCAAAAAATAACAGTGTGTGCAGGGATTTCACCCAACCAAAGTCTTAACAAAAAACTTGTCTCTAATAAGATAGGTAATGCTGGTAACAACATTAGAAAAGTTATGTATTTTGAAATATATGCAGCCAAGTTTATAGTTCGATCAATATTACCGCTACTGAAACTCATGGTTATTTGAGGAATAGCTGCTTGTCCAAGATTTCTCGCAAACATCAGGACAATGCTATTTACAGAATTTGCTATGCCATAAGCCGCATTTAGAAGAGTCCCGAAAAATACATTAATAATTAAAGCAGATCCTGTTGTTTGTCCAACACTTGCGGCTGCACCAATCATTATCCAACCTGAAAAGCCTGCCATCTCTTTGTATTTACTCCTGTCATTTTGAAAATTCCATTTTATTATATCTGCATAATTCTTTTTACAATAGAAGTAAAATAATAAAGGTGGAACAATACTAATAATTGCAATTAGAAGTGAATATAATTTAAGTTTATTCCCTAAATAGTAAATCAGTGATAATGCAACTAAAAATGCTAGTATACTTCTCGTTATTTCAATAAAAGCCTGAGTTTTAAATTTTTCTTGCGCTGTAACTAATCCCTGAAAAGGAATACTTACAATAGATAAAACTGTTGCATAGGTTGAAAACCTTAAAACAAAAAGTGCATCGGAAATTTTTGCAGTATCAATATTTAAATAATGATTAACATAGTAGACTCCAGCTGTTTCTGTGAGTAAAAGAACTAAAAAAGCTAAGCAAAGATGAATAAACAGACTTATATTAAATACTTTGTTTACACTTTCTTTATTGCCTTTCCCCATTTCAAACGCTATATATCTATATGTTGTTGAGGCCATAACAGTGTTAAGGAATGCCATCATAACCACGACCCCTCCAACTACACTGTAAAGGCCAAAGTCAGATGCCCCAAGGCTACGAATTACAAAACGTGATGTAAATAGTCCTATTACTGAAGTACAAAGCAAACGGAAAAAAAGAAAAGCACTGTTTTTTAAAATTAAGGTATTTCCAGCTAGCACTTATTAAAATTATTTGAGATTCTTATTAATATGCAGAAATTGAATTTTATTTTCATAGAAAATTATTGGTTTAAGGGTAAAATGCGATTCCATTTTATCTATTATAATTGGTAGTATAAACGAATCAAGGGCCATTAGATTTTTAAATTAATCGTTTAAATGTTTTTTAGTACTAGTATAATTTTTAATAGATACTATCTTTAAAGTAAATTATACGAGCTGGGACTCCAATTGCAACAGCATTATCAGGTAGGTTTTTTGTAACTAATGCTCCTGCTCCAACAACAACATTATTACCAATTATAATGTTAGGAAGTATTGTTGCATTAGTTCCAATATATGTGAAGGCACCAATTTTACATCCTCCTAACAATATAGCATGCGGGGACACTTCACAGAACTCTTCAATTATTACATCATGATGAATACTAACAAATGCATTTATTAAAGTTCCCATTTCCACTCTAACACTATTACTTATCATTGCATTTTGCATTATATTAATTCCATTTTCAAGCTGAACATCAAAATGACCAATACTGGATGACTTTGCTATAATTGATATCAATTTACCACCTTGCTCAATCAATTTAACTGAAAGCATTTTCCTTAAAGAAGGATTACCAAGTCCAAGTATAAATTCAGGATTATTGATAAAGTGTTTTTGAACATCTTTTAATGATCTAATAATAGGAAATTGACCAAATAAAATTTCACCTAAATCATCGGAAATATCATCATAAAAATATAATCCATTTAACTTATTTTGTTGATAAAGTAGCTCTAAAATTTCTTTAGCATGTCCTTTAGCTCCGACTACCAGCATTTTTAATAATATTTAATATTTGTAATTGATCATCTTTAGAAAGCAAAGGATAAATTGGCAAGCATATTACTTGTTCAGAAATCTTTGTAGCAATTGGTAGGTTTTCAGGTTTAGCTGATTGTAAACCACGATAAGTTGGAAACTGACTGATTAATGGGTAAAAATAGCGACGTCCATAGATATTGTGTTTTCGTAATTCTTCGTATAATTCATCTCTTTTTCTCCCATATATTTGTTCATCAATAAAAATCGGGAAATATGAGTAAGAATGATTAACTCCTATCATGTCATTAAGGATTCGAATTCCGGGTATATTTGTTAATTGATTTCTGTATAACTCAGAGATAGATTTTCGTTTGGCAATATTTTCATCGATATATTTTAATTGTAACAAACCATAAGCTGCTTGGACTTCATTCATTTTTGCATTTATTCCGGGTGCAATAACTGTTATTTCGTCAGCAAAGCCAAAATTTTTCAAATAATCAATCCTCTCTTTAGTTTTTTTGTCAGGGCTAATAATAGCACCCCCTTCAATCGTGTTGAAAACTTTTGTGGCATGAAAACTTAAAATTGACAAATCACCATAGTTTAATATTGAATTTCCATTAATTTTTACACCAAAAGCGTGTGCTGCATCATAGATTAATTTTAAACCATAAGTATCTGCAATTTTTTGGAATCGTTCCAGTTTGCAGGGGTTACCATATACATGAACTGGCATAATAGCAGTTGTTTGTGGTGTAATAGCAGCTTCAACTTTATCTGGATCTAAATTAAAATAGTCAGACTCTATATCAGAAAAAACAGGTTTAATATTGTTCCACCAAAGTGAATGGGTTGTTGCTACAAAACTAAAGGGAGTGGTGATTACTTCACCAGTAATATTTAAAGCTTGTAGTGCAGTTATTAAGGCTAGAGTTCCATTTGAAAAAAGAGAAATGTAATTAACTCCAAGGTAATCTGCCAACTCTTTCTCAAACTGTTGATGAAAGGGGCCGTTATTGGTTAATATTTTATTTTCCCAAATTTGTTTGAGATATTCTGTAAATTCATCTAATGGAGGAAGTGCAGGTTGTGTTACATATATTTTCTTATTTGGACTCATATTTTTATCTCATTTAATATTGATTATTTTAAATTCTCCCAATACCATTCAACCGCTTCTTTTAAACCCATTTGCAAATTATGAGTAGGTTTATATCCTAAAAAAGTTTGAGCTTTTTCAATACTTGCCAGTGAATGTGGAATATCACCCTGTCGGTTAGGCCCGTATTTTATTTCAACATTGGCTATTGCAGTATCAAATTCGCTTAAATATTGTTTCAGATAATTAGCCAGCATATTTAAATCGTTTCTGTCGCCCACTGCAGTATTAAAAACCTGTCCTACGGCTGTTTTGTTTGCTGTTGTTGCTGCCAGATGGTTCATTTGTATTACATTGTCAATATAGGTAAAGTCACGGGAGTTAGTACCATCTCCATTAATAAGCGGAGATTCGTGAGCCATCAGCTGCATGGTAAATTTAGGTATTACAGCAGCATAAGCCCCGTTGGGGTTTTGGCGTCTGCCATACACGTTAAAATAACGTAAACCAATAACATCCAATCCATAATTCAAACCAAAAACATGTGCATAGAGTTCATTTACGTATTTGGTAACTGCATAGGGTGAAAGTGGCTTTCCAATAATATCTTCAACTTTAGGCAAATTAGGAGAATCTCCATAAGTTGATGAACTGGCTGCATATACAAGCCTTCTAACTTTTAGATCACGGACTGCTATCAATATATTTAAGAACCCACTGATATTAACTGCATTGGTAGTTGCAGGATCATTTAAAGAACGTGGTACTGAGCCTAATGCAGCTTGTTGTAATACAAATTCGGCCCCTTCCATGGCTTTTTTACAATCATCCAGATTGCGGATATCTCCAACGACTAATTTAAACTTAGGATGGCTTAAGAATTCAGTTATATTTTCCACTCTTCCTGTAGAAAAGTTATCCAGACAAATAACTTCATTTTCATTTTTTAAAAGGTCTTCACAAAGGTTGGAACCTACAAAACCTGCACCACCTGTAACAAGTACACGGGTATTTTTAATTTTAGGGTAATCCATTAATCAGTAAATTTTAATTGTATGTATATTTTGTGAATCAATTTTATAAGCGGCCATCTATAATTTCTATTGGTAATAATGATTTTATATCATAAAGTATTGAATCCTTTTTACGTTGAGTGAAATTTATTTTTTTGAATTCATTGTGAGCAACAGCTAAAACAATTGTATCGTAATCTTCAATTTTATAAGATGTAATTAGCTCTTCGCCATATTCGTGTTTTACTTCTGCAGCATCACCCCAAGGGTCAGTAATATCTACCTTGCAGCCAAATTGCCGGAGTTCGTTTACCACATCCAGAACCTTGGTATTACGCACATCAGGACAATTTTCCTTAAACGTTATACCCAGCATCAATACACGGGAATTGTTTACAGCAATACTTTTTTTAATCATTAATTTAACGATTTGTGCTGCTATCCAGACCCCCATACCATCGTTCATCCTGCGCCCGGCAAGGATAATTTCAGGATGATATCCGTATTCCTGAGCTTTTTGAGCAATATAATATGGATCTATTCCTATACAATGTCCACCTACCAGACCCGGTGAGAATTTCAGGAAATTCCATTTGGTTCCGGCTGCATCCAATACTGATTTTGTATCTAAGTCCATGTGTGCACAAATACGGGCCAATTCATTTACAAATGCAATATTAATATCCCGTTGTGAGTTTTCAATTACCTTAGCCATCTCTGCAATACGGATACTTGGAGCTTTGTGTGTTCCAGCCTTAATTACTTTTTTATACAATTGGTCCACCACTTCAGCAATTTCTGTTGTAGAACCTGAAGTTACCTTATGAATGCTGGTAACAGTATGCTCTTTATCACCAGGATTAATACGTTCTGGAGAATATCCCGCAAAGAAATCTATATTCAGTTTTTTACCTGATACTTTTTCAATAACAGTAATACAATCTTCTTCGGTACAACCCGGATAAACGGTAGATTCATAAATAACAATATCATCTTTTTTAATTACTTTCCCGATAGTTTCGCTGGCTTTGATAAGGGGTGTTAGATCAGGACAGTTGTTTTTATCAACAGGAGTAGGAACTGTTACAATATAAATATTGCAATTTTTTATTTCTTCAAGTACGGATGTCAGATATAAACCGTTTCCTTCAGGAATCTCATTTTTTAAAACTGATTTCAGGTTTTCATCTTCTACTTCAAGTGTATTATCATGCCCTTGATAAAGTTCATCTATACGGTCTTTCTTAATATCAAAGCCGATAACTGGATAATGTCCGGCAAATTCTACAGCTAAGGGTAAGCCCACGTAGCCAAGACCTATCATACATATTTTATGCTGCATATATGCGTTAGTATATTTTAATAATTCAAAATTCAAAATTCAAAAATTCAATTGCACCTACGCTAAGTTCGCCTTATCGCTAAGTTCGCTTCTTCTCGCCCTCGCCCTCTTCGCTACTTTCACCGTTATCACCCCATCAAAGATTCAATTCGCGTAATTTGTGGATGACTTTTTTTTGCCGCTAATATTGCGAATTTTTGAGATTTTATATTGATAACAGTTTTTTTGGCAGAGATGAAAACATATTTGATTATTAGTGAGTTATATGCAAATTTGTTGTGGACTATATACAGCTTCGCCTTGTCAGTTACATTTTTTATATGCAATTAACAAGGCATTTTGAGATTACAAAAATAATCAATTCTTTTAACATATAATTTACTAAAATTGTTTAAAGTTTTTGTGAATAGAAGGAAAATACTTATTGTATTGATAATTAAAGATAATCAACACAGTCTTTAATTAATGATGGATAATATTTAATGTTTTCTTAACCGCAAGTTTCTAATTGAAATGGTGTCAAAGATGAAAACACATTAAATTTTTAGATTATGAAAAAGTTAATTTTAGTAACAGTCGCAATTATGGGCTTTTTGTTTTATACAACGAATGTTTCAGCCCAAACAAAGCCGGCTACAGAGAAAACTGTAGCAAAAACAGAGCAAACAGCAACAACTCAAGGCAAATTTGTTGATAAAAATAACAATGGTGTTTGCGATAAACATGAAGGCAAAGGTGAAAAATGTAAAACTAATGCAAATTGCAAAGCTAATTCAAATTGTAAAGCTGCAGCTAAGGGAAATGCTCATCAATGTGGGCAGGCAAAAGGCAACGGAAACTGCAGCGGAACGCAGAAACGTGATGGCAGCTGTTGCGGCCAAAAAAAGTAACAGATTTAAAATATCAGTTTATTTTTGAATAAAAAACCTTGTAGTAATATGAGGTTTTTTTTATATTTTTACATCACAAACCATGTAATACCCGAATGTCAGAAAACGAGCTCGTAGAAGGAATTTTAAACAATCAGGAAACTGCATTTAAAGAATTGGTCCATTTGTACCAAAAGCAGGTTATTTCGTGCTGTTATGGTTTTACAGGAAATTATCCTGATGCCCAGGATGTTGCCCAGGATGTTTTTATTGAAGTATATGAGTCCATCGGAAGTTTCAGGAGAGAAGCAAAACTATCAACATGGATTTACCGCATTGCTGTTAATAAATCGATTAACTACAAAAAACAAATGAGCAGAAGACAGTGGGTGAAAAGCATAGAATCTTTTTTTGGAAAAGAAAATAATGAATCCCTAACGGTGAAGGCACATAAAAGTGATGAAGCAAATTGCAATATTGAAGGAGAAGAAAGGAAAACGATATTACATATTGCTATTGATAAACTACCCGAAAATCAGCGGATTGCATTTACATTAAGTAAATTTGATGAATTATCCTACCAGCAAATTGCTGAAGTTATGAAAACATCCCTGCCATCGGTCGAATCACTGTTACACAGGGCTAAAATGAATTTACAGAAAAATTTGGTTCATTATTATAAGTAAAAGAGGCAATAGGCATTAGGCAATAGGCACTAGTTAGTAGACAGCAGAAGATGAGTAATGGAAAAAAATAAAAATAAAAATCTAAATATTCAGTATATAGAAAATGCAAAAAGACAGTACAACAATAAAAAGTTTTAAAGACTTGCTAGTATGGAAGCGAAGTATGTCTCTGGTTGAAATAATTTATCGTATCACTGAAAATTTCCCTATTAAAGAAAATTATGGAATAACAAATCAAATGCGCAGATCGGCAGTTTCTATACCATCTAATATCGCCGAAGGCTATGGAAGAAAATCAAGTGGAAGTTATTCTCATTTTTTATCCATTGCAAGGGCATCATTATTTGAGTTGGAAACACAAATCGAAATATGTATTCGTTTAAAATATATTAAGGATACTGAATCTGAAAAATTGCTTACTGAAATTGAAGAAATCAGCAAAATGATTACTTCACTAATCTCAAAAATTCACTAATACCTAATACCTATTGCCTATTGCCTATTGCCTAATGCCTAATGCCTATTATTAGTATAAATATAGAAAGATTGTATTAATTAAATAAAAATAAGTCGCAAGAAATTGAATTATAAATTGTCATAACATTATTAAAATGGAAAAAATGAACTGCAGGGATATAGAAAATAATGTATTGTTTTATGCTGAAAATGAATTATCAGCAGAAACTAAGGCTTTATTTGAATTGCATATAGCAGGCTGTAAACATTGTGCCTTACTTTGTGAGAATATAAAAGCTACTGTATTCTCAGTTGAAACAGTGCAACATACTGAGGAAGATTTTTATTTTTATACCCGTTTAAAACAACGGATGGAAAATGAAAAATTAAAACAAGCCAACATTAAATTTATTCCGAAAAGAATACTGCAACCTATTGCAATTACAGTCCTGATTGGGATTGGTATTTTTACCGGAATTAAAATCGGCAGCCAGTTTAATGCAACTAAACTTACCCAAACTACCGAAGAAACACGTACATCTCAGCTTGATACCTATTCTGAAGAAACGTATATTGCTGATATTAACAATAAACAATTAGAAACATTATATACTTCAAATCAATAAAAAATGAACTACTTTACTAAAAACAGGATATTAATCTGGATTGTTATTGCAGTATTTGCAATTAATATTTCAGCCATAGTGACTATTCTATATCATGCAAACAGGGGAAAGTGCAAAATGGAAAGGGAGGGATTCCATCAAAGATCGCATGAGTTTTTTAAAAATGAATTAAATCTTAGTCCGGAACAGGATAAGCAATTTAAGGATTTATTTGCTGCATCACGCGAAGAGGCAAAACCTATTGTAATAAAAATGCGTGAGCAACGTCAGTCGTTGATGAAAGTTCTGTTTGAAAAATCAATAGATACCGTAAAACTTAATTTAATTTCAGATTCAATTTTGCAGTCGCAATCTTTATTGCTGCAACATACCATAAAACATTATTTATCGTTGAAAAAAATATTAAAAGAAGACCAACAGGATAAATTAAATTTGTTATATCAGGATTTATTTGGCTGCGAAAGGATGCAAATGGGTAAAAAATGCGGACGTGAATGTGAAAATGAAGCTGGTGATAAAAAAGGCAGAGGTGAAGGCGGTGGTAAAGGTGATGGCGGTGGTAAAGGTGATGGCAGCGGTGGAGGAAAAAGACATCATGGCGGAACAAGTTGTGAAACCAATGAAGGCTTTATGCTTTTTTAACCTAATGCTTCAGTTAAAGCTGTTACAACTTAATTTTATTGATATCCCAAGTGTAATGTTATTAAGTTAAGAGGTTTTCTCCGTAGGAGAATAATATCATTAGAAAATAAATTAATAGTATGAAATATTTTCCCGTAGGGAATGAACATGCAAATTAATAGCTTTAATTATTAATGTCCTACTGACAAAAATGATGCCTATCATCTTTTTCTATTAATATTTATGCCCTAACGGGCAAATATTTTATAAAAATAAACCTTAACTTAATGAAATAGACTGTTGTTATAATAAACTATAATTTATTGGTTATTCTTTTATTTTCCTGATCCATTTTTCCTGCGAAGGAGCTTCGTAATGTCTTAATTTTTCGAGTAATTGATGCGGATTTTCATCATCCAGTAACATCTGACGGTGAACTGCTTTCATAAACTGATCTGTTTGCATGCGGTCGAGCTGGGCAATGAGTGCATCGTAATAACGGTTGGTATTTAAAATCCCGACAGATTTTTTATGTAAATCCAGTTGTGAAGCTGTCATCATTTCAAACAACTCATCCAGTGTGCCAAAACCGCCGGGCATGGCAATAAAAGCATCAGAAAGATCTGCCAGAACTGCTTTGCGTTCAGCCATGGAAGAAACGTATATTAATTCTGTAAGCTGGGTATGAGCTATTTCTTTGGTTGAGAAAAAATCGGGAATAACACCAATGGATTTACCTCCGTTAGCAATAACTTCATCGGCTATAATGCCCATTAATCCTACTTTTGCACCACCATATACCAATGTAATTTTTTCTTTTACAAATAGTTTTCCTAATTCTTTTGCAGCTTCAGCGTATATTATATTTTCACCTGTACTTGAACCGCAAAAAACACAGATGGACTTTATCTTATTCATGCTACCATTGATTTAAATGAATTCTTTCTTTCAAATAACGCTCCGGTAATTCTTTTTGTTCATCAGGATGACCAATGGCTATAATTGACAGAGGATGTATAGGTTGAGGTAAATTAAAAAGTTTTTTAATGGACAACATTCTTTCCTGGCGGGGATAAACACCCAGCCAAACCGAGCCCAGATCCATGCCATAAGCTGATAACATGATGTTTTGTATAGCTGCCGAACAATCCTGCACCCAATAGCCTTCTGTTTTTTCTATTTGCTGGTCAGCACAAACCAAAATGGCCAGCGGAGCATTTTTCAGCATTTTGGCATAAGGGTGAATATCCATAATACTGTTCAGGAGATTCCTTTCAGTTACAACAACAAAATGCCAGGGTTGTAAGTTATTTGCCGATGGCGCATACATGGCTGCCTCTAAGAGTTTTTCTATCTGAGACTGTGAAACAGCATCTGTTTTATATTTTCGTATGCTTCTGCGGTTAATAATGATATCCTGTATATCTTTCATTTTATAATTTTTTTTAGTGAGCTGCTAACCAGTTATCACCGGTATTCATTTCCACTTCTATTGGCACTTTTAGCACCATTGCATTTTTCATTTCATTGTAAATAATGGGTTTCACAATGTCTATTTCTGATTTATGAACATCAAAAACCAATTCATCATGCACCTGCATTATCATTTTTGTCTGCAGGTTTTTATCAGTAAGTGCTTTGTAAATTTTAACCATGGCAATCTTGATCATATCTGCAGATGAGCCCTGTATGGGTGCATTAATGGCATTGCGTTCGGCAAAACCTCTTACTGTAAAGTTACTTGAATTAATGTCTCTTAAATAGCGTCGTCTGCCCAATATGGTTTCAACATAGCCATTCTGACGTGCATTGGCAATACTTTTATCCATGTATTCCTTTACTTTCGGATATTTCAAAAAATATTGCTCAATAATCTGGGCTGCTTCTTTACGTGGAATACTCAGCCTTTCAGATAAACCAAAAGCAGAGATACCATAAATGATACCGAAATTTACGGTTTTGGCATTTCGTCTCATATCGGAAGTAACATCCTCTAATTTTACACCATAAACATTGGCCGCTGTGGCAGTATGTATATCCAGATTATTGGTAAATGCGGCCAGCATATTTTCGTCACCACTTAAACTGGCGATAATGCGTAATTCTATTTGGGAATAATCGGCCGAAAGCATTACGTAATCTTCGTTACGCGGAACAAAAGTCTTTCGTATTTCCCTGCCTTTTTCGGTTCTGATGGGAATATTCTGTAAATTCGGATTATTTGAACTTAACCTCCCGGTTGCAGCCACTGCCTGATTGTATGAAGTGTGTATCCTGCCGGTCCTTGGATTAAACATGGTTGGCAAACTATCAACATAAGTGGATTTTAATTTGCTTAATGACCGAAAGTCGAGAATTTTCTGAATAATCGGATGTTTATTGAGTAATTTTTGCAAAACATCTTCACCGGTAGAATATTGTTTGGTTTTGGTATGCTTTGGATTATCAATTATTTTCAGATGCTCAAACAGAATTTCGCCCAATTGTTTGGGTGAAGCAACATTAAAAGTAGTTCCTGCCAGTTCAAAAATTTCTTTTTCAGTTTGCTGAATTTCTGTTAAAAGTTCTATGGAATAAGCATTCAATATATCAATATCAACTTTTACGCCTTCAGCTTCCATGGCTGCCAATACAGGGATAAGCGGCATTTCAACATCTTCAAATAAAGAACTGATGTTGGCTGTTGCAAGCATTGGTTCGAAAATCTGTTTTAGCTGAAATGTAATATCAGCATCTTCTGCAGCGTATTCTTTGATGGTTTCTGTTTCTACACCACGCATATTCCCTTGATTTTTGCCTTTTTTCCCGATCAGGGTTTCTATTGAAACCGGTGAATAATTCAGATAGGTTTCAGCCAGAATATCCATATTGTGTTTCATATCCGGTTGCAGTAAATAATGTGCAATCATGGTGTCAAATATCCTGCCTTTTACTTCAACGTCATACCATTTGAGGATAGCAATATCAAACTTAATATTTTGCCCTATTTTTTCTATATTTTCATTTTCGAATATCGGTTTTAAAAGACTAAGTATTTCCAGCGTTTCGCCATAAGCTTCAGGCAAAGGAATATAGTAAGCTTCACCTGGTTTAAAACAAAATGATATTCCTACCAGTTCAGAATTATTGGGATCAATACCGGTAGTTTCTGTATCAAAACAAATACTCTTTTGCTGTAATAAGTTAACAATCATCCATTTTAGTTCAGCTTCGCTTTCAATTAACAAATAATGATGAGGTGTAGTGTAAATAGTTTTTTTTGTTGAAATTTCCGGATTTTCATCTGCAAAATTTTCGTTTAAACCTGAAAATAAATCAGGGATATTGGTATTTGTGTTTACAACATTATCAGATAATGATAAATCGGTAAATACTCTTTTAGCAAATGCCCTGAATTCGAGTTCTTCCAGCAATTGTTTAAGTTCTTTTTCTTTAGGTCTTTCCAATCTGAGTTTTTCTTCATGAAACTCAACCGGAACATCTAATATAATGGTAGCCAGATCGCGGGAAACTTTTGCCTGATCGGCATAAGTAATAACTTTTTCCCTGAGTTTTGGATTTGCTATTTTATCGGCATTGGCTATAATATTATCAACATTATCAAATTCTTCGAGTAATTTACGGGCTGTAACTTCGCCAACACCCGGAATACCGGGAATATTATCAGAAGCATCGCCCCAAAGCCCAAGCATATCGATAACCTGTGTCGTTCTTTTAATTCCGAACTTTTTACACACTGCTTCAATGCCCATGATCTCAGCTTTTTCGCCCATTCTGCCGGGCTTGTAAATAAAGGTTTTTTCACTTACCAGTTGTCCGAAATCTTTATCGGAAGTTACCATATAAGTGGTATATCCATTCTCTTCTGCTTTTTTTGCCAATGTTCCGATAACATCATCCGCTTCATAACCATCCATAAACAAAATGGGTATTCCAAAAGCCTCAATCAACTGCATGATATAAGGTATTGATTTCAGTAAATCTTCAGGTGTTTCCTGGCGGTTTGCCTTATATGCAACAAAATCAATATGCCTTACAGTAGGTGCATGGGTGTCAAATGCAACACCGATATGGGTAGGCTTTTCGTTTTTAATCAGGTCGTACAATGTATTGGCAAATCCTAATATTGCAGAGGTATTCAGTCCTTTTGAGGTAATGCGCGGATTTTTGTTCATGGCATAGAAGGCGCGGTAAATCAGTGCCATAGCATCAAGTAAAAAGAGTCTTTTATCGTTTATCATAGGTTATAAATTTCCGGATAAAATTAGTCAATTTTTGCGATTTATAGTTTGGTTTTTAATTGCATTTTGAATATTACTTATCCGAATTAAACTAATTTTTAACATAAATAGCTTATATTTGTTTAATTTTAAATTCATTAATAATGCGGTTCACGAAAATTATATTAATTACAATTATTATGTTTGGATGTAAGCAATATCAGAAATTAGAAACAGTAGCGAGCGTAGATTTAGCCAGATATGCCGGCAAATGGTACGAAATAGCATCTTATCCTACTGTTTTTCAGAAAGGATGCACCAATACATCAGCAGAATATACGCTAACAGATAAAGCTTATGTAAAAGTTTACAACAGCTGCAATAAAGACAGTGTGGAAGGTATTGCCAAATCAATTGAAGGCAAGGCTTTTGTGGTAAAGAATACGAATAATACCAAGTTAAAAGTACAGTTTTTCTGGCCTTTTAAGGGCAGTTACTGGATAATAGGACTTGCTGATGATTATTCATGGGCTGTTGTATCACATCCAAGCCGTAAATATTTATGGATATTATCACGAACACCACAAATGGATGAAACGCTGTATAAAAAAATACTGGAATTGATTGTCAGTAAAGGCTTGGATCCTAATAAGCTCAGGAGGACAGCGCAAAAAATCTAGGAAACCGATGATTTATCGATAATACTCTGAAATTCCTGTTTATAATTGCTGCCAATAGGCAATTTTTCGTCTTTAATTTCTACCATATTTCCTTCAATAGATTTAATCTTTGAAATGGCAACAATATACGATTTATGTATTCTTGTAAAATTGGCAGCCGGTAATAATGCTTCAATTTTCTTCATGGATTGGTAGGTAACTATAACTTTATCGTTGGTGTGAATTTTTACGTAATCGCCCAACGCTTCTATATAGAATACATCTGAGATATTAACCTTGAAGGTTTTTTTATTCGATTTTACAAAAATAAATCCTTCTTCGTTATTGTGAGCTGAAACGACTTCATGCACAATTGTTTCCTTGCTTCCTTCTTTTACTCTTTCCTGTGCTTTCTGCACGGCTTTCAGGAAACGTTCGAAGGAGAATGGTTTTTTTAAATAGTCAATAACATCTAATTCATAACCTTCCAGTGCATATTCAGAGTAAGCGGTGGTGAAAATAGTCAAAGGCGGATTCTTTAAGGTTTTCAGAAAGTTAATACCACTTAGTTTTGGCATATTGATATCCAGGAATAAGAGGTCAACATGATTATCATTCAGAAGCTGCAGGGCTTCAAAGGCATTTTTGCATTTGCCAATAATTTCGATGGTAGGTACATCTTCTGCATACTTTTCGATAATACGCTGTGCCAGCGGTTCATCGTCAACAATCAGACATTTTAATTTATGGCTCATAACTCAATTATTAATTCAACTCTGAAAATATTTTGATTATCAGTAATAGTCAATGTACTTTTATTAGGATACAACAAAGATAATCTCTTTTTAACGTTTTCGATTCCGATTCCTGAATAAGTTTTATCCACTGCTTTTTCTATGTTATCTTTTGTGTTTTCAATGGTGAATTTCAACCATCCGTGTTTTTCGAAATCAAATTGTATCTTGATAAAGGCATTTTCCAGCTGTTTATTTACGCCATGTTTAAAAGCATTTTCGATAAACGGGATAAAAAGTAAAGGGGAAACCTGTTGCGAACCGGCACTTCCAATAATTTTCATTTCAATTTTCCCTTTTTCGCCTATTCTTACTTTTTCGAGTTCCAGATAATTTTTAATAAAATTGAGTTCATTTTCTATCAATACGGTATTATCGCGGCATTCATATAACATATACCGCATCAGATCCGATAAATGCAATATCATGTTCGGCGTTTTATCCGATTTATCCAAAGAGAGTGCATATAAATTATTCAGGGTATTGAACAGAAAATGAGGATTGATCTGTCCGCGCAACAATTTAAGTTCAGCTTCGAGTTTCTGGCGTTGTGTTTCTTTAAAAATAATAGAATCTTTCTGAAAGTCAATCCATTCACGTAAGAATTTTAAAAAGGAAGTTATACTGATAAACAAACTGATTAAAACAAATTCATAGATAAATTCAATCAGCAACCATTTATAGTTTATCACACTTATTTTGTATTCCAGCAATACGGAAGTAAAAAAGTTGAGCAGAAAGAATAAAATGATATTAAGTATCTGCAATAAAGCAAAACTGATATATTTTTTCTTTTTTAAGAAACGCGGAATCAGAAAAAAGAGGTTGATATATACTGCAACTGCTATATAAAATATGGTAATAAAAATACTGATAATACGGATGGTTGAGAATAAACTCATGGAAAATCCACCCAGGCCGAAGAATAATAAGAATACACTGAATATTAAAACTGCCCAAAAGACGAGATGTTGGAATAATATACTTTGTGCGAATTTTTTAGCTGTTGACTTCATAGGGATCAGATCTTTATTTTCAGTTCAAAAGTATTAAAAAATGCCAGATACTGCAATTTTATAAGACAAATTCATGGAAAAACGGGATGAAATTATAAAATCTGACGTCTTAAGGGGTTTTTTGCTATTTGTCGTTCAAAAAATGAGTTTGAACCTGAAATAATTCATCCTTATCGAATAGGATATTTTTTTTGTAACAACTGAAATTTACTGTGCGTCATACGATAAAAATAAACAAAACCTTAAAAACATAATATCATGAAAACATTAAAAATTATCAGTATCGCATTCGTTATCATAATGGTAACAGGATTTATTTCAGCAGCAAAAGACAATGACAAAACAGTTCAAAAAAGTGAATTAAAGAAAGTTTTACAAAAAGAAGTTTCTTATCCGGATTTTGTGGTTAATGATGAAAAAACCAGTACCGTTTTTGTTCAGTTTACAGTAACCGAAGAAGGTAAAATTGAAATCAAAGCCATGAATTATCTTGATGTAAAGTTGGGTGACTATGTAAAAGAATGTTTACAAAAAGTAGTAGTGGATAAAAATGATGCCAGTGTTGGAAAAACACATATTTATAAGTTTAATTTCAAAGAATTGTAAATGCATGATGAATTAAGCTGGCGTAGTAAAGCGCTTGCCCAGTTCTTTATATTAAGTTAAGTTAAAAGCAGGAGTCGGGATATTGACTCCTGTTTTTTTATTTAAATAACTTATTTAGAATCAAATCGGAATATATTGGGTCAAATTATGATCTAATGTTAGTAATTTAGCATTTCGTTGGTAATTATTCTATTTTATAATATTACATCCTCTTCTTTTGTCATGCTGACGAAGGAAGCATCTCATTTATTTTATGAGATTCCTCACTGCGTTCGGAATGACAAAACTAGCATTGGTCATAACAAGAAAACCATTGCTGTTCCTGAGTTTTTAAATACAATATATTTTAATTTTCTTACACTTTTTAACGATAACCAATCAGCTAAAAAGGATAAATACATGTTTTTATGAGTCGAACACTATTATTTACCCGATGAAAATACAACATCAGAGGATATTGCATTATTAATGGCAAAATCCCTTGATTTTAAGTGTTTAAGCAGTAAATTGATATTCACATCTAATAAAATTGTACATCTTTTTATATGAATGTAGTTTTGCTTCATCAAATAAAATGAATAACAAACTTAAAAATAAAATGAAAACTTTAAAAATTATCAGTATCGCAATCCTTATTATTATGGTAAGTGGATTTGTATCTTTTGCCAAAGACAATAAAAAAGATATTCAGAAAAGTGAATTAAAAACCGTTTTGGAAAAAGTGGTTACTTTCCCTGACTTTGCCATTGATCAGGATCAGGAAAGTACTGTATTGGTTCAGTTTACAATAACTGAAGAAGGTAAAGTTGAAATCAAAGCCATGAATTATCTTGATGTAAAGTTAGGTGATTATGTAAAAGAATGCCTGCAGAAAGTTGTGGTTGCTAAAGATGATACAAGTGTAGGTAAAACCCATATCTTTAAAATCAATTTCAAGGAATTATAAAGAATGCTCAGATAAATCAGGCGTTAAAGCGCTTGATTTTTCTCTATATTAAGTTAAGTTTAAACAGGAATCTTTCTCAGGATTCCTGTTTTTTTTATTTTTTTTGTAATCATTACTTTTTGCTTGAACAAAAAGAAATCAAAAATTCAAGACTGCAAATACTTTACTTCAAAACTACGTCTTTTAAATACAGCGCAATACAAGCCGTAGCGAAATAAACTTTTTTGCATTTATTTAATTACATTACTTCGCTACTTCTGTATTGCTTGCCAGTCACACCGCTATTTAAAAGCCTTGTTTTGTAGCGTAAAGTATTTGAGGTGTCCGGCTTCGTATTGAAATAAGTACTTGGAGAACTTAATCCCGAATCAGTGTTATTCAGTAAAATCAGAGTTATCTGTTTGCCATTTTAAATAAATCACAAAATCACCAAATCGCAAAATCACCAAATTTTCCTTAGAACACTTCTGCTCTCGTCTTTTCAGCTTAATCAGCATAAAAAGAAATATCTCACTTACTCAATTTTTCTTTTTGCTTTTTTGTCAAAGATTGTACAATGAGCTGATAGGAATCATCAATCCATTCCTTTATCAATTTATCGTTGATTGAACCATCAATATAAATGGTATTCCACATTTTCTTATTCATATGATAACCTGGGACTACAGCATGGTAATGTTCCCGTAATTCAACGGCTTTCTCGGGATCGCATTTTAAATTAATGCTTAAATCGCTTTCCAGATTCGTCAATGCAAACATTTTACCGCTCACTTTAAAAACAAGGGTAACTTCATCAAAAGGAAAACTCTCGCTGCTTCCTTTTTTGCTTAAGCAATATTCGCGGATTTCTTCTATATTCACGTCTTTTAGTTATAAGTTATGAATTATGAATTATAAGTTGGTTCTTTCACTACTTCTGCATTCGGTAATCGTTAATCGTAATTTTTTTGATTTTAGAACAACGATTAACGATCTTAGAATTTAGAAGAAAAAGATGGAACCTTAACTCCAAGTACTCCAAGTACTTTTTTACTCAGTAAGCTTCACATCCAGCGCATCGCGCAGACCATTTCCGGCTATCATAAAGGCAAGAACCACTATCATTATGGCAATGCCGGGTAAAATGGCCAGATAAGCTGCATCAAGGATAATATAACCATAGTTTTCTTTAATCATACTTCCCCACGATGGCATGGGTGGCTGAACTCCGATGCCTAAAAAGCTCAGTCCGGCTTCCATTAATATAGCCGATGCAAAATTGGCTGCCGAAATTACAATTACTGCTCCCATTACATTGGGTAAAATATGCCTGAAAATTATTCGGCTATTGGTAAAACCCAGGGCTCTGCCTGCTTCAACATATTCTTTTTCGCGAATGCTTAATATTTGTCCGCGCACCACACGTGCTACCTCCACCCACATGGTAAGCCCCACAGCAATAAAAACCTGCCAGAATCCTTTGCCCAAAGCAAAAGTGATGGCAATAACCAGCAATAAAGTCGGGATGGACCATATTACATTAATAAACCAAACGATCAGATTATCGACCCAGCCTTTGAAAAAACCTGCCAATGCACCCAGTAATATCCCGATAAGCAGGGAAATAATTACCGAAATAAAGCCAACAGAAAGGCTTACACGGGTTCCGATGATTAACTGGCTTAAAATATCCCTGCCAAATCTGTCGGAGCCTAATATAAAATGCTTGAAAAAAAAACTTTCTTTAATCACCATCTTACGCATATCCGCAATTGCTGCCTGATGCAGGCTGCCATATACATCCCTGAAAAACAGCATACTGTCCTTTTGCATAACAGCAATAGAATTATCTAACGGATAGATTATGTTTGCCAGATTTATTTTCTTTATTTCGCCTTCATTGGGCGTTGTTCCGGTATAAATTTCCACTTCAATATTTTCATCCTTAAACTGATAGCGGTAAACAGGAATACATACATAAGCTGATTTTTTACCAAATAGCATGGTTTTAATAATATTACCGGATTCCTCTTTTTCATTTTTCTTTACCCTGAGCATTTGAATGCTAAAACCGGGTTTTTTTGTACATAGTTCAAGGTATTGTTCATTTGAAAAAGGCGTCTGGTCTGGCGTAATTAAATAGCCAAGTACAGCCATTAATGTAAATAAAGCAATGATTAACATAGCTGCAACGGATAATTTATTTCTTAAAAACCGTTTCCAGGCAATGGCAGAAAGTGAAGCCGAAGCAATGTATTTTTTCTTGCGATAAAACATTAGAGATGTATTTCGTTTTATGACTACAAACCTAGAGTTTTTTTTGTAATAAACTTAAAAAAATCTAAAAAAGCCATAATCAATCTAAACATTTGTATTTTTGCATTATAAACTAAACTACAAAAGTAGAATTTCAATACATGATAAAAAAATTATATTTCCTCATTATTATTAATATCCTGCTGTTCAATTTTTTTGTGCATGCTCAGCATCAGGATTTTATTGTTAAAGAAGGTGATATTCTTTTTCAGGATCTGGATTGTGGCGAGTTTTGCGATGCGGTGGAAAAAGTTACTACTGCATATAAGGGTGCAAAATTTTCACATTTAGGTTTGGTTGCCAAAAACGAAAAAGGAGAAATGGTGATTATCGAAGCCGTTTCAAAAGGAGTAATCATGACCCCTTTGCAGCATTTTCTTGCTAAATCACACGATAAAAACAATAATCCCAAGGTTGTTGTAGGCCGGTTAAAACCGCAATACAGGCATTTGATACCTGCTGCCCTTAAAGCTGCGATAAAATTGCTGGGAAGTCCTTATGATGAGGTATTCTGTATGAATAATAACAGCTACTATTGTTCTGAGCTGATTTACGAAATCTTTAAAACAGCAAATGCGGGTAAACCACTGTTTCAGTTATCCCCCATGACTTTTAAAGATCCTGATACCAAACAAACTTTTCCTTTATGGGTAAAATATTACAAGGATTTAAACAAAGCTATACCGGAAGGCGATGCCGGCATTAATCCCGGCAGTATATCAACATCAGATAAGCTTGATATCATTTATGCGTATGGATTACCTGGAGGTTGGGAAACAAATAAAGTTGAACAAAAGAAAAAATAAATTGAAGAGAAAATTCAACATATCATTCACTTATTTAAGTATTTATACTTTCATTTTACTGGTTTTGGTATCCTGTGCCAATATTATTTCACCCAATGGCGGCCCAAAAGATATTACACCACCCAAGTTGATTAAAAGCGAACCGCCAAATTATTCACTGCATTTTAATAAAAATAAAATAGAGCTGGTTTTCAACGAATTTATAGTGCTAAAAGATATTAAAAATCAGATGATTATTTCGCCACCTTTTAACGAAATGCCCGAAATTAAGTTGAAAGGCAAAACCATGGTGATTGAGTTAGATGAAAAATTGAAAGAAAACACTACTTATACCTTGTATTTTGGTAATGCTATTACCGATTTAACCGAAGGAAATGCAATTCCTGCCTTTGAATATGTTTTTTCAACCGGAAATATCGTTGATTCCATGACGATAACAGGCCGTGTTGTGGATGCATTTAATTTAAAACCCGAGAAAGACTTTTTTGTGATGTTGTATGATAGCTATGATGATTCCATTCCTTATAAAGAAAAACCTTATTATCTGGCCAAAACAAGTGAAACAGGCTATTATGCATTCAATAATTTAAGAAATATGCCGTATAAAATTTTTGTTTTGAAAGATGAAAACAATAATTATAAGTTTGATCAGCCGATTGAAAAAATTGCTTTTACCGATTCACTTGTTTTTCCACATATTAAACCAATTATTGTAATAGATACTTCTTTAACTGACAGTATGAAACAAGTCAGTTTAAAAGCAAAAACGGAAGATTTAAAGAAGCTATCATTGAAAGATTTACTGAGTTTTAATGAAACAGATACCATGCAACGATTGCTCAGAGCAGAATTCAGCAGAAAAGGGCTGCTGTTTTTAGCATTTCGTTATCCTGTTAAGGATTTTGAACTTAATTTAATGGATAGTCGTGATAATAAAGACTGGAAACTGGAAGAATGGAATACCGCTCATGATACGCTGCTTTGCTGGCTCTTAAAACCTGATATGGATACGTTGAACCTGTTTATCAATGATAATAAAACGATAAAGGATACCCTCTTTCTTCAGTATAAGCAAAGATCATCCAAAAATACAAAAACAGAGATTCAACGGCTGTTCCCTGCCACAAATATATCCCAAACATTTGATTACAGTAATAAAATCAGTTTCACTTTTCCCAATCCTGTGCTTAAATACGATTCATTAGCTGTAAAATTTATTGAAGCCAATGATACACTTCAGGTTTATGCTTTAAATACTGATGCCTTGCATAGAAAATATATGATTAACAGAAGCTTAAAAGAAGGTACTGAATATAAATTAAGAATAAAGGAAGATTTAATTACAGACATTTTTGGTTTTAGTAATGATAGTCTGAAATTTAATTTTAAAACAAATACTGCCGAAGATGTTGGTAATTTTATTATTGAGGTAAGCTTAAAAGATACAAACAGCGCTTATATTATTCAGTTGCTGAATGAAAATGAAGTCGTTTTAAGTCAGAGATTAATCAATAAAAGCTCAAAAATTACATTCAGAAATCTAGCGCCTGCCACCTATCAGATAAAAGCTATTGTAGACAGCAACCATAATGGTAAATGGGATACCGGAAATTATTTACAAAAGAAACATGCTGAAAAAGTTATCTATTTCCCAACAAAAATCAGCATCAGAGCAAACTGGGATTTAGAAGAAAAGTGGGATTTGTAAATTCAAATCATTAATCTTTTATCGTCATTTCATTAATTAAGTTGCCGGCTCCGGCAAACTTATCAATAATAAATAAACAATAACGGATATCCAGCGTGATATTCCTGCACTGCGAAGGGTCATAGATAATATCACTCATGGTACCTTCCCAGTTGCGGTCGAAATTGAGACCTATTAATTGTCCGTAGGCATTCAAAACAGGACTTCCGGAATTTCCACCAGTAGTATGATTGGTTGCTGTAAAGGCTACAGGTAATTCACCGGCTTTATTGGCATAACGGCCATAATCTTTGGCAAGATAAAGCGATTTTAATTTGGGTTCAACTACATAATCATAAATGCTGCTGTCTTCTTTCTGCATAATCCCTTCAATGGTAGTGTAATGTAAGTAATGAACAGCATCACGGGGATAATAATCATTTACTTTACCGTAAGCAACGCGTAAAGTTAAATTTGCATCCGGATAAAATCTTTTACCGGGCTGCATTTCCATCAATGCTTTCACATATATACGATAAAGGCTGTCAGTTTTGTCATTCAACGCAATAATATTGTCCTGAATATTAGTAATATAATTATCATATATGCTTAATGCCAGTTGATAGGCAGCATCTTTTTCAATTTTTTTATAATCTTTGGCTTTGTAGTTTTTTAAAAATTCAGCTGTTTTTTCCTGACTTACAAATATAGATGAACGATATACATCTTCAGCATATTGAGAAAAATCACCTTTATATTTACTGTTAATTTTACTAAAAATAGCCGGATGGAAATTTTTGTCGCAATCCTGATAATAGAGTTTAATCAGTTCAGCAAATATTTTTTTATCGGTATTCTGGTTGTAATTTTTATAAAAGCCGGCCAATCCTTTCTGAAAAGCATCAGCAGATTGTTTAATATCTTCAGCTTTACTGTTTTTATCTTTGCATTTATCTATGAGTTTTTTAAAACCGTAGGCAAATCTGATAATTTCAGGTGCTAATCCTGCTTCCGAAAAATAAACATTGGCCATGGTATAGGGTTTTAATTTCTGATAAGTTTGCGCAAATTCATTCATTAAATTACCATATTCTGATTTTCTTTTTTCATCTTTGCTTACCCATTCCATAAATTCTTTTTCAAGTATTTTCTTTTTTGTAACAGCCTGCAGTCTTTGTATTCCTTTATCTTCACCCATCCATTTTTTCCATCCATTAGCAATGCCGGCATATTTAGCAGAATATTGTATTCTTATCAGGCGGTCATTATTCATATCGTTTGCAATAATCTCCAGTCGTTTATCACGCATTTTAATACGTGCAGGATTATCGTAATTAGAAGTTAAATCAACAGCATGAGAAGTTAAAAATTGCTGCGTTCTTCCGGGATAGCCGAATACAAAGGTAAAATCGTTTTTTTCTGCACCTTTTAATGAAATTTCCAGGTGTTTTTTAGGCTGATAAGGAACATTGGAAGCTGAATAATCAGCAGGCATATTGTCTTTTCCCACATAAATCCTGAATACCGAAAAATCACCGGTATGGCGGGGCCACATCCAGTTATCAGTATCTCCGCCAAATTTACCGATATTTGAAGGAGGTGCACCAACCAGGCGTATATCTTTAAATATTTCTGTTACAAACAGATAATATTGATTACCATAGTAAAAAGGTTTAACACTGGCTGCATAATGTGTTCCTTTAACCGCATGCTGAGCAATTTCCTTGCTTATTTTTTCAATCGCTTTATCACGTTGATCTTCTGTCATAGTAGTATTAACAACTGCTAATACTTTAGCTGTAACATCTTCCATTCGAACGAGCATAGTAGCTGTAAGCCCCGGATTGGTGAGCTCTTCAGATTGTTTCATGGCCCAGAAACCATGGGTAAGATAGTCTTTTTCAAGCGAACTGTGTGACTGAATACTGCTGTAACCACAATGATGATTTGTAAATATCAGCCCCTGATTGCTGACGATTTCGGCAGTACAACCGCTACCGAATAATAATATGGCATCTTTTAAACTGGAGTGATTAATACTGTATATATCTTCAGCTGTTATTTTCATTCCCATGGTTTGCATTTCCTTTTGATTCAGCTGTTCCAGGAGCATTGGAATCCACATTCCTTCATCAGCTTTGGTTACAGAATAGAAAGACAAACTTATAATTAAAAATACTGTAAATCTTGATCTAAAAAGTTTCATACTACTAATTTTAAAGTCTATTTAACTGCAAAAATAAGTATTTATATTGAATTGATTGAGAAGCAAAATACTTATAAACCAAAATCTGTTAATAAAAATATAAAAAAAATAAACATTTTTAAAAAAAATGTGTTAATATTGCGAGGTTAATTAAAATTTATAAATTAAAATTAAAAAACTATGAAAAAATTAATGACAATTGTATTGGCTATTGTTTTAATAGCTGGGTTTACTTCAAAATCAAGTGCACAAATTAGTATTGGTGCAAAAGCAGGTATAGCTCTTCCTATGGGTACATTCGGTGATGGTTATAAAATGGGTTTTGGTGGTGCTGCTTTAGGAGAATATAGCTTAAATGAAAACATGTCGATTGGATTAAGTATTGGATACTATTCATTTAGCGGAAAAGACTTTTTTGATGGTATTTCATTGAGTATTATTCCTATCGTTGCAGATTTTAAATATTATTTTGCTGACAAAGGATTTATGCCATATGTTGGAGCAGGATTAGGAATGTATATGTCCAGTACTTCTGATTATTCTAAAACTGTCTATGGTGTAACAATTACTGTTCCAGGTGGATCAAGCAGTGATTTTGGGTTCTCTCCAAAAGTTGGTTTCTGGATGGGAGATAGTTTTAAATGGGGCGCTTGCTTAGATTATAATATAGTATCTAATGCAAATCATTTAGGATTTAATGTAGGTATTCTTTATCCATTAGGAAAATAATTTTACTAAAATCTTATAAAAGAAGGAGTTCAATTTGAACTCCTTTTTTTTTAGTTTTTAATAAGCATAACTTTTTTTAGAGAAATTATAGATAATTTGCAAAAAAAGTAGTATTATTGTACTCTGAAATAAAATTTTAGATAAATGAAGAAAATATTGATAATTGTATCGGTAATTTTAATGATAAGTACTTATACAACAAAATCTTATGCACAATTCAGTATTGGTGCAAAAGCAGGTGTGGCTATGCCTGTTGGTAGTTTTGGACAATTTGTTAATATGGGTTTTGGAGGCATTATGAGTGTTACGTATTCAATTAATGATAGAATTGAAATAGGTTTCAATGCCGGAATGTATGTTTTTAAAGGTACTGATTACCCTGTTCATACTGAGCCTTCAGCAAATGTAATGCCTGTAGTAGCTGATTTTAAGTATTATTTATCAAGTGAGGGTTTTAAACCTTATGCCGGATTAGGTTTAGGCATGTTTTTAACCAGCAGTTCTATTACTACACCCGCTACACCTGCAGAATATGTTGGTGGTGCATTGAAATCTCCGGCAACAGATTTGGCGATTCACAAAACATCAAGTGCAAAATTCGGAGTTGCTCCCAGTTTAGGTTTTATGATTGGAGATGAGCTTAAATGGGGTGCATGTGCTACATATAACATTACATTCTCAGATGCAAATTTCGTATCTATTAATTTTGGAATAAGTTATCCGATAGGAAAATAAGATATTAAAAAAAGTATTTAAAAAGGAGTTCATGTCGTGGACTCCTTTTTTTATTTAAAATTTTAAAATGACAAAAAAGAATTTAAAACGAAAGTTTCTTTTTTTTACCATTGGAATGATTCTATCCATTTTTATATTTT
The DNA here is from genome assembly GCA_026391675.1 of Bacteroidota bacterium. Lineage (GTDB taxonomy): Bacteria > Bacteroidota > Bacteroidia > Bacteroidales > JACABE01 > JACABE01. The sequence goes on from JAPLDQ010000037.1 coordinate 56,080, forward strand.
TCAATTACCTGGAAATTAGCCGGATAGCAATACGCACCTTTTACTATATTGAAAACAAATTTGGCGTTAATACAACAGATCAAAGTAAAAATTTAAAACATTTTGGAATTCCGATTCCACCGGAATATTCAGTTCATGGCATAGATGTATCAAAATATCAGGAACGTATCAATTGGGAAAATGTTAAAAAAATGAGAGTTGACAGTATTTGTATCTCTTTTGCTTTTATAAAAGCAACGGAAGGTAAAACTATTATTGACCGCTATTTTAGTATCAATTGGGAAAATGCTAGAAAAAATCACATTATAAGGGGAGCCTATCATTTTTATCGTCCGGATATAAATTCAAAAATGCAGGCTGATAATTTTATCAGTAATGTTGTGCTTGAAAAAGGTGATTTACCTCCTGTTCTTGATGTTGAAACTATTGCAACAGATTATCCTATTGATAATACTGTAAAAGGAATAAAAAACTGGCTTACAATTATCGAAAAAAACTATCATATAAAACCCATTATTTATACAAATATTGATTTTTATAATAATTATCTTGCAGAACAGGGTTTTGAAGAATATCCGCTCTGGATAGCACATTATTATGAGAAAAAACTTAAGATAAATCAATCCTGGTATTTCTGGCAGCATAGCGACAGTGGAAAAGTAAATGGGATTAAAGGACTGGTTGATTTTAATATTTTTAATGGTAATATGACTGATTTAAAAACCATGTGCAAAAACTAGTTTAAGCCTCAATATTAATTTTATATTTTATCAAAATGACTAACTTTCAATAAAATATGAAATTATTTTACGGAAAGTCAAAGATTTAGACTAATTTTGCAAAATATAAATATTAATAAAAATAAATGAAGACATTTGAAGAATTAGGCATTGATACACGCGTTTTGAAAGCAATTGCAGAATTAGGTTTTGAAAAAGCAATGCCTGTTCAGGAAGAAGTAATCCCTGTTTTACTTGAAAAAGACACCGACTTAGTGGCATTAGCCCAGACAGGAACAGGAAAAACAGCAGCATTTGGATTGCCGCTTATTAACAAAATTGACAGCAGGAATTTATGCCCGGAAGCACTTATATTGTGCCCAACCCGTGAATTATGTATTCAAATTGCAGGAGATTTAAAATCCTATGCAAAATACATTGATACATTTAAGGTAATTCCTATTTATGGTGGTGCCAGTATCGATACACAGATCAGACAATTATCCAGAGGGGTAAATGTTATTGTAGCCACACCCGGCAGAATGCTCGATTTAATGAGAAGAGGTAAAATTGACCTTTCAAATATCCGCTTTGCTGTATTGGATGAAGCTGACGAAATGCTGGATATGGGATTTCAGGATGAATTAAACGAGATACTTAAAGAAACGCCTAAATCAAAAAATACCTGGTTATTCTCTGCAACTATGCCAACTCAGGTTGAAAGAATTGCAAGAGGGTATATGAATAAACCCGTCGAAATTACGGTAGGCAGCCGTAATTCAGGTTCAGATAATGTAAAGCATTACTGCTATCTGGTTCATGCAAAAGACAGATACCTTGCCCTTAAAAGAATTGCCGATTATTATCCTGATATATATGCTATTATTTTCTGCCGTACAAGGAAAGAAACACAGGAAGTTGCCGACTGGCTTATAAAGGACGGTTATAATGCTGATGCTTTACATGGCGATTTATCGCAGGTGCAAAGGGATAGCGTTATGAACAAATTCAGGGTGAGAAATCTTCAGATGCTTGTAGCTACTGATGTTGCGGCAAGAGGATTAGATGTTAACGACCTTACCCATGTAATTAATTACAACCTCCCTGACGAAATAGAAGCTTATACCCATAGAAGCGGAAGAACCGGCAGAGCTGATAAATCTGGTATTTCTATTGCCATTACCAATATGCGTGAAAAGCATAAAATCAAAGATATTGAAAGACAGTTAGGGAAAAGTTTCAAAATGGCTAAAATTCCTAATGGAAAAGAAGTTTGTGAAAAACAACTCTTTTACATGATTGATAAAATGGAAAAAGTAGCTGTAAATGAAGAAGAAATTGGCGATTTTTTGCCAGTTATCTTAAAAAAATTAGAAGAATTAAGCAAGGAAGATTTAATAAAACGCTTTGTTTCGGTAGAGTTTAATCGTTTTTTAAATTATTACCGTAATGCTCCCGATTTAAATGTTTCTGAAAAAGGAAACGAACGTTCCGATAAACCTCATACATCAGATGGTTTCTCAAGATTATTTATCAACCTGGGCAAAATGGATAATTTGCAGCCACAACAATTAATAGGTTTGGTAAATGATGTAATGCAAACAAAAGAAATAAAAATCGGTAAAATCGAAATACTGAAGACTTTTTCATTTTTTGAAGTGGAATCAAGTTACTTGGATATGATATTAGCTGCATTCAAAGATATCAGGTATGGTGACAGAGCAGTTGCGGTTGAACAATCTTCACCCAGAAGAGATGGTGGTGGCTCCGGTGAGCGAAGAAGCAGCGGCGGGCGCAGAGAAGGCAGCTGGGGTGGCGACAGAAGACCGGCAAGAAGAAATGATGACAGAGGAAGCAGATATGGTGGCGAAAGAAGCGGTGGTGAAAGAAGTGGTGGTGAAAGAAGAGTCGGTGAAAAAAAAGAATGGAAAAAAGAAGGAGACAGCCGGTTTAAAAAGGAATCAAGCAGCCGTCCTCCAAGAGAATCAGGTGACCGGTTTAAAAAAGACCCCAATAAAGCGATCAATAAAAGAGATTCAGACAGAACCAGCAGAACAGGCAGGCCAAGTAAGAAAAGATGGTAGTTTGTTGAAAATCAACACTACCCAAATCAACCCTGTTATAGTTTAAAACTTTAGCAGGGTTTTTTATAAAAAATAAATTAAATTCAATAAATTTGCCTGATAAACTCAAATGAAAAAAACCTATAATAACAGAAAATACGTGGTAATTACCATTTTCCTGGTAGTAGGTTTTCTTTTTATTGCACGTTTATTTTTTCTGCAGATTTTCGATAACAGTTACATTCTTTCAGCCAATAAAAATGCGTTGCGTTTTGTTACCAATTATCCGGCCCGTGGTTTAATTTACGACCGCAATAATAAACTCTTGGTATACAATGAAGCAGTTTATGATTTAATGGTTGTTCCCAAACATGTTAAAGAATTTGATACAGCTGAATTATGCAATCTGGTGGGTATTACCAAAGAAGATGTAATTCAGAAACTTCAAAAGGCAAGAGAATATTCTCCTTATGCAGCTTCTATTTTCGAAAAGCAGATTTCTAAAACTAATTATGGCTATTTACAGGAAAAACTCTATAAATACAGTGGTTTTTATGTACAATCACGTACATTGAGAAAATATCCATTATCTGTAGCGGCACATACTCTGGGTTATATTGGTGAAATAGGAACTGAAGTTACGGATAGTTATTATAAATCCGGTGATTATATTGGTATGAGCGGGCTTGAGAAATATTATGAACCCGTTTTAAGAGGACAAAAAGGTTCTAAAATAGTCATGGTTGATGCTTTTAACCGTGAAAAAGGAAGTTTTCATAATGGAATATATGATACTGTAGCCATTGCCGGGGAGCCGTTATATTCAACATTGGATGTTGATATTCAGGCTTATGCTGAGCAATTGATGAAAGATAAAGTAGGGAGTATTGTAGCAATAGAGCCTGCAACCGGTGAAATTCTGACTATGGTTTCCAGTCCCACTTACGACCCTAATTTATTGGTTGGCAGAGTTAGAGGCCAAAACTATAATAAATTGTTGGTTGATCCTACCAAGCCATTATTTGACAGGGCGTTGATGGCTGTTTATCCGCCCGGATCCATTTTTAAAATCATACAATCTCTGGTTGGTCTGGAAGAAGGTGTAATTAAGGAAAGCACTGCATTTCCATGTGATAAATCATTGTTAGGTTGTCATAATCATCCAAATGCAACCAGTTTGAAAAGTGCAATTAAAATGTCCTGCAATCCTTATTTTTACCAGGTTTTCAGAAAAGAAATACAACACGGTCTTGCCAGTGACAGATTTACAGACAGCGAATTGGGTTTGAATTTATGGAGTGATAAAGTACTTAGTTTTGGATTGGGCCAACGATTGGGAGTTGACATACCCAATGTAAAAAAAGGCAGAATTCCTGATGCCAATTATTATGATAAAATATACGGACACCATGCCTGGGCATTCAGTACAATTTATTCCTTAAGTATCGGTCAGGGCGAAATGGGCATTATACCTTTACAGATGGCAAATATTGCAGCCATTTTTGCCAACAGGGGATATTATTACACTCCTCATTTTGTAAAAGCAATTGGTAAGAATAAAAGTATCAATCCATTGTATTTAAAAAAGAACCTAACCAAGGTAAGTGATAAATATTTTCAGGTTGTGGCTGATGCCATGTATGAAGTGGTTAACGAACCGGGAGGTACAGCATCACAGGCAAGAATAGACAGTATTATTGTATGCGGAAAAACCGGAACAGCGCAAAATCCTCATGGCGAAGACCATTCGATTTTTATTGCGTTTGCACCCATGCATAATCCCAAAATTGCAGTTGCTGTTTATATTGAAAACGCAGGTTTTGGTGGTGTATGGGCTGCACCCATCGCAAGTTTAATAATAGAAAAATACCTTACAAAAAAGATTAAACGTAAAGATTTGGAAGAAAGAATGATAAACGCAAAATTAATGTCGAAACATTGAGAGAACAAAAAAACATATTAGGAAATATTGACTGGGTAATGGTTGGCATTTACCTTTTGTTGGTTTTATTGGGCTGGTTCAATATTTATTCGGCTATTTTTAATGAAAACCATAAAAGTATTTTTGACATTACACAAAATTATGGCAAACAATTAATGTGGATACTTACTTCTGTGTTGTTGGCATTGTTTATCATGGCTATTGATTCAAAATTTTTCTCGCAGTTTGCCTTTGGCATATATGGTTTTTTTCTGCTGTTGTTAATGGTAGTACTGCTTGCCGGACAAACAACCAATGGGGCGAAATCGTGGCTTGGATTTGGAGGCTTTGGCATTCAGCCTTCAGAATTTGCCAAATTTGCCACCAATCTGGCATTAGCAAAATATCTTAGTTCATCTGATATCAATATAAAAGATTTAAAAACAAAGATATATGCCACATTAATTTTACTGATTCCTACAGCATTAATTTTATTACAGAACGATACCGGTTCTGCTATTGTTTATGCAGCATTTATTTTGGTACTTTATCGTGAAGGCTTATCAGGAAATATATTGGTATTTGGGTTGATTGCAGCTATACTTTTCATATTGGTATTATTGATTAACAAATTTATAATATCAGGTATAATTCTGGCTGTTGCGCTGATTTTTATTTATTTTATCAGGAAAAACAGACGGGGTATCATCACTGTTGTTATTTTTCTGGTGTTGACAATAGGTTTTGTTTTTACGGTCGATTATCTTTTTCAGCATGTATTGCAGGATCATCAGCGCCAGAGGATTAATGTGCTGCTGGGTAAGGAAATAGATCTGAAGGGTGCCGGATACAATGTAAATCAATCGAAAATTGCCATTGGCAGCGGTGGTTTCTGGGGTAAAGGTTATTTAAACGGAACGCAAACCAAATTCAATTTTGTTCCTGAGCAAAGTACTGATTTCATTTTTTGTACTATTGGCGAAGAATGGGGCTTTCTTGGCAGTTTTATTATTGTAGGGTTATTAATAGGCCTGCTGATTAGAATAATTTTTATTGCCGAACGGCAACGCTCGCCTTTCAGCCGGATCTATGGCTATGGTGTGGCTTCCATACTGTTTATGCATATTATGGTAAATATAGGTATGGCACTTGGTTTATTGCCGGTAATCGGAATTCCATTACCTTTCTTCAGTTATGGCGGTTCATCACTTTGGTCATTTACGATTTTGCTGTTTATCTTTATTAAACAGGATTCCTACCGGCTGAATCTTTTGTAAAATCAGTTTATAAAGTTATAAAGTTAAAAGGTTATAAAATAAATCCCCAAATAAAGCCTAAGCCAATTTATATACTTTTCCGGGCATGGCTTTGATTATACCTTCGAGTTCGAGATTTAACAGGGCTTCGGCTACTTTTGAAACATTAAGCCTGGCATTGATGCACAGTTCATCGATAGAACTTGATGCTTTCTGATTCAATAAATCATAAATAATCTGTTCCTCGGGCTTTAGTTCAATAAAAAGCTGACGTTGCGCTGTTTTTTTAGGCTTTTTATTCAATTCCCAGCCCATAATGTATAATAAGTCATTTGCAGATTCCAGCAATGCTGCTTTATTGATTTTAATCAAATGATTGCATCCTTCGGAAAAGGTGTCGGTAAGTTTTCCGGGAACGGCAAATACATCCCGGTTATAAGAATTAGCAATATCAGCTGTAATCAATGCACCACCTTTTTTAGCTGCTTCTACAACGATAACGGCATCGGCCATTCCTGCAATAATCCGGTTGCGTTTAGGAAAATTTTCACGGTCAGGGATGGTTTCGCTCATGAATTCTGTGAGCAAACCTCCGTTTTTAATCATTTTTTCGGCCAGGGCTTTGTTCAAATGCGGATATACCCTGTCAAGCCCGTGTGCCAGCACAGCTACAGTCGGCATATTGTTCTCATTTGCTGTTTTATGCGCACAGGTATCCACACCATAAGCCAGTCCACTGACAATTGTAATTTCCTGAGCAGCCAAATCCTTTACCAGTTGCTTACACATATCCTTACCATATTCGGTAATATTTCGTGTACCAACTACACTTACTATCTTGCTTGCATTTAAATCGGCATTACCAATGTAATACAGCATCATCGGACTGTCGATGCATTGTTTTAAGCGGGCAGGATAAGCCGCATCAAGATAAAACAAAGGCTTGATATTGAATTTTTCAATAAAGGCAATTTCCTTATCCACCCTGTCGAATAGATCATGATTTACAATGGAATTTACCAGCGTTTCGCCAATATTGGGAATTTTAAGCAGATTGGATTTTTTTTCCTTAAAGACAGCCTCAACACCACCGCAGTAGGAGACTAAGTTTTTCCCTATTATATCGCCCACTCCGGGAATTAAGCTGAGGGCTATTCTGTATTGTAGCAATTTTAGTATTTTTAGTTTCCAAAAATACCGTATTTATTTTTAATTTTATCAAAAAATATAAAATAATTGAACACAAATAAAAATGTATTGGTTTGCCCCTTAGACTGGGGTTTAGGACATGCTACAAGATGTGTTACTGTTATTGATGCATTTTTAAAGGCAGAATGCAATGTAATTATTGCTGCTGACGGACGTCCTTTGGCCTTTCTGCAGAAAGAATTCCCGGCATTATCCTTCGTCAATCTCAGGGGTTACGGAATTTCTTACCAAAAAAAAGGCAACTTAGGCTTTAAGCTTATATTCATTATCCTTAAGATGATCAAAAGCATTTATGCTGAACATAAAAAGCTTAAAGACATTATTAAAGCGCACAATATTGACATAGTTTTTTCTGATAACCGCTATGGCTTGTGGAATAAAAAAGTGAAATGCATTTTTATGACCCATCAGCTTATAATTAAAAGTCCGGTTAAATCTAAAATAATTGAGAAGGTTTTATTTTTAATCAACAAAACATTAATACAGCCATTTGATGAATGCTGGATACCCGATTTTGAAGGAGAGGAAAATCTTTCAGGAGATTTGTCGCATAAAAATAAAATAAACATACCTGCTTATTTTATCGGGCCGTTGTCACGTTTTAAACCTATTGACAGCAATCCTGAAAATCTTAATAACGATATTCTGGTATTACTTTCAGGTCCTGAGCCGCAACGGAGTATTTTCGAGGAAATCATCCTGAAAGAATTGGAAAAACAAAGCTTAGCTGCAGTAATTGTGAGGGGAGTGCCTGAAAAAGATGAATTTCAAATCATTTCAAATCATATAAAAATCTATTCTCACCTGGAAACAGAACAAATGCAGATTCTGATCAGCCAATCAGATATTATTATATGCCGTTCGGGATATTCTACCATTATGGATCTGGCTGTATTTGGCAAAAAAGCGATACTTATTCCAACTCCAGGTCAGACCGAACAGGAGTATCTGGCAAAATACCTTAGTGAAAAACAGTATTTTTATACTGTTTCGCAAAAAGAATTTAAGTTGAACGATGCAATTGCAAAATCAGCTGATTATAAGGGCATACAAATGAGGAGTAATGGCGAAATACTTTACAAGAGGGTATTGCAGGTAATCAACGAATCTTCTATAATCAAAATAGGTGTTTAGGATGTTAGACTGTTAGACTGTTAGGCTGTGAGTATATGAAGTCTTTTTACTCCTTACTTCTGAAATCGTTGTTCTAAAATCAAAAAAATAGCGATTAACGATTAACGAAGTAAGAAGTAGGTTGAATTGTAAATTATTCCAGCGTAATATTAGTAATTTCAGCAGGAATACCAACATTGCAACCATCCGGATTTTTAACCCTTAAAGGCAAATAATCAAAAGAAATTTTTAGTTTATCCTTATCAAATTTTGCATCAAAATCATTCATGGGAATGAGAATTAAAGGCTCTTTTGGATTTTCAGTTTTTACAATAATTACAGTTTTACAGCCTTCTGCTTTGTATTGCTGTGAAACAATACCACTATTCTTACCTTTAACTACAGTTAAAACAGACTGCTTAACAGGCTGTTTTTCAGTTGATTTACAGGAAAATAATGTAAAAGCAATGCAAATTAAAATAAGTTTTTTCATGTAAATATGGGTTTACTCAACTATTACTTTGGCAACTTTCTGGAAACTGGTATTGGCACTGCCTATTCTTACCAAATAAGTACCTTTGGCTAAACCGATACTGTTAAATGAAGCTTCTAATGTATTCTCAGCTGAAGCACTTAGTCTTCTGCCTTCAATTTGTCTTCCTTTGATATCAAACAAATCAACTACAAAAACATCGCTTTTAGGTAAATTACTGGCAATAACTTTTATTTCATTTCCATTGTTACTTACAACAAAGCCTGATGAATTTGTATTTTCTTTAACTCCGATAGTACTTCCCGGAAGTTTAAATGAAAATATTTTCGTTGCAGGTTGTCCTCCTGTAATATATTCTCCGGTATACCAGAATATGGTTCCATCCACAGGATCAATAGTCATATGGGAATAATCACCAAAACGATTGGTACTGGTTTGAGCAGAATTTCCGGTAGCTACTTCCTGTTCAGTAAATGTCATTTTATTTAATGTGTCACCGGCTAACCTGCCTGTAAACCTGATACTAGGATAGGTTACTGTAGATCCGGAAACAGCATAGGCAAGTCCGATTGAACCATTATCATCCATTGCAATACTTCCAACCCAACGGTTTAATGCATCAGGAGCAAAAGTACTTTGCTGATATATTGACCATTGTCCGGTTGTTGTATTCTGTCGTAATTCGTACCAGCGGATACTGCGTTGTCCTGTCGTTGTGTTTACCATTACACCATTATTCAGTACAACGGTATTATATCCTGTCCATCTTCTGTATTGTGCCCTGTAAGTAAATACACCACCGATACCATCCAGTTTTTTAGTTGTACCGGGTTGTGCAATATCATTCCAGCTTGAATTGTAGGAAGCATCAAAAGCCTGGGTTGGTAATTGAGCATCAAGGGTTACTGTTGCAGCTGGTGTTGTACCCCAGGTTGTAGTAACTTTGAAAATGTTAATTCTGTCAACATGACCGGTTCCCCATCCATCGTCTTCATAAGAAAAAATAGGACAAGGTGTTCCTGCAGGTGGTAATTGTCCGTCAGCATCAGCAGGTAAAGGACAGAAAAATCCTGTGCCTGTTGGTGGTGTAAACGTGACATTAATAGAACGGGAACTAGCTGAACCAGCAAGCATTGAATCTCTTTCAAATACGAATATTTTTTGATTCGTCTGGTTGGATGTCATATAATAACCATCACTCCAGATTGAAAATTTTTCATAATCAGGAAACTGAGGGGACGTAAACTGATAGGTATAATATTGTCCGGTAGGATTATTAGTCTTTGATACAGCAAATAAAACCTTATTTCCTGATGATTTGAATTCGGTAATTACCCATTTGTCAGCATATTTATCATACATTACAATAGGGTCGCCATCGTTGGAACTGAATAATAAACTACCTAATGTAAATGGTCCTCCACCGGTAACACTTCCTCCTGTTTTATCAAAAATCTGATATTTTGTATTGACAGCCTGAACAAAATGATTTGGGCCGGCAGCACCTGAAGGATCCGGTGGATAACTGGTTCCGCTTTGTCCGCTCCAGTTGGCTAAAATCGTAGCTGCCTGGCGGTCACCCATGGTTTTTTGAGCAGCGGGATCTTCATCCGTTGGCAATGGTAAAGCCAGGGGATTTCTTTTCTTCTGGTAAGGGATTCTGTTATTTCTGTCTTCAGATTCTTTTCTGATCTGATCTTTCAGATCATCCAGTACCGGTTGTGATGCTGCAATTTCACTCAGGGTTTTGGTGACATGAAATTCATCACAAACAATAACTTCTGATTTATTAACCTGCTTTGACGTTTGGGCGTTTACACTGAAAGCCATTAGTAAAGCAATTATCCCTAAATAATATTTTTTCATTTGTTTATTTATTTTATTATTCAATTGTACAAATCAATGCCCAAATAAACATTTCGGTTAGTGTGCAAAAATTGTTCGTGGGCATTTCATAATACTAAATTGTTTTAGATTGCAATACTAACAATTAAAATCCTATTTGAGTTATAAGATTTTTGTTTTTTGTAATAATATTTAATGATTTTATAAAAAATTAACAAAATACCGACTGGAAATTAAAGAGGCTGTCTCAAAAGTCTTTGTGAACCACTAAATTTTCTCTGTGTAACTCTGTGTAAATTATTAAATATTTTTTACACAGAGAATTAATGAGAAGTCACAGAGTTCCACAGAGGTTGATATTCAAGTAAATTAAACTTTTGAGACAGCCTCTTTTTTATCAAAAGACTTGCAGATGTTATTGAAATCTAGCTATTTCCTTTCACAATCTTCAAACACAATTCATCCAACTGCACCTGACTTATGGCAGCAGGAGAATCTATCATTACGTCCCTGCCGGCATTATTTTTCGGGAAAGCAATAAAATCGCGTATGCTTTCGCTGCCGCCAAAGAGAGAACAAAGCCTGTCGAAGCCAAAGGCAATGCCACCATGAGGCGGTGCACCGAATTCAAAGGCATTCATTAAAAAGCCAAACTGTATTTGTGCATCTTCATCGCTAAAACCCAGCACGCTGAACATTCTTTTCTGTAAGTCTTTGTTATGGATACGAATGGAACCACCACCGACTTCCACACCATTGATAACCATATCATAGGCATTGGCTCTAACCGCATGCAGATTGGTTTCCAGTAAGGCCAAATCCTCAGGTTTCGGCGAAGTAAAAGGATGATGTTTGGCATAAAAACGATTCGTATCTTCGTCCCATTCCAGCAAAGGGAAATCAACCACCCATAAAGGTGCATAGGTATCAGGATTTCTTAATCCCATACGATTTCCCATTTCGAGGCGGAGTTCGCAAAGTGCTTTTTGTGTTTTTTCTGTTTTACCGGCTAAAACCAGTATTAAATCACCGGGCTGGGCATTGAACTTTTCAGCCCATAGTTTTAAATCTTCCGGTGTAAAAAACTTATCTACAGAGGATTTCAAGCTTCCGTCCGTATTATACCTCAGGTATATCATACCGGTGGCGCCTATCTGTGGTTTCTTAACGAAATCTGTCAGCTCATCCATCTGTTTGCGGGTGTATTCGCTGCATCCTTTGGCATTTATACCCACTACCAGTTCAGCATTATCAAACACGCCAAAGCCTTTATGCTGGCATACATCATTGAGTTCAACAAACTTCATGTCAAAGCGGATATCGGGTTTGTCGGAGCCGTAGTATTTCATGGCATCGGCATAGGTAATTCTTGGTAATTCTTTAATATCAACACCTTTAATTGCTTTAAACAGGTGTTTGGTCAGTCCTTCAAAGGTATTGAGAATATCTTCCTGGGTAACAAACGACATTTCGCAATCAATCTGGGTAAATTCAGGCTGGCGGTCAGCACGTAAATCCTCGTCGCGGAAACATCTTACAATCTGAAAATAGCGGTCGTAGCCCGATATCATCAATAATTGCTTGAAAGTCTGGGGTGATTGCGGTAAAGCGTAAAATTCACCGGCATTCATACGGGATGGTACCACAAAATCGCGGGCACCTTCGGGTGTTGATTTTATCAGATAAGGGGTTTCAACTTCAATAAATTTAAGGCTATTCAGATAATTACGGGTTTCCATCGAAAGCTGATGGCGCAATTCCAGGTTTTTCTTTACGGGATTTCTGCGTAAATCGAGGTAGCGGTATTTCATCCTCAGCTCATCGCCACCATCGGTATTATCTTCTATGGTAAAAGGTGGTAATTTGGATGCATTAAGGATTTCGATAGTACTGACGGTGATTTCTATTTCGCCGGTAGGCATTTTAAGGTTTTTGTTGCTGCGTTCAGCCACTACACCTTTAACCGTAATTACATATTCCCTGCCTAATTTGCGGGCCTGTTCGCAAAGCGTGGCGTTGGTTTCCATGTTAAAAACCAATTGGGTAATACCGTAACGGTCGCGTAAATCAACAAAGGTCATGCCGCCCAGATCTCTTGAGCGTTGCACCCAGCCGCTCAGTTCAACTTCCTGATTTATATTTGATATATTTAATTCGCCGCAGCTATGTGTTCTTAACATCTGATATTTTTTAAATGAAGTGCAAAATTAAAAAAAATCAGCGAATGAAGACGGATGTGGTGTGAATTTTATATTTTGAAAGTTCTTTAACTGCAGAAAGCACAATATAATGAGTTTTTTACTAAAATATCAAAACCCCTAACTCTAAGTACTTTAAGTATTCCAAGTACTCCAAGTACTCATATTTCAGCAATGGATTTACGGACTACATCAGGTGTTTTCTTATAATCAGTAACAGAAATCCCGGTGATGTTTTTAAACTGGGTGGAAAGGTACTGAACACTACTGTAGCCCATGGAAAAAGCAATTTCACTCAGTGTTAGCTCACCGTATTCTATCATTTCCTTTACTTTTTCAATTTTGTGAAGAATGATATATTTTTCGAGGGTAATGGGTTCGTATTTTGAGAATAAGGCAGACAAATGCTGATAGGAATAGCCTAATTTTTCAACCATATAATCAGAATTGCGGATGATGGAGTTCATATTATTGGCATAATGTACCAGCTCAATTACAGCAGTTTTGATTTGTTCTACCAGTATTTTATCTTTATTGGTAACCAAATCAAAACCATTATCATTCAATATCTTTTCAACATCAGCCTCGGTAATTTTAGTGTCATCATAAGTAGTATCAATTTCGCCAAGTATAATACGGTTTACCTTTATGCCATGTTGCTCCATTTCCTGCCTGATAATACGAATGCAACACTTGCAAACCATGTATTTGACAAAAAATGTTTTACTGACTTCCACTGATAAAAATTTTATACAACAAAACTACATAATTTATAGCTAGCTTAATTTAAAAAATGTTAATATGTATAGTCGATTTTTAATTTTGAAATGAATATTATTTATTTTGCTTTTCCCTTGATGCAAAAGAACAAAAGATCAAGACTCCAAATCCTTTACTTCAAAACTACATGTTTTTTATTTCTCTTTGAATTTCGCAACTCTGCGATACAGTTCGACAAGCTCACTGCATCGCTTTGCGACTTCTCTGCGGTTCTCTGCGGTTAAATCTTTTTTTTACCGCAGAGAACCGCTGAGTTTTTACGCGGAGAACCGCAAAGTTTTTAAATTCAGAAGGTAGAAGTTTGAAATTAGAATTTACATTGCAGCCACTTTTCGCTTGCCATTTGCCTGAAATAATCTATAACTCATAATTCAAACTTTCTACTATTAAACAAAATCTAAACAATCCACAGCCATTATTCGTTAATTACTTATAATTTTGAAGAAATTATTTTAAGAAATGCTAAAAGTTGTCAATTTCGAAATATGACAAAATACAAAATACAATCTCAAATTGCCTTATTTGTTGTAAGCCTGATTTTTGGAGCCAATTATATTATTTCCAAAACTTTGATGCCTGTTTATATAAATCCCTACCAATTACTCGTTCTCAGAGCCGGTGGGGCAATGGTGCTGATCTGGATTTTTCAGTTATTTACAGAAAAAGAAAAGGTTTCATCTAAAGATTTATGGTTGCTGGCATTATGTAGTTTCTTTGGCATTGCCTTAAACCAGGGTTTGTTTTATCTGGGATTAAACCTGACTTCGGCTATAGATGCCTCAATTTTGCATACCGCCAATCCTGTTTTTGTGATGATATTCGCTGCATTCATCATTAAGGAAAAAGTAAGTCTGTTAAAAACGACAGGCATTTTATTTGGAATGATGGGTGCATTGCTTATTATTATTACTGCGAATCATCCCCTGCACGGAAACAGCACTTATGCCGGTAATATTTTAATATTAATCAACGGAGCTTCCTATGCTTTGTATCTGGTTTTGATAAAACCTTTCATGTTAAAATATAAACCTATTACAGTATTGAAATGGGTGTTTTTGTTTGGTTTTATATTTACAATTCCTTTTGGCAATGCCAGTTTGTTTTCCATAAAATGGGAATTGTTTGGCATGACCCAATACCTTCTTCTTATTTATATAATTGTGGTAAATAGTTTTATTGCCTATTTGCTGATAGTATTTGCACTAAAACATGTTACGGCCACAGTTGCCGGGTATTATGCTTACCTTCAGCCACTTGTTGCAAGTATAATAGGTATCGTAACAGCAACAGAAGTCTTAAGCTGGCTGAAAATATTTTCAGGAATATTAATCTTTACAGGCGTGTATCTGGTGAATAAAAATAGGCTGAATATTCCAAAAAAATAGTTATGTTTGCACTATTAAATCTACAATTAATATGGCAAATTACGGGCGTTTAAACAGCAAATCCGATTACATTTTTTCCATCTCTTTAATCGGCTTATTATTTTTCCTTTTTGGTTTTGTTACATGGCTTAACGGAGCTTTAATCCCGTTTCTAAAAACTGCCTGTGAGCTATCAGATGTAATGGCTTATCTGGTAACTTTTGCTTTTTATATTTCCTATTTTGTTATGGCCATTCCTTCTTCAAAAATACTTGAAAAGATAGGTTTCCATAACGGAATGACGGTGGGTTTATCCATAATGGCGCTGGGAGCATTATTATTTATTCCTGCTGCCATGATGCGTTCTTATTTTATGTTTTTATGCGCTTTGTTTGTGCTGGGAACAGGACTGGCATTGCTTCAAACTGCCGTAAATCCTTATGTAACCATACTGGGACCGATTGAAAGTGCAGCAAAGCGTATCAGCATCATGGGAATCTGTAATAAAGTTGCCGGAGTGCTGGCTCCCATATTACTGGCAAGCATTTTATTAAAGGATGCAGAAGCCATCAAAGCCAAGCTGGCTGAATTAACTGATTTAACCCAGCGTGCCAGCTTACTGGATGAATTGGCCAACCGTATGATTTTGCCTTATTTGTTTATGACAATTTTTCTGGTGTTGTTAACCATCATGATACGTTTTGCCCGTTTACCTGAAATTAATCCTGAAGAAGAGGATGAAAAAGAAAAAGCATTACATGCTCACAAAAGCATTTTCGATTATCCCCATTTATTGCTGGGCGTTGTTGCTTTGTTTTTTTATGTTGGGGTTGAGGTAATAGCCGGTGATACCATTATCAGATATGGTGATTCTTTGGGTGTTGCCATGAGTTCTGCGAAATATTTTACTTCGCTGATGTTGGTTTTTATGGTAATCGGTTATTTTTTTGGTGTAGCATTAATTCCAAAAGTGATTGCTCAGAAAACAGCTTTAATGTTTTGTGCAATTTTGGGAATAATTTTCACACTCTCAGCCATCATGGTGCCTTCGGTACTGGCTTTTAATGTTCCTTTTGTTGATTTAGCTACCTTTAAGCCGGTTGTATTGAATATTCCTTATACTGTATTGTTTGTAGCATTGTTAGGTTTTGCCAATGCTCTGGTATGGCCTGCCATTTGGCCTCTGGCACTGAATGGTGTCGGTAAATATACCAAACTGGGATCTGCTTTATTAATCATGGCAATTGCCGGGGGTGCAACTATTCCTTTACTTTATGGATGGCTGACTCACGTTTTCCATAGTACACAACAAGCATACTGGATAGCTGTTCCTTGCTACCTGGTCATTTTTTACTATGCTGTTTGGGGACATAAAGTGAAAATAAAATCAGGAATTTAATAATATTTTAACAATTTTTTCGTTTCTGAAACCATATAATGCCAAGCTGAATGAAGAATAAAAAATGGATTTTAATCCCCCTTGCTATCGTTCTGATACTTATAATCTGGTATTTTACCGGAAGAAACGAGAAAGTTAATAATACCATTATCGTTGCTGTAAAAAAAGGAAATTTTGATGTAAAAGTAACTACCACAGGTGAGCTGGATGCAAAGAGCTCACAGGATATCTATGGCCCGGATGGCTTGCGTACCATAGGAATATGGCAGGTAAAAATCAGCGAAATGATACCTGAAGGCACAGTGGTTGATTCAGGGCAATTTGTTGCTACGCTGGATAAAACTGAAATCAGCAACAAGATAAAAGATTTACAGACCGATCTGGAAAAACTCGAATCGCAGATTACCCGCATAAGACTGGATACCACCCTGGATTTGAGAACTGCCCGCGATGAACTGATAAATCTGAAATTTGCAGTAGAAGAAAGGCAAATAACCCTCGACCAGTCAAAATATGAACCACCTGCCAGTATCCGTCAGGCAGAAATTGACCTGCAAAAATCGCAGCGCAATTACGAACAGGCTGTTCAGAATTACAAGTTAAAACACAGTAAAGCAAAAGCTACCATTGGTGAAATAACGGCTACCTACGATCAGTCGAAGCGTAAATATGAAACGTTAATGCGTGTACTTGAAGATTTTACGGTAAAAGCTCCCAAATCGGGCATGCTTATTTACAAAAGGGACTGGGATGGCAAAAGACAGGGCGTTGGAGCTACCGTAAATGCATGGAATAATGTGGTCGCTACATTGCCTAATTTATCTAAAATGATTTCGAAAACCTATATCAACGAAATCGATGTAAGTAAGGTAAAAATAGGTCAAAAGGTTGAAATTGGCGTTGATGCTTTTCCTGAAAAGAAATTTACCGGTGAAGTTACCGAAGTTGCCAATATCGGTGAACAAATGCGGGGAACCAATGCCAAGGTTTTTGAAGTTAAGATTCTGGTTCATGAATATGATTCTATCCTGCGCCCTGCCATGACAACAAAAAATACGATAATAACAGCTGTTGTGCCCAATGTTATCTATGTTCCAATTGAAAGTGTGCATACAAAAGACAGCATTACTTTCGTATTTAAAGATGAAGGCAGCAGTATCGTCAAACAGCAGGTAAAAGCCGGTGTCAGCAACGAAAATGAAATCATCATCACCAAAGGACTTACAGAAAAAGATAAAGTTTATCTCTTACCACCCGAAAACGCCGATAAACTTAAACTCATCAAGCTTCCATGAAATACCAGCAATTCTTTATAAAAAAAGAAACCAACAGGTTTTCATATATCCTCAATATTGCATTTGAAGCGGTACTGGCTAATAAATTCCGTTCAATGCTCACTGCCTTGGGCATAATTTTTGGAGTTGCCGCTGTTATTGCTATGATGGCCATCGGAAATGGAGCCCAACAGGAAATTTTAGAGCAAATAAAGCTTGTAGGCGTTAATAATATTATCATTTCGCCTAAAGTTGAGAAAAAAGGAGACAATAAACAAAACAGTGAATCAACTGACAATCAGGAAGGCCTTAATAACAGCAAAAAGAAATATTCTCCCGGTTTAACCATTAAAGATGCTGAAAGTATTAAAGCAATTCTTCCAACAGTAAAACTGGTAAGTCCTGAAGTAATTTATGAAACCAGCATTATCCAGGATGGTAAAAGCAGCAATGCAAAAATTTCCGGTGTTACACCAGATTATTTCAAAGTTTTTAACCTTGAAATTGCCCAGGGCGAAATGTTTAATCAGGAACAGTTAATTGAAGGGAAACAGGTTTGTATTATTGGTCAGGTTATTAAATCCAAATTATTTGCTAAAGAAGATCCAATAGGAAAATATATTAAATGCGATAATATCTGGTTTAAGGTTATTGGTGTTATCCAGGCCAAAAATGTTACCCAATCGGCTTCTGAAAACCTTGGTATAAGCGAATATAATGAATTTATTTACACTCCTTTGCAAACACTTTTATTGAGATACAAGGACAGGTCACTTATTAATGCAGCTATACTCAGGTCTGATGAAAACGGTGAAGATGATGAAAGTCACAATCAGATTGATAAAATTACCATACAGGTTGATGATTCTAAAAACGTTAAAGCCACCACTGAAATTTTGACACAAATGATGAAGCGCCGTCATGCCGGAGTGGAAGATTATGAGATAAAAGTACCGGAATTATTGCTTAAACAGGAACAGAAAACCAAAGATATTTTTAATATCGTGCTGGGTGCCATTGCCAGTATTTCACTGATTGTAGGTGGTATAGGCATTATGAATATCATGCTGGCATCTGTAATGGAACGTATCAGGGAAATAGGTGTCCGTCTGGCATTGGGAGCAACCAAACGGGATGTTATTGCTCAGTTTTTGTCCGAAGCTACCATGATCAGCCTCAGCGGCGGTATTGTCGGCATAATGTTAGGGATAGTATTGGCTAAAATAATAACTAAAGTTGCAGGTATATTAACCATAATATCACCCTTGTCAATTATTGTCTCGTTTTTTGTTTCAGCTACTGTCGGTATTTTATTTGGTTACATGCCGGCTCGCAAGGCTGCCATGCAGGATCCGGTTTCATCTCTGCGTCATGAATAGAATTAATGTATATAAAATGAAAATATTTTTTTTAATCATAAGTTTTTCTTTTATACTTGGTATTTCAGCAAATGCACAGGAAACCATAAAGATTTTAACCTATGAAGATGTGATTAATATTGCCAAAAATCAGTCACCCGATGGTTTGGTTGCAAAAAACAAGTATTTGGGAAGTTACTGGAAATACAGGAGTTATAAGGCTTCCTATATGCCGATGCTTTCGCTGGATGCTACCTTACCCAATATTAACCGCAGTATTTCTAAAATTCCACTTGCTGACGGAAGCCAGACCTTTATTGAACAGCGCTCAACGGATTATACGATGAAATTAAGCTTATCCAAAACCATAGGACTCACCGGCGGACAATTATTTATCAATTCAGGCATTGAAAGACTTGATGTTTATAGGGATTCAACCATCACATCATTTTTAAGCAATCCGATAACGATAGGTTTCAGGCAACCCCTTTTCAATTACAATCCTTACAGATGGGAACGTAAGATTGAACCTATACTTTACGACGAAGCCAGACAGCAATACCTCGAAGATCAGGAAGAATTGTCAATAAAGGCTACCAATCTGTATTTTGATTTGCTGGATGCCCAGATCAGGGCTAATATTGCAAAAATTAACCAGGCCAATAATGATACTTTGTATAAGATTGCACAGGGACGATATAATTTAGGAAAAATTGCTGAAAATGAACTCCTGCAGCTCGAATTAAGTCTGCTAAATTCCAATCTGCAGGTGGAACAAACCCGTAACGATGTTGAGGTAACTCATTTTAAATTAAAGTCATTTTTGGGAATGCGGGGTGATGAAAAAGTTGAACTTCAGATTCCTAAAAAAGTATTTGATTTTAAAATTGATGCCTCCAAAGCCATTGCAGAAGCACGCAGCAACAATTCAGAGTCCATATCTTACCAGCGAAAATTGCTGGAGGCAAAAAGTGCAGTAAATAAGGCAAAACTCGAAAACCGTTTTAATGCCAATATTTATGCCTTGTATGGCTTAACACAAAGTGCAATTCAGTTTGCTGAAGTTTATAAAAACCCGCTGGACCAGCAGCAATTATCACTGGGAATTCAGATACCGATACTGGACTGGGGTTTGGCCCGTGCCAAAATTAAAATGGCCAAATCCAACGAAGAACTGATCAATACTCAGGTGAGCCAGCAAAAAATCGATTTCGACCAGCAGATACTGATCAAGGTAATGCAGTTTAATATGCAGTATTCTCAGCTTAAAATAGCAGCAAAGGCCGATACTATTGGCGAAAAGCGCTTTAATGTCACCAAAGCCCGCTATATGATAGGCAAAGTTGATATTACTGAGCTGAACATTGCCATGACAGAGAAAGACAGGGCAACCCAGGATTATATTGCCGCCCTGCGTTCGTTCTGGAATACCTATTACGAAATTCGCAGGTTAACTTTGTATGATTTTGTTGCCAACAAATTATTGAATGTGGATTTTGACAGTCTGCATTAGAAGGTAGAATGATTGAGTTATGAATTATGAGTTATAAGTGGAAAGCGAAAAGCGACAAGTGGCTGCTCGAAGTTTCATCTTCCTACTTCTGCCTTCGTTGATCGTTAATCGCAAACTGATAATGATTTTAGAATAACGATTAACGATTTTAGATTTTAGAATTGCCTGCTACGAAGCTCTGACCGACCTCAAATACTTTAGGCTACAAAACAAGAGTGAAGTCCGAAGATCGCAGGCGATGTTTGAATATAGAAAATAATTATCTTTGTGTCTTTGTGTCTTCGTGGCAAATAAAAAAGAGATGCTTCCTTCGTCAGCATGACAAGAAATAATCAGCATGATAAATTGGAAGACTAATGCTCGTTTTGTCATTCTGAGCGTCAGCGAAGTATCTCAAAAAAATAATAAAAAAACCAATGAAAAAAACCGTTTTAATTACCGGATGTTCAACCGGAATAGGCAGGGCAACAGCAAAACATTTTGCTCAGCAAAACTGGAATGTTGCCGCTACCATGCGCCAGCCCTCCAAAGAAACGGAGCTGAACCAGATTGAAAATATAAAGCTTTTCGAACTGGATGTAATCAGCAGCCAAAGTATAAAGCAAGCCATTGCTGATGCGCTGCAGGCATATGGAAATATCGATGTTATTGTCAACAATGCCGGTTATGGCACGGTTGGTGTGTTCGAAGCTGCTGAAAAAGAACAGATCCAAAGGCAGTTCGATACCAATGTTTTTGGGGTGATGAATGTGATACGTGAGATTTTACCCTATTTCAGGGAAAAGAAAGAGGGTTGCATTGTCAATGTAACGTCCATTGCGGCTTTTATTACCTTCCCCTGTTACAGCATTTACCATGCCACTAAATTTGCGGTGGAAGGCTTTACGGAATCCTTGCAGTTTGAATTACGTCCGTTTAATATCAGAATAAAAAACATTGCTCCAGGTGCCATAAAGACAGATTTTTACACCCGTTCGCAGGATGTGTTCAACAAACCAGGTCTTACTGCTTATGACAACTATACCGACATAACCTATAAAACCACTCAGCATGTCGGTAATAATGCTCCCGGACCTGAAATAGTAGCCAAAACGATATATAAAGCAGCCACAGCGCATAATTATCGACTGCGTTATCCTGCAGGATTCCAGGCCAAAGCTGTTTTTCTTATTAAAAAGTTTATGCCTTACAGCTGGATTAAAGGAATTGTAAAAATTATTGTTGAGAAAGGATATATACCAAAATAATTTATAAATTTGTTCAATCACAATTGGTATAATGCCGATCAGAAAGCGTGTAGTACAAAGAACGATAGTGAATTGGACTACTCGCTTTCAATTCGGTATAAAATTAATTAACCAATACTTTATATTTTATGCAACATAAACATTATTTAAATTATGGCTTTTTAGCCTTGGTATGCCTTATATTGTTTACTGCCTGCCATGATAAAAAACTGCCCAAAGACGCGGCCATCATGGCCAACCTCGAAGTCAGGATTATTGGTGACTGGACGGATGGAAGTACTGATAATGCATGCTTACAGATCAGGGAAGATTCTATTTATTATGTTGACGAAGGCAAATCCTATAAATATGAATTGCATCAGGATACCATAAAAATAAATTTTACCGAAGGACCCAGCCTGGGAATAATTAGTTTTAACGAAGATACCCTGCTGATTAGCGATGAGGAAGGGCAAAACAAATTCTGGCATTTTAAAAAATAGGTTATATTACTGACGGGGTGACTTGGAGTCACCCCGTCAGTTGACTATGTTTCTGGCATTATATGAATTTATGATTAAAATAAAAAAGGCGAGTTCACAACTTTGTGAACCCGCCTGTTTATTTAGAAAAAACACAATTTATTTAAGTCCCAGCGCTTCTTTTCCCTGATCAAAAATAATATCAACAGGGATATTGGCAGTTTTAAGTTTTGCGATATCTTCCTTTAATTCTTTGCGGATAGTACTGTTGGCTTCCAGGTATTTGGCGGCGACGTCATAATCACCTTCGCCTTCAAATTTCAATACCATAGAAGTCCATTCGTTCATGGCTTTTTTGGTTTTGGCCATATCCACTTTGTAAGAGCCATCAGCATTGCGGCTGAATGCACCGGCATCTTCAAAATAATTGAAACACATCATATTGGCTTTACCATGGGAATCGGCAGCTCCAAAACGAACGGAACGGATAATGCCTGCCATAAAGGTAATATAGCTGTCTTCAACTGTAACATCTTTTAACTCTCCTTTTTCAATGAGTTTAGTAACGATAAACAAGCCTAAAATATCAGCTTTGGCTTCTTCGAAACTGGCATATTTTTCTTTCAAAGCCTGTTTTACTGTGCCTTTATTGGTAACCGTATTTTTAATACCCAAACCATGGGCTACTTCATGAAACATAACATTGGAGAAGAAAGCATTGAAAGTGATATTTTTCTGTTGTGATTTATCGATTAATGCATTGGCAATAGGCGTAAGGATTTTATCAAATTTTGCCTGCATGGCATTTTTTAACTGTAATCTTCTGCTACCTTTTTTCAACTGCACTTTTTCATCGTTGGGCAGATTGATGGCAATGGTTTTGCCGCCTGCATTGGAATGACCTGCATAATACACGATATCATAAGCATTCAGGTCGCTGTTTGAACCCGGAACTTCCTGTTTGTACTTATCATCACAAGGCAATTGTTTTTGTAATTCGGGCAGCATAGAAGTGTATTTCTCCAGTTTCTTGCTCCAGTCTTTATCTTTTACCAATACGGCAGATTCATAAGCGGTTTTATAACCGAATAATTCATCTTCATAATTTTCAATTGGTCCTACAACAAAGTCGATTCCATTGGTTTTCATGTCCATCCAGGCCATGTCACTTTCAAAGTAATCATCGGTTAATAAAGCCTTGGATCTGAGTTCCAGGTAATTTTTTAATCCGGCATCTTCAGCCAGTTCAGCAGCTTTTTTGAGTAAATCTGAGGCTTTGGTTAGCAAATCTTTGTAAGCATCATGGAACCACACTACTTTCAGCGATTTATCTGCATTGCGTTCAATTAGGGTATATTGATTTTTTTTATTGCTGTCGTTTAAGGCTTCAAATTCATCCTTGGTCATATCCTTGGGATAGAAATTGGCACCTTTGGGTTTTTCGCCAAATGCCGGCATAAAGGATTTGTTATCGCCCAGGCGTTCCCATGGACCATAATTAATCAGTGCAAATTGTTTCATATCAGGATCTTTTATCGTATCCAGAAATGCATTTTTTTCGCCTATGGTCTGCATCCAGTACAAATCATCCAT
Organism: Bacteroidota bacterium; assembly: GCA_026391675.1. Lineage (GTDB taxonomy): Bacteria > Bacteroidota > Bacteroidia > Bacteroidales > JACABE01 > JACABE01. The sequence continues at coordinate 79,886 of JAPLDQ010000037.1, forward strand.
AATCTTGGCGATATCAATTAAAACAGGGATTAACTGTTTTTCTTTTTCGCTTAATTTAGAGATATCAGTGGTGAGTTTTACAGTAGCAAACTGTGAAATTTTTTCTTTCATAGGACTGGGCTTTTGATTGCAGCCAGAAATGCATAAAACCAGCAATGCAATGGCAATAGGATGGGTAATTTTTTTCATCTTTTTCTTATTTAAATGGTTATTTATTGATTTTCAAAATTAGAATTATTTTTTCTGAAATTTATTACTATTTCTTCATTTTTTCAGTAAGGTGTTTTATAAGTTTTAAGGGGAAACTTCTCATTGATATACAACTTTCCTTAAAAATTATTTCGCCGGTATTACTATTGGTTATTGTTAATACCAGAGAATAAGTCCAATCATAATTCAGGTAAACGTTAACATAATAAAACGTTTCATCTGATTTTAAAATACGGTCATTTAAATCATTCAATGAAATAAGTTCATATTTTCCGGGATATCCTTCAAAAACTTCCTTGGGATCATATTTTTTATCAATTTTATTTTTATCCTTTGATTCTTTATCTATTTCATATTCATTCAGTAGCGTTTCGGGTATGTATAACGTACTCTTTTTTAATCTGGCAATTTCCTCTTCATTATAAACAGACTCCTTTTCTTTATAAAAAAGGTTCTTTTTTAATATAGTTTGCAGATACTTAAGGTAATTTTTTAATATAGCCGGTTCAGTATAAAGTAAATACGGACTTCCCATAAAATCACTTTCTTTCATTATATCTTCAATATAAAAACGTCTTGAATCATCAGCTTTTAATTTTATTCTGGCAACAGCTATTGAATTTTCTGCAAAATTAATGTCTTCTATTTTGAATTTCTTTCTATCCATCTTTTTTAAATAGTAAGGTGTAATCTTCCATATTTTTAATTCAAAAATCTGAAAAAATTTTAATTTTTGAGTGGATTCAAATTTATGCTCAAGGACAGTAATATGCAAATTCATAAAAAACACATCAGGATTCAGATGGTCTAAAACTTCTGATGGCTCAATAATTTTATAGGGACAATAATTCCATACCTCTTTAAAAATATCATAGTATTTATCATCTTTACCCGTTTTAGTATCCAGAATAACATACAATTTTGATTTTTTTAATTTTGGGAGTTCAGCATTGTCAATTAAGTAAGGTTGAGCGTTAGCTTTTATCCCTGAAAAAAGCAATATTACGGCAATGATTAATTTGTATAAAATATTGTTCATCAGCATGTTTTTAATTAAAAATTAAAATTATTTTTTTCAGAAACGGAATAAAATAATTTAAATTTTTAAATAAATAAACTTAAACACTTATTGGGTTTGAATTTATACAAAAGTATAAAAAACATATAGATTAATGAATTAAAAATAAAAAAAGGCAAAATCAAAAGAAATTGCCTTTTTTATAAAATTTATAATAGTAAATTATTTAATTGTAATCTTTTTTACAACGATGTTTTGTTTATCGTCGCCGATTCTCAGGAAATAATTTCCAGATTTAAAACCGCTGACATTTAAGGAAATAATCGTATTGTTGTCTTTCTTTTGTTCAAATACTTTTTTACCGCCAATATCATATAAATATACAACTAATAGATTGCTAGCCTGTTTGTCAAATTTTATATTGATGATATCCGTTGTTGGATTAGGATAAACAGTAATGCCTTCATCAATAAACGATTCATAAATGCCGGCTGTTGCTGTAGTTATGGAAATATCATCAACCAGCATATTGGTTAAACCCGGTGTTCCGCTTTGATAGGATAGTATTTTAAACGTATGGGATAGTCCGTTGGCATAAGCTGCAATATTAACTGTAATTTCTTTATAGACAGAATCATATAATGATGAGTCAGCATTGGTAGATGACCAAACAACATTATTATCCATATATACTTTTATATAATCTGTTCCGTTTGCTGCTGCTGCAGGCAATTTATACCAGAATTTTAATTTAGCTGCTGTATCAGATGGTATAATCAGACTTTGAATGATAGAACCAGTTTCATTATAGGAAGAAATTCCACCAAACCAGACAAACCAGTTTCCGCTGCGGGCTATGCAGCTTCCTCCGCCATTTCCGCAAGAGTCGTAGCTGCACAGGGGGGTGCCGAAATTTGTTGAAGATTGTGTCCATGCAGTTCCTTGTCTTCCGGTTTCAAAACCGGGGTCCTGAATCAGATTCTGTGCATTAATTGTTGCAGAAGCAAATAAAGCCAGCGCAAATAGTAAAGAAAAAATTCTCATGGAATTGTAATTTTGAATAAATGAATAATGAATGCAAAAGTATAATAAAATAGGATGATAGCGTACTAAAATATGTTAATAAAAAAGGGCTGAAAAATTTTTCAGCCCTTTTTTATTAAAAATCCGAAAGATTATTTGTTAACTACAAATTTCTTGGTGATTTTACCGTTCAATGTTTCAATCTGAACAAAATAAATTCCTTTTATGTATAAAGAAGTATTAACAACAAAGTTTTTACTGTTAATATTTTCATTGAATATTTCTTGTCCTATAGCATTGATAACTTTAAGGGTTTTAATTTTTGAATTAGATGTAATATTTAAAACATCATTTACAGGGTTTGGATAAATGCTGATACTAGCAAGTTCTGAATTTGATTCATTTACACCACCGGTAGTTGCCACTTTAATATCATCAACCATTAAAACAAACATATCTGTCGATTGATCTATAAATGCCAGGTGGATATTTTGTCCTGCATAAGATGAAAGAGAAATATTATGAACCATCCAGGCTGCAGAATCTTCAGCACCAGTATATAAATTGGTAGAAAAATCAGTTTTAGCTACACCTCCGGTGGAAATATTTACTTTTAAGATATCTTTATACATACCAAGAATATTTCTTGATCTCCAACTGAGAATATAAGAAGTTCCTGTTGGAATAGTTATCGTTGGGGTAATCATCCATCTGTCGGCTGTTTTTACTCCATAAGCAAAATAAGATGTTGTTGCAGCAACATAATTATTTGTATCTGCTGCGTCTAATTTGTTCATTACAACCCAGGCTTTGTTTTGCCAGTTAGTATAATAAGTAGTTTGTGTATCACAATACAACGTATAAGTCGTTGGCATTGTTCCGGCACTAAAATTTTCCTGATAAGCTATTTGAGAATAACCTATTCTTGCAATACATAAAATTGCGAATAAAACATAAATTTTTTTCATAGATTTAATGAGTTTTTGGTTAATATTTTTTTTTGCAAAAGTAAAATAAAATTCAATGTGATGTTAATATTTTCACAATTATTTTAATAAATAAAATAATAAGATTTTAAAAATTTGTTGATAAGAAAGTCTTTGTTATTCGCCCGTTTCTTTGGCTTCGCCACTTCTTTCCATCATTCTTTCGCGCATTTTTTCCTTTTGTTTCTCCAACAATGCGGTATATTTGGTGAATTGTTCGGCTGTCAATACTTTTTTTATTTCTTCGTTCTGCTTATCAGCAATGGTTTTGGCTTCTATCAACCGCTCTCCTCTCTGTGCCGGTTTTTTATCTCTCAATGCCTGTAGTTCCTGCTGAGAGTTGCTTAATATTTTCTCCACTTTTACAGATTGTTCATTACTTAAATTGCATTCCTTATTGATTGCATTTAATTGCATTTTAAGTTTTTCTTCAGGGGTTTTTCTTACTCTTTCAGTTTCTGGCTGGGAAAAAACTGAGATTGCTGACATTAGTAAGCATAATATTGTTGCTAATTTAATAGTTTTCATGTGTTATTATTTTTATTTTTTTAAATTGTTACATGGAATACGCCATATAATATCATTCTCGATTTGTATGAATATTATTCTTATGGCTATTTCATAATAATAAATAATTTTGGGTTATAGTATATAGATGTAAAAGAAGCTGAAAGGTTTAATCAGCAATGATTATTAATCGTTAACCTTTTGAAAATAAATGGTTTCAAATGCTGTAAAGCAGACATATAAAAGGAAATACCATGCTAAAAAAGGAATAGCATCAGTCCGGTTTATTAAAATATAAAGGATTAAAACTGACATCAATATCAATAATTTAATAATGGTAATCAGCATAAAAATATTGGTAAATTTTATAAATGTTTTATGAACGGCTTTAAGCTGAAAATAATAAGTTAACAGCGTGATAGCGAAGAAATAAGGCAGTAAAAAAAGTAAAGCAGGGCTTATTATTTTAGGAGGTAATAAAAAATAGGCTGCAATAACAACGCAGGAAATTATAATTGAGAAAATAATCAGTTTTTTTACAAATGTCAGAAATATTGAATTCATTTGTTTATTTTTTTGTTATTATTCAATTGAACAAATCAATGCCCAAATAATCATTCTCGCATTGTGTGTAAGATTTACTTGTGGGCATTTCATAATAAAAAGATTTATTTTTTAATTAAATCCTTAATAACGTAATATATAGCTAATGAAACTGATAGCAATGAGAAAATTAAGGTAAAAACAGGTTTTCCATTGCAAATCCATTCATCCAGCTTAACACCCGCAAAAACGCCAATTAAAATAATTGCCACCATCTGAACTGCAATGGAGGAGTATTTTGCATAATCGTTAAGCGATTTTTTAGGATTCTTAATCTTCACTTTTTTGTGTAAAAGTATTTGGTTTACCACTTTCCATATTGCAGGAGCCTGAAAATTGGGCACCGGGTTCAATTGAAAGTTTATTTATAATGATATCACCAATAATCTTTGCAGTACTTTTTAAAGAAAGCATTTCACTGACACTTACTTTACCTTTTACATAACCCGAAAAATCAGCATTCTGACAAGTAATTTCTCCTTCAACCGAACCGGTTGCTCCAATTACCAATTTGCCTTTTGCTGAAATTGTTCCGGTTAATGAGCCATCAATTCTGAAATCACCATTGGCATGGATATCGCCTTTTACAACAGTACCAGGACCTAATATATTAATTGATGAGGAATCTATTTCGTTAACTTTTGCCATTTTATTAATTTTTACTTACTACAAAAATACTCAACAAACTTACATTTTTTTATTTTAATCACAAATTTTAAGTTAAATTATTTTTTTAAATACACTGATTTGAAAAAATTTAAATAACCATCTATATCTTTAAGTTTGTAAAAAGTAGAAAAATTTTCAGTTGTAATTACAAAATCTGTTGTAGTATTAGGGTCAAGCGATGAAAAGATGTAATCATTACCTTTAATGGTTTTATAGTATAGCATGGCATTTTCAGCATTTTCGAATTGTGTTACTGAAATTAAATGCAAATTTTGACTGTAAATAATGCTCGTTATCTCTAAACTGCTCATGCTGTAATACTTCCGGTTGAAATCAGAAATTTTTATTTTCAGCACATTTACATTTACTTTTGATGCATCAACTATTAATGAAAATAAATGAGTAGCTGTTTCATCGGTTTTATAAGCGGATAATTTATCATTTACCACAACCTGAGTGACTTTGGGAACAATGGTATCAGTTTGTTGAGTTTTTGCTACTGCTGTAATTTTAGTTTCTTCTTTTGGTTTTGGCTTGGGTTTTCCTTTATTAACTGTTTTGCTCTCTTTTTCAGCAGGCATATACCCATTTTGAATTGTGCTGATATCATTTCCTTTTTTCAGGTAATCCAAAACCAGTTGAGCCAGCGGGACGATTTCATGCGTTGGATGGTTTTTAATCAGTGTATTTAAAGATGCAATTAATGAATCCTTACCCTGGGTTTTGCCTAATGATAAAGCGTTGAGGTATTCAAATTTTGGGAAAACCGTACTTAATCTGTATTTTTCAGTTGCTGTCTTATAATTTTCAAGTACATTATTGTATTTCCCATTGATAAAAGCCGAATAGGTTTCGTTATAAAACAAATTGATTTCATTCTTTTTGATTTGAATCTGCTTATAATAATCAGGGTCATTTATGATTTTAGCATAATCACTTTCAGGATATCTGGTTAAGATGATATCTTTATAATAATCTTTTTTGGCCTTATCTTCTAAATCGGCATTTATTTTATACAATTGATAATATGAGCCCAAAGCATGATCACCGTTAGGAAATCTGGTAATAATTGTTTCGAAGGTTTCTTTTGCTTTTTTTAAATCCTTTAAACCTTCGTAATAGATATAACCCATATTATATAGCGCTTCCTCAACCTTGATATTGGATTTCTTCATCTTTTCTTCGGTAAGGGGAAGGTCTTTCATGTAATAGTTTTTGTCTTTTGGTGTTAACTTAACAGTTGATGAGTCTTTAGCTGCATCATCACCTGACAGGTCATTTTTATTTTTCTGATTATCTCCGTAATCTACGGTTTGTTTATTGCTGATTCTCCAGTTGTCTTCCAGTTTTCGCTTTCCCCATTTTTTAGTAAATTCAGAATATCCAAAACTCAGGGTCGAAGGATTATAAAAATACCAGTCGCCTTTATTTGTATTAAATTGATTTTGATTGTTGCTCTGTAATACACTTAATGATAGTAAGCGTGCACTTTCTTCTTCTTGTTTTTTCTGTTCTTCTAAACGGATAGCAGCAATAATATTATTGATTTTCATGTCTCTTTCAGAAGGACTCATTAGCGCCATGGCCTGTAAACTATCCTGAACTTTTACAACCTGAATATTTTTAACCAACTCGGTAAGTAATTCCGTTTTACTTTTGAGTAAATCGTAATTTCTGAAGTTTTTTGGAAGGAATTGCATAGTGCTGTCATAATAAGCCTGTGCATTTTCATAATCAGGTAACTCAAAATACAAATCTGCTAATTTTAATGCTGATACAGATTTCTGATAGTTATTATTAACACTTGATTCTACAGATAGTCTTAAATATTTAATAGCATTATCTTTGTCTTTATTGCGTAAAGATACTTCTGCCAATGCATAATAAATCTGGTCAAGATATTCTTTGTTTTTAGCATCTTTAAGCATTTTTTTAAGTTTCTTCTCCAGTGCTTTGCTATCGCCTGTATTAGCGTCATAGCTCATGGCAAGATTAATACGGGCATTAAATGCCATTTCGTAAGGCGGATTTCTTCTGATTACTTTCAGATATAATTCAGTAGCTTTGGTCAAATCTCCGTTGCGTTGATATATTTGTGCCAGAATAAATCTCAGACGGTTCTTGGTATCTTTATGATGTGTTTGTTCAATGGCAGGAATCAGATATTCAATGGCAGGAGAGTAATTATCCTGTTTTATATAGTTATCAGCATAAGCCATGTTCATATCACGTTCCAGCGATTTTGGAGCATCACCGCTGCTCATTTTATTCCTGACCTGATCAAGTACCGATTGAGCAGCACCAAATTCACCAATCTGATTATCTGTTTTTGCAAGCCAGATCATGGCTTCATATTTTATGGGATTTGTTTTATACTGGCTTATGATAAAGTTAAAAGTACGGATAGCCATGCGGTACTCCTGCTTATAATAATTGGATTTGCCTATCATAAGGTAAGCGGTAGGAATCCATCTGATATGTTCAACACCTTTAATGAAAATAGAGTGCATCCTTATTACTTTTACTCCTTTTTCAATGGCTCTGTCCATCTGAGGATTCACTTTCTGCGCATCTTCTTTTGTGCCATTCTGATATACCTGCAGCACTTCGGCATAGTTATCCTTGGTATTTTTGTTCAACTCCTTTATGCCATCTTTTATACTTTCATTCCCATTCCAATAGGCGTTGTAATGAGCCGTCATATTATGATAGAACCTGCGGGTAAAGGTGTTTTTTTTTGTTGAACAGGCAACAAAAAAAACAATCGCTAATAAAAGGAAAGTAAAGTGGTATATTATTTTTCGAATCAAAGCCTAATTTTGGTTTAAATAACTCATTTTTTGCAAATTTATTATTTTTTCAGTAAAAAATAACAATTCAGGAGATTAATAAATACTTGATTATTCTTCACCATAAGCAACCGTCAATAAAGTATTACCTACAACCGTAAGGGTTGTTTTGTCAATATTGCTCATATCGTCTTTAACGGTATGCCAGTAAGGGAAAAAATGTGAAGTTGTAGAAGCATCGTAATGTACAATGTCAATGCAAGGGATTTTAGCGTACTTATTGATATACATGTGGTCGTCAATCAATCCGCCTGTTTTGTCAGTTATGAAATAATTGCTGTAACCCAGGGAAGCTGCAACATCCCAAACCTTTTTCATGATATCGGGTGCATAATACATGGACGTATTTTCCATTGCAAAAACAGCATTTTTAGCTCCTGCCATATCCAGTAATATTCCGAATTTAGCAAAATATCCCTGTTTGTGAGGATTTTTAGCCCAGTATTGTGAGCCTAAACACCAGCTTTCTTCTGTTTGATTTGCTGTTCCTCTGGGTTCTCCATAATCTTCAACATCAAATAAAATCAGGTCAACACCAGTTTTGCATGGTCTCTGACTTAATAAACGGGCAATTTCCATTAACATGCCAACACCGGCAGCTCCATCGTTGGCACCCAGTATGGCTTTATTGTGGTTTTTTTCATCCGGGTCGTAATCAGCACAAGGGCGTGAATCCCAGTGAGATGCAAAAAATATCCTGTTATTGGTTTCAGGATTAAAACTTACGATTATATTTTTACTTTTCAGTAAAGTACCATTCCAGGCTTTTGACTGAAAATCCTGCACTGTAACATCTTTACAATATCTTTTTAAGGTAGAGATAAGATAATTGGCACAACTCTCATGCATTTTGGTATTTGGAACCCTTGGCCCGAACGACACCTGTTTCTCTGTAAAATAATAGGCTGAATCAGCATTAAATGCCGGTATATCAACTTTTTTCACCGTTTTTTGCTGCTGAGTGTCGTCAACTTTTATTTTTGGCTGTTTGCAGGAAATCAGGAATACTATTCCGATTGTTAAAATTATATACCTATTTTTCATTGCTTTATGTATTATTAGTAATCGCTTCAATTGAATGAGGTTATCACTAAGATTTATAAAATTTTATTCAATGTTCCAGGCTGAACCATCTTTGCCATCTTTTACAGCTATGCCTAATCTGCTAAGTTCATCGCGGATTTTATCCGAAGCAGCATAATCCTTGTTTGTTTTGGCTTGCTGACGGAATGCAAATATCATTTGCATCAATCCATCCAGTAATTCAAACTGATTGTTTTCAGTTTCGTTTTTTAAACCTAATATATCGAAAATAAAGGTGGTATAAAGATTTTTCAGTATTTCCAAATCAGCTGCTGTAATACTTTCTTTACCATCGTTAACAGCATTGATAATACGTAAGCCTTCGAACAGATTAGCTATAACAATAGGGCTGTTAAAGTCATCATTCATTGCTTCGTAGCAATTGGCAGTTAGTTTGGGAATATCACTCTTTGAAGTGGCTGATATTGAAAGTTTTTGTAAAGTATCAACTCCCTGCATCAGTCTTTTAAAGCCTTTTTCGGCAGCCTGCAAGGCTTCATTGGAGAAATCCAGTGTGCTGCGGTAATGTGCCTGCAAAATGAAGAAACGGATACACATGGGGCTGTATGCTTTATCCAGAGAGGCATGCTTACCGCTGAAAAATTCATCCAGTGTAATAAAGTTACCCAATGATTTCCCCATTTTTTGACCGTTAATGGTAATCATATTATTGTGAAGCCAGTATTTGCAAGGTTCGCAGCCATTTGATACCTGACTTTGTGCTATTTCTGATTCGTGATGCGGAAAAAGTAAATCCATACCACCTCCGTGAATATCAAAATGTGTTCCCAGATACTTGGCACTCATGGCTGAACATTCCATGTGCCAACCAGGGAAACCATCACCCCAGGGAGAAGGCCAGCGCATAATATGTTCGGGCTGGGCGTTTTTCCATAAGGCAAAGTCAAATGAATTATGTTTTTCATCCTGTCCGTCGAGGGCACGTGTATTCGCAAGTAAATCCTCTAAAATTCTGCCTGATAGTTTTCCGTAATTGTAACTGTCATTGTATTTTTTAACATCAAAGTAAACCGAGCCATTTACAACATAAGCATATCCTTTTTCGATGATTTTCTTAACCATTTCAATCTGCTCAATAATATGACCTGAAGCCCTGGGTTCAATACCGGGACGCAAAACATTCAGCTGATCCATATTGATATGGTATCTGTCAGAAAAATACTGGGCTATTTCCATGGGTTCCAGTTGCTCCAGCCTTGCTTTTTTTGCAATTTTATCTTCGCCTTCATCCGCATCGTTTTCCAGATGTCCCACATCTGTAATGTTTCTGACATAGCGTACTTTATACCCGATATGCTGTAAATAGCGGTATATCAAATCAAAAGTAATAGCCGGGCGGGCATGACCCAAATGGGCGTCGCCGTAAACTGTAGGTCCGCAAACATACATGCCCACAAATGGTGCTTTTAGCGGTTGAAAAACTTCTTTCTGTCTGCTGATTGTATTGTATACCTGTAATGTATTCTCCATTGTATAAGCTTTCACTAAATTATCTGCAAAAATAAGGAATTAAATTTAAAAATTTACTTTTACCGCATTAGTTAGCCTGATAAAGTCTTCAACGGAAAGTTGTTCTGCTCTTTTACTCAGGATGTCAGCCGGCAGTTTATCTGCATCAAGCTCAATAGAATTTAAAGCATTGCGCAATGTTTTCCTGCGTTGGTTAAAAGCTGTTTTCACCACCCTGAAGAATAATTTGTCATCGCAGTCTATCTGATTTACGGCATTACGCCTGACCCTGATTACTGCCGATTTTACCTTTGGAGGCGGTATAAACTGATGTTCATCAACCGTAAATAAATACTCAATATTGTAATAGGCCTGAAGCAACACACTTAAGATGCCATAGGCTTTTTTGCCGGGTTTGGATGCAATACGCTCAGCCACTTCTTTCTGAAACATGCCCACAACTTCAGGTATCTGCTCCCGGTGTTCCAGTACTTTGAATAAAATCTGACTCGAAATATTGTAAGGGAAATTGCCTATAATTGAATAAGATTCGTGATTAAATAAATTTTCTATTGGAAAATGAAGAAAATCTTCGGCAAGAATTCTATTTTCCAGTTGTGGGAAATGATGCGTAAGATAAGTAACGGATTCTGTATCAATTTCAATTACAAATAAATTCAGCTTTTCGTTTTTCAATAAATATTTGGTCAGCACACCGGTTCCCGGTCCGATTTCCAGCAAATTTACCGTTGATTCACTGATACTTGATGTAATTTCCTGTGCAATATTCTCATCTTTTAAAAAATGCTGACCAAGATGTTTTTTGGGTCTTACGTAGTTCATTACTTAGGGGTTTAGGGAATTAGGCTGTAGACTGTAGGCTATAAAAATACTTTAAAACTTTATGAACTTTATAAACTTAATTCAACTGGTCGCCTCTGAGCTTTCTGAATTGCTTGCGGGCTTCAACGGTGTATAAACTGGACGGGTATTTAAAAATCAGTTTTTCAAAACATATCATGGCTTTTACTTTGTTATTCAACTGGTTTTGATTTAAAAGGGCTTCCAGATAAAGGGCGTCATCAGCCAGTAAACCATCAGGATAAAAATCAACCAATTTCTGCAACAGACTATCAGCTTCATTATATAAGCCCTGTTTGATTTTAATTTCAGCTTTTTTATACATTACATCATCAAAAATAGGATGGGATAAGCCCAATAATCTGGTTGAATCCAGGGTTTCAAGCGCTAAATCATACTGATTACGGTAAGCAAGCAAATCAGCCTTGGCATAATAGCTTAAACCTACGGTTGAGCTGTCTTCTTCCATGTTGTCACTGATAAGGAGGGACAATTCCATGGCATCGTTGGCAATCATTTTTGATGTGGCGGCTTTTAGCACATCAAGCTGCGCTTTGGCCCAGTTAAATTCACCAATATAAAATGATAATTTGGCGTTTCTGAATTTGGCTTCAAAGCCGATAGGGTCATTTTTAAATGCCTTTTCAACCTGTGAATACAAAAGGGTAGCTTCCCACACATCGCCACCGAACAGCTGTATATCGGCCAGCTCCAGTTTGCAGTTGGCAACAATATTCTTATCGGCATTGGGCAAGGCAATGGCCTCGTTCAGTATGTCAATGGCTTCATTGGTCTTTAATGAATAAAAAGCATAGATATGCGCCAGGTTTTTTAACAACAAAATGGTAGATGCGCTCTTCCCTAATTCTGTAATACATGTGTTGTATTCTTTTTCCAGCTCATTCAATTCTTTTTTATTGACAACAATGGAAGAAGTTGTTTTTAAATATTTTGCATTCAGCAGTCCTATCCTGCTGTTGAGATAATAGGTGCTTAATTCTCCTTTGTTGATATGATACTGATAGGCTTCAATGGCTATTTCGTAAGCCCTGTTGGAAACACATAAGTCTGCCAGCTCAAAAACCTTGGCACCATTATCTTTAAATCTTTTATCAATAGATTTGGCCTGATTAAAAGCCAGTTCAAAGTCTTTCTGTTGTATGGAAAACCACATGATAAGCGTAGCATACAATCCGTTTTCGGGATTTTTCTGTGCCCTTTTTAACATGCTCGTTTTTATGATATCGCTCTTTTTATTGTCAACATCGGAAAGCAGCACTACCTGCAGACGTGTCTCTACAAATGAAAGATAATTAGGATCAGCATTCAACAGATTGAAGTATTCATCCATCATATCGGTATATCTGCCTCTGCTTTCGTATATCATTGACAGTTCTGCAGAAAAAGAGGTAGTATTATTCATCAGTTTACGTCCTTTCAGATAGGCAGCAGCAGCATTATCATACTGCATCCGCACCAGAAAAGCATTGGCAAGGTCATAAATCTGCTGATTGTTGGCAGTCAGTGATTCGATGGCATCAAGGTATTGTTTTTCCGCCTTTTTTTCATCCCCTGAAGCTGAATAAACATAGCCCAGATCAACAGCCAGTCGTAAATCATTCTGATTTTGTTTTATCCTTTTCCTGACAACTTTTTCTGATTTTTTAAAGTCCTTTGCTTTGATAAGCGATTGTAAAAGACTGTTATAATAGAAGGCATTGGCAGATTTATCGTAGAGTTGCTCGTACAAATCAGCTGCTTTCTCAAATTCACCGTTCTGAAAATACTGCGCAGCCAACTGCTCATCCGTAGTATTCTGCGAATGTGCCAGGAGGGTAAATCCTGCAAGGAGGACTAAAACTGCTAATAGTTTCTTAATCATTAATTTGGTGATTTGTTAATGTGTTGATTCGTTGATATGTTAATGTGTTGATTTAAAAATTCACTAATTTAATGTCTCTTTCTTACTTCGGTCTTTTATAATAACAATTCCCTTATATAAAAGTTCTGCTTTCTACCTTCTACCTAATTTATAATATCAAATTTAGTAAACGCCTGTAAAGCTTTAGGTATTTTAATTCCTTCAGCTGTTTGATTGTTTTCCAGCAAAGAAGCAACAATTCTTGGTAACGCCAGTGCACTGCCATTTAGTGTGTGAGCCAGCTGGGTTTTGCCGTTTTCGTCACGATAACGGAGTTTCATGCGGTTAGCCTGAAAGCTTTCGAAATTGGAAACAGAACTTACTTCCAGCCATTTTTGCTGGGCAGCAGAATAAACTTCAAAATCATAGGTTAAAGCTGAGGTAAAACTCATATCTCCACCGCATAATTTAAGGATACGGAAGGGCAATTCCAGTTTACGCAATAAAGTTGCAACATATTCCCGCATTTGTTCCAGTGTTTCGTAGGATTTATCAGGATGCTGAATCTGAACGATTTCCACTTTGTCAAACTGATGCAAGCGGTTCAATCCCCTTACATCCTTACCGTATGAACCGGCTTCGCGGCGGAAACATGCTGAATAAGCGGTGTTTTTAACCGGGAACTGTTTTTCGTCCAGTATTACATTGCGGTATATATTGGTAATGGGCACTTCTGCAGTAGGAATCAGGTATAAGTTATCAATGGTTGCATGATACATCTGTCCTTCCTTATCCGGCAACTGACCGGTTCCGTAGCCGGAAGCTTCATTTACCATTAATGGTGGCTGAATTTCGAGATAGCCCTTTTCTGTTGCATTTTCAAGAAAGAAGTTAATCAGCGCACGTTGTAATTTTGCGCCTTTTCCTTTATAAACAGGAAAACCGGCACCGGTAATTTTATTTCCCAGTTCAAAATCAATGATATCGTATTTTGTACATAAGTCCCAGTGAGGAACTGCCTTGTCATACAATTGAGGAATAATGCCTTCCTGTTGAACGCATTCATTGTCTTCGGCAGATTTCCCCCTGGGTACTGAATGATGAGGTAAATTGGGGAGCTGAACCAAAGTCTGATTGAGCTTATTTTCTATTTCGTCGAGTTTATCGCCTAATTCCTTTGAAACTACTTTTAAATCTGCAGTTCTTGCCTTTAAGGTATTGGCTTCTTCCTGCTTGCCGGTTTTGAACAGATTACCGATTTCCCTGGCCAGGTTATTGGCTTCGGCCAGGCTGTCGTCCAGTTTTTTCTGGCATTCGCGGCGTTGATTGTCAAGCAAAAGTATTTCCTGTATGATATCAGCTGCTTTGAAATTTTTAACAGCTAATCTTTCAATGACTTCCGCAGTGTTTTCGCGGATATAATTTAATTGTAACATAGTGAGTAATTATTTTGAGTTGCAAAGTTAATGAAAAAAGTTTGAAGTCGGAAGTCCGAAGCCGGAAGTAGTGGAATTTCTGTAGATAAACAACTTAAATATTGAAATTACTTAAATATTTGTTCAAATAATGGATTTTAGCTTCATATGATTGTAAATTTGTATGTTATTTCATTAACAGTAACAGGATTTATAAATAATAAAAGTCATGAAAAAATTATTGCTTTCAATATTGTTGCTGTTATATACAACGGCAATATTTGCACAATGGAACTGGACGCTTAATTTTGATGATACATCCTATCGCAGCAGGGTTACCATAGATACCGTTTCAACTCACAATTGCAGATGGCAGATAGGGGCACCGCAAAAGGCCGTTTTTAATTCTGCTTTTTCAGGGCCCAATGCAATAGTAACAGATATTTTAAATCCTTATCCGGCAAAAGATACATCAAGATTTATTATTAAACATAACAGGCCTGGACAATTTGGTTCAAACCAATTATTAATGCTCGATTTTCAGTTTAAATTAAATACCGATACCCTTACAGATTATGGTATGGTTGAGGCATCCATCAACAATGGTGCGACCTGGATTAATCTATTGACTCAGGACACGCTATATTCCCTGACCTGGTGGGCTCCAAAACCGGTATTGTCAGGCAATACCAATGGCTGGGTCCATTATTCTGAAAATCTGGCCTTTTTGACCTATTCGTTAGGATTTTCCAGTACAATACTGTATCGTTTTACATTTATAAGTGACAGCATACAAACAAACAAAGCAGGATGGATGATGGATAATTTTTCATTTGTGGAAGTATGGGAAGACGTTCCTGAATATGAAAACAATTATCTGATTTCCATTTATCCGAATCCGGCAAATGATAATCTGATAATTCATAAAACAAAGGAGAATAGCAATGCTGGAATTCAGCTATTTGATAGTAAAGGACAATTGATGCTGGAAAACAAAAATTTCACAGAAGATCATATAAGTATTGCAAATCTGGAAAATGGACTGTACTTTCTGAAGTATTCAGATTCAAAATATTTTTCAGTTAAGAAGTTTATAGTGCAGCATTAAAATAAGGAAAAAATCTTAGTGTCTTAGTGCCTTTGTGACATAAAATTACTGTCCGGTACAAAATAAAAAATCCCCTGAAGAATAAACTTCAGGAGACTGGAATATCTTAAGCTTAGAGCTGTTGATTAGTTACTCATGTCAACAGGACTTACAGAAACGTAAGATCTGTTGTTTCTTTTTCTTTGGAATTCAACAATACCGTCAACCATTGCAAAAATGGTATGATCTTTACCCATGCCTACATTAAGACCTGGATTGTGAACAGTACCTCTCTGACGAACGATAATGTTACCGGCAATAGCTGCCTGACCGCCATATATTTTAATACCCAAACGTTTACTGTGGGATTCTCTTCCGTTGCTTGAACTACCAGCACCTTTTTTATGAGCCATAATTTTATATTTTAAGCCTGAAAATCAGGAAAGTTTTACAATGAATTATATACTAATATTTTCTATCTGAATCTGAGTTAAATATTGACGGTGACCGTTCAGTTTCTGATAACCTTTTCTTCTTTTTTTCTTGAAAACAAGTACTTTGTCGCCACGTAAGTGAGAAAGTACAGTTGCAGTAACTTTTGCACCTTCCAGATTTGGTGTTCCAACTTTTACTTTTCCTTCGTTATCAGCCAACAGCACTTCGTTGAATTCAACTTTTGCACCTTCTTCTGATTCCAGGCGATGAACAAATATTTTTTGATCTTTCTTTACTTTAAACTGCTGACCTGCTATATCTACTATTGCGTACATTGTTATCGTATTTTGATTTTTATCGATTTTTATTGGGAGTGCAAAATTAATAAATTTATTTTAACTACCAATTATTTTCAGTAAAAAATTTATACATTACATGAATTATTTTGCAAATATAATGAAAAACAACCAATTAAATCATTTTCAACTGTTAATAAGTCGCTGTTTATTTGTTGATAAGTTTTTTTGGAAGTCAGAAAACCGATGACAGAAGCAGAATGGATGTATAATTTATGATGTAAAATGTAAAATGTAAAATTCAGTCCAATTGTCGTTTTTGAAGGTAAAAGGCAGAATGAAGAAGGTAGAATTCTGCGGAAATCAACGGGAAATCTATTTAAGTCTGGAACGCAGATAAAATGGATTTTTAGAATCAACGAATTCATCGCATCAATTTTTAATTTTCTTTTTACTTCTTAATTTAAAATAACGCTAAGTACTCTAAGTACTCCAAGTACTTTTTTTTTTTACTTTTGTAAAAAATAAAAATCATGGAATGCTATAAAATATATGCCGGCGGCGAATTTGTTGAAACCCCAAAAAAATTAGCTGTTTACAACTCCTTTGACGGAACAGTTTTTGCCGAAACTTATCTGGCTGATGCCAGCATACTCGAAAAAGCCATAAAGGCTGCCGAGAAAGCACTGCCTGTCATGAAAAACATGGCATCTTACGAGAAATACTCCATTTTAATGGAAATTGCTGCCGAAATGAAACGCAATGAAAAGCATCTGGCCGAAGTTCTGGCCATGGAAGCCTGCAAACCCATGAAATATGCCCTGGGTGAAATAGGCAGGGCCATACAAACCATTATTGTTGCTGCCGAGGAATCCAAACGGCTTCAGGGCGAATACCTATCCATCGACTGGACCCCTGCCGGCAAAGGCAAGGAAGGCTGGGTGAAATACTTCCCCGTTGGTTTAGTTGCAGGCATAGCACCATTTAATTTTCCCATCAACCTTGCTGTACACAAGATAGCTCCTGCCATTGCCGCAGGCTGCCCCATCATATTAAAACCTGCCTCATCCACACCGCTTTCCACGCTTGAGTTTGCAAGGATAGTGGATAAAACATCCCTGCCAAAGGGCGCTTTATCTGTATTGCCCATGGACAGGCAAGCCGGCAACCAGCTGGTTACGGACGAAAGATTTAAACTGCTGACGTTTACCGGTTCACCGGAAGTGGGCTGGAAAATGAAAAACGATGCCGGTAAAAAGAAAGTTGTACTCGAACTGGGTGGAAATGCAGGCGTTATCGTAAGTAAAACGGCTGATATTGATACTGCTGTGGCCAAATGCCTAATGGGTGGTTTTGCCTATTCCGGACAGGTTTGCATACATGCCCAGCGCATATATGTGCATGCTGATATCTTTGAGGAATTCAGCAGAAAATTTGCAGCTGCAGTGAAATTGCTGAAACAGGGCGACCCCATGGATGCCGCAACCGATGTTTCGGCCATGATAGACGAAGCCAATGCCATAAGGGTTGAGGAATGGGTAAATGAGGCGATAGCAGCTGGTGCAAAAATCCTTTGTGGTGGCAAACGCAAAGCTGCCTTTTACGAACCTACAGTTCTAACAGCTACCCATAAGAATATGAAAGTATGTGCACTGGAAGTCTTCGGTCCGGTGGTTACGTTGGAAAGCTATCATGAATTTAAGGATGCCGTGGAATATATCAACGACAGCCGTTACGGACTGCAGGCAGGTGTATTTACCAATGCACTGGATGAGATGAATATTAGTTTCAGTCAGTTGGAAGTAGGCGGTGTAATAATCAACGATGTGCCTACTTTCAGGGTGGATCACATGCCCTATGGCGGCATAAAAGACTCAGGACTGGGCAGGGAAGGGGTTAAATATGCCATTTATGATATGATGGAAGCGAAGATACTGGTGAAGCCGGCGTGAGTTATGAGTTATAAGTTATTGGGTTATTAAGTTATTAAGTGCAAGTGGCAATTGATATAAATAGAAAATTAATCCGGAATTGAGTACCTTAATTTTAAGTACTCCAAGTACTCAAGGCACTCCAGGTACTATTTATATAAAACTAAATATAACAGTGCTTTAACAGCCAGTAAATTAAAAAAATTTCAATTTTATTTGCCAGCTAAAAAAAAAGTATTAATTTTGCACCCTCAATTTTAAGAGATTGACCTATTGTGTAATGGTAGCACTACAGTTTTTGGTACTGTCTGTCTAGGTTCGAATCCTGGTAGGTCAACAAACTGCAAAATTAATGGGCTGTAAATCAATTGGTTTACAGCCCATTTTTATTTATATACTTTTGTTCTACTCTCCAAATCAGCAATAACCAATATATATACCTTATCGTTTTTTTAAATATAATGGATGTCTTCAAAAAAGCACATAATTTTGTATCCAAAATTAAGGTGTGAAATGCAAAGAATTTATTAATTGTTAAGTTTAAACCATTGCTGGTATTGATAAATGTACAATCAGGGTTTTACCAGTGTTAACTTAAATGTGTTACTATTCTTTATCTTTTTCTTTACTTCATATATTAAAAGACAAATAACTCCTGCAATTAAAGGTAAAAACCAATCAAGGATAAGTAATGGTGATGTATGAAAGTAAAGATTGAAAGCAGGTAAATAAACAATAAATAGTATACAGGAAACAGAGAATGCAAATGCCAGTAAAAGATTTCTGTTAGAAAAAAAGTATTTTCCTAAAGCATTACCATAAGTTCGTCTTGAAAGAATATTAGCATATTGACCAAATATAATGGAAACAAATGTTATTGTAATTGCTTTTTCATAATGACCAGCACCATGTGGGTTGCTAAAAAAAGAAAACATAAATGCACCATAAGCCACAAACCCCATAATTATACCTGAGAAAGCAATTCCTTTCATAGTGTCTTTGGTAAGAATTTTATCTTTTGGGTTTCGTGGTTTATCTTTCATTATACTTTCTTCAGGAGGATCAAAAGTAAGCATCATAAGAGGAAACATTGCACCAACCATATCTATTAATAAAATCTGCACAGCCATTATTGGAGTAGCTAAACCTAAAAAGACACCAATAAAGCCTAATAATACACAAACCAGTTCAGCAATATTGCACGAAAGATTTGTTTTTATAGTTTTTTCCAGATTCCTGAATATCGTTCTTCCTTCTTTTATTGCAACAACAATTGTAGAAAATTTATCATTCAGTAAAATCATATTTGAAGCTTCCTGCGCCACTTTTGATCCGTTTTTACCCATAGCAATTCCAATATCTGCTCGCTTTAAACTCAATGTATCGTTCACCCCATCACCTGTTACAGCAACAATTTCACCTTGTTTCATCAGTAAATCTACTATACGGAATTTATCATCAGGTGATACTCTTGAAAATATTAACGCCCTGTGTTGAAAAACTTCTTTTAGTTGTTTATCGGTCATTCCGGATAAATCAGCTCCTTTAATTACTACAGGGTCTTCATCACCCTCATTCATTAATCCTATATTTTTTGATATTGCTATTGCAGTTATTTCATTGTCGCCGGTTATCATAAACACTTTCATATGTGCCTTGAAAACAGACTCTATCGCTGCTTTAACTTCCTTGTGAGGTGGATCAAGCATTGTAACAAATCCGGCAAATGTTATATCTTTTTCAGCATCATCAACAGTATATACTTTTTTGCTGGTCAGGTCCTTATAAGCTATTGCAATAACACGCAGTGCTTTTTCAGAAAATGTTGCAGACATTGCAAGAATTTTCTTTTTCTGTGCACTTGTAAATACACTTACTTTTCCATTAGAAATAGTTTTGGAAGATACTTCCAGAATTGACTCTATTGAGCCTTTTACAGAAGAAATAACATCCTTCTTATGTGTTCGGATTATGGAAGCCCTTTTCCGAAATGAATCAAATGCAAATGATTGTACTAAGGGATAATCTTTATCAATATCTTCTAATTTAAATCCTGCTTTCATTGCTAAAGTAGCGAACGAAGTTTCGGTAGGGTCTCCAATTGAATACCATGAATGATGTTCTTTATCAGGAGGACTAACTTTCCCTTTGGAAGAAAGATATCCTGAAAGGAAAAAAATCTTTAAATCACCCAAAGCTTCTTTTTTAATAACATTAAATTCATCATCAGAAATATCTCCTTTTGGTTCATAACCTAATCCTGATACTGAATATGAATTCCCATTGAAATAACAGCCGGTAATAGTCATTTCGTTTTTTGTAATAGTTCCTGTTTTGTCAGAAGCAATAACAGTAGCAGAACCTAATGTTTGAGCAGAGGAAATTTTCTTAACTATCGCTTTTCTTTTTGCTAATCTCCCAACTGCAAGTGCAAGAGCCATTGAAATTTGAGCAGGTAATCCTTCAGGCACCATTGCTGCAGCAACACTAACAGAAAAAACAAGTGCCACAGCAACTGAATCTTTCATAAGCATTCGTATTGCAAACAGAAAAACAGCAATAATTAATGTAATAAAGGTTAGTTTTTTTGCTACATCAGCAATTTCGACTTGTACAGGTGCTTTTGCTATTTTGATTTTTTGAGATGATGTGCTGATTTTACCAATTTCGGTCTGTAATCCGGTTGCATAAACAATTCCGGTTGCTTCGCCACGGGCAACGGTTGTCCCCATATAAATGCAATTTTTAATTTCAGCAAACATCAGGATTTTGTCTGTTGTAAACAAAGTATCTTTGTTGGCAGGTAGTGATTCGCCTGTAAGTATAAATTCATTTGTTGAAAAATTATCAGACGCAATTAATCGAATATCTGCAGGAATACCATCACCTTCGATTAATTTTACAATATCACCGGGAACAAGGTCTTCAACAAGAATTTCAATAAGCTTTCCATCTCTTATAACATTACATTTATCTACTACCAAACTTTTAAGTGAAGCAAGAATATTTTCCGATTTCCATTCTTCATAGAAACCAATCATTGAATTAAGGATAACTATAATTATAAGAATAGAACCATCACGGAACTGACCTAAATAATATGACACCGCTGATGCAACTATCAAAATTAAAACAAGAGGATTAATGAATTGACGAAAAAGAATCTTTAATACATTTATCTGATTGCTTGCTTTAAGTATATTGCTTCCATACTTTTGCCTTGCCAACTTAATATTACTTTCGTTAAATCCATCCTTAACATTACTGTTAAATTCTTTTACTATTGACTCAATATTCCCTTTGTAAAATTCCATTGTATGAATGACTTTTTTTATTAATTAATTTATTAATTAATGGATTTCACTTGATACACTTTTCTGTTCTGAAAATTGTAATCATTATTTTAATTGGAAGCTTTTTCGTCAGTAACTCTTAATCCTTCATTACGTGCTTCACTTATAAATATGGCAATTGCCTGCTTACAGCTTTTAACTTTTCAACTTTTACCTCCATTTCCTGAGTTTAATTCTCCTTGCTTAAATTCGTGCATTACTTCTTTAATTTCCTCTTGAACTTTTGTTATATACTTTGCCAACAATAATTATTCTTATAATATTATTCTGGTTTATTAATTTTATTGTTCGGGTTGTTGATTTGGAGGTTCAATAATTCGGGTCGGATCATTTTTCTCAGGTTCTATAACTCCGGGTCTGATTCTGGTGGCATCAGGATTTTCATCAGGTCTAAGAGGAGTATTTTGTCTTATTTGTTTTCTTCTTGACATTTTATTGTTATATTAATTTTTATATGATTAATGTTATTTTTATAGGTGGTGTATTTAATAAATTAAATTCATTTTTAATACCTTATTCTATAATTATCTAAAGAGTTTCCATTTTTTCTGAAATTAAATTTATAAGCAATACCAATAGAAGTAAATGAGTAAATATCATAAGCAAAACCACCTTTGTATGCGTCGAGATAGTCACTTCCGGTGAATGACCAGGTGTTATCAAGAATTAAAGACATTTTTTCTGAAAGATTAACTGTTAAATTAAAGCCGGCTTTTAAAATTAACTCTGTTTTTTTCTCAACTTTAATGTCATTCACATCATAGCCAATTGTACTTAAGATGTTGTCGGTACTTATAGTTTTTAAAATACTATTATAATTATAGAATCCTATACCTAAAACACCATGTATCTTAAGCATTCTATGAGAATTAAACCCTGCAGAAAGTGTCGTAATATCAATTATTCCTGATAAATTGTATTCAAAAATATCAGCTTTAAAATACTTGTCATATGAAGATTTATATCCTTCGATATTTCCTGTCAAAAAATTGGTTTCAATACTTAAAAATGTGTTCAATTCTTTACCTAAACCGATTTCGTAAGCCGGACGGATTCTTAAATGACCTTCCCAGTTATCTTGAATATCCCCCCATTGCATTGTTATCCCAATATTAGCTTTTGCATACCATTTATCGCAAAAATGAATGTTTCCAAACCGCTGTCCCTTTAGAATTGTTGTTGAGAATATTAAAATTAAAATAATTAAATATTTTTTTTTCATTTGTAGAAGTGTTAAATATTAAAAAATCAGTAAGTAAGAGACGATGATTTGTATAATATTTACATCGCAAAACTGAGCAAATCTGCTCAGAAAAAACTGTATCCTATGCATTATTTAACCAACATTCCCAGTAAGTTGAGAAATGTTATAATTACACAGCTATCCTTTGGTTGAAAAAAGTTCAAAATCAGCTGTAATTCCCAAAGTAAGAGACATTACAAATTTTCATTCTGGCATTAATAGTAAAATTTAAGCCATAAATAAGTTAATAGGGTCATCATATTTAATTTGTGAATGTCATACCACATTACAAAGATATAACAGCAAACATTGGCTTACCTTATACAATTTTGCAAAAAAATTGCATTATTCACACTTTATTCATTTCCTGATGAATAAACTGGGAATTAAGATATTAAAACTAATAAAAGAAGCCTATCAAACTAATTGGTTTGCGGGGCTTATTTTTATTATCATCCATTGGTTACACTCTGATATACCACCTTTAATCATTTAAATATATAAAGATTTAACCGTTTGGAAAGATTAGGTGTTTATAAAAAAACGATATAAGAAGAAATATTGTTAAAACAATAAAAATATCAATAATAATTTGCATCGAATTATAAACAAATTGATTTATCTTTGCACTAATCACCTTAATTTATCAACCTTATTAGCACTGCTTTATTTGAAAACATAAAACCTTATTAATTAATCAGGAAAAATTTTATGAAAAAAGGAAAAATCTTCCCCGTTTTTATACTCATGCTATTGGCATCAGTATTTACGCAGGCACAATTTGAATCGCAATGGCGGGGCATTCGCCGCGATGGAGTATACAATGAAAAAGGGCTGTTACAGAAATGGCCGGCAGAAGGTCTTAAGATGCTCTGGAAATTTGATGGTTTGGGTAAAGGCTTTACTTCAGTTATAATTTATGGCGAAAAAATTATTACTTCCGGTATGATTGACACTACGGCTTATGTTTTTTGCCTTGACATGAAAGGAAACTTAATCTGGAAAACTGTTTATGGGACTGAATGGACAGAATCCTGGCCGGGATGCAGGTCTACTCCAACAGTAAAAGATAATAAAATTTATGTCAGTTCCAGTTTTGGAAAGGCCGTATGTATGGATGTAAACACCGGTAAGATATTATGGCGTAATGATTTAAAAATTAATTTTGGTGCACAACCTCCCAAATGGGGTATCGTAGAATCGCCTCTGATTGTAGATGATAAAGTCATTTTTTCAACTGGCAACAAAGAAAAAAATATAGTTGCGCTCAGCAGAATGGATGGGAAAACAATCTGGACTTCAGCCGGAGCAGGCGAACTGACAGCTTATTGTTCACCTCTGCTTATTGAACATCATGGAAAAAAAATCATCTGTACTTTAACCGCTAATTCTGTATTGGGATTGGAAGCTGAAACCGGAAAACTCTTATGGAAATTTCCTAAAAAGAATACCTGGTCGGTACATGCCAATACACCACTCTATCATGATGGCTTTATTTATGTAGTCAGCGGATATGGCAGTGGTGGAATTAAGCTGCAACTATCCGAAGATGGGAATACTGTTAAGGAAGTCTGGACAAATACAACGCTGGATAATCAGATGGGTGGTGTGGTTTTGCTGAATGATTATTTATATGGTTCCGGTCAGGATAATAAAACATGGCAATGTGTTGACTGGAAAACCGGAGTAATGAAATACCAGACCAGTGAAATTGGAAAAGGAGTAACCATTGCCAATGAAGGGTTTTTATATTGCTATAGCGATAAAGGAGATTTGACACTGCTAAAACCGGGCGAAAATGCTTTTGAAATTATCAGCAGATTCAAGATTACATTGGGCACTGACTATCACTGGGCTCATCCTGTAATCAATAATAAAATTTTGTATATGCGTCATGGAAATACATTGATGGCATATTCCCTGGCCGCTGAATAACCATAGTATGCAAAACAAAAGTACAGGAAAATTAACTTTGATTTTTCTTGCTTTAACAGGCATTACTGCTTTTGTATTGTGGTTAGCCTATAATCCGGTAAAAAATCTGAACCTAAGCCTTCCGGGTATGGATAACAGACCCAAACGGTCTGCCGATAAAAATGACTCCGTTATTATTGGCGAAAAATATACTTTTCTGAAAGAAATAAACACTGCACTTACAGGTAAATGGCCTCATTTCCGTGGCATGGATTACGACAATATCAATAAGGAAAAAATAAAGCTTATCGACCATTTTGAAAAAAGCGGTCCTAAGATAGTATGGAAGGCCGATATGGGTGAAGGTCATGCTGCTGCAGCCATTTACAACGGAAAAGTATATGTATTGGATTACAACGAAGCCAAGAAAGCTGATGTACTCAAATGTCTTTCGCTGGAAACCGGAGAAAACCTCTGGCGCAGATCCTATACAGTGCGCATCAAGCGCAACCACGGGATATCAAGAACCATACCCGCCGTTACTGAAAAATACATAGTAACGCTGGGACCAAAAGGACATGTAATGTGTGTAAGCCGGGAGAAAGGCGATTTCCTCTGGGGCCTGGATCTGGAAAAAGAATACGGAGGTGAGATACCGTTTTGGAATACCGGTCAGTGCCCGATGATAGATAATGATGTTGCCATCATAGCAACGGGTGGCAATGCCCTCATGATAGGTGTTGACTGTGCTACGGGCAAAGTGGTTTGGGAAACCCCTAATTCCGATAAATGGAAAATGTCTCATTCTTCCATCATGCCCATGCTTTTTGAAGGCAAAAAAATGTATGTTTATTCTGCCATTGGTGGTGTATGCGGTATCTCTGCCGAAGCTAAGGATGCAGGCCGATTGCTATGGAAATGCAGCGAATTCGGGCCCAATGTTGTTGCTCCTTCCCCTGTTATCCTTAATAATGGCAAAATATTTATAACTGCCGGCTATGGCGTTGGCGCCATGTTGTTTCAGGTTCTTAAAAATAATGATGCCTACAGCGTTAAGGTGCTGCAAAAATACCTGCCTACCGAAGGCGTAGCTTCTGAACAGCAAACCCCTGTATTTTACAAAGGATATATGTTTGCCATACTTCCCAAAGATGCCGGAGGACTGCACAATCAGTTTGTCTGCTGCAATCCTGCCGACTGTAAAAAAATTATCTGGTCAAGCGGTAATGATGTCAGGTTTGGACTGGGACCCTATATTATTGCCGATGGTAAATTTTTTATAGTGGATGATGATGGCAGCCTTAGCATTGCCGAAGCAAATACTTCAAAATTTGTATTGCTGAGTAAAACAAAAATAATGGATGGGCAGGATGCCTGGGGCCCCATTGCCATTGCTGACGGAAAACTTATCATGAGGGATTCAAAGGAAATGATTTGTATTGACATTAAAAAATAAAATATGAAGAAAAATATTCTATTGATATTATTAATTATCCTGATTCTGGCTATCCTTGCCTTTATGGTAAACGATCTTTTCTTTTCGCATAAAACACAGGATAATCCCTACGAACTGAACACTGATAGTTTAAACAGATACGACAGCAGTCTGGTTTGCTATAAAGAAATCTCTCAGATTCCGGTGGATATGGAGGAAGTGAATGCAATTAGCATTGATAAAAACGATAACATTATTGCTGCCGGAAGTAAGTTAATGGTCTTCGATAAAAACTTTAAAATGATAAATTCATCAGCTTTAACTGAAGCAGCAAGTTGTGTATGCGTTAATTCCAATGATGAGGTATTTTTAGGTATTCAGCATCATATAGAAGTCAGGAATTTTACCGGGAAACTGCTCAGGCAATGGAATATAAAAAATTCTGAATCCGTACTTACCAGTATCGCTGTGGACGAAAGCAATGTATATGTGGCCGATGCCGGCGAAAGAAGGGTGCATCAATTTGATTTTAACGGTAAATTCATTAAGAATATGGGAGAAGAAGATTCCATCAATGGTGTTCCGGCAATTATCATCAGGAGTCCGTTTTTTGATGTTGCCATCGGGCGCGATCAGGAAATATGGATAGTAAATCCGGGCATGTATCTGGTGGAAGCTTTTGACAGTAAAGGCAAACTTAAATCATCCTGGGGCAGTTCATCAGATAAGATAGAAGGCTTCTGTGGCTGCTGCAATCCGACCCATATTACCCTGCTTGCTGATGGCTCCTTTGTTACAAGTGAAAAAGCAATACCAAGGGTAAAAATATATTCACAGACCGGAGAGTTTAAATGTATAGTAGCCGGGCCTGACCAGTTTAATGAAGCTACCAAAGGACTTGATTTGGCTACAGATTCAAAAAATAAGGTTTATGTTTTGGATCCTGCAAGAAAACAAATCCGCATATTCGTGAAAAAATGAAAAGAGCATGGACAGAAGATCGTTTGTAAATAATATTGCCAGAGTTTCCATACTTATCGGTATTGGTGCCGTAAGCGGAAAACTGTTGTTGAATGAGAATTCATCAGCTAATTGTGATTTTCAGTTTGTATGCAGTAAATGCAAAAAACTTACTGCCTGCAGTTTACCAGAAGCAACAAGATACAAAGAGGTTTTTAATAAATAAATGAGTTGAATGGGCACTGAAAAAGATATCAATGGTATTTCGAGGCGTGATTTCTTCCGCAAAGGCATGCAATGGGCTGTATTGCTTGGCGTGGGAGGACTCAGCGCAGCTTTGATTTCTAAAACAACAGCCGGCAAGACGGTCTGGCAGATTGATACGAAAAAATGCACGCAATGCGGAAGATGTGCATTGAATTGTGTAAAATCGCCTTCTGCCGTTAAATGTATCCATGCCTACGACCTTTGTGGTTATTGCGATTTATGCGGCGGGTATTTCAGGCCGGGAGTCATTATGCTTACCACTGCTGCCGAAAATCAGCTTTGCCCCACATCGGCCATCAAAAGAAAATTTATTGAAGAACCCTTTTTTGAATATGATATTGATAAGAAACTTTGTATAGGCTGCAGCAAATGTGTAAAAGGTTGTGGCAGTTTTGGCAATGGATCCCTGCAATTGCAGATTGATCAGAGTTTATGCGACAACTGCAATGATTGTTCCATAGCCCGTAATTGTCCTTCAAATGCAATAAGCAGGATAGATGCTTCAAAACCTTATCTGATGTTGGGGTTAAGAGAAAATAACCAGTGGAAAAACAAATAATAAAGCTTACAGATGCAGAAAATCAGAAACATAGTCTTTTATATCTTCATGCTAATGCTGGCATTGCAAAGCTATGATCTGTCTGCTAAAAACCGTTTTCCCAAACCTGAATTCGAATCGGGACATACCCAGCCCAAAACCATTACACCTTCGCCCAGAACACTCATACTTGAATATCTCGATGTCATGGTGCTGCTGGTATCAATATCGCTGATAAGCTGGTTAATCCTGAAAAAGAGAAGCCGCAAAGGTGTTTTTCTGACGGGCATTTTTTCTATACTTTATTTTGGATTTTACCGTGAAGGTTGTATTTGTTCCATTGGCTCAATACAAAATGTGGTGCTGGCACTTTTTAATACGCAATATAAAATTCCCCTGACTGCCTTGCTGTTTTTTATCATTCCTGTATTGTATACACTTTTCTTTGGCAGGACTTTTTGTGCAGGCATCTGCCCCCTGGGTGCAATACAGGATATAATTGCTGTTAAGCCAATCCCTGTAAAAATCTGGCTCGAAAAGGTTTTGGGCATCATACCGTTTATTTATCTTGCTTTTGCTATATTGTATGCAGCAACAGCCAGTGATTTTATCATTTGCCGCTACGATCCTTTTGTTGGATTTTACAGATTTGATGCCAGTTTTATGATGTTTGTCATCGGGGGATTGCTGCTGTTAATCGGTATTTTCATTGCCCGTCCCTATTGCCGTTATTTATGTCCTTACGGAGCCCTGCTGAATATCGTCAGCCGTTTTTCATTCATCCACATGAAAATTACACCTGCTGAATGTATCAACTGTAAACTCTGTGAAAATTCCTGCCCTTACAGTGCCATTAATATACCAGCCACCCACAGGGAAAAGGAAAAAACTTCAGTAATGGTAAAGCGTTATATTATGCTGAGCCTGATATTGCCGGTATTGGTTGTTGCCGGAGGTTTTATCACCTCAAATTTTCATGAAAACCTTGCCATGGTAAATCATAAAGTTAAACTTGCCAGTGAAATATTACACAATAGCAATTATGGTATTAAAGGAAAAGAAGCCATTGAAATTACTGCTTTTAAATCATCGGGGCAGACGGTTACACAATTAAATACTGAAGCTGCGGCTATTATTGCTGAATTTAAAACGGCATCCTGGTTTACCGGCGCATTTATCGGACTGGTGATTGGTCTCACACTGATTGGCTTGTCTGTTTTTAAATATCATGTCGATTATACACCCAACAAGGCAAGTTGTCTGAGCTGTGCCAGATGCATGGATTATTGCCCTGTTTTACCCGAAAAGAAATTATGACAGAAAATTCAAACATATATAAAGACCAGCGTTTGTGGAAAATCATACTGATTATTTCAGGAATATTCTCCTTTGCTGTATGTATGCTGATTGTTGTCAATTATCTTCAGGTCAACAGCTCCGACCCGGTAAACACCAGGGTAATGAATGCCCTGTTACTCAGATTAAACCAGCATCCCGAAGACCTTGCCCTCAGGAACGAAATCAGGGAATTTGACCTGCTGGCAAGGAAGGCATATTTTACTTCACAATGGCAAATCAGGATGGGGGGGTATTTATTCTTTATCGGTATCATACTAACACTGATTGCTGTAATTAAATTAGATACATTAAATAAAAAAATAGCGCTTGTTTCATCTGCTGCAACCGAAAAAATAGCGGAATCGCATAAAAAAGCAAGGAAATGGATAGCCATTACTGCCGTAGCTTTATGCCTGCTTACACTTTTGCTTGCTTTTTTAACGCACAGAGACCTCAGCAACAGCCTCAGTGCGAAGCTGACTGCCAATAAGAAACAGCAATCATGCGACAGCACACAGCTCAGCTCAGTTCCAATACAGCAGGCCGATAGCAGTAACTCATCCGTAATAAACGCCGCAGCCGATACAGCAGCAAAGCTATCTTCCAATGAGTTTCCGACTGCTGAGATGAAAAAAAATTTTCCTTCCTTCCGCGGTGCCGGAGGTAATGGTATTGCCTATCAGAAAAATGTTCCGCTGAGTTGGGATGCTGCCACAGCAAAGAATATCAGGTGGAAAACAGCCATTTCCCTGCCCGGATATAATTCCCCTGTAATATGGGGCGATGCTGTTTTCTTAAGCGGTGCTGAAGGACTGAAGCAAAAAGTATATTGCTTTGAACTCAATACAGGGAAAATCCGCTGGACTACTGATGTGAAAGGTATTCAGGGTTCGCCGTCAAAAACACCGAAAGTAACGGATAATACCGGTTTTTCTGCACCATCAGTTTGCACTGACGGAGAAAAAGTATATGCCATCTTTGCAAGTGGTGATATCATTGCCCTGGATATGCAGGGTAAAAAGGTCTGGGCACGTAACCTGGGGCTACCTGTTAATCATTACGGATATTCTTCTTCCCTGATGTGGGTGGATAACAAGCTGATTGTTCAGTACGATCAGGGCAATGCAGCCAATCTTTATGCACTTTCCTGCGAGACCGGCAAAACCGTCTGGACAACCCCAAGAAAGGTAAAAATATCCTGGGCATCACCGGTAATTGTGAATACAGGAAAAAGAACCGAGATTTTACTGATAGCAGAGCCTTATGTTGCCTCTTATGATCCTGCAACAGGAAAAGAATTATGGAAAATAGAATGCACTTCAGGTGAAGTAGGCCCTTCTGTAGCCTATGCCAACGGTATCGTATTTGCATTGAATGAATATGCAAAACTGGTTGCCATTCAGATAGGCGATCAGCCTAAAATACTCTGGGAAAACAATGAATACCTTTCCGATGTTCCCAGTCCTGTGGCCAATAACAACTATTTAATCGTAGTGACAAGTTCAGGAGAAGTTGCCTGTTATCATCCCAAAACGGGTGAAAAATACTGGAGTCATGATTTTGGATCACCCACCTATTCATCACCTGTAATGGTTGGCGATAAGGTTTTTCTGATGGACAAAAAAGGCTGCATGCATATATTTAAGGCAGATAAAACATTTGTATTGCTTGGCGAACCAAAAATAGGAGAATCCAGTGTTTGTACACCAGCCTTTGCCGAAGGGAAAATCCTGATACGTGCCGGAAATAATTTATATTGCATAGGAAAATGAAGAAGGATATAACTGCGATTGTCGACGGCATTGTTGCTGCAAAAGGGAAAACCGTAAATAAGGTTATTCCTGTGCTGCAGGCCATTCAGCAGGAATTTAATTATCTTCCTTCAGCAGCATTGGAAAGGGTTTGCGAAACAACAGAAATTTCTCCTTCCCGTATTTTTAGTGTATCCACTTTTTATACCCAGTTCAGGCATCAGGAACAGGGAAAGCATATAATAAGCGTTTGTGTTGGAACAGCATGTCATGTAAAAGGTGCCATGCTGGTATATGATGCATTCAGAAGAGCGCTCAAGCTGAAAGACGGATGTGATACCGATGCTGATTCATTGTTTACTTTGACAAAGGTTGCCTGTCTGGGATGCTGCACCATAGCTCCTGTGGTTCAGATTGATGATATTACCTACGGCATGCTCACCACAGAAAAAGTGCCCGAAATTATTCAGGATTTTCTGAGCAACAGGCAAGATAACACTTCAGTCCGTAAACATCAGCCTAAGCATACAGCCAACCTTAAGGATGAAATCAGGATAGGACTGGGTTCCTGCTGTGTTGCCAGTGGCAGTTCAGCGGTGAGGGATGAGTTGGAAAAAACATTAGAGAACAACAGCATAGCAGTTAATGTAAAACAGGTCGGATGTGTGGGAATCTGTAATCAGGTGCCTATGATAGAGATCATAAAAGACAATAAATCTACAGCTATCTATACCAAAGTGATGGCTGAAGAAGTAAGGAAAATCGTCTTAAAGCATTTCAAATCAGGGAATATTTTCAATGAGGCCGGAAACCGCTTGCTGAATTATATAGAAGATCTTGTAGTTGATCATTTTCCGGTTTCGTCCCGTAAATATTCTCCTGAAAAAAGGGATACGCCTGTATCGGAATATCTTAACAGGCAGATCAATATTGCAACTGAACACAGGGGTATCATCAGGCCATTGGATTTTGAGGAGTATATGAAACTCGATGGCTTTGTGGCCTTAAAAAAATCACTTTTTGAAATCAGCCCCGGAGATATTACGGCGATAATTAAACACAGCGGATTAAGAGGCAGGGGAGGTGCAGGTTTCCCCACAGGTGTAAAATGGGAACTGGTTAAAAGTGCTGTTTCTGATGAAAAATATATCATCTGTAACGGCGACGAAGGCGATCCCGGGGCATTTATGGACAGAATGCTGCTTGAATCCTATCCTTTCCGAATTATTGAAGGAATGATTATTGCTGCCATTGCTACTGCTGCAACACAGGGGCTCTTCTACATCCGTGCCGAATATAAACTTGCCGTTAAACAGATTACTGCTGCCCTGGAAATCTGCAGGAAACACAATATATTGGGAGAAAACATACTCAACAGTAATTTTTCATTTGATATCACTTTGTTTGAAGGGGCGGGCGCTTTTATCTGCGGCGAAGAATCTGCCTTAATAGCCAGTGTTGAGGGCGACAGGGGTTTCCCTTCACTCCGTCCTCCTTACCCTTCAGAAAAAGGACTATGGGGAAAGCCTACTTTAATCAACAACACCGAAACCTTTTCAATGGTTTCCTGGATAATAAGAAATTCCGCTGAAGCATTCAATAATACAGGAACTTTACACAGCAAGGGAACCAAGGTGTTTGCACTGGCCGGCAAGGTGAAGCGGGGCGGCCTTATCGAAGTACCCATGGGAACCACCGTCAGGGAAATAGTTGAAGAAATCGGCGGTGGCATTGCCAATGGCAGAATGTTTAAAGCCGTTCAGATCGGAGGACCTTCGGGTGGTTGTATTCCTGCATCCATGGCTGATATTCCCATAGATTTTGAATCGCTGAGCAGTGCGGGTGCCATGATGGGTTCAGGCGGACTCGTTGTGCTGGATGATACCGATTGTATGGTTGATATTGCAAGATATTTTCTCTCTTTCACCCAGGATCAGTCCTGCGGGAAATGTACCTTCTGCAGAATAGGAACCCGGAAAATGCTCGAAATCCTGAATAAAATATGCAGTGGTAAAGGCAGTGAGCAGGATATTGTAGCATTGGAACAACTGGCTTTGAAAACCCAAAAGGGAAGTTTGTGCGGATTGGGAAAAACAGCACCCAATCCTGTGCTTTCAACACTCAGCTATTACCGTAATGAATATGAAGCCCATATTCATGGGAGTTGCCCGGGAGGGAAATGTAAAGATCTGATAAAATATGAGATAACAGAGGATTGTATTGGCTGTACCAAATGTGCGCAACGCTGCCCTGCTGATGCCATAGCAGCAAAACCGCATGAACTGCATCTGATAGTGCAGGAAAAATGTATCAAATGTGACAGCTGCAGGGAAGTTTGTCCCGTTAATGCTGTAATTCTGAAATAAGATGATAAAACTGAAGATTGACAATATAGAAATTACAGTTCCTCAGGGAAGCACGCTGCTGAAAGCCGCTGCAGCCATCGGTATTCAGATTCCTGTGATGTGTCATAATGAAAAGATTCCCAATCATGCCAGCTGTATGGTTTGTGCGGTAAAGAATAAACAAAAGGGTGAGTTTATCCCATCCTGTGAAGTGAAAGCAACTGAAGGTATGGATATTGACTGTAATACTGAAGAAGTTACTGCCTTCCGTAAGGATGCACTGGAACTGCTGCTGAGCGATCATGTGGGCGACTGCGAAGCACCCTGCAGAATAAGCTGCCCTTCTTTTATGGATATTCCCCGGATGAATCGCCTCATCGCGCAGGGAAATTTTAAAAAAGCCCTTGAAATTGTTAAGGAAGAGATTGCATTACCACTGATACTGGGATATATCTGCAGTGCCCCCTGTGAAAATGCCTGCCGCAGAAAACAAATGGAAGGCGCTGTTTCCATCTGCCAGCTCAAGAAATTTACAGCCCTTGAAGACAGTAAATCCGGCAGTTATTATTTACCTGAAAAACTACCGGAAACAAATAAAAAAGTTGCCGTTATCGGCGCAGGCATAGCCGGCTTATCTGCCACCTTCCATTTACTTAAAATGGGTTACAGCTGCAGCGTTTTTGAAAAGAACGCCAAAGCAGGAGGTTCCCTCTTAAATCTTGCTGAAGAGGTTTTGCCTGCAGAAATACTGCATATAGAAACAGCAATACTCAGGCAGTTTGGAGCAGAATTTATATTTAACACTGCAGTAAATGCCCTTGATATTAAAAAAGACTTTGATGCCGTGCTGATTGCCAGCGGCGAAAATACTAAGGATGCAGCATTAGATTTCAGCGGTGACGGATTTTCCACCGTCCATGAAGGCATATTTGCCTGTGGTTCGGTGGTGAAAACTGTAAAAATGGCTGTTAAGTTAGTTGCGCAGGGCAAGCAGGCTGCTGCTGAGGTGGATGCCTTTCTGTCAGGAAAATCACAGCAATACGCTGTTCAGTTCAATTCTAAATTTGCAAAGTTGAAGGAAGAAGAAATTGCAACTTACCTCATGGAATCAACAGCTGAAGACAGAATTGATCCTTCACAGGGCAGGCTTGACGGATTCACTGCTATTGAGGCAATGGCAGAAGCTCAGCGCTGCCTCCGCTGCGATTGCCGGAAAGCTTCAACTTGTAAACTGAGAATACGCTCTGACCAATATGGGGCTCAACAGTCGAAATATAAAATTGCTGAACGCAAGACCATCAGAAAATATTTTCAGCAGGACATCCTTGTTTATGAACCCGAAAAGTGCATTAAATGCGGGCTCTGTATCAAAATATTGGAAACTCATAACGATTTGACCGGCTTTGCCTACATCGGCCGTGGTTTTGATATGCATATTGCTGTTCCTTTCGACAAATCCCTGCAGCTTGCCATTGCCGGTGCAGCGGCTGAATGTATCGCTGCCTGCCCCACAGCTGCCCTTGCTGACTTTAATCCTGAAGAAAATCATTAAAATGAAGTATACAAAAAATATCATATTTCTTCTTCTATTGCTGCTGATATGTTTTTTAAGCAGGGCTCAGGACTGCTGGCCTTCGTTCCGGGGCAACCAGCAACTTTGCGGCTATACCGCCACCCATCCGCTCAAGGCATACCGCCTGCTGTGGACCTATAAAACTGCTGACAAAATCAAATCTTCCCCGGTAATCTGCCGTGATAACATTTATATTGGCTCTAACGACGGCAATTTGTATGCCTTATTCCTGACAGGTAGCTTAAACTGGAAATTCAAAGCCGCAACGGCCATTGAAGCTTCACCCATGCTGCTCGACAATATGGTTGTCTTCGGCAGCCTCGAGGGCCGCCTCTATGCCCTGAATGCCAAAACCGGCAAGCTGATCTGGAAATACAAAACCGAAGGACAGATATCAGGTTCATCCAATTGGGTAATGGCAGTGGCAAAAAATCAGAAAAGAATACTCTGCGGAAGTTACGATTATCAGCTGCACTGCGTGGATGCCGCTAACGGAAAAGCCGTATGGAAGTACAAGTCCGGCAATTATATCAACGGTACAGCTGCCGTTTACAATACAACAGCCATCTTTGGCGGTTGCGACGGCTTTTTACGCCTGGTGGACATCAACAGTGGAAAAGAACTCAACAGCATCAACATCAACAATTACATTGCAGCATCAGCAGCCATTGATGGCAGCAAAGCCTTTTTCGGCAATTACGACGGTGAACTCTTCTGCTATGATCTGATCAGCAAAAAACAAATCTGGAAATTCGAAGGTAATGGCGCCTTTACTTCTACCCCGGCGGTTTATGATAAATATGTGGTCATCACTTCCCACGATAAAAAAGTCTACTGCCTGAACAAAACCGACGGCAAATTGCTCTGGAATTTCCCGACTTTGGGAAAAATAGAGGGTTCAGCCGTTATTGCCGCACAAACCGTTGTTGTTGCTTCCGCTGACGGAAGGCTTTACATCCTTGATCTGGCCAGCGGGAAAAAATTATGGTCCTATGAAATCGGCAGCCCCGTACATTCATCGCCTGCAGTGATAAATAATTACATCGTGGTGGGTGCTGATGACGGAAAAGTCTATACTTTTGGTAAATAATACAAAGAAATGAAAATAACATATATAGTTCCGGGTTTTGGAGGCAGTTTTTACTGTGGCAACTGTCTGCGCGACAGTGCCTTTTCCCGTGCCCTGAAAACGCAGGGACACAATTCAGTAACCCTTCCCCTCTATCTGCCGCATTCCATTGAAGAATTCGCTCACCAGACCGATGTTCCGGTATTTTACGGCGCTGTAAATATATACCTGAAACAGAATTTTAAACTCTTCAGGAAAATGCCCCGCTGGCTCTATGATTTTTTCAATTCACCGTTTATACTGAAGTTTGCAGCTAGTAAATCCGGCTCCACCAGGGCCGAAGGGCTGGAAGAAATGACCATTTCCATGCTTAAGGGCGATGAAGGATACCAGCAGGAGGAACTGGATCAGCTTATTTATTTTCTGAAACACCACGAAAAACCGGATGTGGTTCATCTTTCCAATGCCCTCCTCATGGGACTGGCAGCTAAAATCAGAAAAGAACTCAATGTCCCTGTATTCTGTACCCTGCAGGACGAAGATGTATGGATCAACGCCATGAGTGAGGCCTACAAACCCAAATTATGGCAGCTGATGAGCGAAAAGGCAGGAGATATCGATGCTTTTATTGCCGTGAGCAGCTATTTCAAGAATATCATGCAGGATTATATGCATATTCCGGATGAAAAAATGCATATTATACCCCTTGGTGTTGATCCAGAAGCATATACTGTCCAGCAGCCGGCTAACGCTTTTGCCGTTGGCTACCTGTCGCGCCTGCACTGGGAAAACGGACTGGAAATCGTAGTGGATGCTTTTATTAAATTAAAGGCAAGGCCCGGTTTTGAAAAGCTTAAACTCATACTGACCGGTGGTAAAACGGCAGACGACAATCAATTTATCCATCAGCAGCATAAAAAGCTGAAACGCAATCAGTTTTATCATGATGTGGAATTTATTGATGATTTCAGAACTGCAGTGCTGCCCGATTTCTTCAGTAAGATCAGCCTTTTGAGTGTTCCGGTTATAAAGGGTGAAGCCTTTGGTCTGTATCTGCTCGAAGCCATGGCATCGGGTATTCCTGTGGTACAGCCGGATATTTCTGCTTTCCCCGAAATAGTGGCCACATCAGGTGGAGGTGCAGTATATGCACCGAATACTGCTGAAGCCCTGGCGGATAAATGGGCAGAAGTTTTATTGAATGAAACGCAGCTGAAAGCTATGAGTCTGAATGCCCGTAAAGCAGTGGAAGAAACTTATAATCTGAAGTCCTCCACCGAAAAGCTGCTGGTAATTTACCAAAGCTTTCTAAACGCAAATGACAGCATTAAAACATTATCCTTATGATTATTGAACTGCAACATATTCATAAAACATACAGCGAACAGTCCGGTTTAAGCCGGCATAAGGTACTGGATGATATATCGCTCAGCATCAGCGCTCAGGATGCCATCGCTGTTATTGGTCCTTCGGGCAGCGGTAAAACCACACTGCTGAATATTATCGGTACCCTGGATAAACCGGATTCCGGCATACTCACCTTCGGCAATGAAAACCTGCTGGAGCTGAAGGAAGCCAGACTCGCCGAAATCCGCAATCAGAAAATCGGCTTTGTATTTCAATGGCATCATTTGTTGCCCCAGCTCAACCTGATTGAGAATGTGCTTTTACCAACACTAATGATTAAAGACAAAAAACGAAGGCAGTATCTGCAGGACAGGGCGATGTATCTGCTTGAAAAAACCGGATTGCAGAACAAAATAAAACAACTCCCCGGCCAGCTTTCGGGTGGCGAATCACAGCGGGCTGCAGTGGTGAGGGCACTCATCAATGAACCTGAAATCATACTGGCCGATGAACCCACAGGTTCCCTCGACCAGGAAGCCGCTGCAGAAATCGGCAGCCTCCTGTCTGACATCCATAAAGAACAGCAGGTGGCACTGCTTATCGTCACCCATTCACAGGAACTGGCCGGCAAAATGGATAGGATTTACCGGCTGAATCAGGGTAAACTGCTGCTGCATCAACAAAACAAAAGCTATTAAATGCTTATGAACAGTCTGAATTACATCCTTAAAAGCTTCATCTTATACCGTAAACAGAACCTGGCTGTCCTGCTGGGCTGCATCATCAGCACGGCGGTACTGAGCGGAGCCCTGATGCTGGGCGATTCGGTAAGGGACAGCATGCAGAAAATAGTAAGTGCCAGACTGGGAAAAGTGGAATATGTGCTGCAAAGCAATGATCACTTTGTCCGTGCGCAGCTGGTAAAGGATGTTGCTGCAAGGCTGGCTGTAAAATCATCGGCTGTTCTGATGCTCTCAGGTGTAATCTCAGCTGCTGAAAGCGACAGGCTGATTAACAAAGCCAGCATTATAGGCATAGATGATACATTCTGGCAGCTGAACGAAAAGCAAATGCCTCCGCTGAATGAGGATGAGGTCATCATCAGTGCCAATACCGCTGAAAAACTGCAGCTGAAAGTAAATGACGCTATCATACTCAAAGTTGAAAAACTGAGTGTGATTCCCCTGCATTCCCCTTTCGGCAGTGAAGTCAGCCCTTTCCTCAGTTTCAGGATGAAGATAAAAGCCATAGCTGATGATGTGAATATGGGCAGATTCAGCCTGAAGAATATGCAGATTGCCCCTTTCAACATCTTTGTGTCCAGGGAATTTTTGTGTAAAAAGCTTGAAATAAACGGAATGGCCAATGCCCTTCTTTTTGCAGCCCTACCCGGATATAAGGTCAGCCGCCACGATATTGATACCGCCATTGCCGCTAACTGGCGGCTGAAAGACATAGGTATCGACCTCAGTACAACAGACGATAAAGGCAATTATGAACTTACTTCCACCGGTATATTCATTCCCAGAGCCTTTTCTGATCCCCTGCTGAAACAGCATAAGAGCATGCAATGCATCCTCAGCTATCTGGTGAATTCCATCAGCCTGAACGATAAATCCACACCCTATTCCTTTGCTGTGGCCATAGACCCTGCTCAGGGCGATAATGAGCTGAAGGAAAATGAAATCATCATCAATCAGTGGCTGGCGGACGACCTCGGGGCACATCAGTCCGACAGCCTGCTGCTGAGGTATTTCAGCATCGATTCGTTGCGGAATATCAGGGAAGTCAGCCGTTATTTCAGGGTAAAGGACATTATCCCTACCGGCGGCAACGGAATCAACCGCAGCCTCATGCCTAAGTTCCCGGGTTTTCAGAAAGCTGTGAGCTGTGCGGAATGGAACAGCCAGCTTACCATTGACTTTAAGAAGATACGCAGTAATGACGAGCAATACTGGAACGATTACCGCGGCACGCCCAAAGCCGTGATTTCAATGAAGATTGCTCAAACAATCTGGCACAACAGTTTTGGCGATTATACCGCCATCCGATTTAATGGCAGCATCCTCGGCCCGTCGCCATCAAAAGCTGCCATTGAAAAAAGCATTTTAAACAGTCTGCATGCGGCTGATTTTCGTCTGGCAGTTACTGATATAAAGGCTGAAGCTGTGAATGCTGCCGCCAATGGCGTTGATTTCGGTGAACTCTTCATCAGCCTGAGCTTTTTTGTAATACTGGCCGGCCTAATTTTAACCGTGATGCTCTATGTACTCGGCCTCGATGCCCGCAGGCAGGAAACAGATCTCCTCACCGCACTGGGTTTCAGCAAAAGCCGTATCATCAGCCTGCTTTTTGCAGAAACTGTGCTTGCCGTATTGCTTGGCAGCATAGTTGGCATTGTCTGCGGCATAGGCTATAATTATCTCATGCTGGCTGCCATGAACAGCGTATGGAATGATATCGTCAGAACCCCGCTTATGGGTATCAGCATACATCCCATGACCCTGCTTACAGCTTTCCTTTGCAGTTTCATGATATCAATAATTACCATTGCCATTACGGCCCTCCGCAGGCTTAAAACAACGCCCTTTGCCCTGATGGGCAATTACAGCCGTTTTCTGCCGCTGCTCAGGCCAAAAAGGAAAGGACTGGCTGTTGCTGCTGTCATTGGCGGTATCATATTAACCATAACATTACTTGCTCCGGGAATACTTAAGTCCGGTGAAAATAATTCCCTCTTGTTCCTCTTATCAGCCACGGTATTTATGCTTACCGCCTGGGGCTTCATCAGCATCCTCATCAGCTACAGGAGGAAAAAGCATGTTGCCGTTGAAAATCTCTACAGCCTGGCCATTAAAAATGCCAGCCGCAACAGCAGGAGAAGCCTCACCGTTATCGTACTGCTTAGCCTGGGTGTTTTTGTCATCCTCATCACGGGCGCCAACAGAAAAACTTTCCATCAGGGCGGCGATACACCGCAGTCGGGCAGCGGCGGCTATGCCTTATGGGCCGAAACAGCGGTTCCCCTTACACTGAATCTGAATTCCGCAAAGGAAAGACACAAAGCCGGTTTCGACAACGAAAGCCTGCTGAAGGATGTAAGCTTTGTCCAGCTCTTAACTACAGGCGGTGATGATGCCAGCTGCCTCAACCTCAATCAGGTTCTTATGCCTGCAATTATAGGCGTGGATCCCGTATTGTTCGACAGCCGCCAGGCCTTTGCTTTCGAAAGGCTTAAAGACGGCTGTGATAATCAACACCCATGGCTGTTACTCAATGCTTCCTATGGTAGTGACGTTATCCCGGCTTTTGCCGATAATACCGTCATCACCTGGAGCCTGAAGAAAAACATAGGAGATACCCTGACCTATATCACAGCCAACAACCGTAAGTTATATATAGTATTGGCCGGTGGACTCCAGCCTTCGGTATTTCAGGGCAATATACTGATAGCGGATAAATATTTCAAGCGCTATTTCCCTTCCGTAAACGGCTCAAAACTTATGCTTGTTGATGTGGCTGCTAACCGCAATGCAGCCCTTCAGCAATACCTCAGCAGCAGCTTCAGGGATTATGGCATGGATATCAGCAGCTGCAACGAAAGGCTGAGCAGCTTCAACTCTGTAAACAATACCTATTTAACCGTATTTATGATACTGGCAGGACTGGGTCTGCTGATTGCCTGCCTGGGCATAGGCATTATCCTCTACAGGAATATGCTCGACCGCAGGCAGGAAATCGCCCTGATGCTGGCCCTTGGCTTTGGCAGGAAGAAAATATTCAGGCTGATACTCAGCGAAAATATTTTCCTGCTCTGCTGCGGCATCATCACCGGCCTGGCAGCTTCCTTCATCGGCCTGCTGCCATCACTTTTATCAGGGAATTATTACAGCAGGGATATGCTGTTTGTCATAGTATTGCTCATTGTCATCATACTGCATGCATTGCTCTGGATTTATCTGCCGGTGAGAACACTGATGAAACAGCAGTTGATTCCTGCATTAAGAAATGAATAAAAATAAATTCAGGTCTCCGTTAAGCGCAAATAAATAATGGAAAACCTGACAGGTTTCAAAAACCTGTCAGGTTTAAGATGATTAGGACATCAGTAAATGATTAAAAATATAAATTTAGGTCTCCGCTTAGCGGTTAAGCACTTAACAGGAAAAAGAGATAACTGCTTATTAACCGCTTAGCGGATAAAAGAACAAAACCAAATATCCGCTAAGCGAAAATAAAAAGTATTAATAATGAAAAATAATAGTGTAATATGCGCTAAGCGGATGCCAAAAACATATAAATTTGCTTAAAATTTTATACCCATGAAAAACCTATTCTTCATCCTTCTTTTGTTCATGCTTTATGCATTTACAACCAGCAACGGAAACAGCGGCAATCCCATCATCACCCAATGGCGGGGCGACAACAGGGATGGTAAATACAATGAAAAAAACTTAATGAAATCCTGGCCCGTTAACGGTCCTGAGCTGAGCTGGTCTGCCGACAGCATCGGCAATGGCTATGGCAGCCCTGCAGTATGCGATGACGGCATCTATGTTCAGGGCGAAATTGACAGCATTGCGTATTTGTTTGCCTTCAACCTTAAGGGTAAACTGTTGTGGAAATCAGTCTACGGCAGGGAATGGATGGAGAGCTATACCGGTTCCCGCTCCACGCCAACTGTGGTTGACGATTTGATTTACTGCTGTTCCGGCATGGGCGACATCAGCTGTTTTTACAAGGCCAACGGCCAGAAGAAGTGGTCACATCATCTGATTACGGATTACAATGGTGTGAATACCCGTTTTGGATTTGCAGAATCCCTGCTCACCGATGGCAACATCCTCTATGCCACACCCGGTGGAACTGACACCAACCTCATTGCCCTCAACCGCTTCACCGGCGAGCTCATTTGGACAGCCAAAGGAAAAGGACAGCAAAGTGCTTTCTGTTCACCCATGCTCATCAGGCTGGCTGCGCGCACCCTCATCGTCACCTTCAGCTTTTCGGAATTCCTCGGCTTTGATGCCAAAGATGGCAGACTGCTGTGGTCACAGGCACAGGATACCAATTGCGACATACATGCCAATACCGCAGTTTACGAAAACGGCTGTATCTATTATGCTGCCGGTTGCGGCAACGGCATGGTAAAATTACGGCTGACGGAAGATGGCAGTAAGATAACCGAAGTATGGCGAAGCCGTGAACTCATCAATTATTTCAGTGGCTTTATCAGCACAGGCAATAAGATATTTGCGGCTGATGCCAAAAAGAAGCAATGGGTAAGTCTGGATGCCGGCAGCGGCAAACTGCTGGATAGCCTGAATTTTAACAAGGGCATAAGCATTTATGCTGACAGCATGCTTTATCTTTACAACGAAAAGGGAAGCATAGGTCTGGTGAATCCTTA
The DNA here is from genome assembly GCA_026391675.1 of Bacteroidota bacterium. Taxonomy (GTDB): domain Bacteria; phylum Bacteroidota; class Bacteroidia; order Bacteroidales; family JACABE01; genus JACABE01. The sequence continues at coordinate 122,733 of JAPLDQ010000037.1, forward strand.
TGCCAACGGCATGAAACTGATAAGCAGCTTTAAAATCAGCCAGGGCAGCAGGGAACATTTTACCCATCCCGTCATTAAGAACGGATTTCTGTATGTGAGGCACGGGAATGCGCTGCTGGCGTACGACGTAAGAAAGAAGTTATGAGTTATGAATTAGCAATTAGCAATGAGTAATTAGCAATGCTGTTCATTTCTCTGGTTCACTAAGCTTTTATTGTTGAACTGTTCATCGGGCGCTGAGCGGTGGTTGTTGAGCTGTTCATCGGGCGCTGAGCGGTGGTTGTTGAGCGAAGACGAAACAAGTCGAAGCGCAGTTGGAATGTGACGAAATGTGTCGAAACATGTCGAAGCGCAGTTGGAATGTATCGAATTTGTGATTTTAAAAAAGATTAGCCTCAGATTCCCGCTGGCAAACCTCCAAAATGCTGTCAGCGTGCCTGCACCTGACAGCATTTAAAATCCGGAAGTCCAACTGAAAGTGATGGTCTCTCTTTGAGAGAGGCTATCAATGAAAGAATAAATTTATTTTTTTATGTTCTTTTTTCATGAAAAAAAAGAACGAAAAATTCTAGACTTCAAATCCTTTACTTCAAAACTACGTCTTTTAAATCCCTGCGCAATACAAGCCGTAACGATAATAGCATTGTTGCTTTTATTAAAATTTATT
>JAPLDQ010000018.1 GCA_026391675.1 Bacteroidota bacterium
AAAACTACAATATTTTCCAAAGCACCGTAGGTGCGACCTGTTAACTTTGTCTTTTTTTTGAATTGACTAATAAATAAAAATGATTATCAGGACGCTGCTACGCTTAACAATGAGAAATAATCGTCTTTGTTATAAACAGTAAAGTCCTACGGACTTTTGTGCTCTTCTTATTTTAGATTCAATTCAAACCTTTAAGAATTCTTAAACATTACATTTTTGACATTTCTGCCTTTTTACATTATAATAATGAAATATTTTAATGAGATAAATATACATTGACAGTTATTACTTCTTTTTGCTACGTAGTAGCATACTGTTAATAATAAAAAGACATAACACATTCCAAAGCACCGTAGGTGCGACCTGTTAACTTCAAAAGCTTGATAAACTTTATTAACTTTCCAAACGTTAAGAACTGATATAACTACATCAGTTTTTCCACCGCTTTCCACAATTTCTCAGCAGATAAATCCCAGCTAAAAGCGGTACGGCGTATTTTACCTTTTTCTATCAGACTTAATCGTAAAGTTTCATCTGTATCAATCGTATATAAGGCGTTTGCAATGCCTGTTACTGATGACGGGTCAACCAGTAAAGCAGCATCACCGGCGACTTCAGGCATAGAAGTCGTATCAGCTGTAATTACGGCAGTTTCTGCATAAAAAGCTTCAACGATAGGGATGCCAAATCCCTCAAAAAGGGAAACATAAGCCAATGCCAGTGCTGAAGACAATAATTCATTTAATTTCCCCGGTTCAAGACGGCCGGTAAAAATCACTTCATCTTTAAATTCCATTGCATCATAGGCTTTGGCAATTTCGGCATTCCACCATTGCTTTTGCCCTACTATCAACAGTTTGGTGGCAGATTTATGCGATTTCCTGAACAAATCAAATGCGATAAACAAATTTGCCAGATTCTTACGGGGATTCAAAGAGCCGATAAAAATAAAGTAAGGATGGCCACCGCTATATTCCTTCCTTATATTTTCTTTAACACCGGAATCAACTGCTGCATACAATTCGTGTGCGCCGTTATAAACCACATCAATTTTTTCCAGGGGAATATGATATAAATCTGAAATATCTTTTTTTGAATATTCTGATACGGTAACGATACGGTCTGCTCTTTGGGCAAAACGGCGAAAGAAATAATTCAGGTATAAACGATGTGAGAATTTCAAAAACTGTGGGAAATGTTCGAAATTCAAATCATGAATAACATTTATTGTTTTCACCTTAGAACGCAACGAAAGCCAACCATCTGTAGAAAGGAAGAGATCAGCCCTGTATTTTTTCAAGGCCCTGTATACACTCCATTCAAAATAAATATACCATAATACAGGATGACGGGCAGGTGGATTTAAAACTACAGCTGTTACATTTGGAGCAAATACAAATTCGTTTGAATAAGGCCTGTCGAAAAAGAAAATAAATTCATGTTCAGGATGCTGAATACATATTCTTTTCAAAGTTTCAAAAGTAAACCAACCTATCCCTTCCAGTCTGTCCTTAATCAAAAGACGTGTATTTACAGCTATTCTCATCAAATATCAAATTTTACTATGGCTTTCCCTAAATTTCAAAACAAAAAGTTACAACTAAATCTCAGTTTCTGACAACAAAAATAACTAAACTAAATTATTTAGCTATATTTTTTATGCATATTCTCTAAGCTTTATTATTTTTGCATATTATAATCCGACTATGCGGCGAAAATTTCTTACAAATCTTATTTTACTTTTAACCCTTAATCTATTAATCAAGCCATTCTGGATATTGGGGGTTGACCGTTCAGTCCAGAATATGGTAGGTGCTGCTGATTATGGTTTTTATTTTGCAATTTTCAACTTCTCTTTCCTCTTTAATATTTTACTGGATTTTGGTATAACCAATTTTAACAATAAAAATATAGCGCAGAATAATCATTTATTAAACAAGCACTTTTCGAGTATTGTAATTCTAAAGTTAATGTTAGCAGTGGTATTTGCCGTTGTTACTTTCAGCTTTGGAATGATAGTCGGGTATAACCAACATCAGTTAGTCATGCTGGGCTGGATGGTTTTTAACCAGTTTTTAATTTCCTTCGTTTTATATTTAAGAAGTAATATTTCAGGTTTACTGCTGTTTAAAACCGATAGTATGATTTCAGTACTGGACAGAACATTGATGATTATCTTCTGCAGTATTTTAATCTGGGGTCATGTAACTACAGAAAAATTCAGAATCGAATGGTTTGTATATGCCCAGACACTTGCCTATCTTATAACAGCTATCATCGCATTTATCATCGTAAAACGGAAATCAGCATTTACACGCTTAAAATGGAACCGGCCTTTCTTTGTAATGATTATCAAACAAAGCATACCTTTTGCTATTCTGGCCTTACTCATGACTTTTTATAACCGCATCGATTCTGTAATGCTGGAACGTTTACTTCCCGGAACACAAGGTGATGAACAAGCCGGGATTTATGCGTCATCCTATCGTTTGCTTGATGCAACCAATATGATAGCTTACTTGTTTGCAGTTCTCCTGCTTCCACTATTTTCAAAAATGCTTAAAAATGGTGATGAGATTGTACATATAGTGAAGTTATCATTTAAATTACTAATTACATTGGCTATCGTAATTGGTATTGGTTCATTCTTTTACAGTTTTGAACTGATGAATATGCTGTATACCAATCATGTTAAAGAATCAGCAGATGTTTTTAAATGGCTGATGATGGGATTTATTGCGGTTTCAACTACTTATGTATTCGGTACCCTTTTAACTGCTAATGGAAACCTTAAAGAACTTAATTTTATTGCAGCTACCGGCATGTTATTAAATATCTCCTTAAATTTTATATTAATCCCACGTCTTGAAGCGGTCGGCTCAGCCTATTCCAGTATTGTAACCCAGTTTTTAAGTGCTATTGTTCAGGTTATCATTGCGCAAAGAGTATTTAAATTTAAAATCGATTACCGTTTTCTTATTTCATTACTGGCTTTTGTAGTGGGTGTGATTTTCATCAATATTTTCTCCAAACATTTTATTGAACAAAAGTGGATGTATAATTTTGCAGGCATGGTTATCTTGTCCGTAGTATATGCTTCATTCCTTAAATTGCTTAATTTTAAATCCCTGCTTAGTCTTATTCAGAAAAAAGCTGAATAATACCAAAATTATACCTTTCTGAGTAATTATCCCTTTATTAAAAACTAAAACTTTAAAATCAGCGTTCTTGAGAATTGCTGAATCAATAAAATTATCTATTTTTGCCTAAATTAAAAATATAACAATATGACTGAAAACAATCAAGAAATTAAAGATTTTAATTCGACCAATTTTTTTATTTTTTTGTGGAATTGGCGTAAAACATTAATCATTGTTATTATTGCTGCTGCTGTTGTATCAGCTGCTGCATCATTTTTAATTACTCCAAAATTTAAATCCACGGTTGTAATGTTTCCTACTTCAACTAATTCTATTTCAAAAGCATTACTTGACGAAAACAATACTACAAAAGCCGACATTCTTGATTTTGGAGACGAAGAACAGGCAGAACAATTACTTCAGATTTTAAACTCCAGTAAAATCAGGGACAGGGTAATTCAGCGTTTTAATTTAGCAGAACATTACGGCATCAGCCCGGATTCAAAATATAAGAATACATATCTTATTCAGGAATACAATGATAATATCAGCTTTAAAAGAACTGAATTTATGGCTGTTGAAATCAATGTACTGGATAAAGACCCTCAAATGGCTGCTGATATAGCCAATACAATTTCAAACCTGCTTGACTCTACGAAAAATGCCATGCAGAAGGAACGTGCAAAAAGGGGGTTTGAAATTGTTAAGTCAAATTACGAAAGTCTTCAGAACGAAATCAAATTGCTGGATGATTCATTAAAATATATACGCCAGAAAGGAATAAATGACTATGAAACCCAGTCAGAAATGATTAATCAGGAACTAGCCATTCAGATTGGTAAAAGTAATGCTAAAGGAATAAAAAGCCTTCAGGATAAATTAGATACCCTGGCAAAATATGGTGGCTTATATGTAACATTGCGTACAAATGTACTTTACAAAACAGAGCAGTTTAATAAAATAAAAGCCAAATTTGATGCAGCAAAAGTTGATGCTGAAGAATATATCCCACAAAAGTTTACTGTTGATAATGCCTTTAAAGCTGAAAAGAAAACAACGCCGGTAAGATGGTTAATCGTTGTAGTGTCTTCTTTCTCCGCTTTTATGCTTTCAATACTGGTTTTAATCTTCATTGAAAATGTTTACAAAAAAGGCATTTTAAAGAAATAAATTTTAATTATTTTATCATTGACAGAAAAGCAAAAATTATCCATAATCTATGGCATTTGTGGATTATTTATCCTCATAAATGCAATTTTTATCGCAAATGAATTTTTCTGGTTCATGGCTGTTCCCTTATTGGGATTTTTGCTTTTAATGTATTTTACTACCTTAGATAAAATATTATTACTCATCACCTTTCTTACACCGCTTTCAGTTACTTTAAGCAATTACGAAGCTCAACTGGGACTTGCTTTACCAACAGAACCGCTTATGGTAGGTGTTATGGTTATGTTTCTCTATAAGATATTTTACGAACAGAAATATGATAATAAAATAATCAGACATCCTGTTAGTATTGCCATAATCTTTTACTTATTATGGATGTTATTAACGAGCATAACAAGTGAGTTTCCTTTGGTTTCATTTAAGTTTTTTATTGCAAAACTCTGGTTTATCATACCTTTTTACTTTTTTGCCACACAAGTATTTAAACGCATCAGGAATTTTAAGATTTTTTCATGGATGTATATTATATCCTTGTGTATGGTTATTGTTTACACGACCTTCAAACATTCCAAATATCTCTTCGACGAAGATATCGGACACTGGATAATGGATCCATTTTATAACGACCATACAGCATATGGTGCCATGATTGCTTTTTTTGTTCCTGTTGCAGTGGGTTTTCTTTTTGATTTTTCCTATTCAAATATTCAGCGGTTTTTAACCCTTATTGCCTCTACAGTAATTTTTATAGGTTTATATTTATCCTATTGCCGGGCTGCATGGTTAAGTGTGGCCTTAGCTTTGGCTTTGTCACTCATCTTAAAATTAAGGATTAAAGTTAAATGGATAGTAATTTCAGCTATCATATTTATCGGCTTATTTTTCCTGATGCGGAGTGATATTATAATGAAGTTGGAACATAACAAACAGGACGCCTCTAATAATTTAATGGAGCATATTCAGTCTATGTCAAATATCTCAACAGATGCCTCTAACCTTGAGAGGATTAACAGGTGGGAGGCCGCTTTCAGAATGTTTAAAGCAAGACCTTTCTGGGGTTTTGGTCCGGGGACTTATCAGTTTTGCTATGCTCCGTTTCAATATTCCTATGAAAGAACAGTTATCAGTACGAATGCTGGAAATAAAGGAAATGCACATAGTGAATATATTGGTCCCCTCGCAGAATCAGGTGTTTTTGGATTTTTATCTGTAATAGCCATTGCCATTGCAACATTTTATACTGCTTTGAAAGTATACTGGAATACAAAAAACAAAAAGGTTAGATTATTGGTCTTCTTATCCATGTTAAGTTTATTAACCTATTATGTTCATGGATCTTTAAATAATTTTCTGGATACCGATAAAGCATCAGTTCCATTCTGGGGATTTATAGCTATGATAGTTGCATTGGATGTTTATCATTTCAGGGATGAAGAGAAAGCAATAACTGATTAGAAGTTATTATTAAAAAGAAAAAGGGGACTTAATATTACCATTTTCTTTTATTCTGCTGAATTCCTGTTAGCATTTTCAAAAAAAGCAGGAAGTTGTCTGGTATAAGCGATTTCTTTCCATTTTTTTCTTGCTTCGTAGGCAGGAATACCAAAATATACTTTATTACCTTCTAAATTTTTGTCAACACCTGAAGTAGCTAATATAACAGCCCCTTTACCTACAACAAGATCTTTATTTACAGATACTTTAGCCCAGATGATAACATCATCTTCAATAACAGTAACTCCTGCCACAGATGACTGAGAACCAATCAGGCAATTCTGGCCAATATGGGTATCATGTCCAATCTGAACCTGATTGTCAAATTTTGTTCCTTTTCCGATTGTAGTATCACCTGAAACGCCTTTATCTATAGCACATAAAGCTCCAATTTCAACATTGTCAGAAATAATAACTCTGCCACAGGATTCCATTTTTCGGTAACCCTCAGGTTTACGCTGAAAATAATACGCATCAGCACCGATAACAGAATTTGAATGTATGATAACGTTATTTCCTATTTCAGTATAATCATAAATACTAACATTGGCATGAATGATACAATTAGTACCGATTTTAACATTATTTCCAACAAAAGCTCCCGGTTGCACAACAGTTCCTTCTCCAATAACAGCAGATGGGCTGATAACAGCAGGTGAAGGTTTAAATCCCCTGAATTTTCTGGCCAGTGAAACATAGGCTTCAAACGGGTCATCACAAAATAAAAGCGCTTTATTTTCAGGACATTCAACTTTTGCATTAATGATAATAGTAGTTGCTTTGGAATTTAAAGCTTTTTTATAATATTTTGGATGATCAACAAAAGTTAAATCACCGGGTTCCACCATGTGAATTTCATTGATTCCTGTAACTAAAAAATCAGGTTTCCCTTCGTATTCAGCATTAATTAACTTTGCTATTTCTTCTAACTTATATGGAGCAGGAAATTTCATCTATTGATTTTTAAATTTATTTTACAACTATACCACTGCTATCTTACTCTTTCAGAATAACCACCAGTTCGGGTATCAACTTTTATTCTTTCGCCTTCATTAATAAATAAGGGAACTCTGATAAGTGCACCGGTTTCAACTGTTGCTTCTTTCATGGCATTGGTTGCTGTATTGCCTTTTTCTCCGGGTTCAGTATAAGTAATTAACATTTCAACAAAAGCTGGTAATTCACATTGTAATGGAGTTTCTGTATCAGCATGAACAGTAATTTCGACAGCCTGACCTTCTTTTAAAAATTGTGGAGCATTGATTATGGCTTCATCAATGGACACTTGTTCAAAAGTCTCGGAATGCATAAAGTTATAACCATTTTCATCTTTATAAAGAAACTGATAAGGTCTTCTTTCAACGCGGGCTATATCTATTTTAACACCAGCAGTAAAAGTATTTGGAATTACTTTTCCTGTTTTTAAATTCTTTAATTTTGTACGTACAAATGCTGGCCCTTTTCCTGGTTTTACATGTTGGAATTCGAAAATCGAATACAATTCACCGTTAAATTCTAAACATAATCCGTTTTTAAAATCTTGTGTTGATGCCATAAATATTTATTTATTTTTTATAAAAAGCATGCAAAGTTAAGCTTTATTTTCTAATTGACAAATCAGAATAATTGCAAATTATTTTCTTAAATTTATATGTAGTTTTTTATTATTTTTGCAGACTTCGTAAATCAATAAAAAGATATGTTTGAAAGTTTAAGTGAGAAATTCGAAAGGGCGTTTAAAGTACTTAAAGGACAGGGAAGAATTTCTGAAATTAATGTTGCTGAAACCCTTAAGGAAGTTAGAAAAGCATTGCTTGATGCCGATGTAAGTTTTAAAATTGCAAAGCAGTTTACTGAAACGGTTAAGGAAAAAGCTTTAGGCCAAAACGTGTTAACTGCAATTTCACCCAGCCAGTTAATGATTAAAATTGTGCATGACGAACTGGCAGCATTAATGGGAGGCGAAAAAGTTGAAATCAACCTTAAAGGCAGTCCTGCTATAATCTTAATGTCAGGTTTACAGGGTTCTGGAAAGACTACCTTCTCAGCTAAATTAGCCAGTTATATTAAAACTAAAAAAGGACGCAGCGTATTATTGGTAGCATGCGATGTTTACCGTCCTGCTGCTGTTGATCAGTTAAAAGTACTGGGTGAACAGATTGGTGTTGAAGTATTTTCTGACATCGACAGTAAAGAACCTGTAAAAATTGCTAAAAAAGCTGTTTCATATGCCCGTGAAAAAGGTATCAGTACAGTAATTATTGATACTGCCGGCCGTTTGGCTATTGACGAGCTGATGATGAATGAAATTGCTGCAATTAAAAGAGAGGTTAATCCACAGGAAACGCTTTTTGTTGTTGATGCGATGACCGGACAGGATGCAGTAAATACTGCAAAAGCATTTAACGACAGACTGGACTTTGAAGGTGTAATTCTTACCAAACTGGATGGTGATACCAGAGGTGGAGCAGCACTTACTATTAGGTCTGTTGTTGAAAAACCAATCAAATTTGTTGGTATAGGCGAAAAAATGGATGCACTTGATGTATTCTATCCCGAACGTATGGCCGACCGTATTCTTGGAATGGGCGATATCGTTTCATTGGTTGAAAGAGCACAGGAACAGTTTGATGAAGAAGCTGCTAAAAAAATTCAGAAAAAAATACAGCAAAACACATTCAACTTCGATGATTTCCTTTCCCAGATTAAACAGATTAAAAAAATGGGAAACATGAAAGATCTTGTTGGTATGATACCAGGTATGGGAAAAATGCTTAAAAATGTTGATATTGATGATAATGCATTTAAAAGTATTGAAGCCATCATCACATCTATGACTCCTGTTGAAAGAGCAAATCCTCAATTACTGAATGGTAGCCGTAGAAAAAGAATAGCAGGTGGTAGCGGCACTGATATACAGGAAGTCAATCGATTAATCAAACAGTTTGACGAAACCCGCAAAATGATGAAAATGATGAGTGGCGGAAAGGATAATAAATTAATGCAGGCCATGTCTAATTTGAAGAGAAGATAATAAATTCAATTATGAATTATGAATTATAAGTAATGAGTTAAAAGTTAGAAATTACTAATTAGGATTTGAACAGTAATCAGTAATCAGTGAATAATATAATAACTTAATAACAATGAACATAATAGACGGAAAAATAATATCTGAACAAATTAAAACTGAAATTGCAGCTGAGGTAAGAAAAATGATTGCTGATGGCAAAAATCCGCCTCATCTTGCAGCTATCCTTGTTGGTGAAGACCCAGCCAGCCAGACTTATGTAGCAAGCAAAGAAAGGTCTTGTAAAGAAGTAGGTTTTACATCTTCTATTTACCGCTACCCTGCAACTATGTCAGAAGCTGAATTACTTAAGGCAATTGAATTTTTAAACAATGACGATGAAGTGGATGGTTTTATTGTTCAGCTACCCGTACCAAAACATATTTCTGTTGATAAAATTATTGAAAGTATCAATCCTAAAAAAGATGTTGACGGTTTCCATCCTATCAATGCTGGCAGAATGATGGCAAGCCTTCCCTCCTATCTTCCTGCAACACCTTATGGTATTATGCAAATGCTCGAAAGATCAAATATTGAAACAGAAGGAAAACATTGTGTAGTTTTAGGAAGAAGTAATATTGTCGGTACCCCGGTTAGTGTGCTGATGTCAAGAAACAGTAAAAATGCCAATGCAACCGTAACTATATGTCACAGTAAAACAAAAAATCTGGCAGAGATTACCAGACAAGCTGATATTCTGATTGCAGCAATCGGTAAGCCATTATTTGTAACTGCTGATATGGTAAAAGAAGGAGCAACAGTTATTGATGTTGGAATACATCGCGTAGCTTCTCCTGATACGAAATCAGGATTTAAACTCGTGGGTGATGTTGATTTTGCTAATGTTTCAAAGAAATGCAGCAATATTTCTCCAGTACCTGGAGGTGTTGGGCTCATGACTATTGTCTCATTACTTGAAAATACTTTAAAAGCAGCAAAAAAAGAAGTTTATAAATAAATGAACTTAATATTTTTTTTAGTGTTTTATTAATTTTAATTTTATTATTTGTTAAAAATATAATATTATTGCAAAAAAAAAGTTAGAGAAAAATATGGATAATAAAAGAAAAGTAATAATCAGCTATCACAATCTTTCACCTGAAGTACTGGAAGCATTTAAGGAAAAATATCCTTACGGATACTCTGATTATATTACTAAAATCACCAAACCTAATAACGATGTTATTTACGTAGTACCGCTGGATACAGATGATGCAGCTTTACTTATAAAAGTTGATGTTAAGGTAGATAATAAAATGAGCGAAGAAGACTTTGAAAAATTATTATTTAAAGGCAGTTCGGATCATTCAGATAAAGGAGATGATGCTGAGCCTATTGATGTTGGAGAACACGAGGATTTGGGTTCGGATCATATCGATAATGACAGCTTAAGCGAAGAAATGCATGATAGTGATGAATAAAATCAGAAAAAAGTGTAAATAAAATGTTTACACTTTTTTTATAACTCTTTTTACACATTAAATAACAAACTTATAATAAAATACAACAAATGAATCAAGAATTCGAAAAACAAAGATGTCTGATTATAGGGTCAGGACCTGCCGGTTATACAGCTGCCATTTATGCCGCCCGTGCCGATTTAAAACCTGTTGTTTATCAGGGCCTGCAACCCGGAGGACAATTAACCATAACCACAGAAGTTGATAATTTCCCCGGTTATCCTGATGGAATTACAGGACCTGAAATGATGGAACAACTGAAAAGACAAGCTGAACGCTTTGGTACAGATTCCAGATGGGGCATCGTTACTGAAGTAGATTTCTCTGAACGTCCGTTTAAAGTTTATGCAGATGATGGTAAAAAAATACTGGCCGATACCGTTATTATTGCAACCGGCGCAACAGCCAAATGGTTAGGACTTGAATCTGAAAAAAAATATAACGGACAGGGCGTTTCTGCCTGTGCTACCTGCGACGGTTTCTTCTACCGTGGTAAAGATGTGGCTATTGTTGGCGGTGGTGATACCGCAGCTGAAGAAGCTACCTATCTGGCCAAATTATGTAACAAGGTATATATGATTGTGAGAAGAGATGAGCTCAGGGCTTCAAAAGCCATGCAGGAAAAGGTATTCAACACACCAAATATTGAAATGATGTGGAATCATGTTACCAAAGAAATTTTAGGTGATTTTTCAGGAGTTAATGGCGTTTTATTGCAGAATGTTAAAACCGGCGAAGATAAAAAACTGGATATTCATGGTTTCTTTGTAGCCATCGGACATTCACCCAATACCGTAATTTTTAAAGACAAGCTGGAACTCGACGAAATGGATTATATCAAAACCATTCCCGGTACCACACAAACCAGCGTTGAAGGTGTTTTTGCCTGTGGCGATGTTCAGGACCATCATTACCGCCAGGCTATTACCGCTGCAGGAAGCGGCTGCATGGCTGCCATTGAGGCGGAAAGATTTTTGTCTTCGAAATAATTCATAGGACGAAACCGTAAAAAAAGCCATTTCCTTCGCAGGAAATGGCTTTTTAAATATTAATTAATTAATTTTTATTCAACAACAAATTTCGAGAATGATTTCCCGTTTTCGTTTTCTATACTTAATAAATATACACCGGCTTTTAATTGGGTTATATCTATGCTTTTTGTTTGGAATCCTTCATTAACACTCATTTCTGCATTAAATACTTCAGCTCCTACTATGTTTGAGATGGTGTATTTAACATTTCCTGAATTTTTAAAACTTGCTGAAATATTTAATTTACCATGTGCAGGATTTGGATATACACTCAAATCTGATGCCGCTGTATTTTCCTGTAAACCAACAACAATTTTATGAATTACATCATATTTAACTTTCCATCCTAAATTGGTAACAGATGCATTGGTTACAAATACAAGGTAAAAAGAACCTGTTGCAGAAATCAGGGTTGAAGGAATTGTACTTCCTGAATAGCTACCTAAAAGAGTACCTGATGTTGATGTACCATCATAAACACTTAATATATCATTACCGGCTTCAGTGTTAAATTCAATAAAAGAAAGTTTTAATGTATCAGTTGCTAACATTGAATCAGGTTTTACTAACCATTGGCAATTGGTATTATTCCAATATGGATCAGTATTACTTCCATCAGAAAAAGTATAGGTAGTTTTAGCAGTATATTTTTTATTTCCGCATAATGGATAAATATTACTATCAGGAACAATGTTAAAAACAGCACCCTGATTAGCATTGAAAGTACCATTACCTGAATTTAAATTATTCAAATAAAAATATCCGTTACTTGATCCACTCCATCCCCAGTTAAAATGAAAATGATTAGGTGAATCATAACCATCACATACCCATGCATGTCCGCCAACTGAACCTGAACCGCTATAAACCAAAGGCTGATGCATATCAAGATTTTCAATAATCATAGTTCTCCATACATCATCAGTATATGATGTTTTGTAAGCAAAATTAACAAATCTTCTGTATTTGAAATTATCATATAAAACATAAGGAATCAAAGGAGTATAAGAACCTGATTCAGTTGGATTGTAATCCATTTCAACACCTACACCACAATGGTAAATCAATTTCGCGATAGCATTTCTATTCAAAGTATCAAGATCATTAGCATTTGTAGTCGGCCCCATATCATTAAAATGATAATATGTATTTCCAAAATCTGCAGAAAGTAATCCAAATGCAGGATGTGTATAAGAATGAGTACCTACGCCCTGATTTGGATAGTTATAATATTTCATTACCTGTGCCATTGCAGTGGCAACACAACCTGTAACACAATGTCCGGAAGGACCTGTTGGAAATGATGGACAATAATAATTATATCCGCCTTCCTGGCTCCAGAAAGTAGTAAGCAGAGGACCTAAAGCTGTAGTAGCTTTTAGGTTATTCGATTTTACAGGAGATGTATATAAAGCCCAGGCTGAAGCAACATCTTGTTTAACTGTTGATTTCAAACGGGATTCTGCAACAATACTATTAGCAACATTTTCCATCCACCAATCAAAAGCAGGAACTTTTCCCTTTGCAGAAAATGAACTTTCATCTGAATATGCTAAAACAGGATAAATTCTGTCGTCAGCAGCTATCACAATATATGAATTTTCACCTTTAAAAACATGCATTACGCATTGGCTGTTTGTATTATCCATAATTGCTTCATAAGCAGTATACATATTTGTAGATGATGCTGCTTTGTATTTGTTTTTCATAAAGTTTTGCGCAACTTGCTGTGCTTTATCTTTACCAACTGGTCCGGCAAAAACAATAGTGATAAGGAATGAAAAACAAAAAAGTAGAATACTTTTTTTCTTTAAAAAATAATTAGTTTCCATATTTATAAATGTTTAATAAAAAATTCAGTTAACTATAAGCGCTATAAAAACAATACAATCGCCTTAAAACGAATAACTTAGAACGATTTTATTATTTCTGTTATTCGTTGCAAAGTTATACAAATATTTGAATTATTATTTATTTTTTTGATAATATATCTCAATTTGCGTAATGTTTTTTTGGTATACAAAAATAATGAAATAGAATTCTTAAAAAAAATAAAACAAGTTAACGGTATTTTAAAAAAAGTTAACGGTTAAACGGTTTCTAATTCCACTCTCAGGTTTTCAATTATAAAAGCTTGCCTGTCGGGTGTATTTTTACCCATATAAAATTCAAGTATTGTTGGTATTGATGAATCCTTCTTCAGAATAACAGGCTCTAATCGTATATTTTGCCCGATAAAATGCCTGAACTCATCCGGAGAAATTTCCCCAAGACCTTTAAATCGTGTTATTTCAGGATTAGTACCCAACTGCATAATCGCATTGATGCGTTCTTCCTCAGAATAACAATAAATTGTCTTTTGTTTATTACGAACCCGGAATAATGGTGTCTGCAATATATATAAATGACCCAACTTTACCAAATCAGGGAAAAACTGCAGAAAGAAAGTGAGTAATAATAATCGGATATGCATACCATCCACATCAGCATCTGTTGCAATTACAATATTGTTATACCTTAGATTCTCAATATCCTCATCCACATTCAGGGCAGCCTGCAGCAGGTTAAATTCTTCGTTTTCATACACCACTCTTTTTGACATACCATAGCAATTCAGCGGTTTGCCTTTCAGGCTAAAAACAGCCTGGGTATTCACATCTCTCGATTTTGTGATAGATCCGCTCGCTGAATCACCCTCTGTAATAAACAATGTTGTTTCCAGACGGCGTTCATCATTGCTGTCGTAATGCAAACGGCAATCTCTAAGTTTTTTATTGTGCAAACTTACTTTCTTGACACTTTCGCGGGCAGCTTTTTTGATATTTGCCAATTCTTTGCGTTCCTTTTCAGATTGCATAATCTTTCTCAGCAATAGCTCAGCTGTTTCAGAATTGATATGTAAAAAATTATCCAGATTGCGTTTTACAATATCCATAATATAATTACGGACAGTTGCTCCATTTGGCTCAATATACATGGAACCCAGCTTGGTTTTTGTCTGCGATTCAAAAACAGGTTCCTGGATTTTAAAACTCAGGGCAGCAACTATTGAACTGCGGATATCACTGGGTTCAAAGTCTTTTTTATAAAACTCACGTATAGTTTTTACAATAGCTTCGCGGAATGCAGCCTGATGCGTACCTCCCTGTGTAGTATGCTGACCGTTTACAAATGAATAATATTCTTCAATATACTGACTTTGACTATGTGTAAAGGCAAATTCAAGATCATCCTCCTTGATATGGATTATCGGATATATGATGGATCCATTGATATTGCTTTCCAATAAATCAACCAATCCATTTTTGGCAGTAAACTTATTTCCATTAAAATTAATTGTCAACCCATTATTAAGGTAGGCATAATTCCATAGCATTTTATCAAGATATTCATCAATAAAATGATAATGTCCGAAAATCTCAGCATCAGGAATAAATGTTATAATAGTACCATTTCTTAATTCAGAAGGCTGAATTGGAAAATCATTTTTAAGTTCACCTTTACTGAATTCAACAACTTTGGCTTGTCCTTCTCTGACAGCCTGCACTTTAAAATAAGAAGATAAAGCATTCACAGCCTTTGTACCAACACCATTTAAACCAACTGCTTTCTGAAAAACCTTGGAATCGTACTTAGCACCGGTATTAATTTTTGATACACAATCAATTACTTTTCCTAAAGGCATTCCACGACCATAGTCTCTGATAACAACCTGCTGTTCCTGTATGGAAATTTCAATACTTTTACCAAATCCCATTACAAATTCGTCAATGGCATTGTCAATAATTTCTTTAACCAATACATAAATACCATCATCCTGCGATGCACCGTCTCCGAGTTTTCCGATGTACATACCAGGGCGCAGTCTGATGTGCTCATTCCAATCCAACGACCTTATACTATCTTCGGTATATTCAGCAACCATTTTTAAAAATTTTGAGCAAATTTAATGAAATCAGCCGGGAATAAATAGATTTATTCACTTTATTTATCAACTAAAATCTGTTTAAAAAAAATGGAAAGAAAACCTTTAATTCAATTTATTTTTATCCGCTAACTGCCTTCCCGTTAGAAATAGAAAGCTGTTAAAAAATGTATAGAATACAACTCCGGCCTGGTTCTCAAACATAGATTCCACAGCTATGTTAATAGCAACAATTAATAAAAAAAATAAATAAATAAAATTTCTGTTTTTAAATGCATGGATTAATGGAAATATGAATAAGGATAATAAAATTAAAAATCCAATTATCCCCAATGTTATGAAGGTTTGAAAATACTGACTGTGGGCGTTTAAATTTTTATTTTTGGCAAACGTCATACCTTTTTCGTCATAGCTTTTCAGCAATGCATCTTTTACATCGCCAGTTCCAACTCCAATTAAAAAATTTTCTTTAATTAAAGTTATTGAAGTTTTCCATATTTCAATTCGCTGAACGGTTCCATCTTCCTTATTTATATCTTTTTCAGATGAATTAATGGCTTGGATAGTTGTATTTACCCTGTCTGTCAGCATAGGAAATTTCTTTATTCCAACTATTACAAAGGAGATGAGTACAAAAAATATTATCAATGATAAAATGTATAATTTTCTTTTTATTATTAAATTTAAAAGAAGAAAAAATGCAATAATAAGTAAACATACAATTCCGGCTTTTGAACTTAATATAATAACATAAAAAGTAAACCATATTAAAAGAAAAATAAATAATAATCTGATTTTAGTACTTTTAAATAAAGCATTTAAAAGAATAAATGCAATAATAACCATTGCAAATAAAATATACATAGTAATGTAACTGGGATGATAAAAGTAAGAAACATAAGTATAAAAAAACCAAAAAGTGTTTCCACTTGCTTTATAAAGCAAAAATGAATTTACGATACTAATTATTGATGAAACAAAACAGCCTGAAACAAAAGAAATCAAAATATTTACTATCTGTTGCTTAGAGAATTGAACTAAAGAAGAACTGAAAAAAAACAGAGGAATTAATAAAAATGTTAGTTTAACTTCTAAATCAAATCTTGCATAAATAAAATTAGAAGTATAAAATAATCCTATTAGATAAAGTAAATAAAATGAGATAAATAAGGAAAGAAAAATCAGTTTTTTACCTTTTAACAATAACTTTATCCTTAATAGAAAATTGGTATCAAGTAATATTGTAATAAACGTTAATATAATAATTAAAGGAGTTAAACTTCTCCAAAGAGGGAAAACAAAAGCCTGTATTATAAGCAGATAATAAAATATATAATGCTGTGTACGCTCTTTTAATAACATTTATTAATCGTTTTTAATTACATTTTTATCAAAATAATGCTCTTTTACCAGTTGATTATCAAAATAGACTTCATCTGCCTTACGACTATCACCTACAACTTTTGCAGGATTTCCAACAATCACAGCAAAATCAGGGAATTCACCTTTTACGACACTTCCTGCACCTACAATTGCGCCTTTCCCGATTTTAGTTCCGGGTAAGATTACACATGAAGTTCCTATAAAAACATATTCTCCTATTTCAACTTTTTCAATAATATAACCTATTCTGTCTTTGGCTTCAATTTCTATAAATTTCTTTCCCAGCAATCTTATGGAATTCTGACTACTATGAGTATAAATACAGGTATGAGATGCTATATTTACGCCTTCACCGATTACAATCCCACCAATCCCATCGAGTAGACAATAGTGACCTATCCAGGCATTATCTTTAATGTCAATATTTTGCTTATCAATTAGTTTTGCAGACGAACTAATTCTTGTATTTTTATAAAAACGCTTTTGTACACGGTTATAAAACCCATAAACCATAAAAGGTTTATGTATAAATGCCATTGCATTCAGAATAAACGAAATAATATAACCAAGGGGTGAAAGGTATAATTTACGTAACATACTATCCATGTATTATTTTATAATATTTTTTTGCATTCTCAGGTGTAAAATCAAACGAAGCTTTTCTGGAGTTTTGCTTATAAAATTTGAGTTTTACTTTATTATTAAACATTTCATTTATAAACATTGCAATATTTTTGTAATTAGCAGAAGGATGCATTTCTCCGATTTCATATTTTTCCACTAATCTTGAAATTTCTGATTTTTCATCAGATAATGCCAGTATTGCAGAACCTGCAGCCATCATATAATATGTTTTACTCGGAACAGATACATTCTCAGCCCCCTGACTTAATGTAATAACACCAATATCGGCACAAGCTAATGATTTTGGTAATATTCCGGAACTTTGTAATGGAAGCATTATAACATTATCAAGTTTATATCTAATAATCAATTCTTCAATTTTCTTTTTCTTTGCACCTTCTCCTATGATCAAAAAGCTGATGTTTTTATTATTAATTATTTTAGCAACTTCCACTATCGTTTCAATATCATGAGTTTCGCCTAAATTTCCCGAATAAATAACGGTAAGTTTATCAGTCTGATGATACTGAATGGCGAAAGGATTATTTTCTTTTTCAAGAGGAACAATAAAAGCAGAATCAACCCAGTTTGAAATAACTTCAACGTTTATAGATTTTGAATAATTTTTTATTGCTTCTGCCATATTATCACTGATTGTTATAATATTAGCTGCATTTCTAAAGGTTTTTTCATTAAATCCGGCCCAAATTTTCTCCAATAATCCTTTCTTTTTAATTACATTAAAATTAACCAAAACATCAGGATATAAATCCCAAATTAATAAATGGTAGGGCTGATGAAAGAATTTCTTACAAAAAACGCCTAAAAATATTATAAATGGTGGAGTTGTAATAAAAATTATTTCATTTTTTTTTGATCTGAAGATTAATAAAAAAAGACATTGCAGCGTAAAAATTAAGCCTGTGATTAAGCGGTTTAAATTTGTTTTATTATTATAAGTAATAAGTTTTTTAACTTTGATTTGAGAATTTAAAGGAATATTAGCAGTTCGGATTTCGCCTGTAAACAATTCTATTTCACTCCCATTTTCTGCAAAAACATTCAAAATGTCTACAATCAGATATCTGGTAGCCTGACAAATAAGAATATATTTTTTATTATTATTCATTTTAAATTATCGGTTTAATATTAATCTTTTGTAAACATTATAAAGCATTACAAATCTATATTTTATTTTAAAAACAAAAGAATAATCAGACAATTTATTATCTTCTTTTTCGATTGAATTTGTCACATTTAAATTATGTCTTCGCCAGGATGATAATTTCTCATTTGCAAAATATACTTTCCCTGCTTTAAGTGAAACCAGGCCTATCCAAATATCATGCATAATTATATTTTTCGGGAAAGGAAGTACTTTATTTAATATTTTTCTATTAAAAGCCATCGCATTTCCTAAAAATGGATTTCTTATTAAACATTTAAAAAAGTTATAGTTTGGTTTTGTCCTTTCATAAAGAGAATCATTTAAAACTTCTCCATTCTCATTTATTATATCACAATCACTTACAACTAAGTCATTAGTATTTAAATAGTTGAGAAATGTTGCTATTTTATTCTCATTCCAAATATCATCCTGATCACAAAGAAAAATATATTCACCTTTTGCTTCTTTTAATGTATTCTCCAAATTAAAGACCGGACTATAAAATTTATTGTTTTCTAAAATTCGGATCCGGCTATCATTAAATGATTCAATAATTTGAACAGTATTGTCTGTTGAACTATCATCTGAAATAATTATTTCGTCATCCGACTTCAACTGAGGCAAAATTGAATTTATTTGCTGAGAAATAAATTTCCCGCCATTATATGTTGGAATGCATATACTTATCATCTGTTTCGTTGTTTATCAATACATTCATATAAACTATTGAAATAATTATTATTGTTAATCCTAATGGATTATTCATAAAAGGATTTGTTAATGAAACAAAAAATGTAAAAAGTACAGAAAAGAAATATGGAGTAGCTTTTTGATGAATTTTTCGTTTCAATAATTTTAAATAAAGTTTAGTAGCGATAAACAGCATATACAACCATATAAATACACCAATTAAACCTTGCTTATGAATAATTTCAAGAAAAGATATTTCCATGTGCATAAATCGTATTTTCACTCCTTTTCCGAAGCCATGACCCTGTATTATTGTTGAAACTGACATGTCATTTAAAACTTCTTTAATTTGCTCAATTCTTTGTTGGTCAGAGATTTCTGTCCGGTTTAGTTCCTTTTTTTTATTTCTAACAGAATTTTCCTCTAAATAATTAAAACTGAATTTTAATAAAAGAAATAATGAGATGGTTATTAATGAACCAATTAAAATTATTCTTAGAATTTTTTTATAGCTTTTATAATCAATAATTATATAATAAAATAAAAAAGATAAGATTAATCCTATTAAAAATCCTCTGGTAAATGTAAGAAAAATGGCAATAAAAATAATAAAAGCTATCCATTTAGACTTTTTATCATAGTCGAAAAAATAAAAAATAAACCCAATACATAAATAAAAAAAACCTTTATAGAAAAAACCCACAGAGCCTCTGAAAAAGAATTCTCCTATTGGATATAAGAAATCATAAAATTTATCGTAATCAAACCATTTAGTTTCAATATTAATAAGCAAAAAACAAAATAAATATAAAACAGCCATTAACAGACTACTAAACTTAATTATCCTGTTAATTTCTATAATATTGTTCTCATTTTGAAGATAATATGTAATAAAAATCAATGAGAAAAAGTATAATAATGGTTTTATATCAATATAAATATATAAAAAATTGTTTTTATTAAACAACGCAACCAATACACCTATTGCTAATCCAATTGTAAAAATCAATAGTAATCTTTGGAGTATTTTATTTTTTTGATTCTTAATGAAATCATTAAAAAAGTACTTAATAGTTAATAATAGAATCAGACTGAATAAAAAGATTCTGATAGAAAAAAAGCCAACTCCAATTAATCTTCCACTCCCGCCTAATGTTATCTCAAAAAGGAAAATAATAAAAAGCAAATTAATGAATTTATCTGTATAATCTTTTATGCATAATAACAACCTCCTTTTCATAATTCTATATAATTAGATATTAAAAAACGTTTTATAAAAGATTTTTAAAAACCGGATATCCCTATATTTAACAAACAACTTCAACATTCTTAATTTACTCCATATTAAAACTAAAATAAAATTAGACGTTTTAGCATAATATTTTGCCCCTTCACAATATAATTTAAATCTAACTATTATACTTTCAAGTTGTTGCTCGCTTGATGATAATTCATGAAGACAAATTGCATTTGTAACAACAAAAGACTTGTATTTTTCCTTAAATTTATCAATAAAAAAGAAATCGGAGAAATCTAATTTTATTTTATCATTATATCCTCCAGTTCTTTCAAATGCTTCGGCTTTAATTAGCATTCCACTATTTAATAATGACTTCCATTTAAAATTATGTATCCCAATATTTATTTTATCCATTGCACTTCCTCTTCCAAAATAGAAATTACAAGGTGATAATATTTTTTTATCAAACATTAATTTTGGAACAAATAAAGATACTGAAGGATATTCATTGATTGAATTTAAATATTCTTCAAAAAAATTATCCTGGCAAATTGTATCCTGATCCATCAATAATAACCACTTTTTGTTTTTCAACATAGCCATCTGAAAACCAGCATTATAAGCTTTACTTACACCTTCATTTTGTTGATTATGAAAATAGTTAATTATAGTATTTTCATATTTTTCATCATTTTCATTATAAAATGCTTCCGGACTATTGTCGTAAATTAAAAATTCTAAAGTAATATTATTCGTTTTAAGTACTTTTAATATTGAAGAAAATGAATTTGAATCAATTAAATTTGTTTTATATAATACTAATACACAAAGTGTTTTATCAACAAAATCTTTAAGCATATATTTATTTCCAAAATCCATAATACAATAATAAAGTTATCTGAGTTTTGAAATAAATGACCGCAATGGTTTCAATAAAAATTTGCCTATACGGTATTCCCTGGAATTTACCAATAAACTATACTCAAAAGAATTTACAGGATCCAATAAATAACTGGCATATAATTCTTTATGATTTTCATAGATTAATCTTCTTAACCTTCTTAATTTTTCAGCATCTAAATTATTTCTGCTTTTCTTGCTGATTCTGTAATAAAACATAATCTCAGGAATTCTGTAAACTTCACCCCCGTTTTCGAGCATTGACAACCAGAAATCCCAGTCTTCCAGACCTTCATTCATATTTTTATTAAAGCCTTTCGTCATATCGAAATCGGCTCGTCTGAAAAGGCTTGAAATAATAATTGAATTCTGGGCTATCAGATTCTCAATCAAAGGTTCTGCCAATGACATTTTCCCTTTCATATACCCAAACAGTTCAACTTCAGAGCTTACAACCTTTATTTCAGGATTTGATTCTAAAACTTTAACTGCCTTTTCAATATATGAAGGAGCTATTTTATCATCGCCATCAAGAAGTAATATATATTTCCCTTCTGATTGACGAATACCGATATTTCTGGTTTCGGAAACACCAATATTTTTATCCAGCAATATAACCTTAATATCTGTTTTTGCAATTTCAGCAAGTATTAAAAGCGTATCTTTATCTGTTGAAAGATCATCAATAATAATGATTTCAACATTTTTAAACGTCTGATTCTTAACTGAATCCAAAGCTTCTTGTATCAGTTTTCCTTTATTATAGGATGTTATTACTACTGAAACGTCTTTCATTTGTATAGGTTTTTAATAAGTTTTCCTGTTTTGCTGAATGTAGATGAAATCAATTTATATAAAGTAGTATATAATTTCCCTTTGTTTTTATTAAGGTAAATATACAAGCTTTCATTAAAAATTTTCTCTCTTTCAATATTCATGGTCGACATGCCGCACAAATGTATAATTTTAGCTTCAGGAAATATCATGTTTCTATATCCTGCTTTGATAAATCTTGAACACAATTCAGTTTCTTCAAAATACAGGAAGAAATCATCATCAAAGTTACCGCATTTATCCAAAACAGATTTTCTGATCAGCATATCCGCACCAGTTACATAATCAACAATAACAGGAGTTTCATCATCAACATAACCAGCCATAAATAAGTTTTTACTGTAATAATCAGGAAAAATCTTTGATAAAAAATAATAAAAAAACAATGCTGTCAGTGTAGGAAACCGTCCAAATGAAATCTGCTTTGTCATATCCTGATTAAACAAAGCTCCGCCGCAACAGGCTAATTTTGAATAATTTGATGATTCCATCTTATCAAATAACAGCTTTACAGCATTATTTACCAGTATTGTATCATTATTGAGTAAAAAAACATAGTTTGCGTCAGAACTTTCTATTCCTAAATTATTTGCTTTTCCAAATCCCAGATTTGAACCGCTTTGTATCAGTTTTACGGAAGGAAACTCATTTTCAATCATTGCTGCTGAACCATCATGAGAATCATTATCAACCACAATAACATCAAAATCAACTCCTTTTGTCTTTTCATACAAAGAATTCAGGCAATTTCTTGTTAATTCCTTATTATTAAAGCTGACAATAATAACTGATACATCCATGGCTGATTATTATTTTTTCCTAACCCTGCAAGCAAACTGCATATATTTGGTATCTTCCAGAAACCCCATACCCAAAGCAAACATCACTTTATATTTAAATAATTCTATACTGTTAATCCCTTCAATTTTTTCTACAACATATCCTGCATCATCAAACAATCTAACTATACTTTTTTTGGTAAAAAACCGCAAATGGGTATCATCCAATATTCCGCCTTTTTCATCATATTTCCAGTCTTTATGTATAATTATGTGGTATAAATTTGGCAGGAATCTAACATTAGGTATTGAAGCAACAATACAACCATCATCGGCCAGATTACCTTTAATATCCTTCAATATCTCCAATGGATTAACAGTATGTTCCAATACATCATTAAAAACAATACAGTCAAAATATTTTTTTGGCAATAAGGTGATTGCTTCTTCAACTGAAGAATTATATAAGTTATTAAATGAATCTTTGGCTTTCTCTGCAATTGATTTATTAATTTCAACACCCCAGGCTTCAATTTCCTGTCTTTCCTTAATCTGATTGATAAAAATGCCTTCTCCACATCCTACATCCAGAATTTTTCTAGCTGTAAGTGGAACATATTCAAGCATTTCCTCTCTTTTATTTTTAAAATAATCTATACTTTTATTCATGAGAACTATTTGATTTTATAAAATTATAAGCTGAAGGTACTTTTAAGTTTTAGTTTTAATGCAATAATCAGACCTATTGTAATAAACAATTCTGTGATAAAAATACTTATTACAGTACCTTCCGCTTTGAAAAAATATGCCAGAATAAAATTAAGGCAAATACTCAGAATTGCACCTGAGATTAAAATTGATGAATACGTATTTTTATAGTTAAAAGCAAGCAGTGTCTGATAAGCAGGAATATTCATACCTACAATAAAAGGAACAAAACTCAGTATCCTGATTAATAAAACGATTTCAGGGAAATCCTTCCCGGTCATTAAATGTACTATTTTACCTGCAAAAATAAATAAGAGCAGACATAAAAACAAAATAGCTCCAAGGAAGGGAAATATCGCCTTTTTTATAAATGGTTTGATACGATCAGGAGTGGCTGCCAGCTGACAAATATGCGGATAAATTACCTGTGAAAAAACATTTAACAGCTGACGGATAATCAGCATTATTTTTTCTGCAACGCTGTAATTTCCTACGGTAGCATTATCAGCATAAAATCCAAGTATAATGATATTGGAACCGGAATAAATCTGAACTGCAAAATTTGAAAGGAAAACCATCCAGCCATCTTTAAGTTCAAATATTACATTTTCTTTTTTAGCTATCCTGATTTTAATCTTATATTTCCTTACGACAAAGATGATACTGAATATGCCTATAAATATGGAAGCTGATGAACTGAGTAAATTTACATATATAAAATCAGTTGGAGATTTAATAACAACAAATACCAGAACGGTAAAAATTACCCTGCTGATAAAATTAAAATACATCAGATATTTCATATCCTGCAGGCCCTGAAACAGCCAGATGGGGAAGAAAACCTGACCCACCAACACACCGGCAGTAAAAAAATACAACATCCAGTAGTTTGAAAATTTGGGAACTAAAAATGTAAGCAAGGCAATAATGACTAAACTTAGCAGCAGCAGAAAAAACTTGGTTGTAATAACATTATTAAAGATTTCAGTTATCTTTTTAGGGTCATCTTTATGGATGGAAATATTCCGGGTTGCTGTTAAATTAAAGCCATAGTCGATAAAAACGATAAAATACAGCATAAAAGCCTGGGCGTATACTGTAATCCCGTACATTTCAGGCTGAAGTACCTTTATCAGATAGGGTAAGGTAATTAAAGGAAGAAGATAATTAAAAAACTGCAGGCCGGTCAGATAAATAAAGTTCTCGACCAGCTTACTGCTTTTGAATATTGTAAAAATCTTCCTTATTTTATCTATCATGTATTGGATTTAAATAAAATTAATACTATTGACCGGGGCTAAACTATTTGGACTAAAGTCCTAAAGATAGTTAAATTCATTAGTACCAGAATAAAGGCTGGTGCTAATGAATTCCTGATTAAAACGGGCTTTAGCCCAAATCTTATATTATATACTCGGTCAATAGTAAAAAATTAAGTCGAATTATATTAAAATTTTAATGTCATAAATGCTAAGAATCAGCAAATTTACGAAATCTAAATTATTAATGATACATATAATTTTGGTGAATTTGTTTATAAACCTTTGTCATTTTACACAAATGTAATATAAAAACATACAAAACAGTCACTTATAAAAACTATACATATTAACAATTTGTTGATAACTCATGTTCACAAATTGTTCATAATAAATGTTTAAAAACCCTTGACAAAGGATGCTTAATGTTGTATATTTGCTTCATCAAGTAAGGGATAAAAGGTTGACTTGAGAAAGTAAATCCTGAAATTCAAAAGTGCTTGCAAAAGTAAAATTGGAGACTAGGGACATGACCGGGAACAGAGAATCTGAAAGGAAAATCGGTTTTAAGGTGAAATTTCGGAAAGTATGTTTGAGAAGGGTGAAGTACCGCAAGGTATGAATCGTTCGAAAAACCAAAACAAAGTTTCGCAATCGCAAGAAAGCGGGCAATGAATTGCAGCCATAAACAGTAGCTTGGCATCTTTTAAAGGCTACGGCTATTAAGGGATGAAATGGGAGTCATATCGATCAGATTGACTCCCATTTGTGTTTATATCTGGGCTGCTGGGTTTTGGCTTTTAGGGATCAAGACGAAAAGTTGAGGAGAAAGAAATATTTTTTTACTTTGCATAAAAAAACGCTATGCAAATAAAGGATCAAGACGAAAAGTTGAGGAGAAAGAAATATTTTTTTACTTTGCATAAAAAAACGCTATGCAAATAAATGAAGGAATTGATCTTGCCCGTATTATATTACCAAAAGAAGTTTTAGATTATTTTACCATAACTCAAAT
>JAPLDQ010000020.1 GCA_026391675.1 Bacteroidota bacterium
TTAAAAATTTCTTAACGCAATATGTCAATGAACTACTGATATTTTAATCGCCTTAGAAGCGAAATCCCTAGGGATTTGTAAACGAACTTATGAAACGAATTAGGTTCTTTAGAATGTAAACGAACTTATGATATGTAACAAATAGTCATTAGGCTATGGGTATTTGAAGTCTTCGTAATTTTACATTCGTTAATCGGTGTTCTAAAATCAATAAAATGACGTTAACTTTGCGGCTCAGTTTAACAAGTTCTCTGCATCGCTCCGTTTAAAAACTTTGCGGCTCTCAGTGTAAAACTCTGCGCATCTCTGCGGTTAAATCTTTTTTTTAACGCAGAGATGCGCAAAGAAGCCGCAAAGAGCCGCAGAGGGGTTTCATAAATTTAGAACAAAATCACCAATTCACAAAATCACCAAATCAATTCGGATTTTCTTTGCCATTCAATAGCAACATAAAAATTAATTTAATTTGACCCTGCTTTTAAATGGCAAGCTAAAAATTAAGCTGCATTGTCCATGCCATTCAACAGCAAGTTATAAAAAAAATTGTTTTTATTCTAATTTTTCAATGGCAAGTTAGAAAATAATCCGGTTTTACTTTGCCATTCAAAAGCATGCCAGAAATAATCGTAGTATTAACTTACCATTAAATGGCAAACTCAATTTAACAAAATATTTGTATTGCTAATTTTTTGTTAAGTATAATAAAATATTTCATTATTCATAACGTTAGTAGGCTGTACAAACCAATAAAATTCTAATTTTATGTCTGAAAAAATGAATCGAATTGTCTTAAGAACACTGAGAAACAGCGAATTTACAATATTCGTTAATCAGTTTGTAGGAATTACAGCTAAGCACAATCCCAACAATTTGCATTTAGCTAAGCCTTTCGAAAAACTAAATCTGCTTTTGCCTGAAATGGCAAAAATTAAAGCCCACGAACAGGGCAGTGCACTCAGTAATAAATTACATGATTTGGATTACGAGCGCGATCTTCTGTTAAGTGCTATGATGGCACAAATCAAAACCATGAGCAAATTAAATTTGCCAACTGTAAAACCTCACACTACTGTCCTGAATGATTTTTTTGATAAACACGGACATGATATTGTAAACGCTACCTTTAATGCCGAAACCAAACGAATAGATGATCTTTTGGCAGATTACGAAAATACAGCTGATGTAAAATCAGCATTTACCGGATTAAATATGGATATCTTAATCAATCAGCTTAAAATTGTAAACAAGAATTTTGCTGATTTATTTATGCAACGCAACGAAACAGAAGCTGCAACAGAAAAAGTTAATACACGCGCTATCCGTTTAAAAACGGAAAAGATCTTCATCGACTTTTTAAATGCCATTGATTATTGCAGTATGGAATACGATGAATTGGATTATACACCTTTAATTAATGAACTGAACGATTTGATTACGTATTATAAAACCCAGCTTAAAGCCCGTATTACCCGCCGTAATGCAGGTAAAGATGTTAGTGTGGAAGGCGAAATAGCAAAGTAATATTTGCATTATTCCTAAGTGATTTTTTTATAAATCATAAATGCCACAATGCTGATTTGTGGCATTTTTATTTTAAAACGGATTAATTAGCATTTACACATATTTAGAAATTGTTTTTCCAGCAAGATAGAAATCGCGAGTCAGAAGACTAAAGTTGGAAGTCTTAGCTGTTTGATGGAATTGAAATCAAAAGGAGTTACTTTAGAAAGAATTTATAATTTGTACAATGTTTAATTATTCAATCTGGAGTTGTTATTTAACGACGAAGTTTTCTCTTTCATGGGCTAAAGCACAAGACTTTGTAGAGCGGAGAAAACTAAATTTGCTTTTATTTTTCAGATGTTATAAATTTGGGTTTATAAAAATAAATATTAATTAAAAATAAAAAAAATGAAAATTCAATCGTTAAAGTTTAAAAATGTAAAAGGGTTTAATGAAGATTCAAATCATTCAGATGGATATAATGAAATTAATTTTTCTGATTCTGTAAATATATTAATTGGAACTAATAGTTCAGGAAAAACAACTATTTTAGAAATATTGAGTTATTTAAGTTTTGGATATCACGAAGAATTTACCCAAAATTGCTTCAATTTACAACAATATCCACCTTATAAAGCCAATACTCAAATTGAAATATGTTTAAAAGTAAAAGAAGACATTATCTTATTAAAATATAGTAGTACTAAATGTGATGATGAATTTTTTTCAATGGGAAATGATAGTATGTTTATAGATGATTATACAAGTATAGCCTATAAACTTGTTTTAGATAATATAAATATAAATTCAGTAGATATTATTAATGAAGGAATAAACAAATATATATTTAATGATAGAGCTCCAAAACATGAATCCCACAAACATTTTGGGATATTATCAGATTTTCATACATTTTGTTGGAGTAGATACTTATACCCAATAAAAGTTGTAAATTTTATTGAAGACAAAAATAGAGAGCAACCCTTAGTCATTCTATTAAACAATAAACATTATTTAGATTATTATAATAATGACAATAAAGATCCAGCATTAGAACTATTAGAAAGTTCTTTTGGTATTAATATTTCCTATTCTACCTTACCAAATGATAAAAAAACAGTAGATAAAACATTTGTTTCTCATCCTGATGAAAAAATTATATTCCCAATAAATTTGGAAGCGGGAGGTATTCAATGGTTATTGACCCTTTGTCATTCAATAGAAAATAATAATGGGGAATTTATTCTAATAGATGAACCTGAAACATTTCTGCATCCAACCTATCAAAAGAAATTATTATTACTCATAAAATCAAAAAAAGAACTACAATTTATTATTGCAACACATTCTTCAACGTTTATTAATGAACAATATACAGATAAATCGTTTTCTATATTTCGTTTTAATAAGTTTAAATTTGAAAAAGCAGAAAATAATCTTTGTGATATCATTCAAGATTTAGGCTGTAAACCAAGTGATATTTTGCAAACAAATGGAATAATTTTAGTTGAAGGAATTAGTGATATTATTTACATAAAAGAATGGTTAAGAATTTATTGTTTACCTGAAGAAAATAAAAAATTAATCGAAGGTAGTCACTTTTCATTTATAGAATATGGTGGCAAATGTTTAAGCCATCTATGTTTTGAAAATTTAACAGAAAATGTATTGAAAGAAAAAGATTTGGAAAATTTGATTGACTTTATAAAAATTAATAACAATTTGTTTATTGTTATTGATAGTGATAAAAGGAGTGAAAATGATAAAATTAATAAGACAAAACTAAGAATAAAAGAAGAATTTTCTAAAAATGGTAAAGCTTCATCATTATGGATTACTGAAGGGAAAGAAATTGAAAATTATTTACCTTCTTCAATTTTAAATTTTCAGCTTAATAAATATGATGATTTTATAACAGAATACAAAAAAAATAACAGTTATAAAATTGTAGATAAAAAGAAATTCGCTAATAAAAAAATTGAAATGTTAAATGAAAGTAATTGTTTTGAAAAATATGACTTAAAACAAAAAATTGAAAGTTTATATAATACTATTTTAAAGTGGAATGAAATTTAGTTTGGTAATTCAATTGAATTAATAGAAATATGCTATTTGAGTAACATTGTAAAAGATAAGCGATCCTTTACAATTAAACATTTTAATAATCTGATAATATTATTCTATCTCTAATAGCACAATGTAATTTTGAAGCACTTTATATTTTGCACTTAAAGTCATATTTTTTATTGTGTTATTATTTATTTTTAATAATGCTGGATTATTTATTTTTATAAATTCAATTAAAAATTTTGATTTTAAGGCATAACCTGCATTTGTTGCTTTACTGTGTTTTGCAGAAACAAGACCTACAATATTCCCGTTAGAATCAAAAAGAGGTCCACCACTATTACCTGGTTGGATTTCTGCAGAAAATTGATAATATCTTATGTCGTTTTCATAACCAGAATTAGAGTTTATTATTCCATTCGTTAATTTAACTTCTTTCCCCATTGTTTGAATATAAGGATAACCTAATGTAAATACATTACTACCTATCTCTTTATTTGTAAAATCAATATTATAAGGGATTGTTTTTAATGAAATACTAACTTTTAAAATTGCAATGTCATTAAATTCGTCAGAAAATACAACTTGTGCTTTTATTCGATTATAATTTTGATTACTTACATAAATATTAGTAGATTTTTCAATTACATGGTAATTAGTAACTAAGTATCCATTTTGAGATATAAAAAATCCAGTTCCTGATTTAAAGATATTTTCTTCCAAATTAGTAGGAAATATTTTTTTAATTGTTGTAAAAGTAATAATAAATGTTCCTTGATAGCTTGTGGCTTTAGTTTCTCTTTTAAAATATATTTTATTATCGTATAAGTTTACTTTGCTCTCATAATTGATAAAATCCGATGTTTGAGAATAATTTATAAAATATCTGGAGTTTTCTTTTTTAATATACCAGTCAGATATCACTTTTGAAGATGAATTTCCATTTTCATTATTTTCAAAGTATTGTGTAATATCAAATCGATTTCTGTCAATATAATTTCTTTTAATAATTAAATATACACTATCTGTAGAAGTTCCATTTAGATAAGCATATTCATCAACAAGAACTTTTCTTTCTTCAACCCTATTTACATAATAAATACCTTCAATTTCATCAATTTCATTAAGTCCAACAATTCTAAAGTTGTTTTTTGCATCCTCTATTTCTTTAGTTAGATTTACTTCTATAACATTTTGTGAAAAACATAAAAAGGAATTGAATAATGTAATGGTTAAGATTATGAATGTTTTCATTTATATATACTAAATATTTCCTAAAATTTGAACCCAAAATTAAGTCAAAAGTAATACATTTTATTGTTTACAAACAAATTTATTTAATAATATCAGGGTTAAGCCTTCTCTTCTATTACAAATCCTTGTTTTTCCAATACGATATTCATCAGATGGCTAAAAAAGGCATCTGATGAATACGCTCTTTAACTTACAATAAGGATAAATGATATTAGTCAAAATTCAATATTCAATACATTTTAAAACAAAAAAACCTCCTGAAATTATTCAGAAGGTTTTTTTCTAAAAGCCTATGCTTCGACTACGCTCAGCAACCAGCAACCAATAACCTATTCAATCACCCATGTATCACCGCTGTTAAGCA
This sequence comes from Bacteroidota bacterium, assembly GCA_026391675.1. Classification (GTDB taxonomy): domain Bacteria; phylum Bacteroidota; class Bacteroidia; order Bacteroidales; family JACABE01; genus JACABE01. Next base: position 5,189 of record JAPLDQ010000020.1, read on the forward strand.
AGTCATCCATGTTTCTGATTTTAGAAGTTTCTTTAGCATATTTTATCTGTTCTTCAACCATATCATCATAAGTTGGATACATTGCAGAACGGATAACACCCAAAGCTATTGGTAAATGTGGTGGAGACATTTTAGCTATCATCAGGTGCAAACCGGGATCCTGCTGATACTGATCGTGAATCAGGATATCATCTTCAGTTATTCCGTTAACTCCTATTTCAACAGCTTCCAGTCTTGAATCTTTCATGATAATACCTTTATTCTTTTCTTTTCCGAAAAGCATAGGTTCACCATTTTTAAGATGCAACTGGTGGTCGTCTCTTAAATCTTTTGACGTAATGGTTTGGTGTGTTTTATCAGCAAAAATTACGCAATTCTGTAGAATTTCAACCACAGAAGTACCATCATGGCGGGCCGCTTCAAACATAATTTCTGTCATCATTTTTGGATTGGTATCCACGCCTCTGGCAAAGAATGTTCCCTGTGCACCTAAGATTAATTCACCCGGATTGAAAGGATGTTCAATAGTTCCCTGAGGTGAAGTTTTAGTAATTGCACCCATTGGTGTAGTAGGAGAGTATTGTCCTTTGGTTAATCCATAAATCTGATTATTGAATAACATAATGTTAATATCAATATTTCTGCGGATAATGTGGATAAAATGATTTCCACCAATAGCCATTGAATCACCATCACCGGTGGCCATCCATACACTTAAATGAGGATTTGCAATTTTAACACCTGATGAAATAGCTGCTGCTCTGCCATGAATTCCATGAAAACCATAGGTGTTCATATAATATGGAAAACGTGAGGAACAACCGATTCCTGAAACCAGGCAGAAATTTTCTTTTCTGTATCCGATTTTTGGAAATACGTTGGCAACAGATGATAAGATGGCATGGTCACCACAACCGGGGCACCATTTAACCATTTGGTCGCTGACAAAATCTTCTTTTGTCAGTTCAACTTTTGATCTTTCTATCGTGTAATTTTCCATGACTATTTCTCCTCAATAATTTTGTTAATAGCATCAGTTAATTCATTTACAAAGAAAGGTAAACCCTGTACTTTGTTGAATTGTGTATATTTATGTTCAGGATGTTTCATCCTTAAATAATTTACAAATTGGCCTGAATTTAATTCGCATACCATGATTTTTTTATGACCGGCAAGAATGTCAGCTGTATTTTTTGGTAAAGGCATAATGTAGTTGAAATGGGTATGGGCAATGCTTTTGCCTTCTGCCTGTAATTCTTCCACAGCAGAATGAACTGCACCATAAGTACCACCCCAGCTTACAACCAATAAGTCAGCATCTTTTTTGCCATCTAAAGTTTGTTCCGGAATAAAATCAGCCACTTTTTGTACCTTAGCTTCTCTTAAGTCAACCATTAACTGGTGATTCTGAGGGTCAGTAGATACGTTGCCAATAATATTTTCTTTTTCCAAACCACCAATTCTGTGACGTAAGCCTTCAGTTCCGGGTATGGCCCATTGTCTTACCAAAGTTTCAGGATTTCTTCTGTATGGTTTAAAATCTTTATCATTTGCTTTAGCAATGGGTGGATTTATTTTTGGTAAATCAGACATTTTAGGAATTCTGAATAATTGGCTGCCATTACCTAAGTAACCGTCAGTTAAAAGGATAACAGGTGTCATATGTTCCATTGAAAGTTTGGCTGCTTCAAAAGCAAAATAGAAACAGTTTGCAGGTGATGATGCAGCTATAATAATACAGGGAGCTTCACCATTTCTGCCGAATAATGCCTGGTATAAATCTGATTGTTCAGATTTTGTTGGTAATCCGGTAGAAGGACCTCCACGCTGAACATCCACAATAACCAAAGGTAATTCAGTCATAACAGCTAAGCCGATTGCTTCGCTTTTTAATGACAAACCGGGACCTGAGGTTGAAGTACATGCCAGTGAACCGGCAAAACTTGCACCAATAGCAGAGCAAATACCTGCAATTTCGTCTTCAGCCTGAAATACTTTTGCGCCTAATGATTTATGTTTGGCTAATTCCATTAAAATTTCAGTAGCGGGTGTAATAGGGTAGGAACCTAAGAACAATGGAATACCGGATTTTTCTGAAGCTGCAAGTAAACCCCATGCTGTGGCAATATTACCTGAAATATTTCTGTATTTTCCTTTTTCTAATTTAGCTTTAGGAATATGAATTTGTGATGACAAAGCTTCTACACTTTCAGCAAAAATATAACCGGCAGTCATCACGACTTTGTTGATTTGGCTGAGCAGTGGATTTTTCTTAAACTTTGTATCCAGATATTCAAAAGTTGTATCAAACTTTCTGTCGAAAATGAAATATATTATACCCAGTGCAAACATATTTCTGCTCTTGTCAGCAACTTTAACGTCAGTAGATAATTCTTTAATACTATCTCTGGTAACAGAAGTAATGGGCGCTTTTATCAGGTTATATTGATTTAAGCTATTGTCGTCCAATGGGTTTTCAGTATAACCTGCTCTAACGATACTTCTTTCATCAAAGCTGTCAGTGTCAACAATAATGGTTGCACCTTTTTTAGCCCATTTTAAATTTGCTTTTAGTGAAGCAGGATTCATTGCTACTAAAACATCGCATAAATCGCCTGTTGTGTGAATTTCTCTTCCGATATGAACCTGGAAACCTGAAACACCGGCAATTGTATTGTGTGGTGCTCTGATTTCAGCAGGATAATCAGGAAATGTTGCAATGTCGTTACCTAATAATGCAGCATTGTCAGAAAAAATTGTTCCTGTCAGCTGCATTCCATCTCCTGAATCTCCAACGAATTTTACAACAACATCTTCTTTTTCAACGAATTGTTTTTTTGTTTTTGCAGTCATTGTGATGATTTTTAATTTTGATTAATTTTGATGCAAAGTTATATTTTTTATGTTTCTGGGCTTAAAAAAAACGAGTTTTTTTTAGTAAATAAATTAGGGTAATTAGTTATTGAGTTATTAAGTTTATATGTTTATAGGTTTTTGCTAATTTGATTTTGAATATTGGTTATTTGTCATTCCGAACGATAGTGAGGAATCTCAATTAAATTAAAAATTAAGAAAAATCAGGATTGCTTAATATCCAAAAAGCAGCTTTCTGAATTTGAAAAAGATATCGGTATTTTCCATGATGCCCATGAATTCTTCGGCACCGGGACCATAAGCAAAAACAGGAACCATTACAGCAGTGTGACCCTTAGTATTAAATTTACCGCTTGGTTTACCATCGGTTAGGGTATTTTCTGTTAAGGCATATCCTCCTGTTTCATGATCAGCTGTAACTACAACCAGTGTTTCTCCGTTGCTTTTGGCAAAATCAAGAGCAATACCCACAACATCGTCAAAATCCAGCATCTCTCCAATCAGGGTATCATTGCTGTTGTTATGACAAGCCCAGTCTATCTGAGAACCTTCTATCATCATAAAAAATCCCTTTTTATTCTGAGATAAAACAGATATAGCCTTTGAACTTGATTTCCCCAGCATATCGCCTCTGCCACCTAACATTGAAGGTGGATGATCCTGGTATAGCATAGCTGCAATTTTCCCTTTGGTAACAGCCTGCAATTGATTTAAATCATATACTAACTGATAATTACGTTTTCTTAAACTGTCACTTAAATTTCGTTTGTCCTTGCGGTTTTCAAAATACTGTTTACCACCACCTATAAAAACGTCAACATCTGTTTTTAAAAACCAGGGTGCAATATCTTCATAATCATTCCTATCGCTTTCATGTGCAATAAAAGCTGCAGGAGTAGCATGGGTAATGGCACAGCAAACTACCAATCCTGTTGAAAGTCCTTTTTGTTCTGCAAGTTCAAGTATTGTAGGAAGCACTTTTTTGTTCGTATCTACAGCTAAATAGCCGTTTTTTGTTTTATGTCCTGTAGAAAAGGCTGTAGCTCCGGCAGCTGAATCTGTAATGTAATCTTTAGCTGAATAGGTTTTATGGAAGCCAATATGTTTAAACTTTGCAATGTTTAATTTGTCCTTTTTAATGGTTAATGCAGCATAAATCTGTGCTGTTCCCATACCATCACCAATCAGAAAAATAATGTTTTTAGGTTTGTTTACTTTTTTTGGAGTTGGAGACCCAGCCTGAAGCTGAAAAATTATTGAGTTGAATAGAATAATAATTAATAATGGACTGAGAAATTGTATTGATATTTTTTTCATTATTCTTCGTTTCGTTTGGTTTTCATCGTAGTTAATTTGTTTATTACATCAGTATAAATCACCGAAAATTCTTTTGTATTAAAACAATAATATTGAATACTGTTCAAAATTTGCTGACGATTTGTATGGTATTTCTTAAATATGAAATCGTAATAATGTGTAGTATACTGTCTTACATTATAATTTTCCTTAACATTGCTGGCGAGTATTGCTTCAGCTATATAAAAATCAACTAAAATATCCTTTATTTGTGTTTTATTTAAAATTTTACTGGCATTGATTGGTTCAGTTTCCTTTTTATGATGGCAGGAAAGCAGCAAAAAACATAAACTGTAAATGCAAAGTTTCTTAATCATAATTTTAGCGATTAAATAATAATCTTTCACCTTTATTAATTTCATTAAAGACGCCGTTATCATATACCAGATTGCCGTTTACAAAAGTATGCGTAACTTTAGATTTAAAAGTATGATTTTCAAATGGTGACCAGCTGCATTTGTATAAAATATTGCTTTTTTCTACTGTCCAATTGTTATCTAAATCAACTAAAACAAGGTCAGCAGCATAGTTCTCTCTGATAAATCCTCTTTTTTCTACTCCAAATAAAATAGCCGGGTTATGACACATTTTTTCAACTATTTTTTCAAGCTTTATTTTTCCCTGATGGTACAAATCAAGCATGGCAACCAAAGAATGTTGCACCAATGGTCCACCGGAAGGTGCTTTAAAATAACTGTTTTGTTTCTCTTCTGATGTATGAGGAGCATGGTCTGTAGCAATAATATCTATCTTGTCTGATAAAACAGCATTTATTAAAGTATCTCTGTCATTTTCAGTTTTAATGGATGGATTCCATTTGATATAGCTCCCTTTTTCTGAATAATCTTTATCAGAAAACCATAAATGATGCACACATACTTCAGCGGTAATTCTTTTTTTACTTAAAGGAATTGAATTATCGAATAATTCGCATTCCTTAGCTGTTGATAAATGAAGTATATGAATACGGGTATTATGCTTTTTGGCTAATCTTACTGCATACGAAGAAGACAGGAAACATGCTTCTTCACTTCTTATTGCAGGATGTTCATACATGGGAACGTCATCACCATATTTTTGCTTATAAATAGCTATATTCTGTTGTATTGTTTTTTCATCTTCGCAATGCAATGCTATAAGCATTTTTGATTTTGAAAATATATTTTCCAGTGTTTCAGGATTATCAACCAACATGTTTCCGGTTGAAGCACCCATGAATAGCTTAATACCGCATACATTTTCAGGATTTGTTTTTAAAATTTCTTCTAAATTGTCATTGGAAACACCCATGTAAAATGAATAATTAGCCAATGATTTCTGGGCAGCTATTTGGTATTTTTCTTCTAATAATTCCTGGCTAAGTGTTTGTGGATTAGTATTCGGCATATCCATGAATGAAGTAACCCCTCCGGCAACTGCAGCTTTACTTTCTGAATAAATATCTCCTTTGCTCGTTAATCCGGGCTCTCTGAAATGAACCTGATCATCAATTATACCGGGTAAAAGGTATTTACCCTTAGCATCAATTGTAATAAAATCAGTATACAAATCTTTATTTGTATCAAAAGTATTGTTAAAATCAATGTTACTGATGATGCCATTTTCAATAAAAACATTGGCTGTTTTAATAATGCCTTCATTAACAATATTGGCATTAAGAATTAAATACTTAGCTTTTTCCATTTATATGAAGTATAAAAAAGACCGCTAAGTGCGGTCTCAATATTATTGTAATCGTTCGAATTTCCTAAACCAGCTTGCAATTTTCATATTTAAAACGCCAAAAAATGCTTCTTTAAATATGCTTTTACTCATTTTTGAAGTGCCTTCCGTTCTGTCAGTGAAAATGATGGGGACTTCAACAACATTAAATCCTAATTTCCATGCCGTAAATTTCATTTCGATCTGGAAAGCATAGCCCATAAATTTTATTTTACTTAAATCAATGGATTTGAGAACAATGGCACGATAACATTTAAAACCTGCAGTAGTATCCATGATTTTCATACCGGTAATGAATCTGACATATATGGATGCAAAATAAGACATCAATACACGGCCCATTGGCCAGTTGACAACGTTTACACCTTTTATATATCTTGATCCTATGGCAACATCACCACCTTTATTTGCGCATGCATCATATAACTTCAGTAAATCGTCAGGATTATGTGAGAAATCGGCATCCATTTCAAAAATAAATTCATAATTTTTGGCCAAAGCCCATTTAAACCCATGGATATAGGCAGTTCCTAGTCCCAGTTTCCCCTTTCTTTCTTCAATAAAAAGGCGTTCAGGGAATTCCTGTATTAATTTTTTTACAATATTGGCAGTACCATCAGGTGAGTTATCTTCAACTATCAGAATATCAAAAGTTTTTTCCAATGAAAAAACCTTACGGATGATACGTTCAATATTTTCTTTTTCGTTGTAGGTTGGTATTATAACTACGCTGTCAGACATAGGCTTATATTTTTTTATTTTATTATTGACAAAATTAATGATTTAATCAGAAAAACGGAATTATTATGAATAAATTGCTGATTAAATTTAACATTATAAGTATTTACTATTTTTCTTTAACCAGGAACACATAAACAGGGAAATGGTCGCTGTAACCACCCACAAATGTTGTACCAACGTAAGTCCTTAAAGGATAACCTGAATACTGTCCTTCTTTCTGGGTTAAAAAACTTCTGTTGAATACTTTAGCCTGATATAACCTGTATGTGCTTTTATCTTTTTCTATTAATGGATAGGAAACAATAATCTGATCAAACAGATTCCAAGAATCACGATATGCCAGTGAACCTATACCATCTTTAAATAATCTGTACATAGGATTATACAAATCACCCTGTTTTGTTTCTTCTTTAGTTTTTTTAGCTTTTAAATGATCAAGTAAACTGATATCAGAAGGATCATCATTTAAATCACCCATTATAAATATTTTAGCGTTGGGATCTCTTTTCATAACAGAGTCAGCTATGGAGCGACATACATCTGCAGCCCTTATTCTTTTATGCTGACTAATTTTTTCACCTCCGCTTCTGGAAGGCCAGTGATTTACAATCAAACAAACAGGTTCACCATCAAACAAACCATATACAACCAGCTGGTCACGTGTACGAAAGCTGGTATCTCCATCTAAAGTTAGTTTTACTGCATAACTGGTAGTTACTTTAAAATATTGTTTTTGATAAATTAATCCAACATCAACACCTCTTCTGTCAGGTGAATCATAATGTACTATGCCATAATTCATTGCTTTTAAAGCAGGTTGCTTTATTAAGTCTTCCAGCACACTTCTGTTTTCAATTTCAGAGAAACCCATAATTACCGGACCACCTTTAACTAACTCATCACCAATTTGTGAAATGGCTTCAGACATGTGCTTTAATTTAATATTATATTTTTCTGTATTCCAGCGATTAGGGCCATCAGGTGTAAATTCTTCGTCATTTACATCAGGCTCATTGATTGTATCGTAAAAATTTTCAAGATTGTAAAATCCAATACAGGCAACTTTTGCTTGTTTTTGAGCATTCGAATGCTGTGTTAAACATATTGTTATAACAAGAAAAAGAAGACTTAAGATTTTTGTTTTTGAATTCATATATTGATTTTAATTTAAGACATTTTTTATAACTGACAAAGATACATTCTTTTGATAAAACATATTTATTTTTTATATTGATGAATAGATTTTTAATAAGATTTAACAATAATCGTTCCAATTGTTTTTAAATTTTTAAGCAAATTTTATAAATTTGCAAAAAAAATAGTTTCTGATACATTTTTATGAATAAATTATTTCTATTTTGTTTTTTAAGTTTCTCGGTTTTTAATGTAAATTCACATCTTGGGGATAAGAAATCAGAAGCTAATAACAATTTTAAAGAAACTGAATCGACTGTTGTAAACAAACGCCTGTTTGTGATTGAACGCAACATGAATAAAAACACAGTTTGTTATGATGCTATTATTAAGAATGGAATTATTAATCTTGATAATCCTATAGATGCATATTGGATGGATTATGCAACAGATGGTAAAAGATCAGAATTAAACTATTTTCAACGTCGGATGGCATTTGGGTATAGTATTGAAAAAGCAAATGCAGGCAATATTTATGTTACATTAAAGGCTTTTGATAAACGCAAATTATTTGTATCAGTTGATAATAAAGGAATTCCTCATGCTTTGATAAAAATTAACGGCATTGATGCAAATTTATCAAAGATATATGTTACTGCAAAACCCAAAATGTACACTTCAGTCCAATTTATTGAGCTTTATGGGAATGATGTTAAAACAGCAAAGCCTGTTTATGAAAAAATATTAAATTAGAAATTCCTAAAACTAATTGATTCCATTATTTTTATTCTTTAAAATTTAAAATTGCTTATTTAAGCATCTGATAATTAATAATATATTATAATAAATTGTATTGTAAAATAAATAATTTTAAAATTATTTATTAAATTTGCTGAAATATTTTAAAAATAAAGAAATGAAGAAACAATTACTATTATTTACAACATATTTAGTGTTAACTATTGCTGTTAAAGCTCAAATAACACTTACACAATCAAATACCTTATTTACAGCTGGTTCAATGACAGTAATTGAAGGAGACACTACTGCATTTATTCTTCCAACTCAAGCTGCTAACCAACAATGGAACTATTCCAATCTGATTCAAAAAACGAGTAGTATTTTGAATTATATTCCATCTGCAAATACTAATTTCCCTTTAGCTACATTTATTGATACAGCTGGGACTTCACCAATAATACCTAATAAATATTATTATTTGGATACCTATTATCAAACTTCATCAGTTGGTACTAAAGCATTAGGTTATGTTATTAAAAATCAAAAATATCCAATAGGTGGTTTAACCCTTAATAATGCTGATTCTATTATTTTTCCCAATCAGTTTTTTACATATACTTCGAACTCATATTTAATGCCTTTTCCATGCACTATGAGTACATCATGGAAAACAACTACCCGTAGTGTATCAAATTTTACATTAACCATAACAAATTATTCAATAATTAATGCACCCTGCCAAAAAGTAACTAATACGACAAGGCAAGATACAGTAGTTGGATGGGGTAAATTAAGGGTACCAACTGCTTTAGGTCCAAGTATAGCTTATGATGTGCTTATGGTAAAAAGAAATGTTATTCAAAAAGACAGTTTCTATATGTATGGTTCAGAAGCTGATCCAGCTTTATTAAATGCTTTTGGACTTTCACAAAATCAAACGACAATTACTAACCGTTTTATGTTTTGGCGGGAAAATGCCAGATATCCTCTTTTGTTGTTGAATTTTGGAAGTGATAATTTTTCTAAAATCAGCAGCGTTTTCTATGATGGAACGGCACAGTTTGACCCTAGTAGTGTTGATATGATAAATCAAAATAATGATATAAATATTTATCCTAATCCCAATAATGGTGTTTTCTATTTACAAATCAGTAATAAAAATGATGCGTTTGATATTAAAATATATAATTTATTGGGTCAAATTGTTTTTGCAAAATCATATAATTCAGCATATAATGATATAATTGAACTTGATGTTGCTTTTTTAAAGAAAGGGAGCTATATAGTTAGATATAATTCGAAAACTAAACTACTGAATTCTAAACTTGTAATAAATTAATAATGAATAAAATGATAAGAAAGCTGCCTTTTGAGCAGAGTTTTTTTATTTAATGAAATTTTTTAACTCCGGCTTTAATTTCAATGGATAAATTATTTTCACTTGGAGGAATAGGGCAGGAATACTTGTGATTGTATGCGCAATATGGATTATATGCTTTGTTAAAATCGATAATTATAATATCATCTGCAGAAATTTTTAAATCAATATATCTTCCTCCGCCATAGCTTTCATCACCGTTTGTTGCATCTGTAAAAGGAAGAAATAAATAATCCTGATATCCTTCTTTTTTAATTAAATCCTGATTCTGGTAAATATTAAGCCTGCATTTAACACCACTCAATTCAAAATATGCTTCTCCATATTTTACATACATTGGCATTCTGCTAGTAGTTGTTTTCATTGGAAAAGGGATTTCATCAGGTGTTCTGACAAATTTAGCTTTTATACAATAAAAACTATCGATTGGGAAAAAATCAAGTTGTTTGAATTGTAAAAAATCTTCTTTTGTTAAAGGTGTTTTTGCAGAATCAGCAAAATGATGATTCATTTCTTGCTGAACGAGTTGTACTTGCTTTGTATAACTTTGAGCATTTGTAAAACGAATACAAAACGTAAAAATCAGAAAAATAAGAATTATTTTTTTCATAAAAATGATGATTTACAAACGAATTTAAAAATAATAAGCACTCAAAAAGAGTGCTTTATTTATTTTTAGTGCCCGGAACAGGGCTCGAACCTGCACATCCTTGCGAATACTAGTCCCTGAAACTAGCGCGTCTACCAATTCCGCCATCCGGGCTGATGAGCTTAGGTATAAAATTGTAGTGCCCAGGACAAGACTTGAACTTGCACGACCTTTCGGTCACTACCCCCTCAAAGTAGCGTGTCTGCCAATTTCACCACCTGGGCTAAACGGGCAGCAAAATTATAAAAAAAATCCAATAGTTGAAGAAAAATACTGATATTTCTTTTGAAACTATGCTAATGAGCTCATTTAGTGAAATTAGATTCGTAATCAACCAAAATTACTTTAATGTTTGATTTGCTGGTAAAATTTAATATTTTTTGCTTGTCTTGTTCACCAATTAAGCCATTTGTCCAGATATGACAATTGTATTTCTTTAAATATTTTTCCATAAAAGACACCATATTATAATGCGCAGATATTGCATTAAACTGATATTTGCTTAATGTAATTTCCAATTCATCAATTAACTTTTTCTCAGCAAAATAATCGATTAAATCTCCTGATACATCCGGTATCCAGTAACTTGTAAAAATATTGGCCAATTTAAAATATGCCAGTAAATCTGCGTTACCGTTTTCAACAATTAATTTATTCAATAAATTGTATTTATTAATTATCTGCTTCATTTTTTCAACAGCAGCTATTACATTAGACGCACTTAAATTCTTAAAATCAATCCAGTAATAATGGCTTGAACAATCTGAAATACTATCAAATAGAGTCTCCAGATTTAAATCACCCGGAGCATCGTGTCCTGTGATGAATCCGTTAATTCCATCAATAAAGAAAACATCAATTTCAATACCGTTAAATTCTTTTAGTGCTGTTTTTGCAGCATCAATAGTGTTAACTCTGTGTTTCCAAAGTTTATCATTAGGAAATTCATATAATGCTGTCGGTGGATCAAATTTTCGGTTATTGAATGTATTGTCTTTTTCGCAACTGATTAAAAATGTGATGATTGATATAAATATTAAAATTTTTGTTTTAGTTTGCATGAGTTTTAATTTAATCTGTTTAATGTTTTTAATATGATTGAAAATTATCAATAAGGTTTAAAAAGTTTTTTGCATCTTTGACAATTTAAAATAATTTTACTTTTGCAATACAATAAAACAAAATGGAAGCCAGTATTAAATTAATGAATAAATATGGAGCAGAAAGAACGCCTTTCCTGTTTATCATTGATTTTGAGATGAAACAACCATTGGTGTTTAAATTAAATGAAGTTCAATCTGATATTTTGTATGATATAAATGGTATCAGTAATGTAATTTATCAAAAGTTAAAAAATAATTCAAAATATACTCTTTCTAAAAAAGCGATTGATTTTTCCATTTATAAATTGGCTTTTGACAAAGTGAAAAATCATTTGAATTATGGGAATTCATACCTGGTAAATCTTACACAACCTACTGAAATTGAAATAAATCTTTCTTTAGAGAACATCTTTCTATTAAGTCAGGCAAAATATAAACTTTGTTTTAAGGATGAATTTGTAGTATTTTCTCCTGAAATTTTTATTCAGATTAAAGATCAAACAATTTCTTCCTTCCCAATGAAGGGCACTATTGATGCAGCAATACCAAATGCGGCAAAAATTATACTCTCTGACGAAAAAGAAACCGCAGAGCATTATACAATTGTTGATCTTATTCGAAATGATTTAAGTATGGTTGCAAAAGATGTTAAAGTTGAGAAATTCAGGTATATCGACCATTTACAAACAAGTAATAAGAATTTATTGCAGGTAAGTTCAAAAATCAGTGGATTGTTACCCTCCGATTATTGTGAAAGAATAGGGGATATTATCTTTAAACTGCTTCCTGCTGGCTCAATATCTGGTGCACCTAAAATAAAAACCCTCGATATCATTAAGAAAACAGAGCTATACAACAGAGGATATTATACCGGAATAGTGGGTTTATTTGATGGGCAAAATTTAGACAGCGGTGTAATGATACGTTTTATTGAAAAAACGCAGCATGGCTTAGTTTATAAAAGCGGTGGCGGTATTACAACTATGAGTGAAGCAGAAAATGAATATCAGGAATTAATAGATAAAGTTTATGTGCCGATTGCTTGAAACGATTAAGGTTAAGGATGGAAAGCTTCAGGATATTGATTTCCATAACGACAGATTTAATCGGTCGAGGGAAGTGTTATTTTGTATTAATGAAAAACTTAATCTTGAAAATCTGATTCAATTAAATTCGAATTTATCCAATGGGATATATAAATGTCGTATTATTTATGGGAAATCAATTCAAAAAATTGAATTTTTGCCATATTTTTTACCTGAAATCAAATCATTGAAAATAGTTGTTGATAATAGTATTGATTATGCGTTTAAGTATGAAAATCGTGATAATATTCATAAACTATTGTTGCAAAAAGGTAAATGTGATGATATTTTAATCATTAAAAATGGATTTGTTACAGATACTTCTTATTCTAATATAGCTTTTAATGATGGAGAAAGATTATTTACCTCAAATACTCCTTTATTAAAGGGAACGAAGAGAGCAAAACTTATTGCCCAGGGATTATTATCTGAAACCGAGATTAAACTTTCAGATATTAAATTGTTTAAAACAGCATTTTTAATCAATGCAATGATTGATTTAGATGATAAAATTGAAATTTCAACGAATAAGATTATATAATTTATAATTTTGCACATTAATTAATAATTAACATATAAAATGAAAAAGATAATAAATACGATGAATGCCCCTAAGGCTATAGGTCCATACAGTCAGGCTATTGAAGCTAATGGTATGCTTTTTATTTCCGGTCAGATTCCAATTGATCCTGCTGTTTCTAAAGTTGTTGAAGGTGGGATTAAAGAACAAACCGAGCAAGTAATGAAAAATATTGAAGCTATTCTTAAAGAAGCAGGTTATACTTTTGCAGATGTTGTTAAATCTACCTGCTTATTAAGTGATATGGAAAACTTTGCTGCAATGAATGAGGTGTATGGGACATATTATGCTGAAAACCCACCTGCTCGTGCTGCTTATGCTGTTAAAGGACTTCCTTTAGGTGTTATGGTTGAAATTGAAACCATAGCTGTTAAGTAAAAATAAAAGAAATAAATATAGAAAAGCCCGGAATTGTCAAATTCCGGGCTTTTCTTACTCTATAAACTTTATTATTCTTCAGTATTTTCGTTTGCTTCAATAACAGAACTTGATTTATGTCTTCTATGTGAATGAGAATGATGTCTGTGATGATGTATTTGTTTAGAGTCTGGTTTTAATGAAAATTGCCTGTAAAGAATTGCAAAACCAATGAGAGAAATACCAGAAAAAATATAGATAATATTCTTTGCTTCTGTATTAAGGGTTACAAAATCATAAAACAATAATTTGATAATCGTAATTACAAAAATTATTATTGAAATACTTCTGATAAACCGGTTACGATAATTAATAGCCCAAATAAAAACAGCTATTGAAAGTAGCCACATTAATATAGTATAGGGCAGATGATGGTTCAGAAATAAAATTTCAGTATTAACAATATAATCCCCCATATTACTTATACCTAGTATCGTTATTAATATTGATATATTATCATATTCGGTAAATAATATAAACATTATAAATGAGATGGTAAGCACATTCAATCCATTTCTTAATTTTTCATCTCTGAATAATCTGAAAAAAAGTTTAATTGTTAAAATACCTGAATAAATAAATAAAACTACGGCGATAAAATGTAATGTAATGGCATAATTATCTAAATAATGGTTTTGTATTAAAAAATTTCGATAATTTACCATATTCAGGTGTACCAGAAATGGGTATAAAAATGCTACCAGCATTGAAAAAATAAGTATGGGCCTTCTGAAAATCGATTCATTTTTTAAATAATTGTGAAGGTTTACAATTGAAAAACAACTCCAGGCAATATACAATCCTAAATAGGTATAATTAGTTGAATTGGTGATAAAACATGATATTGAAAATGCCAACCAGGCCAATGACAGAAATATTATAAATAATAGACTTCCCCTTAAAAACCTTAAGTATTCTCTTTTTGATAAGGTTTTTTTTGATAGTGGTAATTCATTTTTTTTGAGTAACCATATATTAAAACTGAAAGCAATTATAAGAATAGCTCCGCTAATTATTCCATGCCATAATAAAGCATAATCACCTGAATAAATTTTACTTATTAAAACAATAAAATAAGATTTTATCCATAAAAAGAGGAAATATATGCTCATAATTGAGCCTGATGTGATAGAAATCCAGCTTGCAATTCTGTCTTTATAATAGATTGTATAATATAAAGAAGAAATTGAGAGTCCGGCAGTAAATAGTAGTATCATATTCTGTCGGATCAAAATAGGAAGAAATAAGGAAATCAAAAGTATAATTGAATAATGTAAAGGGAATTTCCATATAGAAATATTATACTTTTTGATATATAGCAATATACCAATGTTGGATGCTAATAAAATTATTATAAGTGCCAGAACGACATAATAATGTGCATATACAAAATTAAAACATCCTAATATGAACAATAAATTTGTCCATGATAATATTAATTGCATCCATTTATTCAGGGGCTTTTCCTTATTGCTGGAAGTTAAAATATAGATTAAGTTAAAAATCAGATAGTTTATAAATGCATAAATTAAAAATATCTCAAAAGTTTCAATATTTGAATTATGAAAGTAATTTCTGAGCCAATATTGAAATAAAAATCCGATAGCAAATATAAAACTTCCTAAATTAATCTTTGCATCATTTATTTTTCTTCCAACCCAATACATCAGAATACTAAATATATAAGAATATGAAAATAGAAAGAAATTATTAATATCGTAGCAAACGGCATAAATTAATAATGAAGTATAAAAATATAAACCAGCGAATATGAGAATTGACCATTTACGATGTAATATTGCTGTAATTACCAATAAAATAGCCGGCAGAAAAAGAAAAAGCGTGAACAATAAAAAATTTGGATAAAAATTTATTTGGTGTATGTAAATAAGAATTAGTACTCTTAATTGCATAATTATTAAATAAATAGAAACAATAATTGAAGCAGTATATGTTATAAATGCATGTTTCTTTGCGAAAAAATTAAATACAATTAAAATAAAAACAGGTATTAAAAAATATGTAAATATTATGCCTAAACTAATAGCATTTATTTTAATATGATTACCAGGGTTCTCGCTTGAATGTATAATAGTTGATAAAAAACGATGCATGCTTTCAGCCGTTTCTAATAAACTGAATGTATTAAATACTCCAATTAATATAAATATACCTCCAAGTATTAAAAATAAACGAACGCTTAAAAAACGTTCAATTTTACTTTTTAGCCTTGCATTTTTATTTCTTCTGTGATGATTTCTTTCCCCTGTCATAATTAATTTTAGAAGATTATTAGCTGTTAAATATTAATAAACAAAAGTATAAAAAAAACGTTCAAATGTTAACTTTAAAGATTTTTTTATTTAACGTTATAAATGCCTGTAATTGTTATATATCCTCCATTTTGAGATGGAAATAATACCCAGTTGCTAAATTTGTGTTTCTTTGCAATATATTTGCCAATTCCATAACCTAAAGCTGAACCGACAATAGCGTCAGACAACCAGTGAGCATTTTCAGTAGTTCTGGATAACGCAACTCCGCAAGCTAATGTATACATGATTATTGGAACTGCTTTTTTATCTTTATACTGTTCAGCAATAACAGTGGCTAATGTCCATGCTGCAATGCTGTGCCCGGAGGGAAAAGAAGTATATAAATCTGATGAAACACCTTTAAATTGGTTTAATGATTCAGGAAATCCATACCAATGACTTGTTGCATCTACTCTTGGACGCTGTCTTCCTGCAATGATTTTTAGTATACTTACAACAACTGCAGAGTTCACAAGTGCATATCCAGCTATAGCTCCTGTTTGCATTGTTTTATTATCTTTCAATATCAGTCCAGTAAAGTAAAAGGCAGCACTTATTCCTCCAACTACAGGAAATTCGCCTCCGTTGGTAAGAACCGGACTAAGGTTTTTAATAAATGTATTTTTATTCCTAAACTGTATTATATTGCTGTGTATCTCTTCGTCATAAATTATGCAGCTTGTGCCTACTATGGTAATTGGAATAAGATAAACCAGATCTTTTGATTTGATCTTAAAAGGTGATGTCCAAATGTTTTTTTGATCCTGTATAAATGATCTTCCAATCCATATAGGTTTGGATGTTTGAATATTTATGCTGTCGTTTATTTTGATATTATTTTGAGCAAAAATAGTATTTGCAAATAATAGAAAGAGAAAAGTTAAATTATTAGATATTTTCATTAAATATTTATATGATTTTCAAATTATTAGCTTATTAACCAATAACTTAAACTTCTAACTTAAGTGATTTCTTTATTTTTTCAATCGATTTTAAAATAACCTCATTGCTGGCTGGCAATTCAAAATCAGGTTCAATTTTATGATTACCTACTGCTGAAATAGCATCTTTAATGGCTAACCAGACTGAAAAGGCCAGCATTAAAGGTGGTTCACCGATTGCTTTACTGTGATGAATAGTATTATAATTAGGAACATCTTTTAAAAGATTAGTTCTGAAATCTTTTGGAATATCCTGAATAGTTGGGATTTTATAGGTGTCGGGTGAATGGTTTAACAATTTCCCTTTGTCATCCCATTTTATTGTTTCAGAGGTACACCAGCCAACACCTTGTATAAAACCGCCTTCAATTTGGCCAAAATCAATTCCTTCATTTATAGATTTCCCGGTATCATGGAGGATATCTGTCCTTAGAATTTCAAGCTGAGCGGTTAATATATCAAGCTTTACTTCAGAAACGGCCATCCCAAAAGCATAGTAATGAAACGGATGTCCTTTTCCCGTTTCCCTGTCAAAGAATATATTTGGTGTTTTATAATAACCTGTTGAACTCAGGCTTTTTTGTTGTAAATAAGCTGTTTTTATCAGCTTTTTGAAATTAATATTTCGCTCTGGATAGCTTTTGTCAAAAACCAGATTGTTTTTAAAAACAATGTCTTCCGCTTTACTATGATTTGTAAATGCATCTTTATTAAATTCTTCCAGTACAACTTTAATTAAGCGGATTTTTATAGTATCTATTGCATTTTTTACAGCCATACCATTCATATCACTTCCTGATGATGCTGCTGTGGCAGAAGCATTTGGAACTTTTGATGTATTTGTAGCGTTTACTTTAACAAATTCAGGCGAAATCCCAAGTTCTACTGCTGCAATCTGTTGCATTTTTGTATGCAGCCCTTGTCCCATTTCAGTTCCACCATGATTTACCAAAACTGTGCCATCCTGGTATATATTTACCAATGCACCTGCCTGATTAAGGAATGCAGTAGTAAATGAAATGCCAAATTTTACAGGAGTTAGCGCAATACCTTTTTTGTAGAATTCATTCTTTTTGTTAAAATCTTGAATTTCCTTCTTTCTGTTGTAATAATCTGATGACTTAATCAGTTGTTCGTATAGCGTAAATAATCTGTTGTGCTCAATCTCTTCATCATAATGGGTATAATTTCTTTCATTTATTCCATAAAAGTTTTTGAAGCGAATTTCAGTTGCATCTTTTTTTAAAAAGCGCGCAATGCTGTCTATCGCATTTTCAATAACAGCCATACCCTGCGGGCCACCAAATCCACGAAAAGCTGTATTGGAAGGTAAATTGGTTTTCCAGGCTTTGCCTGTAACCGAAATATCAGGAATATAATAGCTATTATCGGCATGTAATACTGCTCTTTCTAAAATTGCCATCGAAAGGTCTGCAGTTGCACCGGCATCAGCATTAAGATTAACTTTATAAGCCGTTATTAATCCTTCATCATCAAAGCCTATTTCGTAATCAGAAATAAAGCGATGGCGTTTACCGGTCATAATCTGGTCATCATCACGGAAAAGATGAATCTTTACAGGACGATTGGTATTCATTGCCAATATGGCTGCCCAAGCTGCTGTATGGTTTCCCTGTGTTTCCTTTCCTCCAAAAGCGCCACCCATTCTGCGGACTTCCACAACGACTTCGTTTTTGGGAATTCCCAACACTTCTGCTACAATAGCCTGCGTTTCATTTGGGTTTTGGGTTGAACTATACACCATCATTTCGTTTAATTCACCCGGGATGCAAAGACTGCTTTGTGTTTCGAGATACCAGTGTTCCTGAGCTCCTGTTTTTAAACAACCTTTAATAATATGTTTTGCTTTTTGCAGCGCTTCTTCAGCATTTCCACGTTTAATTATTCGTGGAGTAGATAGTAACTGGTCATTTGCTATGGCTTCTTCTAAAGTAGTTATTGCAGGAAGTTGTTCATAATTGATTTCAATTAATTTTGCAGCTTTATTGGCTGTTTCCATGCTCTCAGCAGCGATTAACAAAACAGCCTGACCAATAAAATGAACTTCATTTTCAGCCAGGCAAACTTCATCATGAAAAACAGGGCCCATTTGGTTGATACCCGGAATATCTTTATAATTCAGGATTGAATGAACACCTTTTACTTGTAATGCTTTGTCAATATTTACTGAAAGTATTTTGGCATGAGCAAACGGACTATATACCACTTTTCCAAAAAGCAAATCTGATGATACATCCATATCATTAATATAAACAGATTTTCCGCTTACATGCTTAATGGCACTGTCGTGATATATTTGATTTTCTTTAGCTATCATATTAATTTGTTTCACTCCAAAATTTCATTAATAAATTTCTGGCTGCCAGTTTTCTGAACTCTGCATCGGAACGTGCATCAGAAATCGGATTGAATTCATTGTAAAGTTTTTCCATTGCTGTTTCAATGGTTTTTCTGTTCCACTTTTTCCCTGTAATAAAACCTTCTGTTTGCTTTGCCCTCTGTGTTTGTGCCGACATACCTCCATATACAATTGTAATATCTTCAACTTCATTGTCTTTGGTTAATTGTAATCTAAAACAAGCACTAACAGTAGAAATATCTAAATCTTTACGGGTTGAAATCTTATAGGATTTAATTATTTCATATTTTGAAAGTAAAGGAATTTCGACAGCTACAATGATTTCATCAGGCAGTATAGCTGTTTTCCTGTATGAAACGATAAAATCTTCTATAGGAATATTTCGCTTTGTTGAATGGCTTTGTAATTTAATAATGGCTTTACTGGCAAATAAATAAGGTAAAGTATCTCCGATAGGGGAGGCTGAAGCAATATTCCCGCCTAAAGTTGCTGTATTCCTGATTTGTAGTGAACCGAAAACTTTTAAAATACTGTAGAATGCGGGCATTTTATTTTCAATACCTGATTTTATCTTTTCCAGTTCCAATGAAGCTCCAATTATTACAGCATTTTCAGTAAATTCCAGATTTTTAAGTTCCCTGACATGGGAGAGGTCAATAATTTGGGGTATAATTTCACCTTTTTTTGTTTGACGCAATGCTGTGTCTGTGGCTCCGCAGATAATTGTGGCATCTGGATATTTTTTCCTCATTTCCAATGCATCATTAAGATTTTTCGGAAGCATATATAATTGTTCAGGATGAGTAAGAACAAGCGTTTTGTCTGTAATATCGAAATCAATCAATTCATGGCATATTTCCTGCTGTTTTTCACTGAAATGATCTTTACCATTTTGGTAACAGGCATGCTGAGCAGCATCAATAATGGGTTTATAACCGGTACATCGGCAGAGATTGCCTGTAAGCGCATCTTCTATGATTTCTTTTTCAGGCTGATGATGGTTTTTATATAAAGCAAAAAGAGACATCACAATACCCGGTGTGCAATATCCGCATTGACTTCCGTTGTATTCAACCATTTGCTGCTGAACAGGATGTAAATGAAGTTCTTTTCCTTTGTATTGTGATAAATTTTCAACGGTAATAATCTGTTTTCCATGTATCATTGGTAATAAAAGAAGACATGAATCCAGGGCTTTATATTCCAGTTCATTTTTAGTATTGAGTTCTGCAACAACAATAGTACATGCACCACAATCACCTTCGGCACAGCCTTCTTTAACTCCCCTGTGCGTGGGTAAACTCCTCAAATAATTTAAAACTGTAGTGCTTGGCCGGATTCCATCTTTTTGAAGGAAGTCCAACTCTACCCATTTATCATCCAGAATAAATTTTATTTGTGTAGAAGTGCTTGTCATTGCTTATTTTTTGAATTTCTTACATCAATAAGTTTAGCCAGTATACTCACCGCAATTTCCTGAGGTGTTTCTACATTAATCGGAATACCAATCGGCATGTCGATACCTGCGATTTCTTCCTCTGAATATCCTTCAGTTGCTAATAAATTCTTTTTAACTCCTTCTACTTTTCTTTTACTCCCTATCATCCCTACATAAGCATGTGGTTTTTTCCCCAGAATACTAACAATCTTTTCATCAAACTCATGCGAAGGGGTTACTATTACTGAAAAAGTATTATTGTCAAAATTAGTTTTTTCAATACTATCCAGATAATCGCCTTTAATAAAATGATAGGCCAGGGCTTCTTCCTCAGTAAAATTAATATCGCGCCAGTCAAAGAAGGTAATATTAAAGTCCAGATCTTTTGCAAATTTAGCCAATGCTTTTCCTACATGACCGGCCCCAAAAATATACAGATTATTGCTTTGCAACAATGGCTCAATATAAACTTCCATTGTCCCTCCGCAATGCATATTCAGATCAGTTTCAAGTTTATATACTTTTTTAAAGGCAATATTTTTTTCAATTACCAGCAATGCATCAGTAATTACCTGCTTTTCGATAGCACCACCACCTACAGTTCCAATAATTTCTGCATTGGCAAAAACTATCATTTTTGAAGATGCCTTACGGGGTGTTGAACCATGCGTTTCTGTTATGATACAGAGTGCTGATGGACGTTGTTGTTCAAGTATATTTTGAATTTCAAGATAGATATTATTCATAGAAGATAAGTTTCAATTTGAGTGTATAAATTTACATAAAAATATATGTTGCTTTTACTGTTAATTATGAAAAGTTTTTAACTTTGTTTAAATAATAATTTTTTATATTAATTATCTATGGATAATAAGGTCAGACAAGGATGTTCATGTTGTAGTCATCAATTCTATCAGCGTAAAAAGATATTGGTAATTTGTACCGGTAATTCATGCAGAAGCCAGATGGCTGAAGGCTGGTTGCGCTCTTTTGATGAAACTATTGATGTGTTTTCAGCCGGAACTCATCCTGAAAGGAAAGTTAATGCTTATGCTGTAATTGTAATGAAAGAGGTTAATATTGACATTTCAGGGAATTATCCAAATAATATAAATGAATTCATCCATGATGATTTTGATTATGTTATAACTGTTTGCGATAACGCAAGACAAAAATGTCCTGTTTTTAAAGGCATTGTCTCGCAAAATTTGCACATTGGGTTTGAAGATCCGGCTAATGCATGCGGTTCTGATGACGAAATTCTTGAAGTATACAGGAAAATCCGTGACCAGATTGGAGAAGCTTTTTATCAGTTCTATATATCTATCAAATAAAATAGTTTATTTAATATTTATTAAACAGAATTATTATTAGAGGCAAAAAAGTTAAAATCTCTTAAAACAGCTATTATTTATGAACTAAAAAAATAGAAATTACGTTTTTTGAAAAATTTTTATAATAAATTTATGGTTTAACTTAAAAATCTATTAAGAAAATGAAAAAGTATTTTGCTTTAATGTTTTTTGCAGCTTTTGCTGGAGGTTTAATTGCTGTAGGAACATACAACTATCTGGAAAAAAGAAATTCAGACCAACAATTATTTAACCAGTCAACAATTCCTTCCAAGTTTACCGGGAATTATTCAGCAAGCATTAATTCAGGCTGTGATTTTGTTCAGGCTGCAGAAATGACAGTGCATGCAGTTGTAAATATTAAAACTGAATTTCAAAGAAGAACCACTGTATATGATGATTTCTTTGGTTTTTTTGGAAATCCTTATGGAAATTCCCAAATACTTTCAGCAACAGGCTCCGGGGTGATTATTTCAAATGATGGTTATATCGTAACTAATAATCATGTTGTTCAGGAAGCTGATAAAATAGAGGTTACCCTGAACGATAAAAGAATATTTAATGCAAAAATTATAGCTACTGACCCTTCAACTGATCTGGCATTGCTGAAAATAGATGCTTCGGAACTGCCAACAGTTGTATTTGGTAATTCTGATGAGGTTAAAATAGGAGAGTGGGTTTTGGCAGTTGGAAATCCATTTAATTTAACTTCTACGGTTACTGCAGGTATTGTTAGTGCAAAAGCCAGGAATATCAATATTCTGGGCAAAAACAGCAATCAAAGTCCTATTGAATCATTCATTCAGACCGATGCTGCTGTAAACCCCGGAAACAGTGGAGGTGCATTGGTTAATACCAAGGGTGAACTGGTTGGCATAAATGCTGCTATTGCTTCCAACACAGGTTCTTATAGTGGCTATTCATTTGCAATCCCTGTAAATATAGTCAGGAAAGTTACTGAAGATCTTAAAAAGTTTGGTATTGTTCAACGTGCATATTTAGGTGTTTCTATAGCTGAAATAGATGGTAAACTGGCTGAAAATAAAAAATTAAACAATACTAAAGGAATATATATTGGTGATGTAATAGAAAATGGTGCAGCGGCTCAGGCTGGAATAAAAGAAGGAGATATTATCTCTTCTGTAAACGGGAAACAGGTAAACAGTAATTCTGAACTGCTTGAGGCAATAGGACAATATCGTCCATCTGATAAAATTGTAATTTCAGTTGTAAGAAATGATAAACCTGTTGATTTTACAGTAACACTTCAGAATCAAAATGGAAAAACCGATTTAATTTTGAAAGAAGAGAAGCAAACATTTACGCTGCTTGGAGCTAATTTTGAAGTTTTGTCAAATGATGCTTTAACAAAATATAATCTTAATAATGGTATAATGATAAGTAAACTTAACAATTCAGTATTTAGAAATGCAGGCATAAGGGAAGGATTTATAATAACTGAAATTGATAAAAAAGCGGTTAAAAATTTAAATGATTTAAAAAATTATACAAATAAAAAAGGGCAAACTTTAGTTTCAGGTACTTATCCCGGAGACTGGAGAACTTATTATTTTATATTAAATTTATAGCACCTATTGCTTTTTTTAATAAAAAGCGAACTTTTTTCAATAAAATACGTTATAGTAAGACTTTATTATCTAAAAAACACTGTTTTTTCAATAATAATTGTATTATAGTTTTTTTAGTAATATTTTTTTTTTAAGTTTGTAAATTCATAACTAAAAAGATTGAAAAACTAAAATAATCAAGTCGATAAATCTATTCTATGAGGCAGCTAAAGATAACTAAATCAATTACTAATCGTGAAACAGCTTCTCTTGATAAATATCTTCAGGATATTGGGAAAGAAGAATTGATTTCTGCAGAAGAAGAAGTTTTATTGGCTCAACGCATTAAGGCAGGTGATCAGATTGCTTTAGAAAAACTTACCAAAGCCAATTTACGTTTTGTGGTTTCAGTAGCTAAACAATATCAAAACCAGGGATTAAGTTTACCTGATTTAATTAATGAAGGTAATTTAGGCCTGATAAAAGCAGCAAAAAGATTTGATGAAACCCGTGGATTTAAATTTATTTCATATGCTGTATGGTGGATTCGTCAGTCTATTTTACAGGCATTGGCCGAGCAATCCCGTATTGTAAGGTTACCATTAAATCAGGTTGGTTCTTTGAATAAAATTAAAAAAGAAACATCAAAGCTTGAACAACGTCTCGAAAGAGCACCCTCAATTCAGGAAATAGCTGATTCATTGGATATTCCAAGAGATAAAATTGCTGATGTAATGAATATTACTACACGTTATGTCTCAATGGATGCTCCTTTAATTCAGGACGAAGACACTAATTTTATTGATGTTTTTGTTTCTGACGACAGCCCCGTAACTGATTCATTACTGATGCGCGAATCATTGGCAAAGGAAATTGAACGATCTTTGGCAACTTTAACCGATAAGGAGCGCGATGTAGTTAATCTATTCTACGGAATAGGAATGAGTCATGGGCTTACCCTGGACGAAATCGGTGCAAAGTTCGATTTAACAAGAGAAAGAGTTCGTCAGATTAAGGAAAAAGCAATCAGACGTTTAAAAAATACCTCCAGAAGTAAGTTATTAAGAGCATACTTAGGCGAATAAGATTTTTATTAAAAATATTTTTGGGGATTACAAAAATTAAATTTCTGTAATCCCTTTGTTTTTTTAATTTTGTACTCTTAAATAAACTTTCACATTAACATTGTAAACATTTATAAATGAACACTAAGTATATTTTTGTAACAGGAGGTGTTACTTCTTCGCTTGGAAAAGGAATAATATCAGCCTCATTGGCAAAATTATTAAAAGCCAGGGGGTATTCGGTTACAATTCAGAAATTAGACCCTTATATCAATATTGATCCGGGCACATTAAACCCTTATGAACATGGCGAATGCTACGTTACAGAGGATGGAGCCGAGACCGATCTTGATTTAGGCCATTATGAAAGGTTTACGAATGTTAAAACATCGCAGGCCAATAATATCACTACCGGTAGAATATATCTGTCAGTAATTGAAAAGGAAAGACGCGGTGATTATTTAGGCGAAACGGTTCAGGTTATTCCACATATTACTGATGAAATAAAACATCGTATAAAAATATTAGGCAGTAAAGGGGATTACGATTTTGTAATCACTGAAATTGGTGGAACAGTTGGTGATATTGAATCTTTACCTTATATAGAAGCTGTTCGTCAGATGCGTTGGGAAAAAGGAAATAATTGTGTTGTAATACATTTAACTTATATCCCATATCTTGCTGCTGCAGGTGAATTAAAAACCAAACCAACTCAGCATTCTGTAAAAATGATGCTTGAACAGGGAGTTCAGCCTGACATTATTGTTTGCCGTACAGAAAGGCCGTTAAATGAAAGCATTCGTCATAAAATAGCTTTATTCTGTAATGTTGAGCCTTCATCTGTAATTGAATCTATTGATGCTAAAACTATTTATGAAGTTCCTGTGCTTATGCGTCAGGAAGGACTTGATACACAAGTATTGATTAAAACGCAATTAGCTATTGATGGCGAACCTGACTTAAATAAATGGGAAGAGTTTCTATATAAATTAAAAAATCCTAATTCGGAAGTCAATATTGGACTAGTTGGAAAGTATGTAGAATTAAAGGATGCTTATAAATCAATTATTGAATCTTTTATTCATGCTGGTGCTGAGCTTCAATGTAAGGTAAACCTCAGAACCATACATTCTGAAAGCATAAATGCAGAATCAGTGTCTGAAAAGCTAGGTGATTTAAATGGAATACTTGTTGCTCCCGGTTTTGGAGAAAGAGGAATAGAAGGTAAAATATTAGCTATAAAATTTGCCCGCGAAAATAAGATACCTTTTTTAGGAATTTGTTTGGGAATGCAATGTGCTGTGGTTGAATTTGCAAGAAATGTATTAGGCTATACCGATGCTCATTCTACTGAAATGAATCCAAAAACAGCATACCCTGTAATTGATATTATGGAAAACCAGAAAACAATCTGTACTAAAGGTGGTACAATGCGTTTAGGTGCTTACCCATGTAAAATAAAAGAAAATACTATTGCTTTTGATATTTACAAAACTCAGGAAATAAGTGAAAGACACAGGCATCGTTACGAGTTTAACAATAAATACCTGGATGCTTTTCAACAAGCCGGGATGATGGCTGTGGGTATTAATCCTAAAGATAATCTGGTTGAAATGATTGAATTAGCTGATCATCCATGGTTTATTGGTGTTCAGTTTCACCCTGAATACAGCAGTACTGTTGCAAGCCCTCATCCATTATTTGTCGGATTTGTAGCTGCTGCAAGAAAAAATTCCAAGCAATAAAAATTCCATTTAATTGCTTAATTTTGCACACTTAAATTTTTAACATCTTTACATTATACATTTTAATATGGACAGGAATACAATATTAGGTTTACTTTTAATTTTTTTATTATTTATCGGATACAGTTGGTGGAGTGCACCTTCAAAAGAAGAGTTGGCTGCAAAAAAAACTCAGGATTCTTTAGCAATACTTGAAAAGAAAATTGATACAACTACATTAGCTTCACAATCAAGAGTAAAAGATACTACTCAAATCGTTAAAGATTCAGTACAGAACGTTGAGAAATTGCATGATATTCTTGGTGATTTTGCAAATAGTGCTAAAGGTGAAGACAAAAATTTTATTATTGAAAATGATTTAATAAAATTAACTATAGCATCAAAAGGTGGTCGGATTGCACAGGCCGAGTTGAAAAATTTCAAGACCTATGATACTTTACCTTTAATATTGTTTACAAAAGATTCATCAGAATTCAATCTTACTTTTTATACTTCAAACAACAGGGTAATTAATACCGGTGATTTAATTTTTAGTGCTTTTGACAGCAAAGGAAATCCATTAGATAAAAATAATCTGAAAGTTTCAGGCAATGATTCAATAATTATTGCCATGCGTTT
This sequence comes from Bacteroidota bacterium, assembly GCA_026391675.1. GTDB lineage: Bacteria > Bacteroidota > Bacteroidia > Bacteroidales > JACABE01 > JACABE01. The sequence goes on from JAPLDQ010000020.1 coordinate 32,390, forward strand.
ATTTGCAGGTGATTCAAGTGCCAAAACATCAAAATATATTGAATTTCAATATACTTTATACGGTAATAATTATATGATGGGTTTTAAAATCAATACCGTTGGGATGCAGGAAATTATTGCATCAAGAGCCGATTTTATTGATTTAAACTGGAATGCCGATTTACGAGGACAGGAAAAGAATCATAAAAATGAACATATGATTACTTCTGTTTATTATAAACCCTCCAAAGATGATGTTGATTATCTGAAAGAAACCAAGGATGATGAAGCTAAATTAAATTTCCCTCTTAAATGGATTTCTTTTAAACAACAATTTTTTGCAGCAACATTAATTGCACAGGATCAGTTCGTAAATGCTGAAATTAAATCTTTTACCAATAAAGATAAAGAAGGTGGCCGATATTTAAAAACACTAACTTCAAAATTAGGGATTCCTTATAAATCTAATGCAGATAATAGTGTTGCAATGCATTTCTTTTTTGGACCAAACAAATATAATATCTTACGAACTTATAATTTAGAACTGGAACGTCAGATTCCACTCGGATGGAGTTTCTTTTTACTGCAATGGATTAACAGATATGCTGTAATTCCTGTTTTTGACTTTTTAAGTAAATTTAACTGGAATTACGGTATCATTATATTGATACTCACTATTTTATTAAAGATAGTTTTGTTCCCGATTGCCTATAAATCCTATATGTCATCAGCTAAAATGAAAGTTTTAAAGCCGGAGATTGATGAAATTGGACAGAAATTTCCTAAGAAGGAACAGGCAATGGATAAACAAAGGGCAACTATGGCTTTGTATAAGAAAGCAGGCGTAAATCCAATGGCTGGTTGTATTCCAATGCTTTTGCAGTTCCCTATTTTAATCGCTATGTTCCGCTTTTTCCCTGCTTCTATTGAATTGCGTCAGCAATCATTTTTATGGGCAACCGATTTATCCAGCTATGATTCTATTGTTTCCTGGACGACTCAGATTCCTATTTTAAGTACATTTTATGGTAACCATGTAAGTTTATTTGCCTTATTAATGGCTGTTTCGAATCTTTTTTATACAAAGATGAATCAGGATATGATGGGTTCAACCAATAGTATGCCGGGTATGAAAACTATGATGTATATTATGCCTATTATGTTCTTAGGATTCTTAAATAGTTATTCTTCAGCTTTAAATTACTACTATTTTATTTCCACTATGCTTACTTTTGGTCAGATGTATGCAATCCGTATGTTTGTTAATGAAGATAAAATTCATGCCCGTATTCAGGAAAATAAAAAGAAAATTGTAGCTAAATCAAAATTTCAGCAAAGACTTGAAGATATGGCTAAACAACGCGGTTATAATACCAATCCAAAGAAAAAGTAAATCTGATATTAAATTATTATTAAGGAGTCTGTTTCATAATTAAACAGACTCTTTTTTTTGCTAATGATATTTATATCAAATTTATCAAAACATCCTTATAAAATAATTATGCTATTGTTTCGTTGAAATAAAAAAAATATGTAGGTTTGCTATAAAATCGGACTAAATGAATCTATCTTACTTCAAGTTATTGATAATTAGTAGTTTTATCACCATATTACTTCCTCAAGCTATGGCACAAAGCAAGAAAGTAATAAGAGCTGAAATTGAAACTACTGAAGATGCAAAACCATTTAATATACTAAACCTTGGAAATAACGGAATTCTAATAATTAACAAGCTTAACGAATATACTGACAGAAAAACCCTGAACTGGTCATTTACATATTACAATAATTCGTTACAAAAAAGATGGGCAAAGAAAATTCCACTTTCAGAAGATTTTCTTTATCAAGGTTTTGCATTTGAACAGGATAGTGTATATTTATTTTTCTATAAAGAAAATAAAAAATCTACAGATCCAAACTTAAAAATAATAGCAATTGAACCTTTAAAATCAAATTATTCAATTTATGATAATTTAGTGATTGAAAAAGGTAAAATTAATACACTTCAATTATATCACACCCTGGCTTTTTTTACAGTTGAAAATAAATCAAATATAAGTTTATATATAAGTGAATTAAGCAAAAGAAAAATTAAAGAAATTCAAATTGATAATTCAAATTTAAATGTTGAAAATTTATGCATAGATACTACAAATAAACTGGTTTATCTTTTATTTAAAAAAGAAATAAATAAACATGAATATAGCTTTTTGCTTAAAAAATTCAATTTAGATGGGATTGAACTTTCTTCTTTAGAAGTTAAAAATTCAGAAGCAAACAGAATATTATTAACAGGTATGCTTACATGTTTAAATGATTCAGCAATAAGTATAACCGGATCTTATGCATTGGCTGATGGCAAACCTTCGGTTAATACTGAAACAAACATTATTGAATCATCAGGTATTTATTTTGTAAAAATTGAAAATAATATAATCCAACCTATTCGGTTTATTAATTTCCTTGAATTTGACGGTATTAATAAGTATTTGAGTAAACGCGAAGTATCAAAAATTAAGAAAATTCAGGAAAATAAAACACAAAAGGAGTTTTCTCTTAATTATTTACTCCTCGAACATGAGGTTATGAAAATAAATAATAAACTGTTATTTGTTGCTGAAGCATTTTACCCTGAATATCGTGTTATCTCTGATATGTCTTATGATTATTATGGAAGAATGACACCTGTTTCACGTACAATTTTTGACGGATACCGTTATACCAATGCTTTTATATTATGTCTTGACGAAAATGGGAATGTCAAATGGAATCAGTTGTTTGATGTATGGAATATTTTAACAATGGAAATTAAAGAAAGAGTAAGTGTAATGCCCCTGAACAATGAATTTCTGTTTTCATATAATGATGACGGAGAAGTCGTTTATAAACTGATAAGTGATACTTCAACTAATTCGGATATTGACAATTTGAAAATTGAAATGTCTTATGGAAATGATAAAGTAATGTCAAATTTTTCAGCAAATATTGATTACTGGTATAATAATTATTATCTGGTTTATGGCGTACAGACCATTAAGAATAATTCGCTGGCCAATCGAAGCAAACGTACAGTTTTTTATATGAATAAAGTTTCGTTTGAATAAAACTGAAATTGTATGCAAACAAAAAAGCCATTTCTGAAAAGAAATGGCTTTTTTATTAATTATTTAATTGATTTAGAAAGGCCAGAAATTATTATCATACCAGATTTCTTCTTTCAATTCCTCGTTTAATTTGTGTAAAAGCTGGCTGTGTCCTTGTTCCCAATCAGCCAACATTTTATATAGTTCCTTTTCATTGATATCAGTAGCAGTTTCAGCTCTTTCAGAATAGATTTTTACAGCCCTGTTTTCAAAATCCATAGCAGCTGAAATAGCAGCAGCTTCAAAGCTTGCAGCCGTAATTTGTTTCTTAATGTCATCAGTCAATACTTTCAAAGCAACTTCATCATGTGTATCGCCATGGGTAGTATCGTTTTTTAAGAATTCATTGGTTTTTACGTAGTGAGAAAACTGACGGGATAAAAATTTAATATGTTCGTCTTCTTCTTCAGCCATCATGCTGAAAACTTTTTTTGCTGCTTCACTGTCAGACTTTTCTGCTACATTTGAATAAAAAGCTTTTCCTCTTTTTTCAAGTAATATAGCTTCTTTTAAAATGTCGATTGCGGTTTTGTTTTCCATTATATTATGTTTTATATTTTGATTTCGTCTACGTGCAAAATTAGGACTTTTATTAATTATATTAACAAATATCATTAAAAAAGTTTTAAAGCAAGCCAATTTTCTTAATTTTGTAATTTACTTTGAAATCATAATCTATCATGATACATCAGCAACTGGCATTGTTATTTGAAGACTGGGCAAAAGAAAAAGCCGTCAGTATAGATTTATTACCTGCTTCAGGTTCGTACCGCAAATATTTTCGAATAGTTGGAGTTACTAAAACTTGTTTAGGCGTTTACAATGCAGATAAAAAGGAAAATCAGGCATTTATAGCATTTACAAAGCATTTTTTACAAAAAAAATGTAATGTTCCTAACATCTTTGCTGAAAATTTAACTGAAAATATTTATTTAATTGAAGATTTTGGTGATGAAACTTTATTTAACAGAATACAAAAATTACAGCGCACAGAAGAAAATAATGAAATAATTATTGAACTTTATAAAAAAGTTATTGACGAATTACCTAAATTTCAGATAATTGCTGCTAAAGACTTTGATTTTACTGCTTGTTATCCGCGTGCAGAATTTGACAAACAATCAATGTTCTGGGATTTAAACTATTTTAAATATTATTTTTTAAAATTAGCTCAAATACCTTTTGATGAGCAAAAATTAGAAGAAGATTTTCATGTTTTTACAGATTTTTTGTTGGAAGCAGAAAATAATTATTTCCTTTATCGCGATTTTCAGTCAAGGAATATAATGTTATATCAGGGAAAACCTTATTTTGTTGATTATCAGGGTGGAAGGAGAGGCGCTTTACAATATGATATTGCTTCTTTGCTTTATGATGCCAAGGCTGATTTAAGTAATGAGGTAAGAGCTATATTGCTTGAATATTATATCGAACGTTTACAGCAATACATCCAGTTTGACAAGCAAAAATTCTCAGCCTACTATTATGGTTTTGTAATGATACGTATCATGCAAGCCATGGGTGCCTATGGATTCCGTGGTTTTTACGAAAACAAAACGGTCTTCCTGCAAAGTATTCCTTATGCCTTAAATAACTTAAACTGGATACTTAAAAATACCAGTTTGCCAATTTCAATTCCTACATTAACAGCTACTTTATCTAATTTATCCCAGGCAACTAAAATCAAAAAAATTGTAAATACGCAGAACTTAAAAATTAATATAAATAGTTTCTCTTATAAACAACAGATTCCTATAGACAATACCGGGAATGGGGGAGGTTTTGTATTTGATTGCCGTGCTTTACCTAATCCCGGCCGGATAGAGGTATTCAGGACTCAAACTGGTAAGGATAAAACTGTAATCAATTTCCTGGAAAGTGAAATCGTTGTTAAACTTTTTCTGGATAATGTTTTTAACACAATCTGTATTTCTATTGATAACTATATAGAAAGAGGTTTTGAAAACCTGATGATTAATTTTGGATGTACCGGTGGACAGCATCGTTCCGTGTATTGTGCCGAGAAAATTGCTGCTATGATTAGCGAAAGATATAATCTGCACTGCAATATACAACATACTGCTCAGAAAGATAATAATTAGTTTTTAGAATGCTCAGGAAAAATACGGTTATACAATTAATATTATCTGCAATTGTTGTGGTATTGGCAGTTTATATCTATAACAGTATAATGAATCCGTTGAAGTTTAAAGACGAAGTAAGCAGGAGAGAGGCTGTTGTTATTGAAAAATTGAAAGACATAAGAACAATGCAGCTGGCATATAAATCTGTTTATGGAATTTATGCTGCTAATTTTGATACGTTGATTCATTTTGTAAAGGAAGGTAAAATGCCTATCGTAAAAAGAATCGGGAATGTACCTGATTCTTTAACAGAAGAACAAGCATTAAAATTAAAATTGATTAGCCGGGATACTATTTATATAAATACATATCAGGTGCTGTTTAATGGTAAAAAAGATTTTGACCTCGAAAACATCAGATTTATCCCAAACACTAAAAGGGAATTTAGTTTAAATGCAATTACTATAGCTAAGAACGCAATAGAAGTACCTGTTTTTGAGGTTACTGCATCATATAATGCATATTTAGAAGGTTTAGATAGTCTTTTGGTTAAAAATTTAATAATTAAAGCCCAGGAAATGAATAAATTTGCTGGTTTAAAATTAGGTTCAATGGAAGAACCATCATATAGTGGTAATTGGGAATAATAATAAAATAAATGACAACATCTCTTCATCCAACTGAAAGTTATATTGATGAATCAGTTAACGATCAAAATATTAAATTGCTCAACCTGGCAGTTCAACTGTCACATAGAGAAGTTTCTTTTTGTATTACTGATAAAAATGATAAATGCTATGCTATTGAGAATTATTCATTTACTGAAATATTTAGTGTTAATGAATTAAATCTGTTTATTGGTGAATTGCTTAATAAGAACAAACTTTTACAGCCTGAATTTTTGCAGATTGTATTCAGTTATAAGAATTCTTACGCAACATTGATACCTGCTGTGTTTTTTAATGCTGATAATTTAAAAGCCTACTTATCACTTGTTGAAGAAAATCCTGATGATTTGGTTCAGACTTATGATTTTATCAGCAAATTGGATGCATATAACGTATATATATTCCCACAACTATTACAAAATACTATATTACAGAAATTTAAAAATGCAAAATTCATTCATTTTTCCACAGTTTTTATTAAAAGTGTATTTATAAATTACCCTGAAACAGTGGGAAATAAAGCATACGTCAATGTAAATAACAATGAATTTGATATTTGTATTTTCAAGGAATCGAAATTACAATTATATAATACTTTTCAGTTTAAAACCAAGGAAGACTTCATTTATTACTTATTGTTTGCCATTAAGCAATTTGATTGTGATCCTGCACAGCTTGAAGTAATACTGTCAGGAAAAATTACAGAAGATTCGGTATTGTATCAATTGATTGTAAAATATATTTCAGAAGTCAGTTTCGGTATTTCTAAAATAACTGAAGATGCAAAAACGATAATGAAAGATATACCCGGATACTATTATTATTCACTTTTAAATATGAGCCAATGCGTATCGTAAGCGGTTATTTAAGAGGACGGCGCTTTAGTCCGGCCGGACACCTGCCTGTGCGTCCTACAACTGATTTTGCCAAGGAAAGCCTGTTTAATATTCTGAATAATCATATTGATTTTCATCAGATGAAAGCTCTTGATTTATTTGCCGGTACCGGTAATATTAGTTTTGAACTTATTTCTAGAGGTTGTATTTCTGTTACTTCCATTGACACAAATTTTAAATGTACAGATTTTATAAAAAGAACAGCTGAAGCATTTAATATTGATAACTTACAGGTGATTAAAACCAATGTTTTTAATTTCCTTAAGTTTGCCGCTGCACCTTATGACGTCATTTTTGCCGATCCACCCTATGATATGGAGCATATTGACAGTTTGCCCGATCTTATTTTTGAAAAAAAACTAGTTGCAGAAAATGGTTTTCTGGTAATTGAACATTCCCGTGACCATGATTTCTCTTCTCATCCCCACTTTTTTGAGCATCGTTTGTATGGGAAAGTAAACTTTACATTTTTCAGGTAATGGAACATAATGCAACATATTGGATAGAAAAACTGGACTTGCAAAAACATCCTGAAGGTGGCTATTATAAGGAAATATACCGCTCCGACGAAGTTATTCCACATTCAGCATTACCCGAAAGATTTAGTGGTGACAGAGCATATTCTACATCAATTTATTTTTTATTGGAAAGCAAGGATTTTTCAGCTTTTCACCGGATTAAATCTGAAGAAATCTGGCATTTTTATAAGGGAAGTGCATTGAATTTATACATGATTTCTGAAGATGGTATTTTAACTACAGCAATTTTGGGTGATAATATTGATAATCATGAAACTTTACAGTTGATCGTTCCCCGTAACACATGGTTTGCAGCCAGTGTAAATAAGATAAATGATTTTACTTTGGTTGGATGTACAGTTGCTCCAGGTTTTGATTTTCACGATTTTGAACTTGCTGATTGTAATCAGTTAACTCAAATCTATCCTGAGCACAAAACCCTGATACAGCAATATTGTGGGAGTAAATGAAATTAAAATAAATTCTATTTATTATTATTCTGTTCGTAATACCTGCAAATCTGGCTTAAACCACATTCGCTGCATTTTGGTTTACGTGCAATACAAACATAACGGCCATGTAAAATCAGCCAGTGGTGTGCTATAGGAATTTTATCTGCCGGAATATATTTTACCAGTTGTTTTTCTGTTTCCAGCGGATTTTTCGAATTGGTAGTTAATCCTATTCTTTCTGATACTCTGAAAACATGTGTATCAACTGCCATGGCAGGCTTATTGAATACAACACTTGCTATAACATTCGCAGTTTTACGTCCAACACCGGGTAATTTTTGCAATTCATCAACATCATCGGGCATTTCACCGTTAAACTCAGCCAAAAGGGCTTTAGCCATGCCGATTAAGTTTTTGGCTTTATTGTTAGGGTAGGAGCATGATTTTATTAATTCAAAGACTTCTTGCTGCGAGGCATTTGCCATCGTATTTGCATCAGGAAAGCTGTTGAAAAGAGGAGGCGTTATTATGTTTACCCTTTTATCGGTACATTGTGCCGATAAAATTACAGCAACCAATAGCTGAAACGGATCTTTATAATGCAGTTCAGTTTCAGCAATGGGTTGATTTACTGTAAAGTAATCAATTAATAATTGAAATCTCTTTTTTACTGGAATCATAATGAAATAATTATGCTAAATGCAATATGCAAAAACTAATTAGCAATTATTCCAAAACATCCTATTGATTGAAATTTGATAATATTCAAAGATTTTGAATAATTAATCAGATTCTGAATAATATGTTTACCGGGAATTGTATTGTCCATTTCTGAATTGATTAAATTATGTAATTGTATGGACTTATTGGTATTTAACAGATTTTCAGCATGTAAAGTGTAGCTTTTTTTCATAGGCTTATTTAATATTTTTAAACATTTAATAAGCAAACGAAAAAAAAAAAAGATTATTGCAGAAATTTTAAAATATTATGCTGAAAGTTGTATAGATTTTTCTTTAGCCATTCTGCGCATATTTATCAGGGCATAACGCATACGTCCTAATGCAGTATTGATGCTTACATTGGTATGTTCTGCTATATCTTTAAAGCTCATATCAGCATAATGGCGCAGTATGATAACCTCTTTCTGTTCATCAGGAAGCATTTCAAGCAAATTCCTTACATCAGAATGAATTTGATCCGTTATCATTTTATCTTCTATCGACTCATCATATACTTTTATTGTATCAAAAATATTGAATTCATCTTTATTCTCAATAGTTGGAATTCGTTTAGCCCTTCTGAAATGATCAATAGTAAGGTTATGGGCAATGCGCATCACCCATTGGATAAACTTCCCTTCTTCCTTATAAAAACCGGAGCGGATGGTATTAATTACTTTGATAAAAGTATCCTGAAAAATATCTTCAGCTATAGCTTTATCTTTAACTACTATAAGAATATAGGAAAAAACCTTTTTTTGATGACGTGATATCAAACATTCGAGCATTTGGTGATTGCCATCTAAATATTTAGCAATTAGCTCGTTGTCGGTTAAAACAGTAGCATTCATGCGAACCTCCTTTTGTTATATTATGAAAAAGAGTAAATATTTATTCGATAGCGGCTCTCCTGTATTTAAAGGTTTATAATGATATTTATTGTAAATATGACTCGCAAAGATAATACATTTTTAAGCAAAACAAATTTTTTTTTACTTTTTTTTAATATTTTCAAATTTATTTACTTTTTGGGTTTGAAAATAATTCTTTAATATTGTCAAATTCCCTGCGGTAGAAGAAGCCTATACCTTGAGTGTAAGGTGCGATAGTATTCATGAATTCATTGGTATTGGCCCGATTAAATACCTTTAACCTGAATCTTCCATCTTCAGTAATTTTATATTCAATATTTACATCACCAACAATATTGCTGGTTTGTTTTGTTGCATCAGTTGTTTTTACATCACCGCCAAAACTCCCGTTAACATCTATACTGACTCTGTCATTTAAGATCTGAGTGGAAAGAGCAATCTGTAATTCCTGAGAACTGATCTGGTCACCCGGACGGTAATTAACACCAATGTCAAAATCTTTACTGATCTGAGATAACCAGTTACTGATCTGGTTAGAAACCATTTCAAATGATGAATTTCCTACTCCTGAGCCTATAGATGACCTGTAAGTATTACGGTTTTGTGAAATAAAGCTGTTCATTACCAGTAATGAAAAACTCTGTTGCAGCATATCTGCCTGATTGTTGCGGTCAAGTATACTGAAAATTCTGTCTTTAGTATCCTGATCAATAGTAGGAAAGTTAAAATCGAAATTTACTGATGGATTATTAAGTTTACCGTCAACACTGATAATACTCTGAACAGGAACTTTCTTTTTACTGATTTCATCTGAGGTAGCAGTTCCTATTAATAAAGGGTATAAAGAGGCTCTTACATTATAAATTGCTTTCATCTGGAGTGTAGCGTCATAAGGATCTCCTTTCCATGTAATAACACCTCCCTTTTGAATATTGAACTTTTTACTTAAAATATCCTGAATGGAGAAATAATAAATTCCATCGTTAAGTATATAATTCCCATACATATTAAAATCACCTTCTTTACTGATAACCAGTTGAATATTACCTTCTCCGTATGCTTTGATATTCCCTGTCGTCTGAGGTGTTTCAAGATTGATACCAATTTCAGCATCCTGTGTTACTTCTAGCTCGCATTTCATGGTTATTCCATCAAATCGATTGGTAGATTTATTTAAAATTCTGAATTCTTTTTGTTTTTCAACAAAAGTTATAAAATTATTTTCGCGCGTCTCCGTTTTGTTTGTTAATGGAATAATTAATGATGTTTCTTTATCAGTTTTTGCCCTGATATCCAGGTGTATATCTTTTGTAGGCCCTGATATTTTTATGATTCCACTGGCAAAGGCTTTTCCGTAAAATAAATCATTGTCGGCTGCAACCGTATTAAGTACCATTAAATTATTGTATTTAAAGGTAAGGTCTATCATAATATTACGGAATCCCTGATGTGTAATTTTTCCATCCATTAAAGCTCTTCCGTTTGGTGTATTTATTCCAAATTTCGAAAACTTAAAATAGTTACTGGTAATTTCTATAGAATCAGAGCTTGATAATGTGTATTCAATTTTAGTATAATCCAATAACATTTTACCTCTGATTAATAATATTTTACCGTTGATTTCGGGATTTTCCAATGTGCCTTTACATGTAATATTACCCATAGCCTGCCCATCAAAATTAGAACTGAAGCTCTTGAAATAATGCATCAGACTGCGTAGTTTTAATTGATTAAACCTTGCAGATAAATCAAAGTTCTGTTCTTTATTATTGGGGTAATAATATCCTTTAATAAAAAGAGTGGTATCTTTTCCTATATTTCCAGTGTAAATCAGATTAGTTTTTACAAATAATGCATCTTTTTCTTTATCCCAGGTTGAGAGAATATTCAAATCTCCTAGCTTAGCTTTGTTGAAACTTACATCAAGAATTTTTATATCTGTAAGGAAATTTGGCGATTTTAACAAATCAACCAATTCAATATTGCCATTTAATATTCCGCCTATTTCAAAGTTTCTGTCTGCAAGTAAAAAACCAAGCTGCGATAGGTTAAAGTTATTGAAATTTATGGTTAATTTTTCATTTGATTTTTCTGAAATATTTCCGTCAATCTTAATGGATTCATTAGCTGTTCCTAATATAAGGTTTTGTAGTGATATATCTTTTTTATTAAAACTGATTGTATTTTTACCTTTTAATTTCCATACCGTATCATTAACAAATATATCTGATCGTACCAATTGCATTTCAATAAGAGGAGCTTTGTTAAAGCTGGCAAACCCCATAATATCGGCAGCATTTTTTGTTTTAGCCAAATTATCCTTCCAGTAAAATGAATAGAAAATACTATCGCTTTGCATCATTGAACTTATTTTGAAATTATCAAGTCCAATGGTTTCATTAAAATGTAATCGTTTACAACCTGTAATCAGATATAATCGTTTTTCGTCAGTAGTTCCTTCAAGGTAAAATTTTTCAAATAACTGATTGTTGAAAGCTATACTGTCAGAGTTGCCTTTTAATTTGAAATTTGAATATTGAGAGTTATAGCTGCCGGCAAAATTGGTGTTTTTAGCAATTCTGAGTGAGGGAAGTAAAAGATTGGTAATGGTTTCTGTATTTTTAAGTCTGATATTAAAATCCAAATTTTGTTCGTTGCTGCTTACTATTGTATTTTCATCTTTAACTTTTACTATATCTATGGAAGGCAAATAATTATTAATAAATTTATTAAAAACAACAGGTAAATCAGCAAACCTGAATTTACCATATAAATTTGCATCTATAAAATCAGAAAGCAAGTCAATTTTTCGTTGACCCAATGAGTCGTTATATGTGATTAAAGAAAGTTTTTTCATAAGAAAGCTTTCTTTTTTTCTTGTGTACGTGGTGTTTTCAACTTTAATAGTACCTACAATATCATCAACTTTTTTCCCGGTAAAATTAAAATTAAGGTTGGTTGATAAAACACCGGTAGAATCCACATCAATTAATTTTAACCTGTAAAGATTAGCATCACGGATGTTTGCAGTAAAGTCAAATACCGGAACATTTGAAGCAAAGTCAATTACACCTAAAAAGTTTAAGTCAATTTTGTCATCCTGAACGCCTAGAAATCCATTGAATTGCTTATTTGCAATATCGCCTTTAATAGCGATACTGTCATAAATATTTCCTTTAAATTCCAGCTGATTGATATCACCTGTCATTTTAACTTTAGCAGTATTGGCAGTAATACCTGAACCTGAGATATCTGCATTCAGATTAAGTTTACCGATTATAGCCGGAATCCCAAGAAAAACGCCCATGTTAAATTCTTTTGCGGCTAAATGACCTTTGTATTCTAATTCTTTAGTTTTCTTATTATTCTTTAACGTAATATCTGTTGAGAAATTTCCATTTTGGGTTTTAAAATCAGCATAAGCATTAAAATCATTATAAAAACCGGTAAAGTCACCCTTAATAATTATATTTCCAAAAGACAGTAAATCATCAGGAATTTGCAGATGATTATTTTTACCCGGTAAAGCAAAGCTTTCTATATCAATCTTTGTAGTTGTAAACTTATCAATTGCAAGGTGAATGAAAGTTTCATTAATATTTGGAAGACCATTAAGTGATATATTTCCCTTAAAAGCTGTAGATTTGCCATATTCGAAGGCCAATTCACGGAATTTCAAATTTGAAACTGTACCTGAAATTTTACCTGATAAACGCAAAACATCATTCATACCACTTAAGCTTTCCGAAAAATATCCAACATCTTTTAAATCTATTTTTGAAGGACGGATTGAAGTTTTTAATTGTACTTTATTAGCAAAATCTTTTAAATCTTCTTTATTATTATAGTTAAGTTCCAGATCGAGGGATAAATTGGTTTTTGCTGTTTCCAGATTCAAATTTGTAATACCCAGATATCCATTGTAATATAAGAGTTTAGTCGAAAAATTATGTAATGAAAATCCGGATTTATCATTAAAGCAGAATTTGCTTAAATCAACTTTAACAGTGTCTCCTTTCAATGATAATGAATCAATTTTTAGGTTTACATTCGTTAGCATTAAGTTGTTTATATCAAGACCGGGACTGATAAAATTCATAAAATCCTGATTTTGATATTTTATTTTGCTTTCATTAATTTCAAATGATTTTGCTGAAATATGCCAGATTTTTCCTGATGACGTTGTGTCATTTGACTTATAATAATTGACCAGAAACTGATAATTCATCACGGAATCATTTCTATACTTGATTATAGAAAGCATATTTCTATTAAATAAAATTTTACTGAATTCAATTCTTCCTTTGAGGAATGAAAATTTGCTGATTTTGCAATCAATTTCTTCAGTCCTTAGTAATGGATTGTGATATAGGTCATTAACAAAAACCTCTTCGAGTAAAATATGTAATCCTGGCGTGATTTTTAATTTTGAAATGGATATTTCGGTATGTAATTTATCGGAAATATAGTTGGCATACTTATGTGCACAATAGGTCTGTACTGCACTATTAGATAAAATAGCCAATAGTAATACCGGAATGATAATGATTACCGATAAGACATAAATTAATATTTTCCTGATTTTCTTTTTGATAATTTTATTATTAGTATTAAAAAGCAAAAATAATTGAATTTACCCGTTTAATTGTTAAAACTATATATTTTTAAGCATTTTTCTTTATTATTTTATTTTTTTACAAGTTAAACATGCAATAAAAAACTAAATAAAAACTAAAATTAATATAATTTTGCAAAAATATTTTTTAAAATGCCTTATATTCTAGCTATTGAATCATCCTGTGACGATACCTCTGCTGCTGTTATTTATAACAGCAAAATTCTTGCCAATGTTATAGCAAATCAACAGATTCATGAACAATTCGGAGGTGTAGTGCCTGAATTAGCTTCCAGGGCTCATCAGCAAAATATTATTCCTGTTGTTGATGCTGCGCTTAAAAAAGCAAATATTAGCGCTGAGCAGCTTGATGCAATTGCTTTTACTAAAGGACCAGGTTTGCTGGGTTCTCTTCTGGTTGGATGTTCGTTTGCAAAAACTTTTGCAATGTCGTTAAACATTCCTCTTATAGAAATTGATCATCTGGAAGCTCATATACTGGCTCATTTTATTAAAGATACGGATGAAGATGCTGTTCCTGAGTTTCCTTTTCTTTGTTTATTGGTTTCTGGTGGCCATACTCAGATCATTTTAATGAAAGATTATTTTAAAATGGAAATTATTGGCCAAACTATCGATGATGCAGCCGGAGAAGCTTTTGATAAGTCAGCTAAAATTATGAGTTTACCCTATCCAGGTGGTCCTTTAATAGATAAATATGCTAAAGAAGGCAATCCGCTTGCTTTTACATTTCCTGAACCTAATATTGATGGTTCTAACTTTAGTTTTAGTGGCTTAAAAACATCATTTCTTTATTTTATCCGAGATCAATTAAAGAAAAATCCTGATTTTATTGAGCAGAATAAAAATGATCTGTGTGCATCTATTCAGTATACCATTGTGAATATTCTGATAAAGAAATTTATTAAAGCAGCCGAAAAAAACGGTGTAAAAGAGCTGGCCATTGCCGGTGGTGTTTCTGCCAATAGCGGTTTAAGATTAAAACTTCAGGAAGTCTGTAATCAAAAAGGATGGAAAGCATTTATTCCTAAATTCGAATATAGTACAGATAATGCTGCTATGATAGCAATTGCTGCATATTTTAAGTTTTTGCATGAGGATTTTGCATCATTGGATGCTTCTCCCTATGCGAGAGAGAGTGGTAGAATCTAGTAATTAGGCATTAGTAATTAAGCAATAGGAAAAAAACACTTATCGACTTATTATCACACTGTTTAAACACTCCAGTCAATTTCAGGTTTTCCCATCTGACGTAATAAGTCGTTGGTTTTAGAAAAATGCCTGCAACCGAAAAACCCACGGTAAACCGAGAAAGGAGAGGGGTGGGCTGCTTTCAGGATATGATGTTTGTTTGCATCAATTAATGAAGATTTTGCCTGTGCATAATTACCCCATAAAATAAAAATCAATCCTTTTTTGTTTTCAGAAAGTTCACTGATTACTTTATCTGTAAATATTTCCCAACCTTTGTTCTGGTGAGATGCAGCCTGATTAGCCCTTACTGTAAGTGTTGCATTAAGCAATAACACCCCTTGTTTTGCCCAGCTTTGTAGATTTCCCTTATTTGAATTTGCAATTCCAATATCAGTTTCAATTTCTTTAAAGATATTTTGCAGTGATGGAGGTGGTTTTATACCATCCTGTACAGAAAAACATAAGCCATGTGCTTGTCCTGCACCATGATAGGGGTCTTGTCCTAATAATACTACTTTTACCTGATCAAAAGGGGTAAGGTTAAATGCTTCAAATATTTGATTTCCAGGAGGGTATATTATGTGATTTTTTTTTTCTTCTACTAAAAATGATTTTAAATCTAAAAAATAAGCTTTTTCAAACTCATTTTTTAAAACTTCCAGCCAGGTTTCATTAATTTTAATACTCATTTAGCTTAGTTCTTTAATTGAGCAATATTTATTTTATTAAATCGTTTTATTGAACAATATTATGTTGAAAAATAAGGAACATTTTTTTCAACAAGTAAAATTATTCTGTAATTTTGCAAATATTAATCAATAATTTAGATTGTAAAAATATGAAAAAAATTGGAATTATATTAGCAGCGTTTGTTATCATTATTATATTATTTTCAGCCTGTGCAGCCCAGCATAAATGTGATGCTTACAGTTCTGTTCACAGAGATAAAGTTGAAAAAGCTCCCTATTAAATAATTTATTATATTTATGCCATTACTGCAAAAATAGTCGTGGCTGTTAAGAAAAAAGACATTTTACTTAAATTTGTATTTATTTAAATTGGAATTTTATTTTTTTATTCAAACTATTTAACAGACTATATATCAGCTTTTTTCTTAAGGTGAAATTTCTTCAAAAATTTTGAGTTTTTATTGCTTACACATGAAAAAAAGAAGTTTTCTACTACTGATTTTAATACTTTCATTTTTTGTAAGTAATACAACATTTAGTCAATCTCCGACTAATTTGGATAAAGCAGTACTTTATACCAAAGAAAAGGCTTTTTATCTGGTTTTGCATAGTGAAGGCTGGGGAATTGGTTATCGCAAAGGAAAACATTTAGCATTTAACAAGACACAGCTTTTTGAAGGTGAAATCGTTGATATGAGCCATCCTAAAGAGACTAAAACAGAGAATCCTTATTTTGGTGATGCACATACTTTTGTTTACGGACAATTGAATAGTGTTTATATTATCAGGGGTGGTACCGGTTTCAAAAAAATGTTAAACGATAAGCCTTATTGGGGTGGTGTTCAGTTAAGTTATATTTATTTTGGTGGTGTTTCATTGGGTCTGGCTCGTCCCAAATATCTTTATATTATCAATCAGGTTCCATATTCTAACGAATTTTTTTTAACACTGGAACGATATGATCCCAACAAGCATTTTCTTGATGATAATATATACGGTGGTGGCCCTTTATTTAAAGGATTTGAAAGCTTAAAACCTTATCCCGGTTTATATGGAAAATTTGGTTTTAATTTTGAGTTTGGAGAATATGACGAAAAAATAAGAGCTATCGAAGTTGGAACCATATTCGATTATTATTTTGCAAAAATTCCAATGATGGCTGCAAACAAATATCCAAATTATTTCTTAACATTTTACATCAATATCCAATTTGGTAAAAGGTATAATCTTTATTAATTATCGTATCAGAATTTTCTGTTTGGCTACTTCCTTTTTATCGTTGCTCAGCTGTATAAAATACATACCTGATTTTAAATCACTCACATCTATGCTTTTAGTAAGCTGACCTGAGGTATTTGTCCATTCTTCATGATAAAGCTTTTTACCTTCAATACTGAAAATATCGCAATTTAAATTCTGAGTTTCATTACTTTTTAATGAGATATTCAGTATTTTGTCAGCAGGATTGGGATATACCGTAATATTCTGTATACTTTCAATATTATTTATACCAACTCCTGATGAAGTATAACTGATTTCCCAACCCTGATAATCATTTTCGCTGTCAGTAATCCATTCAATGTTTATTTCTTCGGCATTTACAGTAAGATCCTGAGGAATTGTAGTGCCTGAAAATGTTGCTACAACAGCATTTGGGAAAGTTGTTCTGACTTTAATTACATCATTATTCAATTCTGTATTTAAACTGTTAAAATGCAAGGTAATTGTTGCAATTGTAGTAGTTGAATTAGGTGATATTAACCATTTACAATAGGTGTCAGGGTTATATTTTTTAGTATTGCTGCCATCCCTGATAATTCCTGATGTTGCATTTAATGTGGTATAAGATGCGCAATAGCTGGGTATATTTGCTTTATAGTTGATAAAGAATCCCGGTTTTACAGTATCTGCGTCAGAAGTAAAAGTAACGAATGCCTGCTTATTGGATGTTGTAACAGATGAAGGCAGTGTCGTTCCCGAATAAGTACCGAGTAAAGGTGATGCAGCAGAATTTCCGTTGTAGATTTTAATCTGCCCATGACTGCTCTGCGTATTCAATTTAGAAAAATTAAAAGTAAGTCCTGAAACAGAATCAACATTTGGAGAAATTAACCAGGAACAATTGCTGTTTTTCTGATAATTAAGTAATGGCCCACTTCCATCTTCAATACTGCCTTCAATTGATGCAATTGTTTTAGAGCCTGTGCAAAAAGCAGGATAAGTATAAAGTGAAGTATCAGGGTAAATATTAATGATTAATTCCTGAGCCAGATTAAAATTTTGTCCCTGAGGTGATAATGAATTAACATAAAAATAACCATCAGCAGTTCCACCCCAGCCAAAGTTGAAATGGAAAAAAGTAGTATCCTGATAACCATCACATACAAAAGCGTGACCATTTATATTTGGAACAGACCAACCGGCATAATACAGCGGTATTTTTTTATTTAATTGAGCCAGCATCAGGCTGTCCCATTTTAAATTTGTACTGTCGCGAAAAACATAACGTACTTCAGGAGAATAGTTGAAATATGTTTTTAGTACATAAGCGGCTGAATGGTTGTTCATTCCGGAACTATTGGCACTGTAATTCATACTAACACCAACACCACTCTGTGCAATTAATTCGCCTATAGCAGCATTGGGTCTGGATGGTACATCGCACATTGAATTCCATTTGTAAGTAGTATTCTGAAAGTCAGCAGAAAGCAAGCCATAAACAGGATGTGTATATGAAAAAGTTCCGGTTCCATGATCAGGGAAACGGTAATAATACATCAACTGACCCAGACAAGTAGCTACACAGCCTGTAACACAATGACCTCCGGGTCCGTTTACATCAGCAGGGCATTTGATGTTAAAATTATTATCCTGATTCCATTTGGAACTTACAAATGGAGCTATTGAGGGTGCTGTAGATTTAGGCATCTTATTTTGTATAAGATTCTGCCATAATTGAGCAATCTCAGCATTCGTTTTAAGCTTATTTTTTCTTACATTAAGAATGTCTGTTTTATAAGAATTCATCCACATCTGGAAAGGAGGGATGATATTGTTCGGATTATAACTGCTTTCGAATGAGTAAGCCAAAACAGGATATGTATTATCTTCAGCTGAAATAACAATATAACCTTGTCCGGCAATATTGAAAATATAATAAACTGCGGTATTATTCTCAGAAATTGTATAAGCATTATCAATAAAAAAATCAGTTGAAATAAGCTGAGGATTGGATTCTTTTATTTTTTGTGTGTAAAAATTCAGGGCAAGTTTTTTAGCTGTTTCAATTGGAACAACTTTGGCTTGTAATATATTGAAAATCAAACAAAAAAAGATATAAAGTGTAATTTTTTTCATAGTAAAGTGATTTTGAAAGTAAAGATTGACAAATTTACAAAATAATTTCGTATCGCTCTTAAATACTGTTATTTTTGTTTTCTAAAAGAAATGTTAAAAATATTTAAAATTGAAGCAACCTTTTTTAATACATTTGCGTCTTATAAGATATAGCTTAGTTTTATGAAAAATAAAATTCTTTTTTTTATTTTCATTTCAATTTACTTATTTTTCAATATAAGCGATATTTATTCACAATCAGGTATTTCAGACCTTAATGGTTGGATTAGCAATAATCCTTTTAAAACAGATGTTTTTGTTGAAAACCTTGGGCAGTTTGATGGCTGGGCAAAGTCCTCAATGCCAATAAAATATACTATAAATAAATCCGATAAGATTTTTTTTACCAATCAGGGTGTAATTTTCAGACTTGAAAAAACTGAACAATTATCTGAGGAAGAGCGCGAAAAACAGGAAAGACAAGATCAGGAAGAAACATCCCCAAAAAGCGAAATATTTTATGTTAGCATGAATTGGGAAGGCTGTAATCCTGATGCTGAATTGATTGCAGATGAACAAACCGAAGGTTATTATACCTTTGGAGACAAAGGCTACGAAGCTGTAAAAGCTAAAGGCTATAAGAAATTGCTGTATAAAAATATGTATCCGAATATTGATGTTGAATATATTATTCCAGAAAAAGGAGGCATAAAATATAAGCTGATTTTGCATCCTGATGCTGATGTTTCAAAGATAAAAATGTTGTATAGCGGTGATATTGAAAAACTTAGAAAAGATAAACAAGATAATCTGATTATTAAAACACTTGCCGGCGATATAACGGACCATGCTCCATTAAGCTATCATGAAGAAAATGACTCAAGTATTGCATCTTCCTTTATAATAAAAGGAAATTCGGTTTCTTTTCAGTTTAAAGGAGAAGCATTATCAAAAATATCTCATACCATTATTATTGACCCCTGGATTACACTGCCTTCAGGCTTATTGAATAACTATTTAGCGTTGGATATAGACCATGATAATTTTGGAAATGTTTATGTTTCAGGGGGTTCAGCTCCTTTTATGCTATCTAAGTATACTAATAATGGAAGTTTACTCTGGACTTTTACAAATCCTTCATTCAATTGGAGTTACCTCGGTTATTATTCTGAATTTTGTTTACTGCCTAACAGTGGAACAACATATATAGGCGAAGGATGGTCAGGACCTTCGGATTCTACAGCACGTATCATGAAAATTTCAAGTTCTGGAACACTTATCTATACTTCACAGAAATTTGGAACTAATAATGAAATATTTAAAATAATTTATAATAATTGCAATAAAAAATTAATTGCCTTTGGAGGAGGGACCCATTCAAGTGATAATATTAAAATAATAGCCGATACTAATTTAAGCAGCAGTATATCAAAAAATTTTAATGCTTATAGTTGTAATAATAATGATATTGTTTCAGCTGTTTTGGACAATAATGGAGATTTCTTTGCTTTATCCACTGATGCAGTACCTTTTTGTACTGCTATTGAAGGACATCTGCAAAAAAGTTTATTTTCAACAGCATATTCTCCTCCCTGTGCTTTTGATGTACAAACCTCCTATTATTTTGTAGAAGTTAATCTTTTTCAACCTTATCCAAATAGTATTTATACCGTTAGAGCTAATGTCCTGGCATTAAACAGCAACTATTTATTTAGTTATGATGGTAAAATACTTAAAGCCTGGAATAAATCAAACGGAAGTCAATTGGGTTCAATAATAATTGATACCAGCTATACAGCGGGTAATCAAAGAACACATGAAGGCATAGATGTGGATGAATGCAGCAATGTGTATGTAGGAGGGACAAATAAAGTTCATTCGTTAAGCTTTAATGGAACTGCCTTTACTGTTCATCCCGTGATTACAACCAATATATCAAATGAAGTGAGAGATTTAAAGCTTAATAAAAATTTGAATAAATTATATGTTTGTGGTAATGGTTTTGTTACTGAACTCAATGCTCCAATATCATGTAATGGTTCAACTATTTCTACAGTAATTTCAATTACCACTGATTCCTGCAGTGGGTCTGCATGTGTTTCAGCTACAGGAGGAATTCCTCCATATAATTATATGTGGAGCAATGGTTCAGCAAATAATTGTATAATCAGTGTCCCTATTGGGATTTATACAGTTACAGTTACAGATAATTCATGTAATTTTGCCAGCCGTATCGATACAGTAGCAATTAATTCCTATTTTCAAACTGTAATAAATCCCTCAACTCCGGTTATATGTTCAGGAGATAGTATAACATTAATTGGCTCAACCAATGGTTTTGGCATTAGCTATCATTGGAATAATGGACCCAACGGGAATACAATCAGTGTTTCTCCAATATTAACAACAACTTATACGCTTACAGCAACCAATAATTTTTGTATTGATACTGCTAAAGTTACAGTAACAGTTAAACAACCCAAATATGTTTCAATCAACCCCACAATTTGTCAGGGTAGTATGTTTCCGGTAGGAATACACTTATATTCATCTGCAGGTATTTATCATGATACTCTTTTATCCAATATTGGCTGTGACAGCATTATTACATGCAATCTGACTGTAAACCCAACTAAGTTTACAACATTAAATCAGGCAATTTGTCAGGGCGAAGTTTTTAGTGTTGGCATTCATAATTACTCAAATACAGGCATTTATAAGGATACAATTGTATCTTATTCAGGATGTGATAGTATTATAACAACTCATTTAACAGTAAATCCTAAAAAACAACTCACAATTAATCCTTCTATCTGTCAGGGTAAATCATTTGTTGTTGGTCTACATAACTATACATCAGCCGGAACATATAGAGATACCCTTTTAACTTCATTTGGTTGTGATAGTATTGTTATAATAAATCTATCAGTTAATCCAAATAAACAGACTTCAACAAATCCGGTAATTTGCCAGGGTGAAGTTTTTAATATTGGCACACATACATACACTGCTGCAGGAACTTATATTGACACTCTTCTTACTTTTTCAGGATGTGATAGTATTGTTACTACAAATCTGACTGTTAAATCTACAAGTCAGATCAACCTGTATCCTGTTTTATGTCAGGGTGAAATATTTTATATAAATAATCATTCTTATTCTTCAACAGGAATTTATTCAGATACATTAATCAATTTTACTGGCTGCGATAGTATAATATATACTCATCTTACAATAAAACCTTTACCAATTGTAAACTTAGGATATGATGGTGAAATATGTGAATGGGAAACCATTGAATTAAGAATTAATCCCGGATATACATCATATTTATGGCAGGATGGAAGTACGAATAATAATTTTGTTGTTACAAAACCCGGAATATACTGGATTATTGTAAATAATAACAACTGTATTGCATCTGATACTATAATTTATTATAAATGTAATGAAATAAATATCTGGATTCCAAATGCGTTTACACCTGATGGCGATGGGGTAAATGATATTTTTAAGATTGAAACAACAACAGAGTTAAGTGATTTTCAAATGTATATATATAACCGTTGGGGGCAACAGATATTTGAAACAACGGATCTAAAATCAGGCTGGGATGGTAGTTTTATGGGAAATATAGTACCTATGGGAGTTTATACCTATAACATTCGAATAAAAGAAAAAATATATAATCAGGAACGACAATATTCAGGTAGGGTAACTTTAATCAGATAAATTATTAATGATATGAAAAATAAAATTGTAAGTTTTTTTTACCTGATAAGTATTTTGCTAGCTCAAAATAGTTTTACTTATGCTCAATCCAGGCCATTTAATCAAAAACCTGCCATAAGCAGCTGGACAACAAATAATCCTTTTAAAACAGATGTTTTTGTTGAAAACCTTGGACAATTTAATAGCTGGGCAAAATCCTCATTGCCAATAAAATATGCTGTTAATAATTCCGATAAGATATTTTTTACCAATCAAGGTGTAATTTTCAGACTGGAAAAATCTGAAAAATTATCAGAGGAAGAAAGGGAAAAGATTGAAAGCAAAGGTAACAAAGAAACCGCTAAAAAGAGTAAAATATATTATATAAGCATGAATTGGGAAGGCTGCAATCCTGATGCAGAGCTTGTTGCTTTTGAGGAAAATGAAGGCTATTATACATTCGGAGAAAAAGGCTATGAAAATGTTAAGGCCAAAGGCTATAAAAAATTGCTGTATAAAAATATGTATCCGGATATTGATGTTGAATATATTATTCCCGAAAAAGGAGGTATAAAATATAAACTGATTTTGCATCCGGGTGCTGATGTTTCGATTGTAAAGATGAGGTATAGCGGAGATATTAAAAAACTTAAAAAAGATAAAAGGGGAAATTTGATAATAAAAACACCAGCCGGTGATGTAATAGACCATGCACCTCATAGCTATTACGAAATAAATAACTCAAATATAGCTTCATCTTTTCAAATAAAAGGAAATACTGTCTTTTTTCAATTAATTGTATTAAACGCTTTAAGAAAAAATCAAACAATTCTAATTGATCCATGGACAACAACTCCTACAACTATGTCCACAAATATTGCAGCATTAGATATTGATTATGATAGATATGGAAATGCATTTTTTTCAGGTGGAACATGTCCTTATAAACTTTCAAAATATTCCAGTACAGGAGTTTTTTTATGGACCTTCACAAATCCAGCTATATGGGGAAACTTTGGGTCTGAATTAAGCTATTCTAAATTCTGTGTATTACCAACTTCAGGAACTACATTTATAGGTGAAGGATTTGCTGGTTCCAATCCAGGTAGTCGTATAATGAAAATTGGTAACAACGGAATACTAACATATACATCACCTTTTTTTGGATTAAATAATGAAATATGGCGAATGTTTTATAATAATTGTAGTAAACAACTCATAGCATTTGGAGGTGGAACACAAAATTATGATAATTTAAAGATAATTACTGATACTAATTTAAATGGAAGTATCTCGAAAAGTTTTAATGGTGCAAATTGTTTATGTAATGATGTTGCTGCTTCACAAATGGATAATAATGGCGATTTTTATGCTATAATGACAAGTAAATATAGTTGTCCTTCAGTAGAAGGCAAATTACAAAAAAGTTTATTTTCATCAAATTATAATGCTCCCTGTGCATTTGAAGTGCAATCATTTTACAGATTCCAGGAAAGTAATTCATTATTGGGAGTAACTGGTAATGTTCTTACAGTTAGAGCAAATGCAATAGCTGTTAATAACAATTATGTTTTTACATACGATGGTAAAACGATTAAAGCCTGGAATAAAATAAATGGTAGTTTAATAGATTCAGTTGTTGTTTTTATTAACAATACTGCAGGATATTTAAGAGTTCACGAAGGAATTGATGTGGATGAATGTAATAATGTTTATGTAGGAGGAACAAATCAAGTAAATGTATATTCTTTTACAGCTAATTCATTTGTTTTACAAAGCCCTATTATTACTAATATACCTGACAATGTTCATGACATAAAATTAGACCGAGTTAATGGCATATTATATATTTGTGGAAATGGATTTGTAACTAAAATGAATGCAACAATAACTTGTAACAGTTCTCCTTATTTAACGGTTAATACAAATACAACAGTAGATTCTTGTCAGGGGAAAGCTTGTGTACATGCAAGTGGTGGTGTGCCCCCTTATATTTATCAGTGGAGTAACGGCTCTACAGATAGTTGTATATCAGGAGTGCCTTCTGGAATTTATACTATATGTGTTATGGATAATTCATGTATGATGAATAACATTTTTGATACAATAGTAATTAATTCTTCAATTCAAATTGCTATAACACCAATTCATCCGGTAATTTGTGCCGGAGATACAATTTCGTTAACTGCATCTGCGAGTTCTCCTACTCCTTTTTTATGGAACACAGGTTTTTTAGGAAATACAATTACTGTATCTCCATTAAATACTACTACATACACAGTAACTAATATTTTATGTCCTGATACTCTCAGTACTATTGTAATTGTTAATCAAAAAAATTATACTAACTTAAATCCCTCTATTTGTCAGGGTAATGTTTTTCATTGTGGAAATAACAACTATACCTCTGCTGGTATCTTTAAAGACACTTTAACAAATATATCAGGTTGTGATAGTATTATTACGATTAACCTGAATGTAATTCAATTATCAAACAATATTTTAGGAAGTGATACCACTATATGTGAAGGTATTCCTTATGCCTTGAAAGCAAATTATCCAAATGCTACTTACCAATGGCAGGATGGTAGTTTAAATCCGACATTTACAGTTTTAGAAAAAGGCTTATACTGGGTAAAGGCTACTATTGACAGTTGTAATGCCATTGATAGTATTTATGTGGAATTTATTGATTGTGAGATATTATTGGAAATGCCCAATGTTATTACTCCAAATGGAGATGGTTTGAATGATGTCTTTGTTCCTTCCAAATTTAAAAATATACTAAAAATGCATACGCAGATTTATAACCGTTGGGGAGCATTAATTCATGAGACCGATAAACTTAAAGTAGAGTGGGATGGAAAACATAATAATAAAATTGTGGCAGATGGAGTGTATTACTGGATTATCAATTATACGGACATTAACGGTAAAGAGAAAATGATAAAAGGTTCGTTAACAGTATTGACGTAAAACTTATAACGAAAATAATTTTATATTTATCAATGAAATATCTAATATTTCTTTTTATATTTTTTATTAATTTCTATGTTGCTCAGGCACAGCTGGAAAGTAATATCTGGTACTTTGGTCATAATGCAGGAATAACATTTAGCAATAGTCCACCAACTGCTCTTACAAATGGTGCATTAGACACAAGGGAAGGATGTGCAACTATATGCGATAACACAGGGAATTTGCTTTTTTATACAGATGGAATAACGGTTTATAATAAACTTCATCAAATTATGGATAATGGTAGTGGTTTGCATGGTAATCCTTCGTCAACACAATCAGCCATAATAGTTCCAAAGCCTTCAGGTAATAATATTTTCTATATTTTTACTGTTGATGCTTATGGCGGTAGTGGGGGACTTCAATATTCTGAAGTCGATATGAATTTAAATGCTGGTATAGGAAAAGTTATAAATAAGAATATAATTATATTACAACCAACTTCAGAAAAAGTTACAGTAGCAAAGCATAGCAATAATTCTTCATATTGGCTTATAACACATGGGATTAATAGTAATGATTTTTATAGTTTTTTAATTTCTTCCACCGGGATTAATACAACCGCGGTAATTAGTTCTGTAGGTTTAACTCAACTGTATGATGTTTCAGTAGTTGGATATTTAAAAGTTTCAAGTAATAACCATAAATTAGCATCAGCCAGATGGTCGGCACCCGGGATATTAGAAATCTTTGATTTTAATAATACTAATGGTCAGGTATCAAACAATCAGTTAATTGCAAGTAATGAAGAGTTTTACGGAGTTGAATTTTCTCCTAATAATAATATGTTATATGTTTCACTTTTTAATCCATCCAAAATTTATCAATTTAATTTATTGGCATCAAATATTGCTAATTCAAAAACTACAATTAATAGTAATAGTTTTTATTTTGGTGGTGCTTTGCAGATTGGATTAGACAGTAAAATTTACTATTGTCAGGAAAATAATCCTTATTTAAGCGTTATAAATAACCCGGATAATATTAATTGTAATTTCTATCAAAACACAATATCATTAAATGGTAAACTTAGTAATATAGGGTTGCCAAACATTATTCCATCTTTAATAATTATTAATAATTGTGTTCCTGTTGCATCATTTAATTCTTCACAAACCAATGTATGTCAGGGAGAACAAATTTTTTTCACAAATACATCATCTGTTCCCACAACTTCTCAAAAATGGCTTATAAATAATCAACTATTTGATACAAATTATAATTCATCATATATATTTAATAATGCCGGTCAATTTAATATTTCTCTGATTGTATTCAATGATACCTGCAGTGATACATCAGATTTAATAATAAATGTAAATCCTGTTGCATATAGTATTTTAAATCCAAATATTTGTCAGGGTGATACATTTAAAGTTGGTATTCATAATTACATAAGTTCAGGTAGTTATATTGATATTTTAACAACTAATTCAGGCTGTGATAGTATTATCAAAACAAACCTAACAATAACAGCTTTCCCGGTTTTAAATTTAGGAAATGATACTACGATTTGTAATGGTGAACCTTTTCTATTAGATGTATCAACTGTTAATGGAATATATTTATGGCAGGATAATTCAGTTAATTCTGTTTATAATATATCTGATCAAGGCTTATACTGGGTTAAAGTTTCTATTGATAGCTGTAGTATTACTGATAGTATTTATATATATACAAGAGATTGTTCTGCTATTCTGGAAATGCCCAATATTATCACTCCAAATGGTGATGGAATTAATGATATTCTTATTCCTGCCAAAATCAAAAATGTGCTAAAAATGCATACAATGATTTATAATCGTTGGGGTAATAAGATTTATGAAACTGATAAACTTAATATAGAGTGGGATGGGAAAATAAATGATAGAATTGTTGCTGATGGCGTGTATTACTGGATTATCAATTATACGGACATTAACGGTAAAGAGAAAATGATAAAGGGTTCGTTAACGGTGATGAAGTAATACTAAACTGAATTTATTTAGATTTCAATAGCAACCTGTCGTACAAAAAAAGCATAAGTGCTGTAAACAAGCCAATTCCGGAGAATACCATCCAGATGTTTGAAGGGTGGTAGGTATTCCATAAATATTGGGTAAGTTCAAGCTTATTCATTCCCATTGATTGTGAGGCCTGCCTGATATAATCGTTTTGGGTAAAAGTATCTGAAATTTCAGGAATTTTCAAACCTCTTACAGCCACTTCGTTTTTAAGCAAGCTTATTTTATCTGACATATTAGTATAAACATTCCCTGATAAAATACCTGCAAAGAAATTGCCACCTGCCAGGGGTAGAAATGAAGTTCCCATGTAAAGCGCAGTTTTATCTTTGGGAGCTATCCGACCGATATATTCCGAAATTTTCGGGGAACTCGCCATTTCGCCGAAAGAAAATATCATAATGGAAAGAAAAAGATACATTCCGTTTTGTGTTACAAACCAAAGTCCTAAGCCGATAGAACATACAAGAATACCACTAATCATTGCATTCAGTGGTTTGAATTTCATAATAAAAGTTGAGGTAATAATCTGAAAGAGTATGATATACATAGCGTCAATATTGATCAGCATTTCAGGTGAAATTCCACCTTCGGCATTACCAATTTTAGAAGCTATGGCAGGGGAGATGCTGGCTATGGCATTGTATACAATATTGGTATCCACCCATTGCTCAATAAAAGTTGGCAGGGTAAAGAAAAGCTGCCAGTACATGGTCCAGAAACCAACAATTATCAATAAAAACAATACAAATTTAAAATCTTTAATGGCTTCAAAAATATTCCTGAAAACATTGGCAATTACTTTTAACAATGGTTCAGTCGTTTTTTTACGTTCAGGTTCTTTGTAAAATAAGAGTAATATAAGATTGAATAAAATAACGCATGATGACATGATAAACACATAATTCCAGTGAACAGCCCTTAATTTGGAAGCAAATACAGGTCCTACAAATGCACCTATGTTTACAGTCATGTAAAATATGCCAAAACCTACCGAAGAGTTGGAATCGTTGGTATTGCGGGCAATAGTAGCTGAAATTACCGGTTTGAATAAAGCGGCACCAATAGCAACAAACAGAAATACAATAAATACAAGAGTATAACTTTCGACTCTACCCATAATGAAATAGCCACTGGATAATATGATATAAGCCACTAACAGCACTTTCTTATATCCGAATTTATCAGCAATAGATCCTGTTATTACCGGCAAAAAATATAAAATGAATGTAACAGTGCCCATTAAATGCCCTTTCTGTATCTGTGTAAAACCGAGTGCCCCCGTTTCTTTTGAGCCTGTTAGATATAAAGCCAGAACGGCAAACATACCATAATATGCCCAGCGTTCAAAAAGCTCCATACTGCATGCCATCCAGAAACTTCGACTAAAGGATTTAAAAACTGAAATTAACTTCATTTTAGTGGTATTTAATATGTTATTCGTTTAATTAACAGATAAATAGGGTGCGATTTTATTATAAAAATCATCATAAACCAAATTTACTTTTCTGATTTCGCTTACCGATTTAAATTCACCATGCAGTGTACGATAACTTACTATTGCCTTGGCTACATAATAATCAAAATAAGGATGTTTCTTTAATTCCTGAATACTGGCTTTATTGATATTGATTTTCTGTATTGCAGATGCATTGATAGTAACAGATGCTTGTATCATCGCGTATTTTGCACTGTCGATACCATAAACTTCACGCAATTGTTCTTTCTTAACAAAGCCACCCAGTTTATTGCGATAATTTGCAATTCTGCGTGCAAAAGCAGGACCGATACCTTTTATTTCCTGTAAATCGTTGGTGTCAGCAGAATTTAATTCTGCAGTAAATACTGCTTTTTGTTTGTTTTCGTATTTAACAGAAGTATTGCTATTTGTACGGTTATCAGGAATTGAGATAAAAGGCTCAAGAATATTATATTCTTCGCTGCTGATACAATACATTTTTTTGAAATCTTCTTTTTTGTAAAATTTTCCGCCTTTATTGCGGAAATTGAGCAAAGTTTTAATTTGCTTATCACTTAATCCCATTTCTTTCATTTCGTCTGTTTGTATGGTGTTGGGATTAAACTCAAATGGTTTTAAATTGATTGCAGCAAAGGATTTATCACTATTGTTAAAATCGAATTTCTGATTATCTGAATAAGATTTATTATGCTCAGCTTTTCCTGCTGAATCGGAATAACTTTCAAATGCAGTAATCTCTTTGCTGAATTTATCAATATTAAGATGTTGATTCTTTGTTAAATAAGGAAAAATAAACATCCGGATAATCAATAATAACAACATCAGGCTAAACAATACAATAATACCTCTTCTCTCTCTTTTAGTGAAAGAAAAGTAGTATTTCAGCTGATGTATTAGTTTTTTCAATAAATATAACTTTAGTTCTTTCAACAAAAATGCGAAAAAATCCTGAAAAACAAGCGATTTTTAGATTTTTCTCTAAAATATTTTATTTCAACATTAAAAATAAAATATCTTTGTATGCAATAATCAATGCTTTTTGTTATGGAAAAAACGATTACTGATTCATCTCATTTTAAGAAATCATTTGGATTATATGGAGCTATAGCTATTGTTGCCGGTTCCATGATAGGCTCCGGTATTTTTATTGTCAGTGCTGATATTTCCAGAAACCTTGGTTCACCCTTTTATTTATTGCTGACATGGTTAATTACCGGTTTTATTACTTTAATTGCAGCATTAAGCTATGGTGAACTGGCTGCTATGATGCCTAAAGCCGGTGGGCAATACGTTTATCTTACCGAAGCATTTAATCCGTTTATCGGATTCCTCTACGGATGGACTTTTTTTCTGGTTATACAAACAGGAACTATCGCTGCAGTAGCTGTTGCCTTTGCAAAATATACCGGTGTAATTTTTCCTTTCTTTAGTGAATCGAATATACTAATGGATTTAGGGTTTATTAAAATTTCAGCCGCTCAGTTACTGGCCATTCTTAGTTTGATTGTATTAACCATGATTAATTACAGGGGAATAAAGAATGGGAAAATTATTCAACTGAGTTTTACCATAACAAAGGTAATTGCTATAGCAGGACTTATTATTCTGGGATTTATTATTGCATCAGGAAGCAGTTTCTGGTCAGTTAATTTCAGCGATATGTGGACAGTAAAAACTACTGTATTTGAAGGAGGTAAAATTATTTCAATTAAAGAAATTACAGGTATCGCCATATTGACAACAATAGGCGTGGCAATGGTTGGCAGCGTTTTTTCAAGTGATGCCTGGAACAACGTTACATTTATTGCAGGAGAAATTAAAAATCCTAACCGGAATATTCCGCTCAGTTTGTTCTGGGGTGTTTT
Source organism: Bacteroidota bacterium (assembly GCA_026391675.1). Classification (GTDB taxonomy): domain Bacteria; phylum Bacteroidota; class Bacteroidia; order Bacteroidales; family JACABE01; genus JACABE01. The sequence continues at coordinate 63,656 of JAPLDQ010000020.1, forward strand.
AATTGTAACTATTATATATATATTAGCCAATTTGGTATATATTAACTTGCTCCCATTGCAGGGAAGTCCTGATGCTACTGATGTAATCGGCAGAGGTATTCAGTTTGCAACGTCAGACAGGATAGGTGTAGCCGCAGCAACCAGAATTTTCGGTAGTTCTGCAGCGTTTGTTATGGCTGTATTGATTATGATATCTACATTTGGTTGTAATAATGGTCTTGTATTATCAGGTGCCAGGGTGTATTATGCAATGGGTAACGACGGACTTTTCTTTAAAAAAGTTGCCAAACTGAATAAGTTTTCAGTACCGGGTGTAGCTTTGATTATTCAATGTGTTTGGGCAAGTTTACTTTGTCTGTCAGGTCGATATAATGACCTGCTCGATTATGTAGTATTTGCTGTTTTATTGTTTTATATCTTAACAATAATTGGCCTTTTTGTTTTGAGAGTGAAAAAACCGGAAATTCCAAGACCATACAAAGCTTTCGGTTATCCTGTTTTACCTGCTATCTATATTATACTTGCTTTTGCACTTTGCGTTGATTTGCTTATTTATAAACCCAGTTTTACATGGCCTGGTATGATAATCGTGCTACTTGGCATTCCTGTATATTTTATTATTAAGAAAAAAAAGGCTTAGATAAATTAAGAAATAAAACTTTAAAAAAACTAATTCATTAAATTTTTGATTTTTTTTTAGATTTTTACCAAAATACGTTTAGAATTATATATTTTTGCTATTAATTCTAACACATAAACTAATAACCTAAAACGAATGGAAAATACTGCAGACAAAAATAACAGTTTCTTTAGGTTCGAAGACCTGAGGATTTACCACAAAGCTATTGAATTTGTTGACTGGACTCAGCAAGCTACAAGCTATTTCCCAGAAGATGCTAAAACTACGATTGGAGTTCCTATGTCAAAAGCAGCGCAGGCTATAGTTGTGAACATAGCAGAAGGATCTGCCCGGAACAAAAGTCAATTTGTTTATTATCTTAAAATGGCAAAAAGTGCAGTGAGAGAAAGTGTAGTTTACACTACCATTGCCAAAACAATGCATTTTATTTCAGATGAAACTGAAGAAGAAGGCAGACGTCAGCTGATGGAATTGACCAAGATGATTGGTGCTTTGATTGCATCTTTGCAAAAAGCACAGTTAGCTTCAGGACAAATGGATGAAAAACCAAGCGAAGAAGTAGATTTTGAAGATTAATACCTAATTCTCTTGCATTGATTTTCTTTATATTTAATCATTAATATTTTTTATTAAGTACTATTTTTATGGCTATACTTAAAGCATTTAAAGGATTACGCCCACCCATTGGCATTGCAAAAGAACTTGCATCAAGGCCTTACGACGTTTTAAACTCTTCAGAAGCACGTGAGGAGGCAAAGGGAAACGATTATTCATTATTACACATTATCAAACCTGAAATTGATTTGCCTGTTGATCTTGATGAACATGATCAGGCTGTTTACAACAAAGCAAAGGAAAATTTAATGAAGTTTAAAGCCAACAAATGGCTGGTTCCGGATGAAAGTGCAAAATTGTACATTTACGCACAAACCATGGACGGGCGTACACAATATGGTATTGTCGGATGTGCCGGTGTTGAAGATTACATGAATGGCATCATTAAAAAACATGAGCTTACACGCAAAGATAAAGAAGAAGACCGTATGAAACATGTTCGAATTACCAATGCCAATATGGAACCTGTTTTCTTTGCCTATCCTGCTGTTAAAGAAATTGATGATATCGTCAGTAATATTGTTAACAATCAGAAACCTGAATATGATTTTGTTTCAGAAGATGGTTTTGGACATCATTTCTGGGTTATCAATGATGAAAATACGATTAATAAGATAATTGAATTATTCAAAACAAAAGTTCCATTTACTTATGTAGCTGATGGCCATCATCGTACAGCAGCTGCAGCCCTGGTTGGAAATGAAAAGAAAAATAATAATCCTCAGCACAACGGTTCTGAGGAATATAATTATTTCCTCGCAGTACATTTCCCTGATAATCAATTAAAAATCATTGATTACAATCGTGTTGTTAAGGATTTGAATGGATTAACAGCTGAACAGTTGCTCGAAAAATTAAGTAAGGATTTTATTGTTAAAGATGAAGGTTCAGCAATCTTTACGCCCACAAAATTACACGAATTCAGTATGTATCTTGAAGGTAAATGGTATTCACTTTTAGCTAAAGATGGTACTTATAATGATAATGATCCTATCGGAGTATTGGATGTTACCATTTTATCCGGTTTGGTTCTTGATAATATTTTTGGGATTAAAGATTTACGTACAGATAAACGTATTGATTTTGTCGGTGGGATAAGAGGATTGGGCGAACTGAAACGCAGGGTTGATAATGGCGAAATGAAAGTTGCATTTGCCTTATATGCAGTTTCTATGAAGCAATTGATTGATATTGCTGATTCCGCTAATATCATGCCACCGAAAACCACCTGGTTTGAGCCAAAATTACGCAGTGGACTGGTTGTACATGAATTAATATAATCTAATATAATCAACCACAACATAATACATTAAAAAACGTTTGCATAATTGTATGTAAACGTTTTTTTTATCGTTTAGATTGCTATAATTCAGTCAATATTTAACTTATTTAAACACTTATATAAGCAAAAATTTACAAAAATTACGTAGGTTTGCATAGTAAAAGCGATTAATAGTGAAAAAAATTTATCAGTTAATTATTAAATTGTATCTGGGACCGTTAGTGATGACTTTCTTCATTGCTTTATTTATACTTTTGATGCAGTTCTTATGGAAATATATTGATGATTTTGTTGGCAAAGGCCTGGAATGGTATGTAATTGCACAACTTATGTTTTATGCTTCAGCAACCTTTGTCCCTTTAGCGCTTCCACTTGCCATTCTCCTTTCTTCCTTAATGACTTTTGGGAATTTAGGCGAAAAATATGAACTTACAGCTATAAAAGCAGCTGGAATTTCATTGCGTTCTATAATGAAACCCTTAATTGTTTTATCAATTATAATAAGCGGAATAGCATTTTATTTTTCAAATAATGTAATGCCTTATGCCAATTTAAAATTTAAAACGTTGTTGTTTGATGTGCAATCCAAAAAGCCTGCTGTAAATATTCAGGAGGGTATGTATTATGATGGAATTGACGGATATATTATTAAAATTGGGAAAAAAGACAGCGACGGTAAAACATTGCATAACATAATGATTTACGATCATACCAAAAAGTCAGGGAATTCAAATTTAACCATTGCCAAATCCGGCAAAATGGAGCTTACAGCTGATAATCGTTTTTTGTTTTTTACCCTTTGGGATGGAAATAATTATGCTGAGGATTTAAGCACTTATGCCAATTTGCAGAAACGTCCAATGGTTCGTATCAGTTTTAAAGAAGAATACCGTAGATTTGACCTCTCTGCATTTGCTTTTTCTAAAACCAATGAAGACTTATATAAGAATCATTTTCAAATGCTTAATTTGAAGCAACTTACTCAGACTGAAGATACGCTGAAGATTCAACTGAATGATAAAAAGAAAAAGTTTTACGAAACTTTCATTACCAGATTAAGTTTCTTCTATTATCAATATGATACAATAAATAAGCAAAAAACGGATAGTTTACCAAAACTTAAAACTGAATTATTGGCAGATTATGAACTTATGGCAAAAAACCAAATTGTAGGTTCTGCAATCCAAATGGCCCGCAGTGCTAAAAATGAAGTTGATTTCCTTTCCATTGATTATAAAGATACTGAAGAATATATCCGTCGTTTTGATATTGAATGGCAACGTAAATTTACGTTGTCTTTTGCCTGTCTGATTTTATTTTTTATTGGAGCTCCATTAGGTGCAATTATTCGTAAAGGCGGCTTTGGATTGCCTGTTGTTATGTCAGTACTTTTCTTTGTAATTTTCCATATTATTTCTATGATAGGCGAAAAATCCAGCCGTGAAGGGATTTTAGGTTCTTTTGAAGGTATGTGGTTGTCATCATTAATTTTTTTACCGATAGGAATTTTGCTTACTATTAAAGCTACAACTGATTCACCACTTTTTGACAGTGATGTCTGGGCTCGATTATTTAAAAAAATATTTAGAAGGAAATCTTAGAAATCTTAAGAAATAAGTATAATAAAATTACCAAAAGCAAGGTATCATTAATCAATCAGCAAATATGAAGATACTGCAAATCTGCAATAAACCACCTTATCCTCCGCACGAGGGCGGTTCAATTGCTATGCATGCAGTAACACAAGGTTTAATTGATAAGGGGCATAGTGTAAAAGTATTGGCCATCAATAGCCTTAAGAATAAGATTAACTTTGATGCTATGCCTGATTCCTATGTGAAAGCAACAGGTTTTGAAAGCGTTTTTGTTGATTTAAGTATAAAAATAATTCCTGCATTTTTCAATTTATTTTCATCTTCTTCCTATCATGTAAAACGTTTTATCTCAACTGATTTAGAAGAAAAGATAATTGAAATATTGCGTGCTGAAAAATTTGATATTATTCAACTGGAAACGCTGTATTTAACGCCATATATTTCATGTATACGTTTGTATTCTGAGGCAAAAATTATATTACGGGCTCATAATGTAGAGCATTTAATATGGGAACGTATAGCTGAAGAAACAAAAAATCCTTTTAAAAAATTATACCTGAGACATCTGGCAAAAACGCTTAAAAAATATGAAGTTACTACATTGCTGCAATGTGATGGTATTGCTGCTATTACTTCAATTGATGCAAATCAGTTTTTAAAATTGGGTTATAATAATGCATTGATTGATATTCCTTTTGGCATCAATTTAAACGATTACCGATACGAAAATATTAAAAATACTACTTCTTTATTTCATATCGGTTCAATGAACTGGTTGCCAAATGTACATGGTATTCAGTGGTTTTTAGATCAGGTCTGGATTCCTTACCATAAAGATTTCAATCATCTTAAACTGTATCTTGCAGGCAGAAAAATGCCGCAATCGTTTATTGAATCAGCTTATCCTGATGTAATAATAGAAGGAGAAGTGGCAGATGCTAAAACTTTTATGCAATCGAAGTCAGTTATGATTGTACCTTTGTTCTCAGGAAGTGGTATCCGGATTAAAATTATTGAAGCAATGGCAATGGGTAAAATTGTAATAGCTACTAAGATAGCAGCAGAAGGAATCAATTATTCACCAAATGAGAATATTATTATTGCCGATACTGCTAAAGATTTTAAAGCTGCAATTCTTGATATAAATGAAAACAGGGAAAAACAAATATTTATTGGAGCTAATGCACGGCAATTAATAGAAAGAGAATATGACAACAATGTTATTATAGATAAATTAATCCAATTTTATCGTGATTTAATAAAAAAGGCTGAATAATGAAATTATTTGTTGTTTTATCCAGAGTTCCTTATCCATTGGATAAAGGCGATAAACTGAGAGCTTTTCAGTTTATTCGTTTTTTATCAGAATACCATGATATATATCTTTATTGTCTTAATGAAAATTCTTTGCATCCTGATGCACTTAATCAGTTAAAACCCTATTGTAAAGAGATTTATCTTTTTAATTTATCAAAAACAAGCATTTTTATAAATCTTATTAAGGCATTCTTTAACGGAAAACCTTTCCAGGTTGGTTATTTCTTTAATTCAAAAGCCAAAAAGCAAATAAATTCACTTATAGAATCAATACAACCTGATCATATTTTTTGTCAACTGGCAAGAATGGCTGAATATGTTAAAGATTTTAATATTCCAAAGACACTGGATTATCAGGATGTTTTTTCATATGGAATTAAAAGGAGAATGCAGAATGAAACTGTTTATTTGCTTCCTGTATTGAAATCAGAATATAAAAGAATGCTCAGGTACGAAAATGAGATTTTTGGATATTTCAACCATAAACTGATAATTTCTGAAACTGACCGTGATTTAATTCCACATCCTGATAATAAAGATATACATGTATTGCCAAATGGTGTTGATACATCCTATTATCAGCCCATTGATACAGAAAAGGAGTTTGATATATTATTTACAGGCAATATGTCATATCCTCCCAATATTGATGCCTGTCAGTTTTTGGTAAATGAAATATTACCATTGGTACACAAAAGAATACCCGGAGCTAAAGTAATGCTTGCCGGCTCCAGTCCGCATTTTCTGGTTAAGAAACTGGAATCCGATTATGTAGTTGTTACCGGTTGGGTTGATGATATGCGGCTTTCTTATGCAAAAGCTAAGGTTTTTATTGCACCTATGCGGATTGGTACCGGATTGCAGAATAAACTTCTTGAAGCAATGGCAATGCAGCTGCCATGTATTACCACACCACTTGCAAATGATGCTTTAAAAGCAAATGAGGGCTCTGAAATTTTTGTTAATTTATCAGCACAGTGGTTGGCGAAAAATATTTGCGATTTACTGGAAAATACAGAATTGTCCGATAAAATTGCCCTTAATGGCTATGACTTTGTAATACAGAATTTTAACTGGAAGAAAAATATTAAAGTCTTACATCAAATTATAAGCAAAACCGAATAATATGCAGTATTTAAGAAAATTATGGAATGAAAAAACTTTGCTTTGCATATTATTGCTTGCATTTGTTTCAAGACTTGTAGCTGTTATTTTTGCCAGAGGGTTTGGAATGCATGATGATCATTTCCTGGTAATTGAAGCTGCACAATCATGGGTTGATGGTACAGATTATAATAACTGGCTGCCATGGTCACCTGATAATGCTGGTCCTGACGGACATAGTTTTTTTTATTCAGGCATACATTATATCCTTTTTACGATTATCAAATTCCTGAATATTGATAATCCTCAAATGAAAATGATTATCATTCGTTTGATTCATGCATTGTGGTCTTTATTGGTAGTTTATTTTGGATATAAAATCACAGAAAAAGCTGCCGGTAAAAAACTGGCTGTTCAAACCGGATTAATGCTGGCTTTATTGTGGTTTTTCCCCTGGATTAGCGTAAGAAATTTGGTTGAAGTGGTATCCATACCTTTTCTGATTTGGGCTATATGGTTGATTTATAGTAAACAGCAAGAAAATAAATTTGATAAAGCCTTTTTATGGGCCGGTTTTCTTTTTGGTCTTGCTTTTTCCACCCGTTTCCAAACTGCATTATTTATTTCAGGTGTTGGTTTGGTTATGTTGATTCGTCAGCAATGGAAACCAATATTGTTTTTAATGCTGGGATTTGCAGTTGCAGTATTTATTTTTGAAGGTTTGGTTGACTGGATGATGTGGGGAAGACCATTTGCCGAAATGAAAGTTTACATTCAGTATAATATAGATCACTCTAATGACTATATAATTTCTGCCTGGTACACTTATATTTTATTGCTGGCAGGCATGCTGCTTCCACCGGTTAGTTTGTTTCTTATCGCTGGATTTTTCAGAAGCTGGAAAAAATATTTACTTTTATTTTTGCCTACCTTTATTTTTCTTGCTTTTCATAGTACTTTTCCTAACAAACAGGAACGTTTTGTAATGACTATAATTCCATTTCTGATTATTTCAGCTATGTTGGGCTGGGATTTAATTATTTCGAACTCAACATTCTGGCAAAAACGTAAAAAATTATTAAAGGTTTGCTGGATTATTTTCTGGGTACTTAATTTTTTATTAATGCCGGTAATATCTACCCATTACTCCAAAAGAGCCCGTGTTGAATCGATGCGGTATATTTCACATTATCTCGAAAATGAACCCAATAAGTTAAGATATGCCAATTCTTATTATTTACTGGTCGAAAACAGCAATGCTTCAAGCAATAAGCTGCCACCTGAATTTTATTTAGGTCACTGGATACTAAGCTATGATATTAATTTAACCTGCACTGTTGATTCAATTTATAATACCTATGCTAAAAATAATCCGGAATATTCACCTAAATTCTTTTTGTTTGAAGATCAGAAATTACTTGCAAAACGAATAAATCATGTCAGGGAATTTTTCCCAAACATAGAATATGAAACTACAATTGAACCCGGATATATAGATAAGTTACTGTACCGATTAAATCCTATTAATGCCAATCAAACCATAGTGATATTCAGAAACAAAGATTTTTATCCTCAAAAAATGCATATAGAATAATATGGATATTCAGCAAATAGAAAATCGGATAAATGAACTGCATGAGTTGTTAAATGCTCATAATTACAATTATTATGTGCTGGACAAACCAAGTATAAGTGATTTTGAATTTGATAATTTATTGCTTGAATTAAATTCACTGGAAAAGGAACATCCTGAATTTTTACGTCCTGATTCACCCACACAACGTGTCGGAGGGGAAGTTACCAAGAACTTTAAGCAAGTACAACATACATATCCTATGCTTTCACTTGGTAATACTTATTCTGAAGAAGAACTTACCGATTTTGATATGCGCATCCGTAAAACAATAGCTGAAGATTTTGAATATGTATGTGAATTGAAATTTGACGGTGTAGCCATAGGTTTATCCTATGAAAACGGCAGGCTTATACAAGCCGTTACCAGAGGAGATGGTGTCCAGGGTGATGATGTAACCTCAAATGTTAAAACCATTAAAAGCATACCTTTGCAGTTAAAAGGTGATTTTCCTCAGAAATTTGAAATTCGTGGTGAAATTTTCCTGCCACATGCCGGTTTTGAGAAGATGAACAATGACAGGGCCGAAATAGGAGAGGAGCCATTTGCCAATCCCCGGAATGCTGCTTCCGGCAGCCTCAAAATGCAGGACCCTAAAGAAGTAGCCCGACGTCCGCTGGATTGTTTTCTTTATTTTCTGAATGGTGAGAATTTACCTTTTTCTTCACATTACGAAAATCTGATGAAAGCCAAGGAATGGGGATTTAAGGTTTCCAATTACATGATAAAATGTCAGAGCCTACCCGATGTTTTTGATTTTATTAATTATTGGAATAAAGCCCGCAATGAACTTAGTTTTGATATTGATGGTATTGTAATTAAAGTAAACGATTACCGCCATTGGCAGCAACTAGGCTTTACTGCTAAATCTCCCCGTTGGGCAATCGCTTATAAATTTAAGGCAGAAAAACTGGCTACCACTTTACTTTCTATCGATTTTCAGGTTGGCAGAACCGGTACTGTAACTCCTGTTGCTAATCTAAAACCTATATTATTAGCCGGAACCATTGTAAAAAGAGCCAGTCTGCATAATGAAGATTTTATTAAAAATATGGATATCAGAATAGGTGATTTGGTCTATGTTGAAAAGGGAGGCGAAATTATTCCCAAAGTAGTAGGTGTATTACTGGATAAAAGGCCACTTCATACCCATGCTTTTGAATTTATAGCCAATTGTCCTGAATGTGGAAGTAAACTTCAGAGAGCTACAGGTGAATCAGCCTGGTTTTGTCAGAACGAAAATGAATGTCCTCCGCAAATAAAAGGTAAACTCACACATTTTATTCATCGTAAAGCCATGAATATCGATAGTTTGGGCGAAGGCAAGATTGAAATGCTCTATGATAATGGCCTGGTAAAAAATGCAGCTGATCTCTATGATTTAACGTATGAACAGCTAATCGGATTAGAGAAAATCTTAGTAAGTGATGTTGAAAAGAAACAAAAGAAATTAAGCTTTCAGGAGAAAACTGTTACTAATATTCTGAACGGGATAGCTTTATCCAGGAAAGTGGGTTTTGAACGTGTATTGTTTGCCATAGGAATTCGTTATGTCGGCGAAACGGTAGCAAAAAAACTTGCACTTTATTTTCATAACATTGAAAATTTAATGGCTGCCACTTCTGAAGAATTACTTAATGTAGATGAAATCGGGATAAAAATAGCAGAAAGCATACTTTCATTTTTTAAGGGACAAAAGAACTTGCTGTTAATACAAAGGCTGAAAGATAAAGGCCTGCAGTTTGAATTGAGTAGTCAGCAAATGGAAACAAGATCAAGCTTGTTAAAGGGTAAATCTTTTGTTGTGAGTGGTGTATTTGAACAGTTTTCCAGAGATGAAATTAAAACCTTAATTGAGCAAAACAGTGGTAAGAATGTTTCATCCGTTTCTTCTAAAACTGATTATGTTCTGGCCGGAGAAAATATGGGACCCGAAAAACGTAAAAAAGCTGAGAAATTAAATATTCCGATTATTTCTGAAGCTGAATTTGTTGAGATGATTAAATAATTTATAAATTTGCTAAACTTATTAAAAAAAATAAATTTCATTTCTATGAATAAAATTATTCTATTTATTACTTTTTTGTTATTTACAAATGTTTCATATAGCCAATGGAGCGAATTGGGTGGTACAAATGCATTATCTGCAAATACTTATATTACTTCAATATGCAGCGATTTAGCTGGCAATATTTATGCTGGAGGTGGTTTTGTAAATACCAATAATAAAGCTTATGTTGCAAAATGGAATGGAACTGTTTGGACTGAATTGGCTGGTTTAAATGGTTTATCTGCTTGTTATTATATCAATTATGTATGCAGTGATGCAGCAGGCAATATTTATGCAACAGGTCAATTCATGAATGCTAATGGAAATTATTATGTAGCAAAATGGAATGGTACTGTTTGGACTGAATTGGGTGGTACAAATTCTTTAGCTGCAAATAATCAAATATTCTCAATGTGTAGTGATGCTTCTGGAAATATATATGCAGCAGGCAATTTTACAAATACTAATGGAAAGTATTATGTTGCCAAATGGAATGGAACAGTTTGGAGTGAATTAGGAGGTATAAATGCTTTAGCTGCAAATTTCTCAATCTCATCTATTTGTAGCGATGCCTTAGGTAATATATATGCTGTAGGTCAATTCATGAATTCAAATGATAATAGATATGTAGCCAAATGGAATGGAACTACTTGGAGTGAATTGGGTGGTGTAAATTCTCTTTCTTCATATGGTTATTTAGCAACACTTTGCAGTGATGCTGCTGGGAATATTTATACTGCTGGAATATTGAATGCAAGCCAAAGGTGGTCTGTAATAAAATGGAATGGGTTTGTATGGAGTAAATTGGGTGGTACAAATGCACTATCTGTAATTCCCCCAATATCAACAATTTGCAGTGATGCTGCTGGCAACATTTATGCAGCAGGTCAATTCTATAATATCAGCGGTAAATATTATGTAGCCAAATGGGATGGATTATTATGGAGTGAATTAGGTGGTACGAATGCATTGTCAGCTGATGCTATGATATGTTCTATATGTAACGATACTTCTGGTAATATTTATGCTGCTGGTTATTTTCATAATTCATTATGGAAATGTTATGTAGCTAAATTTAAACAGTGTTTATTCCCAAAAGCAAGTTTATTTACACAAGCTATGCCAATTTGTAGTGGCGCTAATTTATCAGCATTACCTGCAACATCCATTAATGGAGTCACTGGAACTTGGTCTCCGGCAATAAATAATACACAAACAACTACTTACACATTTATGGCTGATTCAGGTCAATGTGCAATAGATACTTCAATGACAATTGTAGTTAATCCAATTCCAAATGCTCCAACAGGCAGTTCTTTACAAACTTTAATTACGGGTAGTACTATTGCTGATTTAGTTGTATCAGGAACTGCAATTAAATGGTATTCTACTGCCACCGGAGGTGTTTCTTTATCAAGTAATACTATTTTAGTAAACGGAACACATTATTATGCATCACAAACTTTAGGAAGTTGTGAAAGTCCAAATAGATTAGAAGTTCTTGTTACAATAAATGTTGGTATAGAAGATTTTTATTTTGAAAAATTTTCTTGTTTTCCAAATCCTGTAAATAATATTTTATCAATTTCTAATGGATTTAAAATCAATAGAATTAAATTGTTTAATGTTTTGGGTCAGCAAGTATTAGAAAGAGAAATCAATAATATTGAAACGAAAATAGATTTAACATCCGTTCCAAAAGGAACTTATATTATAGAAATTCTTACTATGCAAGCCATAAAAAGGGTAAAAGTCATAAAAGACTAAAAGAATTTAAATAACTATATTTTAAATGATTAAATAATCTCAAAACTTTGTCTATCCACCCAACCATTGCTGCCATTGGCAATTTTAATCTTTACCCAGTTGTTTAATTCATCAAGAATTTCAACTTTTGTGCCTTCGTGTATGACAAATTTATCGGCACCTTTTTCATCAGGTGAACTTTTTACAGTTACAGTTGGTGTAAAAATAATGGCATGGTTGCTTGCATTGATATTATTATATTGTTTCAAAGCAAAATGCACAGAAAAAACAGTTAAAATTATCATCGAAATACTCAGCCAGAATGTAAATTTCTTTAAACGGTAAGTATGGGATGCAAGATAAATAAACAACGAAATAAAGAAAATAAATATGGCAACTATGCAGATAATCGCCCAGTCGTCGTAGGATAAAAGATTGGATAGCATTATCCACCATTTGACAAAGAATAACTGGGGTACAGTTTCTATTTTATCAATTATTTTGGTATTTGCTATTTTCAGGTTTAAATCAATATCAGCATCAGCCGGATCCAGTTTTTTAGCTCTTTCATAATTTAATATAGCTAAAGGATAATTATTTAGCCGGTAATAGCAATTACCTAAATTAAAATATAAATCAGCTGATTCCAGTCCATTTTGCAGTACTTTATTGTAAAGGGTAATGGCATCGTTGTATTTTTCTTTATTATATGCTTTATTAGCTGCTTCAATGTCAGGATTCACATTGGTAGCAAAAAGCTGTAGTGCATTAATGAATACTAAAAATATGATCAAAAACTTTTTCATTTTGTTCTATTTTAATTCGTTTTCTGTTTTTGAAATTATTTCTATGGCTTCTTTGTAAATATTATCCATTGTGAGGGATTCATCACCAGGAGCAAAACGTGCAAATTCGCAATTATGCAGGGTTTTAATAAACTGTGAAGCTAATTCTTCTTTAATACCTTTATTATGTAAAGCTTCGTTTACCGAATCCATTGATAATTCAGCCAATGGTATGTTGAATTTATCGCTCATATAACCCCATAAAGCCTGAGAAATTTCTATATAAAACTTATCTTTTTCCTTGCTACCCAGATACTTGCTGGCTTTCTTCAGTCGTTTTTTAGCAATTTTAGTTGCTTTCCTGTTTTTAAGCAGGGCTAAATTGCTTCTGAGTTTTAAATGTTTTCTCCTGAATATAATGGCGATGATAAATAAAATAAAGGGGATTAAACATAAAATATAGTAAAGTTCAGATAAAAAGAAATGAACACCCTTTTTATTAAGGTCCATAGGCTTAGTCTTGATATGCTCAATATCACTGCCTATATATTTAATTTCTTCCTGGTTGACTGAAGTTAAAGTAGCTGAACTTTGTTTGCCGTCACCTTTTGCCACTTTTAAAGTATATTCGGGCGAAGACAGCGTTATGTATTTACCTTTATTAAGGTCAAAATAAGTGAAATTTACAGCTTTTATAGTAAATACACCTTCGTTGCGTGGTATAATTAAATAGTCAAAAGTTTTGGTACCTGAAATTCCATTTTCAGATTTATTAATATTATCGTTTATTTTAGGGTCATAAACTTCAAAATCAGGGGGGAATTTTACATCCAGTTTATCAATTAGTTTTATATTACCTCTTCCTGAAATGGTAAATTTTAAATTTACAGCTTCATTGGCTTTGGTTTCAGTTTTGCTGAAATCTGAACGATAGGTGTAATTTCCGACAGCACCGCTAAAGTCAGCAGGTTTGTTTGCTGCTGGTAATGCTCTTACATTAACTGAAACATTATTGGATTTAATGGTTTTCTTTACATTTTGATAGGAACTGGCAAAAGGATCATCAAAAAAGTCGAAGATTGAATTGGTTTTTCTGCGTTGAGAAGGAAGTTGAGCTACCACATCAACTTCTAGGGGTTGAATGTTCAATGTACCGACATCCTGAGGAAACAAAGCTACTTTTCTGATTTCAGCAACTATATATTGTTTTCCGTTCAGGTTTTCTTTGTATTGCTTGGGTCTTTCGTTTTCCTTTAATAAATCTTCGGACCAGAATCCTTTGTTACTGGCTAGTTTATTAATGGAATATTGCGAAACAGCAACTGAAGTATAGAGTTTATAAGTTACTATGATTTGTTCACCCTGTAATGGAGAAGCATTACTAACACTTGTTTTAATAAATATATCATTTTCGCTGAGTGAAGAAGGCTGATTATTTTGTTGTTGCCGGTTTTGCTGATTGTTCTGCTGATTTGAATTGGGAGTTCCTTTAACTACCTTAACCGTTAATGCATTGCTTTCGTATGTTTTACCACCAATAGTTATCTTTGCAGGACCTATTGTAAAAGTTCCTTCATTTCCGGCCTGCAGATAATAAGTAAATGAATAGGAAACAGATTGTGTCATATTCCCGTTGATAAACTGCATGCTGGTGCTTGATGACTGATTAGGCCCGGATAATACACTAAACCCTTTAAAATTAGGTCCTGAAAAACTACTTCCTGCAGCATTTACTGAAAATGTTACGGCAAATTGCTGTCCACTTCCAACTGTAGAAGGAGCAGAAGCAGTAAACCTGACATCTTCTGCCTTAGACGTATAAATTAGTCCTGTAATGAGTAGTATGAAAAAAATAATTCTTTTCATTTTATATATTTTGTTCTTAGTTATTTATTACTGATTCTACTATCTAAAATCTAAAATCTAAATTTATTTTACCAGTCTTTTTCAATCTTAACTCTTGCATTAACAACTTTTTGCTTTTTCACCTTATCCATAGTCTTTTTTTCATTATTCTTAAGTGCATCAAGCATTCGTTCAGCTTCTTCTTTCTTTACATCTTTTTGTTGCTGTTGTTGTTGCTGTTGTTTATTTTCCTTTTTATCCTGATTCTGATCTTGTTTCTGTTTATCCTTATCGTCTTTTTTATCTTTTTTATCTTTATTGTCTTTGTTCTTCTGGTTTTGCTGTTGTCTTAACATTTGCAATGCATAAGAAAGATTATATTTGGTGTCTATATCCGTTGGGTTATTCTTAAGCGCTTGTTTATAGGCTTCTATGCTTTTATCATATTCTTTTTTTTGTAATAAAGAATTTCCCAGATTATGATAAACCTTGGCTTTTATTTTATTGTCTTTTTCCTGTTCCGCAATTGAAGAATAAAGTCTGGCGGCTTCATCATAGTTTTTTTGTTTATACATGGTGTTAGCCAGATTATATTTTCCTTTAAAATAATTACTGTCGTTCTGTAATGATTTCCTGTAATTTACTTCAGCTTCGTTATAATTTTTCTGATTGTATTGTTTATTACCTTCGCGAATAAACTTTTTCTCGTTTTGCGAAAAACCCAGCATTGAAGTGGCAAAAATAATTAATATCAACAGGAAATACTTCATTTTAAATATCATTTTTTACCAAATAAATTAATATTCCTTAATCTTTTACTTTTCTTATAGAATATTGATAGTTCTAAAAGTAATAATATGAGCGCAACTACTGCAAAATACTGAAATCTGTCTTCGTATTCTGAAAATGATTTGGCTTCATATTCATTTTTATCCAATTTTTTTATTTCATCAAAAATAGTTTGTAAACCTGCATTGCTGTTACTTGCTCTTAAATAGGTTCCATTTCCGGTAATTGCAATTTTTTGTAGCAATGTTTCATCAAGTTTTGTAACAACAGTATTACCATCCCTGTCTTTTTTATATACTGTAAGTGTACTGCCGTTATAAACAGGTATTGGCGCACCATCTACAAGACCCATACCAATTGTACTTATTTTTATTCCCTGATCATAAGCTAATTTAGCCTGTTCAATGGCATCGTCCTCATGATTTTCACCATCAGTGATTACAATAATGGCTTTATTATTCCTGATATTATCTTTATTCTGGCTTTTATCAAAAGATTCAACAGCCATAGAAATAGCAGAACCAATTGCTGTACCCTGTTCATTTACATCTGTATTGCTGATGGTTTCAAGAAACATTTTTGCAGCAGCATAGTCGTTGGTAAGGGGTAATTGTACGAAAGCTTTTCCCGCAAAAATAATTATTCCGATTCTGTCACCTTCCAGTTTCTCAATCATTTTTGAAATGGCTTGTTTGGAGCGGGCCAGACGATTGGGCTGAATATCTTCGGCAAGCATACTATTGGAAACATCCAGCGCAATAATAATATCGGCTCCTTTACGGTTGGCTTTTTCTACTTTTGAGCCTATCTGAACTCTTATCAGTGTTAATACAATAAATATAAAAGCAGTTAACAATAAAATGAATTTCCAGACCACACGGGCATTGGAATAATTCTCAGTTAAACGCATAATAAGATTTCTGTCGCCAATTTTACGCAGTAATGTTTTTTTCTTTTTTTGCATCATCCAGAAAAGAATGATGAAAAAAGGAACTAAAATAAGTACATACAGAAATGATATATCACCAAATTTTATCATAATCTCAATTATGGAATTGTCTTATAAATTGTATATCTTAGTGTTATTTCTATTATTAATAAAAAAGCAGCTATAATTAAAAAATATAAAAACTCTTCTGATTTCTTATGAAACTCAGTAACATCAATTTTTGATTTTTCTAATTTGTCTATTTCTTTAAAAATACTATCAAGTTTCGTTTTTGAAGTGGCTCTGTAATAATTGCCATTTGTAGTCTTAGCTATTTGTTTAAGTAAAGGTTCATCAATTTTTACTTCCATGTTCTGGTATTGAACGCCAAAGGGAGTTTGAAAAGGATAAGGCGCAAAACCCATAGTCCCAATGCCGATTGTATAAACCCGAACCCCAAATAATTTTGCAATTTCAGCAGCAGAAAGCGGGTCAACAGAACCTCTGTTATTCTCTCCGTCTGTCATTAAAATAATAACTTTACTGATGGCTTTGCTGTCTTTTATTCTGCTGACAGCAGTGGCTAATCCATCACCAATGGCAGTTCCATCTTCAATTAAACCATTTTTTACCTGCAGAAAAAGGCTTTTTAATACACCATGGTCAGATGTCAGGGGGCATTGTGTGTATGCTTCACCGCTGAATACAACTAATCCCATTCTGTCATTTGGTCTGCCATCAATAAACTGTAAGCCAATTTCACGGGCAGCTTCAATTCTGTTGGGTTTGAAATCTTCTGCAAGCATACTGCTGGAAAGGTCATAAGCCAATACGATGTCAATTCCTTCAATACTTACATTTTTTCTGCTTAAGCTGGATTGAGGTCTGGCCAAAACAATGATCACTAATGCTATTGTGAGTATTCTTAATATAAATAATAGGTGATAAAATCTTTGTTTTGCAGTTTTCTTCAACGTGGAAAAAGGGGAGAAGCTTGAAAACTGAATCTCGGCAAAAGTGCTGAAATTTTTAAAAATATACCAGACTACCAATAACGGAATTATCAGCAAAATATAAAGATATGCCGGATTTGCAAATTCAATATGTTTTAAATAATCTAACATCTTAGTTCTCGTTTAAGTTATCTGTAGTTGCCGGATTAGTATCTTCAATCTTATTTTCAGCATAAGTTGTTTTAACTATATAAATTGCATTTTGTAAACTCAAATCATGTTGGTCAGGTAAAGGCAATTGTTTTGCAAACTTCACCAGATCAGCTAAAGTGAGTATCTGATATAATCTTTTCTTTAATTCTTTATTATGATTATGTTGCTCAAAAGCTTCAATAATTTCATCGGAAGTCATCTCAAGTGCCTGTATGTTAAATTGGTACTCGAAATACAAACGAAGGATTTCTGTTAATTCCGAATGATAATCTTTAATTTTATCATTTTGCCAAAGTTTTTTCTGTCGTAATGCTTCTAAATCCTGTAAAGCTTTTTGATGTGGCGGAATTTTTGGCCTTGATGGTAAAAATTCGTTTGACTTCTTTTTTCTGTAACGTAAAACCAGTAACAATCCTATGATAAATATGGCAGCTATTCCAATTCCGCTCAATAAATAAGGTAAAATTTCTTTAAATGTAACAGGTGCTTCAAGTGGCAGTTTAATATCTTTTATGGCTAAATTGGTATCTACAGCCATTATATTAACAGTTAAAAACAAAGAGTCAGAAAAAATTGTATTTACATTATTTTCATGCTGTTTTTGATACTGGAATGCAAATGATGGGATTTTGTAATATCCGGTATCGAAAGATGTAATCAGAACAGTTTGATTGAGTGTAATTTTAGATTTATCTTTATTATAAACGCTGTCAATTTTTGAAACATTTACGATTTCAATTTTGCTTGATAAAGAATCAATAAATACCGGAAATGCAACTTTATAGTTAACAGGGCATGTAACAGCGAAGTTAAGTTTAATCTGGTCACCTATTAATATAATATTGGTATCAATTTTTGCAGTAACGCTAATTTCCTGACTGAAACCAGGTAAAGCAATAAAAAATAAAACAATTTGAAATATATATCTGACTAATTTGCTCATTCCTATAAATTATAAATCAATTTCTGTTTTCTCTCTTTTTGAATAAATTCATTAATGGTTTAACGTAATCCTGATTTGTATTAATCTTAACTTCGTCAGTTCCTGATTTAACGAAAACATCGTTTAAATATTTCTCGTGCTGCATCCACCAGGTTTGGAAGTTCTTTCGTACCTGTGTATCAGAAGAATCAACCCAAAGTGTTGTTCCGTCTTCGGCATTTTTAAGTTTTACCATGCCAATATCAGGTAAATGTGATTCCAATTCATCGTACACTCTAACAGCAACCAAATCATGTTTTTTTGAAGTAATTTTAATAGCATCTTCAAATCCATTATCCATAAAATCACTGATTAAAAAAGCAGTACATTTCTTTTTAATGACATTTGTAAAATAGCGTAATGCTTCAGCAATATCGGTTTTATTATTGGTAGGCGTGAAATTAATCAATTCACGGATTATTCTTAATATATGCGAACTTCCTTTTTTTGGAGTGATAAATTTCTCTATTTTGTCAGAAAAAAAGATAACCCCGACTTTATCGTTGTTTTGAATAGCTGAAAACGAAAGTACAGCTGCTATTTCAGTAATCAGATCTTCTTTAAACTGTTTCTGAGTGCCGAATTTATTCGATCCACTGACGTCAATTAAAAGCATTACAGTAAGTTCGCGTTCTTCTTCAAAAATTTTAACATAGGGATGATTCAGGCGGGCAGTAACATTCCAGTCAATAGAACGAACATCGTCGCCATATTGATATTCTCTAACCTCGCTGAATGTCATACCTTTTCCTTTAAAAGCACTGTGATAATGCCCTGAAAAAATATGATTGGTCAAACCGCGGGATTTGATTTCAATTTTCCTTACTTTTTTTAATAGCTCGCTTGTCTCCATTATTTTTTAGTTCATAAAGTTCATTACGTTTGTTACTTCGACTACGCTCAGTAACCGAGGTGATTGAGCGTAGTCGAAATCATAAATCATAACTTATAACTCATAACTCATAACTTACTATGGTACTTCAACCGTATTTAATATTTCGTTGATAATTTCTTCGGTTGTAATATTTTCAGCTTCTGCTTCATAAGTTAAACCGATACGGTGACGCAATACATCATGACAAATAGCTCTTACATCTTCAGGAATTACATAACCTCTTCTCTTAATAAAGGCATAAGCTTTTGAGGCAAGTGCTAAGTTTATACTTGCACGTGGTGAAGCACCGTAGCTGATTAGTCCTTTAAATTTGTTTAATTTATAATCAGCAGGGTAACGTGTAGCAAATACGATATCACTGATGTAATTTTCAATTTTTTCATCCAGATAAACTTCACGGCAAACAGCTCTTGCTTTTATTATATCTTCAGGTTTTAATACCGGTGAAGTAAATGGGAAATCATTATTCATGTTTTGACGCATGATAAGCTTTTCTTCTTCTTTTTTAGGATAAGAAATCACAACTTTCAGCATAAAACGGTCAACCTGTGCTTCCGGCAGCGGGTAAGTCCCTTCCTGTTCTATCGGATTCTGTGTAGCCATAACCAGGAATGGTTCTTCGAGTTTATAAGTATGTTCGCCAATTGTAACCTGTCGTTCCTGCATAGCTTCCAGTAAAGCACTCTGTACTTTTGCCGGAGCACGGTTAATTTCATCAGCTAAAATAAAGTTTGAGAAGATAGGTCCTTTTCTGACTATAAATTCTTCTTTCTTCTGGCTATAAATTAATGTACCTGTTAAATCGGCCGGTAACAAATCCGGTGTAAACTGAATTCTGCTGAACTTGGCATGTATGGCATTGGCAAGTGAATTAATTGCTAATGTTTTAGCTAAACCGGGCACACCTTCCAGTAAAATATGACCGTTTGATAACAATCCTATCAATAAACGTTCAACCATGTGTTTTTGCCCGATAATAACTTTTTTCATTTCTATCGTCAGCAAGTCAACAAAAGCACTTTCTCTCTGAATGCGTTCGTTCAATTCATTAATGTCAATTGTTTGTGTCATCGTTTTTAAAATTTGTAACGCAAAAGTAATTGAATCACCCGTTATTACTACATTTTCTTTCGTTAAAAAATGTTAAGCAAGCTGTTAAGAATTCTTAATAGAAATCTGTAAAATCATTACTGATCAAGCTACATAAAAGAATTAAGCCCTGAAGGATAAAAATCTCTCAGGGCTTAAATGAAAATATAAATTAATATTATTTATTTAACTGCTTCTTTATTCTTTTTATTAAAGGCTAAAACTTCTTTTGTGCATAAACCCAGCAGCATTAACAATAATATAAATGAACTCGCATAACCTATTTTTTCGCCGGTATAATAAGATTTTGGTTCGAATTTGAATTCAATTTTATGCTCTCCCTGTGGTATTTTCATTGCCCTGAGTACATAGTTTACACGAATGTAAGGCTGTTGTTTACCATCAATATATGCATTCCATCCGTTAGCATAATAAATTTCAGAAAATACTGCCAATTCTTCTTTTTTAGCATTGGCCTGATACGTTAAATGATTAGGCAGATAATTACTTAATAAAATTGTTGAAGTTGAATCCTTACCAGGTTTGTAATCTTTAACATAATCATTAAATCTTTTATCAATGATGGCTGTTGTTGCAGGCTCAAAATTGGATAAAGCACTTATTTCAGAATCAGGATTTTCAACAATTTTATAATTTTCAACAAACCATGCATTTCCTAAAGCTGCAACATTCCGTTGAACCTGAGGTTGTTTGTTTTGATCAGGAACGATGAAATATCTTGTATTTAACATATTCAGCACTTTAACATTGTTTTTGCTGATATGCCGTTCAATTAAATCCTGATAACGGCGTATTTTAGCTGCATGATATCCACCAACAGATTTATGGAAATAAGAAGTACTTGCATCAGTAAAAGGATTTACAGTGACATTATATACCCTGTAATTCGGATCTTTGTCTTCTAATATCATCATATCAGCATCTGTTGCCTGAAATGGAGTTTCAACATTTTTTTTATTGGTAAAATTGCTATTGTCAAAATATCTTTTATCCACTGGGAACATGTCAATTATAACCAATAAAATGAATGCAATAATTACAATTTCTTTTTTAATTTTATTTTCAATGAATGCCCATATTAAACCTGCAGCTAAAACGATAAACAGTAATGAACGCCATGCATCTGTTGTAAATATTGATTTTCTGTCTGAAATAATTGCATTCATAAGCCATTCAGGATAGGGGAGTTGGGCGTCAGTTGCAGATTTGAAATCAAAAAATGATGAACCAATTAAAGCAAAAAAGAGTGTAATACCACCGCATATATAGAGTGCAATTTTCCCATATTTCAACACATCTGCTTTTTCAGTTTTTTTAGTAATAATCTGGTTTAATGCTAAAATACCCAATAAAGGGATGCATAATTCTGCAATTACTAAAATAGAAGCAACAGCTCTGAATTTGGAGTACATTGGGAAATAATCAAAGAAAAATTGGGTCAATGGCATAAAATTTTTGCCCCAGGCCAGCATAATTGATAATGTTGTTGCAGTTAGTAAAACCCATTTCATAGGTGTTTTAACTATAAACAGCCCGAGCACAAAAAGGAAAACAAAAATTGCACCTGCATAAACAGGACCTGATGTAAATGGTTGCGCTCCCCAGTATAAAGGCATCTGGCTTGTTATTTCCTTGATATTCGGGACATTGTTTTGTTTTAAAGTAGCATATGCTTCTGAACTTTCACCTAATTTTCCACTTGATGAACCGCCTTTAAAATCAGGGATTAATAAGGTAAACGCTTCATCAATTCCATAACTCCACTGTGTTGCATAATCAATATCAAGTCCTTTGGTTTTAACTTCAGGATTTGAACTGAGTTCAGAAGTACCTCTGATGGTATCTTTTGAATATTCATAGGTTGTCCATAAGCTTGTGATATTGGTACCCAATGCTAAGAAAACAGCTATAATTAATACCGCCGAAGCTTTTATAAACATCGTCAGTTGCTTTTCTTTAATTTTTGTATATAATTCGAATAAGATATAAATCAGAACCAGAATCATGAGGTAGTAGGTCATTTGAACATGATTCATTTTAATATTTATTGAAAGGAAAATGGCAGTAAGAAAACATCCCCACAAATATTTGCCTCGCATTGTAAGAATAATACCAGCTAATACAGGGGCCATATAACCTATGGTTGCAGCTTTTGTATTATGTCCGGCTTCAATTATAACAAAGAAATAGGACGAAAAGCCAAACGCAAGTGCCCCGATAATACTTAGCCAGGGATCAACTTTTAATACCAGCAATAAGATGAAAAATCCCAGAAAATATAAGAAAATAAAATTTGCAGGATTAGGTAATGAAAATAAATTCAAAGCCCTGTCAAAAAATGAAACTACATTATTAGATGGCGTGAGAATACTTATCATATAAGCCGGCATCCCGCCAAACATCGAATTGGTCCACAATGGTTCTTCTCCCGGATGTGCTTTACGAAAATCCAGAATTTCCTTTGCCGCACCTGTCCAGCTAACTGTATCTCCCTGTCTTAGCTGTTTTCCTTCCAGCATCGGACTTAAATAGGCAAATGTTACAATTAAAAATATTATTATTGCTGCTAAATAAGGCAGCATCTGTTTAAAATTGATATTCTTCATTTGATTTGTTTTTAATTATTTAGATTCAATTTCTTCGTAATCAATATATTCACCAATATTTGTATCTGAATTATTAGTTTTTGACTTTTTATCCGGTACATAATCAACATTGGTTTCACCTTCTTTCCGATTAGTATTAATATCTTGCTGGTAAAACCTTTGCTGAAATTTTTTCAAATAATATTTAACTATAAAAGGTAAAAAATATTTTGCGGCTAATCGTAAAACGATATAAATGATGATAAACCAAAAAATAAATTCAAGCATTATTATTCATTTTTCTTAAGATTGCAAACCTACAAAATTTTTTTTAATTTTGACGATTCAAAAACAGAACAATATGGTTTACGATTTTCACAATGATGCCGAACGCTACTTTAACTATCAATATCTTCATTCTAAGGAATATATAGTCCCTTTGGTGAATCAGTATCTTGATTTTTCAAAGCAATTGAGAATACTGGAAATAGGATCTGCAGAAGCCGGCGTATTAAAAGCATTTACTGAATTAGGTCACCAGTGTGTTGGCGTAGAAATCAGTGAATCAAGGGTTGTGCTGGCTAAAAGATTTATGAAAACAGAACTGGATGCCGGTTTGATTGATTTTTACGACAGTGATGTTTTTAAGGTAAATGTTGAAGCTTTAGGTGGTAAATTTGACCTTATTATTTTAAAGGACGTCATTGAACATATACATAACAGAAAAATATTATATGAAAAATTTGCTGAGTTTTTAAAACCGCAAGGCTATGTTTTTATAGCTATGCCACCATGGCATATGCCATTTGGTGGTCATCAGCAAATGCTGCATAATAAATTCTATTCCCGCTTACCTTATTTTCATTTATTGCCGATGTGGTTTACAAAACAATTATTGAAATGGGATAAATATCCGTATATCGATGACTGGACTGATATAAAAGCTACAAGAATAAGTATAAACGGTTTTCACAAAGAAGTAAAAACCCATGGATTTAGTATAAAAGAAAAAATATATTATTTCATAAATCCGAACTATCAGTTCAAATTTAATTTAAAGCCAAGGAAACAAAACAGCATTATTGCTTCATTACCTTACATCAGGGATTTTTTTACAACCACAGCCTATTTTCTGATTGAAACGAAAAAAAACAGTAATTAGTTATTGGTTATTAAGTTGTTAAGTTGTTAAGTTATTAAGTTATTTATTTATTGAGTTATTAAGTATTAAGACCGAAGACCTCAGTAACAGAATTCCATAAGGAAATTATCGTCCTTAAAATTTGATTTGCTTATCTGTAAGAGTCTAATGTTGTCAGCTCTTTACGCCATGATTTCTTATTTTTAGTAATAAAAGCATTTCATTAAATTGTATTCTTTATTTTAATGGAATATTTTGCTTATTTTTAAAATAACAAAACAATCAGCCGGTTTGCAGCAAATAACTTATTAACTTAATAACTTTGAACTAATAATTCTTTGTACTCTAAGTACTAAAACCTTTCAGAAGTCGGAAAGAAGAAATTTGCTTCAATAATAGCATTTTCATCAGAATCAGAACCATGAACAGCGTTTTTCTGAACAGAATACCCATAAAGTTTACGTATGGTACCTTCTGCAGCCTGAGCAGGGTCTGTAGACCCAATTAACTGTCTGTAATCTTCTACAGCATTGTCTTTTTCAAGAATTGCAGCTACTATTGGACCTGAACTCATAAACTCAACTAAATCATTAAAAAATGGTCTGTCTTTGTGAACTGCATAAAATTTCTCAGCCTGTGATTTTGAAAGGCGAGTATATTTCATGGCTTTAATTTTGAAATTATGTGTTATGATGATGTCTAAAATTGTTCCGATATTCCCACACTGAACTGCGTAAGGCTTTATCATTGTAAATGTTATGTTAGCTGCCATTTTTTTAAAAGATTATTTGATTTAGCTTGTAAAAATAATAAAACAAATCAAAATGAGAAGCATTTTATTATTAATTTTGCAAACTTCTTTTTTATTATAATTAAATCAATAGAATCACTTGAATAAACATTATATATCTTCAATAAAGGAATTACTAAAAGAAAAAAGGAATATCTTAATCGTTTCACATTCCAATCCTGATGGCGATGCTATTGGTTCATCTCTTGCTTTATATAATTATTTCCTTTTAAAAAAACAGTCGGTAAATGTTATTGTTCCCAATCAATTTCCTGAATTTTTGGCGTGGATGAAAGGAAGTGAAAAGATTTTGACTTACAATACTCAAAAAAAACTTTGCGAAGAACTTATTAACAATGCTGAAATAATATTTTTTCTGGATTTTAATTCACTGAAAAGGCTGGAAAAACTGCAGGATGTCGTAAGAAATGCTAAATCGATAAAAGTACTGATTGACCATCATTTACAACCGGAACTGGAAAGTTTTGATTTTGCATTTTCAGAAGTTAAAGTTTCTTCCACATCAGAACTGATATATGATTTTATCAGTGCCTTGGGAGATGAAAAACTTATTAATGCTGATGTTGCTTCTTGCTTATATGTGGGCATTATGACAGATACCGGTTCATACAGTTATTCCTGTAATTACGAAAAAACCTATAAAATTACAGCTTCAATAATTAAAACAGGCGTTGATGCTGAAGAAATTCATCATTTGGTGTATGATACCTTTTCTGAAAACCGTTTACGTTTATTAGGCTATTGTTTAAGTGAAAGGCTTACAGTTATTGCTGAACGTTCAACTGCTTATATCGCATTGTCAAAAGCTGAGCTAAAGCGGTTTAATTATCAGGTTGGTGATACAGAAGGTGTAGTTAACTATGCCCTTTCCATTAATAAGATTAATTTAGCGGCATTATTTACAGAACGTGATGGTGCAGTTAGAATTTCATTCAGATCAAAAGGCGAAGTGGATGTAAATGTTTTTGCCAGAACTTATTTTGAAGGTGGAGGTCATATGCATGCTTCAGGTGCAACATCTTACCTTTCATTAGCTGATACCATTAAAAAATTTGAGCAAAGTATCAATGATTTTGCTGAAGTCTTAAATAAGGAATAAATGAAGTATCTAAGAGCTCAGACATTAGTTGTTCTTCTGATTTTAATATCAGCTTTGCTTGTTTTTGTTTCCTGTCAACAGCAAGTAAAAACAGCACAAAAAAAACAGATTAGTCAGGATAGTATAAATCAGCGGATGATTACTGCCAATATTAAAATGCTCAAAAGTGAAAAAGAACAGATAAACGATTATATCATTCGATATAACTGGAATATGCTTTCAACCGGATCAGGTTTATATTATATGATCTACAAACATGGAAGCGGGAAACAGGCAAAATTAAAAACCAAAGTTAAAATCAGTTATAAATCTAATTTACTGAATGGTGTCAGCCTTTATAGTTCCTCTGTTGATGGTCCTAAAACATTTATTACTGGAAAAGCTGAAGTTGAAAATGGATTGGAAGAAGGAATTTTATTACTAAAAGTTGGTGATAAAGCAAAATTTATTATACCTTCGCACCTCGCTTTCGGTTTAATGGGAGATCAGAAAAAAATCCCACGAAAGGCCACATTGGTCTATGATGTCGAATTATTGGAAGTAAACGAAATAATTAAATAAAAATAAATATTTATTAATAATTAGAATTAAAATGAACAAAAAAAGTCAAATTACAATTTTACTCGTTGCTATATTGGCAGTGATTATAACTTCATGCGGAAACTCAAAATTTCCTGGTTTTAAAGTAACCAAGAATGGTTTGAATTACAAGTTTCACAATCAAATCAAAGATGCTAAAAAACCTAATTTAGGTGATATTTTAGTTGTAGAATTAACTGTTAAAAAAGGTGATTCAGTTTTATTTACCAATTCAGGAAATCCACAACGTATGTTTATGTACGATACTACTGCATACAAAGGTGATTTAAACGAAGGTTTCTCTATGATGGGTATTGGTGACAGTGTTACATTTGTTATGTTTGCTGATTCATTGAAAAAAATTATGATGTTACCTCCAAACATTAAATCAGGTGATGTTTTATATTACAGTATTAAGTTATCTGAAATCGTAACTAAAGCCAGTTTTGAAAAAGAAAAAGCTGACATGATGGCCAAACAGCAAAAAATGATTGAAGAAGCTAAAGCTAATGAAAGCAAAGTAATGGAAAAATACCTCGCTGACAATAAAATTAAAGTGAAACCAACTGCAAGCGGTTTATACTTCATTGAAGTTAAAAAAGGAAACGGTGCTAAAGCTGAAAATGGCAAAAAAGTAAAAGTAAATTATACCGGTAAATTAACCACTGGTAAAATTTTTGATACCAGCGTTGAAGCTGATGCTAAAAAAGGTGATGTGTATAATCCAAAACGTCCTTATGAACCTATTGAATTTACTTTAGGTAAAGGTGAAGTAATTCCAGGTTGGGATGAAGCAATAAGCATGATGAAAGTTGGTGGAAAAGCTAAAATTGTAGTTCCTTCTAAATTAGCCTATGGCGAAAGAGGAGCTGGTGGCGTTATTCCTCCATGTTCAGTACTTGTTTTTGATGTTGAATTACTCGGTGTAAACTAAGTATCAAATAAAATATTTGTAATAAAAAAGGAGCTTGGCTCCTTTTTTTATTATTTAAAATCATGAATTCGATTTTTATGCTATCATAAATGATATTTTACCTTCAAAAGCTTTGAACGAAATATCAAAATGCTTAAAAAATTAAACAGTGCAACAACACCCAATATAATTGTCATCCTTATCCAGTCTTCTCCGTTTTCCATTCTGATATTCGCAAGGATTATAATTGTTCTTATCCATTCCAGTCCAAATAGAACAAGGAAAAGCTGAACCATCCTGACTGAGATTTTACTTTTCCAGATCAATAAAAAAGGAATACAAAGACTAATTATCATAAAGATAAACATACTGCCCCTGAACATATGAGCTGCCATTAGCAACGAGCAAAGGATAACGGGTGATATTTTTACAACTGTTTTCAGTTTTCTTTTTTTTTGTAAATATAGTTATTATCAGGATAAATTACTATATTTATTACAATAGCAACAAAATTAAATTGTTTGTACAAAAACAAAAAAGCATCGATAATCTATTAATTATCAATGCTTCTGTATTTTGTTGGTGCGGAGAGTGAGGGATTCGAACCCCCGGAACCTCGCAGTTCAACGGTTTTCAAGACCGCCGCAATCGACCACTCTGCCAACTCTCCGATGCAAAATTACATTTTTTTTTAATTCTGGCAATAGGAAATATTAATTTTAGGCTAATAATTGCATTTTTTTATTCAGAAAGAAATAAAAAAAAAGACTAACTATTTATAAGTCAGTCTTTTTAATAATAATTGTAAAAAATTAAAAATCTTAATTTTTTATTATTTTTAAGTTTTTAGTATGTTTTCCTGCGTTAAATTTTAAGAGGTATATGCCTTTCTCAAATTGATTATCTAAGGTTAACTGATGATTATATGAACCTATTGTCTGTTTTCCTAAATCTTCATTTAAAATTCTTTTACCAAGTAAATCAAAGATTTCAATACTTACATTATTGCTTTCAGTTATAACGTAATTCAGATTTAATTTATCAGAGAAAGGGTTTGGAGTTACTGATATATTAATATCATTTTGCTGAATATTATTTACAGCCGTATTTATATGATAACATATTTCAACTTTAGGTAATTTCGCTGAATTTGGGCAATCTTTTGAGCCAAACAGCAAGCTTCTGTAATAATTTTCATCCAATAATTTAAACAAAAACCCATAGTTAGAACTGGGATTATTGTAAAAATCAATTGCCATATTAGTAATATCAATATTAGTATAATCCATAGTGTCAGAAAGACTAGTTGGTAAAAATACCTGATTTTGAGTAGTTGTACCGGGTTGATTCGTCCAGTTTACAGTTGATTCGTTCCAGGCTGAAGTCAATTTTAATAATACAGCGGCATTTGAACCACTTTGTGTAGAATGGCCAACATTGGCAGCACTGTTATAATGATACAAAGATAATTTTGCACTTGTAATGATAGCATTATTAGGAATTGCAATATCAAATTTTAATAATGAACGAATAATCGATAAATTTCCACTATTTGTCCATGCAGTTGCAATAAAATCAGGAGCCACTGAATTTCCAACTGTAGGGGTTATGTTCCAAACAGCTGCATCCTTCCAACTACTGTTATTTGTATTGATGGTAATACAAGTATCAATGGCAGTGCTTGTTGTATAAGTAATTACAAGTTTTGGACGTTTTGCATTATTTGTGTTATTACTAGAAGAAAAAAGCATGCTTCTGAAATAATTTTCATTATCAAGTAACATCATTAAACCGTAACTGCTTGAAGGATTATTAATGATATCCTTAATTAAGTTTGTTATATTGATATTTGGATAATCCATTGTGTCATTGGTACTTTGAGGAATAATTACCTGATTTTGAGTGGTTGTAGTTGGTTGATTATTCCAGCATACTGTATTTTCATTCCAGGTTGATGTTATCCTTCTAAGTAAGCACATATTAGAGCCACTTTGTGTTGAATGCCCTACATTAGCAGTACTGGTATAATGATAAAGTGATAATGATGCATTTAAAATTGTAGCATTTGCAGGAATTGAAGAAAAATCAAAATCAATCAATGATCTGATAATACTTAGATTTCCACTGTTGGTCCAAGCTGTTGCTATAAAATCAGGTGCTAATGGATTAGGTGTGGTAGGAGTAATGTTCCATATTAAGGCATCTTTACTGCTGCTTTCATCTGGTTGCAATGTAATGGTTGTTTGCGCTTTAATCTGAAATCCAATTAAAAGTACGATGCAAAATAAAGAAAAGACTTTTTTCATAAAATTGATTTTTTGTTTGTTAATAAAATAACATTATTTTAAAACACAAAAGTATAATTTATTTTTTTAATTTTACATTTTATTTAACAATTCTACGAAAAAAATGGAAAATGTAAAAAATGTCCTCATTTTAGCTCCTCATACTGATGACGGTGAACTTGGATGTGGTGGTACGATAGTTAAATTGATTGAAGAAAAGAAAAACGTTTTTTGTGCAGCATTTTCAATTGCAGAAGACTCTGTTCCTGAAGGTTTTGCAAAAGATGTTTTACAATATGAATTTACTAATGCTATGCTTAAGTTAGGATTACCTAAAGAAAATATAATTACTTATCGTTTTAAAGTAAGAAATTTTCCAGAATTGCGTCAATCGATACTTGATGAAATTATTAAATTAAGAACAAAAATAGCACCTGAATTGGTTTTCGTCCCATCAACACATGATATACATCAGGATCATCAGGTAATTACGAATGAAGGATTGCGTGCATTTAAAAAAGTTTCAATTTTAGGATATGAATTACCATGGAATAATATTGTCTTTGAAACAAGATGTTTTGTGAAATTGGATAAAAGACATATCCAGTTAAAAATAGATGCTTTGAATTGTTATTTAACCCAAAAGCAAAGAACATATCTAAATGATGAATTTATTTGGAGTCTTGCTAAAACAAGGGGTACACAATTTGAGTATAATTATGCTGAAGCATTTGAAGTAATTAGGTGGATAATTTAATTTTTAAAATTCTATTCATTCAATTCGATATAATATTTTAATACCAGATTTAATTTTATAACTAAAATACATGCTAAAATGAACAAGATTAATTATCAGATGATAGCAGAATATCTTGATAATCATGATATTATTGGCGATAAAAATGATGTATTATTTGATAATATTAAAAGTGTTTTAGAAGCAGATGAAATGTCTTTGGTTTTTATAGGAAATAATAAAAATAATGCAGAAATTTTAATTTCTAAGACAAAAGCAAAAATAATTATTATTGGAAATCAGAATAATATTGATTTCCCAAAAGATAAGGTATTTCTTATTGTTGAAAATCCAAAATTAGCTTTTTCTAAAATTGCAAACAGATATTTTATAAAATCCATAGACCATTCTATTCATCCTTCAGTTGTCATTCACCCGGAAGCAAAAATAGCAAAAAACGTTTATATTGGGCCAAATTGTGTAATCGGACGTGGTGAAATACAGGAAAATACAGTAATTTTTGGAAATGTATTTATTTACGATAATTTTATTATTGGTAAAAATGTTAAAATTAATGCCGGTACTGTGATTGGTGCTGAAGGTTATGGTTATAGCAGGGAAAAAGATGGCTCTCCAGTTCTTTTTCCACATATAGGAGGTGTTATTATTGAAGATAATGTTGATATCGGTTCTAATGTTTCTATTGATAGAGGTGCATTATCAAATACTATCATTAAGAAAGGCGTTAAAATTGATAACTTAGTTCATATTGCTCATAATGTATGCATTGGAGAAAATACTTTCGTAATTGCTAATGCTACAATTTGTGGTAGTGTTACTATCGGGAAAAATGTTTGGGTAGGCCCTAATGTTATAATTTCTAATGGTTTGCATATTTGTGATAATGCTCAACTTTTAATCGGTTCGGTTGTTTTAAATAGTATCGTTACAGAAGAAGAATGTATTGGATATCCTGCATATAAAAAGAATAAATTCTTTAAAAATCAATATAAAATAAATAATCTATAATTCTTTTAAGTATAATATTGCTAAATTTGTAAAAACTTTAAATATAAATACAATGGAAATAAAAGATTTTATCAATCACTTTGCCGATCAGTTTGATGAAACTGATAAAAGTGAATTTAATCCTGAAACAGAATTTAAAACATTAGATGAATGGAGTTCTTTAATTGCTTTATCAGTTATTGCTATGGTAGATGAAGAATATAGTGTTAAATTAAAAGGAGAGGATATTCGTAACTCAAATACCATCAGTGATTTATATAACGTTATAGCATCAAAGTAATAATAAAATGTATAATCCATTTTCATTAAAGGACAAAACTATTTTTATTACCGGTGCATCTTCAGGAATTGGGCGTGCTGTTGCAATTGAATGTTCAAAATTAGGAGCAGATGTAATTATAAGCGGCAGAAATCCTGAAAGGTTACAGGAAACATTTGATGCTCTGGAAGGTCATAATAATAAGCAATTCCTTGCTGAGCTTCAAAATCACGAAGATGTAAATAGTTTGATAGACCAAATTCCATTACTTGATGGAATAGTTTTTTGTGCAGGATATACAAAAACACTTCCTTTTCAATTTATAAATGAAGATGAATTAAATGCAATCATGCGAATTAATTTTATTGCTCCAACCTTAATTGCTCAATCATTACTGAAAAAGAAAAAGATTAAGAATGGTGCTTCAATAGTATTTATTTCTTCAATATCAGGTATGTATATTTCTTTTTATGGCAATTCCATGTATTCTGCATCTAAAGGTGCGATAAATGGTATGGTAAAAGGAATGGCGCTTGATTTAGCCAATAAAAATATTCGCGTAAATACAGTAACACCTGGAATGATTCAGAGCAATATTATTAATACTGGTATTATTACAGAAGAACAGATTAATGCAGATATTAAGAAATACCCTTTAAAAAGATATGGTAATCCAAATGAAGTGGCTTATGCCGTAATTTATTTATTATCTGATGCAACTACATGGATAACGGGTTCTAATCTATTAATTGATGGTGGTTACACCTTAACATAAAATTTATTTAATTTTTAATGTAATGGATGCATATATTAAAGCAATATCATATTATTTGCCTGATAAGAAGTTAACAAATGAGGACTTAAACGTTGAATTTCCTGAGTGGTCGGTTGAAAAAGTAGCTTCAAAAATTGGTGTTTCTGAAAGAAGTATAACTGGTGAAAATGAGTTCGCTTCTGATATGGCTATAAATGCCGCTAATAAGCTATTTTTAGAATACAAAATCAATCCGGAAGAAATCGATTTTATTATGCTTTGTACGCAAAGTCCTGATTATTTTTTGCCAACAACTGCATGTATTATACAGGATAAGCTTAACATTCCTACAAGTGCCGGTGCAATTGACTTTAATTTAGGCTGTTCAGGTTTTGTTTATGGTTTATCAATTGCTAAAGGATTGATTTTTGGTGGTATAGCAAAAAATATTCTATTGTTAACTTCAGAAACTTATTCAAAATTCATGCACCCTAAAGATAAAGGGAACAGAACAATATTTGGAGATGCTGCAGCTGCAACTTTGATTTCAACGAATGGTTTTGCTAAAATTGAAAATTTTTCATTGGGAACTGATGGAAAAGGGGCTGAGAATTTGATGGTAAAAACAGGTGGAATGAGATTTAGAAGTGCTGTGAATAAAACCTCTATTGATGAAAATGAAAATATTATTTCACCAGATCATTTATTTATGAATGGATCTGAAATATTTAACTTTACCTTAGAATTCGTCCCTCTTTTAGTTGAAGATACATTGTTGAAAAATAACACCTTAAAGGATGATATAGATTTATTCGTATTTCATCAGGCAAATAAGTATATGCTTAATTTTTTACGAAAGAAAATTAAGATTGATGAGGAAAAGTTTTATATTTCTCTGGAAAAGACCGGAAATACTGTATCTTCTACTATCCCAATAGCTTTAAAAGATGCATTGGATAAAAAAATCATTAAAGAAAATTACAAAGTATTATTAGCCGGTTTCGGTGTGGGCTATTCCTGGGGCGGTAATATCCTGGAATTTTAGCATTAATAGAATTGACTATTAAGTTGTATCTGATTTTTAATCAATCAATTATCCGTAATTAGATTAATTATTTTTGCAAACTTTTCAACTTGATTGTACCTTGAATATTTATTGTATTCTTCTCCGTATAAATCAAGATTGTAATTCAATTTCCATTTATCAATAAGCGATTGAAAATATTTGGTAATTCCATCTTCATCTTCATAATCTAATACTTCTCCTGCATTACATTCATGTATTAATTTGGCAACATCACCTTTTGTTGGCCCAATACAAATTATCGGCTTTTTAACCGCCAGGTATTCAAATATTTTTGCACTGATCAAACCTTCTTTTCTTACTGCCGGATATATGGTGAAGAATACTGCAGTACTTGTTTTTAGTAATTTTATAACTTCATTATGTAATACAAAATTAATTACTTCCAGGTTATCTGAGATTTCTTCTTTATTAAAAATATCATTAATTTTTTTATCAATTTTCCCAATCATTACTATTTTTATTTTAACCACTGGATTTGCTTTTATAACATTGCTAAATGCCTTAATCATGCAATCCAGGTTATAATCAATTGAGAGTGAACCTATATACATTAAAATAAATGTATCCTTTGAGGGAGTAGAGGGAAGCAAAAAATCTTCATGGTTAAAGCCATTTGGTATGGTTGTAAATTTTTCAGGATTAATATTGCCTGATTTTTCTTTAAACATTTCAATTAAAGTATCGCTAACAGTAGTAATACTATCAGCATTTTCTATTACTTTTTTTTCTAATTTTTTATCAATAAATTCAGCTAATTTAGTGTGGTATAGTAAATCATAGAAAAAAATGTCTGTCCAGGGATCTCTGAAGTCTGCAATCCAAGGTAAATTATATTTTTTCTTTAATTTTAATCCGACAAGATGTGTAGAGTTTGGAGGCCCGGTTGTAATTATCGTATCAATTTTTTCAGTATTAATAATATTGCTGCACTGCCTAAATGCATATTTATTCCACCCAATTCTCGCATCGGGAATAAAAAAATTCCCCCTTATAAAACGCATTATTTTTTTATAAAAATTTGGATTGGTTTCATTTACAAAACCTGGTTGAGGTATTTCATTCTTTCTGTTAAGCTTTCTGTATATTTCCAATGGTTCAAATGAATCTGTTCTGTAGACTCTTATGTCTTTTGGAATTTGATCAATTAATGAATTATCAATTATCGGATATGAAGCTCTTTTTTCATCAACAGTTATTACAATCAATTCAATATCAAAATCTTTGAAAAATTTTGACATTTTTAACCAGCGTTGTACTCCTGCACCACCACTTGGCGGCCAGTAATAGGTGATAATAAGAACCTTTTTCATTTAATTGGTTAAAATTGAAATATTAAAATGCAAATATAGAAAATATACTAAATCTGTCATAAAATACTTTTATGTATACGATAAAAGCCCTACATTTGCTTTTTAAAATGAAGTTAAATTGAAAAAAGCTGTTGTTTCTGTAACAAATGATTTAAGTACTGACCAAAGGGTGGATAAAGTATGTAAAACCCTTATGAAATGCGGTTTTGAAGTGGAGTTGGTTGGCAGGCAGAGAATCGATAGTCAGGCATTATCAGACAGAAATTACAGTACAAAACGCTTTCGTTTACTCTTTGAGAAAAATGTTTTTTTTTATGCTGAATTCAACCTGCGATTGTTTTTCTATTTACTGGCAAATAAACAGGATTTACTGATTGCCAATGATCTGGATACTCTGCTGCCCAATTATCTGATTAGTAAAATTAAAAGAATTCCCTTGGTTTATGATAGTCATGAATATTTTTGTGGTGTTCCTGAACTTGAAAGCAATGCCTTTGCACGTAATTTTTGGCTTAAAATTGAGAGATTTATCTTTCCGAAACTGAAACATATTTTTACTGTAAATGATTCTATTGCAGAGTTATATCGTAATCAATATAATGTTGAACTTAAAGTTGTAAGAAATATTCCTTTACGACAGGAAAATATTAATATTAAAAGCAGAAAGGAATTAATGCTGCCTGTTGATAAAAAAATATTATTGCTTCAGGGTGCCGGTATTAATGTAGATAGGGGCGTTGAAGAGCTTATTGAAGCCATGCAATGGGTGGATAATGCTGTTTTATTGATAATAGGAGGGGGTGATGTTTTTGATTTACTTAAACAAAAAGCTGAAGCGTTAAGTTTAACTGATAAAATTCGATTTATTAAAAAGCTTCCTTATGCCGATTTAATGCAATATACAGCAAATGCAGACCTTGGTTTAACCCTTGATAGGGACAGTAATCTGAATTACAGATTCAGCCTGCCCAATAAACTATTTGATTATATTCATGCAGGAATAGCAGTACTTTCATCCGATTTGATTGAGATCAGAAAAATAATTGAGCAATATGAGATAGGGGAAATTATTAAAGATCATCAGCCGGAAACTATTGCCAATCATATTAATAAATTGCTGACTGATGATGAAAAACGACTAAAATACGCAGCAAATACAAAAATTGCAGCTGCTGAACTTTGCTGGGAAAATGAAGAAAAAGAATTGATGAAAGTATATAAACTTTATTCGTAATCCGTTGATTATAAAATTTATAGATTACAGAAAAATTTAAATTATGTTATCCATTTGCATACCTGTATATAATTTTGATGTGACTTCATTGGTCAACCGTTTGGCTGTGCAGATTAAAGATCTGGATGTAAAATGCAAAATTATTCTGATAGATGATTGTTCTTCTGATGAATTCAATAAGATAAATGCTCCATTTTGTTCGCAACACACATATATTCAACTGGATAAAAATATTGGCCGTTCAAAAATCAGAAATCTGTTTTTAACGTATTCAGAATCAAAATATTTGCTGTTTCTGGATTGTGATTCATTCATATTTGACGATGGTTTTTTATCAAAATATATTCATTATCTGAAAACAAAAAACTGGGATGTAATCTGCGGAGGCAGGGTTTACGGAACGGATAAACCGGAACGAAGTAAAATATTAAGATGGAAATATGGCGTAAACAAGGAAAGTCAGCCATATGAAGTACGCAGGCAATCGCCCAATAAATCCTTTATGACAAATAATTTTTTAATTAAAAGGGAGATATTGCAGTCATTCAGGTTTGATGAAAATATTCATGATTATGGACATGAGGATACCTTGTTCGGTTATTTGCTGAAGAAAAATAAAATTCAAATCAAACATATTGATAATCCTATCCTTAACGGAGATATCGAAGAAAATGCAATTTTCCTTTTAAAAACTGAAAAAGGTATTGCAAATCTTATTTATATACTTGATTATCTTGAGTATGATAATGCTTTTATTCAGGATGTTGCCCTGCTTCGGTTTTATTATAGAATTAAAAGCTATCATCTGACAAATCTGTTGTATTACAAATTTGTTATTATAAAACCATTATTAAAGAGTTTGTTTATAAAAGGCTATGTAAGTCTTTTATTATTCGACTTTTATAAATTAGGAATACTTATCAGTAATTTTAAATGTAAAACTAAAAACAACAAAGTTTAATTATGTGA
This sequence comes from Bacteroidota bacterium, assembly GCA_026391675.1. GTDB lineage: Bacteria > Bacteroidota > Bacteroidia > Bacteroidales > JACABE01 > JACABE01. The sequence continues at coordinate 100,929 of JAPLDQ010000020.1, forward strand.
TAGAACCTTGCCGCCTTCACATCTTAAGGTTCTTGAAGGGAATTTTTCTATCATCATAAAATCATGTGAAGCCATTAAAACAGCTCTTCCTGCTTTACTTATATCAATCAAAAGATTTATAATTTCTTCAGAAGTTTCAGGATCAAGATTTCCGGTTGGTTCATCTGCCAGTATGAGTTCAGGATGATTCAACAAAGCCCTTGCAATGGCAACTCTTTGTTGTTCTCCGCCTGACAACTGATGTGGCATTTTAAAGCCTTTGGTCCCAAGTCCTACTTTATCCAGTACTTCCTGAATCCTTTCATCCATGGCTTTTTTATCTTTCCATCCTGTAGCTTTCAAAACAAAAACAAGATTTTCTTTAATACTTCTGTCAATCAGCAGCTGGAAGTCCTGAAATACGATACCTAATTTTCGTCTTAAAAAAGGGATGTCTTTCTTTTTCATCGTTTTTAAATCGTAATCGGCAACAATTGCATTCCCCTCCAATACAGGTAAATCGGCATATAATGTTTTTAATAATGATGTTTTACCTGTGCCTGTTTTCCCGATCAGATAAACAAATTCCCCTTTATCAATCGTAATATTAACATCGGAAAGTATTAAGTTTTCTTTCTGAAAAACTGCAAGATTCTCGAGTTGTATGATAGTATCTAATGCCATAAAATTATCTGATTTTTAGTTTGTAAAAGTATAAAAAAACAATAAACAATTACAAACTGATAATGTATACTTATAATGAATTTTTTTTGTAATTTTCAATGATTTTATTCAGTTCTTCATGATTCAGTGTCCCCAACAATATTTTTTTCTTGTTCTTTAATTCTAGTTGCAGCCCGTTTTTCCCTGAAATTGAATAAGAAATATTATTTCTGTTCAGTGTTCTTATGCCCCAACCGCCATACTCAGCAATAGGGCGGTATTTTCTGACGTATATCTTATCTATTTCCTCCCATTTTATCAGTCTTTCTTTGCCATGCATAGGGTAAAACCTGTAATGCACGCCTTCAACATCAATTTTTACAAAGAGTTTGATTTTGTAGAATAAATAAAACAAAAGCACAGGAATCAGTCCAATGATAATCATAACCCAGTCAGGGGCAGGATTGGTGCCAACAGCCTTTTTGAAAATCAATTGTTCCGTTAAACCATAGAAATATACAATACAGACCGTAGAAATTAATATCCAAAGCCATTTGTTTGTAACTTTTTGTTCTTCTGAATAATAAATATTTGGCATATAACATGAAATCTAATGCACAAAGTTAATAAGTTTTGGATTAATACCGAAAAGAAAAATGTAGTAGTCCAATTCACTTCGTTCCTGGACAACAACATTTTTCAGGTCGGCATTATACCATTTTCAATTGACCTAATATATGCATCAGTTTGGTATAATATAAATATTTATCTTTGCTCTCTTTTTTACAAAACTTAAGAAGATATGCAGGCCAATATATTCAGAATTATCCTTTTAATCTTTTCATTAATAATTTATAAAACATCCAGTGCGCAGTTAGATACCGTAAAATTACTGAAAACTATAATTGAAAAACATACCCTCTACAATAACTTATCCATTGAATATATTAAAAATGGGGGCATACAGCATCCAAATGACTGGTATAAGAAGAAAGTTTATCTGGTGAAAGATAAAAAAACAGCAGCCATTACCCAAATGAGGGTCGAAACTTCAATTTCTGATCTGAATAAAACAGCTACTATCATGATATTGAATGGCACGCAAAAATTATTTGTTAATCCTGCCAGCAAAAGAAGTGATCTCTATTCATTTAAATTATTGAAAGAAGATAAGCTGGATGATTTATATCAGAAGCTGGAAACCGAAAACCTTCCCGGATTTATGATAAGCGAGGGAAATACTGATGCTATGCTCAAGGAAATGATAAATTATATCAGGAATAGCGGAAATGTAAGTATAGCAAAACTTACGGATACTGCTATAAACGGAATGGATTGTTTTGGCATAAAAATTACCGATAATGATAAAAATAACGGCTATCTGGCCAATAAAGCCATCAATGAAGAAGAAAAATATGCTGATAAAACTATAGAATATACCTATCTCAGAAAATCAGACAGCCTGATTATATTGAGGAAAACGGATTTTTTCTATTCGAATCCATATCAGGTCCGTTCACAGATTGAACAGGTAAATTCGTATCAGATCAATAATAAAAAGAATGAAAATATTTTATTGTATGCTATTAATACTGATACGCTGAAATCTTATTTTCAAACGAATACACGTTTTAATGGAGCCGAAAACGAATGTGAATTAGCTGATTTTTCGCTGAGAAAACTGCCTTCCTTCGTTGAAAAAACTACAAGCAATACATCGCTTGACCTGAGCAAATTACAGTCGAAACTGATATTGCTTGCTTTCTGGAATATCGATTGTGAAGATTGTATCATGCAAATGAATGCCTTAAGCCTGCAGTATGATGAATTAAAAGCATCCGGACTTGAATTTATAGCCATAAATCCTTCCGATAAACTTTCTAACACAGTACAAACCTATTTATCCAAAAAATCATATAACTTTCCTGTAGTTTTCTCAGAAATCTTAGGTTATAAATACCTTAGCTCTGAAATGCCAGCTTATATTTTACTGGATAAAGACCTGAAAATTAAAAGGATATTTTTTCAGCTGAATCAGGAAATTGTTGATAAATTAAAGAAGGAATTGAAATAGAATTGGTTATTAAATTATTAACTATTGTGGAAGTTGCATTGTCATTTAGTGAGTCAGCGAATAATCTACAGAAAACCCTCTAAGGGTTATATGAAAAAGATGATAATTTTAATGTCTTAACTTATATTTTATGAAACGAATCAAATTAATGACCATCTTGCTTATATCATTGCATTATACTCATAACTTCTTACAAATTAATGTTTTTTAGTAGTATTTGTATTAATATTAAACGTTATTTCTTTATAAATTTACTTATCATAGTATTCTTGTCATTCATTATTTTAACAACGTATACACCTGTTGCAAACTGTTCAATATTAATGTCTGTCTTTGATTGCTCTATGTTTTGCTGTAATATTAACTGCCCTTGTATATCGAAAATTGAAACAATTGTATTTTTAATCTTTTTAAGTTGCTGTAAATTAATGCAAAGATTAGTACTTGCAGGATTAGGCGAAATTGTAAAGTTAGCAGGAGCATTTGTTTCAGAGATAGCTGTTAATTCAGATAACGGGCGTTTCCAAATTCCTGCACTAATGGTAACACCATTCCAATCTGCGGGATGACATGCTCCTGCAAAAACATTCATCCCGCTAAAAGCAAAGCTGGTAATAACAGCATTCATCATACCTGTATCAATTTTAGTCCAGTTTGAACCATTATTGGTTGATAAATATATTTCGCAACCATAAATAACATTATATGTGCTTACGAAAATATCAGTACCGTTTATTGCAATAGAAATTATTGGATAGCCAACAGGCAATCCATTATTAATAGTTATCCAGTTTGCCCCGTTATTTGTTGATAAAAATATTCCATTTGGCCCACCGGCATAAATATTTGATCCACTCGCGTTAAGAGAATAAATTTGAATATTCGGTAATCCATTATTTGCAGAAGTCCAACTTGTACCGTTATTGCCTGATATAAAAATACCACTTTCAGTTCCTGCAATAATATTTGTTCCAGATATAGATAAATCAGAAACAAAGGTATTCGTTAATCCGTTATTTACTGCAGACCAGGTTGTTCCATTATTTGATGATAAAAAAACTCCGTTTCCATAAGATGCTGCAAAAATATTTGTTCCCATAACCGCGATTGAAGTTACAAAAGCATTTGCCGGTATTCCTGTGTTTATTGCTGTCCAGGTTATTCCGTTATTGGTAGATAAAAAAATACCACTGCTGTCAGTACCGGCAAAGATATTCGATCCACTAATAGCCAGGGAACCAACCGTAGTATTTGATGATCCAATATTTACTTTTGTCCATGTTGAACCACTATTATTTGACAAAAAAACTCCGTTATGTGATCCGGCATAAATATTTGTTCCGCTTGCTGCCATTACATTTACTACTGAATTATTAGTTGCACTTGTAAGTTGCCATTGTGCATTAACCTCATTAAATGAATATAACACAAAAATTAAGATGTAAAATCTTTTCATAGTTTAACGTTATAAAATTCTGGATCAATGTTTTATTATCAAAAGCAAAGATAAGTCAAACAAGTCTTAACAGTTAGATATTTTTAAGAAATAAGTAAACATTTGAATCATTTTTATATAAATAAAAATTGTTTCAAGGAATTTATGCAAAAATGGTCAAAGTAAATTAGAAATGAACAACTTATAACTTATAACTCATACTTCTGATCGCTTCGATTGGATTATTGGAGCTGAATACTGAATTGCCTGCTACCAATACATCAGCACCGGTCTGATACAATTCTGCTGCATTGTTTACATCCACGCCACCATCTACTTCAATGAGGCATTTAGGACTGTATTTTTCTGTCATTTCCTTAAGCTGACTAATCTTGCGGTAGGTATTTTCGATAAATTTCTGTCCGCCAAAGCCTGGATTTACTGACATTAATAATACCAGATCAACATCCATGATAATATTTTCAAGTAAATTTACATTGGTATGGGGATTCAATACCACACCGGCCATTATACCCAGCTTTTTAATAGCAGAAATTGAACGGTTCAAGTGTGTACAGGCTTCGTAATGTATTGTAAGTATATCTGCACCGGCATCTTTAAAAACCTGATAATAACGATCTGGATCAACTATCATCAAATGAACATCCAGGGGTTTTTTTGCCAGTTTTTTTATATGCTTGATAACCGGAGGTCCAAAGGATATATTGGGTACAAAAACACCATCCATAACATCTATATGAAACCAGCCGGCCTGGCTTTGATTAAGCATTTCAATGTCTTTTTCCAGACAGGCAAAATTGGCTGATAAGAGGGAAGGAGCTACAAATTTGTTCATAAGAATAATTTCAATTTGTTAAAATCAGGAATATTTAAATAATTGTATTGCAAAATTAACATTATTAAGTTTTACTACAGCTAAAAAACACTGGAAATTGAAAAAAAACTATATATTTGCTTAAAATTAAACTTTATGGATACTTTTATTTATGTGATTATTTCAGTCTTTTTAATTATTTTAATAGCTATTGTGAGTCTTTACAACAATTTAATTTCAAAACAAAATGAAATTAAAAATGCCTTTGGCACAATAGATGCCATGCTAAAGAAACGTTACGATTTGATACCCAATCTGGTTGAAACAGTTAAAGCCTATATGAGCCACGAAGAGCATATTTTTCTGGAGGTTACCAGATTACGAAGCCAGATGAATGAACAGAAATCCAATACTGAAAAACTGGAAACGGATAAAAAAATATCAAAAAATATAAACGGATTATTGATGGCTGTTGAAAACTATCCTTCATTAAAAGCCAGTCAGAATTTTATTCTTTTACAGGATTCCTGGAATGAATCTGAAGAACAAATTGCAGCATCCCGTAGATTTTATAATTCAGCTGTTACTGATTATAATATTGCTATTCAGTCATTCCCTTCAAATATCATAGCCAACTATTTAAAATTAACAGCAGAAAATGTAATCAGTATTTCTGAAGAAGAACGCAAGAACATAGATGCCAAAAAGCTCTTTAATAATTAGTTTTTTTTGATGAAATAGCCATAAGGTTTATATTTATACAAAAAGAGAATGTAATAATGGCGTATTCCATGTGACCATTTAATAATAAAATTAATAACACATGAAAACCAAAGAAGAAATCAAAACTTATTTTGATAATGAATTATTGGCTGATTTAAAAAGTTTTGATGTTAGAAAAAAGAAAGCTAAAAGCAGTGCTTTAATTTTTAGAATACTAAGTAATATCGGGCTTTTATGTTTAATATTCTGCTATTATTATCCACCTGTTTTTGTTATTATTGCTTTTTGTTCTCTGGGAATTTATATTTATTTCCATTTAAAGGCCAATGTAATTGTTACTTCTGAAAATATCAGGATTTATACTGAATACAAAGGTAGAATTGTAACTGATGTTTTGAACGAAATATTTGATAATGTAAATTATATTCCTTACCAACATATATCACTCACTGCCATTAAGGAAAGTGATATTTTTGGTGAATTCTTTAACTTTGATGAAGGCGAAGATTATTTTAAATGTGAAATAAAAGATGTGATTTTTCAGTTTTCTGAAATTTCCCTTTCCGGTGATGTCTCCGTTTTACTTCCTGATTATTATAAGGGAATATTTGCTTTAACAGAATTTAATAAGAAATTTAATACCCAAACTTTAATAATACCCAAAAGTCATATTACTTTTTATAAGAATAAATATCAGCGAATTGCCGGATTAAGAAAAGGTTTTGCAAAAATTAAACTGGAAGATCCTGTTTTTAATAATGAATTCATAGTTTATGGTGAAGACCAGGTTGAATCACGCTATTTACTTACTACTTCTATGATGGAAAATATGCTGAAATTCAAAAATTCTATCAATTCCAGAATTGTATTTTCTTTTGCTGAAAACAGGTTGAATTTGTTTATTATTAATACAAAAAATTTATTTGAACCTCCCAAAAGGAAATCCTTTACCGATTTTGAACACTTTTATAAAAACATCAGTTATTTTATTCAATTTGCCAGCATTGTTGAAGAATTAAAGTTAAATATTAATATCTGGGGGAAGCACTGATTTAGCGATAACTTTACCACTTAGGCACTAAGAACGCTAAGTTGCACTAAGGATTTTGTGATTTGTGAAGGCTGATGTGATTTCGACTCCGCTCAATCACCCAAAAGCTGGCCAGTTTTCGCTTATCGCTTATCGCTTATCGCTTATCGCTTTACACTTATAACTCATAACTAGTTATCAACGCCCAAAAATGAGTATTTCTTACCGTATTCCATCATCTGTTTGGTATAATCAGCAGGATATTCAACTTTAACATCCACAATTTTGCCATCTTTCAATACAGGAATAAAATCAGGATTCATAAAACCACCATAAGGAGCCAGGTTTAATTTAGCATAGCGTTCCTTTACTTCTTTGTGCAGGGCGGCATCTATTTTAACTCCATAGTTTTCGACCAGCAATTTGCCGGCATTATAATCGCCTTCTGATTTTATGCGTTGTACTTCGGCCAGCAGTCTGCCGAACAAATTCCTCAGTTTAGCAAAATCATTGATTCTGATATAGGTTTTGTTGTCCTTCTTAAATTTTTCAATTACATTTTCTTTTTTGCCCTGTTCGTAACACCAGGCTGCAATGAGCTGACGGTTGCGCATGTGTGCCTGTTCAATATTCTTTCCCAGATCGATGCGGCACAACTGTGTCATTAAGCCATTTCGGATGTAATTGTTATATTCTGTTTTGGCAACATCCATCGAATTGAAGAGTTTAAGGTCTATCATTTTCTGATCCATCATATAATACAGGGCAAACAGATCAGCACGGGCTTCTTCCAACGAAGAAGCATAGCTTTTTAATGCATCGGGATTGGTATTTGCCAGTAATTGACCTGAACCATGGCCCAGACATTCATGCAAGTCGGTATGCAGATTGCCTGAAAGCGTTCCGTATTTCTTATTCATTTCAATTTCTTCAGGAGAAGTGGCAAATTCTTCCATAAAACCATTGCCGATGGCTGCCTGATCGTAAGCATAGGTAATGTTTTCCATGGTTACAGACTTACTGCCATGCTCCTTGCGTATCCAGTCGGCATTGGGTAAATTGATACCTATAGGTGTAGATGGATAGCAATCACCACCGAGCTGAGCCACAGTAATAACTTTGGCACTTACACCCTTAACTTCTTTTTTCTTAAAGCGTGGATCAACGGGAGAATGATCTTCGAACCATTGTGCAGCAGCACTGATGGCCTGTGCTCTTTTGGTGGCTTCGATATCCTTAAAGTTAACTACTGACTCCCAGGTTGCTTTCAGCCCCAGCGGATCTTCATAAACTTCAATAAAACCATTAACAAAATCTATATGCGATTCCATATCGCTTACCCAGGAAACATTATAGGCATCCCAATCTTTAAGATTTCCACTCTTGTAAAACATTATCAGTAAATTGATAGTTTCTTTTTGTTTATCATTTTCGGCAACATGATATGCTTTTTCTAGCCATAACAGTATCTGTTCAATGGCATTGGAATACAAACCGCCAACTTTATAGATTTTTTCGTGTAATTTCCCGTTTTCTTTTACAAGTTTTGAGTTTAAACCGTAAGATATAGGTTCCATATCTTCAGGATTCTTCATTTTATTGTAGAAGTCTTCTGCTTCTTTTTCAGTAACTCCATTATAAAAATTGCTGGCAGAGTTTTGTATCAGGTCTTTTGTTGCATCCTGACTGACTTTTTTAGGATATAAATTCGGGTCAAAAAGGATAGGGGTGAGCATAGCCGTTAATTGAGCAATAGTTTCCCCTTTGTGTAAAGGGAATTTTGATGCATCTGAATTATTAATCAATTCAGCGAAATAAGCAGAAGTAAATTCAGGAATAAATTTTTCGGAAGAATAATGATGATGAATTCCATTGGAAAACCAAACCCTTTTGGTGTATACCATGAAATTTTTAAAGTCTTCAGAATTCTTATCGCCTTTATATGATTCTACAATAGCTTCGAGGGTTTTACGTATCAGGAGGTTGTATTTAAAGTTCTGGTCCCATAAGATATCGCGGCCGCATTTGGCTGCCTCACTGAGGTAATAAACCAGTTCTTTTTGTTTTAAACTTAACGAATCCCAATCTGTAACCTGAAAACGCATAATTTTTAAGTCGGCAAACTGATCCACCTTGTAATTAAAACTATCTTTTACTTCAACATTTTCTTTAACGCTCATTTTGCAGGAATTAAGTATTGTCGCACAAATTATTAATACCAAAATTTTATTATTTAGAATCATTCTGATTAAATTTATGGTTTTCGAAACAAAAGTAAATATTTTTATGTTAATCTGTCAAATTTTATAATTTTGCTACGAATTGTAAAAATGTGCAATTCGTTTAATTTAACATTATTTTTATCTCTATGAACAATTCGATTTATAATTTCAGAGAACCAGTTAATGAACCTATTTTAGATTATTTACAGGGTAGTGAAGAACGCCGACTCCTTATGAAGGAGATTGAATGGCAAAAAAATGAACAGATTGAAATTCCTTTAATTATTGATGGTAAAGAAATTAAAACCGGAAAACTAGGTAAGGTAGTAATGCCACATAATCATAAGCATGTATTGGCAACTTATCATCAGGCAACTGAAAAGGAAGTGAATATGGCAATTGAAGCAGCTTTGAAAGCCAGGGAAGCATGGATGAATATGGCCTGGGAAGAACGTGCTTCTATCATGTTAAAAGCTGCTGAGTTGATTTCGAAAAAATATCGTTATGTTTTAAATGCAGCGACCATGTTGGGCCAAAGTAAGAATATATTTCAGGCTGAAATTGATGCTGCCTGTGAAATGATAGATTTTTTAAGATTTAATGTTTATTTTGCTTCATTGATTTATAAAGAGCAACCTTTATCAGAAAGTCATAACCTTAACAGGATAGAATACAGACCGCTGGAAGGCTTTGTTTATACTATTACACCCTTTAATTTTACTGCTATTGCAGGTAACCTGAATACTTCTGTTGCCCTAATGGGTAATACCACAGTATGGAAACCGGCCACAACTTCCTTACTTTCCAATTATTATCTGATGAAGATATTTGAAGAAGCCGGTATGCCTGCAGGAGTAATAAATTTTGTTCCGGGTTCAGGTGCATTAATCAGTAATGTTGTATTATATCATAAAGAACTTGCCGGTATACATTTTACAGGTTCAAACAATACCTTTAATCATTTGTGGAAACAGGTTGCAAATAATCTTCCAAATTACAGATCCTATCCAAAACTTATAGGTGAAACCGGCGGTAAAGATTTTATTTTTGCCCACAGTTCAGCCCGACAATTGGAACTGGCTACTGCCATTATCAGAGGTGCCTATGAATATCAGGGCCAGAAATGTTCGGCTGCATCAAGGGCCTATATTCCTGTATCCATCTGGAATAATATACAATCATTGTTATTAAACATGATTTCAAGAGTTAAAATGGGGGATGTTGTCGATCCTGAAAATTTTGTAAATGCGGTTATAGATAAGAATTCTTTCGATAATATTATGTCGTATATCGAAAGGGCAAAGAATTCACCTGAGGCTGAAATTATAGCCGGTGGAAAAGGAGATGCTTCTTTAGGTTATTTTGTAGAACCTACTATCATTGTTACTTCCAATCCACATTTTTTAACCATGGAAGAAGAAATTTTCGGACCGGTTATGACAATATTTCTTTACGAAGACGATAAATTTGATGAAACATTGAAAATTTGTGATGAAACTTCACCCTATGCATTAACAGGTTCTATCTTTAGTCATGATAAATATGCATTGATTACAGCATGCAGGGCATTGCGCTATGCTGCGGGTAATTTCTATTATAATGATAAACCATCCGGTGCTGTTGTTGGTCAGCAACCATTTGGCGGAGCCAGAGCTTCTGGTACCAATGATAAAGCAGGCAGCCAATTGAATTTGTTGCGTTGGGTCAGTCCGCGAACGGTTAAAGAAACCCTGATTCCTGCTACAGATTTCCTCTATCCATACATGACTAAATAATCAATAAAAAATATAAAATGAAACACGAAATCAGAATCAAAGAGGTTCTTGAAAAACTGGGAATTGCTGAAATTAATAAAGGCGTAAGTACTGGAATTGAATGGATTGATACCAAAGGTGATATTACAGTATCTTTTTCTCCGATTGATAACAGAGAAATAGCAAAAGTTAAAAATGCTACCATTGAAGATTATGAATATGTAATTAAAAAAGCTGAGGAAGCATTTAAAGTCTGGAGAAAAGTACCACCACCTGCAAGGGGTGAAGTCGTAAGACAAATCAGTCTTGCCTTGCGTGAAGCCAAAGAAGATTTAGGCTATCTTGTTGCTTTCGAAATGGGGAAAATTTATCAGGAAGGTTTGGGCGAAGTTCAGGAAATGATTGATGTATGCGATTTTGCTGTAGGTCAATCCCGTTTGTTGAATGGTTTTACAATGCAATCTGAAAGAAGTGAACACAGAATGTATGATCAATACCATCCTTTAGGTATTGTAGGATTAATAACTTCTTTTAATTTCCCCGTTGCAGTTTGGGCATGGAATTCTATGCTGGCAGCAATATGTGGTGATGTAGTAATCTGGAAACCAAGTTCAAAAACTCCATTATGTGCTATTGCAACTCAAAAGATAATTTGTAAGGTTTTAAAAGATAATAATATTCCAGAAGGCGTTTTTAATATGGTAATTGCAAAATCATCAGTACTTGGTGATAATTTTGTTGCAGACAAACGTATTCCTTTGTTTTCAATAACCGGTTCAACCAGAGTAGGTAAAAGAGCAGGTGCAATTATTGGAGAAAGACTTGGAAAAGCTATTTTAGAACTGGGAGGTAATAATGCAGTAATTATTTCTGATTCTTCGGATTTGAATATGGCAGTTGCTTCAACAGTATTTGGTGCAGTCGGAACTTGCGGACAACGCTGTACTTCCACAAGAAGACTGATAGTTCATGAAAATGTATATGATGAAGTAAAGAAGAATTTACTGAGTGCATATAAAGAAGTACAAAAAAAGATAGGTAATCCGTTACACGAAAATACATTAATTGGTCCTTTAATTGATAAATCGGCTGTTGATGCCTTTTTATCGGCTGTAAAACGAGCTGAGGAAGAAGGTGGAAAGCTTCTGATTGGAGGTACTATGTATGAGTCAAAAGATGTGGCTTCTGATAATTTTGTTGTACCGGCAATTATTGAAGCTGAAAATCATTACAAAATTGTTCAGGAAGAAACATTTGCACCTATACTTTATCTTATGAAATATAAAACTCTGGATGAAGCTATTGCGCTAAACAACGGAGTGCCACAAGGTTTATCTTCTTCAATCTTCACTTTAAATATGCGTGAATCAGAACATTTTTTATCAAATTCAGGCTCTGATTGTGGTTTAGCTAATGTAAACGGAGGAACATCAGGCGCTGAAATCGGAGGTGCATTTGGAGGCGAAAAAGATACCGGTATGGGAAGAGAATCAGGTTCAGATTCATGGAAACAATACATGAGAAGACAAACCAATACCATAAATTATAGTATAGATCTTCCTTTGGCTCAGGGGATAGTATTTGAATTCTGATTTTACAAGCATTTTAACTGCAAAAGACTTTAAATATCAAATTTTTTAAAAAGCCTTCCGGGTTTTTAAACCCGGAAGGCTTTTTTATTTATAGCAAAGCTTAATTTTATTTATATCCTTAGTTTTTTTGCTTTTTTAGAGTGAAATGCAAACTCCACAGAACGAATTACAGATTTATATAATGAGTTTCAACTTTAACTGAACGAGTTATAACTTTTCCGGAACGAAATACAAGAATGCCAAAACGAGTTACAGCTTTTCCAAATCGAGTTACAACTTTACCGGAATGAGTTACAACTTTACCAAAATGAATTACAAGAAAACTGGAACGCGTTTTAAATAAAATGAATCACGTTTTAAATAAACTGGAAGCTGTTACAAACTAACTGGTTCAAGTTGCAAGTAAAATGCCAGGTATTTCATTCACAGGCACAAATGAAGTAAATAAATACCCGTAATTTTAATATTTTAGCACTTAGCGTTGGTGATAATTAATTAATACAATAAGTATATAATAATATTAAAATTTTAGGAATAAATTTTATATCAGAAATTGTTACCACAATCGAAACAATGATGTTTTTTTCTCAACAGTGGAAAAGGGGCATAAATCAGAAAGGAAAATATCAAAAACAATAAATCCGGTTTATTATCAAGGGCATTACCATATCTATGATTATATGAATTACATTCAGGACATTTAATTTTTTCTTCATCCGTTTCTACTGACGAATAATGTATTACAAGATCTCTTTCTATCTGATATTCAGCAGATTTTTTACGTAAGGATTTAAAATAAGCTTTGTCAAAATAAAATAATGCATTAATAAAATCCTTCAGAATGAATGGTTTATGTGTATTTATATACACCTGATATTCTTTTTCTTCTGCAAGGATTTGTTTAATATCATTTTCATCCAGACTGATAGATTCAGATATTTGTATTAAACTGACTTTATCATTAAGTAAGTAAGGATTAGTTACCAGCTGTTTTCTTAAATTTAAAACAGTTTGTTCATGTTTAAATTCCTGATTAAAAATATCTTTTAAACTGTAATCCCCTTCATTATCAGTCAAAATTCCGTAACTGACATTGTTAATTATTTTAATTGCTTCATCAAACTGAGCATAAGCTATTTTTAATTTTACACCACCTATAGCGACTGCACGAAAAGGATGTATCCAAACCACATTTTCATCATAGATAAAGCAATTGATGCCTTCAGTAATTAATCTTCCTTTGAGAATATGACAATCTACCGGAAAGTTTGATGAATAAATAGTTACAAGATTTAAGTTGTTCACAATGGCTAATTTTATCAGATTTGAAAGAAGCAATAAATATAGTAATTTGATTTGCTAATGATTAATATATCATTTATTTCATTTTATAGCTTTCAAGCAGCTAATTTAGAACTTTCTTTTTTATTCATCCCTTTTAAATCTGATTTTTATGGATTATTTATTCCTGTACTGATAGAAAATACCTTTATCAAAAGGAGTCCATAAACAGGCTCTTTGTCCGCAGATTTTCAGTGCTGTATTAGTCCATGTATTGCAGGTTCTGAATAAGGAGTATTTGCCAACAGCATCATAAAATGCATCATTGGCTCCATACACCATGTCCGTCTTTATATTTATAAATTCACCTTTATCATCTTTAACAAAACTTTTTTCGATATATGAATTCAACTGATATAATTCATCTTTGCTTATTTTTATCATTTTAGCATCAGCACTTAAGAAAATGCTTTTGTAATAGGTAACATGCATGGCAGCATGTCCTAATGCAAATGCGGCATTAAATGCCGTACTGAATTTTAATTCGGCCCAGGTTGGAGTATCTAAATAGAACCCTTTATCACCCCAGCCAAACGAAATATAATTCATTAAAGAATCATTTCCTTTGGTATCAGCGTATCTTATTTTCTTGCTCCAGTCGATAATGTCATATTTAACCGGCAATACAATATCAGTATGAACTCCGTTGGTACGTATAAAGATCTCAATATCCCTGTCAGCCTGCATTTTTTCATTAACTGGAATAATTGAAAGAAGAAAGGCGCAGAGCAAATAAATAATGACTACACCTATGATAGCAGAAATTGAATATAATAAGATTTTCAGGCTTTTTTTAGCGAAATTGAGAAACAATGAGTTTTTATTCTTCTTATTCTTCACGTAATCAGTAGTTTGTTGTTTTTAAAAGTGGGGTTTTCTCATATTGCAGTAATTTGCTTATTCAAAGTATATAATACTCATTAAGTTAGTTCTGACTGTTTTTTTATCATAATTTCCCTGCACTTAGTTGAAAATGTATTCACCATTGCTATCCTGTTTCAGATTTGAAGGGCTATAATTCGGGAATAAATAATAGTCGAGAAAAAACGAAAGCCCTACGATTGCTGCAGTAAAAAATATGTTTAATAAAATATCTGTTATATTTACTGACTTCCCGATAGATTGTACAAAGCCAACGATAGTCATTATACCGCAAAACCTGTATACCGGTGCATTGTATCTTGCAATTTCATAGGCAAAATATCCTGCAAAAAGAGGCACAATAAAGACCAGTAAAAGCGTCCATGGAGTTCCGGTTTCGAGTGTCAGGCTAAATACTGACAATACTTTAAGCATAATCACAATTACTAAAATCACAAGCAAGATATTGTTATAAATATTGTATTTTGCTTTGTCTTCTTTAGTAGCTGTGGCTGTAATCAATAAAGCCACCGATTTTTTATCGTAATACTGTTCTGTAAGTTCATAATAAATTTCCTGATCGCTTTTTCCGATTTCTCTGTTTTCTTTTATAAACTTTTGAGTTGCTTTTCTGTCCAGTGATTTTTTACTCATTTTGCTTCCGTTTGAGATTTGTAATACAGATTTATAGCTTGTTTAATGGCTGAGCGCTATTTTCAGGCTGCTAATTTAGTTTATTTCCTGAATAAAAATAATTATGAAGGTCAAATTAAATTATAATTTCAGGTCTTTGCCCTTTAAATAGGCAATTTCAAGATATTTTTTTCTGGTTTCGGGACTGACCGATAAAATAGAATGGAAATAGATATGGTCAACATTTTCAATGCCCGGGTATTTCAGGCTCCAATCGTCAATAGTCTTTTCCATAGCCATCTTAAATCCCTTTTCCCTGTAAACTTTTTCGTTAAAGAAAGTAGGTTGAATGATAATTGCTTTTTTAATTTTAAGCAAGGGCATGCGGCCATCAGGATCACCATTCCAGCCTTCTTCATTCAGTTTATAGGCAAAACCATAGGTTAGTACCCTTTCCATCCATCCTTTGACCAATGCCGGGAAATGCAGCCAGAAAACCTGTGTTATAAATACCAGGACATCACATTCAGCAACTTTCTTTTGTTGAATTAAAACATCTTTTGGCTTCTGAGCATTAATCAGCTTAATAAGTTCATCGTCGGTCTTGTTTTTTATATACCATTTAGCTATCAGCTTTTTTACCGGACCCCCTGCAAGTCCGATGATCATTCCTCTGATGTCCATTTGCTGAAACAAATCTTTTGGTATATCCTTATCCACAAAAAATGAATAATCCATATCCTGAAATACCGGATTGAACTTTGTTTTATACAAATCGACTATTTCGTACTGATGTCCGGCTTCTATAATGCCTTTTACAAAATTATCAAGTATCGCTTTTGTAAATGACATAGGGTTAGGATGTGCATAAATAATTAATACTTTCATGTGTTTTTATATTAAAAGGTGAGATATCTTTTTACTCTTTTTGTATACTGATTGTATGCTTCACCATATTCTGAAAGGAGGAATTCTTCTTCTTTTATCATAATAAAATGATGGATTATCCATGCTCCTGAGAATGCTATAATGTTCAGTAAATTCGGATTGAAGAGGCAGGAAGAGAACAGTATGAAAATAAATCCCAGATAAAAAGGATGCCGGCTTATTGAATATATACCCCTGGTCTGTAATTTGTGATTTTCTGAAGAAGATAAACCGAAAACCAAATCTTTATTCAATTTTATAGTAGAAAGAAATAATATTACGCTTCCAATTATTAAAAAAACAAGTGCAATTGCATCAATATATACAATAGGGCTGAAGATGCTGCAGACATTTATGTTTAATCCTTTCAACAACAGAAATATCATGTTTATAACTACCAGCATTTTTGCCAGAATAAAATAAAAAACAGGAACAGGGGGCTTCCCAATAATTTTTTGCTTATTGATTATTGCCCGGCTAATGATTATTGCAATTAATGCAATTAATAAAAACGTGATTATTAATACAATTTTTGAAATCATAGCAGTAAAATTTAATCATGACTAATATATGTGTAATTTACATTTTTATTGATTACAGCTAAAATTCAGTAAGTTTTTTTCTGGAAGTGGGGAGTGCTAAACTCCAGTGTTTTAAACTGCTAATTTAATTGTTTTTTGATTAACAATCTTATTTTATTGCCAATTTAACAGCTTAGTTTTTTATAATTTTAAATAGTTTTTTAAAATTTTCTCCAATACGCAGTAAATAGATACCAGCGGGCAGATGATTCAAATCAAGTACCATGCTTTCTGAGTTAATATATTTACTGATTAATATTTTTCCATTGATGGATATTATTTCACAGGAAAGCCCGGTATATTTTTTGTCAACAATAACATTGATTTTATTTGCGCATGGATTAGGATAAACAGCAAAAGGAATTTCTTTTTCATTATCATTAATACCAATACTATAGGGCTGACCCACATATATCATTAAATAATTATTATTTGCTGTTTTCAACACAGAGGGATCGCCACCCTGAATAGTTGTATTGATATAATTATTCCAAATTCCGCCATTAGGAGATGAGTTATACCAGATGTATTGACCACTGCCATAAAACCGCAATTCAGAACTGCTTTCTATCATGTAATTGCCTGTCCAGTTATGGGTATTATCTGATGCTATATCCGGAACCTTAGTGAAATTAAGTCCATCCGGAGAGATATAATGATAAGCCCCTTGCTGAGGAGCACCCACAGGAGACAGATAGTGCCAGCTGTTATTGAAAAAAATCACAGCTGGATCAATTACGCGATTATTGGGTTCATTTACTCTTGCTGATGGCTCGAAATAAAAATTTACGCCATCGGTACTTTTTGCTGAATAAGTATCTATAATTGAATCATAGCTACCTGGCATCCCATTGCTGGATGAGAAATAGATGCGCAGACTGTCATTGTTAAAAACGCATAGGGTAGGGTCAAAGGGTCTCTGGAAATTTACCGGCAAGCCAATTAAATTAATTGGTCCGGGCTGGGTCCAGCTAATTCCATTATCAAAGGATAATTTAGTTGCTACCCTGTCCCATGATGGGGAAGGATTGGGCAGTCTGAACCATTGAAAAGCAGCAATCAGGGTATCTCCTTTCCATCTTATTACAGAAGGAACACCAGCAGAATCCTGAAAAACAGAGGGTGTGCTAAAGTTTATTCCATCTGATGACCAGGCAATTTTCAGGGGATTATTCCAGGGATACTGACAAATACCCTGAACAGAAAATAGTATAAAAAATAGTATTGAAAATATTTTAATTCTCATTTAATGTTTTTTTATAAACCAGCTTCTGAAACTAAATTTGTTGGCAACGTTTTTTTGAGGAGTTTTGAAAAAAGAATGTTCGTGCTACCGAAAAAATACTTTCTTGTACAAATTTCAGATTACAGACAAATGCCCATAAAAAGGGAAAAGAACGTTCAACAATATTTTAGCGGTTTTTTTCATTCAGTTTTCTAACTAATTCATTCGTCCATAGTTGAAAACCATTTTTATTCCAATGTGTATCAGAATGATAATATACATTATAATTAGTTTGCTTAAGAATCGAATATATATCAATCATTTGCATTTTTAGATTTTTATTTGTTTGTATTAATGGAATTAAATTATTGTAATTTTTACATTCAGGTTTTATAACACTAACAGGGTTTGGAATTATAGAAAAATAGACTTCGTCAAATCCATTATTTTTATAAAATTCATATACTTTATTTAACAGATTTACAGTTTTACTAACTTTGTTATCTGTTATATTATTTTGAAGTGATGATTTAGTAGTTGAATGGAATAAATATTCTGAATTTTCTGAAATAAAAACATCAGAATTTGTTTTGTTGAAAAAACTGTAATTTATATTTGATCTTAGTTCTTTAAATGTCGTGAATATTCTGGTATCTAAAAGAACAAATTCCAAATTTGTATTCACATTCTTATTAAACAAGATTTGTTGTGTCTTTTTTAAGCATGAAATTTTTGATGTATTAATTTGCTCAATATTAACATTTTCAAACTTTACTAAATTTAAAGCAATAGCACTGTCAAGCTTTTCTAAGCTTCTTTCTACAATTTCAAAAACTATTATATTCGTTTTTGAAGTATCTAACTGAATTGTTGGCGATTGCTTATTTCTCCACCAGGGATATTCAATATCGTATATAGTATCTATTCCTAATATTTGATTTTTAGATTTTAAGAATGCAGTTCCTAAATAACTATCATGAACTAAACATAAATTAATTTTGTTAAAATTCGGGAAACTTTCAATTCGTACTTCGAGACTATCAGAACCAAATAATTCCTTTATTTTAGGGAAATAAGATATTCCAAATAAATCTCCATATTTATATTTATCAGAACCAAAAATGGAACTACTTTTATATTTGAATTTTGAAATTTTAGACATATAATCTTCACTAGAACTTACAAAATAGATTATAAGAAAAAATAAAAGTATGATATAAGAAACTGCCTTTTTCATATTCTTAGAATTGAAAATAGATAAATTGTTTTTCGTTGAAAACACCGAACAAAAAACAAATAAAAAACAGAAAAAATAGTTGTGAATAAAAAGCAAAATTATTTTTTGTCTTAATTACGTTGTAAAACTTTTCTTTAAAAGACAATAATACTATTAAAAGAACTGAAAACCAAATTTCTGTTGAATTCAAATTAAGTGTAATATTAGAATACGAGCTTAAATTAAAAATTTTAGAAATAACTTTAAATGATTGTTTTATATTTTCAGCTCTAAAAAATATCCATGCAAACGTAACTAAAGAAAAAGTAATTGCTATATTTAAATAAATAACAATTACATTTTGATGAAATTTAAAATTTATTGATTTTAAAAATTTGTCTTTTAAAATTGCAAATATTAAATAAAGACCATGTAATGCTCCCCAAATTATAAATGTCCAATTTGCACCATGCCAAAGTCCGCTTATTAGAAAAACAATTAATAAATTAAAATACCAACGTGGTATTGAAACACGATTGCCACCTAATGGTATATATAAATAATCTTTAAACCAAGTTGAAAGTGAAATATGCCAACGTTTCCAAAATTCAGCAATGGATTTTGAAAAATAAGGTGAACGGAAATTGTCCATTAAACTAAACCCCATAATTTTTGCTGCACCAATTGCAATTTCAGAATAGCCCGAAAAATCGCAATAAATTTGAAAAGCGTAAAAAAAAGTCGATATCAATAAGGTTGCTCCGCTTGATGAATTAACATTGGTATAGCTGTAATCAACCATTGTAGCCAATCTATCCGCTATCACAACTTTTTTGAAAAATCCGAAGGCCATTAACATTAAACCGCTTTTAAATCTTTCATAATCAAAATTATGTTTTTCATGAAATTGATGTATAAGATTTTGTGGACGTTCAATAGGACCTGCAACTAATTGAGGATAAAACATTACATATAATGCATATATTCCAAAATTTCGTTCCGCTTTTTGTTTACCGCGATAAACTTCAATTGTGTAACTCATTGCCTGAAAAGTATGAAACGATAAACCAATTGGCAGTAAAATTGATAAATATGGTAAAGGTGTATTTGCTCCAAAAACATGAAATAAATTATCTAAATTCAAGTTTATAAAATTGTAATATTTGAATATTGCCAAAACACCAATGTTTGCTATTAAACTAGCAATTAAAAAAAATCTTCTTTTTTCCCCTTGTGTTATTTCTAACAATATTCCTGCAAAATAATCTATGATGATTGTAAATCCCAAAATCAAAATATAAATCGGGACAAATGCCATATAAAAATAGCAACTACTTAACAAAAGTAGTAACCACCTGAATTTATGCGGTAAACGAAAATATAAAATAGAAACTATTATGAAAAATACTAAAAATTGTATCGAGTTAAAAAGCATATTTTGTTGTTAAATTTAGTAAACGCTAACGATTTAGTGTTTTATTCATCGATTCGACACAAAAATAAATAAAAAACATATTCAACAGCAAATTAGGGAAAAAAAACAGGAAATAAGGAATGATTTGAAAGTTATTTTCTTTTATTCTGCATTTAAACCTGACAAGTTAAAAAACCTGTCAGGTTAGGGCATTGTATATTCGGTTTAATTAGCCTTTTTATTGCGGAATATAAACGTATCGTCAAACATATCTACTATGATTTCCTGATCGGCTGTTACTTTGCCTGAAAGTATCATTTTGGATAACTCATTGAGGATTTTTCTCTGCATCACCCTTTTGAGCGGACGTGCGCCATATTGCGGGTCGTAACCCAGCTCTGTAAGATAATCAATGGCATAATCGGTTGCTTCGATATGGATATTGTTTTTAGCCAATAGTTCGCTTAATAAACGGAACTGCAGCAATACGATATCCCTGATTTCATCTTTGGTCAAAGGATTGAACATGATGATTTCATCAATACGGTTGAGGAATTCCGGTCTTATGCTGGCTTTCAGCATATCCATGACTTCATATCTTATTTTCAGCAATTCTTTTTCGCGGTTCATGGTATTGATATTCATTATGCCTTCCTGTATCAGGTGAGAACCAATATTGGAAGTCATAATGATAATACTGTTTTTGAAATCGGCTGTTCTGCCTTTATTATCTGTAAGTCTACCTTCGTCCAGCACCTGCAATAATATATTGAAGACATCAGGATGGGCTTTTTCAATTTCGTCAAGCAATACCACAGAATATGGTCTTCTTCTAACAGCTTCTGTAAGTTGTCCGCTTTCTTCGTAGCCCACATAGCCTGGAGGTGCGCCTATCAGTCGTGAAACGGTATGGCGTTCCTGGTATTCAGACATATCAATCCTTACCATGGAATTTTCATCATTAAACAGGAATTCTGCCAGGGCTTTGGCCAGTTCTGTTTTACCAACGCCGGTAGTCCCCAGGAAAATAAATGAACCAATGGGGCGTTTACTGTCCTGTAAGCCCGCACGGCTGCGGCGTATGGCATCAGCAATGGCTTCAATGGCTTCATCCTGTCCGATTACTCTTTTATGTAATTCACTTTCGAGATTCAGCAGTTTCTCCTTTTCGCTTTGCAGCATTCTGCTTACCGGAATACCGGTCCAGCGCGAAACCACCTGAGCAATATCTTCACTGTCCACTTCTTCCTTAATCATGGCATTATCCTGCTGTAGTTCTGATAGCTTTTGTTTAGCCACTACAACATCATTTTCCGCTTCTTTGATTTTACCATATCTTATTTCGGCTACTTTGCCATAATCACCACTTCTTTCGGCCTGATCAGCTTCAAATTTGTAGTTCTCTATTTCTTTTACCTTTTGCTGGATTTTTTCCACCATTTCCTTTTCGGCCAGCCATTTTGATTTCAGGCGGTTTCTGTCTTCATTCAGGTTGGCGATTTCTTCATTTAACTGTGAAAGTTTGGTTTTATCATTCTCACGTTTGATGGCTTCGCGTTCAATTTCCAGCTGGCGTATCCTGCGTTCCGTTTCATCCAGTTCTTCAGGTACTGAGTTGATTTCCATTCTCAGTTTCGAAGCGGCTTCATCAATAAGATCGATGGCTTTATCCGGTAAAAAACGATCGGTAATGTAGCGTTGTGATAATTCAACGGCAGCAATAATAGCTTCATCCTTAATTCTTACCTTATGATGCACTTCATAACGTTCTTTTAAACCACGAAGTATGGAAATGGCATCCAGCACATCAGGTTCATCAATTAAAACTACCTGAAAACGGCGTTCCAGGGCTTTGTCTTTTTCGAAATAGCGCTGGTATTCCTTAATAGTAGTGGCACCGATAGCGCGCAATTCGCCACGTGCTAATGCAGGTTTTAGGATGTTGGCAGCATCCATGGCGCCTTCGCCACTAGCACCGGCACCAATCAGGGTGTGAATCTCGTCGATAAACAATATCACTTCTCCTTCGGCAGCAACGACTTCTTTAATAACACTTTTCAGCCGTTCTTCAAACTCGCCCTTAAATTTAGCACCGGCAATCAATGAGCCCATATCGAGGGAGAAAATTTGTTTTGATTTTAGATTTTCGGGCACATCACCATTTACGATACGATGAGCCAAACCTTCAGCAATGGCAGTTTTTCCAACACCGGCTTCACCGATAAGTATAGGATTGTTCTTGGTTCTGCGGGATAATATCTGCAATACCCTTCTGATTTCTTCGTCACGGCCGATAACAGGATCCAGTTTTCCTGAAGCTGCCAGTTGGTTTAGATTGCGTGCATATCTGTTCAGGGCATTATAGGTATCTTCGGCAGTCTGGCTGTTGACTGTTGAGCCTTTTCTGAGTTCTTTTATGGCCAGTTTCAGATCTTTCTCATTTACGCCATTATCTTTCAGTAGCTTTGATGCGGTATCATTAGTGCTTAAAATTCCCAGCAATAAATGTTCGATAGAAACAAATTCATCTCCAAATTCCTTAAGATAATTGTTGGCATTGAGTAAAGCCTGGTTTACATCATTGGTTAAGTAAGGGTTTCCTCCGCTGACTTTAGGCAGGGATTCAATTATTTTATCAACAGTCTTTATGAAAAAAGGGGTATTAACATTTAGCTTTTTCAGTAAATAAGGAAGCAAACTCTCGTCAACGCTAAGCAGGCCTTTTATGATGTGGATATTTTCAATAGCCTGATTTTGATTAGCCAATGCAATTTCCATTGCTTTCTCAATGGCATCCTGCGATTTAATGGTAAAATTATTAAAATTCATAGTGTATTTTTTTATGAACGCTTCAAACTTAATACCAATAGGAATATTTTTAAAATTTATGGCAAAATGTCAGTGAAAATAAGCGGTTGTGGACAATTTGGCATGATTATATGTTGATTTTTTATGATAAGATAGCACACTGATAACACTAAAACACTGATTTACACAGATTCTTTTTACCTAGTTTTCTTCCTATTTCTTATTAATTAATTATATCAGGATATTCATCTATAATAATGGTTTTATAAGGTTTATTTCTATTCTTCTCTAATTTATCGCTGTAAAGCATAGTAATTAAATTGTAATGCACCTCAAGTCGTTGTTTGGGAGTTAGAGAAAGCCAATAATCATAATTATCATTTTCCTGTTCTGTAATACTAGATATTACAATTTTGTTTTCTTGATTATCAGTAATATACTCAGTACTTGCATCGTTTAGTACTGATGTTTTATTTAGTTTTTTATATTTTTTTTGTGTCATAAAAAGAATACAATTCAATAATGATCAATATTACAAAAGTAGCTAATATTTTAGGTAATTTTCTGTTATTTCAATTAATTTTCAGTATTCAATTTTTATACAAAGACCTTACTTATAAAGGGATGTGATTTCGACCAAGTTTCAATCTCCACGAAAAACAAACTTCAGCCTTCTAACTTCTAAATTCTACTTTTTTTACTTCGGACTTCCGTCTTCACACCAGATTTACTTCCATTTCGAGTTCAACGCCGAACATATTAAGCACTGCATGCTGAACAGCTTTTGCAAGTGAGAGAATTTCACTGCCGGTTGCACCGCCTTTATTGATCAGGACCAGGGCTTGTTTATGATGAACGGCAGCATTTCCCAGTGATTTACCTTTCCATCCGCTTTTCTCTATCAGCCAGCCGGCAGCCAGTTTGTAATTGTTTTCCGATGGAAATGCCCTGATTTTAGGAAATTCTTTCAGTAATTCTTCATATTTCTCTTTGCTGACCAGGGGGTTTTTAAAGAAACTTCCGGCATTTCCGGTAACAGCAGGGTCGGGGAGTTTGCGACGGCGGATATTTTTAATGGCATTGCTGATGGTTGCAAGACCTGGCTCAAGCATCATCATTTCCAATTCCTTTAATATATCTCCATAATGTGTAATTAAAACAGGCTTTTTGGCCAATTTAAAACTTACGGATAAAATGATGTATTTGTTTTTGGCCTGTTGTTTGAAAATGCTGTTGCGATAACCAAACTGACAGCTTTCATTATCCATTTCAGTAATTTTGCCGTCAGCTATGTTTAAAACTTCTACTTTTTCTATGCATTCCTTAACTTCAACACCATATGCTCCAATATTCTGAACTGGGCATGTACCGACAGCACCCGGTATCAAAGCCAGGTTCTCAATACCGCTCCAGTTGTTCATAACACAATAATCAACAAAGTTTTCCCAGTTTTCGCCCGCCTGTACTTTAAGATAGACGAAATCTTCATCAACTGCTGTAATTTCTTTACCTTTGGTGTTGATTTTTAAAACGATACCCTCAAAATCTTTTGTAAATAAAATATTACTTCCGCCACCCAGCAGCAGAAAAGGATATTCCTTTACATAGGAAGATTGCATAATTTCTTTGATTTCCTCCAGGCTATTTAATTCGGCGAAATATTTTGCTTTAACGTCTATACCAAAGGTATTCAGTTTTTTAAGTGAGAAGTTTTCTTTGATTTGCATAAAATTGAAATAATCGTCAAAGCTAGGCATTTTTTAAGAAATTCTGTAATTTTTTAAAATTGCTTTTTAGTTTAATTTGTTTTAATAATAATGAATAAATTTGCAAGATTAATAAATATATAATACGATGAAAAATTTTGAATTTTACAATCCTGTAAGGATTTTATTTGGTAAAGACCAGTTAAAGAAATTAGCAATATATATCCCTCAGGGACAAAAGATACTGATGTTATATGGTGGCGGAAGTGTTAAAAAGAATGGAATTTATGAGCAGGTAATGAATGCGCTTAAAGATTATAAAGTAATTGAATTTGGCGGAATAGAACCCAATCCGCATTACGAAACTGCTATGAAGGCTGTAGAAATAGTAAAAGCAGAAAAGCTGGATTTTATTTTGGCTGTTGGAGGCGGATCTGTTATAGACGCAGCTAAGTTTATTGCAGCAGCTGCTTTATATACAGATGGAGACCCCTGGAATATATTGGCCAAAGGGGCTGTAGTTAAAGCATCCCTGCCAATCGGTACCGTTTTGACTTTACCGGCAACAGGTTCAGAAATGAATATGGGTTCAGTGGTTACCAGAAAATCCACCAATGAGAAATTTTCTTTTTTAACGCCCAGTTCTTTCCCGAAGTTTTCTATACTAATGCCTGAAGCAGCTGCTTCCCTGCCTCAGAAACAGGTGGCCAATGGCATAGTGGATGCATATGTACATGTAATTGAGCAATATCTTACTTTTCCGGTAAATACGCCTTTACAGGACCGCTTTGCTGAATCAATATTAAAAACCTTAATTGAAGAAGGCCCGAAAGTATATGCCAATCCTGCTGATTATGATGCTATGGCCAATCTGATGTGGAGTGCCACTATGGCTTTAAACGGTACAATAGCCTGCGGTGCTGCAACAGACTGGTCAGTGCATATGATTGGACATGAGCTGACTGCATTTTATGGCATTGACCATGCCAGAACGCTAGCTGTTGTTTTACCAGGTATATGGAAAGCTTTAAAAAATGAAAAGAAGGAAAAGCTGATACAATATGCTGAAAGGGTATGGAATATCAGCGGTACGGATGATGAAAAAATTGATAAAGCTATACTGCAAACCACTGCTTTTTTTAATTCACTGGGAATACCAACTTCACTGAAAGATTATGATCTGGGTAATGATGCCATTAACCGCATTGTAATGCGTTTCAGCGAAAGAGGCTGGAAAGCCATTGGCGACAGACAACTTGTTACACTGGATGTCGTTAGAAAAGCACTGGAATATCAATTATAAGCTTTATTTATCTTTACCCAGATAAACAGAAATACCCATATTAAATCCATAGGTTGTGGCTGAGGAATATGCACTTTCCCATCTGGAATATAAAATTTCTACAGATGGTTCAAGTGAAACATGATGGTTTAAAAAGACGGCAAGTCCTAAAGAACCTGTAAAGAAACTGCCCATTTTATTATTATTTCCCATTACACCGCCTCCAAATTCAAAATAAGGTTTTAATGTAAGGCTTTTCGTGTCAATATAACATCTGAAAAAGGGGGCCAGTTCAAAAATTGATTGCTTAGAATTTCCGTAAGAAGTGCTTACTGTGAGGGATTGAAAATTTCCAGATAGGCCAAAAACAAGATCTTTAAAAATAAAAACACCAATGCCGGAACCAAAATTAAAATTTGTCACACTGTAACCTTTGTCATAATGAGAAACTGATGCCGTTGTATTGCCTGAAAGTAATATTTTCCCTTTTTCAGTCTGGGCATTGCAAATTGCTGAAAACAAGATAAATGAGATAATAATAAGTTTTTTCATAAAAATTGGTTTTAATTTCTGTAAAAATAAAAAAAATCATTTATTATTTTATAATTTAGCGAAAATATTAATCTCTAAATTTATATCAATGGATAACAATCAAAAAATTATCGACAGCTTTAAAGCAGCAAAGAAACCTTTAAGAGCAGGTGAAGTCGCCGAAATGTCTGGAATAGAAAAGAAAGAAGTTGAAAAACTGATTAAAAAATTGACTGTTGAAGGGAAATTATATTCACCGGTCAGATGTTTTTACGATATCAAAAAATAGAAAGTATATTGATCAGAAATTTATATTCTGAAAGTTTTTCCACTTAGGTGGACTTATTATTAAAAATTAAGCTGATAGTGTAATAAATGCTATCAGCTTATTTTTTTATTAACTAATTTATTGGTTTTAAACAACTTTCAAACTTTATAAACTTTATAAACTTTATGAACTCATATTGTTTGATAATCTCATTTAAAAGCGTAATTTTGCAAATATTTTTGAGATAAAAACCATGGAATATACACTCAATACGATAGAAGAAGCAATTGAAGACTTTAAACAAGGTAAGGTATTAATTGTAATTGATGATGAAGACAGGGAAAATGAGGGGGATTTTATTACTGCTGCCGAAACCATAACTCCTGAAATTGTTAACTTTATGGCCACGCATGGCAGAGGTCTGATTTGCGCACCGGTAAATGAAGAGCGTTGCGATGAATTAAACCTGCACATGATGGTTAGCAATAATACTTCAGCTCACGAAACCCAGTTTACCGTTTCTATTGATTTATTGGGTCATGGATGTACTACCGGGATTTCAGCAAGTGACCGTTCAAAAAGTATCAAAGCACTAACCGACCCTGCAACAAAACCAACAGATTATGGTCGTCCGGGACATATTTTCCCCTTAAGAGCAAAAAAAGGTGGTGTACTTCAACGTGCCGGACATACCGAAGCTACAATAGATTTAGCCCGTATGGCTGGTTTGTTTCCTGCTGGAGTTTTGGTTGAAATCATGAATGAAGACGGAACCATGGCCCGCTTACCTGAACTAGTCGTTATTGCCGGGAAATTTGATCTCAAAATTATTACCATTAAAGATCTGATTGCCTACCGTATAAAAAACGAAAGTCTGATCAGAAGAGAACAGATAGTTAATTTACCAACCGAGTTCGGTAATTTTAAACTGCATGCCTATACACAACTAACTACCGGCATCACTCATCTGGCATTGGTAAAAGGAAGCTGGAAAAAGGATGAAGCAGTATTGGTAAGGGTGCATTCTTCCTGTGTTACAGGTGATATATTTGCTTCTTATAAGTGTGATTGCGGTCAGCAATTGCATCGTTCCATGCAAATGATAGAAAAAGAAGGCAAAGGCCTGATAGTATATATGAATCAGGAGGGCAGGGGCATAGGATTGCTGAATAAGCTTAAAGCCTATCATTTGCAGGAAATGGGTAAAGATACTGTTGAAGCTAATGTTGAACTTGGGTTTAAACCTGATGAACGTGATTATGGTATTGGTGCTCAGATTATACGTGATCTTGATGCACATAAGATTCGTTTAATTACAAATAATCCCGTTAAAAAAGTTGGTCTGGCTTCTTATGGTATTGAAATTGTTGAAACACTGCCTTTAATTATTGAACCTAATGAGTTTAATTTTGAATACCTGAAAACAAAACAGGATAAAATGGGGCATATGCTTCATATATAAATTCAGAATTCAGAATTCAGAAGTTAGAATTCTACCTTCTAAATTCTACCTTTAAAAAGGAGTAATACTTATTCCGACTGAGATAGGATATATCTGAGGACCTAAATTCTTTTCGTATAATTTTGATAAGGAATAATAAGCCATAATATTAAATTTACCATATCCTAAGCGGGCAATAATACCATACGTCCAGTTATTGATATATTTAATATTACTTTTCTTTAAGGTAATTTCATCTTTGGTATTTTCAATTACATCTTCGCCTGAATATTTGGTGTGGTTACTGATGTTATAGCCAAATTTGAATCCTAAGGATGCTTTAAAACGCTTGTTTCGTTCTGCCCTGGTTTTAAATTTCAGTTCAACAGGTATTTCAAGATAACTTACTGCCGTTTTATTTATGCTGTAATCAACAGGTTTTTTATAATAATCATTCAATTTATAATATTCAGTTTTTCCTGATATTATTCCGTTGGTATCTCTTATTGAAGGTATGGCATCGCTGTAAAAGTTATGATAACTTAAGCCTAATCCGCCGGCTAAGCTGAAATTTGAAGTACCTATAGGGAAATTAAGCATAACATAAATATTTACACCCTGATTAATCGGTCTTACTTTAGCGGTAGAAGGTGCATCCTGCCATAAATCCGTAAATAAATCGAAAACCAATAAATCTTTTCCTTCATTAACTTCTTTTTTTACACCTGGACTTTCTTGAGCAAATCCTTTATAAAACAGCAAAAAGAAGAAAAGAAAAGCGATGTATTTTTTCATTTGTGTAAATCTTTGATGAAATTTTTGACAAAGATAAGTACTTTTGTAAAAAATATCTCAGGTTTTTTTTTATTAACTTTAATCATTTTAATTTATTAACAGAAGTCAGGTTTTGAGTAAGAACTTTCAATTAACAGATTGGTTGCCTACCACAGTAAAGGAAATGGAACTTAGAGGCTGGAAACAGCCTGATATTATTATTGTATCCGGTGATGCTTATGTTGATCACCCCGGTTTTGGTGCTGCAGTTATTGGCAGGATTTTGGAGAAAGAAGGTTATAAGGTTGCAATACTTCCTCAACCCAACTGGCGGGATGACTTACGGGATT
Source organism: Bacteroidota bacterium (assembly GCA_026391675.1). Lineage (GTDB taxonomy): Bacteria > Bacteroidota > Bacteroidia > Bacteroidales > JACABE01 > JACABE01. The sequence continues at coordinate 130,594 of JAPLDQ010000020.1, forward strand.
TTAAGAAATTAGGTCAACCCCGTTTGTTTTTTGGTGTTACTTCTGGTTCAATGGATTCCATGATTAACCATTATACTGCTGCACGTCGTAAGCGTAGTGATGATGCATATACACCGGGCGGTGAAGCAGGCTTTCGACCTGATTATGCTACTGTGGTTTATTCAAAAATACTTAAGGAATTATTTCCTGAAACGCCTGTTATTTTAGGCGGAATTGAAGCAAGTTTACGAAGGGTTTCGCATTATGATTACTGGTCGGATACTTTAAAACCCAGCATTTTAATTGATAGCAAAGCTGATATGCTGGTTTATGGTATGGGTGAACAGACTATTATTGATATTGCCAGACAGTTAGATCAGCAGAAAAATATTAATAGCATTGTTGATATTCCTCAAACAGCTTTTCTTCAGGATAATCAAGCACTTGAATTTGAAATCAACAACTGGAAAACCATTGAAATAGCTTCACATGAACAATGTTTGAAAGATAAAAAAGTCTTTGCCTCAAATTTTAAAATCATTGAAGAAGAATCCAACAGAATTAATGCTGACAGAATAATACAGAAAACAGGAGATAAGTTTTTGGTTGTTAATCCTCCAAATGCATTAATGAGCGAAGTTCAGATAGATGCATCATTTGATCTGCCTTATACCCGTCTTCCTCATCCAAAATATGAAAAAAGAGGTGTTATTGCTGCATATGAGATGATTAAGTTTTCTGTCAATATTCACAGGGGCTGTTTTGGTGGTTGTGCATTTTGTACCATATCAGCCCATCAGGGAAAATTTATAAGCAGCCGTTCAGAAAAATCTATAATAAATGAACTGGAAACCATTGCACAAATGCCTGACTTTAAAGGTTATATTTCCGATCTGGGTGGTCCTTCTGCCAATATGTATCGTATGCAGGGCAATGATATTGCAATTTGTGAGAAATGCAAGCGCTATTCCTGCATTCATCCTGCCCAATGTCATAATCTGAATACCAATCATAAACCCTTGCTTGAATTATATAAGAAGGCAGCTAAGATAAACGGAATTAAAAAGATATTTATAGGCAGTGGCATTCGTTATGACCTATTTACAGGCAAAACCAGAAGTGAAACCCAACTGAATGCTTACGATGAGTACGCAAAGCAATTGATAGTAAATCATGTATCCGGACGTTTAAAAATTGCGCCCGAACATAATTCTGATTCAGTTTTAAAACTTATGCGCAAACCAGGCTTTAAGTTGTTTTATGAATTTAAGACCAAGTTTGAGCGTATTTCTAAGGAAGCAGGATTAAATCAGCAGCTTATTCCTTATTTTATTTCAAGCCATCCTGGTTGTGAATTAACAGATATGGCAGAACTGGCAATTGAAACAAAAAAATTGGGTTTTAAACCCGAGCAGGTACAGGATTTTACGCCAACACCAATGACACTTGCCACTGATATTTACTATTCCGGTTATCATCCTTATACTTTAAAACCTGTTTTTACAGCGAAAACACAAGAACAAAAGAAAGAACAAAATCTTTTCTTTTTTTGGTACAAAGCTGAAAATCATCAAAAAATTCAGCATATACTAAAGCGTCTGAACAGAGAGGATTTAGCATCCAGATTATTACCCCAGAAAAATTCTTTTTATAAAGGAAAATCAAACAATATTAAAGATAAAAAGAAGTAATTTTGCCCGATATTATTAGATTTGTTAATAGTTTTTAACAAAAAATAGCTTTTATTGCTTTCATTTCCAGTTTAATTTAAGTAACTTTGCAGATTATTTTAAATAATTGTAAGTTATTTTTTAGTTTTATTTTAAACAAATCCTGACTAAAGCTTGTTAAAACTTATACTTATTTATTAATTGTTTTAGTAAAAATTGCGTATGCATAATTTTCATATCCCAGTAATGGGAATTGGTTATACAATAGATACTCCTGTTAAAGTTGCACATCTTGGTATATCTTCTGTTATATCTCTTTTAGATGATATGTTGATTGAAAAGATGAGAGCTTTCTATTGCAATAAGTTTGAAATACCATACCAGGAAATATCTAATAAAGTAGAAGATTTCAGAGCAAAAAGGATAACCTCTTATTTAAATACAATTGACAAAATAGTTTCAGCAAAATTCGCTGAACTAAAAAATTCCGCTTCTGAATTAGGAAAAGATTTTGAAAGATATATTGAATTACTTCCTGATGTTTCTCCTATTAAACAAAAATTTGCAGAATTTCAACATGATATTCATGAGAAAAAAGAACATTTGCAATGGATAATTAATAATCTGGTTGTTGGAAATATTGATGTTAACATCATGACAAAGCTGGATAAAGCTAATTATCTGAACGGAGAAATGCAAACCGTTGAGTTTAATGATGCACATGCTGCTTTAAGGGGCTTTGCAAATAGTAATTTAAGTTCTTCAATTGTATTATCTGCCGGAATGAATCCCAGATTATATGCCTATTTTGAAAAATTTGAGGATTTCTATCCTGATGAAAATGCTTTTTTAAAGAAAAAAATAATATTAAAAGTAAGTGATTACCGTTCTGCATTAATACAAGGTAAGTTTTTTGCAAAAAAAGGTTTATGGGTATCTGAATATCGAATTGAATCCGGTTTAAATTGTGGCGGACATGCTTTCCCGACTCAGGGTTATTTAATGGGTCCAATCTTAGAAGAATTTAAAAATAACCGTGAAGAACTGATAAATTCTACCTTTGAATTATATAGTGCATCACTTAAAAATCAACAACGTCATTGCCCGCAACAACCACCACTTATCAAAATTACAGCTCAGGGTGGAGTTGGTACGAACCAGGAACATGAATTTTTATTGAATTATTACCAGTTAAATTCAGTTGGCTGGGGTTCTCCGTTTTTATTGGTTCCTGAAGTAATCAATGTTGATGAGCATACCTTGCAATTACTCAGTGATGCAAAAGAAAAAGATTTATATTTAAGTGATACTTCACCTCTTGGTGTTCCGTTTAATACATTAAGAAGTAATACCAAAGATGTTGAAAAACAAGACTGGATAAATCATGGTAAACCAGGAAGCCCTTGTCCGAAAAAGTATGGTGCCATTAATATGGAAGGTATGTGTACAGGGTCAAGGCAATATCAGCGTGCAAAAATTAAAGAACTGGACAGCTTAAATTTAAATGCCGATGATTATAAAAAAGCTTATGATAAAATAACAGTAAAATCCTGTATCTGTGTTGGATTAGGAACCACACCTTTATTGGTTAATGATTTGGATATTAAAGTCGAAGGTAATGCTGTTTCTGTTTGTCCGGGTCCTAATTTAGCTTATTTTGATAAGATTGTAAGTTTAAAAGAAATGGTTGACCATATATATGGCAGAACCAACTTATTACGCAATCATGATCGTCCGAATATGTTTATTAATGAACTGGCTTTATATCTTAATTTCTTAAAAACAGATATTAAAAACGCAGATAAACCACTTTCATCCAAACAGATTGATTATTATAATGGTTTTAAAAATAATTTACTGATTGGCATTGACTACTATTTTTCTTTAGTCGAAAAATTAGGAAAAAATAATTGTAATATTAATCTGGATTTATTACAAAAACATAAGCAGGATTTAACTGATTTAATTATCAACTAATAATATAAACCTGCCTAGTTGCAGGTTTTTTATTTTTATTCTCCGGTAAAACAAAAACTTCTATTAAGTTGTTTAAACTCACAAAAAAATATTATCTTTACCGATTCTAAATAACATATTAAAAAAACTATGAATTATACTGTTGAGAAAATAAATGAAGCACTCAGTACGGTTAATGATCCTGACTTACATCGCGATTTGGTTAGCTTGAAAATGATTGAAAATATAGCAATTAACGGCAAAAATATAAGTTTTGATCTGGTCTTGACCACTCCGGCTTGTCCTATGAAAAACAGAATGAAAAACGATTGTATAAATGCTATACATGAAGTTGTTGATGCAGCTGCCGTAGTTGATGTAAATCTTACTTCCAGGGTTACTACACATCGTAAGCAGGATGATGAATTTCTGAAAGGAATAAAAAATATTATTGCTATAGCCTCAGGAAAAGGTGGCGTTGGAAAATCTACCGTTGCTGTAAATTTAGCAGTTGCTTTAGCTAATACAGGCGCATCAGTTGCATTGGTTGATGCTGATATATATGGCCCAAGTATTCCATTAATGTTTGATGCCCTTAAAGAAAGACCTGCTGCAATCGATGTAGATGGTCATACAAAGTTAATTCCAATTGAAAAATATGGCGTTAAATTATTGTCAATCGGCTTTTTTGTTGATCCAAACAAAGCCTTGGTATGGCGTGGTCCAATGGCATCAGGTGCATTGAAACAATTATTTACTGACGGTGATTGGGGCGAAATTGATTATATGCTTATCGATTTACCTCCTGGTACCGGTGATATGCACCTTACCATGATACAGACAGTTCCTGTAACCGGAGCAATTATTGTAAGTACACCACAGCAACTTGCTATTGCTGATGTTCGTAAAGCTGCCGATATGTTCAGACAGGAAACTATTAATGTCCCTATATTAGGTGTAGTTGAAAACATGGCCTATTTTACACCTGCTGAATTACCCAATAATAAATATTATATATTTGGAAAAGAAGGTTGCATTCAATTAGCCAATGATTTAGATGTACCTTTGCTGAGTCAGATTCCAATTGTACAAAGCATTGCTGAATCAGGTGATAGTGGAAAACCTGCTGCCTGTGACCAGAATTCTATTGTTGGTAAAGCATTTATGCAATTAGCTGAAAAAACCGCTCAGCAAATTGCCATTCGCAATGCTGAACAACAACCCACTAAAGTTGTAGAAATCAATCATTAATATAACAACCAATAATTAAAAAACAATGACAATAGAAGAAAAATTAGAAATGACCAATAAGGTTCAAAATGCAATTGAACAAATCAGGCCATATTTACAAAATGACGGTGGTGATATTCAGTTTGTGGAATTAACTGATGACAATATCGTTAAAGTTGAATTACAGGGTGCTTGCGGAAGTTGTCCTTACAGTTTAATGACATTGAAAAATGGAGTGGAACAGGCTGTAATCAAAGCAATTCCTGAAATCAAAGCGGTAGAATCTATTTAAATTTCTTAAGATTTATAAAATAGGCATAATTGCTGTAAGATTCTTGCAGCGTTTATGTCTATTTTTGTTTGTTTTAATATTATATTGAAAATACGATGGAAAATCCTGAAAAAATAAAGTTCAAATCTGTTGATGAATACATAGCAAGTTTTCCTGCAAATTTCAGTGAAAAATTGGAATGTATCCGTAAAATTGTTAATAGAGATGCCCCTGCTGCAACTGAAGTCATAAGTTATAATATGCCTGCCTATAAGTATAAAGGTATGTTGCTTTATTTTGCTGCACATAGCTCACATATTGGCTTTTATGCTATGAAATCAGCTAATGTTATCTTTAAGGAAGATTTGAAAGGCTATAAGACTACTATCGGTGGTATACAGTTTCCTGTTGATAAGGATATCCCTGTTGAACTGGTCAGTAAAATTGTAAGATACAGGATAGCTGAAAATGATGAAAAGGAAATGTTGAAAAAGCAGACCAAACAACAAAAACGTTGATTTATATGAGAAAAATTATTGGTTACCTGATTATCAGTTTATTCCTTCTGTTAAACACAAAAGCCCAGAATCTGTATTTCCCACCTGCGAGCAATAGCGCTAACTGGGATACTGTTTCTCCTGCTTCATTGGGTTGGTGCGTGACCAAAATAGATTCCCTTTATAATTTCTTACAGCAGGAAAATTCCAAAGCATTTATCGTTTTAAAGAATGGGAAAATAGTGTTGGAGAAATATTTTGGAAGCTTTACCAAAGATAGTTTATGGTATTGGGCTTCGGCCGGTAAGACTTTAACTTCATTTTTAATTGGAAAAGCTCAGGAAGAAGGCTTTTTATCAATTAATGACACCTCTTTAAAATATTTAGGAGCAGGATGGACAAATGAAACTGCAGCTCAGGAGAGTAAAATTAAAATCCGTCACCAGCTCACCATGACAAGTGGTTTGGACGATGGCGTTCCGGATAACCATTGTACCATCGATACTTGCTTGAATTATCTCGCTGATGCCGGAAACAGATGGGCATATCATAATGCACCCTATACCTTGCTGGAAAAAGTTATAACTACTGCAACAGGACAAGCTATCAATACCTATACTTTTTCAAAACTGAAGTTAAAAACCGGAATTGGAGGTTTGTGGGTAATGTCGGATTACGATAATGTATTTTTCAGTACACCTCGGAATATGGCACGTTTCGGCTTGTTATTTGAAAACAGATGTATCTGGAATACCGATACCATGATGTATGATACAGCCTATATCCGTCAGATGACCACAACTTCTCAATCCTTTAACCTTTCTTACGGATATTTATGGTGGTTAAATGGAAAAGCTTCCTTTATGGCACCAGGTACTCAACTAGTTTTTAATGGTTCATATGCTCCGCACGCCCCTGTTGATATGTTTGCAGGTATTGGTAAAAACGGACAAATTGTTTGTGTTTCTAAAAGTAAAGGATTGGTTGTTGTAAGAATGGGCGATCAGCCTACTAATTTTGGCGAAGTCCCTTTTTTGTTTTGTGACCAGGTATGGGAAAAGCTGAATACGGTGATGTGTAACGGAACTTTAGTTAGCGAGAATAATAAAAAAAATGATGAAATATTAATTTTTCCTAATCCTGCTCATTCAATTATTAATGTTGGATTTTATAAGAATGAAAATTTTGAAATACAAATATCAGATTTACTGGGGAATATAATTATATCGCTGAAAAATAAAAACAATGTTGATATATCGTTGCTCAATAATGGAATTTATTTTTTAAAACTAACAGAAAATCAGCATACTATAATTAAAAAGATTATTAAACAATAATATTTTAATTTAAAGTCAAAAATTCTGAAAAAATAATTAATTTTGCAGCATGACGAATAGGGGTGCCTAAAAATAACGGGCTGAGATCATACCCATTGAACCTGAACCGGGTAGTGCCGGCGGAGGGAGTTAGGGGAAACTTTATTAATGAATGGTTTTTTTCCCTATTACCATTCAAAAGTTTAACTTTTTAATACATAATAAAAAATGAAAAAACAATGGATTGCAATTCTATTTGCAATTTTCCTGCCATTTTTGGCGTGGAGTCAATTTGCTGTAACAGGGATTGTTACAGATTCTGTTAGTGGCGAAGCTTTGCCGGGAGCACATATTGTGCTGTCAAATAATTTCAGTGCTGTTGTAAGCGACAATAATGGTCGTTTCTCGATTAGCGGAATTAAAAAAGGTGAATATCAGCTAACAACATCCTATCTTGGATATTTAGCGGATATCCGCACAATTATTGTAAATGATAATTTAAATATCCGGATTCAACTGCATTACAGTCCGCTTATGCAGGATGAAATCATTATCAGATCGACAAGGGCAGGTGAAAAAACACCTGCAACTTTTCAGAATATTTCTAAAACTGAAATCGACAAAATCAATACAGGCGTTGATATTCCTTTTTTGCTGGATCAGACTCCATCCGTTGTTACGGGCTCAGATGCTGGAGCAGGTATCGGTTATACCAGTTTAAGAATCAGAGGTAGTGATTTAACCAGAACCAATGTAATGATTAATGGTATCCCTTTAAATGATGCAGAATCACATTCGGTTTATTTTGTTGATATGCCCGATTTTGCTTCATCCATCGATAATCTGCAGATTCAACGTGGTGTAGGAACTTCTGTAAATGGTGCCGGAGCATTTGGAGCCAGTATTAACTTCCAGACTCAAAATCTGCATCAATCAGCATATGCTGAAATAAATAATGCTGTTGGTTCATTTAATTCTTTTAAACATACTGTTAGTTTTGGTAGTGGTTTGATTGATAATAAATGGACATTTGACGGCCGCTTATCAAAAATATCAAGTGATGGCTTTATTGACAGGGCTTCATCAGACTTGCGTTCCTATTATTTTTCCGGGGCCTATTACAGCAAAAAAACAATATTAAAATTCATTACTTTTTCAGGGAAAGAAATTACTTATCAGGCCTGGACCGGTATTCCTTCCAATATAATAGATACCAACAGAACTTATAATCCAATGGGTGAATATTATGATGCCAATGGAAACAAGAAATATTATAATAATCAGGTGGATGATTATCAGCAAACACATTACCAGTTGCTGCTTTCGCATGAAATAAATAAAAGCTGGGGGATAAATGCAGCTTTGCACTATACCAAAGGTTATGGCTATTATGAAGAATATCAATCTCAGGATAAATACAGTAAATACGGACTGTCCAATGTATATACAACCCATGATACCATTACAAATACTGATTTAATCCGACGAAAGATATTAGACAATGATTTTTATGGATATACTTTTGCGTTAACCTATGAAAATCATAAAAATATATCAGCTGTTATAGGAGGCGCCTGGAATCGTTATATTGGCGAGCATTTTGGAAATATTATCTGGATGCAGCAATATGGAAATAATCCTTTAAATTATGAGTGGTACAGAAACGAAGGATTTAAAAATGATTTCAATTTCTATTCTAAGATTAATTATCAGATGAATAAAAACTGGTGTATTTATGCAGATCTACAATTGCGAACCATTTATTATAAAATTGCCGGAATTGATGATGATTTGTCTGTATTAAGTCAAATGCATGAATTTATCTTTTTCAATCCAAAGTTTGGAGCCTATTTGCAGTTGAATGAAAATAGTGATTTATACCTTTCATTTGCTATTGCTAACAGGGAGCCAAGCCGCAGTAATTTTGTAGATGCAGACCCAAATAAACCTTTTCCTGTGCAAGAAACACTTCAAAACTTTGAATTAGGTTATAGTTTAAAGAAAAGTGACTTCTATTTTAAATCAAATCTGTTCTGGATGGATTATAAGAACCAGTTGGTTTTAACGGGTGAAATCAATGATGTTGGTGATCCAATAATGGTTAATGTTCCTAAAAGTTATCGTTTAGGTATAGAAATCAGTGCAGGAGCAAAAATTCTTTCCAACTTAAAATGGGAAGCCAATCTTGCGTTAAGCAGGAATAAAATCATTGATTTTGCTGCATATGTTGATGATTGGGAAACTGGACTCCAGCGAAAAGAGTCACTTGGAACTACAAATTTGTCATTTTCACCTGAAATAATAGCCAATAATCAATTCTCCTATGAAATTTTTAAAGGCTTCTCAGCAAACTTAATCAGTAAATATGTTGGGAAACAATATGTAGACAATACTTCCAGTGAAAACCGTAAATTAAAACCCTATTTATTGCATAATTTAAGGTTTAACTATACCGTTAATACCAGATTTATCAGGCAAATTGAAAGCTTTTTTGTAATCAATAATCTTTTTGATGAGAAGTATGAAACCAATGCCTGGGTTTACCGTTATTATTACAATAATAAGGAAGAAATAATGGATGGTTATTTCCCTCAGGCAGGCAGAAATATAATGGTTGGAATAAATTTTAAATTTTAACAACTTTTAACTGTAAAAAAAATGTACATGGTATTAAAAAATATGTAATTTTGCATTACAAAAATTAACTGATTAATTAATCTTTAAAAAATTTAAAATGAAAAAAGTATTTGTATTTGCAACAGCTCTTGCTTTAGTATGTGGTTTATCTTTCGCTCAAGCTCCTAAAACAGAAGTAAAAAAAGAAGCTAAAAAAACAGAAGTAAAAAAAGAAGCTAAAGAAGTTAAAACTGAAGCTAAAGAAGTAAAAAAAGATGCTCCTAAAAAAGCAAAAGCTAAAAAAGCTGAAGTAAAAAAAGAAGAAGTTAAAGCAAAATAATTTTTTCTACAACGTTTAAAAAAGGTTGAATCATTATTTGATTCAGCCTTTTTTTTGTACTTATATTTAGATTTTATTAAAATTTTATGTAGGTTTGCAACAAATACAGTCTGTTGGATTAATTTTATAAATCACAATAAATAAATACGTTATGGCAGGAAAAACATTTGCTGAAAAAATATTTGATGCATCAAAAGGTAGCATCGTGTTTAAGAAACCTGATATTGTCTTAACCCATGACAATACATCAAGTATTGAAAAAACATTTATAAAAATGGGTGGAACTAAAGTTTTTGACCCTGATCAATTATTAATAGTATTAGATCATAATGCGCCGCCTACAGACGCAAAGCTAGCTAACGATTATCAAAGAATCCGTGATTTTGCTGCTGAACAGGGAATTAAAAAATTCCACGATGTTGGACAGGGCATTTGTCATCAGATTATGTCAGAATATGCCAGACCTAAAATGCTGATTGTAGGCAGCGACAGTCATAGCTGTACTGCAGGTGCATTTAATGCTTATGCAGCAGGAATAGACCGAACAGAATCTGCCGGATTGTGGAAACAGGGCGAAACCTGGTTCAGGGTTCCTGAAACCATTAAAATTAAGCTTAACGGTAAATTACCCAAAGGCGTTTATGCTAAAGACTTGTCGTTATGGATTATTGGTATGATCGGTTCAAGCGGAGCTGATTATATGTCGATAGAATATCATGGTAAAGGTGTTAAAACCCTTAGTATTTCTGATAGAATGACACTTTGTAATCTGGCTTCAGAAATGGGTGCCAAAAATGCTGTTTTTCCTGCAGATGAAGTGCTTGAAAAACATCTGGGAACAAAAACTGACGGTATATGGGCTGATGCTGATGCTGTTTATTTGAAGGAAATTAATATCAATTTAAACGAAATATTTCCGGTTGTTGCGGCACCACATCACGTTGATAATGTAAAAGCTGTTGCTGAAGTACAGGGAACAAAAATACAGCAAGCCCTTATCGGAACCTGTACCAATGGTCGTTTGGAGGATTTACGTGAAGCAGCTGAAATACTTAAAGGTAAACAATTGCCTTATGGTTTTCAACTCCTGGTAATACCCGCATCAAAAGCTATTTATATGCAGGCTATGAAAGAAGGCCTGATTGAAATATTTATGAATGCTGGTGCCAATGTACTGGCCACTTCCTGCGGGCCATGCTTAGGTACCGGACAAGGTATTCCTGCTGATGATACCACGGTTATCTCAACAGCCAACCGTAATTTTAAAGGAAGAATGGGTAATCCGAAAGCGAATATATATCTGGCTTCACCTGCTACAGTTGCCTATTCTGCATTAAAGGGTGAAATTACAGATCCCCGCGGTATAATAAGCAACGATAAATTTCCCTATAAAGCTGAACAAAGCAAAACCGTTGAAGTAAAAGCGGGCGAAAACCGTTACGAAAAAACAGTCTGGAATTATGCAGATGTTGATAACCTGAATACTGATCAGATGTTTGCCGGTAATTTAACTTATCAGATAGCAAGTTCAGAAGGGGATAAGATTATGCCTTACTTATTCAAAGGTTTTGACGATACATTTGCTGATAGGGTACAAACCAATGATATCGTTATTGCCGGTGCTAATTTTGGATGTGGTAGTTCACGCGAACATCCTGCTGTAGGTTTGGCTTATGCCAATGTAAAAGCTGTCATCTGTAAATCTGTAAACCGTATTTTCTACCGTTCATCTGTTAATCAGGGCTTACCTATTATAGTTTTGCCTGAAGTGGTTGATGCCTATAAACAAGGTGATGATGTTATACTCGATTTTGTAAAAGGTGAAGTAAAAGTAGGAGATAAGATTTTTAAATTTGCCCCTTTACCTGAAAAACTTGTAGGAGTATTTAATGCCAAGGGTTTGGTGAATTATATCAAGAATTCTTAATAATTGGGTTATTGGGTTAATAAGTTATTAAGTTAATATAATAACTGCCGCTATCAGGGTATTTCCTTCTGGCGGCTTTTTTTTGCCAATTATTAACAGAATCAATTTTTATTTATTAATTTTGATAGCAATCTAACCATCAAAAACATGAACAATTCAAAAAAACAATATTTCTGGGCGATCTTATTATTCGGAACTCTCATAGGAATAAATGAATCATTGATTGGAAGCCTTGATATACATAATAAATCAGTGATATTAAGTACTATTACTATAGCATTACTGGCTTTTGCCCGTTATCATTTTCCAAAAGCTGCTTCCTCAATATTGATTATTGCCATTGCAGTATTATTTAAGATGAACAATACAGGTATTTATTTCTGTAAACCATTAATGGTAATAATGCTTGGCTTGAGTTTTGAGTTGTTTGCTTCAATATTGGTAAAGAAAGGAAAGTTAAGCCTGTTGTCTTTTGCATTAACTTCAGCATTTACAGCTATTCTTGCTTTTAGTGTTTTTGCTGTTTTTGAAACCTTTATCATGAAAAGTGATATCTGGAATATTAACAGGTTCAATACTTATGTTTTTATTAAAGCTCCGATAACTGCTGTTACAACTGCTCTTTTAAGTATTGCAGGTATTTATGGATTCAAAAAATGGAAAATAAATGCTTTTCAGCAATTCTTTAATAAACCTGTTTTAGCCCAGTTTTTATTGGGTTTTGGTATTTTGTTGATTTGGGCTGCCAGTTGTATCGCTTTTCAGAACTAGGTTCTGAAATTTAATAAATACAAATATTTGATATCACCGGACAGGCTTTGGCATCCAAAATCAATATTCTTATTTTATCAGTTTTAACTGGCTTGATTCTTAATATACGTTTGTAACCAATTGTGGTTGCTTCCGCAATTGTTTGCCATTTATTATCAGTCCAGGCTTCTGCTTTAAATGACTTAATCCTTTGCCCTAATTTGATATATTCCTGCAATACAATATATTTTACAACATAAGCTTGTTTCAGATTAATTTCTATTTGCGCTGATTTTACATTATCATTACAAGCCCAATAGGTTGCCGGATTATTATCCACCATATTTTTAGGAGCATATTTAATATCATTTCCCCTGTAACTGCTTGCTTTTACAGCTGCATTTAATGCCAGATTGGTTTTAAATTCAGTATCCAGTATTTTTCTGAAACCTATCAGTGATTTTACATCATTTTCATGAATAAGTCCCCGGCGGTCAGGGGGTAAATTAAGCAGTAGCGTTGAACCTCTTCCAACAGATGTCAGATAAATCTCAAATAATTGTTCAGGCGATTTAACCAGGGAATCTTCTTCCTTGTGATAAAACCAGCCCGGTCTTATGGAAACATCAGTTTCTGCAGGTATCCATTTGGTCCCATCCTCTGAACCTGAATTTAGCAAATCCTGAACTCCGGGTTTTCCTGCATATATTGAATCGGCATTAATAATATGCCAGTTCGTTTCTCCGGCAACACCACTTTCATTTCCAACCCAACGGACACCCGGGCCCGCATCACTAAAAAAAATAGTTTTGGGTTGTAATTTTTGCACCATTTTTATAGTTCCCGGCCAATCATAATAGGTTGCTCCGTTTATTCTGCGTTTTTCATTGGCACCTCCGTAATAACCGTCGCCACCATTGGCACCATCAAACCAGACTTCGAAAAAAGGACCATAGTTAGTAATCAGTTCTTTTAACTGATTACGGTAATATTCAATATATGCCGGAGTTCCGTATACAGCAGAGTTTCTGTCCCATGGAGAAAGGTAAACTCCGAATTTCAATCCTTTTACTTTACAGGCATCTGACAATTCTTTTACAATATTTCCTTTCCCATTTTTATATGCTGAGTTTCTTACGGAATGCTCAGTGTATTTCGAAGGCCATAAACAAAAACCGTCATGGTGCTTGCATGTTAATATCATTCCTTTAAAACCTGCCTCTTTAACAACTTTAGTCCATTGATTTACATCAGTTTGTGATGGATTAAACAAGGCATTGTTTTCATCGCCATAACCCCATTCTTTTCCTGTAAAAGTATTGATGGTGAAATGAATAAACACATTCATTTCCATCTGATGCCAGGTCATTTGGTAATCGGTTGGTGTTGGCAAAACAGGAGCAGGAGGTTTAGTAGTTTGCTGTGAATAAGTTGTCAGGCTAAGACTTAATAAAAAGATGGGAATTATTTTTCTCATGATTTTACAGGATTAATTGATTAAATTTTAATATTGTAAAATTAATTTTTTTTGAAACATAATTAATAATAAATGATGAATGATAAATATTGAATTATGAGTTTATGTAATATTATGTTCATTTATCTTTCTGATATAAGTAAAAAATTCTTATATTTTTACTACTTTTACAACCTTAAATTTGCTAAACTAATGCAGTCGGAAAATACTGATACACAAAATACTAAGGATTTTATTTTTATAAAGGGAGCAAGGGTTCACAATCTTAAAAATATTGATGTTGCCCTGCCTCGTAATAAACTTATTGTAATAACCGGTTTATCCGGTTCCGGAAAATCATCTCTAGCTTTTGATACTTTATATGCTGAAGGTCAGCGTCGTTATGTTGAAAGCCTGAGTGCTTATGCACGTCAGTTTTTGGGCAGAATGTCAAAACCTGAAGTGGATTATATTAATGGAATATCTCCAGCCATTGCAATTGAACAAAAGGTAAATAACAGGAATCCCCGTTCTACTGTGGGAACTTCAACCGAAGTGTATGAATACCTAAAATTGCTTTTTGCCAGAATAGGAAAAACCATTTCACCAGTATCGGGCAAAGAAGTGAAAAGAGACAGGGTTGGAGACGTAGTTGATTTTATTCTGGCTCAGCCTGAAAATGCTAAAATTATTATAACTGCTCCTTTATTGGTAAAATTAGGCCGCACAACAGAAGAGCAGTTGCAGATAATAATGCAGCAGGGATTTACAAGATTATCTATTGACGACAATATATTAAAAATAGAAGATGTATTGAAAAATATCCCTAAAAAGCCAAAAGGGATTTCGATACTTATTGACAGGGTTGTTATAAATAAAGAAGACGAAGATTTAAATTCCCGACTAGCCGATTCAATTCAAACTGCATTCTTTGAAGGTGAAGGCGAGTGTACCATTAAAACTATTATTGATGAAATATCTTCAAAAACCAAATTTTCTAACCGTTTTGAGCTGGATGATATCATATTTGAAGAACCCAGTGTCAATTTATTCAGTTTCAATAATCCTTATGGTGCATGTAAGTGTTGTGAAGGTTTTGGTTCTGTTATTGGCATTGATGAAGATCTTGTTATCCCGAATAAGACATTATCCGTTTATGAAGATGCAGTAGCCTGTTGGAAAGGTGAGAAAATGAGCGAATGGAAAGAGCAGTTGATTAAAGTCGCCTATAAATTCGATTTCCCGATTCATAAACCTTATTATGATTTGTCTGAACAGCAAAAAGAGCTGCTTTGGACAGGTAATACCCACTTTGGCGGCATTAATGATTTTTTTAAAAATGTTGAAGAGCAAACCTATAAGATACAATACAGGGTTATGCTTTCACGCTACAGGGGTAAAACGGTTTGTCCAGACTGTAAAGGCAGCCGTTTGCGCAAAGATGCTACTTATGTTAAAGTTACCGCCAGATCAATTACAGATATTGTTTTAATGCCGGTTGATGAGGCTTTGGAGTTCTTTAAAAATATTAAGCTCAACGATTATGATTATAAAATTGCAAAAAGATTAATTACCGAAATTATTAACCGCCTCCAGGTTATTAATGATGTTGGTTTAGGATATATTACCCTTAACCGTTTATCAGCTACATTATCAGGTGGAGAATCGCAGCGGATAAATCTTGCAACTTCATTGGGAAGTTCTTTGGTTGGGTCGATGTATATTTTGGATGAACCCAGCATCGGTTTGCATCCAAGAGATACACACAGGTTGATAAAAGTACTTTTGCAGCTCAAAGCGCTTGGTAATACGGTTATCATCGTAGAACATGATGAAGAAATCATGAAGGCTGCAGATTATCTGATTGATATTGGTCCTTTGGCAGGAGTTCATGGTGGTGAGATTATTTTTGAAGGTGATTTTGCAACTTTACTTAAAGATAAAAATAGTTTAACTGCCGATTATTTAAAAGGTATTAAAAAAATAGCTGTTCCTGAGAAACGCCGTAAATGGAAAGATTTTATCGCAATAAAAGGGGCAAGAGAAAATAATTTAAAAAGCATAGATGTAAAATTCCCACTGAATGTAATGACTGTTGTATCAGGCGTTAGTGGTAGTGGTAAATCTTCATTAATCAAAACGATACTGTTTCCTGCTTTAAAAAAATTATATGGTGGTTATGTTGAAAAAACGGGTAAATTCGATAAAATTGAAGGCGATTTAAACAAAATTCAGGATGTTGAATTTGTTGATCAGAATCCAATCGGGAAATCATCGCGTTCAAATCCTGCTACTTATGTTAAAGCTTATGATGAAATCAGAACATTGTTTGCTGAACAGCAATTAGCCAAAACCAGAGGTTATAAACCCGGCTTTTTCTCCTTTAATATCGAAGGAGGACGTTGCGAAGAATGTGAAGGTGATGGTTTTGTGAAGATTGAAATGCAGTTTATGGCTGATGTTAGTCTGGTTTGCGAAAGTTGCGGAGGCAAACGTTTTAAAGAAGAAGTACTGGATGTTAAATTTAAGGACAAAAATATTACTGATGTCCTTGAAATGACGGTTAGCCAGGCATTGGAGTTCTTTGGCAGTAGTTCCAAACCAATCTCATTGGAAACAAAGATTGTTCAAAAATTACAACCTCTTGCTGACGTGGGTTTAGGTTATGTTAAGCTGGGGCAAACATCAAGTTCATTAAGCGGGGGAGAGGCTCAGCGTATTAAACTTGCATCATTCCTTACCAAGGGATTTTCTGACAAACCTTTTATGTTTATTTTTGATGAACCTACTACCGGGCTTCACTTTCATGATATCAATAAATTGAAATCTGCATTTGATGCCCTTATCAGTAACGGACATACCGTAATTGTTATTGAACACAATATGGACATAATTAAATGTGCTGACTGGTTAATTGATTTGGGCCCTGATGGTGGTAATAACGGTGGTGAAATTATTTTTGAAGGTGTTCCCGAAGATATCATAAATGTTAAGAAATCGCATACGGCTCATTTTTTAGCAGGAAAGCTGTAAAAAGTTATGAGTTATAAATTATAAGTTATAAGTTAAAGATGGAATTTCTACCTTCTAACTTCTAAATTGAAAAAATGGACGAAACACTTTGGTATGCCCGTACTGCTTTGCTATTAGGGAATGAAAATATAGAAAAATTAAGACAATCACATGTTCTGGTTGTTGGCTTGGGCGGAGTAGGGGCTTATGCTGCTGAACAGCTTGGCAGAGCTGGTATTGGAGCAATGACTATAGTCGATGGTGATACAGTGCATCCCAGCAACAGAAACCGCCAATTGGCCGCATTGATCAGCAATGAAGGAAAAGCAAAAACAGAAATTATAGCTGGGCGTTTAAAAGATATTAATCCTGAAATTAAACTTACTGTGATTCAGGAATATCTGAAAGAACAGGCTTTATTTGATGTCGTTAATGCCGTTAAATATGATTATGTGGTTGATGCAATAGATACATTATCACCAAAGCTTTATTTAATTTATCATTCTCTGAATGCCGGATTAAGATTGGTAAGTTCTATGGGTTCCGGAGGTAAGTTAGACCCTTCAAAAGTTCATGTAGCAGATATTTCACAAACACATATTTGTCCACTTGCTGATATGTTAAGGAAAAAGCTCCATAAATTAAATGTTTATACCGGATTTAAAACTGTTTTCTCAACAGAACGCATTCCAAAACATGTAATGGTGCTTAATGAGAATGAGCCCAATAAGAAATCAACTGTAGGGACTATTTCCTATATGCCGCCAATATTCGGTTGTTTAATGGCAGCAGTTGTTATCAGGGAAATACTTGGAGAAAAGATTGAAAGCGATTTGCATGTTCCGCATAGTGTGAGAAGGAAGGTTAAGCATCAGGCAACAGGCTTTTAAAGGTTATAAGTTATGAATTATAAATTATGAATTATGAGTTATGAGTTTTAAGTTTTGACCAATAATTCAAAGTTCTTCCTCTTTTTCTGAAATTTACGGAATCATAGTACACTAGAGTGGAGACTTAATGTTTGTTGGTGGAGACTTAATGCTTGAGAGAGGAGCCTTAATGTATGAGAGAGGAGCCTTAATGCTTGATGGAGGAGCAATAACGCAAAATGGTGGAACCTTAATGTTTGCTGGAGGAACCTTAATTCATAAGAGAGGAGCCTTAATGCATGATGGTGGAGCCTTAATGCAAAATGGTGGAGCATTAATGTATAATAAAGGAGCAATAACGCTTGAGAGAGGAGCCATAATGCAAGAAGGTGGAGTCTTAATGCAAAAGTACTAAGTCATCTGTTTTCAAAGTCCCTCTCACTAAATTTATCAGCTAAAGTCTGTAGGACTTTACTGTTAATAATAAGAAAAAATCCTGACAATAAATAAGCTACATAGTAGCGTCCTGCTTGAATAAATAGAAGTTGTAATTATATTTAGCTAAATTCTAATTCAAATAATAACTTTTTTATTTAAATTTTGTTGAATTCTTCATAAATTTGTTGACCTATAAACTATCTCAATGATTAAAATATCTGCAGTATCTTACCTTAATACTTTCCCGTTTATCTATGGAATGGAAAATTCAGGCTTATTACATGGATTCGAAATAGAAAAGGATGTACCTGCTTTATGTGCAGAAAAACTCATAGCCAATAAAGCAGATATCGGATTAGTACCTGTTGCAGTTATCCCGCTTATTAAAACACCCTGTATTATTACAGACTTCTGTATTGGAGCCACAGGGAAAGTAAAAACGGTTTTGTTGCTGAGTAATCAATCTTTGGATAAAATTACAAAAATATATCTTGATTTTGAATCCCGTACTTCAGTTCAACTGGTTAAAGTACTTTCAAAACATTACTGGAAAATTAATCCGCAATGGGAAAAGCTGAGTAATGATTTTGACCATAATTTTAAAGAAGGTGAAGCTGTTGTCTTAATTGGAGATAAAACCTTTACTGCAACTGAAAAATACAGCTATATTTATGATCTGGCCAGCGAATGGATACAATTTACATCTTTGCCCTTTGTTTTTGCAGCATGGGTTGCCAATAAAGAAATTCCGGATACATTTGTTACAGACCTGAATGCTGCATTAAAATTTGGTATTAATCATATTAATGAAACGGTATCAGCCTATAAAAAAAGCATCCCTTCAACTATTGATGCAAAAGATTATTTCATTAATAATATCAGCTATCAGCTGGATGAAGCGAAAAGAAAAGGTATGGCCTTGTTTTTTGATTATTTGAAAGGAATATAAGTTATTTTTGATATTTTAACCACAAAGGCACTAAGGGCACTAAGAAATGCTGGTAATAATTTCATTCCAATTTAGGCTGTCAGCTGTAAATTAAGCATTCCATTTGGCATTCTTTATTTTTTCTCAGCTAGACTAGTTAGGAAATAACGTAGGTCATTAAAATTTATGAAACTTTCTTTAAGTTCTAAATTTCTAATTCCTAATTGATAAGTTTCATAAGTTCGTTTACAAATTTGTTTCACAAGTTCGTTTACATTTAATTATCAAAACTGTGTCACAAGTTCGTTTACAAAACTAGAAAAGTTCTTTGAAATAATGCGTTTAATTGTCTATAAATA
>JAPLDQ010000047.1 GCA_026391675.1 Bacteroidota bacterium
AACTACTGTTCCATTGGTATTGACTGTTAACGGGCCTGTTGGTGTTGATGTAATCGTTACACTGGCCGGATTTACTGCCACGCCATTCAATAAATCATTGCTCAGAACATTCGATACTGTGCCGCCTGTCAGTCCGTTGACCGGTCCATAGCTGTCATCTACTGCAATAATCGAGGATACAGTTACTGTTACTGTGGCCGTTGCAGTACATCCATTGGTATTCATATAAGTGATTACACTTGTTCCTGCACTCTGGCCAGTTACTATACCTCCACTTGTAATTGAAGCTACTCCAGTTAAAGCTGAAGTCCAAGGTGTTGTTCCATGTGCTGTTGCTGAACCTGATAATGTTGTGGTTGAACCAACATAAACAGATAATGTTCCACTTATAGATGGTAAAGCATTTATTGTTACTGTAGCTGTACCTGCCTGGATCTGGCTACAACTGTTAGCATCCGATACACTTATTAAGTTATAGGCAAAACTGCCTACTGTACCCGTCGGAACTGAAACTGTTACACTACTTCCAGATGTTGTTGTTACGGTTGTATTTGTAGCTCCGTTTATATTATATGTAAATGTATAGGGTGCGGTGCCATTGGAACCAGTAAAAGTGATATTCGGGGAAGAAGAATACTGACATACTGATGTAGTTGTACCTATAGCTGCAGTCGGTAATGGATTTATAGTTAGTGATGTTGTCGCTGTTACGGTGGCACATCCTCCTGATGCGGCTATCGTATAGGTTACGGTATAGGTTCCTGCTGTACTTGAACTTGGAGTTATTGCTCCTGTACTTGCATTAATATTCAATCCTCCAGAAGCGCTATATGTTCCACCTGAAGTTCCAGTCAGTGTTACAGATTGTGGTGTAACAATACTTGTACAGTATGGTGTTCCTGCATAGCTGATTGTTGCTGTTGGCAACGTAGTAATGGTTACTGATGTCGTGGCTGTTACCGTGGCACATCCTCCGGAAGCAGCTATGGTATAGGTTACTGTATAAGTGCCTGCTATACTTGTAACTGGTAAAATGGAACCGTTTGGAGGGTTTATCGTTAAACCTGCAGCAGCAGAATATGTTCCTCCTGCCGTTCCTGTCCTTGATACTGACTGTGGTGATGAGACAGATTTACAGAATGGAGTTCCAGCATAGCTGATGCTTGCTGTCGGTAACGGAGTTATCGTTACTGATGTTTCTGCGGTTACTGTTGCACATCCTCCTGATGCGGCTATCGTATAGGTTACAGTATAGGTACCCGCTGTACTTGTACTTGGGGTAATCTGACCTGTTCCGCTATTGATGCTTAATCCGCCTGTTGAAATGTAAACTCCTCCTGAGGTTCCAGTTAAATTAACTGAAACAGGTGAAGATGATGTACAGAAAGGTGTTCCTGTATAAGATATGCTGGCTGTTGGCAACGTAGTAATGCTTACAGATGTAGTCGCTGTTACTGTGGCACATCCTCCTGATGCTGCTATCGTATAGGTTACGGTATAAGTTCCGGCTGTACTTGTACTTGGTGTAATGGCTCCTGTGCCTGCGTCTATTGTAAGACCTCCTGTTTAACTGTAAACTCCTCCTGAGGTTCCAGTTAAATTAACTGATACAGGTGAAGATGATGTACAGAAAGGTGTTCCTGTATAAGATATGCTGGCTGATGGCAGCGTGGTTATGGTTACCGATGTAGTCGCTGTTACTGTGGCACATCCTCCCGCTGCTGCTATCGTATAAGTTACTGTATAGGTACCTGCTGTACTTGAACTTGGAGTTATTGCTCCTGTTGAAGCATTAATAGATAACCCAACAGTTGAAGTATAAGCACCACCTGTTGTTCCGGTTTGTGTTATAGCCTGAGGTGTTGCAATTGATGTACAGTATGGTGTTCCTGTATAAGATATGCTGGCTGTTGGTAACGTGGTTATGGTTACTGATGTAGTCGCTGTTACTGTGGCACATCCTCCTGATGCTGCTATCGTATAGGTTACAGTATAAGTTCCGGCTGTGCTTGTACTTGGTGTGATCTGACCTGTTCCGCTATTGATGCTTAATCCTCCTGTTGAACTGTAAACGCCTCCTGAGCTTCCCGTTAAATTTACTGATACCGGTGAAGATGAGGTACAGAATGGTGTTCCTGTATAACTGACTGTTGCTGTCGGTAATGCAGTAATAGTAACTGATGTTGTCGCTGTTACTGTTGCACAACCTCCTTCTGCGGCTATGGTATAAGTTACCGTATAGGTACCGGGAGTACTTGCACTTGGTGTGATGGCTCCTGTCGATGCATTGATACTTAAACTACCTGATGCACTATAAGTTCCTCCTGCGGTTCCTGTTCGTGTTACAGACTGAGCTGCAACAACTGAAGTACAGTATGGACTTCCTGCATAGCTTATATTTGCTGTCGGTAATGCAGTAATAGTTACTGATGCTGTCGCTGTTACTGTTGCACAACCTCCAGCTGCGGCTATTGTATAAGTTACCGTATAGGTACCGGGAGTACTTGCACTTGGTGTGATGGCGCCTGTCGATGCATTGATAATTAAACTGCCTGATGCACTATATGTTCCTCCTGCTGTTCCTGAAAATGTTACAGACTGGGCTGCAACAACTGAAGTACAGTATGGACTTCCTGCATAGCTTATATTTGCTGTCGGTAATGCAGTAATAGTTACTGATGCTGTCGCTGTTACTGTTGCACAACCGCCCGCTGCTGCTATGGTATAGGTTACGGTATAGGTGCCTGCTGTACTTGTACTAGGCGTGATAGCTCCTGTTGAAGTATTAACAGATAACCCAACTGTTGAAGTATAAGTACCTCCTGTTGTTCCGGTTTGTGTTATAGCCTGAGGTGTTGCGATTGATGTACAGTATGGTGTTCCTGCATAACTTATGAATGCTGTTGGCAGTGCAGTAATGGTTACTGATGTCGTGGCGGTAACTGTGGCACATCCTCCGGATGCGGCTATCGTATAGGTTACAGTATAGGTACCCGCTGTACTTGTACTTGGGATTACTGCTCCTGTGTTTGCATCTATTGTAAGACCTCCGGGTGATGATGTATATGTTCCTCCTGCCGCTCCTGTTCTTGTTACTGACTGTGGTGATGAAACAGATTTACAGAAAGGTGTTCCTGTATAACTGATGCTTGCTGTCGGCAACGTAGTAATGCTTACTGATGTCGTCGCTGTTACTGTAACACATCCTCCTGATGCTGCTATTGTATAGGTTACAGTATAAGTACCCGCTGTACTTGTACCTGGAGTGATCTGACCTGTTCCGCTATTGATGCTTAAACCTCCTGTTGAACTGTAAACACCTCCTGAGCTTCCCGTTAAATTTACTGATACCGGTGAAGATGATGTACAGAATGGTGTTCCTGTATAAGATATGCTGGCTGTCGGCAGTGTAGTAATAGTTACTGATGTCGTTGCTGTTACTGTGGCACAGCCTCCAGCTGCGGCTATGGTATAGGTAACTGTATAGGTACCCGATGCACTTGTACTTGGGGTAATCTGACCCGTTCCGCTATTGATGCTTAAACCGCCTGTTGAACTGTAAATGCCTCCTGAGGTTCCTGTTAAATTTACTGATACCGGTGAAGATGAAGTACAGAATGGTGAACCGGTATAAGATATGCTGGCTGTCGGCAACGTAGTTATGGTTACAGATGTCGTCGCTGTTACAGTGGCACATCCTCCGGATGCCGCTATTGTATAGGTTACGGTATAAGTACCCGCTGTACTTGAACTTGGGGTAATGGCTCCTGTGCCTGCGGCTATTGTAAGACCTCCGGGTGATGATGTATATGTTCCTCCCGCCGTTCCTGTTAGTGTTACAGACTGGCCTGATGATAATGATTTACAGAATGGCGTTCCTGCATAGCTGATGCTTGCTGCTGGCAGTGTTGTTATGGTTACTGATGTCGTGGCTGTTACTGTGGCACATCCTCCTGATGCGGCTATCGTATAGGTTACAGTATAGCTACCCGCTGTACTTGTACTTGGGGTAATGGCTCCTGTGCCTGCGTCTATTGTAAGACATCCGGGTGATGATGTATATGTTCCCCCCGCTGTTCCAGTTCTTGTTACTGACTGTGGTGATGAAACTGAGTTACAGAATGGTGTTCCTGCATAACTGATGCTGGCTGTTGGCAGTGCAGTGATGGTTACTGATGTTGTGGCTGTTACGGTTGCACAACCTCCAGCTGCTGCTAAAGTATAAGTAACGGTATAAGTACCTGCTGTACTTGTATTTGGTGTGATTGCACCAGTTCCTGAATTTACACTTAATCCTGCAGGAGCGCTATATGTACCTCCTGATGTTCCTGTTAGTGTTACAGACTGGGGAGATGAAACAGTCTGGCAAAATGGAGTTCCTGTATAACTTATACCTGCAGTTCTAACAGGTGTTGTAATTATGGATGAACATGATGATGATAATCCATCTTGACCTGTCACAAAAACAGTAAATGTACCACCTGGCAATGCTGTAGCTGTTGCAGTAGTTTGTATCGGACTGCTGTTCCATGAATAAGTAAAAGGTGAAGTTCCACCTGATATTACAGTAACAGATGCTGAACCGTTAGGAGTAGTACAAGAGGTTGAATTGTTTATTACTGAACAGCTAAGTAAAGGTGCAGTATTGATTGGAGGTGGAAGAGTCCATGTTGGACCTCCGCCAAAATCCAGGAAATAATAGGCGGCACCATTTCCATCAGCACCCACAGACGTTTCAAAAACACTTAAATTATCATATTTTACCTTAATCCTATTATTGTCTTCTGTTACGACTGTTGTATTTTGATCAGTTTGAGACCTGAATTTAGTTAATCCTGTGCTTGAGTTATAGGTAGCTGTTATATTACCTGCAGTTGCAGTTACATACTGAGCAGTATTGTAACCGCCAAATTCAGCAAATTGATTTGAATTAGTATTGCCATTTCCATCAATATCATAAGTGTTTACATAAACATTTTGAAGAATAACTGCTGTTCCAGTATTGGTTGTATTATTATAACTACCCCCAAGTATAAATTCGAAACGAAATTTGCAATTTCCACCTCCTGAATTCCAACTAAATGTTGGCGAAAAAAACCGATCCTGATTTGACGACATTGAGCCTCCGGTAGTTGAAGAATAATCAAACGGTATCGTTCCGCCGGGTGCACCTGATGGAAGGGCAAAACTTCCTCCGGTTAAACTTACTGTGCGGACAATACAATCAATTTGTTGCCCACTTATGTTGATAACATTAGTGTATAGAGTTACATCTCCTGCGGCAGCTCCATCGGTACCTACTTTGTGTATTTTATTGGCAGCAAGAAAGTTAAAATCATTGAAATTCGCATCAAAAACAGATTGCGCATTTGTGGTTATAACAGAAAATATAACACACAATAAAAGTAAAATTGTATTTTTTTTCATTTTAATATATTTTTAACATTGTTTTTTAATAAAAATAAAGATTTAACAGATATATAAACAACTGGTTAATTATTCATTACACTTTTAGAATTTTAATTATTAACAAATAATAATTAACAAACAAAAGTTAACAAAGTTAAAATAAATTTTTAAATATGTTAATTTTTTAATAAAAATTTTACATTATGTTTTATACTTATATCTGATTTATTGTTTTTATATTATTTTAAAAAATAAATCTGCAAATAATGATAGAAATTAAAAGATTTTTCTTACTTTTGCACTCCATTTTTAAAAATCATTAGTAATAACCATTTAAAAATTAAAACACAATGTTAAACAATTACGAAACCGTTTTCATTATGACTCCCGTTTTGTCTGATGATCAGATGAAGGAAACGGTAAAAAAATTCCAGTCTTTTTTGAAAGAAAAAGGAGCTGAGATTGTTTATGAAAACAATTGGGGTTTAAAAAAACTGGCTTACCCTATCCAAAAGAAATCAACAGGATTTTATTATCTTATTGAGTTTAAAGCCGAAGGAACTCTTGTAGCTGAATTAGAAACTTCTTACAAACGTGATGAACGTTTATTGCGTTTCTTAACTGTAAAACTGGATAAACATGCCATAGCTTACAGCGAAAAAAGACGTAATATTGCCATTGGCAAGAAAATAGAAGCAAAAGTAGAAACCACAGAATCAATTTAATTTAAAAATTTAAGATCATGGCAGACAATAGTTCAGAAATCAAATATTTAACCCCGATAGCGGTTGAAACAAAAAAGAAAAAGTATTGCCGTTTCAAAAAAAGCGGAATCAAATACATTGATTACAAAGATGCAGATTTCTTATTGAAATTTATTAACGAACAGGGTAAAATTCTTCCAAGAAGATTAACCGGTACTTCTAATAAATATCAGAAAAAAGTATCTCAGGCTGTTAAAAGAGCAAGACATCTTGCTTTATTACCATACGTAGCGGATTTATTAAAATAAGGAGGGCAAAACAATGGAAGTAATTTTAAAACAAGACGTAGAAAACTTAGGTTACAAAGATGACCAGGTTAAAGTAAAAGATGGTTATGCCCGTAATTTTCTTATCCCTCAGGATATTGCAGTTATGGCAACAGCTACCAATAAAAAAATTCATGCTGAAAATTTAAAACAACGTGCATTTAAACTTGAAAAAGTTAAAACTGAAGCAGAAACACTTTGCAAAGCTTTGGAAAATATTGTTGTGAAAATTGGAGCAAAAGCCGGTGAAAGCGGTAAAATTTATGGTTCAGTTAACTCTATTCAAATTGCTGAAGCTATAAAAGAACAATTTAATTATGATGTAGATCGTAAGAAAATTCATATCGAAGGTGAATCTATCAAAGAATTAGGTTCTTACAAAGCAAAAATCAACTTACACAAAGATATTAAAGCTGAAATCAGTTTTGAAGTTATTGCTGAATAG
Source organism: Bacteroidota bacterium (assembly GCA_026391675.1). Lineage (GTDB taxonomy): Bacteria > Bacteroidota > Bacteroidia > Bacteroidales > JACABE01 > JACABE01. The sequence continues at coordinate 6,885 of JAPLDQ010000047.1, forward strand.
TTCATTTTAAACATATTTTATGAAAAACCCGGTTTTATCACCGGGTTTTTTTATTTTTGCAGGTTAAATTTTAAGAAGAGATGCTTCCTTCGTCAGCATGACAAATAGATAGTCTTCAGCTTGTTTTGTCATTCTGAGCGTCAGCGAAGAATCTCAATAAAATAATGAGATGCTTCACTTCGTTCAGCATGACAAGAATAGAACAATATGACTAGAAATATCAATAGTATTCAGAAAATCGCATAATACATGTTAACTAAAAATACGATAAAACACATTAACGCACTGAAGCAAAAAAAATTCAGGGATGAATTTCAGCAATTTATGGCTGAAGGCGACAAACTGGTAAGTGAATTATTACACAGTCATTATAAAATTATTGAAATCTTTGCCCTGAATGAATGGCTGGATAATCAAAAAATACCTGAAAATATTGCGGTTACAGCAGTTACTACCGATGAACTGGAACGTATCAGCAGCCTGACTACTCCCAATAAAGTCATCGCACTAATAGAAATACCTCAGCAACAAGCTATTGACAACTTAATTTTTAATAAACTTGTATTGGTGCTTGATGAAATTAAAGATCCTGGCAATCTGGGAACTATCATCAGAATAGCAGACTGGTTTGGCATATCTGATATCATTTGTTCAAAACATACGGTTGATGCGTACAATCCAAAAGTAGTGCAGGCAACTATGGGTTCAATTGCAAGAGTTAAAATACATTATGCTGATTTGGCCGGTTTATTTAATTCCTTATCAAAAGAAATTCCGGTTTACGGCACTTTGCTGAATGGTGATAACATTTATACCCAAACACTGACTTCGAATGGCATTATTGTATTAGGAAATGAATCCAGAGGAATTTCAGAGGAAATACAATACTTTATCCAGCATAAGTTATATATTCCTTCTTATGCAGAAAATCCCCAAAATAAAGCAGAATCCTTAAATGCAGCGATTGCAGCTGCCATTGTTTGCGCTGAATTTAAAAGACGGTTTTTTAAAAAATAGTCCTATTCGGTTTTCTTTAAATTGGCAAAAGCCAATCCAACCAGGTATACAGCTGAGAAAACCAATATCAGCATACCTGAGGTAAAACTGACTTTATCAAAAAACCAAAGTATAAGTGACGGTATTACAGCACCACCAAATACAGCCGAAATCATCAATCCTGAAATTTCGTTGGCTCTGGTTGGATATTTTTCAACCGTTATTGAAAAAATAAGTGGGAAAATATTTGCAACTGTTAATCCGATAAGTAACATAACTGCTATCCCAACATTCTGACCCGGGGCAAACAGCAATAAAATAATGGTTAATAGTGATGCAAGTGAAGTCCATAATAAGAATTTACGGCTGGCAAATTTCACAAGCAAAATAGCACCAAAGAAAGTACCAATCATTTTACCGAAGAAATAAAAACTACGGGCCGATTGGGCAAAGGTTGAATCCTTAGCCAATTCATATTTATTCATAAAGAACTGACCGGAAGCGGCATTAATCCCAACATCTATACCAACAACAAGGAATATACCCAATACCATTAAAGCAATAAATCCAATTCCCAGTAATTTAAACGAAGAGCTGAAACTGGCTCTGCTTTCAAGATTACGTGTTTCTTCAATCTTTATCAATCCTAACCAAAGGGCAGTTACTACCGAAACCAATCCAAATACAAGAAACATCAGTTTCCAGTCGCCATATTGCAGTGCCAACCATCCGGCAAAAGGTGCAGCCACCATGGAACCAACTGCCTTAACAAATTGAGAGAAGCTTAAAAAACTTGAGGCTCTGTTCGAAGGAACTACATCAATCAATAACGGATTTGCTGAAACCTGAACAATGGTATTACCGATTCCCAAAAGTGCAAATCCGGCTAAAATGGCTGCAAAGGGTGTGAAGAAATAAGGAATCAATAAGCCAAGGGCTGTTATTAAGATACCTGTATTAAGCATTTTACGTTTACCAATCCTGTCCTGAATAATTCCTATTGGGATAGAAAGAATTAAGAACCAAATAAATACGGCTGAAGGGATTAAAGGGATGAGCCCTTTCATACTTTCACTAATTGATGGGTCATCTTTTAAACGATCTACCCCAACACCTACTAAATCGCAAAAACTCATAGCGAAAAACGACATGAGTACAGGAAACAAATAGTTGTAATTGATTTTTTTTGTCATGGCTTATAATTTTACGTTTACATTTTAGTCAATAAATCTTTTACTTTTTCATAATAATTATCATCAATTAATCGGGCTGCACCCACTATGGCGGCTGTTTCCATTAATTCTGACAAATAAACTTTTGTTGTGAGTTTATTTAATGTCAGTTTTGAATTTAACTCCTGTCCGAACAAATCAAAGGAGCCGATAATATTTCCTCCTATTACCAGACTTTGTGCATCAAATTGCTTTAACCACGGTGCCAGAAAAACACCCAGATTTGTTCCATATTCTTTAAATAATTTCTGTGCTATCGCATCTGTCTTTTTCGCTTCTATTGAAATCCCTTTAACACCTGATATTTTCCTGCCGCTTCTTTGCAGATAGTTATTTTCAAACCACCGTGTAGAAAAAGAATCATCAGCTATGCCACCATTAAAGGGGATATGCCACAAACAACCTGATTTTGCAACATTCTCACCTTCAAGAACAGGCAATCCATTATCAAAAAATGCTGATCCAAAACCTGTGCCTAATGTTAAAACAACGGTTTTATTGTCATTTTTGGCTTTACCTATCCAGGTTTCTGCTATTCCAAAAGCGGTGGCATCATTAATAAAACGAAATCTGATATCATCCCCTAAGGACAAACTTTTTCTTAATGAAGCAGCAATATCTAAACCATGTAAATTTTCAAATTTTTGTACATCTTTTGTAAATAAAGCTATTCCTTTGGCATAATCAAAAGGACCCGGCATTGCAAATCCTATTCCTGCTAATTCGCTACTGTCAATCTTAGCCAAAGTGGCTTTAATGGCCTTTGTCCAGATACCTAAAATTTCCTCAGCAGATGCTTTATTGTTTACATTTTCGTCGGCATCTGTATTGGCAATAACTTCGTTTTTATTAATATCAATTGCAGCACAAGCTATATGATGTCCGCCAATATCAACCCCAATAGCAATTCTTTTAGTCATTTATGAATTTGTTTTAAAAAGTATCAAAGATAATTATATTTTTGTAATCCAAAGTCAAATTTATGAAGTTTAAATATCCTTCGCATAATAATTATGATAAATTCCCATTTATAAAAGTAAAAGGATTTGATGATAATTCTTGTTGTGTAGGATGGGAAAACATTTCAACCCATTTAAAACATGAATTTGAAAATCTTCATCAAGAAAAACTGATTGTTGTTGCAGAATGCTATACTGGAATACATGATGAAGTTTTTACATATTTTACTGAGAACATAAAGTCTGATTATGTTTTTCATTCCTTATCTTCATTTAAAACCAAGCTTGAAATTGATCAATTGGTCTTTCCTGACATAACCGATGATGAAATTTTCGGTCAAATCAGTCGATTAGAATTATCAGACTTTTTAGATGCAGGAAAATTATCTGTTTTAAAAGAAGAAATTAATAATATATCCAAAGGAATAATATTGATTTATGGAACAGCTGCATCATTATTGGCTGATGCTGATGTATTTATTTATCTGGATATGCCCCGTTGGGAAGGACAATTACGTTTTCGCAGGAATGAAGTTGCCAATTTAGGTGCTGATAATAAATCGGAAAGAGCTTCATTGCAATATAAAAGAGCCTATTTTGTCGACTGGCGGGTATGCGATAAGCAGAAAATAAAAACTTTGCAGCAATGGGATTTTGTTATAGATACGGTTGATAGTAAAACTCCCAAAATGATATACGGTGAGGCATATCGGCTGGGATTACAGCAAGCTGTAGTGCGTCCTTTCAGGGTGGTCCCGTTTTTCGACCCCGGTCCCTGGGGTGGGCAATGGATGAAGTCAGTATGCGATTTGGATAAAGAAGTTGATAATTATGCCTGGTGTTTCGATTGTGTCCCCGAAGAAAATAGTTTATTGCTGAAATTTGGCGATGTTCTGTTTGAAACACCTTCTGTTAATTTAGTATTTTCCCATGCAGAAGCTTTGTTGGGAAAAGCTGTTTATAATAAATTCGGAGCTGAGTTTCCAATAAGATTTGACTTTTTAGATACAATGGAAGGCGGAAACCTAAGTCTCCAGGTACATCCTTTAACTGAATATATCCGGAAAAACTTCAGGATGGCTTATACGCAGGACGAAAGCTATTATATGCTGGATGCAGGCGAAGATGCCTGTGTTTATCTGGGACTAAAGGAAGACATACAGCCCCGGCAGATGCTGGATGATTTACGCTTATCCTTATCAACCACAGAATTTGATGCCGAAAAATATGTTGAAAAGTGGAAAGCCAGAAAACATGATCACTTTCTGATTCCAGCAGGTACCGTCCATTGTTCAGGTGCAAATTCAATGGTTCTTGAAATAAGTGCCACACCTTATATATTTACTTTCAAGCTATGGGATTGGAACCGCCTGGGGCTTGATGGCCGGCCCCGGCCGATTAATATTGATCATGGAGAGAAAGTAATTCAGTGGAATCGAAAAACAGCATGGACAAAGGCAAATTTAGTCAACCAGATTACACTTATTGCCGAAGGTGATGGCTGGAAAGAGGAAAAAACAGGTTTGCACGAACTGGAATTCATCGAATGCCGCCGGCATTGGTTTACAAAGAAAGTAATTCATCAAAATCCACATGGAGTTAATGTATTAAATTTAGTAGAAGGTGCTGAAGTAATTATTGAAAGTCCCGAAAATGAATTTGATGCTTTTATTGTGCATTATGCTGAGACATTTATTGTACCTGCAACTATAAAAGAATATTCAATCCGTCCTTTTGGTAAAGCAGAAGGAAAATTATGTGCAACCATAAAGGCTTATATAAGATAAAGCTAAAAAATCAGGATGTAAAAAAAGCGGAGAACATCCGCTTATTTTATTTTAATGATTTATTGCAATTCTTGATGTATAATATTTACCGGAAGAATCAGTAATTTTAATAAGATAAACTCCATTATTAAAATCCCTTACATTCATTTTGCAAACTGAAGATTTTACGTTTAGCTGCTTATTATATATAGACTTGCCAACCAAGTCATATAACTCAATTTTAACTAATCCATCTTTGTTGTCAGAAATTTCAATTATTAATTCATCCGAAACCGGATTAGGATATATTATAAAACCTTTGTTACTGTTTACATCTGAAATTCCCACACCGCTCACAGTAAGTTGCTGACAATACGTATTAGTACTGCACCAATTCTTTGCTGTTAAACATACCTGAAATGTTCCGTCATGTGAAAAACTGTGTATTGGTGCACTGGCTGTATCAAAAGAACCATCACCAAAATTCCATTTAATACTATCAGCATTAAGTGATGTATTTTGAAAACTTACAGTTAATTGATTGGTATTGAATGTAAATGAAGCATTTGCAATATTACATGCCACAATAACATTCTTACAGATACTATCAATTCCACAAGCGTTTTTTACTTTCATACAAACAATATAAGTTCCGGAATCGGCATAAATATGTGTTGTATTTGCTCCTGTAGCAATGGCCCCATCCCCGAATTTCCAGCTTACAGTATCTGTTGCACTAAAAGTTGAAGAAAAATTAACCTGCCTTTTATTTACGGTAAAACTGAAATTAGCAGTTGGTGGTGTACAAAGTACAACAGTATGGCAAATGCTGTCAATTCCACATGAATTAATCACTTTTTGACAAACAGTATATGTACCTGAAATTAAATAAGTATGACTTATACTAGCACCATATCCGACATTACCATCACCGAATTTCCAGCTTACACTATCTGTTGCATTAACTGTTGAAGTGAAATTAACAATATTCTGATTAACAGTAAAACTGAAATTTGCTGTTGGCGAAGTACAGGGTACAATATTCTGAGCATAAATTCTGCTTCCGCTTCCCCTGTCTTCAACCCAAACACAAACACCCAGCGTTGGAGAAGGTTTAGCGAAATCAACCCTTGATTTATAGGTAGAAGAATAGGTAGCCATATTTAAAGATTGAGTTGTCCATGCAAAATTCCCATTGGTATCCAGACATGTAACTTTTAATGTAATGGGTAAACCTCCGTTATTTGTTCCGTCAGAATAAATAAATAAGGGCTTATCATTTAATAATTGCAACCTTCCTTTATGGCTATTATCACTGGTGCCAATTGCAAAGACCATTTTGGCATTATTTGTTAAAAGTCTTGCACCGGTTGTTTTATTAAACTTTTGGACATATTCACCCATATTTGATTGAGAGGAAGGGGTAAATTCACACATAGACCAGATATATTGAGAGCCGGGTTGATAAGTAGTTCTTGTTGCTCTTTCATAATAAGTGGTTTGGGTTGAAAATCCGGATCCATTTAACCCCCAGGGTATTGTTCCGTTTGGATTTATTCTCTGCAGATAAGAAAAGAATGCTGAACCTGTAGCTGCAGAATAACCAATATAAACAGTATCCTGATCTGAAAAAGCATCGTAGCGCTTATTATAATAAGTAGCATTTGTAGAAATGTTAAGTAAAGCCGGCCATAATCCTGTTCCTGTGCTATTGCTGTAACGCTGAGCATACATTGTGGAATTAACGGAATAACCAACTCTGTCATGAATAATCAGTACAAAATCACTGTTAGTCATTGCTGCCAATTCACCAATACTAGTCTTATGTCCTGTAACGGTGGCATAAACAGTTACCGGGCTTGTCCAGGCAATAGTACCATTAGCATTGATTTTTTGAAAAACAGCTTCATTCCCGGGCATCCAGGATGCAATAGCTTCACCATTTGGTAATGGAAGTATTTTTACATCATAACCACTACCAAGTAAAAGTCCTTGTGTTCCCCACAGGTGTAAACCTGCTTGTGATATTTTATGAACATAAACTGAAGTACCTGTTCCTGATCCATTCAATCCCACATAAAGACATCCAAATTCATCCGTAGCAACAGACCATGTATTTGTAGATGAACTCATTGCTACAGTATTATTTACTACTATTCCTTGAGGCCCCAATAATCCAATCCCACTGGAACTCAGAAGTTGTGCCCTCATTTCATAATAAACAGGTGATGGCATTTCTTTCCAGTAAACGACCCAGGTATTACCTCCTGTAGTTCCTATTGACTGACAATCTGATGTTTGATCAGATGATACTAATGTGTTTACATTTGTCTGTGTTGTCCATTGAGCATTAACGGATAAAGCCAGAACAATAAAAAATAATGTAATTAATTGATTAATAATTGTTTTCATAAATATGGATGTTTAAAAAAATATTCAAAAATGATTTATTAATCTTTAACAAATATAAACTTAAGCTATTTGCTTTTTAATTAAACAAGAAAGCTAAATTACAATTTATTACAGCTAAGTGTATTTAAAACAATATTTATTTTCAACTATTTAATTACTGTTTTTTGAATACAATTTTTATAATAAATAAAAAAAACAAGTAAAATAGAAAACTGTGAAAAAGGATTAATTTTCTAAGGGTTTAGCTATTATCAGAAGCATACCATTCAGCAAAGGAATTGGATGTTTCGTCAAGGCGAATACTGAATAATTGAATATGATGAGGGAGTTTGTTTTTAATTCTTTCAACAAAATCAAGGAGAAGGTTCTCGCAACTGGGTTGATAATCGGCTAAAATAAGTTTTTCTGCCAGGGATTTTGTTTCTTTTGAGTGGACATGCTCAGTCTTAGCATTTAATATTAATGCATGGTCGAATGGTTTAACAATGCAGTCATTTATTATCTGTTTTAAAATTCCAAAATCCATTACCATGCCATTTTTAGGTGAACTGTCATCTTTTAATGGTTCTCCAATAACGGTAACGGCTAATCTGTAGGAATGTCCGTGAATATTCTTGCATGGTCCGTCATAACCCAACAATGCATGAGCACTTTCAAATTTGAATTCTTTGGTAATTCTGATTTTTGCCATTATCGGATAAATTTAAATACAGATTTGCAATTTTTACCACTTATGGTAATAAAATATACACCTTTTTCGAGCTCAGCAATATCAAGTTTCTGATGATCTAAAACTGTTGAAGATTTATAGACAAGTTTACCTCTGATATCAGTAATTGCGATGATATCAGGATGAAACTGCATTTGTTTTATATCAATATTGAGGATTTCATTGGCTGGATTTGGATAAATTGTAACTTTATCATTTAAATCGATAAAATTAACTCCACTACCCTGATTTGATATACTTATTTCTTTTATTCCATATACTCCGGAACCATCATTGGCTGTAGCAACAACGGTGTCAATACCATCGCTGACAGCAGTTAAAAGGCCTGCAGCATTTATTGTTGCTGTTGCATTTTTTACTGACCAGGTAACAGAACTAATAGTTGCATTGACTGGTAAAACTGTAGCGCCCATTTGTAAACTGCCTCCTTGTGTAACAATGGAAGTAGCTCCTCCCTGTCCTTGCACAGTAATAGAATTTACAAAAACAATACTACCTCCGCCCCATATTAAATTAGCATATTCAGGATGATCAATAAACGGATTTCTGTTCCCCTGAATTAAATAAACTGCATTGTTTCTGTCAATTTCTTTCTGACTAACGCTATCCTGAGCATTCCATTGAAGCAATAAATTAATAGCCCAGGATGTAAAAGCTGGATAAGCATTTCCGGCGAGCATAGGTGATGTCCAGCTGGCTATTTTATTTTCATAGCGGGTAGCCAGGTATAAATAATTTCGTGCAAAATCTCCTTTATACTGATTTATTGGTTCAAAAACAACACCTGTATATCCGGCAAAGGTACATGGGCCTAATTTACTGCCGTTTTGCGAAGTATAGGTAGGTGTTGTAACTTGACCGAAGGGATAATTACTTCTTCTGTTATTCACATAACCATCAGTTGGCACTAAATGAAATAAATCGGTATACATCGTATCCTGAGTTCCTCCCCACCAGCTGTTAGGCATTGAGTGTTCCCTGTTGTAACAATCGCATTCTGAACTATAATTACCACATTGATTAGTTACAAAGGTAAAAGTACAGCCTGAATACATATCCCAGACCTTGCCAGCAGAAGTTTTATCGGTAGTCTGGAAATCAGTCCATAAATCGGCATATGATCTTTCAGTATGATTTCTGATTATATTATGCAATGCAGATTTTAGTGGAGCACCGGTTAATCCATTGGCTGCATTATAATAACCAGATGGAATCTGTGCAAAACTTATTATTTGAGAGAATAAAAATATTGCAATGAATGTATATCGTATTTTAAACATTTTTAAGTTAATTATTAAGTTATTATAACAATTTATGTTGTTATAAGTTTATTTAAAATTATCAGAAAACTTTTAAGTGTTCCAATAGTATCTTAATCCCAATACCAATTAATACCAGACCACCTATCAATTCAGCAGAACGAGGCTTTATAAAACGATTGAGTTTACCTAAACAAATACCTCCATAAGAAACGATAAATGTAACCAAACCAATGATAATGGAGGCTTTAATAATAGATACATTTAAAAAGCCAAAGCTGATTCCCACAACAAAAGCATCTATTGTAGTTGCTAAAGCTAACATTATCAGAACATAATTTTTATTAATATTAAATTTACGTTCTTCCTGATTTACTTTAACAGCTTCATAAATCATTTTAAGTCCTATAATAAATAGTAATGAAAAAGCTATCCAATGGTCGATTTGCTCAATTAAATCTTTAAATGTAAGTCCCAACAACCATCCTAATACCGGCATAATTGCCTGAAAAACTGCAAAAACAACAGCAATTTTTAAACCTTTTTTGGGTGTAACACAATGTAAAGTTCCACTGGTTAGTGAAACTGCAAAACTATCCATTGATAAACCTAAGGCAATTAATATTAATTCTAAGAAACTCAAATTCAAAAAATTTTGGCTTGCAAAAGTAAGGAAATAATAAACTCAAAGAACTTTTATTTAATAAATTAATCCGCTTATATAATTTGTTTATTAGGGTTTTGATATAAGTTTTTAATCTATTTAAATTAGTTCTTTTTAATAACTGTAGCTTTTTGACAATATTTCTGATAATTTGCTGCAGCTTCATTAGCTGCATCTGAATCACCTTTATCCATAGAGGCTTTAAAATCAGCACATGCAGCATCTTTATTTCCAAGATTATAATTGTTAATCCCCCTTATTTCAAGCAAAGTTGAAGAAATTTTAATGCCTTTTTTAATAGCTTTGTCAATATCCATAAGACTTTTAACATAGTCGTGCAAATAAAAAAGACAAAGAGCTCTATCCATGTATGCTTCTTGAATATCCGGTTTTTTGCTGATAAAATATGTTAGCATCTTATATGCTTCTGAATATTGTTTTGCTTTTAAGACATCGATTGCGCGATCATAAAGAGTATCGTAAGGGCTAAATCTTAAAACGCTATTATATAAATTTCGTTGTTTTATAATATTTGTATCAGAAGGTAAATATAAAATTGCACTATCAAGCAGAAGTGTGGCCTTTTCCTTTTGACCTAATTGCCAATATTGGTTTGCAGCAGAAATCCATATATTCGAATTATCTTTTACGGTCTTAAGGTAAGTAGCTAAAATTTGTGAAGCTTGCTGATATCTTCCTTTTATAAACAACTTAGAACTTAACTCTGTAACCATGTTTTCTTGAAGTGGTTTAAGAAGATATGCCTTTTCTGCCCAATAAAGAGAACTATCTTTCATTCCCAGTTTATCATATGCCCAGGCAAGGTGAGATTCACGACGACTATCATATGGACTTGCATTATCTTTCAGTAAAATTGTAATGGCTTCACGTGCTTTATTTTCGTTAATCAGATAATACGCTTTATTAACTGCTAACGGCCATGCTTCGCAACTTAAATTTGGTATAGAAGGTAATCCATCGATGTAATATGCAGCAGAATGTGGTTGGGTAATCATATTAAGTTCCTTTTTTAAAGAGAATTGGTATTTTAATGATATTACATTCAAATACAAAATATACGATGAAACAAAAATTAGTAACAGCATAAAATACATGACCCATTTGTGCTGAGCAAGTCTATTAATAAGTTGTAAAAAGTATGACTTATTTACTCCTTTTGAAAGACTAAAAAACCCTTCATCAATAAACGCAACTGCCGAAGCTGCAAATATTGCAAAGAGCACTTGTATCTCAGGTCTATCTGAAGGAAAATTAAAAAATGCATCTATACTATATGCAAAAATACCCATAGCAGGAAAAAACAAGAATTTCAATTTAGATTCTTCTGTCGTAGGTTTAAGGGATGTTCGTATAAATCCAAAAATAATCAGAAAAAAAACTGAAAGAAAAGCCAATCCACCAAGGGCACCAGTTTCAGCAAATATCTCTATGAAATCATTATGGTTTTTCAACATAAACTGAAATTTTCCAGTATCTTTATTTTCATATTTCATAATGCATATTTTCCAGTTTCCTGTACCAACTCCAATTAGTGGATGCTCTTTAAAGAGTTCAAATGATCTTTTCCAGGTTACAAGCCTATGATTAACAGAAGTTTCCTCTGAATTTATAGTTGATAATCTGTTAGATAAATCTGTATTCCATACATCTTTTTTTGAAGGATATAAGTAGTGTTGTGTAAAATTGAAAACGACAACAGAAATCAACAATAACGCGGTATAATGAAAAAGCTTAATAAAAAAGTCCTTTTTCTTAATCGCAATATACCTTATTATTGCAAACAATAAAAGGGCAATTAACATCAGACCTAATCCTAAATAAAAAGCACGGGTACTCAAAAACAAGGTAGAAAGTATCGCACAGAAAACAGCAAGATAACCCAAGTATTTTTGCCAGCCTTTAGTAAAATACATAAGGAAGATTGCTATTTGCAGTTTAACAAACAAAGCAGATGCAAACATATTTTTGTTTGAATAAACTGATTTAATTTCATAGATTGAATCAACTTTCCCGTTAATATATTTTAAAATTCCGTAAAATACTGTAAAACAGTCTATCAATAAAAGTATAACAAGAGCTATAGCAATATGGAGCAGATATCTTCGGTCACTTCTTAATATTACATAAATCACATAAGTAGAAGTAAATATGGTGAATATTTTCACAATATTCATTAAAGATTCTATACGGTTTATAGCATTAATGAAAGAAAAAAGAGAAAATATTAAAAATAACACGTAAGCTATTCCTATTAAATTTTTAAAAAAGCCCAACCTTATTTCAAAATTCTTCTTGAAGTCTGAATCAAATATGAAAATGATAAGTGCAGCTAAATTAATCAAGGATATTGCAAAAAATTTATCCCCATTAGTATCAAGTGTACCTAAATTTGGAGTAAAAACACTTACAAAAATATAGGCCATCAATAAAATATAGTAAGATGGCTTCAATTGTATTTTAAGCTGTTTTACCAATGGAGAAGGTTTTATTGGTTGTTTTTTAACAGGTTTATTTTTCATCAATATAAAGTATTAAAAAGTAATAATGATTGAACAATTAAATATAGCTTTTGACAATAAATCTTTAATTTTTTATTACAGTGCCCGTTTTATCACAGAACCTTATGTAGTTATTTTTACCATCCGGGTCACCCTTTTCCATGGCTGCTTTAAAATCAGAACAGGCATCATCTTTTTTGCCTTGTTCCAGTTTGTTTAAGCCTCTTAAATTTAAAAATTGAGCACTAAACTCTCCTCCTATTTTAATGGCTTTTTCGATATCGGAGAGGCTTTGGGTATAATTATGCATAGTATAATAACAGACTGCTCTTTGTTGGTATGCTTCAGCAATGTCAGGCTTTTTATTAATAAAATCAGTAAATAAAGATAATGCTTCTGTATATTTCTGAGTATTTAATGCTGAAATTGCCTGATTATAAAGAGATTCATAAGGTATAAATTTAATAAACCGCTTCATTTGCTGACGTTGAGCTATAATAGCCGAGTCATCAGGCAGATATTTAACTGCTGAATCAAGTATGCTAACAGCAATTAATTTATCACCGCATTGCCAATGTGAATTTGAAGCCAATAACCATGCCTGTGATGAGATTTTTATTTGTTTTGCATATTCATCTGTAATTTTCATGGCTTCATCTTTCAAACCTGCATTTATCGCCATTATACTTAGGTTCCTGTTTATATTATATTCCATAGGTTTCAGTAAACGGGCCTTTCGTCCCCAGACAATAGCACTGTCCTGTTTGCCCATCTGAGAATAAGCTACCGATATATAGAATTCCTTACGTCCATCAAAAGGACTGGAATTGTCTTTCATCAGTAAATCTATTGCTTCCTGATTCTTGCCTTCATGAACAAGATAATAGGCAATATTGGAAACTATGGGTTCATTTAAACAACTTATATTTGGGATGGACGGAAATCCGGCTATCATTAAGGATGATGATTTTGTATATAAATCATTTGTTTTATCTTCAAGATAATATCGTTGATACCTGGACGATTTAACATTCAGTATAAGTAAGTAAGTTGTAATGCAAAGTATTATGATAAAAAAGTAAGCAAACCATCTGGGTTTAAAATATTTATTTAGATTTTTCAGAACTGAAATATTAAATTCCTGCTTTGGATTAATACTTACTGCTATTGCCAGATAAAAAGCAAACAACATTTGTATTTCAGGCCTATCAGCCGGAAAATTAAAAAAGGCATCTATACTATAAGCTATAATACCCAAAACAGATAAAAATAAAAATTGTATTTTATTCTCATCCGTTGAAGTTTTTCTCATTGATTTTGCAAATCCATAAATTATGAAAAAGAAAATGGAAAGATATGATAATCCTCCTATAATACCCGTTTCAGCTGTGATCTCTATAAAATCATTATGATTTTTATAACTTGATATATAATTTTGTGAAGTTTTGTTTTCATATTTCAATATATTAATCTTCCAGTTTCCGGTTCCAACGCCTATAACTGGATGTTCTTTAATAAGTTGTAATGATTGTTGCCAGGAAATGAATCTTAAATTTCCTGAACTTACATCAGTACTTATTGTTGATAATCTTGAAACCAGGTCTTTATTATAAATATTACTATTTGACGGGTAAAGGTAATGTTGCGTAATATTGAAAATCAAAACAGCTCCCAATAACAATCCTGAAAAAAAGATAATTGATGAAAAAGTTTTCTTTTCTTTTATCTTAATACCCCTAAGAATTGCAAAAATAAGTAAGGTAATCAAAACTATAAACAGACCCAGATAAAATGCTCTGGTACTCATAAATAAAATCGAAAGCAGGGCGAAAAAAACAGCCAGATATGCCAGCTTTTTTCTCCATCCATTGCTATAATAAAGCAAAAATACTGCAATGGGAAGCTTTACAAATAATGCAGATGCTAATATATTCTTATTAGAATAAATCGATTTAATTTCATAAATCGAAGGGATTTTCCCTGCAATATATTTACTTATACCATAGAAAACAGTAATACTGTCAATGAGTAATAAAATAGTAAATGCTATAATTATATAATGCAGATATCCACGATTATTTTCAATAATTACATAAAAAACGTAAGCGGAAGTAAATACTGTAAGGATTTTAACAATATTCATTATGGATTCCGAAAGATTAATGGCATTAGAAAATGAAAGGAGTGAAATTAATATAAAAATTGAATATGCTATTCCAATTTGACCCTTGAAAAAGCCCCATTGTAATTCGGGACGTTTTTTATATTCAGCATCTGAAAAGAATATTAACAATGAAATTAAATTTAAAATAGCTACAGCCAGAAACTTTGGTGCATTTGAATCGAGTGTATAAAAGTTAGGAGTAAATACGCTTACAAATATATAAGCCATTAATAAAAAAATATACTGTGGTTTTAAACTAACTTTTTGCTGTTTAACAGGAGGAATTACTTTTGTTTGTTGTTTTTTCATTTAATCTAGTTTTTATATGCTCCTATCCGCAAGTAAAATTTTATATATAAAAATCAAATTTAGTAAATTCAAATCAATGCAACTATCTTTTCCAGCCAAAAAGCATCAACCTCATTAAAAGCAGCCAGATCTTTACTATCGATATCAAGTACTCCGTAAACATTGCCATTTTCATCATGTAAAGGAAGAACAATTTCTGATTTTGAACGAGAATCGCAGGCAATATGCCCAGGAAATTGCTCAACATCATCCACAACTATCGTCTTGTTGGTATTAATTCCAGCCCAGCAAACACCCATGTTTTTTTTTAGTTCCATGCAAGCTACCGGTCCCTGATAAGTTCTGACAATTAGTTTTTCGTTTCTCAGACAGTAAAAGCCGGTCCAGAAGAATTTTTCCATTTTATGATGTAAAACGGCAACTATGCTGCACATTCTTGCTTCCTTATCTTCACACTTAAGTAATAGTTCCTGCAATTGCTTATAAATATGCTCGTATCTCTTTGATTTCTCCATACTTTAATAAAAAGACGATGCTGAATAGTCTCAACATCGTCTTCAAAATTAGTTTTATTTTTGGTTATAGTTTTTTTAATTCAACTGTAAAATGACGCATAATAGGCGCTTCATAAATAATTTCAAAACCTTTTGTTATTTCATTCCGACGATCAAATACATTTTTTAATGCTACGGCAATTACATCCATGTGATTATTGGTGTAAACGCGGCGTGGAATAGCCAAACGCAAGAATTCCAATGCAGGGTAGCGGTTTTCGCGGGTAACAGGGTCTCTATCTGCTAATAAAGTTCCAATTTCAACACCACGGATACCTGCTTCAAGATATAATTCAACACCTAATGTTTGTGCAACATATTGTTCCTCAGGTAAATTAGGTAATATTTTTTTTGCATCCACAAATATGGCATGACCTCCAACAGGTTTTTGAAATGGAATTCCGAATTCTTCCAAACGTGCTCCTAAATATTCAATTTGTTTAATTCGTGTTTCCAGATAATCGAATTCAGTGGCTTCGTCCAGTCCTTGTGCCAATGCGTTCATATCACGACCTGACATACCACCATAAGTAATATATCCTTCGAACATAATATTGAAAACACTTGCCTGACGATGCAATTCAATATCACGCATAGCAATAAATCCACCCATATTTACAATAGCATCTTTTTTACTGCTCATGGTCATGATATCAGCATAGGAAAACATTTCTTTTACAATTTCTTTAATCGTTTTGTTTTCATATCCTTTTTCGCGTAATTTAATAAAATAGGCATTCTCAGCAAAACGTGCTGCATCAAACACTATTTTTTTTCCGTATTTATCAGCAAGTTTTCTTATAGCTTTCAGATTTTCAATTGAAACAGGTTGTCCTCCTGATGAATTACAGGTAACTGTAACAATGATAAAAGGTATTTTTTCTGAAGGTGTTGATTTTAAAACACTTTCTAATTTTTCAACATCAATATTTCCTTTAAACGGATGAAGTATTTCTGTATGAAAAGCTTCGTCAATAGTGCAATCAACTGCTTTTGCCTTACGATATTCAATATGTCCCTTGGTGGTATCAAAATGCGAATTACCGGGAACAACATTACCTTCTTTAATTAATACTGAAAATAAAACATTTTCAGCTGCCCTGCCCTGATGTGTTGGTAAAAAATAATCATAACCGAGTATTTTTTGTATAGCTTCCTTCATTTTATAATAAGAAGAAGCTCCAGCATAACTTTCATCGCCTAACATTAGCTCGCTCCATTGTTTGTCACTCATAGCTCCTGTCCCGGAATCAGTAAGTAAATCAATGTAAACCTGTTCGCTTCTAAGGCCAAATAAATTATATTTTGCTTCTTTTATCCAGCGTTCTCTTTCTTCTCTTGTGCTTCTTTTAATGGTTTCAACCATTTTTATTTTGTATGATTCTGCAAAAGGTAAATTCATATTTTTATTTTTTATTTGGAAATTAAGGAATAATAATTTGATTAACAATAATTTTTGAGAAAATCACTGTTTAAAACTATCCCTGTCTTTTACATTTAAAAGAAGTTGTTTTTGAGGTTGTCCAATTAAATAAAGGCGATACATTTTCTAAGTAGATTATATTGACAAAAATAAATAAAAAATAAATACAAAATACGAGTTTTGAAAAAAAACCGTTACTTTAGCAATAAATATTGAAGAAAAAAACGCAATAAATATGAAAAAGATAATTTTTATATTGCTGTTTATCAGCTATCTAAATGGATTTAGTCAATATAACAGGTATTTTGAGGATCGCTGTTTAAGAATTGATTACTTTCATTCAGGAAATATCGAACATGAGTATTTTCGTCCGGATGAGTTAATTGAAAAAACAATTTGGGCAGGCTCAAAAATTAACTTAATCGATACTTTTAATTACGGTAAAATCAGGGTGATGGTATATGAAAAACTTACTTCAAAACTGATATATTCAAGAACTTATTCCAGCCTTTTTGAAGAATGGCGTACAACTACTGAGGGCAAAGGCAGTTGTGGCAATTTTTCTGAAACTGTACTTATTCCTTTTCCTAAAGTAGTTGTTAATGTTGTTTTTCAAAGTCGTGACTCGTTGAATAAATGGCATGATATTGCATCACAAATCATTAATACCAAAAAAGACTTTATTTTAAAGCCAAAAACAAGTCCAAGTGAAATCAATGAACTTCATCATGGAGGAAATGTAAACGAAAAACTTGATATTGCCATTATTGCTGACGGATATACCATGGCTGATTTAGAAAAAATGAAAACAGATTTCCAAACCTTAAAAAATGCAATATTAAAATCCAAGCCTTATGAAAAAAATGCTGATAAAATAAATATTTGGGGAGTTATGGCAATTTCAAAACAATCAGGAGTTACAAATCCTTCGGATTCTTTTTATGTAAAATCGGCTGTAGGATGTAGTTTTAATACCATAAATTCTGACCGTTATTTAATGACAATGGAAAATAAATTACTGCACGATCAATTGGCTAATGCTGCATACGACCAAATTATTATTATGTGTAATACCAATAAATATGGTGGTGGCGGTATTTATAATTTTTACAGCACAGTTGCAGCAGGTAATCCTCAGGTTAATTATTTGATTGAACATGAATTCGGACATGCTTTTGCCGGTTTAGCTGATGAATATTATACATCTTCCGTAACAGTAGAAAATTTTTATCCTTTAAATATTGAACCCTGGGAACCTAATATTACCACCTTAATTGGATTTGATAAAAAATGGAAAAATATGCTGGACTCAACCACGGTTGTACCCACTCCTGACAGTAAAGAAAACAATAATGTTATTGGAGTTTATGAAGGTGGTGGTTATATGAAGAAAGGTGTTTACAGACCTTATATCGATTGTACCATGAAATCTATCCATTACGATGCGCTTTGTCCTGTTTGTTTACGGGCAACACAATGGATGATTGATTTCTATGCAAGATAAAAAAATGAAAAAAAATACTCCTATCAAATAAAGTTTTCATATTTTTGCAATCCTTTTTCAGTAAGGGAAACTCTCCGTAGCTCAGCTGGTAGAGCAATTGACTCTTAATCAATGGGTCGTGGGTTCGATTCCCGCCGGGGAGACAAAATAGTTATAAGCTGTTGGCTTTTAGAAAAAAGCCAACAGCTTATAATCAAAAGCCAACAACCATTAAACTGTAGTACTTAAAGCAAGCATTGTTTGATATAATAACTTATAATTCTTAATTTTAAATTGATTTTCGGGATGTAGCGCAGTTGGTAGCGTACCACGTTCGGGACGTGGGGGTCGGAAGTTCGAGTCTTCTCATCCCGACCAATAATTAAGCAATTTTAGCCACTTTAGCTCAGCTGGTAGAGCAACGCATTCGTAATGCGTAGGTCGTGGGTTCGAATCCCATGAGTGGCTCAACTTTTTACAATTTTAACACTAAAATATAAATAATCGTAATTATTTAAATTTAGAATTATCTCCTTCTTTCCATCAGATTTTCAAAAAGCTATAGTAATTTTAAATCAAAATTTGTATTTTTGCATGCTTCTATGTAATAGAAAATCATATTTTTCAACTAAAACCCTTTTATGTACTCCTATTTCGAAGGAAAATTGCAGGAAAAAACGCCAACTTATGCTATTATTGAATGTAATGGCGTTGGTTATATGATAAATATTTCTCTTCATACTTTTACTAAAATAAAAGATGAAGAACGCTGTAAATTATATACCCATTTGGCTGTAAAAGAAGATGCTCATACCTTATATGGCTTTGCTGACAAGGAAGAAAGAACGTTATTCCGTCATTTAATCAGTGTATCAGGAGTTGGAGCAAATACAGCCCGTATGATGCTTTCCTCACTTAATCCTGAAGAGATTTTTCAAGCAATAGTTACAAGTAATGTTTCTATATTGCAATCCATCAAAGGAATTGGGACTAAAACAGCCCAACGCATTATACTCGATTTAAAAGATAAATTAGGAAAATTAGGCGGAGATAAAGAAATTTTGTTTGTAGAACACAATACAAAACGAGAAGAAGCGTTATCTGCTTTAATTTTACTTGGCTTTAATAAAAGTTCAGTTGAAAAAATATTGGATAAAATTTTACGCGCTGAATCACCCGCTATTACTGTGGAACATTTGATTAAAAGCGCTTTAAAAAGTTTATAATTTGCTTATGCAAAACAACTTTTACAATTTTTAAAGTATAAAAAGAAGATATTTTAGGTGCGGATTATTAGATATATTATTAGTTTACTGTTTATTACTACTTTTGCAGCTTTCATCTTTCAGGTGCCTATGCTTAATGGTAAGCCTGTGGATGCAAGTTCATACAGGTATTCTCCTGATAACATTGCAATCCAACCTCCTGACAGCAGTTTAAAATACCCCTTTCCTAAAAAAACACAACCTTTCAACGGAGATAATCCTAATCATCCCATGTATCTAAGAGAGCCTTCCAATGTGAAAGACTCAATTGTATATGACCCGGTTAATAATGAATATATCTTCAACAGTAAAATTGGCGATCTGGATTATAATACGCCAAATACCATGAGTTTTGATGAATATCAAACCTATGACATTGATAAATCCCTGCAAAATTACTGGCGCGAACGTTCAAAAGCTGCCAATGCAGGAAATCGCGGAGGATTAATTCCTCAGTTTAAAGTTGGAAGTGAAGTTTTTGAAAAGATATTTGGTAGCAATACAATAGATATTCGCCCTCAGGGATCAGCAGAACTTATATTTGCAATTATCGGGAATAAAAGAGATGACCCGTCAATAGATACCCGTAACAGAACTACAACAAATTTTGATTTTCAGGAGAAAATTCAAATGAGTGTACTTGCCAAAATCGGCGATAAGATTGAATTTAAAATGAATTATAATACCGAATCGATGTTTGCATTTGAAAACAAACTAAAATTACGGTATGAGGGTAAAGAAGATGAAATTTTACAATTGCTGGAAGCCGGTGATATCAACTTTCCTTTAAATACCACGCTTATTCAGGGTAGTCAGAGTTTATTCGGGATTAAAACAAAACTCAAATTCGGAAGAACAACCATTACAAGTGTTTTTTCGGAACAGAAAGCAGAATCTAAAAACATTACTGTTCAGGGTGGTGCTGAGACCAACAAATTTAAAATCAAAGCTGATCAGTATGAAGAAAACAAGCATTTCTTTTTAGCCCAGTATTTTAGAGATAATTATAATAAAGCGATGTCTTCAATACCAATTATTGGTTCAAATATTAATATTACAAAAATTGAGGTTTGGCGAACCAATATTGGTGCTCCTACAACCAATAACCGTAATATAGTAGCATTTACTGATCTGGGAGAAAATAATCCTTCAAATTCAAGTGTTTTGATTGGTGGTGGAAGTCCAAAACCTGCCAATAAATCAAATAATCTGTACAATAAGTTAACTTCAATTCCTGCTGATGAGTCACAAGTCAGAAATATTAATACTGTCAGTAATTTTTTAAGTGGAGCCACCTATGGTTATGTATCAGGACAGGATTTTGAAAAAGTGGAAAGTGCAAAAAAATTAGCACCAAATGAATATTATTTTAATAGTAAATTAGGTTTTATCTCCCTTAACTCAACGCTGAATTCTGACCAGGTGCTGGCTGTTGCTTTTCAATATACAATTGCCGGCGACACTACAATCTATCAGGTTGGTGAGTTTTCTGACCAAGGTATAAGCGACCCGAAAGCACTTATTGTTAAATTGATAAAAAGCACAACCCTCAATACCCATGGAGTTTTGTGGAAATTAATGATGAAAAATGTTTATTCATTGGGTGCCTATCAGGTAAATAGGCAGGATTTCAGATTAAATATACTTTATACTGGTGAAAAAGGCGGCGTTGCAACAGGGTTTTTTAATGAAGGACCTAAAAAAGGGATAGCTTTAATACGTCTATTACATTTAGATACATTAGATGCACAATTAAATCCGACACCTGATGGTGTTTTTGATTTTATCGACAATGCTGCAACCTTAGGCGGCACTATGCAATCAAATAATGGTAGAGTCTACTTTCCTTTAATTGAACCTTTTGGTAGAGACTTAAGAAATATTTTAGGTGATCAATCTTATGCTGATAAATTTTGTTATGATTCATTATACTCATTAACCAAAACCGAAGCCCAGCAATTCCCTGATAAAAACAAATACATACTCGAAGGAATCTACAAATCAGCCAGTGGTTCTGAAATTTCATTAGGTGGATTTAATATTCCTCAGGGATCGGTTAAAGTAACGTCAGGGGGCATGCCACTTACTGAAAATGTTGACTATACAGTTGATTATACATTAGGCAGGGTAAGAATCATTAATGAAGGTATATTAAACTCCGGTGCTCCTATCAATATTTCACTTGAAAGTAACTCGATGTTTAACATCATGACCAAACGTATGATGGGCACACATGTGGATTATGAAGTAAATAAAGACTTTACCATTGGGGCAACCATTATGAACCTGCATCAGAGTCCGTTAACACAAAAAGTGAATTATGGTGATGAGCCCATAAGTAATACTATCTGGGGTTTTGATATAAATTATCAGACAGAATCAAGATTGTTGACTAAAATGGTTGATGCCTTGCCATTTATTCAAACCAAGGCACCTTCCAAGATAACCTTTTATGGTGAATTTGCACAATTTATACCGGGCCACTCAAGCGCTATTGGTTCAACCGGAACTTCATATATCGATGATTTCGAAGGAAGTAAATCATCCATCGACATGAAGAATATGGGAACTTGGTTCATGGCTAGCACACCTCAGGGCCAGACACAATCAGGAATGTTTCCTGAATGTTCACTAGGTTTTATTGATAGTCTTGCTTATGGATTTAACAGGGCTAAACTGGCGTGGTATGTTATAGACCCAATGTTTTACCGTTCTGATACAAGACCTGCAAATATCAGCAAAAGTGAAATTTCCCAGCCCTATGAAAGAGAAGTATTAGAAAGAGAAGTATTCCCGAATAAAGAATTACCCAATGGACAGGCACCCAATATTTCAGTTTTAAACTTAGCTTATTATCCTGATGAACGTGGTCCTTACAATTATGATGTAGCCGGTATAGCAGGCATTTCATCGGGAATAAATCCTAACGGAACACTTAAAAATCCAAATGAAAGATGGGGTGGTATCATGCGTAAGATTGAAACTACCGATTTTGATGCTACTAACGTTGAGTATATCGAGTTCTGGATGATGGATCCATTTATTCAGAATACGACACACAGTGGTGGTCAGCTCTATTTTAACCTGGGTGATGTTTCTGAGGATATCTTAAGAGATGGAAGAAAGAGTTTTGAAAATGGACTCCCTACCTCAGCTGTAGTTACAAATGTTGATACAACTATTTGGGGACGTGTACCAAAATTACAGGCTTTGGTAAACTCATTTGATAATAACTCAGCTTCACGGCCTTTTCAGGATGTTGGTTATGATGGTTTGCGAACAGTTGATGAAGTTAGCTTTTTTGATAAATCCTATATCCAAAAAATTGTAACTGTTTTAGGAACAACATCTCAAGCATATTCAAATGCAATGAATGATCCTTCAGCTGATAACTATCATTATTTCAGAGGAAGTGATTTCGACCAGAATCCTGTTTATTCAAATATTTTAACAAGGTATAAAAATTACAATGGTCCTGATGGCAACTCCCCTACATCAGACCAAAGTACTGAAAGCTATCCAACCAATGCCACTACCATGCCCAATGTTGAAGATATAAATATTGATAATACTTTAAGCGAAGCTGAAAATTATTATCAGTATGTAATTGATTTGAAACCAAGCAAAATGGAAATCGGGACAAACTTTATTACTGATATTAATTATGCCCAGGGCGTTGCATTACCTGATGGAAGCAATACCAATGTTAAATGGTATCAGTTTAAAATTCCGATTCGTACTCCTGATAAAACTATTGGAAAAATTCAAAATTTTCAGTCCATCCGTTTTATCAGAATGTTTTTAAAAGGATTTTCACAACCAATAATATGCAGGTTTGCTACACTTGAACTTGTAAGAGGTGAGTGGAGAAAGTACTCAAATCAGTTATTAACACCAGGAGATTATATTACAGGAGATCAATCCGGAACTACCTTTAATGTATCAGCTGTAAATATCGAAGAAAACGGAAAAAGATCACCTGTACCTTATGTAATTCCTCCCGGCATTACAAGAGAACAAGATCAAACCTCAACAAATTTTCAAAAACTAAATGAGCAATCATTGAGTATGAAAGTAACGAATTTAATTGATGGTGATGCAAGAGCAATATATAAAACTACCGAATTTGACTTCAGACAGTTTAAATACCTAAAAATGTATGTCCATGCTGAAAAAGGAAAAGCTGAAGAAGATTTAAAATATGGTGATTTAAATGCATTTATCCGGATTGGTTCAGATTTTACTCAAAATTATTACGAAATCGAGATACCACTTTTATTCACTCCATGGGGTACTTCAGATGCAGCATCAATATGGCCTGATGCTAATGAAATGATAATTGATCTTGCAAAAATTGTTGCGGTAAAAGAAAAAAGAAATGTATTGGTCAGGTCTGGTAATCCTAATATAAATAATTACTATATTGAGGTTGACGGTAAATATAAATATACGATAGTAGGATCACCCAGTATAAGTAATGTTAATACTATAATGATTGGTGTAAGAAACCCTAAAAAACGTTTACTGTCTGATAATGATGATATGCTGCCAAAATCTGCTGAGGTTTGGATTAATGAATTGCGGTTAACAGATTTTAATGAAAAAACCGGCTGGGCTGCAACTTCAAGAATCAGAGCTAATTTAGCCGACCTTGGTGATGTTTCAGTTTCAGGCACTTACTCTACTGCTGGATTTGGAAGCATTGAGCAAAAAATAAACGAAACCCAGAAAGATAATATTACGTCTTATGATTTAGCTACTAACCTTGAACTTGGAAAATTCTTTTCTGAAAAAATCGGACTAAAAATTCCGATGCACTATGATTATTCCAAATCAATCAGTAATCCTGAATATAATCCGTTAGACCCTGATGTAAAACTCGAAGACGACCTTGCTACTTATCAAACCGAAACGCAAAGAGATTCTATACGTCAACTGGTTCAGGATTATACTACCAGAAAAAACATTAACTTTATAAACGTACGTAAAGAAAGAGTTGGTGCAACAAAAAGAAACAGATATTATGATATTGAAAATTTTGATGCATCTTATTCTTATTCAGAGATCTATCATCGAAATATTGACATTGAATATGATATTAAAAAAACATATAAAGGTGGTATAGGATATAATTTTTCAAAAACGCCAAAGAATGTAAGACCTTTTGAAAAAATCGGATTTATCAGCAAATATTCTGCATTCTCGTTAATAAAAGCTTTTAATTTTAATTATGAACCTAAAATGCTTTCTTTCCGGACTGAAATGTTCCGTGAATTTGATGAAAATAAATTGCGGAATAAAAGTAGCGGTCTCATTATAATTGAACCCACTTATTTTAAAAGGTTTGAATGGAGTCGTATTTATGGCTTAAGATATGATCCTGCACAATCTGTCCAATTTGAATATAACGCTATTGCGAATGCAACAATTGATGAACCTCAGGGGCGCATAGATACTAAAGAAAAAAGAGATTCAGTCTGGAATAATATTTTAGATCTAGGCCGCCCACAACGTTTTACTCAAAATATCAGCATTAATTACAATATTCCTATCAATAAAATTAAACCGCTTGACTGGTTAACTGCTCAGGCAAGATATGGTGCTGATTACCGCTGGGAAGCATCACCTCTTTCGCTGCAGGAAAGAATGGGAAATACCATTGAAAACAACAATGCGAAACAACTTAATTTTAATGTTTCTATGACTTCAATATTTAATAAAGTTAAGTATTTAGAAAAGTTAAATAAAGGCGACCAGACCTCCCGAACACCTGTACAACCGAATAGAAGAGGGAAAACAAATATCCAGACAAAAACTAATCCTCTTCCTGCTGAAGAAAATGATAGCATAAAAAAGAAGCCTAACCAATTTAAAAATATCGGTGATGGAATTTTAAAATTTATAATGGGATTTAAAACCGCTTCGATTAATTTTACTGAAAACAATGGGACCTTAATCCCCGGCTTTATGCCATCTCCTGTTGCTATTGGAAATAACTGGAATAAAAATGCACCCGGTTTAGGATACATTTTTGGATCACAAGAAGATATCCGCGAAACTGCTGCTGCAAAAAATTGGTTATCTACAGATACTTTAAGCAATAATCCCTATTTAACTAAATATACAACAACTGTTAATGCCCGTGCAAGTTTTGAGCCAATCCCTGACTTAAAAATTGAATTTACAGCAACCAGAACTTATACTGAAAATACCAGTCAATATTATAGAGTTGATCCGAATAGTTCTCCCAGAATTGTTGGATCCATCCCAACTACAACCGGTAGTTTCAGCATTTCATTTATGTCAATTCTTACTTCATTTAGTAGTGATAATGAAGATTATTCTAATGCTACCTTCCAGAAATTTCTGGATAACCGCCAAATAATTGCTACCCGTCTTGCAAATGCTAACCCAAACTGGAATGGCCAGTATAAAAACGATACATTAACAGGACAACTTTTCCCTGTGGGTTATGGATCTACTACACAACAAGTTTTAATACCTGCATTTCTTGCAGCTTATTCCGGAAGAGACCCAAACAGTATTGGTTTAAACCCTTTCCCAAAAATACCAATACCTAACTGGACATTAAATTATACCGGTTTAAGCAAAATTAAAGCTTTAAAAAACTTATTTAAAACGATTTCAATTTCAAACGGGTATCACTCAACCTATAGTGTTGGCTCTTTTACAAATAATATTTTATCAAAAGAAGATGCTAATGGAAATGAAACGGTTAAAAACATGCTGGGTAATTATGTTTCTAAAAAACAAATTGATCAGGTTTCAATAAGCGAACAGTTTAGTCCGTTATTCAGAATCGAATTGTCCTGGGTTAATAGTTTACTTACTAATATTGAATTTAAAAAATCAAGAAATTTATCGTTGAGCTTTACAAATAATCAGTTGACAGAGCTTACAAGTAATGAGTTTATTGTTGGATTGGGTTATCGTATTAAAGATGTTGAAATTATTATCGGAAAGCTATTGAAAAGTGATATAACACTGAAATTAGATTTCTCAATACGATCAAACAAAACAGTATTACGAAGAATTGACCAGAATATAAACCAGATTTCCCAGGGTCAGCAAGTAATTTCGTTGAACTTCTCTGCTGATTATATGCTAAACGAAAGATTTACATTACGTGCATTTTTTGATAAGGTTATCAACAATCCGTTTATTTCATCTTCATTCCCCAACTCTACAACCAATGCAGGTATAAGTATCAGATTCTCCTTAGCTCAATAATTTTTTTAAAAAAAATTATCTTATTTAATAAAAAAATGTAATTTTGAAAATTAATAAAACATAAAAAATCATGAATATACCAGAAAATTTAAAGTACACCAAAGATCACGAATGGTTAAAAGTAGAAGGAAATGAAGCATTTGTAGGCGTTACCGAATATGCTCAGGGCGAATTAGGCGATATCGTTTTCGTAGAAGTTGAAACAGTTGGCGAAACCCTTGAAAAAGAAGAAACTTTTGGAACAATCGAAGCTGTTAAAACAGTTTCTGATATGTTTATGCCGGTAGATGCAGAAGTGCTTGAATTTAACGAAGCATTAGAAGGTACTCCTGAATTAATCAACCAGGATCCATATGGAAAAGGCTGGATTGTTAAAATTAAAATGACCAATGCTGCTCAGGTTAATGAACTCCTTGACGCTGCTGCTTATAAAGCATTAATTGGTGCTTAATTTTATAAAAACGTATTAAAAAGCTCAAACTGAAAATACAGTTTGAGCTTTTTTTTATTGTTTATGCTATTATATCAGCTTACCAATAATAACGACATAATTTTTACCGTATTTTTTTGCACATTTCGGACATGTAGTATACCACATATACCATTTTTCTAATTTATAATTATTCTTTTTAGTATAGGATTCAAAATCTTTCATCCATTTTTCAGTATTTTTAAAATCACCTTCATAAACTTTGCTTAAAAATTTTCCGGATATTGAAACATTATTGGCATCTGATATCTCTCTGTCAACTGCAAGATAAATATCCATATTCCATTTTGAAGTATGATCTGATAAACAAAGCCAATCAGGTACTTCAGCACTTGCCCTTTCAATTTTTGTATTAAGTTTTTTAATTACTTTACCAAAATTCAATGGCATATAAAAAAAAGTAGACACCTTATCTTTAATAAATTTCTTGTTTTCCCATTCAAACAATTTTCCGTCCCAGGGTAAAGGCATAAACTCTGGACAACATTCTGGAGATGTAATATTATTTTCCATATCTTTTAAAATTTGAATTGAATTTTTTTACAAAATTATTAATATTTTAATCTATTTTTTCATTTTTACTATTTGTATTTTTCATCTTCTGCTTTCAATTTCAAAAAATTATAAGGCATTTTGGATTCAATTTTTATCTCCTCTTTTGTAATTGGATGTGTGAATGAAAGACTAAATGCATATAAACGGATCTGCCTGATATAAGTATCATCTGCTCCATAGCGTCTGTCGCCGACTATCGGGCAACCCATTTCCGAAAAATGAACACGGATTTGATTCTTACGACCGGTTTCTAAATTTACTTCCAGTAAGCTGTGCTCAGCTAATTTTTCTAATACACGATAATGAGTAATGGCTAATTTGGCATCTTCGCTTTGAGGTACCGACATCATTTTTTGCTGTGTACTTTCTTTTAGCCAGCTATTAATCGTTCCTTTATCATCTTTAGGTTGTCCTTCAATTAATGCATAATATAATTTTTCGGTGTTTTGCCAGTTTTCTTTCATTAATTGCATTACCTCTTCCGATTTGGCAAGTAGAATAATTCCAGCCACTTCCCTATCCAGGCGATGAATAATAAAAGCCCGTTTTTTCCCTTTTGATTCTTCTTTTACATATTCAGTCATCGCTTTTAACAATGAAAGTGTTTTTTTACCAGTTTCACCATGAGTGAGCACACCGGCTGGTTTAATGACAGCTACAAGATATTCATCTTCAAATACAATTTGAAACGGAGCATGGACTTTACTACCTGTATCTTTATATTTAGTATATTCCAAAATTTCACCGGTTTGTATTATCGTATCAGCTTTTTTAATAGTTTTACCATTTAGCTTAATGCTTCCTGAAATTATTAATTTCTTTACTTTACTTTTAGAAGCACTACCGAATTCTTCGAGTAAAATGACTGAAATTGTTGACGTTTTTTTTACAGTTATTTTCATGTGTTATTAATTTTATTTTTTTAAGGTCACATGGAATACGCCATATAATATCATTTTCGGTTTGTATGAATATTATTCTTATGGCTATTTCATTTTATAGAAAATTAATTATTAGTTAATATTTTATACGTCAATCATTTACTCGATTAACAAATCAATATTGGCTGGGATAGAATCTGTTCTGATTATTAATGATTTTGCAGGACCTTTTACATCTATTTGTGGTAAAAGTTTATCAAAATCTTCCTGTGTAATCATTTCTTTTTTCAACATTCGCTTAGATACAAATGAATAATAATCAGCAAGGTAAGGCTTTAGATTCCCCTTCCCATCAAAAGAATAGCTAAACCATTTTGGATGAGGTATCATGCTGGTTAAAAACAGGGCTTCGGCCAGTGTTAGTTTAGAAGCATCTTTGCTGAAATAGAAATGCGAAGCTTCATTGGCTCCATAAACCATTGGTCCCCATTCTATTATATTCAGATAAACCTCAAACATTCGTTCTTTGGACGTCAATCCGTTATTCTCTATTAACCACACTATTAATGCTTCTTCTAATTTGCGTGCTATGGTTTTGTTGCGGTTTAAGAAAACATTTTTAACCAGTTGCATGCTGATAGTACTGCCTCCACGGGCAAAACGATTGGTTTTTATATTTTTAGTTATAGATTCTTTAAATGATTCAGGCAAGAAACCCCGATGCCAGAAGAAAGCTCCATCTTCTGAAGTTAAAACAGCATTTTTTAAATATGGAGATATTTCATCGAGTCGTCTGAAGTTAGGATTTTCGGACCCCACAATAAAACTCCTAACAGCTTCTCCTTTTTCAAATGCAGTATATAAAAAAGCCTCGTTCATCTTGCTAAAATTAGTCGCACCATTTTTTAAAATACTGAAATTGTAGCGTTTTAAATCCGATTCAAAAATAATTGAATCAGGATTATCAATGTCAACAAAAAAATCCAGATTATAAGCCAGCTCACCCTTTGTTTGGATACCTTCCAGATTAATAAACAAACCTTTTGGCAAAGATTCGAATAAATCCTGTGCAGGAAATTTCTCTTTATGCAGTTTCAATGCAATCTGACGGCATGGATTAGGCCTGTAATAAAAGTACGGATGCAAAATAAGCTTGTTAAAAACTGCCACTGAATTACTATCCAGTTCAAAATAATCTTCACCCACATTCAATTGATATTCAATTGAAGCATTATTTAAAAACACATCTGAAACAGATACCCTTGAATGATTTATTAATAAACCATTTACTGATGCAACACCATTGATAATTGTTATTCCATCCTCACTGCGGTTACCGTTAAAGCTAAAAGAGATGGTATCAAAAGCAATCAACCCTTTCCATTTATATTCAGTAAACGGTAATTTAACCTTTAAATTATCGGAAGCATATACTTTAATCTTTATAAGATTTTCAGCAGGCTTAATTACACCTTCAGTTGACCAATGTGATGTTTTATTATTCTCTGTAATCTCAATCATTGAATTAAACTGATGTTCTATCAGTTTTAATTCAGGAAGTTTCATTGTAATCAAATGTCCATCAGTAAATGAACTTATTTCAAAATTGAGGATTTCAATATTGGAAGGGATTTTATAAAATACAGCATTTAGTAACCGTTGTACTGCTGATGCATAATCAGATTCTTTTGTAATATTTTGAATGCCTTCATTATCTTTTGAAACAGAATTCCGTTTAAGTAAAAATGAATAATTATCAAGACTATCAGTTTTAACAATCGAAAAACGGGCATTTTGTAATTTAAAATCAGTCAGATTAACCTTAAAAATCAATAAATTCCAAAAGCTGACTTTTGCATACAGCGATTCTATTTTAAGTAAGGTATCACCTTTTATTGGTTTTAGCGAAATATTGCTGATTTCAGCTGCTGTAATACCTTTGAAACTAAAATCACCTATTTGCAAATCAGCTTGATATGCCGCATTAAATGAATTTAATTTATGATTTATTATAGCTTTTACTATCGGCTGACGAAAGACAAACAATAAAATAACAAAACCTATAAAAATGCTTAATACAATGATAATTGTCTTTCTCAGGATAATCCTTTGAATTAAAGCAATTATTTTTTGTGCAGATATTTTTAAAAAGTTAATAATTTTATGATTCATAGTGCAAAAATACCATATATTTACAATAGAATTAAAAAAGATTTTTTTGCTGTAAATTAACAACAAAAAACTATGCGAAAATACATTATAATTTATATTATTTCTTTGATTCCATTTTTGCAGGAAACAGTTTATTCACAGCGCATTTTTTTGGTTGAAAAGCCCGGCACAGTTAATAATTTAAAATTCAGGATTGGCGACAGAATTGACCTGAAAACCACAAAAGGCGAACGGTATAATGGAATCATAAATCAGATAAGAGATACAGCATTAATAATAAATTATGAACTCGTGCTAAACAAAGATATTTCAGCTATTTATACCACAAGAGCCTTAATTTCGATGTTTTCAGCAGCAGGAATTAGTGGAGGCGTTTTTTATATTTTTTTAGGAGGATTAACAAATATCGTAGATGGACGAACACCAATAATAAATAATTCTTCTTTAAAAACAGGAGGAATTATTTTTGCTACAGGAGGTTTATTAAGTGTTTTTTCAAAACGGAAAAGACATATCGATAATCATAAATGGAGGATTAAGGTATTAGATTTTACTATCATTAAAGATCCAGGTATATATGCAAACCCTGAAAATTAGAAGCCTGTTGTCTTTAATATTTATTTTACTTTATTGATTATATGATTTTTAAAAACTTCAACTATTTTCAAGCTTGAAAATAATATTTAGTAAAGTTTATTTATTTTTATATCCGTTTCTTTTTCATACAATTATATTTTATATAAAGCAATTTTATGTACAGTTTTTATCTAAAAATGATTGTTATCTGAAAAAATTCTTGTAGGTTTGCAAAAGCAGTTGTACCACAATAAAAATCAAAAATATTAGTTTATTAAAAGGTAAAATATTAGTTGCCTTACGAGAGCATGAGTTTAATCGATTTTCTGAAAAGCCGTTTATTTTTTAAGCATTTATTATTAGCCATAGTGTTGACAATAGTAATTGTATATTTAATTATTTTTTCTTTAAGTTTTTACACGCATCATGGTGAATTCTATACTGTTCCTGATTTCAGGGGAAAACAGCCGGATGAACTCAAGGTGTATGCAGAAGAAAATGGTTTTGATTTTGTTGTAGTAGATTCATTGTATGATGCCAAGTTACCTAAAGGGAGTGTTATTTTGCAGGATCCATTGCCCAATTCAAAGGTTAAACACAGCCGGACAATGTATTTAACGGTAGTTTCATCTGAACCTGAAAAAGTAAGTATGCCCAATTTAATTGATTTATCTTTGCGACAAACTATTTCTCTCTTGGAAACTTATGGTTTACAGATAGGTTCTTTGGAATACATTCCGGATATGGCCAAAAATGCAGTATTAAAGCAAAAATATAAGGGCGTTGAAATTGAAACCGGTAAACCGATAAGAAAAGGCTCAAAAATTGATTTGGTTTTAGGACAAGGAACAGGAGGCGATAAAATGACAGTTCCTTTTCTGCTTGGAAAAAAACAAAGTGAGGTAATGAAAATACTTCGTGCATCTTCTTTAAATATTGGTACAGAAGTATTTGAAGACAGCAAGGACACGGTTCATGCCAGAGTATATAAGCAAAGTCCTGCATATGGTGCGGGTAGATTAATCAACATGGGACAAAGTATCAATGTTTGGTATCGTTCCGATAAAAAAGTAAATTTTAATGAATTGATTAAAAATTATAAATACGATTCAACAGCCAATGAATCAGATAATTTTTAATAAATATTCTTATTCAACATAATGAAAAAAACATTTATACTATTCAGCATATTATTCGTTAACTTTTTCTGGGCTAATTCACAGGAAATTATAACCCAGTTAGGCTCAAATCCTCAATTACAGGGGCATTACAGGGCAAAACACAACTATAAATCAAGCAATATTGCTGTAAAATTACCCTTTATTGATGATTTTTCGAACTATACCCTTTATCCGGATTCCAATAAATGGATGGATAATTATGTTTTTATAAATACACAATTTGCCATTTATCCACCTACCATTGGAGTGGCTACTTTTGATGCCCTGAATGACAGTGGATTTATTTATCCATCAGCTATGACTTCCCAATTTCCGGCAGATACACTTACATCAAGACCCATTCGTCTTGATTCGATTTTTCAACCCACTTTAAAAGCATTAAAACTTTCTGATTCATTGTATTTTAGCTTTTACTTTCAACCCGGAGGAGGACGTGGTAATGCATGGGAACTTTTGGGAGATGCACCTGAACCGGAAGATTCGCTTGTTCTCGAATTTTACAGTCCTGTTAGCCAGTTGTGGTCATATGTATGGAGTACCAAAGGAATGCCTTTAGATTCAATTTATTTAAAGACAAACAGATATTTTAAATATGTTATTATACCTGTAAATGACTCCGTAAATTATTACAAAAACGGGTTTCAGTTCCGTTTTAGGAATTATTGCAGCCTGGGTAACAGCACTTCGCCAAGTACCCTTAGTAACTGCGACCAATGGAATATTGATTATGTGTATCTGGGCGTTAATCGTACAAAAAATGATACCTCACGACTTGATTTAACATTTATCGAAAAAGCACCATCTTTTCTTAAAAATTACCAGGCGATGCCTGCCAGTCAGTTTCAGGCAAGTGATTTAAAGGACAGCTTAAATATATTGCTGAGTAATCTGGATGTTACAACACATACGTCTAATTATAAATATGAAATCTATGACCAGAATAATGTTCAGGTCCATACAGAAAACCGCGGACTTGAAAATATCAGCTCTTTTTGGACATCTGGTTATCAAACAGCTCCTGTTCATGCTCATCCACCGGTTTCATATAACTTTCCCCTTGCTGTTGGAAATAAATTATGGTATGAAATCAGACATATTTTTAAAGAAGGTGTTTCACAGGATTTACGACCGGAAAATGACACAAACAGATTTATACAAAATTTTGGCGATTATTATGCATACGATGATGGTACGGCAGAGAATGGCTATGGCTTAACTCCTGCAGGTTCTAAATTAGCCTACAAATTTTCATTAAACAAAGCAGATACCCTTGTTGCAGTGGATATGTATTTCAATCCTTCATTTAACAATGCAAACCAACAATATTTTAATTTAACAGTATGGAAAGATAGTGGCGGTTATCCCGGAGACACTATATACCAAAGCAATCTTATTATGCCAGTATTTGAAAAAGCTATTAATAAATTTCATACTTATCTGCTCGACAGACCTTTAAAATTAGCTGCAGGAAGCTTTTATGTCGGATGGGAGCAAACTACAGACGATAATTTAAATGTTGGATTTGACAGAAATACGGCTTCACAGAATAATGTTTATTATAATTCATTCGGGTTTTGGGAAATTTCTTTTAAAAGAGGCTCACTGATGATTCGTCCGATTTTTGGACTAAATTTCTTAAATGTAAATGAAAAGGAAAAAGATATAATTACTTTTGATATCTATCCCAATCCTTTAAGCGAAGGTAGTTTATCATTATCATTAAAAATCAAAGGATTACTAAAGGAAAAAGATTATCAACTGAAAATAATAAATATGATGGGTGCTGTGGTTTACCAATCAGCATACCAATCCACTATTGATTTAAATCAATTGCAAAATGGTGTTTATTTTATAAACATCGTTAATATCAAAACCAGGCTACAACAGGTAAAAAAACTGATAATAGCCCGCTAATCTTCTGTTAACAGCCCCATTAAATTTATATGATTGAAGAAAACAGCCTTATTGAGGACGAAATTAATAGTATTTCAGAAGAGGAAGAACAAGATTTTTTTGAACATTATCGCTTTGTAGTTGATAAGGGACAGGGCTTATTGCGTATCGATAAATATCTGATGATTCGCATTGAACACGCTACCCGTAATAAAATACAAAATGCTGCCCATGCCGGGAATATATTGGTTAATGACAAAGCGATAAAACCCAATTATAAGGTTAAACCGCTGGATGTCATTAGTATTGTTATGGCTTATCCTCCCCGTGATGTTGAGATACTGCCGGAAAATATTCCTTTGAATATTGTTTATGAAGACAAAGATTTACTTCTGTTAAACAAAACACCTGAAATGGTGGTACATCCGGGATTTGGTAATTATACCGGCACATTGGTAAATGCACTAACTTATCACCTTTGCAAGGATGGCAAAGAACTCAACGATTCCAATCGTCCGTATTTAGTTCACCGTATTGACAAAAATACTTCAGGTATATTACTGGTTGCCAAAAACGAACTTACACAAACCCATCTTGCCCGACAGTTCTTTGATCACAGTATCGAAAGGAAATATAATGCTTTGGTTTGGGGCGATTTTAAAGAAGATGAAGGTACTATTGAAGGTAATATTGGCCGTCATCCGCGCGACAGAAAGATAATGACTGTATTTCCCGATGGAAGTGCAGGAAAAAAAGCGATTACTCATTATAAAGTAATTGAAAGATTAGGTTATATTAGCTTAATAGAATGTGAATTAGAGACAGGACGCACCCATCAGATAAGGGCACATTTAAGATACATTGGCCATCCGGTTTTCAACGATGAAACCTATGGTGGCAATCACATCATTAAAGGAACTACGTTTACAAAATATAAACAGTTTGTCGAAAATTGTTTTAAGATAATTCCCCGTCATGCTTTGCATGCCAAATCTTTAGGCTTTATTCATCCCGGCACAGGAAAATTTATTTTTTTCGATTCCGAATTACCCTATGATATGCAGGAAGTCATTGAAAAATGGAGGAAATATTCTACGTTTAAGGCCTTAGAGGAAGAATAAAAATATTAAATTGCCAGCTTGTCCAGATAAGCTTTTATTTCATCTGCTTTTATTTCTTTCATGCAATGGCAAGCCTGATTTTTCCGGCAATCGTGACAAACAATATCTTTTACAAAATAGTATGCATTTTCTCCAATTGGTTTCCAACGACCAGGATGCATAGGTTTTATAGGTGGATATATACCAATCGCATGTTTTCCTAAGGCTGCAGCTATATGTAAAGGTCCGGTGCTCGCTGCAACCAAGCCATCAGAGGCTGCAATAAATGAAATAAATTCTGAAAGTGTTAATTTCCCGGTTAAATCTGTAATATTCTCGTATTTATCCAAAATTTCCGACTGCATCAATTCAGCTTCTTCAGCTGTAGCTGTAATAAATATTTTATATTTATCATTTGGTAATATTTCAATTAATCTGGCGAAGTTCTGCAAACCCCATTCTCTTGCACTTCCTTTGGATTTTGGATGCAGTATTAAATTAAATTTTCCTTTGTCAATTAATGAATTAAATTTATCGGACAAGGCATTTATTCTACTAAATCCATAAAAACCCTGTATTTCAACCAGACTAAATTCGTTATCAATGCCAAGTGGTTTTAAAAGTTTTGTATTTAGTTGTGATTCGTGCAAAGTAGAGTTTTTGCGTGATAGTTTTACTAATTTGTTGCAATTGAGCCAATGATAAGTTCTGTTTGTAGTTCCAATTCTATTTTTAATATTTGCATTTTTTGCTAAACGCGCAATTTCTTTGCGTGGAAATACATGTATAATGGTATCAGCATTGTATTTTTTTATTTCATATACGGCATCTTTTTCTGAAAGTTTACTTATTGAAGTCCAATCTATAAATTCATCAACGTATATTGATGATTCAACAATGTTTTTGGTATAAGTACTTCCTAAAAAGAGGATATAAGTTTCGGGAAAATATTTTTTAATTATTCCAGCCAATGGCAAAGTTAGCATCACGTCTCCAATACTATCAGTGCGACTGATAATTAGTCGTTTGCTATTCATTTTTGCAATTTATTATTTTGATGCAATTCTTTAAGTTTCATATATTTCAGGAGACTGGCAAAAGCAGAAATTTTGCAAATTATAAAACCATGGTAACCGTCTAAAAACCCAAGTTTTAGAAAATAATCCCGAATAAATTTTACCCAGGGACTAAAAATTATTTTAAAAATACTTGCTTTTTTGCCTTTTCTATAGGCTTCCATTGCTGTTAAATCGGTAAATTTATTTGCCTGATTTATATGCTGTTGAATTGAAAAATACGAATAATGAAGCAAATCGCCTTTAAAACTGGCAATAGTTGAATCTTTTAGCATTATTACTTCTTCGTGAATATTTCCTTCCCACTTTCCTCTCTGCTTGTTCCATAGCCTGAGTTTTGTATCAGGATACCAGCCACAATGATAAATCCAACTTCCGCAATAATTAGTTAACCGGTTAAAGCGGTATGCATCTTTTGGATTATTTGAATTTTTAAATTCAATAATTTCTTTTTTAAGTGCTTCAGCTAAAACTTCGTCAGCATCTATTGAAAGGATATAATCAAACTCAGCCAAATTATTTCCATAATTTTTAGTTTTAGCATAACCATCCCATTTTGTTTGAAAGAATTTAACGCCTATGGAGTTACAAATTTCAGCAGTTTTATCAGTAGAAAATGAATCTACTACTACAATTTCGTCAGCAACAGCGTGTAATGAACTGATACAGCGCTGAATATTACGCTCTTCATTAAAAGTGATAATTACTGCTGAGATTTTTATCATAATTCAAGTTTTCAATTTCAAAAGTACATAATAAATTCTTATTTTTTTTAATTCAGAGATTTTTAAAAGAAATAATTTAAAATAGCCCTTAAAAATATATTTTTGACTAATTTTATCGTGATAAATTTTTAGCAGTTCTCTTTTTAAATATTAATCTTAATTTTTTATGGATAAAGCAATTATCAAGGAAAACATCAACAGACAGTTGGAAATAATTCTTGAACAAAATAATACTATTCAAGCCAATACCGGAAAAATTCCACAAATCGAAATTGATATTCTTAAGGCCAATATCCGGAAATTTTATGAGCAATATTGCGAACTTGAGCATGCAAATACCATTGCAGGTATTGATAAGTCTAAAGAAATAAAAGAAGTTATTCCGTCAGTTATTGCTGAAATAAAGGAAACAAAAGAGAATCCATTGCTTATTGTCCATGATGAAACGAAAGCAGATGCAAAACCAGGTTTAAGTATTGAAACTACTAGCATTTTGGTTGATGAAAAAATTGAAGTGGTATTTACACCTGAGCCCAAAGCTATTGTTGAAGAGAAAGCCTTTGAAATAAAAGAAGAAGAAACTCCGGTTGAAATTCCGCAACCAAATGCAAAAACTGATATTCCGATTGATTTATTCGGAAATGCGCCTACCATTGCAGATAAATATAAAATTGAAAAAGAATCGCTGAATGAAAAGCTTCAGAAAACCAAAACGGATAAAAGTATTGGTACAAGAATGCAGCATCATGCGATTAAGGATTTAAAATCGTCCATAGGTATTAACGAGAAGTTCCTGTTTATCAATGAATTGTTTAAAGGAAATATGAAAGAATACAATGAATCTATCTTAATTTTCAATAACTCAGCTAACCTGAAAGATGCCATTGATGTTTTAAACGGATTAAAGGAAAAACATATGTGGAAAGAGGATATGCCTGCTTATCTAACATTGAAAGACTTTGTTGAAAGAAAACACATGTAATATGGCAGATGGTAAACTTATTATTTTTTCAGCTCCTTCCGGAGCAGGTAAAACAACGATAGTTAAACAACTATTGGCTCATTTCCCACAACTTGAATTTTCTGTTTCTGCCACCAGCAGGGCTATGCGAGAAGG
Source organism: Bacteroidota bacterium (assembly GCA_026391675.1). GTDB lineage: Bacteria > Bacteroidota > Bacteroidia > Bacteroidales > JACABE01 > JACABE01. Next base: position 45,637 of record JAPLDQ010000047.1, read on the forward strand.
AGAAATCAATGGAAAGGATTATTATTTTATTGCTGCAGATGATTTTAGGGAAAAAATAGCTAAAAATGAATTTCTCGAATGGGAAGAAGTATACAAAAATCAATATTACGGTACACTGAATTCGGAATTGCAAAGGATATGGGCAAAAGGACATCAGGTAATTTTTGATGTAGATGTTGTAGGTGGATTAAATATAAAAAATGCTTATCCTGAGAAATCACTGGCTGTTTTTGTAATGCCTCCATCCTTTGAAGTTTTAAAAGAAAGATTAACTAAACGGTCAACTGAAAGTGAGGAAAGTTTAAAAAAACGGTTGGAAAAAGCCCAATGGGAACTCAACTTTGCTGATAAATTTGATGTAATCCTGATTAATGATAAACTGGAAGAAAGCGTGAGAAAGGCGGTAGATTTGGTTGGTGACTTTTTAAAGGTAGAAGGTAGAAGGGAGAAGGCAGAAGGGAGAAGGGAGAATTCAATATACCAAGCATTTAAACTTAAATTTAAAACTCTAATTATATAATACAATGTCATTCATTCTAATTTCTAAATTCTAAACTCTAATTTCTAATTTTACTAAAATGTTTAACGATTTAAAACAAAGAACCAAGAGATTTTCATTGTCAATAATTGAATTGATTGAAAGTTTACCAAATACTATTTCCTGAAGGGCAATTTCTAATCAATTAGTAAGAAGTGGAACATCTGTAGGTGCTAATTACAGAGCAGTATGTAGGGCAAGAAGCGATAAGGAATTAATTTCTAAAATGAATATTGTACTCGCGGAAGCTGATGAATGTTGTTTTTGGCTGGAAATAATCGAAGAGAAAAAATGGAAAGACACTAAAATATTATTAAAAGAAGCGAATGAATTAACAGCAATATTTGTTAGTTCATTAAAAACAATGAATAAAAAAATTAGTGTAGAAAGAAGAATGTAGATTTTTAATTCAGCATTCTACCTTCTACCTTCTAAATTCTACCTTTATATGAAAAAAACAGGATTATTTTTCGGTTCATTTAACCCTATACATATCGGGCATCTTGTTATAGCCAATCAAATGCTTGCTAATTCTGATATTGATGAAGTATGGTTTGTTATTTCCCCTCATAACCCATTAAAAGAAAAACAAAGTCTGCTTAAAGATTATCACAGGCTTGCCTTGGTTAAAACAGCCATTGAAGACGATCCCCGTTTAAAGGCCTGTGATATTGAATTTAAGCTTCCTCAACCATCATATACCATTCACACCCTTGTAAATCTTGAAGAACTATATCCTGACCGTTCATTTGTGCTGATTATTGGATCTGATAATCTGAATAATTTTAAAAAATGGTATAATTACGAAGAAATTCTCAGGAATTATCAGTTATACGTATATCCCCGTCCAAATTATAATGGTGGCGAATTTGCCCATCATCCGGCTGTAAAATGGGTAGCATCACCCCTGATGGAAATTTCATCCAGCTACATCCGTAATGCAATACAACAAGGACTTTCAGTAAAATATCTCCTTCCAGAAAAAGTATTGGACTATATTCTCGAAATGCATTTTTACGAAAATAAATAGTATGCTAAAAATCGGAAATATCATTATTCCTCATTTCCCGCTTTTACTGGCACCAATGGAAGACATAACAGATCCTCCGTTCAGGGTTTTGTGCAAAAAGTTCGGGGCTGATATTATGATAACCGAGTTTATTTCTTCGGAAGGCTTAATTCGTGATGTGGTAAAAAGTACAGAAAAACTCGATTTTGATGAAAGCGAGCGACCTGTAGGTATACAGATTTTCGGGCATAATCTTGAATCTATGTGCCGTGCAACGGAAGTTGCCACCGCTGCCAATCCTGATTTTATCGATATCAACTGGGGTTGTCCTGTTAAAAAAGTAGCTTCAAAAGGAGCCGGTTCAGGCATTTTAAATGATATTCCAAAAATGCTTGAAATTACCGCTGCTGTTGTAAAGGCGACACATTTACCGGTAACTGTAAAAACCAGGCTGGGATGGGATGAACAAAGCAAACCCATAGTAGAAATAGCAGAACGCTTGCAGGATGTCGGCATACAAGCCATCAGCATACATGGCAGAACAAAGGCACAATTGTATCATGGCGAAGCAGACTGGACACTGATTGGAGAAGTAAAAAGCAATCCACGCATGAAAATTCCGGTTTTTGGCAACGGAGATATTGTCAGCCCTGAAAAAGCCAAAGAAATGCTTAAATACGGTACTGACGGACTGATGATAGGCAGGGCATGCATAGGAAATCCATGGATTTTCAGTGCCATTCATACATTTCTTAACACAGGAGAAATTCCACCGCCCCCATCTATAAGTGAAAAAGTAAATATCTGTAGCATCCATTTATTAAAATCCATTGCATGGAAAGGTGAAAAAGTGGGTATAGCAGAAATGCGCAAGCATTACAGCGGATATTTTAAGAACATCCCCGATTTTAAGCCCTATCGGATGAAGCTGGTTACGAGTACATCTCAGGATGAAATTCTGGATACACTCAATCAGATTGAAAATATGAAAATTGACTAAGTTCCACTGCTAAGCATAGCATTCCGATTAGTAGTGTTATTCTGTTTAATAAATTGGAGGTACTAAATTGGCATCACCAATAAAAATAAATGAAAACGAATATAAGTATGAATAAAAATCTTATTTTGTAAAATAGGTGGTTGCATATTGTGACTACCTATTTTATTTTTTTACTTTTGTTTTTTTATAATATGTAAACATATGACGAAAGAAAATCAACCATTATTAAATGAAGGAATAATAGCAAGTAAAATCGTTATATTAAGGGATGAGAAAGTAATTCTTGATGTTCATCTTGCAGAACTGTATGAGGTAGAAACAAGAGTTCTAAAACAAGCTGTACGTAGAAATATTGGTCGTTTCCCTGATGATTTTATGTATCAGCTTACTGATGCTGAAATAGAAGATGTGGTATCACAAAATGTGATACCTTCTAAAAGGCATCTTGGTGGTGCTATTCCATTTGCATTTACAGAAAGTGGTGTAGCAATGTTATCAAGCGTACTTAACAGTAAAAAAGCTATTTATGTGAATATTGCAATAATGCGAACATTTACAAAATTATGAAAAATGTTGAGTACACATAAAGAGATTTTAAAGAAATTTGATCAAATAGAATCAAAATTATCATATCATGACGATCAATTTATGCTAATTTTTGAATATCTGAAACAGTTTGAAGAAGCCAAACAACAACATTTAGAACAGAAAAACCGTAAGAAAATTGGTTATCGATAATCCGGAGAATAACATTGCATATAAAACGTACAACCCTACGCATATTCTAATCTCTGCCACCACATATAACCCAATAACCTAATAATAACTCATAATCTGGTGACTCCTGGCAGCCCAAACAGTTTGGGCCACTAGATTGCAGTAATACCTAAGCAAAGACCCCTAGCGTTCCATCATTTCAGTAGTATGTATATAAGAGATAAAAATATTTTCTCCTTTTAACAAGAATTTCTGATAATTATTATTTTATCTAAAAATAATCATTATTTTTACAAGCCTTAATCCTTAAACGAAAACAGCCCTTGTTACAAAATCATTACATATCTAATTTTTCAATTTACTGTACAGGCGCATATAGATTCGGATTCAATGGAAAAGAAAAAGATGATGAGGTAAAAGGCACTGGAAATAGCTTAGATTTTGGTGCAAGGATTTATGATCCAAGGATTGGAAGATGGTTAAGTGTTGATCCGAAAGATGATGAATATATTTCTTATAGCCCTTATAATTTTTCTCTTTGTAATCCAATTGCAAATAATGACCCTAATGGTAAATGGGTTGAAAAAAAGATTGTTAGAAAAGATAAAGATGGTAATATTAAGAAATGGTGGCATTTTTGGGTAAAAACTCAATCAAAAGAAATATCAATTATTGTTCATAATGCAAAATTTTATAATGATGACGGTTTTATCTCTGAAAAAAAAGAAGTTGATGGTGAACAAAATACAGTAAAAAGGAAACCAACATTAGATGAATTGCAAAAAAGAGCGGATCTAATTCAACAAGAAATTGAGAAAAATTTCAATACTGAAATATCAGAGAATGGGAAAAAGGTTACTACTACTGTTACTTTCGATGGGGGTATTAAAGCTATTGATAATTTAGATAATGTTGTGACAGATGGAAAAAAACCTGACGACCTAATCATTGCTTCAGATAAAATAACTTCAGAAAAGGGCGATGAAGGATTTATTAATTCAACATCAGATAACTTAATGTTTATAAAACCCAGATCAGCATACTTAAGCGAAGGATCTGAGAATACTGAATCTCTTGACCCAGTTAGTAGCCATGAGTTTTTGCATCAAGGTCGTGGCGACCGTAACCATAAAACTGGAGGTCTTTTTAGTCCTGGAAGCAAATTGAATTTTCAAAACTTATGGAAATTTGGACCCGACTTTAGAAATAGAGGTTTTAAATATGATCCTGATTATAAAAAACTAGAAAACAAAAAGTAATGAAAAACAATATTTTAAATTTTTTTTTAAGCATTATTATATTAACTCTTGTATTAATAATCAGTGAAAATATATTTGGTCAAAAAAAACTTAGATTACATTTTATTTCAAATTATAAAAAAAATGAAACATTTCAGATATATGCTAATGATAGTATTTACGTTATAAAAAATAATCGTTATCATTTATTTAAGGCAATTGATATTATCTTACCGGATAGTTTTAAACGAGACGATAGAATTCCAATTCTTATTGAGCATAAATTTTGGTATAATTTTTGGTTTAAAAATACAGGAATTGAAGTTTATTATGAACCTGAAAATAAATATTTATACATTTTAAGAGATTATAGGCAAAAAGGTCATTATGCAATTGAAGCTCATTGGGCATATAAACCTTATCGAACATCCTATGATTATTTAAAAATGGATGGGTTCTATGATAGTGATTCAATCTCTAAAATTTTTCGACCAGATAAAATATATTTTAATAAAAACATTAATAAATAATTAATGGATTAATCTTAATTTATCAGGTATCCAAAATGTCATAAAGTCAATACCGTAGTTTTACAATATTGATAAATAAAGTAGAATGAAAATAATAATTGTAAATAATCTTAGAAGATATTTATAAGTTAGAAAAACAATTAGTATATTTACAATTTAAAACTTACAACTTAAAACTTGTAAAACGTTTTATGACAGGATATTACATATCAAATTTCTATACCGGCGAGTGTCGGTTCGGATTCAATGGACAAGAGAAAGACCAGGAGATTTACAACAACCAAAGTACCACTACCGCCCTGTTTTGGGAATATGATGCTAGGATTGGCAGAAGATGGAATAGAGATCCAAAATCAGATGCTTCTATTTCAAATTATGCTTCTTTTGCAAATAATCCTATATGGTTTTGTGATCCTTTTGGAGATACAATGCGAATTGCTGGTGTTTCTACTTGGGATAATAATTTATCTAAAAACGGAGAATTTTTTAAGGACAGAATGGGTAAGTTATTTAACGATAAAGTTGATGTAGAATACTCAACAAGCAACGATATGGGAGATTACTCAATGACATTTAAGGTGAAGGAAGGCGCAGTATTAAACGAGCAAGAACAAGCAAAGTTTGATTATATTAATAAAATTAACTCAGATAAAGAAGATTTTAAAGTTTGTTTATTTGGGAATGATGAAGGTGGATATGCACAAATACCATCTAAGCCTGGGTCCTTTTTTACAAATAATTTAAAAGTAGATAATGGTAGAGAAACATTTAATGTAGCATTTAATATTGATTATTTAGTTAAAGTTGATAAGAATGCATCTGAGAATGCAACTATGACAAGTAAAGATTTAATTCTTTTGGGAATAACAGAAAATAATTATAATACTTATAATAAAATTAGCAATACTAAAATTAAAAGTTTTTATCAAGGGAAAAATACTAATTTCCTTGGACAAAAATATAACTTATTTGGTTTTAATATTTATAAATGTAAAGCAGTTTTTGAAACAGTAAAATCGAAAACTATAAAATGGATTATTCACATTCCTGAACAAGGGGCATATGATCCTAAAAAAATAGATATTTATACTAAATAAAAAAAAATAATTTAAAAATACGATGAGAATTAATGTTTTAATATTTATTTGTGCGATCATTTTATTTTGTGGTGGTTGTAGCTCACATAAATGTAATTGTAGGAATCAGGTTAAAAATTTTAATTACATAGAACCAAGGTATAAAAGATATCTATTTTCTACAGGACGTTACGAAGAGTCAAAAAAGTATTCAAGTTTTGATTCAATTCCTTTAAAAAGAATAAATAAGCACATTTATTTAATTCTAAAATGCACTAATATTAAAATATATTTACCCACTAATACATTAGATTTTCCACTATATAAAGATCAAGTAGAAGCATATAGGAGTTGGATAAAAAATAATTGTGGGGAGGAATACAAAAAGTATTATACTCCACCGAATGATGATTATATTTATACACCTTGGAAAACCATTAATAAAAAGCGTAAAAATGGAAACACATCATTACCAATCAAGGTAAAAACGTTGGTTCGCTAATTTGTTACCCTGCCCAAAACGCCATAAAAACAAAATAATAGTTTTGCACTATTGGCAATTAAAAACAGGATGAGGAGTTTAGGTTAAGATGACTTTTAGAAGATGTTTTTTTAAGAAGAAAAATAGTTACAATCTGCAATATTTAACTCATAAGATACTTGAAATTAAATCATTACATATCAAATTTCATTACAACCGAGTGTCGGTTCGGATTCAATGGGAAAGAAAAGGATGATGAGGTAAAAGGTAATAATAACAGCTATGATTTGGGAGCTCGGATTTATGATCCACGAATTGGTAAAATGCTAAGCCCTGATCCTAAAGAAATTGAATATCCTTGGCAAACTACTTATGCTTATTATGGTAATTCCCCTATATCTCAACTTGATTTCAATGGAGAAGGAGACTATTACAATAAAAATGGTAAACATTTAGGTTCGGATGGGAAAACTGTTACAGTTGGGGAAGGAAAAGATGCAAAGCAAGTCCCAGATGATAAGGTTTATACTGCTGATGAAAAAAATAAAGATGGAACATTTAGTAATGTTGTTGATTTAAATATTACTCATACTCAGTTCTTGAATAAAGCTGCAACAGTATATGGTGAAAGTTCTCACACAAGCGATGAAGAAGCTTGGGCAATTGCAAGTGTGCATGAGAATCATCCAGAGAAAGCTGCGTATAGAGCAAATAATTCAGAAGCTAAAAAATTTAAAAAAGCAACTCCAGAAAAGAGAAATGGAACTTTCATGCAAGTATGTAATGCTGGAGTTATTAATGCCCTTAATGGAGGCTTTGATTATAGTAATGGAGCTGATGCTTGGGATGGAATAGATCAGGCAATAATACGTGGGAATGAGTGTTCTGAAAATGGGTCTGAATCACATGCTGCTACTATTGGGTGGACTATCAAGAAAACCCTTTTTGATAAATGGAAAACAAACGTTGAAAAAATAAATGGAAAAGGAACGTTTGTTGCACCACAACATAATAGAGCCTGGAATTATAAAGGATATAAAAATGTTAATTTAATGAGATATAATGCTACGGCAGTTCATGGGCCTACCATTTTTTGGAAGACTAGAGCACCAAAAAATGCTTCAACTGAAACCAATTAAGTATATGAAAAAAATAATATTTTTAGTATCTTTAATATTATTATTAAGTTTTTGTTATGTAAATAATAATTTAAGAAAATATTTAATTGTTGAAAAATATATTATTAAATATGGAAAAGAAAAAAGAGTTTTTGTTAAATACTTTGATTCAATAAATAATATATTGTTATATAAAGAAGGGAATATTAATATTACTGATTCAACAATTTATAATTATGATTATAAACTTAGAAATGTTGAAATTATAAATTATTTACCAAATGAAAGTGGTGAATTAATCTTAAATAGTACTAATAATATGAATATTGATAAAATTACAAAAAACTCTTTTTTGCCTTTTTATACTGATACTTTTGGGTTGTATGATGAAAATAATTTTAAGGAAATTGAAATTAACTATAAGAAAAATTTAAAAATCACTTCACAAATTATTGATTCAGAATTGGTTTATAAATTAAAATATTTTGTAAATTCAAAAGTGTTTATAGTTTTACCTTTTACAAATAATAACAGAGGAGTTGACGAATCTGAAATATTAGATTCTCTTATATTATATTGTCATAATCTCCGAATATATAAAGAAGATTACTTTTTTAGAAAAAAAACAATTACTAAAAAGTATTCATATGAAGATGATCGCTTAACAAAAGTTAAAACAAAAGTTAATTCAACTTTTGTTAAGGATAGTCTTATTGAAACATTTAAATATAGACTTTCTGATCTGCCTTACAAATAAAGCATTTCTCTTTTTAATGGAAACCACAAAAGAGGTGTACTGTTTCTTACTATTTAGTATTAAAAAAGAGTTAATTTGATTCTATTAGTAATAAAATGAAATGAATATACACATAATTCAAGTGTTAATCACTTTTAACACACTTCTCGTAAGATCTAAAACAATTATGGATTTCATATTGTGTATTTTGAATTGTGTTAATCTTGTAATTATGATGAACGTTTTTATTTTGAGGCGACATAAGTATAAAATTCTGCATTTTTATCATAACCAAAATTAAAATTCGAATACATACTTATTTTTTTAAAACCAGATTCATTTAATAATTCAATTAGTTCTCCTTTTTTAAAAGGATACATTTTAAAAACCAGGAACAAGTAATCATGAAGGTGGGTTTGGGTTTGATTTTAATGTTAAATCTATTGGTATAAAAAAAACAAACGGTGTTTTTTCTGAAGAAGCAAAAGAAAAAATGGGGAATTTAAAGGAAACTGCAAAAGAATTTGGAATTGACTACTTAGGTGCATTTGATGCCGTTCATTTCTCAATTAATCCTGTAAAAGGAGGATATTATGAGAAAAAAGGAGCTGATATAGAAACTAATGCTCAATATTATAAAGACAATAAAGATAATATTCCATTTTATAATCCAAATGAGTCAACAAAAAAAGAAGATTACTTGATAGATTTGAATAAGTATCAATATAATGATGCAGCAAAAGATAATACTGATTTAAAACCACCCCTTGTTAAAGAACAACCAATAGTAAAAAAATAATTTTTATAACATAAAATTTATGTTAGATTTTCTAAAATAAAATCATATAAAAATGAAAAATAATAGAATTATAGGATTATTTATTGTAATATTTGTTATTATACAAAATGTTTCTTGTAATATTAATAATAATACACAAAATCATAGTATTGAAAATAAAAATGAAATTAACACAAAAATAAAAGATATACCAGATACTCTTTTTTATTGTGATAAAGACACATTTGCCTTGTATTATAATTTATCTTCAACAGAAATAAAAATAAAAGTATTTAAAAACGCACATAATTTATTTGATAAAATTCTTAATATAAAAGATATTATTGGAGATGTTGATTATATTGCACAAGCATATTTTAATAGTCTGTTTTTAACTGATTTTGACAAAGAAAGTCAACAGTTTATTTTTACTACGTATATTAAAAAAAAAAAACAATAAAAAATTTAATCTTGAAGCTACTTTTAAATTTGATATCGAGGGCAATCTTGATGTAATGAGGGAGTAGTTATTCCTTTCTCTTTAATTGTCCGTTAGAAACTTTATCAAAAGTTAGTCTATGCAAAATGGCCACTGCCCAAAACGCCATAAAAACAAAAATTGTTTTGCAATATTGGTAATTAAATTTTATTAGTATTTTTACAAATTACAATTTTATAATTTATAAGGATTTTGAAACCAATATATTACATATCAAACTACTATACCGGCGAGTGTCGGTTCGGATTCATGTTTAATTGTCTTCATTTTCTAAAATTAAATTATAGTTTAATGGATCAATGGTATGATATGTTGTCTTATATAAATTCGTACTAACAGCAAACTTTTTTAGTTTTTTCACATCGTCTTTGATTCCTCCATTCCTTAAGTTATATCTCTCTAATGAAGTATAAAAATGAGAAAGTTTATCACTAAAATCATCATTTAAAAATGACATATTTTCAATTAAATGTTTATAAGCTATGCCTTCTGAATGAGTTTGACGTGCTGAACGATAATGGTCAATGGCCATTTCAGCATGATAACGTTCTGAAATAAATTTCATATTATCTTCACCAATTAGTCTTTCTAAAAGGATTTTAGTATCTGTTAGCTTCTTTTTATTTTTTATTTGTACTTTTGTATTTAAAAACTTGTTGAAAGAATAATAGTATGAACACCAAGTTATTAATTTGTTATGTATTGATGCAATTAAAGAATTATTAAACACATTAGTAGTACCATACGTATGAGAAATTTTTATTATTTCAAGTAAACAATAAATTGAATCTGTTATTAAGTGTTGAATAAATTTTAGATATATTATTTCAGATTCTTCTTTTTTATTATAATTAGCAGAGAAAAATATCTATTCTATATAATTTCGCTTTTTAGCTTCTTTTTTTAAGTAAGAATTAATTTTATCTTGGTTTTTAATTATAAAATCTTTAAACATTTTTTTCTGTTTTGGCCTAGAATAAAGACCCATCCATTCCCAATTTGTAGATATGCTGTCATCATTTTCTGGAGTTCTTATTAAATTACAATTCATAATTGCTCGATAGACAACTGTATCAACATTCGGATAAAATCCAAATAAATTAATAAAACTTGGATTTCCATAAGGGAAACATTTGATATTTTTTATAAAAGAAGAAAATATCTTTATCTCAAGAGTATCTCCAATATAAGAAGTATCAATAATTAATCCTTCAATAAAGCAAATGTTTATATCAACTACCTTATTATCAACACATCCTATTTTATTCGATTTAAAATTTGATTCATAATAAAGCCATTTTGCAGCATTGAGCCTTCTATCGTATATACTTTCTTGTTTCTTATTACAAAGACATAAAATTAATAAACAAAAAAATAAAATTATTGTATTCAGATAAATATAAAACTTTTTCATTTTTGTGTTGATCCTTTTTCTAATGTTTTTTTATCTACAACTATATCATTTTTCATAGATTTACCATAAATATAAATTTGCTCTCTACCAACAATAATATCAAGATTACCTTGGTTTGGATAATCTGCATCTAAACTTGGATGATATTCACCTGTCCCAAATCCCGTACTTAAGCCTTCATTTGGGTGATCATGTATAGTGCCAATTTTATTTCCCATTTCTGGTTCATCTTCAGGAAAACCAGCAACAGTTGTAAGTCCACCCTTTATAGTTTTACTACCAATATTTATATTGCCATTTTTATTATAAAGATTAGATTTTGATTCATTAAAAAAGCCAGGTGTATATTGTCCAGTTGGAGATTCTTCACTTAAATTATCTTTGCCAACAATTGTATTTTTATTATAAAATGTTCTAAGTGATTTTACATCAATAGTAAGTCCCATTTTTCGCCAACGTTCATTAGGCATATTAAAAGAAGATAAATCATCTTTACCTCCCTTCCCTTTGAATATTTTTAAGGAAATTGTAAAGTGCTTTAAATTTTTATCAGTAATTATAGTTATTGCAGTAGATAGTTTGTCATAAGATGTATGAAGTAAATCACCATTTTGATTATAATAAAGAGTTGTATCACCACCGGGATCTAAAATACATATTGGATTGTTCTCAAATGCTTCAAAAGGTGATAAGAATGGATATTTTGCTGCTTTAGGGTCAACACTCAACCATCTCCCAATCCTCGGATCATAAATTCTTGCACCAAAATCTAAACTATTTCCAGTACCTTTAACCTCATCATCCTTCTCTTTCCCATTGAATCCGAACCGACACTCGCCAGTATAGTAATTTGATGTGTAATTCCTTGTTATCAAACGATTTATGTATTTGATTTTTATAGTCTTATTAATAGGTCACAATATTATTTCTTTTCGCATTTTATTAACTTCTAATTCAAGCTTTTCATTTTCCAATTTTAAAATATTATCATCATATTTCTTTGCTTTTCCCCATTTAAGGAAACCATAAATTGTCAAACAAATGCCAATTGGAAAAAATAGCCAAAACATAATATTATATAGTTTAATATTTTTTGTTCTAATAATAATCTCAAAAAATTTCTTTTCAGATTCTATTTGATTAAAATGATTGGTATTATTTAATTCGGATAACACTTTTAGTAATTCCTTGCCATCTTTTGTTGTCCCATTTCTTGCAATGCTAAATTGGAGACTTTTTACATTTTTAGAATTCTCGTTAATTTTATAATTTAATATTTTAACGTCGTTCTCCAATTGAATTTTAATTATTTCTAACTCTTGCTTTTCTTTTAATGGATAGTAAACAGTTAATACAATTAGTAAAATACCAATTGAAACGAAATATTTATATAAGTTTTCGGAATCTGAAAAATAACTAGTTTCCATTTTTATTAAACGGCTTAGTTAATTCGTAAGTATTCATTTTTAAAGTATCTATTACCACTGAGGTGCTTTTTAGAACAGTTTTATTCAGTTCAATAAACTTAGCAATTTCATTATCTTTTTCAGTGTCAAGGTTATTACAAGACGTTAAAAATATAAGATATGCTAAAACGGCAAGGCTTTTCCCTTTTTTTATTAATTCTAAATTACCTTTAGATTGTAAATTTATTTTAATATAAAATTCATTTGTGTTTTCATTAAATCCAAAGTCCTGATTTATATTTTGCATCAATATTTTAATGTTATCCATTAATAATTGCAGTTCATCAAAATTTACATCATCCGTTTTATCAATTTTTAAGACATAATGAGTATTATCTCCCTTTTTAAATAAATTACCAATTACTCTGTCAATATGCGAGGCATAGTGATTTATACTACTAATTGCATGTTGGTTAGATTTAACCTTATAGAAAATAGGATTTAAATCTTCCATAGACTTGATCTCATACCATTCTACCTTTCTGCGTTTTATAAACTCTTTAACAGATAAATCTTCATAGGCTGCGTCATCATCAACTCTTCCAAATGCAAGTCTATCTGAATTTCTACTCGGCATTACGATAATATCATCCTTTTTTAAGGAAATAAAGGTTTGTATTTTATTATAAGCCAAAGAAATCTTCATTTTTCCACTAAAAGTATTTAAGTCAACTTTTTCTATATCTGCCATTTTTTTCTTAATAGCTTCTATATTGCCGTTTCTAATATCATAAAGGGTTAAATAATCCCATCCTATTGCAATAAAATTATTCTGATAAAAATCTTCAAAAAGTCTCCCATAGTCAGTCCTAACAAACCAATAGTTTGACTCCGTGTTTACACTTTCTACCTTTAGAATTATTTCACTAATTGTCATATTTCATTATTTATTGTATAGTATCTTTTTTTGAATTTGATTTAAAGCTTTATAAATTGTAAAAATACTAAATAATCCTTGGTAATGTAATTGTTGTTAGTTAATCTTATTTACCGTTATAAAAATTTGTTTTACCGTAACTAAATTTTATTTTATCGTTGTTGCATTATTAAAGTTGAATTTTAAATTATTAAGGTTTTTTAGCGGAGTACGCCCCCCCCTTGTTGCAGGTCAACTATTAACCACAGTTCTACTTTTTATCGGTGTTACTTTATTATTTTCCATTGCCTTTAGTTACTGTAGGGTTCTTACGAATAAACCCTTCAATAAAATCAGTGCCTGCATAACCCGCTGCTATAAATGCAAAGATTGTTGATTTAGTAAATGCCAAGTCTGCACTTCCAACGGCAGCAAGCACACCAGCAATAGCTCCAACTGCAGAAGCAATGAACAAACTTAAAACAAGTTGCTGAGTTTTGATAAGTTCTTTTTGTTCTTGTCCTGTTCTTATAGCTTCGTCTCCAATCTTTTTAATACCCACAACTACTCGAAGTCCTTGACCAACCATTCCAAGAATGGCTCCTAAAAGAATAATAATTAATGTGTTCATTGGTGTTGATTCCATTGTATTGATTTTTTTATTTGTTGTTGAATTGTTTGTGTTTGAATTAATTGTAACTGGAGTTGGAGATTCATTTTCCTCATTAAAAGCAGATGCAGATGCCATTGCTTCTTTCTCATCAAGAATTTCTAAATTTGTGATAGGATGGATTTCCCAAGACGTTGCTCTCCAATTTGTTCTACCAATATTGTCCTTTGGGTCGTCAGCAAAGTTTTCTGTTTCATGACTAAAATCGTAGAATAACCAACCTTGAATTTTCACCATATGTCCTTTCATTTTTCCCTTAAGAGCTTCTGTTGTCCAATCAACACCTTGGTCAGCAAGTTTCTTTCTGATTCTTGGGGTAACTTCTACAATGAATCGTTTTTCGGGTCCTGTATCTTGGTCATTAAGAGTAAGTTCAATGTGAGTGTCTCTAAACAAGGGGTCTGATGTTTTACAATTACAGGTTTCTATCCCACCAACTTTAACATCATAAACGTATCCTGTTACTTCAACTGCTTTAGCTTGGTTAAATTTTCCTTTGACAGCAGTGCCATCTATAAAATTTTCTAATGATAACCCAGTTTCAAAGTCGCCAGCTTTCGGAAAGTTATAACGATTCTTAAAAGGATTTTGATCATACTCTTTAGTCCCTTGCCTAGATGAACCATGCAAATTACAAGGTTGTCCGTCAATTGTAATTTCGTCTTGTCCATAAGCAACAAATGAAATTACTATCATGAGAAGTGTTAGAATTTTTTTCATTGTCGTTGATTTTTAAAATTGTTTGTTTAATTGACTGTTTATTTCATGCAGAAACTCTCGGATTAGCTATCTTCCCATGAGTTGCGGTTAACGTTTGTTGATTTTTTCATTTTATAACCACCATCTTTTTTCCTCCACCATTCTATCCTTTCGTCTGTAACTGGGTCATATTACAGCATTTGGGTTTACGCTAAAAAAGTGTTTTAAAAATTCAGGGTTTCTAGTAATTTTATGAGGAAATTCCATTTCTATTTCAAAATAGCGGTTATCCGGGATTTTTGGAAATGGAAACATAATGTGGTTAACATTCTCAATTTTATTACCTTTCATGCTAATACCTTCATCAGGTTTTAAAAGTGTTTTCAATGACTCAGAATGACCATGTAATAAATAATCCTGTTCAGATCTGCTGGTACTTACTAATTTTATTTTTTTTGGGTTTGTTAGTTCATTATCATCTTTAATATCTAAATCATCATATCTTTCTTCATCAGGATAATTAAAACATGAATTAAGACCTAATTGCTCGTTTATTTCATCATTACCTACATTTTTGAAAACTTTACCCAAAGGAGAAATAACAAAAACTTCATCAGAACAATTTACAATTTCTTGCTTAAATGCTAGATGACCTTTTCCACGTGCCATTGGAACAGGACAAAAATGTTGACTCCTACGTATTCGAATCCAATTCCCAACAGTTATTCCGATGAAAACTGGATCCTTAATTTCCTTTTGTAAATCAAAAATATATTTAAAATCTCTTTTCAAATTTTTAAGAGAATCTATAGTGACATTCCCAGTAACTGCTCCATAAATTGCAAGCGGCTCACCAGGTAAAAAATGACATTTAAAAGCTAAAGGAGAAAATCTATCCTGTGGATTTACACGACCTTTTTCCATTGCTATCTCAATTCCAGGCAAATTATTTGTTGAAATATAAAGTTTATCAATCCAAGTTTGCTTTTTATATGAACAGGAAACAATACCTTCTGATAATACCTCAAAAAAATCAAATAAAGTAGTTCCAGAATCTATTAACAGGCATACTTCTTTGCCATTGTTTATATGATTTTGACACCTGTTTAGCAATAAAGGAACAAATTTCTCTGCAATAAACTTTTTTTCAATTTCGAAATGGCTTAATCTTTCACCAAATAATGTTTTTGAATTAGTCCCAATTTTTGCTTGTATCATTGCAGTTGTAAGCCAAGTTACATCTTTAACAAGTTCTTTTTGTATACTCTCACCTAATGGCACGGCTACTTCTTTGAGTTTCATTGTTTCAGTACTAAGCCATTTTTCATGCTTTTTTCTAAGTTCCTCTTCGTCATCATATTTTTTTTTACTAAACTGAAGTTCTTTATATAATAAATACAATCTTAGAATTACATCAATTAAAAGAATGCCAAGACCTATCACTAAAACATTTTCCATAATATTAATTTTTTAAGTTTTTATTATTCGTCTGTCTTTCCTGTCAAACCCCGTTTATTATTAATATCTACTTTTCACTTTATTTCGGTGTCGTTTTATTTTCTGCAGAAGATTTTAAATAAGCTTCAATACTTTTGTTTACAACCTCTGGAATAATATCTATCACACGATGTATAATTGTCTTTGTCATTTTATCCGGTTGAATATCTTTAAACGCTGTTGAGAATTCCTGGTTCCATTTAAATGCATCTTCCAATTCCTTGTAATCGACTTTCCCTTTTTTGATATAAACATATAATCTTCCAAAACGTAAAGCATGCCTACGTGAAAATAGAGTCAAGCCTTCATGAAACAAAGCTCGGGTAATTGCAATTAAGAAATAACCAAGAGCAAGAATTATTGAGGCGATAGTCAACTTCTTTAAAACAATTAGTGTTAGGCTATAACCATTTAAATTTAATGCTGTTATTTCTGAATCATTATGATTTAGATAATAATACCAAGTGACGCCTAATAAAAAAACAACAAGTACAATTGATAAAATTATACCAGTTGTAATTAGCATTCTTCCACGTTTCGTTAATAACCTTTGAGCTTTCTCTACAAAAATATCAGTAGCTGCAAGAACGAAAGGCTCATCTATACCATTAGCATTAAGGTCTTTTTGTGCTGATAAGAGTAATGTTTTACGAGCATAGACTTCCTTGCCGATATCTACCCATCTTTCTGGAATACGCTCATTGCTTTTTTCCTTTTTTTTCCAAAGATTAGAAATGTTGATGCAAATCTTACCAATAAAACTTCTTTTTTCTTCAAGCTTGCTTAAGTTATATTCTATCCATTTAAGTACTTCAGAATCTTCAATTATTTTATTAGTTGTTTCATCTTCGCTATTATTAGTTTTTGTTTCTTCGATCATAGATTTTTAATTATTATTTTTGTGTTAACCATTAATTCAATTATATTGTAATGGTTGTTTTATTACTGCGATGTCGCTTTTTTTACGGCTTATTGATAACTTTTCGCATGTCGCAGTTTGTAATCACTTTCTATTTTAAAATAAAATTCGATATCTGAATTTTTCTAAAATTAATAATTATAAAGCCTTAAATATTATATGATTAAATCTTTTTTTTATCGTTTTAAATATATGTATAATCGTAACAATTTTTTAATTTAACGTTAAAAATTAATTTAAAACCCATTCCCTGATTCATCTCAAAGGATGAAATTTATTTATCATTTCTCTTTGTTCTTCTAATGGAGTATATCGATATCTGATAGTTGCTGATATCCATCTATGTCCTGCCATTAATTGCACTTGTTCTAGAGGGAGACGTTTTTCATTTAGCCAGTTTGATATTACACTCATTCTGATTGTAAGTGCATTTAAATTCCTGTCAGGAAATAGGGATTTATAGGTAGATACCATATAATTAACATCATCAACAGTCACTGGTGTACCTAGCTTCCCTACCAATAATCTATCTGTTTTTGTAGAAATTAGCTTTTTTCTTGTTTCATTTATATATCTATCAATAATCCTGTATTGCTTGGGTATAAGTTCTAAATGTCGGCTGGTTGTTTTACCTGTTCCTTTTATATATAAAGTTCCATTATCCAAATCAACATTACTGACTTTAATGTTAGCGACTTCTCCTGCAGTAATCCCTTGATAGATGAGTATAGAAATCAAAGTCCGGCTTTTTAGTTTTAAAATTTCATAACGTTCTTCCCTTTCCATTAGCATTTCCAATTCAGCTGTAGTAAACAAATCCTGATGAATAATATCCCTGTTTCTCCTTTTACTTAATATCAAAGTCTTACATGGATGATCATTTCTTAATCCAATATCAATTAAAAAATCATAATATTTCTTTACGGCTGCCAAAATCCCATTCTTTATATCGGAATTACTAAAATCCTTTACCTTTTCATTTAAATAGTTCAATATATCTTTGTATTTATAAATTTCTGCTTCAGGATTTGATTGAAGAAAATTTTTAATTGCATACATATAACTTTTGATTGTTTGCTTTGTATGTCCCATATGGGAAAGATAGTTTTCTATTTCATTTGATTTATTCATAATTTCGTAATTAAATTTGACTTAATATTTTCATTCGTTGCATTCTCCTTTTTGAATAAATATGTGCAGTATCTATTTGGCTATGTCCTAAAAAATGTTGCACAAATTCAATAGTTGCTCCATTATCTAATAAATGTGTTGCTATGCTATGACGCAGGCAATGTAAGGTTATATTCTTATTCAAAATTTCAGAATTTTTTGTTCTTTCTATTAACTGTTTTAACCTTATATTAAATTTATCTCCTTTTTTTCTTAATCCTGTATTATTAATAAAGAATGCAGGTTGAGCCGGTTTGTTAACATTTATATATTTCATTCTTTCATAAAGAATGTATTCTTTTAAATCGCGTAGGACATTATCAGCAAGTGGAATGGTTCGACTTCTATGGTTCTTGCTGTCTCGGATAACTATCACACCACTTTGAATGTGTAAATCTGAAGTATCAAGCTTTTCGATTTCACTTCTCCTGAGTCCGCAGCCATAAGCAAGCGAGAGCAAAGCCTTATCTTGTCTGGTTTCGCATACTTCATACAATTGTATTATTTCATCAAGGCTAAGAATATTCCTTTCCTTAAATTTTTTTAAAACAAATTTAGGCAGTCTTGCCGGTGTGGAATCAATAACATCCATGTCCAGTAGATAATCAAAGAATAATCGTAATGAAAAAAGATGACCTTTAATCGTTGAGTCGCTTAGCCCACCCTCTCTTTTTTGATTTGGTCTTTCTAAAAGATATTCATAGTATCCAATTATCTCTTTTGCAGTTACGACTTTTATATCAGTTATTTGCTTAAGTTCTATGAAATACAAGAACTCTCTAACACAGCTCGGATACATGCTGTCTTTACCTCTGCTATAACCTTTTGTTTTTGTAAATGAATGAAAATCTGTATAAAAATTTTCAAATTCCGGATTAAATATTGGTAAATGTTTCATTTTTTATTTTTTCTCTTATATACATACACTGAAATTGATGGGACACTACGAGCTTTTCTTAGGTATTACTACAATCCAGTGACCCATGCTGTTTGGGTCACTAGATGCTACTAGAAGTATTAATTTTATCAAGCTGTGTATTTAATTCTGTTTTTACTTTATTTTTTATTATATCTATATCATCCCAATATGATATTGAATATTTAAACCCTTTATTAGCAAATCCACCTGTTTTTATTATATATTCCATTTTTTCAAGGCTTTCCAGATATCTAACACAACTCCCTCTGCTTAAATTTAAAGCCAATCTTATTTCCCTTTTTGCAAATTGATATTCATTGGTATTGCTTTTAGACTGTTCTTTAACATAAGTTTTTAACTTATTAAAGAATTGTCTCAGGGATGAATCCAAATCATCTATTTTCATTATGATTGCCTCAAATAATATTTCACAGGCAATTTTTAAATCATCAGGTTCTGTTATAAGTCTGCCTTTTTCATCCTTTTTCCTTTGAAATTGGTGTAATAATGTAATTTGTTTTACAAATGACTGGTAATGTGCATTTAATCTTCTTAGCATCTTTGCGTCCATAGGGAGTTTTACTTTATCGGCATATAGATTGATTACTTCATAAGGTTTTAAAATTCTGATACAATTCTGTAGAAATGTTTTTGCTTTTCTTTCTTCTACCTCGTCAAATTGCCCAGCAAGGATTTTATTTTGATGTTCTATAATCCTGCAAGTTTGTTCTTCTGATTCATCTACCCCAATTACAACAGATCTGCTCATGCTGTCGTAATAAATTTCCGCTTGTGTTGTTGCTATCAGAGACGCAAAATTGCTTTTTACAACTTTTACCATTGAATTTATATTACCGTTTCTGTCTTTGTATGTTGTGGAACTACTTAACATACCTGAACTTTGTAATTCTCTGAACGCATATCGAGCTTCTTCATTTAATCCGTCAAAATCCTGTATCAGTAAAAGTTTATCAATCAATTCTTCTTTTGAATAATGATAAAATGATTTACTAGTCACTCTGGTCATTATTAATAGATCTTCGGGAGGCACGCATTGTCCAATTGTATTTATTAGATGACTTTTACCACTTCCGCTTGTGCCTTGAATTAATGTATGTAAAGGGTTGGCCATTTTATAGGTTGATGCATTAATAAAAAGTAACTTTCTGGTGTTTTCTTCACCAACTACACCTGCTTGTTCAATAAGTTTGTCAATATTTTCAATAAGATTCGGATCTTTTAAAAACTGAATGACCTGCTTTTCCTTTTCTGGTGGAATTTGTTGATAGTTTCTTTTAACTTTTATTACATTTTGAAATTGTTCTAATTGATTTTCCCTGTATTTTTCCAATTCATCGGTTAGCTGTAATAATTCTATTTCAATTTGTTCATTTTCTTGTTTGTATAGTTCTGCAATTTGCCCGGATAGAATTCGCACAGCTTCTCTTTCATATAAATCAATTTTTACTCTTTCTTTTCTTCCTGAAAATCTGTCTTCTATAATAAGAGTAACAGGCAATATACTTAAGTCTTGTGTTAATAATCCAAGGATATAATAATCATTAAACACATTACTGAGTAGAAGTTTTCCTTCATAAATTGTTTCAATTTCTTGTCTTATTTGATATTCAACTTCAGGATTAACTTTTGGTGTTATTTTTTTATTCATTTTCTATTTAATCTTTAAATATATTACTGCGATTCTCCCTCCTATTAATTCTTCTTTTCTTTCCCGATTGAATAAAAACGATAGAATGCTTACCAATATTATAAAAATGCAGAAAGCCAAGCAATTGCCTGGCTTTCTGCATTAAAAAATATATAATATTTTTATTATAAATTAGAGATACTATCTTTCAATTTCTACCTCCTTATTAGTTGCATCCTTCTCACGCATATCTTTAATTTGCCCATTTCTATCCTGAGATTTAACTTCTTCATTTTTTCCCAACTCTTTCTCCTCATTTTTAATATTCAATATATAATCTGTTGCTTTTTGTGCCTGAGAACTCGCATATACAATAAATTTCTTATCGTTTTTTAAATGTTCTAACCAGCCCTGAATATAGGAAGCATTATTTTCCAATTCCTCAATCGGAATTCCTGCATGCGATTTAAGGTATGAAGCACCCATTTCAGCTGTCAATTCTTCAATGGCGTATTTATCAGTTTTCATACCCTTACTTTCCAATAACTCTTTACGGTTTAGCCTTTCACCATGTCCTGTACTATGAACCAGTTCATGAAACAATGCTCCGTAATAATCTTCACTTTTCTCGAAATTCTCTATTTTAGGCATATTCACGTAATCATTTAAACGATTGTAATAAGCCTGTTGTTCCTTATGCTGTATATTTGGCCTTTTAGGCATTTCATCTATGACTTTCTCACAACATTCAATAGGGTTGTTGTTGTGTTCAATAGGCTTTGGTATTTTTTCTAAAGGAATGCCTTCACATTGAGATATATTGAAAACCCTGTAATATTTCAACATCGGAATTCTTTCTTTTTCTTTGGTTTCCTCATTTTCCTTTTCAATCCACTTCCAGAAGATCACTTCATGTGATTTCTCTCCCTTTTTAACGCTACCTCCTAAATCCTGAACCTGATTAAAAGTCAGGAAATAATTTTGATTGTAATTTAATGCTGATAATAGCCACACGTTAATACCACGGTATTTTTTACCGGTGATAAGGTTTTGTGGTAAACCTGCCTCTGTCCATGTTTTGTGCCATGGAACAACACCTTTTTCAAGATGTTCAATAATACGATTGGTAACAATTGCATAAACGTCTGTTATTTTATTGTTTGATGTTTGATCTTGCATAATGATAATTATCGGTTACGATTAATAATTTTGTCTTTCGACTTTTTCCTTATTTCTTCAATATCTTTATCTCGTTTTATCGACTTATCTAAGTAATCTAATCTTTCTTCAGTAAACCCCAGTCGATTTATTCTAAATTTCTTATTGTTAAATACTATTCCTGAAATCTTTCCACCCCTGATATAGGTCGACAATCCGCTTAATTTTAAATTCTCATAAAAATCATCTTTTGAAACTGCTTTTTTGTAGCAGGTTTTCAGCATCCCGATTAATTGTTCTTTGTCGCTTGCCCTCCCTGTTCTTAATTTTAATTGGTATTCTTTATCAGAGAGGGCATATTCTTTTTTTTCGTTTCCATGATTTACCAGTGATTTACTTAATTCAGGATATTTTTCAATCTGGTATTTCTGTATTTCTTTTTTTACACTCAGTAATTCGGTTTTAGATAATCGCATGGCTTTACCGGAGCGGTATTCAATCCCTGAAGCACAGATATGAATGTGGTAATGCTCTTTGTCAAAATGAGGCACAGCCACATACATCCCTTTTTCATTGCGCCTTCTCACATATTCCCTTGCCACATCTTCAAGCTTTTCAAGCGTAATGTTTGTGGCATCATCCTTATGGAAACTGATAATCTCATGCGTTAATAAAACCGAATTTACCCTTTTTAATCGCCGGTAATGTTCATTTTCCTGAAATTGCCTTACCCATTCATTAATATCATTTCCTTTCAAATTATGGGATACAATAAAGCTGTTTCCCTTTTCATCAAATAATCGGTCTTTGTCATAAAGCATGTAATTAAGCAATTTCTGAAATGAATTTGAATTCTTATGTGATTTGATTTTGATGATCATTTGTATGGTTTGTAAGAATAGTAAGCAATGTTTCTTTTAATGATGGCTTTTCTTCTAATCTCCTGATAACTATTTCTTCAATGGTATAAGGGTTCTTTAATACTAAATGAATTTCAGATTCCAGTTTTTCAATTCTTTTTTCAATGAGTTCATATTTATATTCCCTATCAATATTGTATCTTTCCTTTTGTTTTACGATGCTTTGAATCTCATTCAGGCATTGTGATAATAACTGCTCCAGTTCCGCTACCTGCCAATGATCAGGCACAACAAAAGTTTGATTGATATATGCCATCACAGCAGATTTAAGAAATTCATTGATTTTCATACTATGCTGTTTGGCTTCATGGGCTATTTTAATAAACTCTCCGTTATCTTTAGAAAACCTTATCGTAAATTCTCGTTTTAATGTCCTTTGTTTTCTTTTCTGTTTTGTAAAATATATTTTCCTGTATGCTTTCTTTGCCTTTTTAATTGCTTCATCATTGCCCCATTCGAGCACACCGATGGAATCCAGGTATTCCCACATACCCCCTTTATGATTCTTGGAATTACTCATTATTCTTCTTAATTATATTCATTGGTAATACCTTAACATTTTCCAACAATTCATCATCTCCATTTTCCGGCATTGGCATATTACCATATTGTCTGAACTTAATGTATTTATAATATGGTCTAAGTCTTGCTTTAATCGGTGGATGATGACCACAGATAAGCAAAGCTCTTTTAATATCCATCATACGGACTTCATTACTGGTCATTAAACTCCGCACGACTTTATGTCCCTCTTTATCCTTGTATTCATATTTACCCAATGTTCTTTCTAAATCTGTAGAAGTTTCTAAAGATTGACCAGTGAAATACATTTTGGCAAAACAATTGGCTTTGATACCATCTGCTTCATATTTCCCGTAATTATGCACCAATTGATTAAAATCCTGTACCAACAACATAATGCCTGAACGGTGTTTTCTGACATTGGCAACTGCCAGTGGAAGGGTTGGCAGATTAAGGGAGCTTGCTTCGTCAATAAGCAGAAATATATCCTGTTCTGTTTTTTCAGGGAAACGACCAAGCAGAAAGGAAAAAAACTGCTCAAAAAATATGGAAGTCAGCACACTGTAATATTTTTGGTCAGCGACAGAGTTTTGTATATACAAGGCAGTAGGAGTGTCCCTGAATGATAGAAAATCAAGATTATCAAATGAAGTTACCCTGGCAACTGCATCATCGCTGAACAATTGTAAGGATGCTTTACAGGTTGCTGTGATTCCACTGATTACTTTATCGTCATAGCTTAAAAAGCTTTTGTATTCAGCAAATAATATGTCATCGGCATATTCACTAAACAGGGCATCTACAGATTGAGGTTCTCCACCCAAACGATTGAGTAATTGACGGACATTATACAGGTTTTGATATTCACTTCCCTGCTTTTTTAATACGGAAATCAGCATTGAAAGTAAAGATATAGCCTGAATGTTCCAAAATGGATCTTTTGCTTTTCCACCTAATGCTGTATCTACCAAAATGGAGGAAACTTTCTGTACATCAGATGTAGTTTGAATTCTTTGTAAGGGGTTATATACTGATGATTTATCAGGGTTCGTAAAATTCAGTACTTTAATCTGATAGCCTTTTTGTTCTAGATAACCTGCGCTTTTAGCGTATAGTTCTCCTGAAGGATCGTGAATGACAAAGCTTCCACGCATCTTAAATAGACTTGGTATTAAAACAACAGAACTTTTACCAGTGCCTGTGCCACCCACGATTAAGGCATTTTGATAGGAATCTTTCCTGCTAAGGCTTCTGCCTCCTGTTAAACAATAGCCATAATTGAATCTTGAAAGCAAGATGCCGGCAGAAGCAAAATCGGCTTTATATTCTTTACTGTTATTAGAAAATATAGCTTCGACAGCTTCTGAAAAGAATTTGAAAATACCCTCGAGTATTGCAAATATTGTTGTAAAAATGTTTGTAATTATTTCCATAGTTTAATATTATTTATGAGCTGATAATTTTTTAAGGTTTTCATTTATATGGTGTAGTATTACTTCCGTAATGCTCAGTGATGCCCAGAGAAGTAGTGTGAATAGTTTTAGGGCTAGTTTAAACAGCCATACAAATATTTTCCAAATGATTTTCCCGAATTTCATTTCCTGGGCTTTTAATAATTGTTTTAATTTAGATTAGCTGTAATTTCAACTGTTGCTCCTTTGCTTTCCAACCAGCTTTTATAAAAACCGGAAACTACTTTGTAATCTTCATCCTGCTTCATATTTTCTGGTTGAAAGATCAGATATACTTTTATCCCATTTAGATTTGTCAACATTTGTTGAGTTTCAAAATATTGCTGTATAGTATTGGGGGCTGTCTTTGTTTTATCAAAAGTATCATTGTCATAAAATGACATTTTGGGAGTATTTTCCATTAAATCACTGTAAACGAGCAATAGCTTTGTTGTGGCTTTACTACTCTGGCTTAATCTGTTCAGTTCTTTTGCCATTGTAAAATATACGGCTGAATTATCCTTACCAATTGTTTCATTGCTTGTATTTGAAATTATTGTATTAATTTCTGCATAAAACTTTTTTATTTTCTCAGCCCTTTGAAACTGATTGCTCAGCCATTCATTTTCAGATTCTATCTTTGCCTCAAACATTGGATTGTAGCTCACGTTGGTAATGTACAAAAGCCTAAAATCTGCTCCACTCCATTTATTATTCTTTTGATTAATAACTGAAATTACTTCTGTTGACTTTGGCTTTGCGGTTAAAGGATCAGTTATATCAATGATAACTGAAATTTCAGTGGACTGATTTTTAAAATTTATTTTGGAACATGCAGTAAAAATGATTAATATTCCAAATACAGTTATAATAATTATATTGGTAGTTTTCATTGTTATTCCTCCTTATTATTAAATTTATAAAAATCAAAATTGTAATCAATTTCCAGTTTTGGGGTAAGTTCCGAAAAACTCTCAGGTATTACATTATCAGTACGAAGTAGTAAATTTGTACTTTTGAATTTTCCAACTGTTTCTTCATAATTTTTTTGAATCTCTTTTAAACTGGTTTTAGCAAAATCATCAATATGAAGTGTCAGTACTCCTTTATCCTGAAGTTGGGTATCCATATCACTGATATGTTGTCTTAATAACTCAGCTTTGGTATTGTACTTTTCCCTTTCTTTTTTAAGCTTTTTGTAGATATGGTAGTTTATCTTTTCTTCTTTGGTCAGGCTGTATTTGTAATTTAAAAATGCAGAGACCAGGAAGATAAAAAGGTTAATTAATACAAAGAATAATGTTGAAACAGATACCCCTTCCTTACCCAAAGCCTGTGAACGGAAATAGCTTAATCCAAAAAATACCAGAGATGCGAAAAGGATAGATGCCAATAGAAATAATCTCCTTTTAATGGCATTGCTAATCTTTTTATATTGCATAGCTACCAAATGGGCATATTCAGAAACAGCCAATGTAAAAGGAATGGCAATTAGAATTGAAATAAGCAGGTTTTCTCCAAAGAATTGAAAAGACAAGGAGGTAAACAAAACTTCTGCGCCAAAAAATAATATGTTTTTAATTCTTACTTCTTTCAATGTTTGATAATGACCTTCTATTTTAAGGTTCTGTTGTTCTTTTTCTGCTTGATTTGCTTTATTTTCCAGTTCATTGATTGAGTTGCTCGTTTTTTTAATCTCAGCATCCACCTTTAACCTATCGGTGGCAACTTCCGGCTGATTGACGGCCGACTGTAATTCTTTGCAGACTTTTATTCCCAGCTTTTCATATCTGGCTTTTATTTCCTCAATGATCATATTTATTTTCACTCCTGTTGCAGGAGGAAACTGCCTTTCAGCATAATTGGTGGCAAGGTTTTTAGCAATGATATTGATTTCATTTACTTCATCGGCAATCATTTGCTCAATTTTTTCATTGTAAAAAATTTTTAAGTCTGATAAATTGTTTTTCATGGTGATAAAATTTTAATTGTTTTTAAAATGATTTAAGTATTTCTAAATTCTTGATTTTCAAATTACGTATAGCTCTTAATGATTCTTTTCGACCAATTGGTTTTTCTGCTTCTTTCTGCATAGTTTCCATTAAAGATATATCGGAGCTTTCTTGTGCGTATTTCTCGAATTGTTTTTCGATTTCTGAAAAATCTGTGGTGGGTGGAAATAGTTCTTCTCCCTGAATATTGATAGAAGTATAATAAATGGTATCTTCTACAGAATTAAATTTAGGGTATATTTTCCCAATGACTTCTGTTGTATAATCGGAGTGTACCTTTGAAACAAATACGGTATTATTCATCGATTCAGGTGAACTGAAGGAAATAATAACCTTATCTGACTGATTTACTTTCATTGTAATTTAGATTGATTGTAATTATCTGTCCATTTCTATATCTTGTTCCATATCATTGCCCTGCTCTCTAATTTCAGCCAATTCATCCATACGATTTGAGGCAATATCCTGTTCCTGATTTTCATGAACTGCATTATCAGCATCAGGCTTTGAATCATCTGGATTTTGCTCTTTTGACTGAATATTAACTTTATTTAGTTGGTTATCCTTAGTAACTTCAGTGTTTTTAGCATCCATTTCTTTCTCGGTTTTTACATTCTTGGCTTTTTGTACTTGCTTTAAATCAGCTAAATGCTTGCTGTTTTCGTCTTTCTTATCCCTAAGTTTTTTAATATCCTGATTTCTTCCACTTGTTGCAGAAACTTCGGACTTATTTATATTTTGCTTTTTGTTAATTCCGGCTATGCGAGCCATTTGGGAAATTCCGGCAAGGTCTTTTCCGTTGTTTCGGAATTCCTTTTTTAATGCATAAAGTTCTTTGCAATCAGTAAAGATTGGATTACCCAAAGAGTCTGTTGCGGAGTAGATGTACTTGTTTTCTTCTTTGTTGAACCATTTAGATATAAAACCAATGGGAATCCATTCTTTTCTGATGTGGTCTTCGGTTTTGTTTTCTACTTTCTGTTCAATTTTTATTGAATATTGCCCATTTGCTGCCTGGGGGTATTCAATGAAGCGGGTTTCGTTGTTGAATTTAAACATGGGTTTTAAATTTTAAGTGAATAATAATTGTTAATTAATAATTTGGAATAGCATCTTAACTCCTTAATTTATTTTTGCAACTTGATTATTTTTTAATTCTGTTTTCTGTTGCAAGATTAATAAATGATGTCCTATTCCTTATTACGCTTGGCTTTACAATAGTTTTACGCTTACTTTACATTTAATGTACTTAATTATTTATTACATATATTCTTATAAAATATGCTTTTAATAAGGATTCCAAGATTGAAAGTCGATATTATAATTTATCTACTTATTCGCCTGATTTGTTGATATACTTGACAATAAGCCATATTCTGTTTTACAGAATATTTTCTATTGATTTATTTTTTGAATTTGTTTAAATGGTATTTACCGGTAAATAGAAATTCAGTAATTGAATTCTATTCAAAAGCCCGTTTGGAAAATTCCATCGGGCTTTTTATTTTCATAATTTTATATATTGGATTTAATGCAATCTGTTTATATAGAAATATGGGGCAAATTGCTAAGACAAATTCTCGTTAGAAAGTATTATTGTAATGATGAGACAATTTTTAGTGTAAATCTCCTGTTTTATGATATCTGAAAAAATGATAACTAGAAAACTACTAAAACTGTAAAAGTTTCCGAAAACAATCATTTATGTGAATTGCTTGTTAGAATATATAATATCAATAGGTCAATTAAGACTGCACTTCTTGAAATGGATGACTCACTCGAATTTAAGCCAAAAAAGCATTACATTTTTATTAGAAAAAACTTGGAATGGTGATTGTTATACAATTGCTGTTGAAAATTCTGAAAACTTGTATGAACTAATTGAGTTGTTGAATATGGTCGTTGGGAACGCTTAATTTCTCCCAAAATATAATCATTAAATTCCACTTATATTAGGTTGCATTTTTTTATATGTTTTAACTTTTTTATATATAATTTAATTTGTGGTTAACAGAAAAGAACATCGATTATAAAATAAACAAATACGATAAAATAAAAAAAATATTCGTTTAAATTTATTTTAAAACATATTTAAATATAGAATAACTTTAACTTAATTTTAAAAAAATATCATTATAAATAAAAATATCATTATAAATAATCAAAAACAGGAATTAATAGAATTGTTTTTTAAAAATAGTAAATAGGAATATATTATTAACTTACCCTAGATACAAATTTTTTTAGTCTCTTTAGTCCAAATCTTCTTTTAAGCTAATGAATCTATAAACTATATTTACAATAAATTAGAATGTTTTTTCATTTATTAATATGCTAGAAATAAAAAATCTATATAAATCTTTTGGTAAACATCATATAATAAATGGTATAACTATAACTTTTAAACAAGGACATATTTATACTATTATAGGAGGGAATGGAGCTGGAAAAACCACACTTTTTAATATCATAACCGGATTTCTGCGACCCGACAAAGGCGAGATCAGTTTTAATAATGAAAGTATTAATAGAAGTTCTCCTGTTTCTATTAATTTAAAAGGGATTACAAGGACTTTTCAGGATTTAAGAATAATAAATCAATTGACAGTTAAAGAAAACATTCTATTATCTTTTAAAAATAATCCTGGAGAAAAAATATGGAATGCTATATTACCTGATTGTATCTTCAGAAAACAATACAACAAATTAGCTCAAAAAGCAAATGAAATTATTGATAAAATACATTTAAAAGAAGTAGTAAATAATAAAGCAGGAGAAATTTCTTATGGGCAACAAAAACTTTTAACAATTGGTTGTTGTTTGGCTAATGATGCTAAACTTTTACTTTTGGACGAACCTATTGCTGGTATTGATAGAGATAATTATATAAGAATAAGCAAATTGATTAAAGAATTAAAAAACGAAGGTAAAACTATTTTACAGATTGAGCATAATCATAATTTCATTAAAGAGTTAAGTGATAAAATATGGTTTTTAAATGAGGGAAAAGCTTTTCTATTTGAAAGTTTTGCTGCTTTTATAAATGATAAAAAAGTAATAGAATTTTATCTGAATAAATGCTAGAAATAAAAAATATATCATCCGGCTATGGCAAGAAGAAAGTTCTTTTTGATGTTTCGCTTCAAGTGAAAACAGGTGAAATAGTTTTACTTAATGGCAGCAACGGAAGTGGGAAAAGCACATTGCTAAAATGTATTTATAATATACTTCCTTTATGGGCTGGAGAGATATTTTTTGAGAATAAAAAAATCAGTGAATTAAAATCTTCAGATTTAATAAAAAGAAGGATTGTTTATATTCCTCAAAAAGATTTCTGTTTTGAAAACCTAACAGTAGAAGAAAATTTTCAAATATCAGGGACTATTTATAATAAAGCAGATTTAAAACAAAGAATTTCGAATGTATATAAAGAAACTGGATTAGAGCAATTTAAAAATAGAAAACCTTTTAATTTAAGTGGAGGTGAAAAAAAATTACTTGCTTTTGGTATGGGACTTGTTCATCAGCCTAAACTTATTTTACTTGATGAACCATTTGCTGGGGTTGATACTGTTAATTCTCAAAAACTCTTTAATATCTTCTTGTCTTTTTTTAAGAAAGGAGATGTCTCTGTTATTTTGGTTGAACATAAGGATGCTGGGAATAATTTATTTACACGAAAAATAATAATGGAATTAGGAAATATTAAATCAAATTAAAATGAAAAAAACATTTATTATCGTATTCTCTATATTAATATTATGGGGATGTGGAAATCCAAAAAAAGCAGATAATGTAATAAAAATTGGGGCAATCTTGCCTTTAACTGGGAGTGCAAGTGCTTATGGAATTGATTGTAAAAAAGGAATAGAAATGGCAATTTCTGAAATAAATAGTAAAAGCACAAAAATGAAATATGAACTTGTAATTGAAGATGATAAAACTGATCCAAATCAAGCTGTAAGTGCGACTCAAAAATTAATTAGTATAAATAAAGTAAAATTTATTATAGGTACTGTCACGAGTTCAAGCATGTTAGCGATTTCTCCAATAGTTGAGCAGAATAAAGTAGTCCTTCTTTCTCCAAGTGCTTCTAATCCTAAAATAACAGAGGCTGGAGAATATATCTTTAGAAATTGGATCTCTGATAACTTTGAAGGAAAAGTAATGGCAAGATATATTTATATTGAGGAAAATTTTAAGGAAGCATCTGTTTTGTATATTAATAATGATTATGGGAATGGATTAAGAGAAGTATTTAAGACAGAATATCAGAAACTAGGAGGTAGAGTAGTTTTTGATGAAGGATTTAATCAAGATCAAACTGATTTTAAAACTCTTTTATCTAAGATTAAAATTTCTGATTCAAAAGTAATTTTTATGCCTGGTTATTATAAAGAAATGGCAAATATATTAATACAAGCTAAGAATATCAACTTCAATATCCCGTTTAGGGGAACAGTAACATGTGAAGAGCCTCAGTTAGTTAAAATTGCTGGTGTTGCGACAAACAACATTATTTATACAATTCCTTATTATAATCCAAATTCATCACATTCTATTAATAAAAATTTTAGTAATTCTTTTTTAAAAAAATATGGTTCTGTTCCAGGAATTTTTGCTGGTCACGGTTATGATGCTGCTTACATATTGATACAAGCTATTGAAAAATCTGATAATAAAACAACTGCTGAAGTTAAAAATAATATTTTAAATACTAAAACTTTTATTGGTGTAACTGGGAAAACTACATTTGACAGCAATGGTGATGTTTACAAACCAGTTGCAATAAAAAAAATTGAAAATGGTCGTTTTGTATTAATAAAAGTAATAGACCCTGATGAATTAATAAATAAATGAAAATGGAAGATATTACAACAACATTGATAAAACTTTATGGATTTATTACGGAAGGACTTTTCCAAAAAGATATAATAGATCATTGTGCTCAAGTTGGTATTGTTGAATATAAAAGGGATCAAAATATCAACAAATATTTAGTTCTTCATACTGATTATTATCATGTCTTCCAATTTGAACCTCATAAAAGGGTATTTGCAATTGCTAAAGAAGCCTTGGTAAGTCATGGTGATATTGCGAGAAAACATAGTTTAAGTACAATTACTTTAGAACATGATTATATTGCAAATACAAAGAAATTATTTGATACACTTAAAGAAATTGATTTTGAAAAACCTATAACTGCTGATTATTTTGAAAAACTTATTACAGAAAGAAATAAAATTTCTTTTCATGCTTCTTTGCCGAATTATAATAAAGAAATAAATCCTCCTTTGCGAAGCAATATCGAAGAATGGAAATTTGGTTCATCTTTAGAATATATTTTGATGTACCGTGAAGATGCACCAGTTTATGCAAATACTTTCTTTTCTCTTGAAAATAGAATTTTTGCTATTGCTGTATTTATTCAAGGGAAAAAAATCTCAAAATTTGATGAAATATGTGAACAATTACTTACAGATTTTTTATTAGCAAATAATTTTAAACAAGATGAAATTTATACTGTAATTGAACAATCACATGATAATAATTTAGATATAAATGAATTAATCGAATTTCTAAAAAATGCAAAAACATTATTAGAATTTAATGGGTTGAATGAAAAAATTAATAATATTCTTTTAGATGCAATTAAAGTTAAGGAAAAAAGAGATGATAAAGAATTGCAAAAAAAATTCAATACACTTATTGAAATTCAAAAAAAAAGTTTTCTTTCAAAAAAAGATATAGAAAAGTATTAATATTAAAATATCATTAATATGAAATTTCTTAATAAAAATAGTATATGTCGTTTCTTTTTTAGAATTTTTTTTGTTAGACACTATCGTTTTCTTGATGTATATGCAATATTGATGCTTTCACTTTTAGGTGAATTAATTGTTGCAGAGGTTGATATTCATGCACCTTATAAATTAGTAAATATTGATTGGGGCCTTTTTTTTAAAGTATTCTTTTTATCAATAGTATCTTTGAGATTATTTTATTTTATGGCTAATATTAATGAAATTAAACATAATACTGAAAAAAAGATTGAAATTGAAAAGGAAAAGGCAAGAAAAGAATTTAAAGACTTTAATAAATCTATTGATGAAATCATTGTCAATGAAATTGAAAAACATTATATCGTCCCTATCTTTATTGACATTTCTATTATAATTTTTTCAAGTATTGCATTATTATTTATTATTATTTATAATTAACTTATGCCTCAAAAAATTATTCAAAATATACCTATTAATTTAGTAATAAAAAACAATCATTTTTTCAAAAGTATAATTAGTGAAAAAGTGGTAAATAGTGCTCATTGGTTTCGTGTTGCTGATTTATGGCATAGAGTATCATTTGGTTATAATAATCCATTAAATTTTGGCAGGGTGCATTCCGAAATGCTTTTACTTATTGAGATTGAGAAACAATTAATTAGTAAATTAAAAAAATATCCTCTTATTTTTTTAGGTATTGGAGTTGGAGATACAGAAATGCAGATAGTTGACATGCAACTTAAAAAATATTTTAAAAGTAATATTTTGGGGATTGATATTAATAAAGATTTTTTGATACTTTTTCAAGATTCACTCAAACAAAGAGAAAAGGAAATTTCAGAATATAAAATTAAATATAAATATATTAACAGATATTTCGAGGAGATTTCACTATCTGATTCTAATTTTCTTGGTAGTTCTACTCAAAAAGTTATTTGTGTTTTAGGAAATACAATTGGAAATTATAATGATACTAATGATATCTTTTCAATTATTGATAGGATATCAAATTCCGGAGACTTACTTTTGGTTGGCTATCAATTAAATAATAATATTAAAATTCTACTTCAAAAATATAAAAGTAATCATCATTTTCTTGAGTTTATCAGCAATTATTTGCCTAATAAAAATAAAAGCAGAATAAAATGGAAAATAAATTCTAAAAATTCTTCAATTGAAGCTTGGCTTGAGGATGTTCAGATTTTTAGATCACGAAAATTTACAGTTCAAGAAATTATCAATATATCTGAAAATTATAACTATATTACTGAAGCCTATTGGGTAGATAAATATCAAAATATGTGTATTCATTTATTGAAAAAAATGTAGTAATAGTATGGGAAGTCAATTTATTTTCAATATATTAACTACTGTTGCACTTTATTTACTTATTGCAAATTCATTTTCTATAATCTATTTCACTATTAAATTTTTCCATATTACTCATGCAATAATAATTTCTTCTGGTGCTTATTTCGTTTTTCTTTTTATAAATACGATTTATCTCAGTTTTCCCTTTTCAGTTGTTTTAGCAATTATTGCAGCATCAATTTTAGGTATTCTTTGTGAAATTTTAGTTTACAAGCAAATGCGAAAAAGAAATGTTCCTGCATTGGTTTATCTGATTGCAGCTATTGGTTTGTATGTATTATTACAAAACATTATTTCATTGTATTTTGGAGATGATACTAAAATAATAAATAAAACAGAAATAACGATAGGTAACCATATTTTAGGAGCTTATATCACTACAATTCAAATAATTACGATTATTGTTTCTTTAGGTTTATTTATTTTGATTAGTTTATTACTTAATTATACTAAAATTGGAAGATCAATTCGTGCCGTTGCTAGTGATCCAGAACTTAGTAATATTTATGGTATTCGCTCAAATAAAATTATTTTGATTGTCTTTGGTATTGGATCAGCTTTAGCATCTATAGCTGGCATTCTTTCTGCTATGGACACAAATATGACCCCTACTTTCGGTTTTAACCTTTTACTTTATGGAGTAGTAGCTATGATTATTGGAGGAGTTGGAAGTACAAGAGGGTTAATAGCTGGTTCTCTTTTATTAGCAACATCACAACATCTTGCTGCTTACTATATCGATACAAAATGGATGGATGCTTTTGCATATATTATTCTTATTATATTTTTGATTTGGAAACCTCTTGGTTTTAGTGGTATACGATTAAAGAAAATTGAAGTATAATGGATTATATATTGCATATATTAATAATGATATTTTTTTATGTAATGCTTTCGCAAAGTCTTACATTAACAGCTGGATATTCTGGATTAATTTCTTTAGCTCATGCAGGTTTTTATGGTATTGGTGCTTATACTACTGCAATACTTTCTGTTAAATATTGTTTTCCATTTTTATTAACATTACCAATTGCAATGTTAATAAGTGGAATTATTGCAGTTGTTGTATCTTTAATTGCTTTACGTACCGTTGATGATTATTTTATTATAATTACGTTAGGTATTCAGATTGTAGCATATTCCATAATGAATAACTGGATGGGGTTAACCAATGGTCCACTTGGAATTCCAGGGATTCCATATATTTCAATTTTTGGAGTAATTTTTGTAAGTAAATTTTCATTTTTAATTCTAACTCTTTTTTTTTCATTGCTCATTTATATAATATTAAGAAACATTACAAAATCACCTTTTGGAAGAGTATTAATTGCTTTAAGTGAAGATGAAATATTTACAAAAAGTATTGGTAAAAAAGTTTATCAGTCAAAAGTTATCAGTTTTACTATTGGTGGAATGCTTGCAGCTATTCCAGGCGTATTATACGCACATTATATAAGTTATATAGACCCAACAAGTTTTACAGTAGATGTGTCAATATTTATTTTATCAATTGTAATAATTGGGGGTATGAGAAACCTATGGGGCTCAGCTTTAGCAGCTGCTGTTTTACTAATATTACCAGAAACTCTAAGATTTATTGGATTGCCAAGTAATATTGTAGCAAATATAAGACAGATCATATATGGTTTCGCACTTGTATTAATGATGTTTAAATATAGTAAAGGTTTTATTTCTAAGAACTATAAAGGACAAGAGGATAAATAATTTACTGCAAAAAGTAAATATATTTAATATTAAAAATGTTGCATAGGTAGGTATAACCTTTAATTTTATTTTAAATCTTAGATACCATAATTTACTGTCTACACCTCAGTCTTTATTCTTATTTTCCAAGCGAAACCAGTAAAGAAATCCCCTCAATTTTAACAGAATTCCATTTATATTTTTTAGAATATTTTTCAAGAAATTCAGAAGGATAGGAGCTAAGAATAAACTTCCCCTTTATTTCGGAAAGTGTTTGTAAGAGATTTTTTAAATCTTGTTCCGTATAACCTTTATAATGTCCCAGGTTTGAATTAAAGTAAGGTGGATTACAATAAAAGAAAGTATCTTTGGTGTCCCATAGTTTAATCACTTTTAATGCATCCCGGTTATCAATATGAGCTTGTTCTAAACGTCTTGCGTAATCTTCAGTTTTTAGTATACTAAAAAAGTTAATTATTTCCCTATTAGAATCATTAATCACCTCAATTTCTGCAGGAGGTTTAGCGAAAAATACTTCTCCACCACTAAAAAATGGTTCACAATAGATGCGATGTTTTGGAATCATAGAAATAATAATCTTTTCGGCAAGTTTTTGTTTGCCATGGTAATACTTTAAAGAAGTTTTCATACTATTTGGAAAAAGCTATACCTCCTCTTAATGCAATGTATAACTGACTCCAAAAGGCATAAGGGACTTTTGTGTTAAAATAGGGGCGGAGCTTTTCATATACTCCTATCAAATGCGTTTCTTTATACTTATCAATATCTTTATATGTGAAAGTATATATTTTACCCTCGTTCTTCTCAATAGCCTTCTTTTTGATCATCAGTTCGTCAAAACCACCTGCATCTTCTAATTCTTTTGCGAAAAAGGATAATTGGGTTTTAGTTATTTTTAATTT
Source organism: Bacteroidota bacterium (assembly GCA_026391675.1). Taxonomy (GTDB): domain Bacteria; phylum Bacteroidota; class Bacteroidia; order Bacteroidales; family JACABE01; genus JACABE01. The sequence goes on from JAPLDQ010000047.1 coordinate 82,459, forward strand.
TCGGTTTGTTGTTTTTTTATTTTTTATCATTTTTTGAAAATATGGTTAATTATAACAGAAATTTCTTTTTTAAGCTGAATTGATAATTTGTTTGTTTTCTTCCCAATTGAAGTAAAATGACTTATCCTTTCCTGCAATTTCTTTGAGTTCCTTTTCTTTACCCTTTAGGATTACTTTAAAATATGATGCTCCATAGGTAATATTAATGGAATCGTTATAGGCAAAATTCAATCCTTTTAGCCTGACATCTGTTTTCTGAAAGTGGATAATCCTTTTAACTGCTTTTCTGATAATTCTTTCAATTTTCACCGGACTTTTGTATAAATAATCAAATAACATTGAAATTTCTTCTTCTGAAATTAAAACCTGCATTACAAGTTCATCTAGTGGAATGATATACATCGAACTAATTGTAATTTTTTTTGCATTTGTATTTTTAGTCATAATATTTTTCTTAGTAATAATTTGTAAGAGTTAGTTTTGTATAGTTTCTTTTGTAATACGCATTTTCTGCGTAAGTTCAGTGATATTTTTGCGTAAGTTGCCTGCAAAATTTGCGTTAGGATAGGGACTTTTACACTCCATCCCACCATTAATCCCCTTGTTTTCCACAGTTGCAAAAATTGCGTTGGTAAGGCGATAATAAAGCTTTTGCTGACCTTTGCGTTTACCAGCAGTATCGAGTATTTCTCCGTTTTGGGAAATGACTTCAATTAATCTTTTATCGGAAAGAATTCGGATTGCATCATTGATTGACCTGGCAGAAGTCCCGGATTTATACACCAATTGACTATTCGAAATCCAATCCATCTCTTTTCGTTCTGATTTATTCCTTTTATCTTCCCAACCAAGTGTTTGCCGGATGATGATTAAAAGTACTTTAAGTTCTGCCAGTTTAAGTTCTCTTAAATATGTGTCAAACACCACATTGGGAACGGGTGTTGTATTAAAATTCATGAATTTATTTTAAATTGATAAATGATAACTAAAATCAAAATAATTTTAGTCATTTATATCAACTGTAGGGATGATTGGTAATCTTTCCTTAATGTAAAAATCTACATCAGGAATGTGAAAGAGACGTAAATACATAATACCCCTATCCGTGATTTTAAGTGCTCCTGCTTTATAAGAAGCCGTTTTTTGTTCTCCTTCCTTTTCGTATATCTTTTTTGTAAATACATCAAAAATTTGCATAATTTTTCTGAAGATTAAATTATTTAATAATCTCGACCAATCTCAAAAAGACTAATGGTATTTTTACACAGCATTCTATGGAGTTAATGTTATCTATGAGATTGCCAGTGAATTAGTTTTGTTCGTTTCTCCCTGATAAAAATTATTATCAAGCTGACCCATGCGGGCATCACTAAAATATTACTTAATTCATTCTCTACTCCGCTGACAACTCCACAGAATGCTATGTAAAAAAACCTGATATCAAATTAAGATATCAAGTGTTTTTACTTTCTTACAAATTGAGTCATATAACCCATATTGTGCGACACAAAGTTACTTAGGTTATTCCGATTAATATCGGCCTCCCTTTTGTAAATTCTCACTCAGTAAAAGTGATAAATAAATGTAATTACAATTGATATCTTTTTTGAAATTAAATTCAATATACTAAACTAAAATATAGTTTATCATAATCAAAATATAAATGCAAATATCTGTGGATAACTTAAGTGATATTTCAGGCAAATTTTTGATTTAAACCATTTGCATATTCAATTTCAAATGCTGGAATATAGGGTTTTTGCAGCTTTTTAAAATAAGTCTTGGCACTTCTTTCAAAATCACTATCTGAATATTGCTCATAAATGAAAGTTGAAATAGGATTTTTATGTCCTAGCCCCTTTTGGATAAAAGAAAGCGGAGCGTTCTGATCTCGTCTTAAGTGAGCCCATCCATGGCGAAAACTATGAGGACTAATTTTTTCTATTATTCCTGACTTGTTTGAATAATGTTTAACTATTCTTTCCACGCTTCTTGTCGTCAATCTTGGGTTAAAATAAGTTTTACTGTTTTTATGCCATATAAATAATGCCGGAGAATGATAGCTTAAATTCAATTCTGCTCTCATTTTTAAATATCTGATTAAAATTTCATGGGTTTTTTCTGACCATAATATAATTCTCATGTTTGATGTTTTCTTGGTAGAGATTACTGCAGATAAATTATTTACATCTATCTGAGATACATTTAAATCTGTTAATTCAGAAACCCGTACACCGGTATCCCAAAGTAAGCGGATAATAAGCAAATCTCTAAGAGACCAAAAATCGTTCCCTGATATTATTGAAATTATTCTTTCAAATTCCTCTTCCCTGATTGCACGATGAGATTTAGCCCGGCCTTTTTTCCTTTTAATGAGAGATGGTGGTAAACAGGCATAATTTTGATCCCTGTAAAACTGGAAAAAGTTTTTAATGATGACTGTTGCATATTCTAAACTATAGGAACTGTAATGAGCTTTGAGCCACATTTGATAACCGACGATATCTGTAATCCTATAATCTTCTATGGGTTTATCCCCAGATATTTTAACAAACAGCAAAAGCCAGCTTTTATACGAAATACTGGCTTTTGGAGAATGTATCCCCTTCCAATCCAAATAATCCCTTATTTTCTTATCCATAAATACACAAACCCGCCAGAAACGAATCAGGCGGGCATGCATATGCATAAGTTAACATTTTCTTTTTAAAAAGTAAAATGCTTCACTAAAATGAAATTCATAGCACGTTGTTCGTTTCTCCCTGATGAATAAATTTATCAGAGTGACCCTTTCGGGCAACGGATCTACAATTATTAATTTTTTAATTCGACACTAACATTTAAAGTATAGATGTTACTGCGTTTTATTGTCAAGCATATGTGTGAATAAAGAGTTTATAACTTTCGTTGCTTGATTTACTAAAAGAAAAGTATTAAACTTCATAAATGGAAGATGTATCAAATTATGAAAAATTAAAAGTTAATGCACAGCAATTTTATAATGAAATCAAATTAATTAAATCCACTGCTTTAAATGAAAAGATTTATTTTAATTCTGAAGGATTTAATCATATCATATTTAAGAAATCCAGATCGGAAAGAGAAAAAACATCACAGATGTTGCGATTTAAATTGCTTCCTCTTGCAAAAAAGCTTATTGAAGTATCAACCACTTATCAAGAATTTGAAGATACCTTAAATGAGTTTGAGATTAAAAGTTATAAGAAAAGGATTATGAAAACCAAGCCGGTAAAATATTGGGGTGTTATTGCTATAATAGAAAATAGAAAAATAAAAGTGATTTTAAGAAAAATAGGAGAGAATGGGAATATACAATTCTGGAGTATTATACCTGCTTGGGTTACCAATAGATACCGGGATATAAAATTCTTTAGTACCATGAAAGGTAAGCCTGATGAAGATTAATAAGCAAAAAAACCGCAATAATAGCGGTTTCTTTGTTATGCCTGCCTTCAGCTTATGTATTAGCCGAATAGGGCTGACGCCCCACAAGCACACTTATATGATAGCAGAATATTATTCTACGTCAATGGGTTATCCACAGTTGAAAAAGAGCTGAAAAATCAGCTCTAATCAATTAATACTCTTCAGCAAAAAGCATAGTCCAGTAATTATATTCTTGAATTTCTTCTTTGGTATAATTTCCACTTTTCATCATTGATTTGGAAAGCTGGTCAATACAAAATATTTTTCTTCTATCAGAACGAATATATACCAACAGATAATCTATTCCCTTATCTTGTTGAATAAATGCTTTTAAATCCGAAATAATCCACATTATTTCATCTGCTGGAATTTCATTCATAAGATTTGTAGTTATGTATGATTTACCATTGAAGAAATAATCCCCTTTTCTTTCCTGAGGTTGCCTAACCCATGTGTTTTTTGTTGCCATAAAAGAACATTTTAAAATTTGTCCCATGTTGGCATTTATTCAATTAAAAATCAAGTTTGTTAAAATGAATAAATATGACTACTTCAGTAATTACTTGCCTTTTAAATTCACCAATGTTAAGCTCTCATCCGGAATAGTTTTTTAATTAAATAATTTAAAAATCAATAAGATGGAAACAAAAAGTAATTACAAGAATAAATTGAGAAAATTTGAAACAAGTTTAAATTTAGCAGAAATAGAAGTAAAATATAAGACAAAACAAAAAGAAAAAATAGCAATAACTAAATCAAAAGATGCATTTGATATTTTGTATTCGCTTTATAACAAGGATACTATTGAATTTATAGAGCAGTTTTATTTATTACTTTTAAATAAAGCTAATAAAGTACTAGGCTGGATAAATTTAAGTACTGGAGGAACAACAGGAACAGTTGTTGATGTGAAGATAATATTTGCTTTAGCTCTCAAAACTAACGCATCTGGAATTATAGTTTCGCACAATCATCCCTCTCAAAACCTAATACCAAGTGAAGAGGATAAAAGATTAACCAAGTTAATCAGTGATGCTGGAAATTTATTTAATATTCGTTTACTTGATCATATTATAATTACATCTGATGAGACATATTACAGTTTTGTAGATGAAGGTATAATTTAGAATTAATTAATTTTATAAAACTCAAGCTTTAAGCTTGGGTTTTTTATAAGGAATAAAATTGTAAATGCATGTAGTGGTGCTTTTATATCCCATATATTGTCTGTCGTTGTTTAAATGCACTTTTCCCACCTTCTAAAATTTCACAACACACTATTCTTGTATCATTTCTATCAATTGAACCAGAATTTATAACGTGAGATTTAACACTTGTACTTTTTAAAGGAACTATTAATTCTGCATCACCAAGTACTGCAATGTTAGGATTGTGTGTTACAATAATTACTTGACGAACCTCTTTAATTTTTCTAAGGTTCATAACGATTGTTTTGAATATAAACTCACTGTCTAAGTTGTCCTCTGGTTGGTCGATTATTAGCGGCTTTTTACTCTTTGACAACATAAGGATGCCAAGCAAAACTGATTGTTGCTGGCCAAGTGAAAGTTGAGAAATTGATTTTGAATTTCTTTGTGTTGCACCATTTTCATCCTTAAATATTTTAGTTACAATAATACTTGGTCTATCTTCATATTCAATTGATTCAAAGTCTTCGTAGCAATAGTCTTTCATCATTTTAGCAACAATAGATGATATTTCAACTTCAGGTAATAAGCGATTCCCATTTTCATCAACCAAGGTTCTTAAATTAGCAAGATTATTCTTTTTGCAAATATCAACAAACTCAAGAGGAGTGAGTTGTTTAGATACCAAAAATGCCCTAGGAACTTGCGACGTTCTCCACTCCATAATACTTTTTAATTGCTTTTCGAAAGAATCAGAATATTTACCCTCTTCATATTTAATATCTATAAATAATCCATCAAGTGTATTTTTTAAATTCTGATTGACGGTTTCAGTAAAAGTATAACGCGTATAATATATCTTTTGCTTGATTTCGGTTCGTTTAATAATTAATTCTTTTCTTACTGTTTCTAATTCTTTCAATACTTTTTGACTTGCTTCAAGTTTCTTAACCCTATTTGATAAATCAATAATGTCTTTTGAAATTTGGTTTATCTTGCCTAAATCAAAGGGGATACCTTGAGCTTCTAATTCGATTTTCTTTTTGTCTATTTTTTCTTGGAAGGATTTTTCTTTTTCTGTCCAACTATTTAATTCAATTTTTAATTCGTCAATTTTTTTATTTAAGGCTTCGTTAAGTTCTCCAGATTTTTCTTTGACGATTTCTGAAAATTGAGAAACTATTTCTTTTACTTTTTTAAAATAGTCTTTTCCTACTACAATTTCATCATCCTTTAAATTTTCAAAATTCTGGAATGTAGTATTGTCTTTAAATATATCTCTGTAAGTGCTAATTAAACTTTTTAAGTCATCAACAAGTTCCGTTCTAATCTGCCTTTCTTTAATAAGGGCATTCTGAAAAGTAACTAGTTCTCCAGCTTTTTCTTTCTCTAAACTAGCTAATTTCTTCTGCTCATAAAACAAAGCTTTTTTTGTTTCGTCTAAACTTAATAATTCGAGTCTTATTTTTCTTGCTTCACTTTGGTTATTTAGTAATTTATTTACTGAGTCCTTGTCTTCTAATTTTAATGCATTTATATCAATAAAGGAATCTAAAAAATTAATAAGAATCATTGGATTCTCATCACTATGTTGTAACGTATCTGCAGTTTCACCTTGTCCATAACTTTCGATATCAATTTTTGTAATTCCATTTATTGGGTCTGTAACATTTTGAGTTTCACTAAATTTTTCTCTCTTAAATTCTAAAACTTGTCCTGCATCATCTTCATAAGACAATGAAATATTTTGAGGCCAAACGTCTGAATTTACAACTTTTGAACTGGATTTATTTCCTGAAGCTTCTCTTATAGCTTCAAGTATTGTGGATTTTCCTGCACCCCTACCTCCTATAATACATGTAAGGTTTGGACTTATGTCGATTTTTACTTTATCTAAAAGGCCTCCTTCAATTGTAATTGATTTAATTATTGGTCTTTGTTCTGGAATGAAATCTTCAAGTCTAATTCTTGATTCTTGACTTATAAGGGCGATTTTTATTGAATGAAAATTAAGCTCATCCACTTTAATTCTAGTCAATTTCTTCTCACCATCAGCATTAGTCCCTAATTTATTTAATGTATGAGAATCAGAAGACATTAGTTTAGGTAGATTATAATTTTCATCAAAACCTAAGACTTCTCGTCTTAAGCTAATAAGTCTCTTTCTATTAGTATCAGTATCAACAGAAGTATAAAAATCAACACTGCTTTTTGAATTTATTTCTAAACCAAAAAGATTTTTATGTGTTAAAATTTCTTCCATTTGTGGGCCAAAACGGTTTATTGTTTTTTCAAAACCAGATTCCAATTCAATATGAGCTAAAATTCCAATTCCACTATATTGTTCAGCAATTGATAAGCATTGAGTAATACCTTCTTGGCAAGTTTTCTTATCCGCACTTACTGTAAGCTTTCCGTAGAAGGCTCTAAGATTCTTATATGTATTAAAATAAACTAATAAATGACCTTGAGTCGTACTTACTTCTATTCCAGGAATTACTAAAATATCTTTCCCAATTGAATAATTTATTGCTGTATTTGCATTTTGAATTTCATTGTGATCAGTAATACTTATTATACTTATCCCTTTTGAAATCGCAGTATCAACAATAGCTTCAGGTGTCATAGTATGGTCTGTTACATCAAAAGATCCAAATTCACCATATGAATGTATGTGAATGTCTGCTCTTAAAAATTTTGCTCCGATTGTCATAGTTATAGATTTTCTGTTGATTTTAAACTTTTAATTAAATCAAATAATAAATATATTAGCTTCCTTAATTTTACTATATTTTGCAGTTTAATGCAATAAACTTTCTTTTACTTAACTTGCAGATTTATTATTTTTAATAAAATCTTTGAGTACCAACCAATAAATAGTTCCCCTGAGTTTTATTCATTACTTTTGCAAAAGGTGAAGTAACAACTCATAGATCTAATAGACTTCCTAGATTTTAACGATTACGATAATACAAATGACAAAAATTTTTTATCGTTTATCGTTGAGAATTTCACATGATGATTCTTCCAATCACCAATCATTATAGCATTTGAATCAAAATTATTAGCTTCCCTTACGAGCCAATAATTTTAAAGCTGATAAAGTACTTTGCAAATTATTTTATCTATTCCCTTCTTTATTAAATTGTGATTTTAAATTTAACCCAACAAGTAGAAAATCAAAACCTTTTTCATTATTTAAAATCGAGAATAACTTCGAATTTGATATACCGCATGTTTTGCTTTCGGGCTATATTTTTCGATTTTTAACCTAATTGATATTATTTTTAATATTATCTCAATTGGATTTATTATTTATTCAGCTTATTATCAATTTACTTTAGAGAGGCCAGTTTGTTCTACCCCAAGCCATCATATTGGTAAAACCGGATCCTCCTGCTATTACATTAGTTAATTCGGTATCAGCCCATTCCCAAGGCCAGAAACCCGGACTCCACTCTTCTTCTTGCCCGCTAACTACACCTATGAGTCGTGGATCATCATCCCACCAACCAAACATAGGTCCACCTGAATTACCAGGAGTCAGATCTGCTTTTGTTTCGATTTCAAGACCACCATTTGAGTCTCCATCAGTGTCATCAGATGTTATACTCCCTTGGAATGATGGACGTTGTGCACCAGCTATTGCACTAGGGTAACCAATAATAGACCAATATGGATCATTTTCCCAGTCGTCGCTATAACCGTTATAACCAAAATAGCCCAAATAAGAACCAAGTGGTTCATATAACCTGCAAACAGCCCAATCATATCCAGTTACACTTCCATCAACATCATAACCCTTAGCATCAGAAATATATGATTCTACACCAATACCATGCAATGAAACACCGTCATAAAAAGCAGGTACAAATCGCATCCACCAAGGATTGTCGTGCCATGGAACCACATGCCCTGCAGTTGCAATCAAACGGTCACCGATTAAAGCTGCAGATCCAGTCCATCCTGAACTTGTATAGACTTTTCCTACAAGGCCCCATGGCCATGAAGAATCTCGAAAAGCCCAACGGTCATCGGAACCAAAAACATAAAGTGGATCTATTGCTCTTTTGTTAAATCGTTTCATTTTGTGAAAATGATTTTGAGTCATTATTTTTGGAGAAAAGGTTCCATCTATCCAAGAAGGACGATATGAAGCAAACGATGCTTTTGGATCAGTTTGACTTCGGAGAATCTCAACTTTTTCTCTAATTGCAGTCTTGCCTAATAATGCAGAACCTAAATTTGGAAATTGATTATTATTAGGAAGTTCTATTTTCCATGTAGCGTGTGATTCAGACGTTTTGAGTTCCTTAATATTAATATTTGGCTTCCCAGCGTTTTTACCAGTACTAAGATAAACACTTGATGTTGTCATTAGTTTATACAATTCTGGTGGTATATTTCTATCACCATGAATAAATTTACGATCTAATAACTTTTCAACGCTATCTGGTTTTTTCCTTTCTCCGAAAAAATGTAATGGAGAAATACCAAAAGAATTTTGTTCTTTTGGTTGATTTTTACTTTTTGCCATGATTACTTGTTTTTTATTTGTCTACTCTTTAATCGGATTTTCGACTTATTCCGTTCAGTTACTTTTATAATAGTTCATTTTCATTCATATTTAGAAAAGCATACTAAACATAACTCGCATTGTCGGCTGACGGTAATGTGTCTGCAGCTTTTTATCTAATAATTATGTTAGAAAATGCTTGGTTATTATTATTGATAAGTTTATTCATATCACTCATAGTAAGTTTGTTAAAATTAGTTTTATTGACAGGAAGCTTTTTCAGATTTTCAATGCTTGCATTTACTAAAATATCCTTTTTATACACTTCATCATCTTGACCTAACAAAATCACTGTTCCTTTTAAGTTAATTTGGTCTTTAAATATTTCATCATACTCTTTTGGTAATCGTTTATTTTTAAAATTATAATAAGTAACATCATAAACATCTACTCCAATCTTAAAATCTAGAGAATAGTCATTATTACTATAACAATAATTACCTCCCAGATTGACTCCATAACCACTAATTGTTCCATTATGGGACGTTGAAGCAAATGATTTACTCTGTATCGTAACAAGGGTAGCACCAGTGATATACAAGATTTTAACATAATCTCGTGAAAATTCAGCTTTTTCGATTTCACTTCTTTGTTTATCATTGTTATCTAATACGACTCCAGTTGCATCTGTAACAACAATTTGATAACTGGCACTAATGGAAAAATCATAATTTCCAATAATATAAGATATCTTTGAAGCAATGTCTTTATTAACCATACTTTGGTACCTTATAGCTGGCTTATCAATAGATCGTACTTTCCCCTCAGAATTTATAAATTTATCTAAAGTTACCTCATATTTAATGCCTTGAGGAGTATTATAGAAAATTATTAATCTTCCTGGAAGATCTTGCAAATTATTAGCATTTGTTCCAATTTTCTCAAGATAGAATCGAGTTCCTAGTTCAGGTGGAAAACTGACACTTGATGTCGGTAAAATTTTTAATCCTGTGCAAGATGATAAAATGATAATCATCAAGGTTATTAAAATGTTTACTTTTATTTTCATAACGATTTATTAAAGGGTTTATTAAAAAGTTTGTTAGCTTTGTGTAATAATCATTAGTAAATTTTTTATTTTATTTATATTAGAAAGTATATAAAATCAACAATTTATCCATAAAGATAATCCATATTATTCGTTAATTTAAAAGTGTATTATATTTATATTAAACGTATTAAAATATTATTTAAACGTAATAATATTTTAAATTTACATTTTGGATATTTCCTAATTATTTGAATTATCTATGATTTTATAAAGGACACTTCCTTGTCCTTTATCGAGAGAAATTAGAGATGAAACAATCAGATTTGCATTGACAGCAAGATAGCGAGTAGACAGTCCACTTGGGTTATACTGCCACTCGCTATCTTGCTGGGGGTTAACCCCCAGACCCCCTTTTTAGATTTAAACAATTCAATTTTTATTTTTTGTATTAGTATGTTAATTCTATATATACCGGCCAGTGATCTGAAACTTTTTTTGATTTGAAATAGTGTAATACAGACCAATGTTTTACTTTATTGAGTAAAGAATCTGTTACCACAAATCTGTCGTAAGCACAATTTTCGTTAACAGATAAATTTGTTTTAGTTGTATCCGGTATTATCCAATGATAGGGTGGATTATGAATACTTAAATTGGATAATTGAGCGGGTTTTGCATAATTGCATGAAGCATTAAAATCACCACAAAAAATAAGGTTTTTTGTTTTTTTAAATTTATTAGGAATCCATTTTGCTACTTCAATTAATGAAGCAATTTCTTTAACTGCCTGGGTTGGATTCGTATGAATGGTGCAGATAATAAATGAAAAACTGCCATTTTTAGTTTTAAATGATGCTAAAAACGGCTCTCTTTGAAAAAAATCATTTTTTGAGTCATCGTATAGAGCGGAATCAATTAAAGTCAATTTGTCTGAATTAAAGTAAAAGACATATTGTTCCTGACTTGATTTATCATCCAACTGATTCCCTGTGCGTTGGCTACAAATAAATTTATAATGAAATTTATTTGCTTTATTTATTATATCTAAAAAAAGCTTAGGTGTTTGATTGCTAACATCTGAAATTTCCTGAATAGCAATTACATCAAACATCCTTACAATAGTAGCCAGTGTATCAACTATTTCCTTTTGTGATAATTTTGATTTGCCGAAGTTTTGGATATTAAAACTTGCTACTTTAATTGTGGTTTGTGAAATTAAAGTGCATGAAATAATACTAAATATAAATAAAAATATTATTTTCTTCATTTACTAAAATTAATATCCAAAACACAGTTTTTTAGTTGTGTTATAAATAATTTATTATCGTTGAAAAATATTATTTAAACGTTGCATTTTAAATTTTAAAAGTATAATAAATTCATTTTAATAATTCAAAAAAATGTGATGATTTTGTGATGATTTATAATTAACAATTATTCAATTGATTATAAACATACTAAATCTACCTATCACAAAATCATCATAAAATCGTCACAAATCTTTATAGCTCAATTTCAAGACTTTACATTTGTCGCATTATTAACTTAAAATTTTAAAAAATGAAAAAGACAAATGCAATCCTAATTATGATTTGCCTCTTAGGTATTTGGGCAACATCTTGTGTTAAAGAAAATGAAACTATTAATAATAGTAAGAAACAAGAGAAAACTGCTATCGCAAAAAGATTTGGTAATGTTAATCTTAAATCTGCTTCAGACTTTTCAGGAAGTTATTCCTTATTTTCTAAAGTAGGTCATACTGCAAATAGTTGTAATAATAGTTGTGTTATGTTAGGTGGAAAGCGTGGGCATATTAATTGTCAGGGGCCAGGAAACCTTTGTAATCTAAGTGCAAGTATATCTGTGACAAATACTGATCCTGAAAATCCTGAAAATATTTTATATAATGCCATTGGCTTGTTTGATTATGAACCAACTGATGATACAACATTTTTTATGCCTGACCGTTCATACTATATTGAAGACGATAACTTTGAAAATGGCTATATTTATTTGAATATTCCTACTCAAATACTAAATAGAGATGCGGCCAGTAATCAGTTTTTATATTATAATATTACATTTACTGAAGCAGCTTTATTTGATAATTTGTAATAAAAACGGAAATATATATATTTCACTTTTTTAAAAAGAAACTGTTTTCATTTAAAAAACAGTTTCTTTTATATATTTTTGTAAATTCAAAAAGTATTAGAAATCTAATTAAGATATACATTTACTATAAAAAGTTATATTCTCTAGTTATTTAAGATATATGATTTTAATTAAGGAATAATAATTTGAGAGAAAATGAAGAAAGAGAAATTTATTGAGATTATACTTCATTGTATTTTATGGGGTTTAATTTCTTTATTTTTTATATCAAATTCATATTTACGTTTTCCTGCTCAAAATATTATAAATGAATATTATGCTTTATTCCTTGTTATTTTTCTCATTTATATTAATACCTTCTTACTTATACCTCAATTTTTCAATAAAAAGAAATTTCATTTTTACTTTTTATCATTATTATTTATAGTATTACTTTTTGCTACTATTGAGTATTTATTGATTAGAGATGAAATTGTAAAATATTCTACAAATTCTGATTTAGAATTTCAGCATAATGCTTTAAGATGGAATTATTTTGGTATTTTCATTCGTGATGGATTGTTTGTAGGTTTCTTTACTATGTTTAAAATATACAGGGATGCAATTAAATCAAAAAATTTATTGGTTGAATTGATGGAATTAGAAAGACAGAAACTGAAGGCCGAAATTAATATGGTAAAATCGAAAGTCAATTCTCATTTCTTTTTTAATAGTTTAAATAGTATTTATGCATTGATCATTAAAAAATCTGATAAAGCAGCAGACACATTAATACACCTGTCAGATTTAATGGAATATGTTGTAAAAGATAGTGAAAAAGAATGGGTTCCTTTAGATAATGAAATTAAATTCTTACAGGATTATATAGAATTAGAAAGAATACAACATAATAAAATGCAAATAGAATTCAATTTAAGCGGAGATACTTCTTTGATTAGAGTTCCACCTATGATATTTGAATCATTTGTAAATAATGCTTTTAAATATACTGATTTTGATAATGATGGTTATGTCCGAATAAAGATAGATTGCAATAAAGATGTAATATTTAATTGTGAAAATTCGTTATTCCCTGCATCAGAAAGAATAGTAAAATCAACAGGTAAAGGGTTGCAAAATACGATTATGCGTTTAAATCTGCATTATAGAAATAAACATCAATTAGACATAATACAAGAAGAAACCTTTTATAAAGTAAATTTGGTTCTTATCAATAATTGATTTATTTAATAATCAGGTTTTTAAAAGTATCTTTATTAGCTTTTGAAATACTTAATGCTTTTCCATCCTTTAGCAATATGTTTTCTCCATCATGAGTAATAACTTTTTTTAAATTTATTAAATAGCTGGTATTTACAAAAGCAAATTCATTTTCGGGTAATTCGTTAAATAATTCTTGCAAACTAGTTAGTTTATAATAGATATTTCCATCATCAGTATGAATTTCTGAATGATTTGTTAGTTTATTTACATAGTAAATTTCATTCTTTTGAATAGTATAAGTTTCTTTTTCCTTTAATTTGGTTACTGTCAGATAACTTATATTATTCTTTCTAACTTCTACTTTATTTAATTTATTTTCTGTTTCAAATGATTTATTTAATCGTGAGATTGTATCAAATAATCTTCCGGGACTTATTGGCTTTGAAAGAAAATCAAATACAGCATAATCAAAGCTATCTCCTGCATAATTACGATGAGAAGTGGTAACAATTACTTTTATTGATTTGGGAATGTGTCTGATTAACTCAAATCCATTGAGATTGGGCATCTCGATGTCTAAAAAAATAAGATCGGGTATTCTGTTATTAATACCCTTAACTGCAGTGAGTACGTTATAGTAGTGGTCAATACATTCGTAATTTGTATAAATCTCCATTAGGCTGTTTAGTACATCATGTGCCAATGGATTATCATCTATAATTGCAAATTTTATGGTTTCCATTGAATCAATTGTTTTAAAACAATAAACATAATTTTTATTCAAAATTAAAGCAATATTTTGAATTCATAAAATATTTTTTCATGCATTTTAAAACCATCACAAATGCATCACAAAATTATTTGATCGTCATTTTGTAATATGAGTATAATCAGTAATTTATAATTATTATTATTTTCATCCATCACATTTTCATCACATTATTATTTTTAAACTTGTATCGGCCTATTTAAAGGTTTAATTTTATTACTTTTAAAGTATTATATTATGTATTTATTTGTTACCAACAGAGAAATAATTACCAAAAACCATAAAGAACAAATTCGTGAAGATGGTAATGAAAATGCAGGAGATAATCTTCGTTTTGGAGCATATAACTTCAATACAAAACGATTTGTATTATATCCTGAACCAGAGAATGAACTAGAACTTTCATTTTCTCAAACTGCCTCAAAAGAAAATAATTCTTTAAAAGGATCGGTAAGATTTTTTAATGAAATCTATACCGAATTGATTAAAGATACAGGAAAAACTTCTGAAGGATTAGATAAAGGAGATGTATTGTTCTTTATTCATGGTTTTAATACTGATTTAGATGGAGTCAGAAATGCGTTTAAAAATTTAAAGGCTAAATATATAGATAACCCATCGTCTCCGATAAATCATATAGTAATTTTTACCTGGCCGGGAAGAAGTCCAATTATCCCCTATCATTACTTTGATGATAAAAAAGATGCTATAAGATCCGGTGAAGCATTGGCCAGAGGAATAAAAAAAATTATTAATTTCTTTAAGGTCTTTTTGGTAAAAGATGACAATAAACCCTGTAATCGAAAGATTCATATGATTGTACATTCTATGGGTCATCGGGTTCTAAAACATTGTATGCTGGAAATGCATAACAGGAATATGGAAATTCCTGAAATTTTTGGAGAAATAATCCTAATGGCTGCAGATATTGAATACGATATTTTTGAGAAAGAAGAAGCTTTTAATAAATTAATAGATTTCGGCAACCGCATTCATATTTATTTCCATCAAAACGATTTTGTACTGGATATTTCCAAATATACCAAAAATTTCAGTAACCGTTTAGGTAAGCATGGTAGAAAAAGAATTGATACCAGCCTTGCAGGAGTTACAGATGTTGATATTACAGAAACTTCAGATGACGATGGATCAGGAATTGAAGCAAAGGCTTTAAATCACTGGTATTATTACACTTCTTCTGAAGTTATTAATGATGTGATTACTGTGTTAAATGGAAGGGAAAGTAAATATAAAGTGTGAAATACATTTTATCCATTCAATCTTATATTATTTCTAATTAATTAATTATTATGGAAAAAGAAAAATCAGTAGAAAAAGAAAAACAATCATTACAAAATGTAAAAAAAGAAATTGATTCTAATGATTATTCCTTTAAATATAAGGAATTGATTAAATATTTAAATAAACTTGAAAATGATTTGCAAAAATCAGGAAAGCTTAATAATGATTTTATTTCATTAAAAGAGAATACAAAGAAAATATTAAATTCTTTAGACACAGAAAAAAGGAAAATTAATAAATTATATGTTGAAATCTTTAAATTCTATGATAATAAGTACCTTCCTTTGTTCAGGGAAATCAATGATTCAAAAAAAGGGTTAAAGCCAACATTTAATTTAATTTTAAATAAAGAAAAAAGAATTACTGAAATTCGGGATATTTCTTTGAAGAAATTTAATATTTTAAAAAAACAAATAAATGATTATAAACAATTATCTGAATCTCTTCTAACTTTATTCGAAAATACCAAGAAAACAGCCATCCTAATTACTGAACGAAACAAAAATTCAAATGATATATACGAATCTACTAAAAAATTAAATGAGCAAGTTAAAAAATTTCTTATTGAAATTGAAGATTACAAGAATCAATCTGAAATTTTATATAAACAAATTAATGAATTATCATTAAAATCAAATAAACATTGGACTGATATTGTAAAGTTTCATACTGATGCAAAAAACAAATTAAATGAAATTAACTCAATCTATGAAATTGCCGCTGATACAGGTAGAGGCGGTGAATTTGATAAAAGAAGAAATCATTTAAAAATTGAATTAGAGAAATGGGAAAAACGAATAAGAAATAATACTGTTTTGTTAACGGTTTTTATTATTCTTCTGTTTATCTTTCATCTATGTTTAGTAGGGTTCAAAATTAAAGATCTTACATTTGATTTAAGTTTTTATTTGCGATTTCTAATGACTTCTCCTGTTATTTTTTATTTATATTTCTGTACTACACAATATCAAAAGACAAAAATTCTTCATGATAAGTATAGTTTTAAAACTACATTAGCTTTTTCAATTCAATCTCATTTGGAATTACTTAGCAAAAATGATGATTTTAATGATGTTGATCACATTAATAAAATACTTGACTTTTCTTTAAATGGTTTTTCAAAAATTTATCAAGAACCATACAATAATAATGATGAAAATATTAAAGTAAATTTAAAATTGAAAGAATTAGAAGTTGGAATAGAACGGATTAGAAAAAGTCTTTCTGATAATGTAAATAAAGTAAATAGCTAATAAAATCTTTATGTTTGAACATCTAAAGTTAAAACTAACTAATTGTAATACATCGCACTAAATCAATATTTTTTAAATATCATATATAAGAGTTGCCGAAAACTTTTAGAGTAGGCGTAATAATTAATAATCAAAATCATGAATGAAATTAAAACAATTAACTTCATAAAAGAAGACGGACCAATAACTATTGAAATAATATCAGGTTATGCCACATTAGGTAGTTATAATATTGCATATAACTTAAATGATAATATAGTTCCTGTTGGTAATGGTAAGCTGGCAGATAATATACCTGATATTTTTATTTTGCCTGTATCTATCGATAATTTATCTGATTGTAATGTTTTAATAGTTGGAAATTATATGTCTGCACCTTCACATGACCAGATAAGTGTTGACTATGTATTTTTACAAAAAGGTATTAAATTGATCGGTGATAATCCTGTTGAAATAAGGGAACAAGGATCGGTTTTAAGAACAAATCATATGATTAACTTTAATAAAATATAAAATGAAAACAAAAATATTTTTTTCTTGTATTATACTTTTTTTAAATATTGGAATAGTAAGTTCTCAAACAGAAAACAATAATGAAATTGTAAAATTTACCGAGTTTGGAATACCCTCATCAGGTGCTTTCAGTTTGTTGGGGACTAATCCTAGTTTAGTGAATAGTCCAGGTTTTACAAAAGATTTCAAAATTAATTATTGTATAAATGATGGTAAGATTTTAGATAATATCGCCATTGATGCACAACCCTTTTGGATATTACTTTTTAAAAATAAATCAGTAAATCAATACAGGGAGAATACGTCCTTATTACTTCGGCAATTGAGTAAAGTTAATTTTTCTGTAGGAACTGCTAAAAAGGATAATCAACGACAATTTGCATATTCTTTTAAATTTACAATTCAAAAAGATCCAATGATGGATAAAAGCTTAATTGATAAACTTGAAAATATAACTTCTGATAATTTGAATGCTGATAAAAGTAATAAAATAATGGTTGAGATTTTAAAACTAAAGAAAGAATTAAAAATAGAAACTGATCAACAAAAAAAAGATGAACTTGATAAAAAAGTTGAAGAAAAATATTTAGAATTAAATAATCTTTCGACAGATATTGAGAAGAAATTATTTAATCAAAAACGACAAATTTATGAAAAATATGTAGAAGACCATTGGACAGATTTTGCAATGGATATAGGTATAGGACAACTAATGAATTATAATTCACCTAGTTTGGACAGTTTAAAGTTTATAAATAATGGATTTGGAATTTGGATTAATCCAACAATTGGCTTAAAAGCGCCAATAGGAGAAGGAAAAATCAAAATGGCGGCACTTTTTAAATGGGTTAAAATAAATAGCCTTGATGATATATATGGTGGAATTAATCTTAGATATGGTTCTTCAAATTTAAATGCATTTGTTGAATTTGTATATGAAAGTAACAATAAGCTCATTACTAATACAATAGCTTATGGAGCATCCTATAAAATTGATAACAAGAAATTAATTGAATTTGGACTAAGACATCAAATGGATAAAAACTTTGCCTTAAACATGCTTTATCCTGTAATTTCCATTAATTGGGTGTTGGCAAAAGATATGTTTAAATAAAAACAAATTAATTTAAATTAATAATTAAATAAAAACAATAAATAAACTAATTATGATTTTTAAAGCGCAACCACAATTTTCAAAATCTTTACTAGTATTACCTGAATCAGGAATGGGTTACCAAATCATTGACGCAAAACGATATGACAAATCTACTACAGATAGATTTATTGTATATAATAGCGAACTAATTGTTGAATATGATAATTATTTCAATAATTATAAACGACAAATAATGCTTGAAGGGTATACTAAAATGTTTAACAGCTCCAACATATTAAATTTAGAATTTCCAGTTTTGATAAATCGTTCATCTTTAAGTAGTATTAGAATATTTTCAGAAAGTAATATGAATACTAAAGGCAGATCTAATGATAAGAGAGGAGCAATAGAAAATAATCCTGTTTATGTAAAAAGTTCGGAAAATTTTGTACGACTTTCTGCTTATCAGGATGATAAAAGAATTGATTATATTAGAAAAAGAATTATAGATGGTACTTTCACTACGACAAATGAGGATTATTTGAATTGTAAAATGTATAATGATGATCCAATTGACAGATATGCATTACCAAATGAAGAATCAATTAAGTGGGTATTCTATATAAATCCAAAATCGATTGATAGATATAGACCAGGTGTTGTTCAAGCAGCAAATAACCATAACGGAGGTGGTATTGAAGCATTGTTTGATAATGGTACTTCTGATAATACATACATTGAAAGAAAACCTTACTAAAATGAATCGAAAAGTAAAATTACCCGATGATTTTATTAATTATCTTATTAATCATCCAGAGACAGGAATGGGTTACCATATAGTAAATATAACATTAAATGACGAGACAATTTTATACAATAGGAATGTAGTTAACTCAACATATCTTTTACTTTTAGAAAATGAACAAATAAATTCTTGCGAATTTAAAAAAATCGAAATATCTAAAGTTTAATAATTTAATTAACATTATTTAAAATTTAAATTATGAAATATATACAAAATAATAGAAAAGAGGAATCTTGGGTTCTTAGGAATATAATTGCTTTAATAATAACTGGATTCGTGGTAGGAGTTACTATACTTATAGCTGTGTATTTGCTTTTTGTTGCGAAAGATCCTAATTTGGATTTTATAGGCAAAAGCCTTCTTCCTCTTTGGGGAACTTGGATAGGGACTGTTTTGGCGTTTTATTTTGGAAAAGCAAATTTTGAAGCTGCATCAAAGTCATATCAAGATGTTATAAGAACACTTACTCCGGATGAAAAAATAGCCCAATTACCTGTAAAAGATATTATGATTCCATTTGAAAAAATCGAAAGTTTAGCATATGAAGTTGATAAAGATGTGAGTATTAGTAATATATTAAATTATGTAAGATTTAATAAATATAATAGATTTGCAGTTTTTGAAAATAAAAATATTTTTAAATATATGATTCATAGGAGTACATTCTATCAATTTATAGCTCAAAAAGTTGATGAAAATTTAAGTAATGTAGAAATTAAAAAGTTAACACTTTTAAATTTAATTGAAGGTGGAAATAATGATATAAAAGGTATGTTATTGAAAGGGTATAATTTTATTTCTATTAAAGCGAATCTTTTAGATGCAAAAAATGCAATTGAAGCTATGACTGAATGTCAAGATGTATTTGTTACAGAATCTGGTAAAAGTACAGAACCCGTATTAGGTCTTATTACTAATAATATAATAATGGAAAAGGCAAAAATTTAAATAAATTCATTTAAGAATTTTTTAATACTCACTTTTAAATTGTAAGAGATTCTCTGGAAAATATTCTTTTATCAAAAGAATATCATCTTCAACATTGTCGTTAAAAGAAACTTTAATAGAACATACAATATTTTTATCCTTAAATGCTGAATAATAAATAAATTCTTTTATTGTGCAATCTAAGGTATCTAAGTGAGAATTATAATTCCTAATGAGTTTATTTTCTGCTGATTGATAAGAAATAGTATCTTGTTTTTTTGTAATTAATTTAAGACTTTCTTTCTTTTGATAAATTAAAGTGCTTTTTTTAAAGTCATTTGAGAGGATAGAATAGGAATATAAGATATTAGTGGTATTGGTCTCATTTTTACTAAACATGTTAAAATCAGTATATAAATTTCTTAAAATCTGGTAAGAAATTATAACAGCTATTAAAACAATTATTATTGTAACTGTCAGTTCAGAAAGTGTAAATGAGTTTAGTCTTTTCATTAAATCTATTTATTTATTAAACCTTCTGGTATATATACATACAGCTCTTGTTTTAATAATGTATCTTGTTTGTCATTGAGCGTATAAAACTTTATATAAATTAAATCTGAACAATATTTAGAAGGTGAAACTCTTTTTACTAATAAAAAATCCCGATATTGAACAGATTCATCAAAATATCTGTGTTCGTTTAATGTTTTTGACTTAAATTCCTGTAATTTAAAATGTAAGAAGCATTCTTTTTCTGAGATGGTTTCTTTATAAAGAGAAGAAATTAACATAACTGCAATACTAAAGCAAGATAGAAGTATTATGAGTGAAATAATAGTTTCCGGTAATGTGGATGCAGGTATTTTTTTTATTCTAAGCATTTCATTATTGTTTTTTGATATTTATTCCCTGTTATATTAAATTCCGGGAAAAAGGCAGGTAGTTTACGTTTACTTATTTTACCATCTATCAGCAAACTTTCATTTACTCCTGAACTAAGATCAACCAATTGTTTACAGACTAAACTTCCTTTAATTAATCCTTTATGATAAACATTTCCGTTACTATATACTTGACCTGTAATTTCAGTGTGAAATGCTGTAGTTATTATAGGTGAAATTATTTGTTTTTGAATTCCATTTTTGTTTTGAATTGAAATAATTAAACCCTGTATAACTGCACTATCACCGATTTCCAGTAAAGTAAATGTAGTCGAAGATTCTAGTTGATTGATAAAGAGTGCCGAAGGATAATGTAGTTTTACATTTTTTCCAATGATAATTGTATCGCTTGCGATGAGTTGTAGGCTCCCTTTAAAATTATCTTCAAGTATAATTTTAGGTGCACTTAATATAATATTATACAAACAGGCATTTTTACTTACTCTAATAACTTTATCTGATTGGATGACACAATTGCCCGAAATACTGTCTTTATTGATGTAAATTTCATCTTTGTTTTTTAATAGAAGAGTTTTTAGATTAAAACTTCTTTTTTGAGACTGGTTTAAAAAATTTGAAAATGGTAGAACTTCAGCTAAAGAACTATTTATATTATTAGTACAGTTTATTTTCAGAATTTCATTTTTAAGTTCAGGCATCTGATAATCTGAAGTTATAATATTACCATATACCAAACTATCCCTGACATAGCTTTTGCCGCCCATATAAGCTCTCTCAATGCCTTTTGTTGAAATTATGACGTCACCCTCCATTAATGCATCACCTCCTATTTTTAGGGCAAAAGGGCTAGGGTTTAAGAATAGTGCTGTTTGATTGGTTTTATGACAATTTGCCACCAAAACTATTTTTTTTAAAGTATCTTTACCCCAAACCAGAGAAGATGAAATAATATTAAATATGCCATACTGTTTTTGTTCTAAATATTGTTCATGTTCATCATTATCAAATAGATTTACTTTAAAGATAGTATCTGAATTTTTTAGATTGGCAGCTAATAAATATTCTATTCCTGATTGAAGAATATCTTCTTTTTTATCTTCCGATAAAAGCTTGATTTTCCCCTTATTTGATAATAAAAATAATTGCAAAAAACCAAGTAAAAAAATTAATGTAAGTATAGAAATAACCAATGCATATACTAATACTCCAGCTTTGGTTTTAAATAAAAGTAATTGTCTTGCTTGCATAAATTTGTTGCCAATTTATAACCACCTATAATTGCATCAAAATAATTTCTCTCAACGGTTTAATTATTTTTTATCCTTAATTGTCTCACTATTACTTTTCTGTTTCCTTTTAAATATATCCCAAAATGATTTCTTATTTTTCTTTTTTTCTATTTTACTTGAGTCAGATTCTGATTTTTGTTTTATATTTTTTTCTTCTTTTTTCTTAATATCAACCACTTCACTTTTCTTTCTGAAAATGTTTAATATTGATTTTTTCTTAGTGGTTTTTGTGTTTGAAATGCTTTCTTTTTTTGTAGTTTGTACTGGGTTTTTTGATTTTAAAATTTCTTGTTTCTTGTGTTGTTCAATTCCATCTTTGTAATAAATAATGGAATCTTTTTTTATAAGATTATTTGTAATAATATATTTACCATGCAATTTCCCATTGTAATATTTCCCAAATATTGTTGTAAGGCTATCATTAATTATAAATTTACCATTCAGCATACCATATTTCCATGTATATGAATTTAATGATTTGCTATTTTTATCATATAATATCCATTTTCCATGTTTAATATTATTTTTGTATTCACCTGAGACAATTAGATTATTTTTATCATTAAATAGAAAGTAAGGGCCATGTAATATACCTTTATTATAATTTTCAATTTTATGTAAATTCCCATTAGGAAACCAATAGATCCATTTCGCATTTTTTAAGCCATAATAAAAATTCCCTTTTTCTTTTAAATTATTATCCAGATAATAAGTTGTAAAATTCCCATTTAATGGTTTGCCTCCAATGTTTCCTTTGGTAATGTGAATGTCGTTATTCAAAAACCAATAATAATCCATTTGTGGGTTGAATTCAATTTTAGGAGTTAACTTTGAAATATAAAATACCGAATTTCCTTTATAATCAGAAATACTTTGATAAATATCCTCTTTTTTCTGGCATTTGGCAGAAAAATAAATAATGGATAAACACACAAATATTAATAGTTTTATGTTAAACAATTTATTCAAATTGTAGTATTGTATTATTTTGATAGAATTATGCATATTCTTTGTTTTGAATGTGTTATTAGAACTGAATCTTTGTAAATTTTTGCAACTTCCCAATTCTGAATGCTATCTCCTTCTTTAATGAAAGATGATGTTTGATTTAGAACTAATATTCCGATATTTTTATGTTTAATCTGATTATAAATGCATCCTTTATAAATAATTTTAGGTATAGCAATTAATTCATCATTCTTTGGAGCTATCAATTTTCTTGAATGTGAATTTGATTTATTTTCTTCATTTATTTGTAAGGATATAAGTTTAGAAAGATGAAATGGATCAGGATAGTTAAGTAATAAATTTAATGAATCTGTTGAAATTTTACTATCTGATTGATGTAAATTTACAGTTAGGGAAGAGTTATTCGAGTCCTCTTTCTTTAAATATAAAAATAAACGATAAAATATTAGTCCCCACACAACTAATACACAGAAAAATAAAATCCGTTGTGCCCTTTTACTTTTCATTTAATGAATTTAGTGTAATTGATGACAAATTTTAATAATCCTGATGAATTACCATTATTCCCTGCTCTGTCGTAAGGTTTAACTATCCACCAATAGTTTCCGTTGTTTAGTCTTTTTGAATAAGTTTTATTCATTATTTTGTATGCTCCTACATTTGCAATCATTAATGAATCTGAGTATATGAAAAGGCTATCATATTCAATCGAACCTGGAATTGCTGTTCTTGTCCATTGAAGAGTAACTATTGAATCAGTAATTGCAACATTATTCATTGGACTTGTAATTATTGCTTGTGAAGGACGTGTTGTGTCACATAATAAATTTCCGATTGAATAAGGTGTATTTGATGAATTATTCTGACCCCTTACCTGCCATTCATAATAACCTTCTTGAGGTATAGAATATTGAAACTTATTTGTATCAAGCAAAACCGAACATAATTTTAATCCACTTCCAACTTTACCTTGCCAAAGTTCATATCTATAATCAACTGCATAAGGGATAGAATTCCATTTGAATAAAAAAAATGTGTTTTTTGAGGTATCTCCATTTACAGGAAATGTCAACTGAGGAATAGATCCCGTAATGTCAGTTGACAAGCTTATTGTAAATGATCTGATTGAAAAATTACTGCTATATCCAAAGTTTTTACCCTTTACTCTCCATTGATAAGATCCTGCTGGAAGTATAAAAGAAATGAAATTAGTTGTTACATTTGAATCACATAAATATGAAGTTGGATTGGTAAAAGTATTAGAAACAATCTGAAAATTATAGCTGTCAGCCCCTTCTAAAACTTCCCATGAAAAATTCACCAGATTTGTTGTACTTATCATACTGTCTTTTGGTGATAATAATCGGATATATTTATTTTCAATATTAGTTTCAAACACATCTTCACAAGCAGTTAATGCAAGTACAGATAATATCAGTAATATAAAATTTATATTACTTTTTCTTATTTTTAAGTAATTCAACATATAATATAAGATTTAATTTCTTTATGTTTAATCTAAAGTCTTCATTTACATAAAATCTACCTGCATTTATTTTCCCAAAATATAATTGATTTTCAATGAAATGCCATGTTTTTAATAACTCAAAAAAATTACCTTCCAGTGTAAAAACGGATAATTCAGTGTTTAAAGAGTCTTGGGATGAAACATAAGTAGGAGATACCTCTTTTACTGAAAAAGTATATTCTGAAGATGCACTGGCAAATAAATCAAGGATTTTCTGTCGGGAAGTCAATGAATCTAAACCACTTACTTTAAATTTTTTTTCTTCATTTTCTTTTACTTTTCTTTCTAATTTTTTTATAGTAAAAGGTAATTCATTGGCTTCAATTATAAGTGAATTATTTTCATTGCTTTGTTTGTAAAGTTGAATGGTGTTGGAAAAAGCCAGGAAATATGATAAAATAAATCCGGCTAAAATAAATCCGGCCAGTTTTATCCATTTCAAAATATATTTATCGGTTTTGATTTTCATATTACTTCTTTATTAGTCCCAACCATTGATTGTTGTAATAAAATTCCAACTCGAAATAACCATTGCTTAATCCGGATTCTTGTTTATAAGTTATTACATTCGATTTTGTTATTAAGCTCTTGTTTTCCAGCAGCTTTAACCATTGGTTTAGTAAATAACTATTATCAGCATATCCGTTAACAAGTATTTTATCAAAATCAAATCTAAATACTTTTTGTTCCCTTAAGAATTTTGAAGGATTTACATTGATTTCTGAGAGTTTGATACCTTCAGGAATAGTAGATGCAATTCTATCTGTCAAAATGGACAAAAAGAAATTTGTTTTATTTCCAACATTAGTATTTTTTTTCTCTTGTTCATTGATTATCCTCCTAAGACTATCTTCCTTGCTTTTTAGTTTATCAAGTTGCAAATATTCCACATTTACTGAAGTGTTTTTTTGTGAAATCATCTTAAAGATTAAAAAATTAATCAATAATAAGGTGAAAAACAGAAATATAGCTGTTCGCTGTACAAGTTTAAAATACCTGTTATATAAAAATCTTGATTTTAAATTAATTTTTTCATTAAATGAATCAGTTATACTTAGTTTGTTGTTGTTTTCTAGTAATGCAATGGAAATTAACATTGATTGCTTTATTGGATAATTTGTGTTTTTATATACAAAATCCCCTTTTTCTGTTTGAAGTCCACTTGAAATTTTAAGTTGTTTTTGATTATCAAATACAAAACTGTATGAATAAGTATTAATGGTTTTATTTTCACTTATTTCATGTATCAATTGAAGCAATGGTGCTGCACCTAAATATATATTCTTAATATGAATGTTCATTTCAAATAATAAAGTCAGGTATTTATTCATCAACTCCTGACGTATCATTGAAAGTAAATGATAGTCTTCCGTTATCCATGTTTGAGTGTAACTTTGCCCGGTTGAAAGTACTTCATCCATATTAGTTACCTGATGGATATCTTTTGTAATAATCCCTTTTCCATGAATTGAAAGTAAAACAGTTGTATTAAAAACATAGGCAGGTAAATCATCAAATGAATCAATTTCTAAATCAACTTCTTTTATGATAATTTCTTTTGTGTCATACATAATATTGCAACAAGAAAAGGATATTTTATCTTCCATTTCCAAAAGCAATTCAATAACAGCAAACTTTTTCATTTTAAAAATTTAGAAGATTCAATAAACTATAATAGCTTTAATAAATATATTAAGTTTTGTACTACTGCGTTCTTTTGTTCTAGAGCTAAAAAACCACTTTAAAATTGGTATTCTTCCTAATAAAGGAACTCCACTTCCAGCATCACTTAAACTTTTTGCTTCAAGTCCTCCCAATAATATCATTTCTTCGTTTTTAACTCTTATCATTGATTCAAAATTTCTGGTTACGGCTCCAGGAGGTGCTTGAGGAGAAATTCTTCCTGTAAAATCGGATTGTTCTACTTTAATATCCAGAGTAATCTGTTCATTGCCTGAAATGATAGGTTTTATCTTTAAAGTAAAATCAGCTTTTACTGATTTATATTGCTTGGTAATAATATTTTGTGGATTCTGACTACCAATGACATTATTAGACTCCTCTAGATAATACTCTGTATTTCCTAATGTCATTGTCGCTTCGTGCCCGTTTAAAGTTGCAAGTTTTGGTGTAGAACGTTTTTTCACTATTCCCTGATCTTCTAAAACACCAATATTAAAATAAAAGTTTTCTGTTACCTTACCCAATTTTACTACACCATAACCATTGAAACTGTTTATTAAACTATTTATACTAGCAGCATTGAGATTATAATTAACTTCAGGATATAGTTTCCCTCCGGATACTGAAGCCTTATCTTTAATTCCTGCTTCTAAACCGGTTTTGGTAGTATGACCTGTTTTACTATCCACTATCAATACTTCTATGATTATCATAGGAACTAATTTATCTACATCTCTCAGGTATTGCTCCATGTTAATGATGTTAGTAAGAGGTCCTGAAATTATCAGACTGTTTTGTTCCTGGAATTCTTTTATATCAATTCCTTTTTTTATTTCAGCAGGAATAAAATCTGCAATTTTCTCTACAGATCTGTTCTGGAATTTGAACAATCTACTTTCCTTAACCCCCTCTGCTTGTTGTTCACCAAAAAAATAAATACTATTATCATAACGAAATGAATATGTAGTCCCTTTAAATAAATACAAAAGCAATTCAAGTAATGATATATTTTTTAGATTAAGTGTGGTTAATCCTTTAATTTCATTATAATTGAAATAATTTAATTTAGCCTTTTTAACCAATTTATCTATGACCATTTGAATAGGAACATTAGTTCCACTGATATTTATCATGCCGATTGAGTCAATTTCAATATTCAGCTGAGTGGAATCCTCAATTGATTTTTTGGGCAGTTGATTTTTTTGCGTTTCGGTTAAGCCTTCATTAGGTTTATTACCTGATTTTTTATCAATGTAGTAAAAACCATCATAAGTTTTTACAACATTGAATCCATTCGTCATGCCTAATTTCTCTAAGGTTTGTTCTAATGAAGCATTTTGAATAAAACCATTTACCATTGTATTATTCAAATCCTGTGTATAAATAATGTTTTTTCCTGTTAGTTTTGAAAGAATTTTAGTAATTACAGAAAGTGTATCACTTTTTAAATCAAGACTTAAGCAATCACAGGATTGAGAGTAAGTTATATTTGGAATATAAGGAGGATCAATTTTGGGCTTATCAAGAGGGATTGTTAACTTTTTAATAATTAAAATATTACCTAAAATTTGAATATCTAAATCATAGGTTTTACACAGGAAAATTAATAAGTCTTTTAATCTTACTTTTGTAAATGATGACGTAATTTTAATATCTAATGTTGGGTCAACACTAATATTTACAGCATTAGTTTTTGAAACTCCTCTTAAAAAATCAGTAATATTTACCTGATTAATTGAAACATCAATTAATTCATCTAACCCAATAACATCGTCACTTAACTTATCCAAAGAATCCCTTAATAATTTAAATCTGTCCGGTTTATTTTGAGCAGCTATTTGTTGATGAATTCCAAAATAAAAAGAAAAAGACAGTATTAAACAGAGAAATATTTGCTTAGTTTTTTTCATTTTAGTAGGAATTAGATAATAAGATAGGTGCGATTTCTTCGTATGTAGTCTCTCCTTTGTAAAAAAGCTCATATGCTTGCTCAATTAAAAATGTTATATTTTTATCTTTTAAAAAGTGAATATCCTGAGTATCATTTTTTTTAATTAATGATTTTATTTCCTGGTCAACAGGAATTACTTCATATATTGCTTTTCTACCATTAAACCCTGTATAGTAACATTTGCTACATCCATTTGGTAAATAGTGATATTCGGGTAACTTATATTCTTTTGGATAAAAAGGAAGTTCTTCAGGTTGAACCGCTAGTTTTAACTTGCAATCATTACAAAGTAATCGAACCAATCGTTGAGCTACTGATAAATTTAAAGTTGCTGATATTAAGAATGGTGGTACACCCATATCTATTAACCTACCAATAGTCCCCCATGCAGAATTAGTATGTATTGTAGAAAGCACCAGATGTCCAGTTAAAGCAGCTCTAATAGCCATTTGAGCTGTTTCTCCATCACGGATTTCCCCTAACATAATAATATCTGGGTCTTGTCTTAAGAATGTTCTAAGAGCACTTGAAAAACTTAATCCTATGTTTTCCTTTAACTGAACCTGGTTTACTCCTTCTAATGTGTATTCAATTGGATCTTCAATGGTTAATATATTAATCCCAACTTTATTTAGCACTTTTAAAGTTGCATATAAGGTCGTTGTTTTCCCTGAACCTGTTGGTCCACTTATGAGTATGATGCCATTAGTCTTTTTTATTCCAATTAAATAATCATCTAGTTGTTTTTTGCTAAATCCCAATGATTTCAGATTTATATCTGTTGCATCCTTTTTTAAAAGTCTGAGAACTGCTTTCTCTCCATATAAAGTTGGTAATATTGAAACTCTTATGTCTGTTGATTCTAAATTATTTTCAAAAATAATTCGACCATCCTGTGGCAGTCTTTTTTCAGAAATATCAAGATTTGCTTTAATTTTTATCTTATTTAATAAAGATGGATATTCTGCTTTATTGATTACATAAACTTCTTTTAGTTTCCCATCTACTCTTAATCTAATCCTTGCTTTGTTTTCAAATATTTCTATGTGTATATCACTTGAATTATGGTTATGAGCTTCGATGATTAGTTTTGTGAGAAAATCATCAGAAAATGTAGATAATTTACTAGTGTTTTTTTGATTTTCATTATCATTTTTACGATAATATTTGAGTAAAAGAAAATTCACTGTATCCTCATCAGTTTCATTTAGAATTACTTTTTTACCCAATAAAAATTCAAGTTCATTTTCAATATCGTTTAATACAGATCCTTGTTTAACACAAAACGAAACTACATTTTTTTCATGAATGTATGGAACAACATTAAACTCCCACGCAACTTTTTCTGTAACCATTTGCAGTATTTCTGCATTAATATTTAATTCCTTAAAGTTTTTTAGTTCAGTCATTATTAAAAAGAATAAATAATGCTTGTATCTGTAAATATTTTTAAATCTATTAATATTAAAATAATAGATAGAATTAATGCCAAATTTCCTGCAAAAGGAATATTTAATGATTTACTTTTGTTTATGTAATCAAATATTAATTTTCCAATTATTGAAATTAATGCACCAATAATAATAAAATAACTATAGACTATTGGATTGAAAATGGGAGTAATAGCAAATAAAAAGAATATATCACCCCAGCCAATCATTTCATTAATTATTGATTTTATTTTTTTACCTTTAAATGAAAAATATATTATTACGCTACAAGATATAATTATTAATATTAATAAGTTCAAGAGCAATTTATTAAACAAAATTTCATGAATATCATATTTTAGAAATGATTTTATAAAAAGTAATAAAAATAATGTCGGGAAAAATATCCACATTACAGCCCTACTTTTATAATCCTGATAAAATATGATAAAGCAGTTAAGCAAAATAAGAGTTAAGAAAATTATATTCATTAATTCAATTTTTATTATATAATAATTTAAAGCTAATTAATCTACTAATCTTTTACTACTTCTTTAAGTTCTTTCTCCTGATTTATCTCCCACACATTAATTACTCCATTCCCATTAAAATCATTTATTGCTGTAGCTTTTGCAACAAATGTATTATTCCCAGCTTCTGTAATTTCAATTATGTAATTTGCAGTACCTCCATTCTTAGTGGTTTTTGACTGCTCAAATCCAAGCTCATCAAAACTTGTAGAATACTTTGAATTCATATAGAAGTAAGTTTTTTCTAAAGTATAAATATGCTCTAATTGAATTTTTGCTTCAGTGCTTTTTGCTCTTGATATTAATGGCATTAGACTTGGAAGAGCCAATAAAATTAATATTCCAATAATTACAAGGACTACAAGTAATTCTGTTAAAGAATAAGCTTGTATTTTTTTAATATTTATTTTACGAATCATAAATTTATATTTTTTATTAATTATTGATAAAAGAAAATTACTATTTTTGGCAATCTTAATTATTGATATGCAAATATTTAAAAAAAAATTGACGACTTTGAATCTTGTATAAGAATTTATTTAATCGTTATAATTTATTTGATTAACGTATCAATATATATGATTATCGTTAATAAATTATTGAAATGGGATTAAAAGATAGTAAAATTGAATGGGGGAAAAATTTAAGTTTTAATCCCAATAAAAAGTTTAAAGATAAAAAGCGTTACCAGTTCTTTAATGAACTGGCAATATTAATTCAATCAGGGCTCGATTTAAAAACCAGCCTTGAAATCTCATTAGAAAATGAGTGGAAAAAAAATGAATTAGAAAGTTTACATCAAATACTTAAATCAGTAGTAACTGGTAAAGACTTATGGGAATCCCTGAAGATTTCAAATTGTTTTGAACCATATGAATATTATAGTATTCAAATTGGTGAATCTACTGGACAACTTGGGAAAGTGCTTCTTGATTTAAGTAACTTTATTAAAAAGAGAATTGAACAAAAGAAAAAACTGACTTCAGCAGTTTCGTATCCGGCTTTTGTTTTAAGTATAGCAGTTTTGGCTGTTTTTTTTATGATGAAATTCATAGTACCTATGTTTAAAGATGTTTTTGAAAGATTTGGAACTGAATTACCTGCTATCACCAAATTAATTATTAGCATTTCTGAATTTATAGGTCATAATTTTATTTACTTCTTACTTCTTGTCATTCTAATTATTATTTTAGATAAACTGTTCATAAAAGAAATTTGGTATAAATCACGAAAATCTAATTTTATTTTAAAAATACCATTTGCCGGGGAATTATACAAACAGGTTCAATTAGCAAAATTCTTTCTTGCTTTTGAAATTTTATCATCATCAAAGGTTTCAATTCTATCATCTTTGAAATTACTTGAAAATATGTTTGAGTTTTACCCTTTACAAATAGCAATAAAAAAAATCTCTGAATTATTAATAAAAGGAACTCCTATCAATGAAGCATTCTTAAGCTCTAATTTTTTTGACAAAAAAACAATAGCATTAATTCGTGTGGGCGAAGAAGTAAATCAATTGGACCTTGTTTTAAAAACATTACGAGAACATTACTCTCAAGATGTCGATTATAAAATGGGAATGATAAGTAGTATTCTAGAACCTTTACTTATTGTTGTTTTAGGTGGTATTATTGGATTAATCCTTATTTCAATGTATTTACCTCTATTTAAGTTAAGTACTTCATTTCAAATGTAATTTTATTACAACTTTATTCAAATTTTAAGTTATTAAAAATATCAACTGAAATGTCTAATTGATAAAATTAGCTATCAATTATTGTGCCATTCTATTATCATTTCAAAAAAATGTGATGGATTTGTGATAGGTTATTTGTGAATTGTATGATTCATGTAATCAGCTTGTTATGTGTGATGTTTTTTTAAACATCACAAAATCATCACAAATATTTCAATTTATTTTAATAAAAAAATATCTTTGAAACAATATTTCAGCTTGTTTCAATTTAGCTTTAATATTTACGTAAAAATTATAATTTTTAAAAATTGGACTTTCGTTTTATAGCTAAATTATATGAATATCAATCCGAATAAAATTATTCTTCCAACCAAAAATGGGATTATTTTTGAAGTGATTGAAAATATTCTTTATTTTCAATCAAACGGGAATTATTCTATCATAAAAACAATTGACGGAAAAAAAATTGATTCAACAAAATCATTAAAACTGTTTGAGGAGAATTTTGGGAACAAATGTTTTATTAGGGTTCATAAATCATATCTGATAAATTTTAATCATGTTGTAGAATTGGTTTCTAAGGATGAGTTATGTCTAATACTTATAGATGGAAGTTCTATAAAGATTTCTGCAAGAAAACGAAGTTATGTGCGTAAATTATTCATTTATGGAAGTAATCAATAATACTTTAAAAATAATAAGATATGATTATTAGTGACAGTTTTATAGTTGAAAAAGAAAAAATCTTTAGTAAGATTGAGCTTTCAGATATCGTGTATTTTACAAATGTTGAAATTCGTTCTGAATTTTATACAAATCATTCCGAGAATTACATTTTTGAAAAATCTTTACTTAAAATAGAACGAGAACTTAATAAAGATTATTTTTATAGAGTACATTGTAACTATATTATTAATCTTAATTTTATTTCTGAAATATCATTATGCAGAAAACCAGTCGTTAAGCTCTTAAATGGAATTATAATTCCTATAAGCGAAAGGCGTAAACTTAATTTAATGTTAAAAGTAAAAGATTTTTTTAATATTTTACATAATTAGATAAGTTATAATCAGATAAGTCATGATAGAAAGATTACGAGTGATCAGTAATCTTGATTGATAAAACCAATCGTTTATTTGTTGGTCATAACTTCAGTAAACCCATCAAAAATAATCATTCTTATAGTTTTATTTTTTTATAGCTATCATAATATTGTTTAACAATATTAGTCCAATTCCATGTTTTACCAAGATTATGGTTAAAATGCATTATTTCGTCCCAATTAATATTTCTATTAAGCATAGTAATAATTGCATCCTCGAAATCGATAGGGTGCATTGATTTTGATATAATTCCTGATTTTTCTGTCACTTTTGTTTTTGCAAATTGAAATGGTGTAGTAACTAATGGGCGACCACAAGCAACCATTAAAGCCAAAACACCACTTGAACTTTGTTCTCTTCTGGTGTAAGGTAATAGACAAATATCAGCAAGTTGAATATAATTAATTAATTTTTTTTGTGACAAATATTCATTAATAAAAGTCACATTATCTTTTAAATCATATTCATTAATAATATCAATAAGCTTTGTCCTGTAATTCACCGCAGATTCATTTTGCGGATGATTTGCACCAATTATAAAATATTGAAAACTGCCAAGTTTATTTCTTAAATTATTTAAAGCTTCTATTGCAATATCAAATCCTTTTGTCTCCCTCATATGACCAGAAGAAACAAAAATTATATCATTTGAGATATTTTTCCTTTTTTGAATTTCAATCGGTAAATGAAATGGGATTGAAGGAACTCCATGAGGAATAATGGTTATTAAAGATTCATCTTTTAAATATTTATTTACAATAAACTTTTTAGCTTCCTCAGAAAAAACGAATAATAAATTACTTCTTTCAATAATTTTCCGGAATATCCCCTCCCTGTCCTTTAACATATCATAATTTATTGTATGTAATGTAATGGCAATGGGCTTTTTAATATTTTCTAATAATATATTTATTTTTTCTCCATCAGGTTTTCCAAATATTTTAAACTCATGTTGAATATCCAATACATCTATATCTGATGAATTAATGAATCTAGTAAGTTTAATATAGTCTTCAGTATTTTCGTTCCTAATAACAAATTTATCAGATTTATCAAATTCTTGGTTGTTATTTAATTCAAATTTATTAATTTTTAATAAAGGATATTGGAAATGAAGATAATTTGAGAGATCATTTGCATAGGTTGCAATACCACATTGAGTGGGTGGGAAAGTGCTTATAATTCCTAATTTATTCATTGCAATATTCAATTTCTATTTTTTTAACTTTAACCTTATACTTATTTCCATCACCCCAAGCTAACAAATATATATTCTCTCGAATTTCTTTATTTATAATTTTTTTATAAATCTCTTTTTCATTTAAATAAAAATGTAAGAAACATTCTGTATCAATAAATAATTCAATTGAAAACCCTTGTTTTGTTGATGAAACATTTAAGTTTTTATCTGAATGTTGACGTATTCCATTTTGATAAGTCGTTATAAATAATTCATCAAAAAGGAAGTTTTTACCTAAGTGTATTACAAAATTATTATCCTGAGATTGAATACTCCCATCTCCAAATAATTTCCCATCTAATCTTAATAACTTAAACCCAAAACGAAAATATTCAGAAGTTGAGACAACATGGCATTTAACACGTTTAACATTTCCCTTTAATAAAGGCAGATAAAAATAATCAGTCCATTGAGGTGTTGATGTATTAGTTTTTGCTAACCATCTTTTAAATTTGATTATTCCATTTTGTTCTATAATTTTTTTGTTTCTTTCTTCCATAATTTCTTCTTCTAGATCAAGTTTAAACAAATCTGTAATTATTTTACTTTGTTCTGGCAATAACTCAATTTTTTTAAAATCATACTTTTCTGAAAAATACCACTTTAGAATAGATTTAATCGCAGAAATTACTAAACCAATATCCTCTTTAGTAACAGAGTAAACTTCATGTCTTGCAACATTACCTCTATGTCGAATACATTCTGAATCTGAGTGTATTATCTCATGTTTTATTGCAGAGTAATTAAGTTCCGGATTTTCAATTTTACTAAAAAAATTACTTTTATAAAGAAACATTACTGGTTCTCTTAACTCATAACTACTTTCCTTTAAATGATAATCTTTTATACAAATTGATTTAAAAATAAATTCTGAACAATTAGATATATCTTGAATTATATCTTTTGCTTGTCTTTTTTGAGAAATGGCTTTTTGATATCTTTCTATTGCTTCTTCCTCAAATTTATTTAATCTATTCATTTCATTTGGAGTATTCAAAATTCAGATTTAATAAGTTAAAATATTAATCTTGTATGTGCTTGACAAATAAATCCATTTAGTATATACTAGCTATTAGCTTGGGGTTTTAGAGGGGTATCCATTGGATTCCCCAAGTTTAATTCAAGCATTTGGTCTCGGCTGTACCACTTATCCTTCCAAGTTGAAGGTTAAGGACAGAGGCCGTCTGTTAATGCTTTGATACCTGCAGCGAGACGTTACTGCGAAAAAACTAAAAATATTTTAAGCCATACAAAAAAGTATGGCTTTTCTTTTCCTTAAAACTGCTGTACTATATAGATAATTCTAGTATTTTCCTTTTTAAATATTCTAATTTTTAAACATTTTATTATAAAAATAAATATAGCAATATCTGATCTTGTGTTTTAATTTAACTATTTATAAAACTAATAATAATAGCTCAAATATAATTACTTATAAATAATCTTATAAAAGTGGTTTAAAACTAATTTAATCGTTCATAATTCATATTTAATGGTCTATATATTATATTTAAGCGTAAAAATTAAGTTAATAATTTATTTTTGATTATTGAGCATGATTTTGTTGTAATTGGATTACTAAAAGAGGTATTATTCTAATAAATGAAATAGATGATATTTTATAAAAAAATTAAGATAGATTTATTAATTGTATTTTATTTTTGTACTTTTGTAATGTTAAAAATGTTCTTATAGAAGCTTAATATTATCAAAAGCCTGAATTGCTTGGTGGTTTAACCACAAAAGAATCAAGTTTCAGTGATTAATTTTAATAATACATTAAGCATGTTAAGAACAGTTTTTAAATTTTTATATTTCCTTTTTGAAGAAAATTCTTCATTTCTACCTATTATTTTATTTGTGAAAAATCGTCCACCTCCAATATTTGACTGGATAAAATATTAATTTTTATTTATTTTTTAGAATCTCATGTTCTTGAAAATCCATGACCAATAAATTTTTTTACTTTACTAATGTCAAATATGGATAAAGAGAATAAAAGAGATGTTTTTAAAGCCCTGGATCATTACATAGCAAATGTAGTAGATGGGAGAATTGCATATTATATTAAAAGAAATAAGCTTTTAACCACAGATAAGAAAGTTTTATATTCTCTATCTCAACCAATAACTATTGTTTTTCCATTGGGTTGGCATCCTTTAAAGATAGAAAAACTTAATGTTCTATATCAATATTTAAAAATCTTTGGAATAATTACTTGTGAATTTCATGAATTTGAAACTCATTTTATAGATAAAAGTAATGAGAAAATTCTATGGATTGGAAATCAAACCGAGTTAATGTATTTAATTTCAGAATTAATACATCCTTTAAATCTAATACCTCCTCCTGCAAAAAATAATTTAAACTTCATAATCTCATGCCATTTTAGAGATTTGAATGGTGATTTTAATCCTGAAATTTTAAAAGTTTCTAAATCAAAAGGTGTTGGCAAAAAAGACAGACTTGCCATACTTAATGAAATAATAGAAGCATTAAAATAAATTAGGAGTTAACGTATAGTTTACCTTAAAATTATTAATTATAAGTAATCTCAAAGTTGCATATAAAGCTAATATATTTTTATTTTTTTGTATTTAATTATTTAATAAAACCAAATAATTTAGAATTGAATTAATACACTGCTTTTTTTAAAGTAACTTTAAAATAATATGAATAAAACTTTAATTAATAAATCTGGTGAGCAATTCTGCAAAAATTGTAATGCATTAACAAGACAATCTCTTATAATTGATATAAATCAGAACTCAATTAATCACCCATCAACAACAAGCAAAATTGGTTGGATAGAAAAAGAGAGATTATTAATTTCATTACATAATCAACTATTTAATTATGGTCTGATTGATAGTAAATTTGATGCTTTTCAAAAACATTTTTGGGGTAATTCCATTGGAATTAATAATTATATTAAATGGTATGGAGAAATTACTCAATTAGTATATTTGTTTGACTTACTTATTACTTACAATTGCATCCCTAATCACCGAAATAAAAGGCATAAAATTTTAATAGAACATTTTTGTAATCGTTTTGGAGAAACATTAAATAATACAAGTCTACGAACAATGCTTAACCAGTTACGAAATGAATCAAATGGATGCACAATGATTAATGAAATTTTCGAAAAGTTAGAAAATGATAAAACCTCATAAATTAATCATTATTAATTCGAAAAAGTAAATGATAGGTTAAATCTAGTTTGAAAATAATAATAAGCAAAATTTATGAATGAAAATAAGGTAACTTTTGAATCTATGCCATTGGCCGTTTCAGAAATATTAAATAAATTAGATAAAATTGAAATGATAATCAATTCAAGGTCAGTTCAACAGCCTGTTTCTTCAGATCCGGAACCTTATATTTACGGGATTAAAGGTTTGGCGAAATTTTTAAATATTAGTACAGTCACTGCCCAGCGGGTTAAAAATAGTGGCAGAATTCCCTTTTCACAAATGCAAAGGACTATAATTTTTAAAAAGGATGATGTACTAAAGTCATTATCCAATAGTTATAATGTCAAATAAAGTGCTTTTATTAAAAAAATTCTAGTTCTTTTTGAAAAAGCTTTTTGGAATAATATTTTCAAGAATAATAATTCTCTAAGTTGTAGTTAAACCTTTTTAAAAGATTTTCAAATTCTGTCACTGATTTTGCCCCAATATTGGGAGTTTTTAATAGTTTTTTTCTATTTAATTCATTAATAAATTTATATTCTTTTGAATAATTATTTAAAGCATTAAACATTCGAATTGACAATTGATGTTTATGTTCTTTAATAAAATCCTCAAATGTAATATTTGCTTGTTTTATTGCTTTTCTTTCTGAAATTATTTTATCCAATTCAAGAAACTGATCCTCAGTTAACGAATCAACGATTTTTTTAAAATTCATAGTGTTTTTTAAGCAAATATAATAAAGTATTTACATTTTTGCATTAATTTTAAATGTAAAAAATTACATATTTTACTTTAAATTTGCATTAGTTATTTGATATCATCTAAAGTTAAAATGCATAATTTATTAAAGCTGTAAATTAAACATTTAGTTAATTATTTGACGATGTATCATATCTATTATATTTAGATAAAAATGAATTTTGTGTGTAGTTTTGTGTGTAGACATAAAAAAAGAGATTGATAAATCTCTGATTATCAATCTCTTATATTGTTTTTTAAGTGGTCCCACCTGGACTTGAACCAGGGGCCTACTGATTATGAGTCAGTTGCTCTAA
The DNA here is from genome assembly GCA_026391675.1 of Bacteroidota bacterium. Taxonomy (GTDB): domain Bacteria; phylum Bacteroidota; class Bacteroidia; order Bacteroidales; family JACABE01; genus JACABE01. The sequence goes on from JAPLDQ010000047.1 coordinate 121,186, forward strand.
CCAACTGAGCTATAGGACCAATAGCAATACGCTATTTTTGAGTTTGCAAAATTACTAAAATGTAGGTAAATACCAAATTTTAATGCAAAAAAATATATTTAAGGAAAAAGAAATAAAAAATATCATCTTTGATTATGGTGGTGTTATTCTTAATATCGATTACCAGCTAACAGTGGATGCTTTTATGGAATGCGGTCTTGATAATTTCAATGAGCTGTATTCCAAGGCTAGTCAAAATCATCTTTTCGATAAGCTGGAAACGGGTAAAATAAGTCCTGCTTCATTCAGGCAGGGCATCAGGGATATCAGCGGTCTGACAATTAGCGATGAGCAGATTGACTATGCCTGGAATAAAATTATACTGGATATGCCACGGCACAGAATTGATTTCTTGCTTAAACTGAAAAAAAAATACCGCATCTTCCTGCTGAGCAATACCAATAAGATACATTACGACTTTTACCTTAAACAGCTGCAAGATATGGGCTTTTCCGGTTTTGATGCCATTTTTGAAAAAGCCTGGTTCTCCCATGAAATCGGGCTGCGTAAGCCGGATCCCGCAGTGTATAGCTATGTGTTGGAAGAAAAATTGCTGCTGCCGAAATCTACTTTATTTATTGATGATTCCTTACAAAATATAAGCATTGCCAATGAAATGGGTATTCAATGCCATTGGCTGCAACAGGGAGCTGAATTTGAAATGCTGTTTGATGATGAATTGAATTTTCTGAAAAAATAAGACCGAAGTCCGAAGTAGGAAATGGCGGCAGAACTTAGTGAAATTATCGGGCCCATTATTTACAATGCACTTCTACCAAATGCCTAATGCCTATTAACATAAAAAAAGGGCTGGAATATTTCCAACCCTTTAGCGGTGGCATCGACTGGAATTGAACCAGTGACACAAGGATTTTCAGTCCTCTGCTCTACCAACTGAGCTACGACGCCTCCAATTAATAGGACTGCAAAATTAGTGTTTTTTTTGAAACTGCAAAAAAATATTTCTATTTTTCAGTCAAAACTTTAATTGAAATCAAAAATTATTGTAAATGAATGTGTTGCAGAATAATTTCAGTAGCTCCTTTATTCGATTTAACATAGTTTGAGCAAATTTGCCGGGTTTTTTCCAGATATGTTTTATCTTCGAGCAATTGATGGATTTTATTTTTAAAATCTTCGTAATCAATAAATTCAAAAGCTCCTTCCAGTTTAATTAAGGCAACAGCCTCAGCAAATTTTTCATAATTAGGACCGATTAATACAGGATTTCCAAATGTAGCTGCTTCAAGAATATTATGAATACCTTTACCAAATCCACCGCCAATCAATGCAATAGTGGCATATTGGTATAAATGGGAAAGAATTCCGATAGTGTTAATAATCAAAACTTTCGCCTCGGTTATATTGTTTTCATCAGCTTCAGTAAAAAGTACTGAAGGTAAAGGGATTTTAGTTTGCAATTCCTGTATCCGCTCAGCATTGGTTTCGTGTGGAGCAATGATATAAAGTAAATCAGGATATTCAGTCCGCATAAAATCAATTAAAAAACTTTCGTCTTCTTCCCAGCTGCTTCCGGCCAGTAAAATATTATGCGTTGATTTAAATTTTTGAATCAGCGGAAATGATTTCTTTGTTTCTGCAATCTCATAAACCCTGTCGAAACGGGTGTCACCACTAACTGTAACATTGTTAAAGCCTATGGAAACCAATAAATTTTTACTTTGCTGGTGCTGCACAAAAAAATGGGTAAAAGAGTGTAATTGTTTACGAAACCAGATACCATAAGGAGTAAAAAAATGTTGTGAAGGCCTGAATATGCCTGATATCAAATAAACCGGAATATTTTTTTTCTTTAAAATTCCAAGGTAATTGAACCAGAATTCGTATTTGATGAAAAAAACCAGCTCAGGATTAAAAATTTCTATAAATCGTTTAGCATTACAAGGAGTGTCGATGGGAAGATAATAAATGAAATCAGCAAGGGGATAATTCTTGCGGACTTCGTAACCTGAAGGTGAAAAAAAAGTAAGCAGTATCTTGTATTCCGGATGCAGTGATCTGAATTTTTCAATTACTGTGCGTCCCTGTTCAAATTCACCTAAGGAAGCAGCATGAAACCAGACGATTTTGGTATTTTCTAGATGTAAATTTTCAAGTTCTTTAAAAAGACCTTTTCTACCATTCCACCAGCTTTTAGCCTTTGAATTAAAAAAGGAAAAGATAAAGATTCCCCAGTAATATAAATAAATTCCAATATTATAAAGGAGTCTCATATACTAATTATAGTAAAATTTTTCGGGAGAGCGTTGATAAAGTGGGAAAATCCAGCCAATTTTGATTCCAAAAAAACTGTCTTTGTAAATATTATTATCTTTTTTCATCATTACAAAATCATAATCCCGCATTGATTTTGTCCAGCCTTGTGTAAATTCAAAACCTGCATAAAAATTAGTTAATCTTTTATCGCTTAAATGAATAAAACCAACAAATTCACTTATAGCTAATCCGCTTGATAAGCGGTCGTAACCACGGGCATAATCACCCATCAGCTGAGGTGTATTGTTATTATCAACTTCAATGCGGATACCGTGCTGCAGATAACCAACACTTCCGAGCAACAATAAACCGGAATTAGGATTGGTATTCAAAACCGGTATTATTTTTCCTAATTTAAAAGCAGTATAAAAGCCTCTTTCAAACATTTTAGTATCTGTAAATGTTCCTTCTCTTGATATGACATAGCCTTCAGAAGTAGCAATATTTTTAATAATCTGATCATATACTTTTACCTCATTTCCGAAAATATAATTGAAATCCACGCCAATAATCCAGTTGCTTCTGGTTTTAAATGAAAAGGATGCACCTAAAGCTGAATTGTTTCCATACCTGTCAGCCAAATCACCACCGGAAAACTGAAATGAATAGGATACTGAAATTAATCCTGCAAAAGCTGAAGAATCCTTCAGACTTATTTGTGCTTTTGCCTGAGAAATAATAAAAAGGAATAAAAGGAATAGAATTTTCTTCATTAAAATTGTATTTAACGCTGATAACGCAAAATTAATAAAATCATTATTATAGTTTCAATTTTATTCATTATATTTCATAAATTAGCCTTAAGCGTATAAAATATTATTTAATTTTGCACGTATATTATACTTGCAATTAATTTAAATTAAAATATAGATTGACGATGAAGAAAATACAAATGGTTGACTTGAAAAGTCAGTACGAAAAAATTAAACCGGAAGTTGATAAAGGAATTCAGGAAGTAATTGACGCTTGTGCATTTATTAATGGACCTGCAGTAAATGGTTTTCAGTCTGAAATGGAGAAATACCTGGGTGTGAAACATGTGATTCCATGTGCAAATGGTACCGATGCATTACAGGTTGCAATGATGGCATTAGGATTAAAACCCGGTGACGAAGTAATTACTGTGTCTTTTACCTTCATTGCTACAGCAGAAGTTATAGCTTTATTAGGTTTAACCCCTGTTTTGGTAGATGTTGACCCTGATACTTTTAATATTTCCATAGATTCGCTTAAAAAAGCAATTACATCAAAAACAAAAGCCATTGTTCCTGTACATTTATTCGGACAATGTGCAGATATGGAAGCCATTATGGAAATTGCAAAAGAATATAACTTATTTGTAATAGAAGATGCTTGCCAGGCTATAGGTGCAGATTATATTTTTAAAGACGGAAGCAGGAAAAAAGCAGGAACTATCGGACATATTGGCTGCACTTCATTTTTCCCATCAAAAAATTTAGGCTGTTATGGCGATGGTGGTGCTATATTTACCAATGATGATGATTTGGATAAACAAATGCGTGTAGTTGTAAACCATGGTATGGTTGTTCGCTATTATCATGATTATATTGGCGTTAACTCAAGACTGGACAGTATTCAGGCTGCAATTTTGAGGGTTAAATTACAACATCTTGATGAATATGCCAAAGCACGGAATTATGCTGCATCTTATTATAGCAAAGCCTTTGCTAATCATCCAAAAATTAAAACACCGCATATTGCAAATAACTCAACCCATGTATTTCATCAATATACTTTGGTTTTAAATAATGTAGACAGAACTGCTTTACAGAACCACATGGCTGCAAAAGAAATTCCTGCAATGATTTATTATCCTGTACCATTACATTTGCAAAAAGCATATATCGACCCACGTTATAAATCCGGCGATTTTCCTCATACTGAAGCTTTATGTGCTTCTGTTATCTCTTTACCAATGCACTCTGAATTAGATGATGAACAATTGAAATACATTACAGATAGTTTATTGGAATTTATTAATTAATTTTTAATCTGCTCCAACGAAACTAAAGACTGAATTAATACAAATTCTTAGTGTCTTAGTGTCTTTGTGGCTAATTTTTGTAAATATGCAAAAAGAATATTTCGCTCACGAAACTGCCGTTATTGACGAAGGCTGTAAAATTGGAAAAGGAACAAAAATCTGGCATTTCACTCATATTATGTCAAATTGCATAATAGGTGAAAACTGTAATTTTGGACAAAATGTAGTCGTTTCACCGGATGTAGTATTGGGTAAAAATGTTAAAGTTCAGAATAATGTTTCGATTTACACAGGTGTAATTTGTGAAGATGATGTGTTTTTGGGTCCTTCTATGGTTTTTACCAATGTAATTAATCCGCGTAGTGCTGTAAACCGTAAAAGTGAATATGCCAGAACCATCGTAAAACATGGAGCTACTATAGGTGCTAATGCTACTATTGTCTGTGGTCATGATATTGGCGAGTTTGCCTTTATTGGTGCAGGTGCTGTAGTTACAAAAGATGTTCCTGCTTATGCGCTGATTGTCGGAAATCCTGCCCGTCAGATAGGCTGGATGAGTGAATATGGTCAACGATTGGCATTTGATAAAGACGGATTGGCAATATGCCCTGAAAGCAAAGAAAAATATAAACTCGAAAACGGGAAAGTCATAAAATTAATTTAAAATCTGAAAACATGCATGAACCCATTAAATTTGGTTTAATAGGAGCAGCTGGCTATATAGCTCCCCGCCACATGAAAGCAATAAAGGATACCGGCAATGTACTGATTGCTGCTTTAGATAAGTTTGATAGTGTCGGAATAATTGATAGTTATTTTCCCAATGCATCATTCTTTTTAGAAGCAGAGAGATTTGACCGTCATCTGGACAAACTCAGACGTCAACCCGATAAAAAGATTGACTATGTAAGTATTTGTTCACCAAACTATTTGCATGATGCCCATATCCGGCTTGCACTTCGCAATGATGCCTATGCCATCTGCGAAAAACCACTTGTACTAAATCCATGGAATATTGATTCATTAGAGGAAATTGAAAAGGAAACGGGTAAGAAGATATATAATATACTTCAACTTCGTCTGCATCCTTCACTAATTGCTTTAAAACAGCAAATAGATGCTGATAAATCAGGTAAAATCTATGATATTAATTTATCATATATTACAAGTCGCGGAAGCTGGTATTATTATTCATGGAAAGGGGATGGCGCTAAGTCAGGAGGTATAGCCACCAATATAGGTGTTCACTTTTTTGATATGCTTACCTGGATTTTCGGAAATGTTAAGGAAAACATTGTGCATACCTATGAAAATGAAAGAGCTGCAGGTTTCCTTCAGCTAGAAAAAGCCCGCATTCGCTGGTTCCTGAGTATTGATTATAATGATATTCCTGAGGATATTAAAGCTAAAGGACAACGCACTTTCCGTTCAATTACAGTTGAAAATAAAGAAATTGAATTCAGTGAGGGATTTACTGATTTACATACACAATCCTATCAGAAAATACTGGCAGGTGAAGGATTCGGACTGGCTGAAGCAGAAAATTCGATTCATATAGTTCATGATATCAGGCACAAAGAAGCGATAGGTAAAATTGGCGATTATCATCCGTTCCTGAAATCTTCTAAAATCTAAAATCGTTATTTTAAAATAAAAAAATAGCGATTAACGATTAACGAATGCAGAAGTCAAAAATTCTGAATTCTAAATTCTAAAATTTAACTTAAAACTATGAATATTCTCGTAACCGGTGGCATTGGATATATTGGCTCTCATACGGTGGTTGAGCTGATGAATCGTGGTTATAACCCTATTATTATTGATAATTTAGTAAATTCTGATATTGAAGTTGTTGACCGTATTGAGAAAATTACAGGCAAGCGTCCGGTTTTTGAGAAAGTAGAAATGTGCAATATGGATGAATTGCGCAATTTCTTTACAAAATATCTCCAAATTGATGCTGTTATTCATTTTGCAGCACTATTAGCGGTCAACGAATCTGTTGAAAAACCGCTGCTTTATTACCATAACAATCTTGTTTCAACTTTAAATTTATTGCAGTGCATGCAGGATTTCAATATCAAGGATATCGTATTTTCTTCATCCTGCACTGTGTATGGTGAGCCTGATATACTGCCTGTTGACGAGTTTGCACCTATAAAACCGGCTATGTCACCTTACGGCAATACCAAGAAAATTTGCGAAGATATTTTAACGGATACCACAAAAGTAACGGAAATCCGCAGTATTTTACTGCGTTATTTTAATCCTATCGGAGCACACGAAACAGCCCTAATCGGCGAGTTTCAGGATGGAGTACCTCATCATCTTATTCCTTATATTACCGAAACAGCCTCAGGTAAAAGGGAAAAACTCAGAATATTCGGTAACGATTATAATACACCTGACGGCACTTGTTTGCGCGATTATATTCATGTGGTAGATATTGCTATTGCCCATATTGCAGCAATTGAAAGGTTGAAAATTTCAAATGAAAATAAAATTGAAGTGTTCAATTTAGGAACAGGTATTGGCTATTCAGTATTGGATATGGTAAATGCTTTTGAAAACGCTACAGGAATTAAAATAAATTATGAAATTGTTGCACGCCGTCCTGGTGATGTGGAAGCTGTTTATGCTGATACCCGGCTTGCAAACAAAGAACTCAACTGGAAAGCCGAACGTACGCTGGAAGAAATGATGCGTTCTGCCTGGGAATGGGAAAAAATGTTGGGAAAAGGGAAATAATAATTAAAAACATTAATTATTTCCAACCTTTTTTTGATTTTTGGTGTCTTACAAAGAAAACTAATTGGTATGAAAAAAAATATACTTATTTCAATTTTCCTTATTATTTTATTTTCTCAAAATATTTTTTCACAAGAAAATTCTAAAATCACTAGTAAGCAGGGCTTAAAAACTAAAATTGAAAAATTTTCAAACAAGCCTTCTCCTGCCAGTACAAAATCAGCGTTTAGTAATTTCGATACAATTATTACTTATAATGAATATGAGGAATTGCAGAGAATTACCCAAACATTTGATAATAATGGTAATTTGTTGATTAAACAATATGAAGATTGGGAAAATAATTCCTGGCAATATCCCAGAAGAGGGATATATACTTATGATATTAATGGTAATAATTTAACATATACTTTTGAAGAATATATTTCTCCTAACAATTGGCATAAAGATATGAGGTTTACATATACGTATGATTTATTTGGAAAAGTATTGATATCATTATCCGAAAATTGGGATTATCTGGATAGTTTAGTTAATTCAGAAAGAATGACAAATACCTATGATGCTAATGAAAATATTTTAAGTGAATTAACTGAACAATGGCAGTCAAATATCTTGGTTAATGTAAGAAAGCAGGTTAATACGTATGATACTTTTGGAAGATTAACTTCCAGATTATATCAGGTTGGTAATAGTAGTTATTTTTTTACAAATTTAAGTAAGGTATCTTTTACCTATGATTCCAATGATAATATTTTAGTTGAGTATGGTGAAAACTGGCAGGATAATTATTTCCAAAGAACCACAAAAACTTATGATAATCAAAAACATATATTATCATATTTATTGGAAAAAGGATCTAATGTTACTTTTAATAATGCTGAAAGATATTTTCAGATATTTAATTCTCATGGAGATATGACTTCAAAGATTATGGAGCTAAGGCAGAATAATAACTGGGAAAAATCTTACAGAGATTCGATATCATATACATATAATTTGAATCAAACAGAATCTGTTTTAACGTATGAATCAGGAATAAATAATTTATGGGTTATTCAGGGCAGAACTACAAATACTTATAATATTCTTGGAAAAATTTTATTGGAACTTAATGAACACTATCAAAACAATAATTTCTTTTATAGTAACAGATATTCCTATACCTATGCAAATGATAGTAATCTTCTTACATTCTTATTCGAAAAATGGCAAGATACAATATGGACTAACAGTTCAGGTTTAACCATCACTTATTTTCCTGATAATAGAGTTCAGACGAGACAAGATTTTTATTGGACAAATAACATTTTAACCAATATTCAGAAATATGCTTATACCTATAATACTTTTGGTAATAAACTCACTGAACAATATGATTTATGGTCTGGTAATCAATGGCAAAAGCAATATAGAGAGACATTCACGTATGATAATAATGAAAATTTATTAGTCCATTTTAATGAAATTGGTCAAAATAATGTTTGGGTAAATTGTGACAGATATTTTTATACCTATGATAACAATAATAATTCCTTAACCGGAAAGTATGAGAAATGGGTGAATAATAGCTGGCAGCCATATTTGGCAGTAGGTTTAGGGATATTTACCAATAATAATTTTATTTTTACCATTGATGATATTTATAAATATACTGCCAGTTATAAAAATTTTATTACTTCGGTTAATAATCCAAAACCTGATAAAGAGATAATAATTTCTCCTAATCCGGCAAAGGATTTGATTTCTATCAGCAATATCACAAACAAATCGTCAATAAATATTCTTGATATTAATGGGAAAATAATAATAAATCAAACTGTTACAAATAATCCACAGATTGATGTAAGCAAATTAGCTAAAGGCTTGTATTTTATAAGAATTAAAGATGAAAATGGAGTGATCTCAGCTAAATTTGTAAAAGAATAAGCTGTAAGTTAGCAAAAAAAAGCCTCACTCAAAGTAAGGCCCTCTCTCTTTAAAACTATTTTATTTTCAACACTATCTGCGATTTATTAACATTATCGCCTTCTTTAACAAACACATTTTCAATTACTCCGTTTACAGGAGAAAGAATAACATTGTTCATTTTCATGGCTTGAAATGTAACCAGTTTATCCCCTTTTTTAACCTTTTCTTTTTTCTTTACATGAATACTAAGAATAGTGCCGGGGATAAATACATAGATTTCCTTCGGATCCTTAGGTGTATAGGGTTTTTTATCCTGATTTCTCTTAGGTATCGTTGTTCGATAAATAACGTTATCAATATTAAAATCCTGATATATCAGGTCATCAGTATCTTCTGATTTTGATTTTTGTTCTAAATCTTCCATTATTTCTTTTGGATTAATGAATACATAAGCAATATGCTAATTGCATATAATTATTAAGCTTTCTTTTTAATTAAATAATGAATTAAAATGGTGGAATTCCATGCTTCTTATATGGACGTGTTTCCTGCTTATCTTTAGAAATATCCAGCGCATGAATTAAAAAATGTCTGGTTTCTGAAGGATCAATGACTGCATCAACATAACCGTAAGCTGCAGCTACGTATGGATTTGCGAATTTCTTCTTGTATTCGGCAATTTTCTTTTTGCGCATTTCTTCAGGGTTTTCAGCATTTATTATTTCATTTTTAAAAATAATATTAGCAGCACCTTCAGGGCCCATAACTGCAATTTCTGCCGTTGGCCAAGCAAAAACAAAGTCGGCACGCAAGTGATTTGAACACATGGCGATATAACCTCCGCCATAAGCTTTACGTAAAATAACTGTTAGTTTGGGAACAGTAGCTTCTGAATAAGCATATAATACTTTTGCTCCATGACGGATAACACCTGCATGTTCCTGGTCAATACCGGGTAAATAGCCCGGTAAATCTACCAAAGTAACCAATGGAATGTTAAAAGCATTACAATATCTGATAAATCTTGCTGCTTTATCTGATGAATCAACATCAAGAACACCAGCAAGTACTAATGGCTGATTGGCAACAAAACCAACGGATTGACCGTTTAAACGAGCAAACCCGATAACGATATTGGCAGCCCATCTTTCATGAATTTCCAGAAAATCAGAATCATCACTTATAGCCCTGATAATGCTTCTTACATCATAAGGTAACTGAGGATTGGTTGGAAAAATGCTGTCAATTTTATATGATTTGGTTTTTGGAGATTTTTTAGGGAAAGCTTCTGCTTTTTTAGTATTATTCCAGGGAATAAAACTTACTAATTTTTTTATTTGCTCAAAACATTCTTCTTCGCTTTCAGCAAAAAAGTGAGCATTTCCTGTAAGTTCAGCCTGTACTCTGGCACCACCTAATTCTTCCATTGAAATTTCTTCGCCCAACACTGTTTTTATAACTTCGGGGCCTGTGATAAACATTTTGGAAATTTTGTCAACCACAAAAACAAAGTCAGTTAAAGCAGGAGAATAAACTGCACCACCGGCACAAGGGCCTAAAATAACTGATATTTGAGGAATTACACCGGAAGCTTGTGTGTTTCTGTAAAAAATTTCGCCATAACCGGCTAAAGAGTTTACACCTTCCTGAATACGGGCACCACCTGAATCGTTGATACCAATAATAGGAACTTTTAACTTCATGGCATGATCCATGATTTTAGTAATTTTTTTGGCATGCATGTATCCCAAAGAACCACCAGCAACGGTAAAGTCCTGTGCATAAATACAAACAGGATGACCACTGATAGTACCTGTTCCTGTAAGAACACCATCACCTGGTAAGTACTTTTTATCCATATCAAAGTCTTTGCCTGAATGCTCTACAAATAAATCGTATTCAAAAAATGAATTTGAATCCAACAACGCGATAATACGTTCGCGGGCTGTTAATTTACCGGTAGCCTTTTGTTTTTCAATTGCCTTAGAACCGCCACCCTGTAGGGCTTCCTGCATTCTTTTTCTGAGGTCGATGGTTTTCTGTTTTACTGACATATTTAATAAATTTAATTAAACCTATTTACCCAAATTAGCTACAAAGATATAATCTTTTTTATTAATCTTTGTTTAAAAAATAACAAAGAGACATATTTTTTAATCTGAAAGCATGAGAAAAAATGATGTAATTATCATGAAATTTGAAAGATAGCTTATTTAAAATAATGATTTATTTTTTTGACTTTCTACAAACTCCAGTTTCCTTTTTTAGTTGGAGATAACATTGCTTTTTCAAGTAGTCGAAGAAATTCACTTCTTTCCAATTCCCTGGCTCCCAATGATTTTAAATGTGAAGTGGGTTGTTGAGCATCAATAAAATGAAAATTCCATTCCTTTAATTTTTCGTTCAGATGATAAAAAGCCACTTTTGAAGCATCAGCCATTAAATGAAACATGGATTCGCCGACAAACATTTTACCCAAAGAAACACCGTACAAGCCACCAACTAATTTACCCTGATAATAGGTTTCTGCTGAATGTGCAAAACCCAGTTTATGCAAATGAATGTAAGCAGTTATCATTTTATCTGTAATCCAGGTTTCATTATCGTCATTTCTTCTAACCTTACTGCAATTTCCTATTACTTCATCGAAACTGCAATCAAATTTTACTTCGTACTTATTACTGTTAATGGTCCGTTTCAGACTTTTATTACATTTAAACTCATCGGGAAATAGAATCAATCTGGGATTGAGCGACCACCATAACAGCGGATCACCTTCGTTAAACCATGGGAAAATCCCGTTAGCATAAGCTAATAATAAGCGTTCGGGACTTAAATCACCACCAATGGCCAATAAACCATCCTCTTCTGCCATTTCAGGATTTGGAAAAATAAGTTCTTCTGAAAGTTGAAAAAGCGGCATTTTATAAGTTGAGGTTCATTTTTATCCGTGAGCTAAGAATATCAATGGCTACCTGATTTTTTCCACCCTGAGGTACAATAATATCTGCATAGCGTTTGGTAGGTTCAATAAACTGAAGATGCATAGGTTTTACATATTTTTCATAATGCTCAAGCACCTGCTGGAATGAACGGCCTCTTTCTTCCAGATCGCGCCAGATTATCCGCATTAAACGGTCATCACCATCCGCATCAACAAAAATTTTAATATCCATTCGATCTCTCATGCGGGGACTGGATAATATAAGTATACCTTCAACAATAATAACTTTTTTAGGTTCGATAGTAATGGTCTCCTTGGCTCTGGCGCAGGTAAGGTAGGAGTAGATAGGCATCTCAATTGATTTCCCTTCCTTGAGCATTTCCAGATGCCTGATCAGTAAATTGAACTCTATTGATGAAGGATGGTCAAAATTAATTTTTGACCTTTCTTCGGCAGATTTATGGCCATTGTCTTTGTAATAAGAGTCCTGCGAAATAATTGCAACTGAATCTTTGGGTAGATTTTTGATTATTTTTTTTACAACTGTTGTTTTTCCGCAACCTGAACCTCCTGCAATACCAATGATTAACATAATGAAAGTGATTTATGATGTTTTTTGTAAAATTATAAAAAAACAAATAATATTGTATTTTTATGTGATATAAAACTAAAATGCGCTGCTAATATGACTTTTTGTTAATCATCAGAAAAATGTTTAAGCATCTTTCGATAAGCTGAAAAAATATTGGCCCTTGAGACAAATCCAAGATATTTTCCATCCCTGCATACTGGCAGATTATAATTACCGGATTTATTAAATTTGTGTACAATTTCCTCCATGGTATCAGCATAATCAACAATAAAGGGTGGTATTATCATGAGATCTTTAATAAAAGTAGTAGTATATATTTCTGTATCAAATATTAAATGTCTGATATCATCTAATACTACCACACCTTTAAAATTATTTTCAGGATCAACAACCGGGAAAATATTGCGGTTCGATTTTGCAATAATACTGACCAAATCCTTCAAATTAGCTTGCTGATGAATTGTAAAAAAATTAGTTTCAATTAATTTGTCAATTTTCATTAGTGTTAAAACAGCTTTATCTTTATCATGGGTTATTAACTCATTTCTTAGCGCCAACCGTTTGGTATATATTGAATGAGGTTCCCAATGTGAAATTGTCAAGTATGAAATGGTTGACGTTATTATCAGCGGTGTAAATAATTGATAGCCTCCTGTAATTTCAGCTATAAGAAAAATAGCAGTTAAAGGAGAATGCATAACTCCCGATAAAATACCGGCCATACCTACCAGCGCAAAGTTAATTTCTGAAACCTGAGCTATCCCAAGTACATTAAGTGTTCTGGCAACAAAAAAACCGGTAATACCTCCCATGAATAATGAAGGTGCAAATATTCCACCTATACCACCACTGCCATTGGTTACCGCCATAGCTACCACTTTAAATAACATTAAAGCCAATAAAGCTCCTGAGAAAAGCCATACATCATTCTTTAAAAAATAAAGAAAACTCTTTTGAAATAATTCACTGCCTTTGCCATGCAACATCATTGTCAACACATCATAACCTTCGCCATAGAGTGAAGGGAAAATAAAAATCAAGACAGCAAGAATGCAACCACCGATAATTAATTTCTTGTAACTATTTTCTATTCTTCTGAATAATTCCTCAATTTTCATGGTTGTTTTGGTGAAATAAAGGGAAACAAACCCACAAAAAGCACCAAGTATGATATAAAAAGGAATATTACGCAGGTAAAAAGGAATGGTAACATCAAATGAAAACAAGACTTCATGTCCCATTAAAAAAAAGGATAAAGAGGAAGCTGTAATTGCTGAAATCAAAAGTGGAATAAGATTTGTTGCTGTTAAATCAAGCATCAGCACTTCTATAACAAATACAATGCCTGCTATTGGAGCTTTGAAAATACCGGCAATGGCTCCTGCAGCTCCACAACCGATAAGCAAGGTAATGGTTTTATAATTTAATCTGAATAATTGTCCCAATGTAGAGCCAATTGAGCTTCCTGTAGCTACAATTGGTGCTTCCAGTCCGACTGAACCACCAAATGCCACTGTAAGGGTACTGGCAATCATAGAAGAGTAATTGTTGTGGTGTTTCATCCGTCCGCCATCTTTGCTGATAGCATATAAAACACGACTAATACCATGGCCAATATCGTCTTTAACAGAATATTTTACATATAATACAGTTAGCAATAGCCCTATCATCGGGTAAACCAGATACCAGTAATTAACGGTATCCACATCGAAATCTTTGGTCAGAAAATAATGGGTATAATATGCAGTATTTTTAAGAAATACAGCTGATAATCCGCTGGCTAAGCCGATGACAACGCTTAACATCAGGACAAAGCGTTGATTGCTGATGTGTCGCAGCCTCCATATAAATAAGCGATTGATGACTTTTTTTGTATTCATGTAAGCGCAAAGTTATAATTTTTTAGCTTTTCTGTTTAAGGAAAATTTATAAAAAATATTTTGTAAAATATTGAATAACAATATCGAAATATTTTATTTTAAAAAAGTATGGAATTTAATTAATAAACTTGTAATTCATTGCAACCTTTTCTTTGATTTTAGTGTCTTTATAAAAAACCAATTTATTATGAAGACAAAAAGATCAAATTTGTATTTAATTGTACTATTTTTGAGTATAATTGCTATTATTGCTTGTAAGAAAGATGTAAATTCAAATAATGGTCTGCCTTATAATCCGCTGGAAGTGGGATATTATCCAAATGGATTTGGTATATATCCCGGTAATCCTGTATGCACACCATTAGTACTCCCATTGAATGTTATAATATTGGGCGAAATCAGAGGCTCGTGGAAAAAATCAAGCAGTTTTGATAAATTAACACAAACCCAAAATCCAAAAGATACATATGTTCAGGTTGGAACAGGTGGTCTGAGTTTTTACATTAAATTTTTTAATAAAAATTCTTATCAGCAAGAAGTAGTTATACCCGGTGGACTTATTCTTTGTTGTCACGATACTTCATCGCAAAATGGTACTACCACACAAAATGATACCATTATAATACCTCCGCACGATAGCTTAACATGTATTTTAAATGCATATTGCACGAATAAACAAAGAACTTTTAAACCAGTAATTTATGATATTTTGGGAACTACCTTGCATCAAAGTTTATTTGAATTGATTCAAATATTAAAACCAAAGCAAAAACTCAATTTTGCTCAGGTTACTTTTATTCAAAATATTATCTGGAATATAACAAACGGTTCTGGAATGACCGATGATGACAGAGCTTTTTTAAACAGTCTGCCTTAATTTTCCACTTTTTCATTTTTGGTTAATGATGGAGCGATAGCATAAAAACTATCGCTTTTTTATTTCTTTTTTTTGAGTAATAAAATATTGCCAATCAAAAACTCTTGCTAATTTTGCTTTTACGAATCAATTAATAATCTTAAAAATGAAAAATATCATTCTAGCATTTGCAGTCATTGCAGCAGGCTTTTCAATCAATGCTCAAACCATGAGTTCGGTTCCGGCTTCTTCAGTTAAAAGCAGCATTCAGAATTTAATCAGCAAATATGGTGAAACTAATAAATTCCGTATCAATAAAGGGGTTGCTCAAGCTGCAGCTTTCTGGACTGAAAAAGATGGAAGTCCTAAAGATTTTGAATCATTTTGCAACGATAATTATATTAATGATGCAAAAGAACTGGATTTTGTTTTTCAGAAAATTTCTACCAATCTTGAAGTATTGATGGGTAATTACAATAAAATAAGTGTTGACCTGAAACTTCCATTACATCTGGATATGGGCAAGATTCTTCCTGTTGATGAGATTTTTGGCTCTTATGATGTATCAGCTCATTTTAACGATGATATGTTTAACAATAAACTGGCTTTTATTTGTCTGTTGAACTTCCCTTTTTACAATTTAAAGGAAAAATCTGAATTGGGTAAATCATGGACACGCCAGCAATGGGCGTATGCACGTATGGGAGATCTGTTTACCTCACGTGTTCCTGCTGAAGTTTTATTAAAAGTTGCTGATGCACAAACTGCGGCTGAAAGCTATATTGCCGACTACAATATTATGATGGGTTATCTTTTGAATGGAAAAGGTAATCCTGTATTTCCCCAGGATATGAAACTGATTACCCACTGGGGTTTGCGCGATGAATTAAAGTCGAACTACAACAAGACCGGACTTGAAAAGCAACAAATGATTTATGAAGTGATGAAACATATCATTTATCAGGATATTCCACAAACAGTAATTAATAACAATAAAGTTTTCTGGAATCCATATACCAATAAAGTTTTCGAAAATAATAAGGAAGTAGCTGCCAAGGCTGAACCTGATATCCGTTATCAGCAATTACTGAATAATTTTAAGGCATTGAAAGCCATTGATATATACAGCCCTCAGTATTCAACATATATTCAACGTGCTTTTGACCAGGGAATGGAGATTACTCAGGAAAACGTTGAAAAATTATTTATGGAATTTATTTCTTCTCCTCAGGTGAATCAGGTTGCAAAATTAATCAGCAAACGGTTGGGTAGAAAATTACAGCCCTTTGATATCTGGTATGATGGTTTTAAATCACGTTCTACCATTAATGAAGATGAACTGACAGCTAAAACCAAAGCCAAATATCCAAACCGTGATGCATTTGAAAAGGATTTACCGGATATTCTGCAAAAACTCGGATTCAGCAAGGAAAATGCAGCTTTCATTACTTCCAAAGTCAGGGTTGATGCCTCAAGAGGAGCAGGCCATGCCTGGGGAGCCCAGATGAAATCTGATAAGGCACGTTTACGTACCCGAATTGGTGCCGACGGCATGAACTACAAAGGATACAATATAGCGGTTCATGAGTTCGGTCACAATGTTGAGCAAACCATTTCACTGCACAAAGTTGATAATTATATTATGAATGGTGTTCCAAATACTGCGTTTACAGAAGCACTTGCCTTTATTTTCCAGAAACGTGATCTGGAATTATTAGGTATAAAAAATGAAGATGTAAATAAAAAACACATGGCAGCACTGGATAATTTCTGGGCTTGTTACGAAATAATGGGCGTTTCACTGGTAGATATGAATGTCTGGAAATGGCTTTATGAACATCCTGATGCAACGCCTGCTCAATTAAAAGAAACCGTAATAAGGATTTCAAAAGAAGTCTGGAACAGATATTATGCTCCTGTTTTTGGTATTAACGACCAGCCTATTCTGGCTATTTATTCACATATGATAGATGCACCATTATATTTATCAGCTTATCCTGTAGGTCATTTAATCGATTTTCAGATTGAAAAACAAATTGAAGGAAAGAATTTTGCAGATGAAGTTATGCGAATGTATTCCAATGGTAAATTAATTCCGCAAATCTGGATGTTGAATGCCGTTGGCAAGGAAATTTCGATACAACCCATGATGGAAGCAGCTACCGAAGCACTGAAAGTAGTGAAATAGTTATGAATTATGAATTATAAATTATAAGTTATGAGTTATAAGTTATAAATGAGAGTTTTATTAAAACAAAAAGTTTTGCTTTTGCAATAAGGATAGTTCGACTTTACCAAAATATTATTGAAAATAAAAAAGAATATGTTATAAGTAAGCAATTATTAAGAAGTGGAACTGCAATTGGCGCTATGGTTCGTGAAGCACAAAATGCTGAAAGTCAGAAAGATTTTATTCATAAGTTAGGAATAGCCCAAAAAGAATGTGATGAAACGATATATTGGTTGGATTTACTTAAAGAGACAAATTATATTGCTGATATTGAATATGAAAACTTAAATCTTGAAGCAAAAGAGTTATTAAAAATGATACGAAGTGCAATTATTACATCTAAGAAAAAATTATAACTCATAACTTATAACTTTTAAAATATTTATATAAAAACTATCACTTATGGATTACCAACGTTGCAACTGGACTAAAGATGATGCCCTCATGAATGCTTATCATGACAATGAATGGGGTGTTGCCGTGCATGATGATACAAAATTATTTGAATTTCTCGTGCTGGATGCTTTTCAGGCAGGATTGAGCTGGAAAACGATATTGCACAAGCGGGAAAACTTCCTTAAAGCTTTTGATAATTTCGATTATTGTAAAATTGCAAATTATGATGATGCAAAAATTGCCTCATTGCTGCTGGATGCCGGTATTATCCGCAATAAACTCAAGGTAAATTCCTGTGTAACAAATGCAAGGGCATTTATGGAAGCACAAAAAGAATTCGGAAGTTTCGACAAATACATCTGGCAGTTTGTAAATTTTAAAACAATACATAATAACTGGGAAAATCTCAGCGATATTCCAGCTAAAACAGCTGCATCAGATGCCATGAGCAAAGATTTACTGAAACGTGGATTTAAATTTGTGGGCTCTACCATATGCTATGCCTTTATGCAGGCTGCCGGTATGGTTAATGATCATATTGTAAGCTGTTACCGCCATAAGGAGCTTATACAGCATTGAAAAATTTGGTGATTTAGCGATTTTGTGATTTCAGCTTCTTTTGCAACATAGAAGCATAGTCGAAGTAACCGTATTTTATAACTCATAACTCAAAAATACATGTTCCAATCTCATATAGGCGAATTTGCTGCACTTTTCACCGCTTTTTGCTGGACGGCTACTGCTTTGGCTTTTGAATCGGCAAGCCTGAAAGTGGGTTCCATTGCTGTTAACCTTATTCGCCTGATGCTTGCCATTGTATTCCTTAGTATATTTTCATTTATTACCAGAGGCTTATGGCTGCCTGTTGATGCTTCTGCCCATGCCTGGCTTTGGCTTTCCATTTCAGGTTTTGTTGGTTTTGTTCTGGGCGATTTATTCCTTTTTGAATCCTACACCATTATTGGTTCGCGCATTGCAATGTTAATGATGACGCTGGTACCACCAATGACAGCCTTTATAAGCTGGATTATGCTGGGAGAAGTACTCACATTGTCTAACCTGATTGGCATGGCGCTAACATTGAGTGGTATTGCATTGGTTGTGCTAAACAGAGGCAGCGGACAAAAACTATTTGCATTCAATCATTCCATGAAGGGTTTGTTCTTTGCATTCATGGGTGCGGTTGGACAATCAATTGGTTTGGTTTTCAGTAAAGTAGGAATGGGCAGTTACAATGCCTTTGCATCCACCCAGATTCGTATAATTACCGGTATTATTGGATTTGCATTGGTAATTACCTTCTGGAAAAAATGGAGTAATGTTGGTGCAGCTTTTAAAAATACTACAGCCATCAAAAGGATTGGTATTGGGTCAATATTCGGACCTTTTCTGGGTGTTTCCTTTTCCCTGTATGCCGTACAGCATACCCATGCAGGTATAGCCTCTACCATTATGGCCATAGTGCCTGTACTTATTATTCCACCCGCTATAATCATTATGAAACAGAAAGTGAGTCTGCGGGAAATTATTGGTGCCATTATCAGTGTAATTGGAGTAGCTTTGTTTTTTATATAAAATAAAAATTATCATTGTTACTTAGGATATCATTCTTAATTTTGCAGTAAAATATTAAAACAGATTATCATGGGAAGAGCATTTGAGTTTCGTAAAGCGCGTAAGTTTAAACGCTGGGGAAATATGGCAAAAGTTTTTACAAAACTGGGTAAAGAGATTACCATGGCTGCCAAGGCAGGTGGAGGAGATCCTTCAACCAATCCCCGTTTAAGGCTTTTGATACAAAACGCCAAGTCGGAAAATATGCCCAAGGAAAATGTGGAAAGGGCAATTAAAAAAGCTACCGAAAAAGACACCAAAGATTATAAAGAAATGGTGTATGAAGGTAAAGCTGCTTTTGGCATAGCCGTTTTAGTTGAAACTGCTACTGACAACCCTGTACGGACTGTTGCAAATGTCCGCAGTTACTTCAATAAATACAACGGAACATTAGGAACTACAGGTATGCTGGATTATCTGTTCGAAAGGAAATGTTCATTTAAAGTTGAAAAGAAAGAAGGAATCAATCTGGAAGAACTGGAATTTGAGCTTATTGATTTTGGTGCAGAAGATGTTTTTGAAGAAGATCAGTTTATTATGATATATGCCGAATTTACCTCCTTCGGTCCGATACAGAAATACCTGGAAGAAAACGGATTTATCATTTCAACCTTTGAGTTTGAGCGTATTCCTACAGAAATGAAAGAAGTAAGCGCTGAACAGCAGATAGAAGTGGATAAACTGCTCGAAAAACTGGAAGAAGACGAAGATGTAACCAATGTCTTTCACAATATGAAGGTAAGCGAATAATAAGTTTTTCGCCACATCAACAAACTTATACTTCCATTTGTCTGTTTAATAAAAAATAAGAAAAATGGTACATACAGAAAAACATTTAAAAAGTTCGGATTTTATTACGGATATCGTTATTGGAATGAGTGACGGTTTAACGGTTCCTTTTGCTTTAGCAGCAGGTTTAAGCGGAGCCGTGAGCAGCAATACTATCGTGATAACAGCTGGTATTGCCGAAATTGTAGCAGGTTGCATCGCCATGGGACTTGGTGGTTATCTGGCCGGAAAAACCGAACAGGAACATTACCAGAGCGAACTGAAACGGGAATATGATGAAGTTGAACATGTACCCGAAAAGGAAATAAGTGAAATAAAGTATATATTTCAGGAATATGGTGTGGATGAGGAAGGCCAAAACCTTATAGCTAAACAGTTATCGAAAGACAAGGATATGTGGGTAAATTTCATGATGAAATTTGAACTGGGCCTTGAAAAACCGGATGCCAACCGTGCCAGAAATTCAGCACTTACAATCGGACTGGCTTATTTTGTTGGTGGTTTATTGCCACTTACTGCTTATTTTATGACTTCCACTCCTCATCAGGGATTATTTCTTTCATCTGTAATCACCATTTTTTGTTTGTTCACTTTTGGTTATTTCAAAAGTAAGGTAACCGGTCAGCCCAAATTAAAAGGTGCTTTGAAAGTTACCTTTATTGGAATTATTGCAGCTGCAGCAGCGTATTTTGTAGCAGTTGGATTTGACAGGATGTTTCATTAAAAACAGTTTTAATATGCAGACAATATTAGGCTCAGGTGGTGCAATAGGAATACCTCTGGCAAAAGAATTAATAAATTATATGCAGGATATTCGCCTCGTAAGCAGAAATCCTAAAAAAGTGAATGAAAGCGATGTCTTATTTCCGCTGGATGTTAATGACTTCAGTCAGCTTGACAAGGCCATTGCCGGAAGCGAGGTTGTTTATGTTTGCATAGGATTTGAATATAACTACAGGGTATGGCGGGAGATTTGGCCACCGTTTTTACAGGCTGTAATCAATGCCTGTAAAAGGCATAAGGCAAAAATGGTTTTCTTTGATAATGTGTATATGTATGCCAGAACAGCTATTCCTTTTATGACTGAAGAATCACCATTGCTTCCGCCAAGCAGGAAAGGTGAAATCCGTTTAAAGTTGCATCAGATGATAATGGATGAGGTGGAGAAAAATAGCTTAACTGCATTAATTGCCAGATCCGCAGATTTTTACGGACCTGATAATAACAACAGCATGCTGAAAATTATGGTTGCCGATAATTTAATAAAAGGCAAAAAAGCCCAGGCATTTGGTAACTTAAACAGCATACATACCTACACTTATACTCCGGATGCCGCAAAGGCTACTGCCTTGCTTGGAAATACACCGGATGCCTTTAATCAGATATGGCATCTGCCAACCACCAAAGAAAAAATTACAGCCCAACACTGGATTGAATTAATAGCCGGTGAATTACATAAAGATGTCAAAATACAAAAAGTTCCAACCTGGATGGTGAAATTACTCGGCATTTTTATCCCTGTAATGAAAGAGTTTCCTGAAATGCTCTACCAATACGATCAGGATTATATATTCGACAGCAGTAAATTCGAAAAGCGCTTTGGCATAACAGCCACATCCCCTCACGATGGCGTAAGGGAAATGCTGGCTGATTTAAACAAATAGACTTATTGTCTTTTTATACCGTTAATATTAATTGTCCCTGCTGTAATTGATTTATTTGCTGTACCATTATTTCCGGTAAAACTAAAGGTCCCAACCAATTTATTTGCAATGGTATCACAGGTAGTAAGGTTAAAATTTCCTGAAACTCCATTGTAATAGTCTGATCCTGACATACCATTATTAGTGATATAGGTTAACCAGGCTGAATAAAAATCCTGTGCAACGGGTTGTGAACCGCTTTTCGGTAAAAAATGGAATTCAAGTACCTGCATTCCGCCTTTAAAGGCATACACGTCGATTTCTCTTTGCATTACACTGCTTCCCATAGGAGTGGTGCTGTAAAGAACAGCATTGGCAGAATCAACAGCTACTGCTGTGCCATCATTATAGGTTAATGCTGCAGAGCTATTTACAGGAGGTGTAGTTGTGTTTGTAACAGTATCTTTTTTACAGGAAAAACCCAGTAAAGCAACTGCTAAAACCGCTATTGTAAAATATTTTGTTTTCATAAGTTAATTTTTAGTTAAATAATAATTGAAAATTAAAGTCAATAAAACATTGAGTTGATAAAAAAGTTCACTGCTTCTGCGTAAAAAAATTGATTATATTACATTTATTAATCTTTTCAATGTTAAATCGGTTATGGAATACAACTTATTGTCATTAAGAATTGTTTATAACTTTATGATATTATTAAAATCTGATATTAATATACAAAATCCGGTATTTGAATTAAATAATATTGTATTTTTGTAAGTTATACTTAAAAAATGCTATAAAAATCAATACTTTTAATAAGAATTTATTACACATGAATAGAATAATTTCACTTATTATACTTCTCTCTTTATCCTGTTTTGCACAATCACAAACAATAAGAACGGGCATTACAGAGGAAAACGCTGTTATTATAAAAGAAAATACAGCTACCCATTTTATAATTAAAAATAATTTAGCTGACTTATCTTTTACAAATCTTACGACTGATAAAGGAGTCTTTTCACGCATTGATATAGCTGAATACAGTTATGGAAATGAAATTGGAAGTCCCAGCTTGCCTGTTATGCGTAAACTTATTGAAGTTCCTGTAGGTGCAACTATTGTTGTAACGATTAAAAGCACTGAGTTTAAAACGTATAATCTTAATAATCTGGCATGTAAAGGAAAAATAATTCCTGTTCAACCACCCCAATCAAAAAACGACGTAAATGCACCTGAACTGATTATCAACCAGAATGCCTATGCTGCAAATGAATTTATAGCTTTACCATTGATAAATGCAGAGCAATTAGGCGAAATGAGAGGGGTAAAACTTGCGAGGCTGAATATTGCTCCTGTGCAGTACAATCCTGTAACAAATACCATTAAGGTTTTCACCCATATTGAAGCTGAAGTAAGTTTTGAAAATGCCGATTTAGCTGCAACCAAAGCATTAAAAGAAAAAAATTATTCTCCTTATTTCAGCAGTTTTGAATCAACATTATTGAATTACCAGTCAGTCGGTGGTACAAAGGACGCGCTTTCATGCTATCCGATAAAATATGTAATTGTAGCTGATCCAATGTTTCAAACTACCTTACAGCCATTTGTCCAATGGAAAACAAAGAAAGGATTTAAAGTAATAGAAGCCTATACCAGTAATGCAGCTGTTGGAACTACAACAACATCAATAAAAGCCTATCTTCAGTCTTTGTATAATGCAGGTACAGCCAATGATCCTGCTCCAACCTATGTTCTTTTTGTGGGTGATGTGGCTCAGGTCCCGTCTTTTGCAGGTACTACAGGAACACATGTTACCGATTTAAAATACTGTGAATTTACCGGTGATTTTTTCCCCGAAATGTATTATGGCCGCTTTTCGGCTACTACTACTGCACAGTTACAGGCACAAATAAGTAAGACGCTTGAATATGAACAATATCTTATGCCAAGTAAAACTTTTTTAAATAATGTTTTAATGGTTGCCGGCGTGGATGCTGGCAATGCACCTACTTATGGCAATGGTCAGGTAAATTATGCCACCAATACCTATTTTAATTCTTTGAATGGGTTTAATTGTTTAAGTTATTTGTATCCTGTATCGACCAACAGCGCTGCTCAGATTATACAGAATGTGAGTGAAGGTGTCGGTTTTGCAAATTATACCGCACATGGAAGTTCCAGCGGCTGGGCGGATCCCAGTTTCAGCGTTTCTGATGTAGCCGGTTTGCAAAATTCAGGTAAATACCCTTTAATGGTCGGCAATTGTTGTGTAACCAATAAATTTGATGATGCTGAATGTTTCGGTGAGGCTTTATTAAGAGCTGCAAATAAAGGCGCAATAGGTTATATTGGAGCTTCTGATAATTCTTACTGGGACGAGGATTATTGGTGGGCATGCGGTGTTGGCAGTATTTCAGCAAACCCGACTTATGCTACTACCAGTCTGGGTGCATTGGATAGAATTATGCACACACACAGCGAACCTTTTTCGCAATGGTATGTAAGTCAGGGGCAAATGGTGAATGCTGGAAACCTGGCAGTTACACAAGGTTCTCCTTCAAATTATACCTATTACTGGGAAATTTATCATTTAATGGGCGATCCATCACTGATGCCTTATTTTAAAATTCCGCAAGTGATGACTGCAAATTATCTGCCTTTAGTTCCTCTGGGATTCACGACATTTTCGGTAAATACCGAAGCTTATGCATATGTGGCCGTTTCATCAAATGGTGTATTGCATGGTGCAGCATTGGCTGATTCAACAGGTTTGGCCAATGTAAATATTATCCCATTTACAACCAACGGGAATGCTGATATTGTAATTACTAAACAAAACAGACAGCCCATCATAACTGCAATTCCAATAGCTACACCTACAGGACCCTATGTTTTTCTTAATAATTATCAATTAACAGATATTTCAGGAAACAATAACGGAATAGCTGATTTTAATGAAACAGTTAAACTGAACATTAACCTTAAAAATATTGGTATAACCGATGATAATAATGTAACAGCTAAACTTACATCATCAGATCCTTATATTACAATAACAGACAGCACAGAGTCTTACGGTTTAATTACAGCAGGAAATATTAAAAATGTAAATGATGCGTTTAGTTTTAAGCTTGCAAATTACATTCCCGACCAGCATTTAGCAAACTTTAATATTGCAATTACGGATAATAACAGCAATACATGGAATTATTCAATTAATGTTGTTTTAAATGCACCGGTTTTGAATGTTATCAGCATGACAATTGAGGATAATACTCCGGCCAATCATAATGGTAAACTTGATCCGGGTGAAACTGCAATGGTAAGATTTAAAGTTCAGAATTCAGGACATTCGAATACTTCAAATGTTGCAATCAACTTAAGTTCTCCCAATAGTTTTATCAGCATTCCAACTGCTACTTCAAATCTGACTTCAGTTGCCAAAGGAAGTATTTCGGATGTAATATTTAGCGTAACTGCTGATGCTGCAGCATTAAATGGAGCTAATTTCGGTTTAGTAATTGATGTAAATGCTAGTCCTTATTTTGTTCAGGATACATTTAATAGCATGATAGGGATAATGGTCGAAGATTTTGAAACCAATAATTTTACAAGGTATAATTGGGATACTACAATGTCTTATGCCTGGAAAATAGTAAATGCCGGAGCTTATGAAGGTACATATTGTGCAAAATCAGCTACAATCACTGATAGTCAGTCATCAACACTTGGTATTACTTTAAATGTATTGGGGAATGACAGTATTTCTTTTTACAGGAAAGTATCTTCAGAACAGGATTTTGATTTTTTAAAATTTACCATAGATGGTAACATTCTTGGTAGTTGGTCAGGGAATTTGGATTGGGAAAGACAAAGTTATACTGTTGCCAGCGGAAACCATATCTTTTCATGGATTTATGCAAAAGATATTAATACTTCTGCAGGTAATGATTGTGCATGGGTTGATTTCATTACATTGCCGGCAATCTACACAAGCATAGGTGTTGGAATCAATGATATTTCTGCTGTTAATACTTGCCAGCTGCAGGTATCTCCAAATCCTGCCTCATCTTCATTTAAAATTTTCTACAGTATTGCTGAAAAAACAAATATAAGCATTCGTATTTATAAAGCGGATGCACAGTTGATTTATCAGCGTGATAATAAAAAACAAACTGCCGGTAGTTATACATTGGATTATAATGCTTCAAACCTCAGTAAAGGCGTTTATTTTATCAGTCTGCAAACCGACAAACAAATAATTACAAGAAAGATTATTATAACACAATAGAATATTAATTACCCTCGTCTTCTTCAATTTTGGGTTCTATGTTAACGCCATCGTACTTGAGTTCTTTACCGTTCCTGTAATAGAGTTTGATGAATAAATTGCCTTCAAATTCATATTTTAGCCATTCACCATCACGTTTTCCCATGATGTAATTGCCTTCTTCTTTGAGTTTTCCATTTTCCCAATAATAGGCGTGTTTTCCGTTAGGATTGTCATCAATATAACTTCCTGAAAACTTAGGACTTCCTCCAGGAAAATATTCTTTCCACAAGCCATCTCTTTTTCCGTCGACATATTTACCTTCAGCAACATAATTGTTAATATTGTAATACCATTTGCCAGTCTCCTGACCTTCAATAAATTCACCTTTAGTGATTACTTTTCCGGTGTCGTCATATTCAATCATAGGTCCTTCCTCTATACCATCCTGAAAGCTTTGAACCAGCATTTCCTTACCATTACTGAAATACCATTTCCATTCACCTTCCGAATTACCTTTTCCATTATAATTGCCTTCCTGTTCAATATTACCATTTTTATAGTAAAATTTCCAGTATCCGATATGCTTATTGTCTTTGTATTTACCTTCAGCTTTTTTGACGCCGTTATCAAAAAACTCAGTCCAGTCGCTCTGTTTTAATCCATTTTCATCAACAATACCCTTGCCAATAATCACCCCTTTTTTAAAAATATAACTGATTTCGATGCTTCCATCTTTTTTATATTCACGACGGACACCTTCAGCAACACCGTTATTATAGCTGCCAACCGTTTTAATCCTGCCGTTCGGATAATAATCCGTTCTGACTTCAAGGTTGCGCAATTCAGGAACATCAAATTGTTTTTCGTCATTGATGTATTTTTCGATGGTAATCAGGTTTCCTTCCCTTGAGAATGTTTTATAGAATCCATTTTTTTTATCATTCACATAATAGGCTTCAGTTCTGGTTTTGTCATTATCCCAGAATGTTTTCCATGTTCCCTGTTTGAATCCGTTTTTATCTTTCCTGTTAAATCTTTCCCTGTTTGTAACCATTCCGCGATTATATTCAGTAATGGCAATAAGTGTTGAGTCTTCACTAAATTCCTTTGAAATGCCATGTTCCAGCCCATTATCAAAAGGAATTGTACGCATAATCTTACCGCTGGGATAAAAGTACTTTGTAAGGCCATTTTTTAGGTCGTTTACAAAATTTTCTTCAACAGTTTCCTTTTCCAGATAGCTTTTCCGTAATCCATTTTTCTTTCCTTTCAGGTAATTTATTTCCATACTCAGTTTTCCATTCTGACCGTAAAACCGCCAGATACTGTCGAGTTCGAAGTTTTTACGATTACCTTCGGTGATTAACTGTGCTTTTTCATTATACGTTTTCCAGTAGCCGTCAGGTTTTCCATTTTTCAAATATCCTTCGCTGGATACCACGCCGTTTTCATGATAAAATTTAGTAAAAACAGCAGTATCCTGTGCCTTTAATAAAAAAGCTGAAATACATAATAACGAAAGGAAAATGATTTTTTTAATCATAAATATATATGAATAAACAAAAGTATAAAAAATTAAATATGCATTTAAAAACGAAAAATGAATCTACTTATTTTATTCTCAATAATTTTAAAATAATGGATGAATTGTTATACGCAATATTATCTTTCTGGTTGATCTTTCAAGCTAAGTATATATATTAACTTATTGTTTTTCATATTGCTGTACTTCGTCATGCAAAAATACGATGCTGATGCCGGCTTGCTGAAACATTTCTTCAGATTCGCCACCTGCATGGTATTTACGCTCACAAACCACACGTTTTATACCGCAATTGATAATTAACATGGCACAGGTTCTGCAGGGTGTCATGCGGCAATACAAAGTAGCACCATCCAGCGATATGCCAATTTTAGCTGCCTGACAAATTGCATTTTGTTCTGCATGAACGGTGCGTACACAATGGTTGGTGATTTTACCGTCTTCATGAACTACTTTTTTAAAAAGATGACCGGCCTCATCGCAGTGGGGTAAATGCATGGGAGAACCTACATAACCGGTAACCAGTATCTGTTTATCGCGGGCAATTACACAACCGCTTCTGCCTCTGTCGCATGTAGCACGTTTTGCAACGGTATCGGCTACATCAATAAAATATTCGTCCCACGAAGGGCGTTGGTGTTTTTCTTCTGTCATTTTATTTTACAATTTTATGTAATACTTTTTCTACAGCCAGATGCAATTCATCCACACTGGCTGTATTTTCAAAAACAAAATCTGCCATTTCAATGCATTTACGGAGATTTTGTTTGTTGGGATCGCTGGTATGCATTTCCCTTTCTTCGTTCTGTATAAAAGTTGGATAATCAATCTGATCAGTTTCTGAATTTCTGATCAGTATGCGTTCATATCTAATTGTAGAAGGAGCATCAACGGCAAACAGAAAAAAATTCCCTTTTTCGCGCAGGGAAACTACTTCACCAGGTGTACGTATGCTTTCGATAACACAGTTTTTGTCAGTTTTTAATGCCTGATAATACAACTGATCAGTTACGTAGGATGGCCCGTGTTTAGCTCTTAAATCATTGGCAACAATTACCATACTGTCGCGGTTTACCGGCATATTTCTTTTTTCGATTTCTACAGTTAAAAATTCCCTTACTGAATAATGGGTGAAATTTTTGTGATTTACCAGGTATTCAACTATAGTTCCTTTGCCTGCACCTAATGTTCCTGTAATACCAATTACTATCATATCCTTCTTTTACTGTATATTAACAATCAAACTTATTAAAAGTCCTTTGTTTACAAAATTATTATTTTTCGGCAAAATATGCTTTTATTATTTTTTATATTTGTGAAAGACTAAAAGAATAGCCACGAAGTCACAAAGACACAAAGATAAGAATTATCATATAGTGTTAAAGTGCCAATAGTGTAAATTTATTTTTAATTAAATTTATAGTAATGAATGAGTTATATCCCTTAAAATTTACTCCCATCTTTAAAGATAAAATATGGGGAGGTACGAAAGTTAAAGATATTTTAGGGATGGATTTTGCACCATTACCCAATTGTGGCGAAGTATGGGTATTATCAGGGGTTGAAGAAGCTACATCAGTTGTTTCCAATGGGTTTCTGAAGGGCAATGAACTCAATGAGCTGATTGAAGTATATATGGGCGATTTGACTGGGGATGCTGTATATGAAAAATTCGGCAACGAATTCCCAATTTTAATAAAGTTTATTGATGCCAATGATTATCTTTCTGTTCAGGTGCATCCGGATGATGAACTGGCTGCAAAACGGAAGACAGGTTATGGTAAAAGCGAAATGTGGTATATTTTACAAGCTGATGAAAATGCTGAATTAATTTCAGGTTTTAATCAGAAACTGAGTAAAGAAACCTACAAAAAACACCTGGAAAATAAAACTTTACAGGATATTTTAAATCACGAAAAAGTTAAAAAAGATGAGGTGTATAATATACCGGCAGGACGTATTCATGCATTGGGACCCGGTATTTTGCTTGCTGAAATACAACAGACATCAGATACTACCTATCGCATTTATGACTGGGACCGCTTAGATGATAAGGGAAATCCCCGCCAGCTTCATGTGGTTGAAGCCCTGGATGCTATTGATTTTAATGTGTATGATAGTTATAAAACCAATTATCAGAAAGCCATTAATAAAACAGTTAATTTGTTAGATACGCCTCATTTTACAACTAATTTGATGCATTTAGACAAAATACTGGAAAAAAATTATGAAGAACTGGATTCTTTTGTAATCCTGATATGTACACAGGGAAAAGGAGAATTGTATTACTCAAATGAAATGCTTGGTTTTAAAAAAGGAGATTGTGTCTTAATACCGGCAACATTAAAAAAAATAAAGCTCGTTCCTTTAGAAGAAATGAAGCTCCTCGAGGTATATATTATATGATTCATCTTAGGATTAAGTATTTATATCTATTGACCTGTTAACCATTAAATTATTAACCTAATAACTAAATTATAATTATGGTAAAAAAGAGCGATAAACAGAAGAAAATTTTTGTACTGGATACATCCGTTATTTTATATAATCATAATGCTATCAATAGTTTTGGCGATAATGATGTTGTAATTCCCATAACCGTGCTTGAGGAATTGGATAATTTTAAAAAAGGGAACGATATCATTAACTTCGAAGCAAGGGAGTTTATCAGGATTATGGATAAGCTTTCCGAAGAACATACCTTACAGGACTGGATTCAGCTTGACCATCCGGGAGCCGGTAAGTTTAAAGTAGCCATGGATGAATCAAGCAAACTGGATGCACAGAAAATATTCGGCGAAAACAAGCCTGATCACAGGATTCTGAATGCTGCACTGGTTATTACGCGTGATTTTCCGGATAGAAAAGTAATTGTGGTTACCAAAGATATTAACCTTCGGTTGAAAGCCAAGGCATTAAATATGCCTGCTGAAGATTTCCAGACCGGAAAAATCAAGAATGTAGAAGGCCTTTATTCAGGTAAAACGCTGATTGAAGAACTTACAAAAGCTATTATTGATAAAATTTACGAAACCGGAGAGTGTAATCCTGAAGAAGTCGGCATCACTGACCCTATACCCAATCATTATTATATTTTAAAGAATACAAAAAACTCTGTACTTGCCTTTTACAATCCAATTACTGAAAAAATAGAAAGACTCGAAAAACATGCTGCTTACCGAATTATGCCCCGTAATGCAGAACAGGTTTTTGCCTTGCATGCAATAATGAACCCTGAGGTTAAACTGGTTACCATGCAGGGTGTTGCAGGAACAGGAAAAACATTACTGGCTTTAGCCGGTGCTTTGGAGCAAAAAAGGTTGTTTAAACAAATTTATCTTGCACGACCAATAGTTCCGCTGGGAAATAAAGATATCGGTTTTTTGCCGGGTGATATCAAATCAAAGCTTAATCCTTATATGGAGCCTTTGTTTGATAACTTAAAATATATTAAAAACCAATTCAGCGAAAGAGATAAAGAATTTAAAACCATAACTGATGATGTTGAAAAGGAAAAACTGGTAATTCAGCCTTTGGCTTATATTCGTGGCAGAAGTCTTTCTGATATTTGCTTTATCGTAGATGAAGCACAAAATCTTACACCTCACGAAGTAAAAACCATTATCTCCAGGGCAGGTGAAAATACCAAAATAATATTAACCGGTGATATTTATCAGATTGATACCCCTTATCTTGATTCTCAAAGTAATGGATTGTCTTATTTAATCGATAAAATCAAGCATCATCCTATTTATGCGCACATTAGGCTTGAAAAAGGTGAACGATCCGAGTTGGCCAATCTTGCCAATGATTTGCTATAGGCAAATTTCTACTTTTTTTAATTTAATTTTTTTAGAAATTATTTATTTCGAAGTAATTCAATTACTTAAAAATTTTATTGATTAATATTTAGTTTTTTTATTGAATTTGCTAATTCTTTTTCATTAATTTATCATTTCAAAATTGATGATGATTAATAACAAAAAAATTCCTTTTTTAAAAAAAAATTAACAATTAATATTCACATAATCAGTATGTTGTATTTTTCCATATTATTTTAACATTATATTTTTGTTAAATTGTTAAGAATTTGTAAAAATTTATATTAAATTTGATGGTTAAAATTTTTAATAATAAATATGGTTAAAAACTACGCTCTTCACTGATTTATAAGCTGTTTTCATTTCTTTCATTCTCCTTTTACTACAGCTATATAGTTTTTAATTGTTTTATTTTGATATATACTTATTGGTACTCATTATTTTATTATTAAGTACCAATTATTAAAATTAAAAAAATAAACCACATGAAAACAAAAACTACTTTCAATCTGAGGATTAAAACAAAATGGTTTTTAATGCTTATTGTTTTATTTGTTTTATCATTTAATGTAAAGGCACAGTTAAGTTATTGTGCAGCTACAGGAGGTTGTGATGAATATATCAGCAATGTTTCTTTTAATAATATTAATAATGCTACGGGCTGTAATAATTATACTTTTTATTCAGCATTAGCAGCTATTAATGTTGTGCAGGGAAACAGCTATCCTATAACAGTTACAAATGGTAATTTTTATGGAAATGATAGTTGCGAAGTATGGATAGACTGGAACAGGGATACCGTTTTTGATAATGCAACAGAATATTACAAACTGGTTAACAGTTCAAATCCATATACAGGTACAATTTCAGTTCCTTATACTGCATTAACAGGCGAAACAAGAATGCGTGTAAGAATCAGATATTATGGCAATATAAATCCATGTGGCAATGCAGGTCAAAGTTATGGTGAAGTTGAAGATTATAAAATCAACGTAATAGCAGGCTCACCTATGGTTTTGGGAAATATAATGTTTAATCAGTTTAGTGGGATTGCAGTACCCGGAAATCAAAATGTTAATGTATCTTATTTAAGGATACTAACAAGCGGTGGATTAAATCCTCTTTTTGTAAAAAATATAACTTTAAATTCATTAAATAGTTATCCATATATAAGTGATGCTCAGTTATATTCAATTAATTTTAATTCAAATACTTCATATACAACAATCCCGTTCGGTTCACTTATAAATAATCCTTCAGGTAATATTTTATCTTTCAATGATTCAGTAACATTAAAGCCAGATACCAACTATTTTCTTTTAACCTATTCTGTTTCAAACTCAGCACCTATAGGTACACATTTAAAATCTAATTTAACAACTGTAAATGTTAATGATACTGATTATGCTCCCAATTCAATTGATACATCATTGTATGTATTGGTTGTACCTCCTATGAGTGGAAATTATACCATTAACAATTTGGGAAACGGGGATTATCTTAACTTTAACCAGGCTGTTAATGCTTTAATTACAAGAGGTATTAGTGGTCCGGTTGTATTTAATGTTGATAACGGAACATATTATGAACAGATATTAATTCCTTCAATAGCAGGATCTTCATCAACAAATACAATTACATTTAAATCCACCAATAACAACAATAACGGAGTAATTTTAACTTATACACCTATTGGTTACAATGATAACTATACAATTCAGATACAATCATCCTCAAATATTATTTTCCAAGACCTAACTATATCGTCCGGCTATTCAACAAATTATAGCCGTGTGTTTAATATTACAGGAGCTTCTGGTAATTTGAGCTTTATTGGCAATAATATTATTGGAAGTGAGTCTTATTCGGGATGGAATTATAATCTTTCCCTTATGTATTTTAGTTCAATGGGCAGCCAGATGTCAAATATTTTGATATATAATAATACATTTATAAATGGAAGTTTTGGTGTATGGTTTGATAATTATGGCCCATTGTCATTAAATAATACTTTTACTGAAAATTATTTTTATAATCAGGGCATTTATGCCATTTTGGTTAGCAATCAGTCAAATCTTATGATTTCGCATAATACGATTTATGCGGATTTAAGTATTTCAAGTTTTTATGGAATAGAAACTGATAATTGTTATGGAGGTATTATCATTAAAAAAAATCGTATTAATGTTAAAAATTCCAGTTCAATGTATGGTATAGTAATGAATTCTACTTCAGGAAACATAACGCCATCACATATAGTAAATAATTTTATTTCATTACAATTAACTTCTAATAGTAATTATGGTATTTCTTTAAATTCTGATTCTACAATAGGCGTTCTTAATAATAGTATAAATATTACAGGAGGCAACAATAGTAGTACCTATGGGTTATATATTCAGAATTCTGCCGGATTATTTTTCAGAAATAACATAGTCTCAAATACATCTCACGGAATGGCAATTTATGCAGGTATTTGTAATCAATGTTCATCTAATTACAACGATTATTATTCAAATGGATTTTTAGCTTACTTGTCACAAGCTGATACTTACTTTTATGATTTATCAGAATTTGTTTCAGCAACACACGGTGATAGCAACTCAATAAGTGTATTCCCTCAGTTTTTGTCTGATACAAATCTTCATACATTCAACATTGCACTTAATGGGAGAGGGACTCCAATTCCGGGTGTAAATACTGATATAGATGGTGATACAAGAAATGCTACAACACCTGATATTGGTGCCGATGAATTTGATCCCCCTGCTTATGATTTAGAATTTGTGGGATTCTTAAATGTCCCTAATGGATGTGGTTTATCAAATAATGAAAAGATAAAAGTAATTATTAAAAATTCAGGTACTGCAAATTATATTGCAGGAAATGCAACTGTAAAGTTTCAGGTTGATTTACCTCAACAATTGGTAAATGAGACCTTAAACCGTAATATTGCTTCAGGAGATACCATTCAATATACCTTTACTTCAGGTGCAAACTTATCAGTAAATTCATTATTGCATGATTCAACTTTATCAGTTAACGCCTGGGTTAATTATACCGGCGACAATAATCATTTTAATGATACTATTTATACAACTTTACTTTCCAGATATTTACCTGCATTACCGGTAGTAACAGATACCATAATTAAGTATTCAACTAAAGCAATTTTAAATGCGCAATTACCCCCAAATTTTATTCCTTTATGGTATGATTCTTTAACAAGTGTTAATATCTTAAAAATTGGCAATCCATATATTACACCAAATTTATTCTCAGTTGATACTTTCTATGTTTCATCAAAGAAAACCGGACTTGATTATGGAACTATCGCTACTTCTTATACTACCAGTGTTTTACCATTCTACTCTTACTATCCTGACATCAGAACACAATTTCTTTATACAGCTCAGGAATTGAAAAGTACAGGATTAATGCCTGGTCCTATAACATCATTGGCATTTAATATTTCCTCATATTCTAGCACACCAATGAATGGATTTACAATTAAAATGCAAAACTCCTCACTTACTTCTTTATCCTCCTTCATCGAAACTGGTTGGTCCACTGTATTTTCAAATACTTATACTGTATCACCAGCTTATGGATGGCAGGATATTAATTTTCAAACACCTTTTATTTGGGATGGCATAAGCAATATATTGATAAACAATTGTTTTGATAATACCGCTTACGGCTCAAATTCATCTGTTTATATTTCATATTTACCAACACCTAATATGATGCTGTATTCTTATTCCAGCAGTGGTTCAGGTTGTACATTAACATATCCATATACATATTCTTATCGTCCTGATATCAGATTCAAAGGTACAATGATGGGGAATGGATGTGAAAGCAACAGAGCTGCTTTACGGGTAGGTCTTAATAATATTCCGGGAAAAGATGTAGGTGTTACTTCTATTTTAATGCCAAATTCAGGTTTTGAAATTTCTAATCCGGTTGATGTAAAAGTAATTGTTAAAAATTATGGCAGTTCAAATACAGATACAATATTTGTTTCTTATAAAAAAGCAGATACTTCATTAGCAATAACTGAAACAGTAATCAGAAATATAGCCAGCGGAGATACTATCCAGTATACATTTACCCAAAAAGCTAATATTTCCGCTCTGGGTACTTATAATTTCAAAGCCTATGCACGTTCAACATCTGATACCGTTTATATGAATGATACGGCTTATAAGACAGTTCAGAATTTTACTTACTGTAGTCCAGTAATGTCTTATGGTTGTTCAGTTGGAGCCATTAATAGTGTTATAATTAATACGCTGAATAATACAGGATCAGGTTGTAATCCAAACTCAGGAAGTCAAATAATTTATCCTGAAAGTGCATTTACTACATCCCTGCAAAAAAGTATATCCTATCCGGTTACTTTATCTCCAGTGAATAATAGTTATTACATTGGTTATGGAATCTGGATTGATTTAAATCATGATGGAGACTTTGATGATACCGGAGAATTTCTTTTTAATACTTATACGAGTACAAATGCAACGGGAAGTATTTCAATCCCATCCACTTATTCATTTACCGGGAAAACAAAAATGCGGATCAGAGCGTATAGAAATAATTATCTTAATGCTAATAATTCATGTACTACTTTTTCTGAATATGGTGAAACAGAAGATTATACTATTACAATACTACCCGAACCTTTACAAAAAGATTTGCAATTGATAAGTATTGTAAGTCCTGATACTGCTACATATCAGCTGATAGCTAAAAATGTAACTGTTCAGGTTAAAAATATCGGGCTGGATACAATTACCCAAATTCCATTAACCTACATTTTTAATTCACAAACACCTGTAAATTATACATGGAATGGTCAACTGGCAGCTCAGCAATTTTTAAACATTAATTTACCTCAAATTACACCTAATACAGCTAATAATTCAATTAGAATATACTCAGCATTATCAGGAGATCTTGATCATACAAATGATACTTTATATAAAACTTTTGTTGCATTACCTGCACCAGCATTAATAGGTATCAGTCCTGATACAGTTTTTGCTTTAATAGCTTCATGTGACAGTTCTTCAACACAGATACTTCCATTAACCATTAATAACAATGGTTATCAGGCATTAAACTATCAGATAAATCAAAATACAGGAATGAGTGATGATTTTGAATCAGGTACAAATAAATGGATTTTTGAGGGTGGTTGGGGTTTGATCAGTGATGGATATAATAGTCTGCATAGTTTAACAGAGAGTCCTAGTGGCTATTATGGTAATAATTGGAATTATAATGCACAACTGAAAGATTCAATGTATATTGCAAATAAAGATAGTAGTTATATTAGTTTTATGCTGAAGTTTTCAGTAGAAAGTTGTTGCGATAGATTAAACCCACAGATTAGTATAAATAATGGTAGCTGGATTACAATTGCCAACTATGGAAATACTGGCTCAGAAGCATGGAATTTAAAAATGATACCAATTAGTTCCTATGTTAATAATGGGGATTATGTAAAATTCCGTTTTAATTTTTATTCTGATTATTCTGTTGTATCTGATGGAGTGGTAATTGATAACTTATTTATTAATGGCATTGAAAATGGTAACTGGGCTACATTTAGTAAAACAAAAGATACAATACAAACCGGAGGGAATTCAGTAATAAATGTAACATTTAAAGTAGGTCAGCTTAATGCAGGGTTGCATTCACAAAATGTGATAATAAGATCTAATGACCCAACTAAACCGGTCATAAAACTTCCATTATACCTTACCATCATAGGGGCACCTAAGTTAGATATTTATGACAGCATCAGAGTAATGTCATCGGTTATGGCTGGTGTTACATCTTCATCAACATTTAAATTATATAACAATGGCTGTGATTCATTAAAGATTACTGCATTAAATCATAATGATAATGCTTTTTCACTGGTTTATCCTGTCAATATTATGCCAAGAGATTCCGGCGTAATTACAGTTAACTTTAATTCTTTGCTTCAGGGTTTACACTCTGATACACTTACATTATTTAATAACAGCGGAACTAAACATTTCTTTTTAAGTGGGACGGTTTTGCCTACACCACATCTGGTATTTATACCTGATAGTTTTGTAGTGTATTCAAGCAATTGCTCTGATACTATTTATAAAAACCTAAAAATTAAAAATACAGGTAATACAACGTTGAACTGGGATGCTTATTTTAGTAAAGGAGCAGAAAAAGCACTGTCATTTAATGGTACAAATTCTGAAGTTGATTTTGGGAATTTAGGTGCTATGCCTCAAAAAGGAAGTATCGAATTTTGGGTAAAAACAAATATTAATAATACGACAAAAGTATTATTTTCTTCTTCAGGTATGAATTATAGCTGGAGAGGTATTAATATTTATCAAGGAAGTAATTATTACTATGCTATAATTGGGGATGATGTTGGAAACTATTACACCTCTTATACCATTACTTCTAATGTTGATTATGGGAAATGGCATCATATTGCAGTTACCTGGGATAAAACCCAGAATAAAGTATGGACTTATTGGGATGGAAATGTTGTTACTAATGGAAGTTCCAACACATACTGGCCTACAACTTTGCAGGAAGCCAGATTTGGAATAGGATATAGTTCTGCATATAATTATTTCTTCGATGGTCAGATTGATGAATTCCGTTTATGGAGTCAAACCCGTTCACAAACTGAAATAAAATCAAGTTATCAGGAAGCTATGGTTATTCCTACACCTGCTTTGGTTGGCTTATGGGGATTTAATGAAGTATCCGGTGATTCTGTATACGGTTTCAATACCAATAAAAATGGTTTGATCAGCAATATAACAAGAATTAATTCAGGTGCAAATGTTAAAAAACCCGGACTGGACGTATATCCATTAACAGGTGTACTTAATGCAGGCGACTCGAATAATGTTCAGGTAACCTTCATTACTACAGGATTAAATAGTGGTAATATTTATTCCGGCATTGGTTTAAAAACTACAGATCCATTAAATCAGGTTGTTATTGTTCCTACACATTTAATATTAAGCGGAGCTGCTCAAATGCAATTGTTTACTAACAATTTGAATTTTAATAATATAATGGCAGGTGCTACAATAACCGATTCAGTTGGCTTTACCAATACTGGTTGTGATTCATTAAAAATCACAAATATTACACACAGCAATTCAATATTTACCTTGAATAAAACCAGTTTTACACTATTACCAAAAGATACCGCAAGACTAAAGATTACCTTCAATCCGGTAAATATTGGAACTTATAATGATAGCATTACTTTTTATACCAATATAGGAAATAAACAGGTATTTATTCATGCTCAGGCAGTAGCTGCTCCTGTTGCATCGGTTTCTCCTTCATCAATTTTTGATACAATAACAGTTTGTAACCAGAGTAACTCTAAAACTTTTAAAATCAAAAACACAGGTAATGAAATTTTGACCTGGACCGGAATAACTTCAGTTATTGGTGTGTCTGATAATTTTGAATCAGGATTAAGCAAATGGACATTCAGTGGTAACTGGGGAACCATAAATCAGGGATATAATGGAGGTAACGGATTAACGGAAAGTCCATCAGGTAGTTATCCTAACAATGCATATCAATATATCGAACTAAAAGATTCAATTTATATTTTAAATAAAGATAGCTGTAAAATCAGATATATGTTAAAACATAATATGGAGTGTTGTTGCGATTACTTATATACACAAATCAGTGTTAATGGTGGTGTGTGGACTTCACTTTCTCCTTCTTTCAATTGTAATGAGGACTGGAGTTTAAAACAATTTCAGTTTAGCAGCTATGTAAATAATGGTGATTATGTTAAGTTCCGCTTTTTATTTACATCTGATGGATCAGTAGTTGGTGATGGTGTTGTGATAGATGATTTCAGCATTAATTCATTAAATGTCAACAATATAAGTCCTTCCTCAGGCACAGTTGCATTAGGAGATTCAACTACTGTTCAGTTAAATATTGATGGGCAGGGCTTAGTAAATGGTAAGCGTTATAAAAGCTAATCCATTAATTGCTGTTAACTATAATCCTTTAATCATGGATACTTTAATGATTGGATTACCATCTTCAAAACAATTGGTTATCAGAAACACAGGTTGTGATTCATTAAAAGTAACAAATATTACACATTTACTCAGTGAATTTACTGTGAGTCCCACTAGTTTTGTAATATTACCAAGAGATACAGCAGTGGTTAATGTTAATTTTTTATCTCTAAATATAGGTAATTATACAGATGTATTAACTATTTTTAATAATGCAGGTAACATTAATGTTAATATGAAAGCTAAAACATTAGGTGCTCCTGAGATTATTACGTTACCCGATTTAATCACTGCCAATATCAGTTGTGATACTTCATCTGCCACTTTACTCAAACTTAAAAATCCCGGAATTGTTCCCTTAAACTGGAATGCATTTGTTGCAGGTCAGGAAAAAGGAGCTTTACAGTTTAATGGTGTAAATAATTATATCAGCACTGGTTACTGGAGTCCGGGTAATAAATGGACTGTGGAAGCCTGGGTTAATCCTGATGTACTTTCATATGGAACTAAACTTATAGCAGGATCAGCATATGGATATGCACCATGGGGAATATGTATGGTTGACAGCAAATTTGCCGGAATATATTATTCTTCTCAAACAGGATATTCTCAAACACTTGTTGCAGAAAATTTCAATGTAACTGCCGGAGCTTGGTATCATGTTGCATGTACATATAATGGCACAACAATACGCTTGTTTATTAATGGGCAACAAGTAAAATCTGCTGTTGTAAATTCGAATTATACTGCATATAATTATCCATATATTGGTGGTGATCCAAGTTGGGCTAATTATTTCTCTGGAAAAATTGATGAGGTTAGAATTTGGAATATTGACCGGAGTCAGAGTAAAATAAGTTATACTATGAATCATATTATGCCCGAAAATGAAACCGGATTGCAGGCATATTGGTTATTTAACAAATTGAATGGAAGCACTGTATTTGACAAAACTTCAAATGGACGTAACGGTAATTTTAATGGAACAATAAATAGTGCAACATTTACTTCAAGTGCCTCACCTGCTTCCGATTGGGTTAATTTAAGTACTTATTCCGGAGTATTAGGTGTGGGTGATTCAACCTATATTAATGTTAATGTTAACAGGCATTTGCTGCCTCAGGGAACATATCCGTTTAATCTTATCATTCAATCTGATGACCCGGCAAAACCTTATGATACAACATTTATTACCTTAAATGCTCAGTATAATCTGACTCAGGTTGATTTAGGCAGTGATACAAATTTATGCACAGGAAATTCATTAACTGTTTTTGCCGGAAGTTATTCTTCTTATGTTTGGAGTAATAATACATTTAATTCCAGTTTGAATGTTACATCAACCGGCACTTATAATGTATTGGTTACTGATGCAAATGGCTGTAAATTCAGAGATACCATATATGTTGGATTAACACAGTCACCTATAGCTGATGGAGGACTTGATAAATCTGTTTGCCAGAATAATTCTGTATCAATAAATGGTTCAGCAACTGGCGGAACACCTCCATATCAATATATATGGAAAGACTATGTACAGAATATAGTTTCAAACGTTGCAAATTATTCATTTGTGCCAGCTAATTCCACTAAATTCTTCCTGAGTGTTACAGATAATAATGGCTGTCAGTCTCCTGTACAAGATACAGTTTATATAACTTTAAATCCTAATCCAATAGTAAGTGCAGGTAATGATACTACTATAAATTCAGGAACTTCAGTAATGCTTAATGGAAGTATTTCAGGCGGAACCTATCCTTATACAATTCAATGGTCACCATATACTTATATGTCAGCAACTAACATTTTAAATCCATTGGTAACACCCAATTATGCTATAAATTATTATTTAAATGTTACAGATGCAAATAATTGTTCAGCTAATGATGGTGTTAATATAAATGTGAAATATATTCTATCGGGTTTTGTTGTTTATAATAATGTAAATCAGACACCTATGCCAAATGTTAAGGTTTATCTGGAAAATTCTTCCAATGTCCTGAAAGACTCTGTTTTAACTGCTACTGATGGATCTTTTATGTTTTCAAAGGTTGATCCCGGCACTAACTTTTTATATGCAAAACCTGTAGCCACATTTGGTGGGGTTAATGCAACCGATGCTTTAGGAATTAGACGGCATATTGTAGGCTTTAGTACATTATCAGGTGTAAATAGCTCTGCTGCAGATGTAAACGGAAGTACTACAATATCAAGTGCCGATGCTTTGGTAATATTAAGACGAACAATTGGACTGATATCTTCATTCCCTGTAAGTGACTGGACATCCGAAAAACCCGGCGTATATATGTATTACAATGTCATGAATATATCGCTAAAGGTTTTATGTACAGGAGATGTTAATGGATCTTACAATATTTTCTCATCAAAATCTACTGAAGCAGAACCTGAACTTAGTTGTATCCCTCTTTCAAACAAAGTAATTGCCGGAGAAACCTTTAACTTGCCTGTTAATTTCACTAAAAAAATTAAGCTTGGAGCAGTTACATTAAATTTCAGATATCCGCATAATTTAATTGATATTATTGGGGTAACTTCAAATGGAAATGAAGTTGAATACTCAATAAAGAATGATATCTTATCATTAGCTATGGCTGATGAAAAAGGATTAGAAATCAATGGCAATAATTTATTATTAATTAAGTGCAGGGTAAAATCTGATGCTTTAAATAATAATATTGCTATTTCGTTAAGCGGTCAAAATGAACTGGCTGATATTAATGGAAAAGTAATAAGTGGGTTACAATTAGAAACCAATTGTCTGGGTATAGCCGAAAAGTTTAGTGAATACAAACTGGAAGATATTTATCCAAATCCATTTTCTGATATTACAACAGTTCGGATTTTTATTCCTGAAGATGCTTCTTTACGTTTAAGTATTATCAATTCTTTGGGTGTTGAAGTAAAATCAATACAAACTGAAAGACTATCAACTGGCTGGCACGAACTTAAAATTAATGCCGGAGAACTAACGCAGGGCGCTTATATGTACCGTATGCAGGCAGTTGGGTCTAATACTACATTTGATCAAACAAGAAGAATGATGATAATCCGATAATGCAATAAATTATTGATTTTTGAAAAAACAAGAAATCATGGAAACAAAAAGCATATATAATAATTCTGAAAGTAAATCAGGAAACAATATATTTCAAAAATTCTCAGCTATGAAAAGAAGTATATTAATGGCTATTTTCAGCTTAATGCTGTTGCAGCCGATTTTTGCTCAAACAGTTATGATAAAGGCCGACACCATTGTGGCTAGTCAGGGCGATAGTATTGACGTTGCTATCAGGGCTCAGAATCTGCCTCAAATCGGGTCTCTTACTTTATATATTCAATTCAATACCACAGTTTTGAATTATGGACGGTATCTAAACCTCAATCCTGCATTATTAGCCGGAAATCCATTAATAAATAAAGTTGGAAATACCATCATAATATCCTGGGCTGAAATAAATGGCGCAACATTAGGTACTGACAAAATTGTTGATTTAAGGTTTATGTATAACGGTGGAGTTTCTCCAATAACTTTTACAACAGGCTGTGAAGTTACTAATTTGATTGGTAATGTTTTAACACCTCCTGTAGTTTACAGAGGAGGTAGTGTTACAGCTACATTATCATTAAATATAGTTTCGGCTAATAATGCTGTTTGTCTTGGCGATTCGTTGAAATTAACAGCTCAGGCAATAAATGGCTATGGTAATTATACTTACAGCTGGTCATCAGATC
This sequence comes from Bacteroidota bacterium, assembly GCA_026391675.1. Classification (GTDB taxonomy): domain Bacteria; phylum Bacteroidota; class Bacteroidia; order Bacteroidales; family JACABE01; genus JACABE01. Next base: position 164,578 of record JAPLDQ010000047.1, read on the forward strand.
CTGCTGGCGTGTCTTCAACTGCTTCTAATATCTGGGCAAAACCATTAGTTAATACAACCTATTATGTTACAGTAAGCGATGGAGTTGATATTGTTAGTGCAAATATACCCATTACCATCTTTACTGATCCTCAGCCTTCTACTGTTTCTAATATGATTCCCGCTAATAATACATTGAACCTTTCGCCTCCTCTTCAACTCTCATGGGCACCGGCTTCTTATGCGTCAACATATGACCTGTATTTATGGTCTGCAGACAGTGTAAACAGACCAGCTTCTCCAATATTATTTAATACATCTCAAATTAATTATACTGTAACTTCTGGTTTAAATTGGGGAAAATCTTATAAATGGCAAGTTGTATCCAAAAATCTGTGCCATATCACAAATGGTCCCGTTCAGCAATTCAGTATCAGGGCATTACCTGATCTGCATGTTACTCAAATCACTACATCTCAGGCTTATGCAGGACAACCGTTAACAATTTCATGGACTGTAAAAAATGATGGCTTAGGTGCAACAACCGGTCCATGGGAAGATCATTTATGGATTTCACCGGATATTGAAATCAGAATCGGTGAAGATATCGGACTTGGTACTATTCAGAATATGAGTTATTTAGGACCGGGACAAAGTTATACAAATTCTGTTCAGGTAAATCTTCCAAATAATATAATGGCTTCTTATTATATATTTGTAGTTGCTGATGCCTGCGATGCCTTATTTATTGACTGGACACCATGCGGAAACGGTGCAAGTAACGCCCCGGTACCATATACACCAAATGTTTCAGGAGTGCCTTATCCATATATAAACGGTTGGGTACATTGTAACGGATCTATGCCCGAAGTTAATGATCTTGATAATTTCTTTTACAAACAAATTGATGTTATTATGCCACCTGTGCCTGATCTGACAGTTAATCAGATTGTAGCACCAACAAATGCTTTTTCTGGTCAACAGATATATATCCCATTTTCTATAAAAAATCAAGGTTATACCACTGCAACCGGAACATGGAATGATGCTGTTTATATAAGTGCAGATACAGCATTTAACCCGTCAACAGCTACTTTATTAGGAACATATTCAAGATCACAGGCATTGCAACCGGATAGTATTTATTTTAAAAATGTTCAGGTTACGATTCCTTCAAATATATTAGGCACATATTACCTATATATTAAAACAGATGCAACCAATCAGGTATTTGAAAATGTATATGAAAACAATAATTTAATGAAAAGTGTGCCATTTCAGATATTTTTAACGCCTCCACCGGATTTGGTAGTAACTAATATTATTGCATCCGATACATTATACAATAAAGATATAGCAAGTATTAAATTTACAGTTAAAAATCAAGGCGCTACTGCTACCAGCAGTGGACACTGGATTGATAAAGTTTATTTATGCAATGCTTCTAATTATAACCTAAGTAATGCCTTTTTGGTAGGCTCCTATTATCGCAATGCAGAACTTGATGTGGATAGCAGTTATTTAGCTACAACCACTGTAATAATTCCTCCGGGTATAAGTGGTCCTTATTATTTCTATGTAAAAACGGATGCCAGTTTAAGTGTATTTGAATTTACCAATGATAGCAATAATGTGCTTCGACAGTCACAACCCAGTTTGATAATCACCCCTGACCTTATAGTGACAAATGTTGAAGGACCTGTTTTTGAAAATAATAACCAACCCATCAGTGTTTCATGGACTGTAAAAAATAACAGTAAGGGTAAATTAATCGAAACTCCTGTTATTGATAAAATATTTGTTTCAAAAACAAATACATTTTATCCTGATTCTGTATTACTTGCCGGCGAATTAGCTTATAATCTTATTTTGTCAGGAGGAGATTCAGTCTTAAAACAAGTTACAGTTAATTTACCTCAAAATATCAGCGGGAACTATTATATATTTGCATATACAGATTATACCAATACTGTGTATGAATCACCATCTGAAACGAATAATGCAAAAAGCAGTATTAATACTATTCAGATTAATAAACCAGATTTAATTGTCAGCGATTTTACTTATCCTGAAATACTTAACTCAGGTCAAACTGCTAATTTTGAATGGAAAGTTAAAAATATTGGTCAGGGACAGATTGTAAATAAAAAATTGACTGACAAAATTTATTTATCTAAAGCCACAACATATAAACCGGATTCAGTAATTGAAATTGGCGCATTAACTTATACGCAAACACAATTAATTTCTTCTGATAGTGTTGTTAAAACATTGAATATTTCTATACCAAATATTCTTACAGGTAATTATTATGTTTATGCTTATACCGATGCAAAAGATACCATTTATGAAGGAGCAAATGAGAATAATAATACAAAAAGAAGTATTAATACTATAGCTGTAATTAATCCAAATTTAACGGTAAGTAATATTACACATATAACTTCAATAAATTCAGGACAGTCATTAAATTTACAATGGACTACCAAGAATATTGGCTTAGGTAAGTTGTACTATTCAAATGTTGCAGATAAAATTTATTTATCATCTTCTCCAAATTTTCAGTTGGATTCCGTGGTACCTCTTGGCATATATAATTACAATGTTACGTTGCTTTATGGTGATAGCATCAATAATCAAATGATGGTTACTATTCCCAATGGTGTTTCCGGAAATTATTATATATTTGTTCAAACCAATTATAACCTCTTGGTTTATGAGGGAGGTCTTACTTCCGATAACAGGGCAAAAGGTGCTTTAATTCACATTACACTTGCTCCATGGGCTGATTTGCAGGTTACAGCTATGACAATAACTGATTCCATTACTCCCGGTGAAAGTTTTACAGTTAACTTTAATGTTAAAAACAAAGGGAATACTTCAATTATGAATACAAGCTGGAATGATAATCTGTATATTTCAAGTTCTTCAGATTTTGATACAACAGCAATATTATTATCTACCTTCGTACATTCACAAACCTTAGACACAGGTATTACATATCAGAATCCATATACTTCATTACTCTCATCATCATTTACCAGCGGGTATTATTTCTTCTTTGCTCAAACCGATGAGAGTAACACCGTATTTGAATATTTATATGAAAACAATAATATATACCGGAGTAATCCAATTTATATTAAACCATATCCGGTTAATTTAGCGCTAACTTCATTTACAGCTCCTGATTCATCTTTCTCAGGTCAGAATATTACGGTTCAATGGACAACAATAAATAATAGCAATAAACCCACTTTGCCTTCATACTGGTATGATGCAATTTATCTTTCAACAGATACCATATGGAATCCCGGAAGTGATGTATTATTAAAATCTTTTAAACAAAACGGACCGTTATTACCCGGTAATTCATATTCAAACTCACAAAGTGTTCAAATACCAAACGGATTGAACGGTAACTATTATTTGATTTTTGTTACAGACAATACGAATATTAACAATGAATTGGTTACCAGCGATAACCGGAAATTAAAATCTTATAATAATCATGCTGCTATTTTTAAGATTAAGCTTACACCTTCTCCTGATTTGTTTGTAAAAACATTTACTGCGCCTCAACAATGTATAGCAGGTCAGCCATTTAAGGTTGTGTTTAAAGTTAAAAATCAGGGAGCAGGACCCACAACCCTAGGTAATTGGACAGATAAAGTTTATTTATCAAGCGATTTTACGATAAGTAATGGAGATATTAATATTGGGACCTACAATTATTCAGGTGGTATTTTAGATACAGCACAATATTATCAGGATTCAATGAATGTTACAATTCCTGTAGGAAATGCAGGTAATTTTATTCTGATATTTAAAACCGATAATGCCGATGTTGTTTACGAATTTAATGGCGAAGGAAATAATACAGCTAATTCCTTTATTATTGTAACTCAACCACCTCCTGCAGATATTATTGTTAACAGTATTGCTGTTCCTGATAGCGCAATGGTTGGTAATTATTCAAATATTTCCTGGACAATTCAAAATATCGGTCCAAATCCTGCTACTGGTATAATGAAAGATATGGTATATCTATCAGCAGATACTATTTGGGATATGAATGATAAATTAATCGGCGATTTTAATGCTTCTATAAACTTACCAACTTTAGGAACTCAAATACGCAGTATAAATGCTAAAATTGCCGGAGTTGCTATTGGAGATTATCATGTAATTGTTCGGACTGATATCTTAAATAATATCTATGAAAGCAATGATACCAATAATACATCCTATTCATCATCAACTGCTTATGTAAATATGAAACGTTTGCAGTTTAATGTAGCTAAAAATGATACACTTTATAATAATACTGATTTATATTATATGTTAGAAGTACCGGACTCATTAAAGGGTCAGTCCATGCTTTCTACATTAAAAGCTGATTCTCTCAATGGATCTAACGAAATGTATCTGAAATATAATCAATTATCAACGCGTTTGAACTATGATTATACACATTCATATCCATATCAGGGCAATCAGGAATTATTAGTCCCTTATTTGTTTAAAGGTAATTATTATATGCTTTTGTATGGAAGAACATTGGTTTCGAATTTGCAGAAAATAAAACTCTACCCTGAAATTCTTAAATTTGATGTTCGATCAATAAATTCAAATAAAGGTGGTAATACAGGTAATATTACAGTTGAATTATTAGGTTCAAAGTTTAATTCATATTTGAAAGTTAAATTAGTAAAAGGGCTGGATACTATTTACGCAAATAATCTTCAATTTGTTAATATCACAAAAGTATTTGTTCGTTTTGATCTTAAAGATGCAAGTCCGGGATTTTATAATGTAATAGTCGAACATCTTTGCGAAGGTACTAAAGTAATTCCTAACGGGTTTGAAGTTAAAAATGGTGCACCAAATTATCTTTCAATTAATGCTGTTGCACCAAACAATGTTCGCCCCGGAAGAGTTGCTACTTTTACAGTCGAATATGCAAATCTCGGAAATACTGATATTGTTGCACCTTCAATCGATATTAAGAGTTACGCCGGTTCACCAATTTCTGTTGATGCTGCCGGATTATCAAGCAACAAAACTTTAATTCATATACCTTTACAAATTCAAGGTGAACCAACTAATATACTCAGACCTGGCGTTACAGGTTCAATTGTAATTTACACCCGAACCATTGCTGGTTTAGGCTTTACGATTTCAGTTTCTAATCAATAATTTAATTGAATAAACTATGAAAATCATTGATAAAAAAATAAGAAAAATGACAAGTAAAAATCTGATACTTGGCTATTTAGCAATAGTTATTGCATTTAGTATACTATTGCCTTACAGAGCGCAATCTCAGCAATATGCAGGACCCAATAAGACCATAATGAAAGATTCCAGTGTTGTAATCGGAGGTACCGGGAGTTGCAATAATTGTTGCTATAAATGGTCTCCGGCTACAGGGCTTAGCAGTACTACTGTAAAAAATCCTACTGCCAACCCTCAAGCCACAACAACATATACTGTAAAAGTTACCGGTGATAACTTTAATTTAAATGTAGTTGAAGCAATGACAGTTACGGTTAAAGATGGTTTGAATGGAATTACAGCTGTCCCAAAACAATGTTGCTGGAAAAAAGGGGATGGAATTACGCTCGACCAATTTACGATAACTACTGATCCTCCCGGTTTGGAAAATACAGTTACGTTGAGCCCAACAACAGTACCTACCAATATTTTCTCAAATTCAGTTGGTTCATTACCTGTCGTATTTACAGGCAGAGGTCCTAATAATACAACAATAAGCACAACTGTAAATATTTCAGCTGTTGATGAAGATGCTCAATCTCAGGTTCAGACAGGTCTTGGTCAGTTTAAACCTGAAGAAATAGTTAAATATGTTGACGATATCATCAATAATGTAAAAATGGGCCCTTGTGGTCCTACCGGAGGTCCCAGTGCTAATGTTAGCTTTTCAACAGGAAAACTTTGTTGTCCTAAAGCAGGATGTGTAAAGGATATGTATGCATACAACGGTACTTATAATTATGATATTGGTTATCAATGTGATTTTCCTTTCTATGGTGTACCTTATATAGCTTCTTTAAACTTTAGAATAGCAGCCAGTGTTGGTGCAGCTTTGTCACTCGGAAATGTAAAAACTACATGCGATGGGGTTGATGTTTGCTATAATTTAGGTGTTCAGGCAAGTATTAGTGGAGGTGTCAGCGGTACTATTTTAGGCGGTAAAGTTATCGATGCAAGTCTGATGTTGGTTGCCACTATTGCGCTTGATCCAATAGAATATTGTATGCCTTCAGGGGCTACCAAATGTTTGGGTAATGTTTGTGTAAAGGCTGATATTGTAGGAACTGTAACTACACTTAGTTTTTGGACTAAGCAAGTAAGCGTAAATCTGATTTCACAAAGATGCTGGAAATAAATTAATATAATCAAGTTATGAAATAGCCATAAGTATAATATTCTAATAATCCGAAAATGATATTATGGCGTATTCCATGTGACCAATAAAAAAATAAAAATTATAACACATGAAAAATATATACTTACAAAAATTACTTAAGATTACGTTGATAATCATAGTAATATGTTGCAGTTTTTCTTCAGTAAAAACTTTTGCAATCAATCCGCTTTATAGTATACCAACTGCAAATATTAATAGTCCATTGCTTGATACATTCCCAACGTATAATATAACAACGTATAATTTAGGAATACCAAAAGATACAATGGGTTATGCAGCAGATCCTGGAAATGAAATTTGTGGAACAATGGCTTTATATATCATTGATGGAATGGTATCACCGTATACTAATGGATGGCTTATAAGTAATACATCAGGAACAAATAACTGTTATAATGTTAATTCTCCAACAGCCAGATTATGCAGAATCTATAAAGCATACAGACTTGGAGTTATTGACAGTGTTGTTGCCCAGTATAAAACTACCGACCAGACAACTATAAATGCTATTTTATCAAATACTACAACACGTAATTATTTTAAGGGCATGATTGATTCCATTACAGGAATGTATTTTCTGGCAGGATTTCAATATGGAGGTGGTTTTATAGCGTTTACAAAAATGTCTTATATAGGTAATTACAATCAAATTACACCTTTCTTCTTTGTTCAGGAAAACAATCAATGGGTGCTTTCTACCATGGAGGATTCATTAAAAATTACATCCAATATGGCTGTATTTCTTTCAACACACTCACCTTCTACTATGATTATTCCTAATGATTTGGATGGTGATGGAATAATAAATAATAATGATAATTGTCCATGTAAACAAAATCCGACGCAATTAGATACAGATGGAGACGGAATAGGTGATGCCTGTGATAATTGCCCCACAGTTCCCAATCACAATCAGGCTGATATGGATAAAGACGGAGTTGGAGATGCTTGCGATAATTGTCCTAAACATTATAACCCTTTACAGACAGATTTAGATAATGATGGCATTGGCGATTCATGCGATAATTGTCCTACAGCTTTTAATCCTACTCAATCTGATATAGATGGCGATTTTATAGGAGATGCCTGTGATCAGGATATGGATAATGATGGTTTCCCAAACAATGTTGATGTAGATATAGATGGCGATGGTGTAGCAAATAATATTGACAATTGCCCCTATTACCCAAATCCTAATCAGGCTGATACCGATGGAGACGGTGTAGGTGATGCCTGTGATAATTGTCAGCTAGTAGCAAATCCAAATCAACTGGATACCGATCATGATGGCTTAGGCGATGCCTGCGATCCGGATATCGATAATGATGGTGTACCTAATGTAATAGATAATTGCCCCACTGTAAAAAATCCTGATCAAATGGATGCTAATTGCAATGGTGTTGGTGATGCATGCGAATAATGATTTTCTATGAAATTGTAAAACATAAAGATTTACAGCAATGAAAAAAACAGCGTTTAACAATGATAAAACCACTTCAGCAACGACTGAAAATGTTATTAATAATAACTGGTTTAAAAGGAAAATATTCAGTATAACAGTGAAAAATGCTTTAGCTGCAATATTTGTAATAATGATTTTGCTACCTCTTACGATGCAGGGACAAATTACATTTTCAAAAGAAGATGCAGCATGCGGTGCAGCTGATGGCAAAGCAACAGTTACAGTAAACGGAGGTACTGCCCCTTACACCTATGCATGGTCTAATGGCGGAACTACTGCTACTATAACAAATTTATCCGTAGGTAATTATTCCGTAAATATTACCGATGCAAACGGTTGTACAGGAACAGGCAATGTGTTTATTGATAATAAAACCGATTTACAGGTTGATATCAGCGGAGGTAATGTTACTACTACCTATTGCAGCAACCAGCAGGCTCCGTCAATAACCCTTACTGCATCCATGAGTGGTGGCAAGGCTCCTTTTGTTTGCAGTTGGCCAAGTCATTCATTGGTAGTAAATTCTTCAGGTGGGTATACAGTAACAGTGACGGATGCTAATCAATGTATAAAATCAGCTTCTACTTATGTATTATTTATTCCGGTTGAATGTTCATCTGACCCTAATGATATTACAGGTACTGATGGATACGGACAACAAAAAATGGTTGGTTCTTCTGATAAATTACCTTACACTATCCGTTATGAGAACAATCCTGATTTTGCAACAGTACCTGCACAAAAAGTTACAATTGATTTGCCTTTTGATACTGCTGCCAATATGCTTTCTCTTAGATTAGGTAATTTTGGTTTCGGTAGTTTTATTTTTTCTGTGCCTCAAAATTCAACCTTTTATTCAAAAAGATTGGATGTTGCTGATTCATTAGGTGTTTATGTCGATATTACTGCCGGTATTGATGTTCAAAACAAAAAAGCATTCTGGATATTTGAATCCATAGATCCGAATACAGGATTGGCTCCAAATAATGCAAACAGAGGATATTTATTGGTTAACGATAGCATTACCCATAAAGGTGAAGGTTTTGTCAGCTTTACAATGCTTCCGAAATCTACAGTTCATACAGGTGACTCTATTACAGCTCAGGCCACTATTGTGTTTGATATAAATGATCCAATTAAAACAAATAAATGGAAAAATATTATCGATGCCCATTATCCTACCAGTCATGTTAATCCATTACCAGCAATAACCGATACTAATTTTATTACGATATCCTTTACTGCAAGTGATGATATTGGAGGTTCAGGTGTTAAACAAGTAAAATTGTTTATGGCCAAAAATACAGGAACTTATGAATTAGTCGGTACCTATAATAAAGATAGTGTAATTAAAGTGATAGGAGCTGAAGATGATGTTTATAAATTTATTAGTATTGCTGAAGATAATGTTGGTAATGTTGAACCCATGAAAGACAATCCTGATACATACACTTATCTTGGATATCCAAGAATTATTGCAGGGAATGTTAAATATCACAATACAGCCAATACTTCAATGAAAAATGTACTGGTATATTTACGTAATAGCGTTGGTGCTGTGATGGATTCCATGTTATGTGATCAATCCGGAGGTTTTGATTTCGGTTATAAATCAAAAATGACCTATTTAATGGATGGTTCTACAGATGCTGCCTGGGGCGGTGTTAATTCTACAGATGCTCTTATTATCAGAAGAAATATTATCGGATTATCTGTTTTTGATTATTTTCAGACAAAAGCTGCTGATTTGGATAATTCAGGAAATATTTCAGGAGTAGATGCACTTTTACTTAGAAAAAGAATTGTTGGTGATATTAATAGCTTTACTATCAGAGACTGGACATTTAATTTAGATACCGTAAAAGTTGAAAAACAGAATATTTTCCATACATTATTTACTTTATGTGCTGGTGATGTTAACGGTTCATACACACCGATATTAACTAAAAGTTCTAATATAAGTTTAAGTCAGAAAGGTGAAATTAATGCCGACAGAAATCAGCTTATAGAACTACCTGTTTATAGCAAAGAAAAAATGCAGGTTGCAGCTGTAACTCTGATGATGGACTTTCCATTCGAACTTCTGAATATCGAAAATTTAGTTTCTCCATTTCCGGGCTTACTATACTCTGCTAAAAATGGTAAATTAATACTTGCCTGGGATAGCCTTTCACCCATTGCTGTTGAAAAAGGAGAAGCTTTATTTGTAATGAAAGCAAGAATTAACAGAGAAGCAACTGAAAAAGACCGTATTATATTTACCCTTGGTAATCAAAGCGAGTTTGCCGATAAAAATGCTGATATTATTGATGGTGTGAGTTTAAGTATTCCTAATATTAATATATCCAGATTTCTGGATTATGAGTTAAGTCCAAATTTCCCAAATCCATTCAGCAAATCAACAGAAATCAGATATGAATTGCCTGAAGATGGCTTTGTGAGATTAAAAGCGTATAATATTTTAGGTCAGGAAGTAAGAACTATGGTTATGGCTCATCAGAAAGCAGGTAGTTATAGTATTCATTTTGATGGTTCTGACTTAACCGGAGGAACATATTCTTACAAAATTGAAGTGGAAGGGAAAACCAGAAAATATACAGCTTCTCATATAATGATAATTGTACCAACTAACTAAAAACGAATGATAAAACTTTTAAAAATAATATTTATTTCTGTATTTATATTACAGAGTTATCAAGGGATAAATCAAACTTTACAAATTGCAAATGTTCAGTCATGTATAGGAGATACCGCCAGTGTTCCTTTAAACATGTCAGCAATGGATACTGTTGGAGCTATTACATTATATATTAGTTATGATACTGCTAAAGTAAGTTTTGTTAGCTTGTCAAACATAAACGTATTGGCCAATGGTACGCTGTTTAATGATGTTCATAATCTTACAACCGGAGCAAGGTTGGGGAAAATTGCTATTTCCTGGGTTACAACTACTTCAGGTGTAACATTTAGTCCTGGTGTTTTCGGAATTCTAAAATTTAAAGTTATATCAGGAGGCTGTAACATTAACTTTTTAAGTAATTGCGAATTTGTTAACTATAATACACAAGTTATTAATGTAATTTACACTAATGGTAGTATTACAGTTCCTACAGTTCCAATAATTGCAACTCAACCCTTACAATTGACTTTATATAATACACAGACCGGAAGTTTTATTATTGATGCTTCTGGGTACGATAATATACAATGGCAATATAAACAGGGAAATATATGGAATAATATTATTAGTAGTTCAATTTTCCAGGGGGTAACAAACGATACTTTAATAGTTAATCAGCCTTTACTCTCGTTAAGCGGTACTTATTTCAGATGTAAGTTAAATAATTATTGTTTTACAACATTCTCTGATTCAGTTGATTTAATTGTGAATGATGTGGCTGTTAAAGAATATGGCTTCAATAATTGTAAAATTTATCCAAATCCATTTAAAAATAGCATTACTGTTGAATCAGATGCATTTACAACGCTTGAATGCATTAGTATATATCAAACAGATGGCAAACTTTTACTATATATTAATGTTAATAAAGGAAACCCGAATTTTGTTGTAAATAATCTTGATTTTCTTAATAAAGGTATTTATTTCATGGAAGTGCAATTAAAAAATGGTGCAGGCATCAGAATAAATAAAAAATATAAATTGATTAAATTATAAAATCACATAATACTTACAAATAATAACTTAAATTACGTAATTATGAAAAAGTTATTTATCAAATTTACAGGCATTCTGATATTTCTTTCGATGAATATTGGAATATTATCAGCTCAACAGCTCACTTTAACTCAAAAAAATGGATGTTTAAATGATACCTTGTTTGTACCAATTAATTACAGCAGTATTGATTCTGTTGCCGCAATAACATTGTACATTACTTTTGATACAGCCGTATTAACCTATGCAGGTTTTGCCAATACCGATCTTTTAACGCCCGGTCTTATGTGTGGTGTGCCAACTGGGGGTCCTAATGCATGGCAATTGGTTGTTACCTGGGTCGATTATACAACCGTTGGAGTTAATTTAACTTCAGGTAAGCTTTGTGATATTAAATTTGTATATAAAGGAGGAAGTACAAACTTAAACTTTCTAACATCTTCAGAATTGGTTAAAGCCAGTCTGGCTCCAATAATTCCAGCATATACCAGTGGAAGTATTGCCCCTACAATTTTAACACATCCGTCAGCTACTCAGATTTGTGAAAACGCACAAACTGCATTTACACTTACAGCAGCTGCCGGAAGTACGTTTCAATGGCAGGTCCAGAATGGTACACAATGGGATAATATTCAAAACAATACAACTTATTCAGGTGCTACAACCAATTCACTTCATTTGCTTAATGCACTGTATAATTTAAATGCAAAGGTTTACCGTTGTCAGGTTACGAAAACCTGTACACAAAATTCAAATACAGCGTTATTAACGGTTTATCCCCGACCAGTTGTGATAACGAATAATGATACTACAATTTGTTCCGGAAATGCTGTTATTGTGAATGCTACCGGAACAACAGGAACAGGAACCTTATTATACAGCTGGGATAATGGTGCAGGACTCGGAATTGCTCATTCAGTGTCACCAACAAACAATACTATTTATCACGTCACAGTTACAGATGCTAATTCATGCAGTTCAACAGATAGTGTTATTGTAAATGTTAATCAGCTGCCATCAACACCCGGTTCAATTACCGGTTCTGCAACAGTTTGTCAGGGACAAAACAGTGTAACTTATAGTGTCCCTGCAGTAAGTTATGCTACTTCATATACATGGACTTTACCAACTGGTGCCACAGGGAGCAGTACATCCAATACCATAACAGTTAATTATTCAACATCAGCAGTTTCAGGAAATATTACAATCCGTGGTGTTAATACCTGTGGAAATGGCGCAACTTCTACTTTGCCTGTTACAGTTAATCCACTGCCAGCAGCTGCAGGAAATATCAGCGGTTTAACTACTGTTTGTCAGGGGCAATCTGCAGTTTCATACACAATAGCTGCAATAACCAATGCAACTGCGTATACCTGGACCCTCCCGACAGGAGCAAGTGGTACAAGTACAAGCAATACAATAAGTATCAGTTATTCGACATCAGCCGTTTCAGGAAATGTTAAAGTAAAAGCATCAAATGCATGTGGTGTAAGAGATTCAGCTTCTCTGGCAGTTACAGTTAATCCTTTGGTTGGAACTCCGGGAACCATGAGTGGTTTAGCTACCGTTTGTCAGGGGCAGTCAGCAGTTATATATACTATTCCGGCAATAACCAATGCATTGTCCTATGTCTGGACTTTGCCCACAGGTGCAAGCGGTTCAAGCACTACTAATACAATATCTGTAAATTATTCTGCAAATGCAGTTTCAGGAAAAGTGGTAGTAAAAGGCAGCAATTTATGTGGAATTGGAGATTCTTCTTTTGTAGCTGTAACGGTAAATCCTTTGCCTTCTGCTGCCGGAACTATTTCAGGTTCTGCAACAGTATGTCAGGGCCAATCTGCAGTTTCATACACAATACCGGCAATAACCAATGCAACTGCATATACATGGACTTTACCAACAGGAGCTACCGGCACAAGTACAACAAATACAATAACAGTAAACTATTCAACAACAGCCCTGTCAGGAAATCTTAAAGTAAAAGCATCCAATACCTGCGGTGTAAGAGATTCAGCTACACTGGCAATTACAGTAAATCCATTACCAGTAGCAGCCGGAACCATTACAGGTTCTGCAACAGTATGTCAGGGACAATCATCTGTTGTTTATTCAGTTCCAACAATTACAAATGCCACATCTTATGTATGGACTTTACCAACAGGAGCTACCGGCACAAGTACAACAAATACAATTACCGTAAATTATTCAACTACCGCATTATCCGGGAAAATTGTAGTGAAAGGAAGTAATAGCTGCGGTGTGGGTGATACTTCATTCTTAAGCATTACCGTAAACCCGGTTCCTCTTGCTGCTGGAACTGTAAGTGGTCTGTCAACAGTATGTCAGGGACAAACTGCTGTAACTTATAGTGTAGCTGCCATAACCAATGCAACATCTTATGCCTGGACATTACCAACAGGAGCAACAGGCACAAGTACTACCAATACGATAACGGTAAATTATACAGTAAATGCTGTTACAGGTAAAGTTGTTGTTAAAGGAAATAATTCCTGTGGTTTGGGAGATAGTTCATTTGTAGCAGTAACAGTAAATCCTTTGCCTTCTGCAGCCGGAGTTATAACCGGATTAACTTCCATTTGCCAGGGACAATCCAATGTAATATATACTATACCTGCAATTACCAATGCAAATACATATACCTGGACCTTACCTACCGGATGCAGTGGTACAAGCACAACCAATACAATAACCGTAAGTTATTCAACATCTGCTATATCAGGAAATATCAGGGTAAAAGCATCAAACGCTTGTGGTGTAAGAGATTCTTCTCTGATATCTGTTACAGTAAATGCTTTAGTTGCAGCAGCAGGTACAATTACCGGTTCAGCAACCGTATGTCAGGGACAATCAGCTGTTGTTTATTCAGTACCAGCAATCGCCAATGCCACAACATATTTATGGACTTTACCAACTGGAGCAACAGGTACAAGTACAATCAATACTATTTCAGTAAATTATTCAACTACAGCAATTTCAGGCAAAGTTGTAGTTAAAGGAAACAATGCCTGTGGAACAGGTGATTCATCTTATGTGGTAGTTACGGTTAATCCATTGCCAGTGGTTGCAGGTACTATCAGTGGTACTTCAACCGTTTGTCAGGGACAAACTTTAGTAAGTTATAGTGTCCCTGCCATTACCAATGCCACTTCTTATGTGTGGACATTGCCGGCAGGAGCAACGGGAACTAGTACAAGCAATACGATTACGGTAAATTATACTGTAAATGCAGTTTCAGGTAAGGTTGTAGTAAGAGGCAGCAATAGCTGCGGAGTAGGAGATACCTCGTTTTTAGCCATAACTGTAAACCCATTGCCTTCTGCAGCCGGAACAATAACCGGATTATCTTCAGTTTGTCTTGGTCAATCCAATGTAGTATATACTATCCCTGTCATTGCAAATGCATCAACTTATACATGGACCTTACCAACGGGTGCCAGTGGTACAAGTACCAGCAATACAATCAGCGTGAATTATTCACTAACAGCAGTGTCAGGAAATATCAGAGTAAAAGCATCAAATGCATGTGGAGTAAGAGACTCATCTACTTTAGCCGTTACAGTGAATCAGATAGTAGGTGCAGCAGGAACAATTAGCGGATTAACAACAGTATGTCAGGGACAATCAGCAGTAAGCTATTCAGTTCCTGCTATTACCAATGCTACTTCTTATCTCTGGACGCTGCCGACAGGAGCAACAGGAACAAGTACTTCCAATACAATATCTGTAAATTATACTAATACTGCCATTTCAGGCAAAGTTGTTGTAAAAGGTAATAATGCCTGTGGAACAGGGGATTCTGCTTTTCTGGTTATTACTGTCAATCCTTTGCCTGTGATAGCCGGAACTATCAGTGGAACTGCAACGGTTTGCCAGGGACAATCTGCAGTTTCGTATACTGTACCTGCAATTACCAATGCAACATCCTATAACTGGAAACTCCCAACGGGAGCAACAGGAACAAGTACAACGAATACAATTTCTGTAAACTTTACCAATACCGCAGTTTCAGGGAAAATAGTAGTAAAGGGGGTTAATGCCTGTGGTGCAGGAGATACTTCATTTATTGCAATTACTGTAAATCCATTACCTGCAGCAGCAGGTGTTATAACAGGTTTAGCAACTGTATGTCAGGGACAATCTGCAGTTTCGTATACTGTACCTGTAATTGCCAATGCAACTTCCTATATATGGACTTTGCCAACAGGTGCAAGTGGTACAAGCACAACAAATACTATTGCTGTTAGTTATTCAACGACAGCGGTTTCAGGTAAGATTGTAGTAAAAGGCAGTAATGCCTGTGGTTTGGGTGATACTTCTTTTATAGCCATTACAGTGAATCCATTACCTGGGCCTGCCGGAACTATTACTTCCAATGGAAACGATACCGTTAACTATAACGAAAATAATGCATTATATACGGTTCCTGTCATTGCCAATGCCACATCTTATATCTGGTCTTATACAGGAAGCGGTATTACATTTGTACCATCTGCAACCACCACCACAGACAGTGTCAGGATTAACTTTGGTGCAGCTGCAACTTCAGGCGACTTAACCGTTAAAGGGCATAATGCATGCGGTGATGGTGTGGTTTCTGCAGTCTACCATATTTATGTAACAGTGGGTATTAATGAAATTGTCAATAATCTGAATTATCGTATTTATCCAAATCCAAGCAAAGGAAATGTAACTTTAGAAATTGATGCACATAGTGATAAAATTGAACTCTCCATTTATAGTTTGCAGGGTGAAATGATTTATAAAGAAGACATAAATAACAAGCATAAGATGATTACAAAAGAACTTGACCTCTCAAAATATACCAAAGGCATTTATTTTGTAAAAATCAGAAGCAATGGCTATGCAAGGACTGAAAAACTTATTATTCAATAATTGTTTAGTTTCGAATAAATAATTGAAAAGCCGGATTATTGTCCGGTTTTTTTATGTCCAGCTGAGCTGAATATGCTCTGAAGGATGAGCCGAATTTCTAATCCGGCTCGGAACATAGTTGAATTTGTAATTCAAAATAAAATCTCCGTATTTGATTAAAGGTCGGTTAGTCTTCGTAGATAGTTAGCTTATCCCTGACAGGGTTTCAAACCCTGTCAGGGATGTAATTATACAGACTCCCTCTACATAAAATGAAGTGAACGGATGCTTAACTGAAATGCACGTTACTTTATCTGAAAAGAGCGGTGGCATAACCGAATTGCACGGTAGCATAACTGAAATGCACGGAGCCTTAACTGAAGTGAAGGGAGCCTTAACTGAAATGCACGCTACCTTAACTGAAATGTACGATATGATAAATGAAAAGAGCGCTACCTTATCTAAGAATAGCGCTCCTGTTTTGCATTTTCTATTTTAAAGCATTTGAATATTATCTAGTCGCTCCTTATTAATTCAAAAGTAGAACTTTTAATTCTAATTTGAATGATTTGAAGAAAATAAAATCGAGCAAATTTTTTAGTTCATTTTTAAGTTTAACCATCAATTTCTTCAAATTCCAACCAGTTGCAGCTAAGAATGCGTTGATTCTTGGTGATTTTTCGCCTTTTAGATAATTCTGTCCCATCCT
>JAPLDQ010000010.1 GCA_026391675.1 Bacteroidota bacterium
AGCTGCAACTGGTTGGAATTTGAAGAAATTGATGGTTAAACTTAAAAATGAACTAAAAAATTTGCTCGATTTTATTTTCTTCAAATCATTCAAATTAGAATTAAAAGTTCTACTTTTGAATTAATAAGGAGCGACTAAATAGCTTACAAATATAATATAAAAAACTATAGATTGTTAAAAAAACTTAAAATTTTTTAATAAAATGTTAAAATGTTTTGTTAAATTTTGGAAAAGCGTGAAATAACGGGGGTTTTGACATATAAAATATCTTTTTTCATCAGAATTGGTCGTTTTAGGATGAAATTGGGGGGAGTTATGAGTTATGAGTTATGAATTATGAATTATGAATTAGGAAATAAGGGATTTCTCGGGGATTTTTGCGGAGTTTAACGCTGATTTCTGCCTTCTGCCTTCAATATCGTCTACAGACTACACGAATTAAGAATATCACATTTCTCAATGTAACTCTGTGTTAAACTCCGTGAAACTCTGTGTAACAAAAGAAATTAAAAATGAATAATTAATAATTAGGCAATTAGCAATTAGCAATTAGGAATTAGGAAATAAGGGATTTCTCGGGGATTTTTGCGGAGTTTAACGCTGATTTTCGCAGAATTCTGTCTTCAGCCTTCAATATCGTCTTCAGACTACACGAATTAAGAATATCACATTTCTCTGTGTAACTCTGTGTTAAACTCTGTTAAACTCTGTGTAACAAAAGAAATTAAAAATGAATAATTAATAATTAAAAATTAAGCAGGCTTTGCGTGCTTTGCGAGAATAATAATCCACAGATGAACACAGATGAAATTCACTGATAATCACAGATGAAAATATTTGTGTGTATTGTCCACAGATAACACAAATAATCACAAATTAAAAATAATACATTTCTCTGTGTAACTCTGTGTTAAACTCTGTTAAACTCTGTGTAACAAAGAATTAAAAATTAATAATGAATAATGAATAATTGAAGCGAAAGAATCAATTAGGAATTAGGAAATAGGAATTGGCTGTTGGCTGTTGGCTGTTGGGAATTAGCAATTAGCAGTTAACAGTTAACAGTTAACAGTTGTTGATGAATGATTTATATTGACCGTTTTTTACTCAATTATTTATATTTTATTATAGAAGATGAATAACTAATAATTATCAAAACTTGCGTAAAATGCAAATTTTGATAATTTATTTTGTATATTTGCAACATGGCTAATTACACAAACCGAAAGCAATATATAGACAAACTGCTGTCATACAAAGACAAAGACCTCATAAAGGTCGTAAGTGGTTTGCGCAGGTCAGGCAAAAGTACTTTGCTGGAACTTTACCGTGAGCATTTGCTAAAACAAGGTATTGGTAAACGACAAATACAGTTTTTGAATTTTGAATTACCAGAAAATTACCTGAATAAAACGTGGAGCGATATTTACTTTGAGATAAAGAAAAAAATGCTAACCGATAAAACCAACTATGTTTTTTTGGATGAAGTGCAAAATATACCGCTTTTTGAGAAATTGGTGGATGGGCTTTTTGCCTCAGATAATACAGATATTTACATTACGGGTTCAAATGCATTTTTGTTGAGTAGTGAATTAGCAACTTTGTTGAGTGGTCGTTACATAGAAATTTCGATTTTACCATTTTCGTTTAAAGAATACTTAAGTGCACGCAACATTGATACCAGCAAAAACTATCTTAATTACGAAGCGTTGTTTTTTGATTACGTAAATGAGACTTCATTGCCAAAAGGAGTGGAATTGAGAGAAAACGGCTTTGATAAAATCTACGAATATCTTGAAGCCATTTACACTACAATAATTGAGAAAGACATCACACAACGACACCAAATAAACGATAAACGTGCTTTTGCAAATATTGTAAAATTTGTTGCTTCTAATATTGGAAGTGCACTTTCTCCAGGTAATATTTCCAAAATACTCAAACAAGACGGACAAAACATTCATCACGCTACAGTTGAAAAATACATTGATTATCTGGTAGAGAGTTTTGTCTTTTATAAAGTAAATCGCTTTGATTTGAAAGGCAAAAAACAATTGGCTACACAGGAAAAATATTATCTGGTTGACGTCGGTTTACTGAATATACTAGCCGGCAAAGAGCGAATAAATGACAGAGGTCACATTTTAGAAAATATTGTATATCTGGAACTGCTTCGCAGAGGTAATAAAATATGGACTGGCACAGCCCGAAACACCGAAGTGGACTTTGTATGCAAAACACCAACAGCTGACATTGAATACTATCAGGTAGCGTGGCAATTAACAAACGAAAGTACTGTAATACGTGAGTTTGGGGCATTAGAAAAAATCAGGGACAACTACCCGAAATATTTGCTTACAACAGATTCGTTTACGCAAAACCGAGGTGGAGTAAGGCACTTGAACGTATTTAATTGGCTGCTTGAAACAAGTTAGCAGTTGGCAGTTGGCAGTTAGCAGTTAACAGTTAACAGTTAACAGTTAACAGTAACCAATAGCCGCATAGGAGTGTCAGCGGGAATCTGTGTAACAAAAGAAATTAAAAATGAATAATTAATAATTAAAAATTAAGCAGGCTTTGCGTGCTTTGCGAGAATAATAATCCACAGATGAACACAGATGAAATTCACTGATAATCACAGATGAAAATATTTGTGTGTATTGTCAGCGGGAATCTGCTTGGCTATCTGCGAAACTCAGCGGGAACTCTTCTGAATTCATACATTTAAGTGTTGTTTTATACAAAATAACGTACGAATAAATGTAAATTATCACATAAAATCATACGAATAAATGTAAATTAAATTTCATTATATAAAAAATCACGTAAATGAATCTGGTTTATTCCTTTATAATTTTTAAAAAGGTTTACTTCATCCATAGTAATTACATATTTTGGATAATTGTCTTCAATTTTCATAAGATTGCCAAATTCTCTGTTTATAGTTATTTCATCAGTTAATAAATAAGAAACCTGAGCATAAAGTTTTCTTCCATCTTTTTCAGCAACAAAATCAATTTCATTAGCTCCTAATTTACCTACAGTTACATTAAAATTATTCGAAATTAAATAAAGAAAAACAGCATTTTCCATCAATTTATTAATGTCTTTTCTCAGATCAAAGCCAATAAAAGAATTTCTTAAACCTAAATCCTCAAAATAGTATTTTTCACCTACTTCAAAAATCTTTAATCCGTTAATCTCAGAACGGGAAACTTTATGAATAAAATAAGCGTTAATTAAGGGTTTTAGATAGTTTAACACGGATTGAGTCGTCATGCTGATCTTTTGTGATTTCAGATACTTACTTATATTTGTTGCAGAAAATATATTACCAACATTATCAGCAAGATATTCGACTAAGTTTTCCAGAAAACTAACATTACGAATATTTCCACGGGCAACAACATCTTTTAATAAGATAGTTGAATATACATTTCTTAAATATTCATAAACAGCGTTTTCATCTAAACCAATTACCTTTAAATATGGCATTCCGCCCAGATTAAGATATTTATATAAGTTTTCATTATTATTATCCAAATCAAAAAATCCTAAAAACTCTTTATATGCCAAACTATGGATAGGAAATTCAATATACCTGCCTGCAAGATAAGAAGAAAGTTCACCTGAAAGCATTTTTGCATTACTACCTGTACAAAAAATATCACAGGAATTTTCAAGTAGCAAACTTCTTAATGCCAGTTCAAAATGTTCAATTTCTTGTATCTCATCAATAAATAAATAGTTTTCTTTATTTTTAACTAAAACAGATTGAACATATTCATACAAATCAACATCATTTTTAATAAAAGAATGAGGTTTAAACTCTTTATTGATATAAATAATATTTGACTGTGAATTTTCTTTTTCTATTTGATCCATTAATTGAAAAAGAATATAACTCTTACCCACACGACGTTGTCCTGTAAGTACTTTAATAATTTCTTTCCCAATAAAAGGCTGAATTCGTTTAGTATAAACCGGGCGATTTATATATGATTTGGCTTTTCTTATATCGTCTATCATAATAAATATTTTTTACAAATATACAATTTTATAAATCTAAATAGACAAAAAATACAAATAATAGGTATTAATCTATTATAATAGACAAAATTTTATTTTTTAAAAACTTTTTTTGATAGCATTTGGCCGTTAGCTGTTGGCCGTTAGCCTTTAGCGGGGTGAATGAAGCGAAAGGGCGAATGAAGCGAATGGGGCGATGGAGCGAAGGGCGATGGAGCGATGAATTTTTGAAAATTGAATTTTTGAATGAGACAAAATGCAGAAAATTCTACATTCTACACATATAATTTAATGTATAAAGTGAAGAGATAATTTTTCCTGAACTTCGATAATATGAATGAACTTAAATACGAAAGCACTGGTAACTCTAAGTACTCCAAGTACTTTAAGTACTCTAAGTACTTTTTTTTGTTTTACGTATAAAAATAGTAATTTTGTACAAAATAAACAGCTGAGATGAGTGTTTCGTTTTTTAAGTTGCCCAAAGCTAAAGCATTTGAATACAAACCCTTATTTTTTGATCCGGAAAAAGACAGCATAAAATCAGCATCCACACAGCCAGCTGCTGATTCAACTGCTGAATTTAAAGCCCGCCTGAAAAAGGAGATGGATAGCAAATGGCAAATTGCTAAAAAAAGGACGAAAAAGAAAAAAAGCATCAGCAATATAACAACCCTGCTGCTTTATCTTATAGTTGTAATTTTAATGCTGTACTTTTTTGTTAGGCATTAGGTGTTAGTTATTTGGTTAATAGGTTATTAAGTTATTAAGTTAATAATACGAACTCCTAAATTTGAATAAATCATAATTTATAACTCATAACTCATAACTCATAACTCATAACTCATAACTTCAACTTTACAAACTTTATAAACTAATTAACAAATTAACACATTACCGCATCAACACATCAACACATCAACACATTAACACAATAACACATTAACCCATGCCCGATATCATACATTTACTTCCGGATTCAGTGGCCAACCAGATAGCGGCAGGTGAGGTCATACAGCGGCCTGCTTCTGTGGTAAAGGAACTCATGGAAAATGCCCTGGATGCCGGAGCCACCTATATACAACTGATAGTTAAGGATGCCGGTAAAACCCTGATACAGCTGATTGACAACGGCAGTGGTATGTCGGATACCGATGCCCGCCTGAGTTTTGAACGCCATGCTACTTCCAAGATTTCGCAGGCCAACGACCTGTTCAGTATACGCACCATGGGATTCAGGGGTGAAGCGCTTGCTTCGATTGCTGCCATTGCACATGTGGAGTTAAAGTCGAAGTTAAGTGATGCCACACTGGGTACCCAGCTCATCATCGAAGGCAGTGAGGTCAAAAGCCAGCAGGCCTGCCAGACTGCTGTCGGAACTTCCATATCCGTCAAGAATCTGTTTTTTAACGTTCCGGCCCGCCGCAATTTCTTAAAATCGGATATGCTGGAAGCCAACCATATTTTAGAGGAATTTTACAGATTGGTCCTTATCCATCCTGAGATTGCTTTCAGCTATCACCACAACGGCAAACTGATACATCAGCTGGATAAATCGAATCTGAAACAGCGCATCGTAAATGTTTTCGGCAAATCCTATGCCGAAAGACTGATACCCGTTGAACAGGAAAATACGGTGGCCAGGTTCAGCGGATTCATCGGTAAACCCGAGTTTGCCAGAAAAACCAGGGGAGAGCAGTATTTTTTTGTAAACCACAGGTTTTTTAAACACAATTATTTTCATCATGCCGTCGACAATGCTTTTCAGGACATTTTACCCGAAAAAGCCTATCCGACCTATTTTATCAATTTCGATATAGATCCCAAAGAAATCGACATCAACATTCATCCTACCAAAACCGAAATCAAATTCCAGGATGAGAAAATGATGTATGCCATGCTCCGTTCTGTTGTAAAACAAAGCATAGGTAAGTTCAGCATATCGCCCAGCATTGATTTTGAAGTGGAACAGAGCTTAAATCTGGTTCCGCCACCCAAAGGCTACGAAGTTAAGCTTCCGTCCATAAAGATCAATCCGGATTTTAATCCCTTCGACGATAAAAACAAAAGAACGTATACGCCACCAGAGAAGACAGAAAGGGAAATCCGCAACCAGCAGAACTGGGAACGTTTATTTGATGATAAAAAGGCCGATACTGCGATGTATACGCCCAAAGCAGAGCCGGAACAGGCTAAATTACACAACGAAATGGAAACATCAGCTGAGCCCGTCGTAAATTATGCTTTTTTTCAGCTGCAGCACCGTTACATCATTACTTCCATCAAGTCGGGCCTCGTCATCATCGATCAGCAGGCGGCTCATGAACGCATATTGTACGAAGACTTTGTTGAATGTATAGAACAGCACAACGGCGTTTCGCAACAGCAACTTTTTCCTCAAACCATTGTTTTTACACCATCGGATGGAGAACTGATAAAGGAAATGAAAACTGAACTGCTGAGTCTGGGTTTTGATATCAACGATTCCGGCTCCAATACCTTTATCGTGAATGGCATTCCTGCCAATATGGCAGATGAAGACATTAAAGGTATTATTGAAGGCATGCTCGAAAATTTCAGGATGAATTTACTGAGCCTGAAAGTGGATAAAAAAATAAACCTGGCCTTGTCCATGGCCCGGAATATGGCCATCAAGCCCGGTAAACCGCTGATGCAGGAAGAAATGCAGCATCTTATCGACAGGCTCTTTGCCTGTAAGATGCCTTATCAGTCACCCTCTGGTAAAAAAGTGCTGGTATCAGTTACATTGGAAGATATTTCAGCGAAATTCAAAAACTAAGAAAAAATGACAGAAGAACAATTCCGCCCCAGAGGCTTTAACTTTTTACCCCCGGTAGTCAAGAATTTATTGATTATCAATGGCCTGTTTTTTTTGGGCACTATCACTTTCGATAGTGTTTATCATATTGAACTGGCAGATTATTTAGGCCTGCATTTTTTCCAGTCACCGCTTTTCAAACCCTGGCAATATATAACCTATTTATTCATGCATGGCAGCATGGAACATATTTTCTTTAATATGCTGGCTTTATGGATGTTCGGTTATGTGCTGGAAAACCACTGGGGTGGCAAGAAATTCCTTTTCTATTATCTAATTTGTGGCGTTGGTGCTGCTTTAATACAGACTACCGTTGTATTTATCAGCGTCAATTATTATAAGTCGATGCTGGCACCAGATCAGATACAGGAGGTATATGAACAGGGCTTATCGGTTTTAAGCCAGGGCAAGAATTTTATTGGTCCGGCAGGTGGATTAAATGCTGAATTAAATTCAGTAACAGTAGGTGCTTCAGGAGCGGTATTCGGTATTCTGCTGGCCTTTGGTATGCTCTTCCCCAATCAGCTGGTTTACATTTACTTTTTAATACCGCTTAAAGCCAAATGGTTTGTTATTTTTTACGGTGCCCTCGAATTAATTTTCGGCGTTACCAATACCCAGAGCAATGTGGCGCATTTTGCCCATCTCGGTGGCATGCTTTTTGGTTTCATACTGATACAATACTGGAAAAAAAATAATACACATCATAACTATTATAATTAATGAATCCGTCACCCTTAGATCAGTTTAAGTATTTTTTCAGACAGAAAACCACACTGGTTCAGCTGATTAAAATCAATATATATGTTTGGTTGGCTGTCACCCTGATTTCATTGTTTTCGTTTTTATTTCAGACTCCGATAACCAATAAGGTATTGGCATGGCTGGAATTGCCTGCAAATACAACAGTACTGTTGCAGCGTCCGTGGACTGTGTTTACCTATATGTTTCTGCAGCAGGATTTCTTTCATATCCTCTTTAATATGATAATGCTGTTTTTTGGCGGCATATTGTTTACCCAATACCTGGGCGACAAAAAATTGCTGCAGACCTATATCTGGGGCGGTATTAGCGGCGGTCTGTTTTTTATACTGGCTTATAACGTTTTTCCCGTTTTTGCGCCTGTACTTCCCTATGCAGCGGCATTGGGCGCTTCGGCTTCGGTAATCGCCATTCTGGTTGCCATTGCTGTTGTAAAACCCGATATGCAGGTGCAATTGATATTACTGGGTAATGTAAAGCTGAAATATATCGCCATCGGCCTTGTAGCCATTGATCTGATGAGTATTGACAAGAGCAATCCGGGCGGACATATAGCCCATATCGGCGGTGCTGCTTACGGTGCTTTGATGGCACTGAATTTAAAATATAATGTTTTAAAATTACCTGATTTTAAACTGAACAATATCTTTAGCCCAAAGCCAAAGATGAAATATAGCAGAAACGAAAATCAGGGCAGACCTTTGTCTGACGATGAATTTAACCGTCAGAAGGCTGAAAAGCAAAAACGTATTGACGAAATTCTGGATAAGATTTCAAAAACAGGCTATGATAAGCTGACCAAAGAAGAAAAAGAATTTTTGTTTAAATCCTCTAACAAATAAACTGCTATGGCAAAAAAAACATCTTCCACTGTTTTTACAAAAATTGTTTTTTTTGTCAACATACTGTTTGCAGCAGCTTTGGCTGTGTCTTATTCAGCTGTTTATATCAGTCCTGAGAAATACTGGCTGATTGCTTTTTTCGGGCTTGCCTATCCTTTTCTTTTTTTTATCAATGCCTGCTTTGTAGTTTTCTGGATGGTGCTGTTTAAGAAAACCCTGCTTTTATCGCTGATTGTAATTTTAATAGGATATCAGTATATTAATAATAGTATTCAGCTTTCGTCGCGCCATTTAAAAAAAGAAGATTCAGCCTTAAAAGTTCTTACTTATAACGTGAGGCTTTTTAATGTTTTTAAGCACAATCTGGATGATAAAAAGCGCTATGCCGACAGGGACAGGTTTTTTACCTTTATTAAAGATGAGGCGCCGGATATTATGTGTTTTCAGGAGTTCTTTTTTGATAAATCGCATCTGTTTAAAACTACTGATACTATATCGAAATTCCAGCAGGCAAGGTATTTTCATGAAGCCTATTCATCCGATAATGAAAAAGAACAGTATTCCGGTGCCGCAACATTTTCTAAATATCCTATTATTAACCGGGGTAAGGTTGAATTTGAGAAAAAATCCGACAACCTTTGTATATTTTCAGATATTGTAAAAGGTAAGGATACCATCAGAATTTATAATGTGCATCTGGAATCCATCCGCTTAAGCAAGGAAGATGAAATGTTTTACGAGGACATTGCCAAAACAAAAGAACAGGAAAATTTAAGTTTTGGCAGCCGGAAAATTCTTTCGAAGCTCAAACATTCGTTTATAAAACGTGCATCCCAGGCCAGAAATTTAGCAGAACATATAAAATCATCACCTTATCCCGTTATCCTTTGCGGCGATTTTAACGATACACCCGTTTCCTATGCTTACCATACGGTTTCGGCAAAATTGCTGGATGCATTTATCGAAAGTGGTAAGGGCATAGGTAATTCCTATAATGGTAAGTTCCCTTCCTTCCGTATAGATTATATTCTTCATTCAGCTGATTTTACTGCTTATGATTTTGAAGTTAAAAAAGCAGATTATTCCGATCATTTTCCGGTTATGGCAAGAATTTTGATGAGGAAGTAGGTTGAATTAGGAAACTGGAATTAGGAAATTGTAATTAGGCAAAAGGGAATTATGAATTATGAATTATGAATTTATTTACTGCTGTTCATTTTTGTCATGCTGAGGGGGAATTTTTAATAAAAAAAACAATAAAAATGACCAAAACTTTGCGGCTCTCTGCTTAAAAACTCTGCGGTTCTCTGCGGTTAAATCTTTTTTACCGCAGAGAAACGCAAAGAAGTCGCAAAGGACCGCAGAGCAGCAAAATAGCAGGATTTAAAAGTATTGAAAATCATCTGTTTAGTCAATACGTCATTGGTAACGGAGTGAAACTTCTCATTACTAAATATTAATTTTAAATTATTAATTTGAAAAGCCAAAAACCAATAACAGATAGAATTTAGAAATTAAGATGTTCAGGAGAGTAGTAATTTTATTTTTATTTATAGTATTGGGGCTGAATTGCAGGGCTCAGCAAAATGTGGATTCTGCAGCTAAGGCTGATACACTTAAACCCTGGAAAGTAAAAAGTCTGACTACTTTAACTGTTGCTCAGACTACTTACAGATATTGGGCGCAGGGAGGTGAAAACTCATTCAGCGGCATTGCCAACAGCCATATTGTTGCCAGATACAGGAAAATAAACGGTTATTGGGAGAATATTTTTGATGCAACCTATGGCCTGATGGAACAAGGGGATAAGGGTTTAATCAAAACCGATGATAAATTTGAGTTTACTTCAAATTTTGCATTCAAAGCTTCCGATAAATGGAATTATAATGCACTTATTAACCTGAAGAGCCAGTTTAGCAGAGGTTTTAAATATCCTGACGATTCAACCGTGGTATCTGACTTCTTTTCGCCGGCTTATTTAATTACATCCTTTGGTCTGGAATACAAACGAAAATATTACAGGGTAATGTTATCGGTATTAACAGGGAAAACCACCTTTGTAACCAATAAAAAATTATATGATGCCGGTGCTTATGGTGTGGATAAAGGTAAAAAACTTAAAACAGGACTGGGTTCCTATTTGAAGTTTATTTTTAAAAAAGAAGTGGTAAAAAATGTGGAACTGAATAACAGTCTGGAACTTTTCTCCGACTATTTCAATAATCCGCAGTATATTGATGTGAACTGGGAAGTGTTGTTAAAGATGAAAATCAATTCATTTATGTCGGCCATCATCAATACCAATTTAATTTATGATTACGATACCAAAGTTATTGTGAAAAATGCCGCCGGCCAGGTAATTTCTTCTGAATCCAAGGTGCAATTTAAGGAAACTTTCGGGATAGGGTTTATGGTAAGTCTTTAAAGAGAGCACTTGGAGTACTTGGAGTGCCTTGAATGCCTTGAGTACTTGGAGTTATTGGCTGTTGGCTGTTGGCTATTGGTTATTGGTTACAGATAGCTGCTGACTTATCAAATTCAAAAATTCAATAGCACCCTCGCCCTTTCTTCTCTTAGTCTCTCAGTCTCTTTGTTTTGCTAACTGCTAACTGCTAACTGCTAACTGCTAATTGCTAATTGCTAATTCATAACTCATAACTCATAACTCCTCAACCTACCATTCCACTTTTCCAACTTTCTCCATGGCTTCCAGTATGCGTTGTTTTTTCATGCTGATGTAAGGAGATGGTGCATCGGGATGCCATTTGCGGGGATTGGGCAGAACGGCTGCAATAAGCGCTGCTTCGTTCCGGTTAAGGTTTTTGGCTGATTTTTTGAAGTAAGACTGAGCTGCCATTTCAGCTCCGTATATGCCATTGCCCATTTCAATCACATTCAGGTAAACTTCCATAATGCGTCTTTTGCTCCAGCACAATTCAATCATGCCGGTAAAATAAACCTCAAATCCCTTGCGGACCCATGTCCTGTCGGGCCACAGAAAAACATTTTTGGCAGTTTGCTGCGAAATGGTGCTTGCACCCCGCATCCGTTTGCTCTTTTTGTTGAGTTCATTGGCTTTGCGAATGGCTTCGAAGTCGAAACCCCAGTGTTCCTGAAACTGATTGTCTTCGGAGGCTATAACTGCTTCAACCAGAAAAGGAGAAATGGAATCCAGGGGTATCCACCTTTTATTCATCTCAAGTTTTTCGTCAGAAATGAGCTGTCCGCAACTTCTTACCAGCATAAGGGGTGTTAAAGGCGGGTTTACAAATCTGTAAAACAATACAATCAGCAGCGTAGATACAAAAAAGAATATCATCAGTCGTTTGAAAAATTTAAAAACAGAAGCAAAGGAGAATTTTTTTTTGGCCATTGATATCTTTTATTTTGAGCAAAAATAGTGTTTTTTCTTTTTTTTTAACTTTTTTCTTGATAAAAAACATAGAAAAAATCAAGACTCCAAATCCTTTACTTCAAAACTACGGCTTTTAAATCCCTGCGCAATACAAGCCGTAGCGAAAAAAACTTTATTGCATTTAAGTTTCTTTTGAACTTCGCTATCTTCTGTATTGCTTGCGCAAGGACACCGCTATTTAAAAGCTCTTGTTTTGTAACGTAAAGTATTTGAGGTCGGTCAGTAGTCGAAGCCAGGGAAGGTACTACGGATTTTTAAAATCCTGAAGATATTCAATAATTATTTTAACGTTCAACAATGTTTGTTAACTACTAATTTTATATTTTAGCTGTAAATTTATAATCAGCTGCCTGAAATAATCTCTTAATACTTCAAATTATGGATAAACCAAAAACCATCCGCTATGCTTTATTTGTCGTCATCCTCATCGTTCTGGCAAATTTTCTGATGAATTTATGCAATAGAAGCGAAATAAATAAAGCCAAAGACGACATCAACAAGGCTAAGGAAAAGATAGAAACTGCCATTGTAAAGATTGACAGTGCTCAAATACGTATATACAGCCTGATTGACAGCATAAATGCCGACAGACAGCGGATAGATGAAATGAAGACTGATTTTATCATGCTGAATACCGGCATGCAGTCGAAAATAAATAGGCAGTCAGGGAAAATCAAGCCCTTACTGGACAGTGTTAAGGCCGGCCAACATAAGCTGCATGCACTGAAGAAAGAACTGAAAACGCTAAAATAAAAGATATGAGAAATATAATAAAATGCTTGCTGATACTGTTCTGCATTTCTGTTTCATTAAGTTTTCAAACCTATGCTCAGGCAACTGTAAATATTAAAAATGCAGATATTGAGAAGCCACTCACAACGGTCAAAGGGCAAACCCTGAAAATTCTGTGCGATTCCGTCATACTTATCAGCCCCCTGCGTTTTCATATGTACGAGAAAGCCCGCAACTCAATTATTTCGACGGATTTTGAAAAATCACTGCATTTGTTTGATGTGTATAATGAACAGATGCAGACTTATAAACAATGGAATGATTCATTGCAGATGAAATACAACGAACTGAATGCCTTATTTGTCAATAATCTGGATAATACAAAAACCGGCCTGATTCAGATCAATACCAATCTTACTGTTGCCAAAGACAGCCTGAACTCAGCAAATAATCACCTGGATCAGGCATTGCTGCATCTGAAAGCTGCCAACCGTGAGAAATGGTATTTCGGTACTGTTGGCTTTCTGCTGGGCACTTTG
Organism: Bacteroidota bacterium; assembly: GCA_026391675.1. Lineage (GTDB taxonomy): Bacteria > Bacteroidota > Bacteroidia > Bacteroidales > JACABE01 > JACABE01. Next base: position 13,159 of record JAPLDQ010000010.1, read on the forward strand.
CTAACTGTGCTGGTAGTTTCCAAGTAATTTAGGCAATAGGCATTAGGCATTAGGCAATAGGTATTTAGAAGGCAGAATTTAGAATTTAAAAAGTTGGACACTGATAAAACGGATCTCGCTTTTAGCTAGAAACGCTGATTTATACTGATTTTAAACATCCGTTTAATCCGCGTTTCCCATAAGGGATCAGTGTTATCCACATTCCAATAAATTCACAAGAGCTGAATTAATAAAATACAAATTTCAAATTAAAATGCAAATCAGGAATTAATAGAGTTTACTTAAAGCTTTTTACTTTTCACTCTTCCTTCATGAATTTATTTTTTTTCTTTGCAAAAATCCGACGGCATAATTGAAGTGCTCTTTATTCAATTTTCGAAGTTTACTTTTATTAAACCCGTCGGGTTGAAAAAACAAAATCCTTACCCATAGGATTAATTATAAAACTATTTTTTTTAAATTAAATTTCAAAAAAACTATTTTATTGCTAAAACATTTCGTAATTTTGCGAAATTATAAAACGTTTTAATAATTATAAAAATGGAAATAAAAATTTTAGGTACAGGATGTGCAAATTGTAAAACATTAGAAAAATCAGTTAATATAGCTATTGCTGAAATGAAGATTGATGCTAAAATTGAAAAAGTTGAGGATATTCAAAAGATTATGGGTTACGGAATTATGAGAACTCCAGGACTTGTCATTGACGAAAAAGTGGTTTTAAGTGGCAAAGTCCCTTCAGTAATAGAGTTGAAAGAAATTATAACAAAAAATCAATAAATTATGGCTACAAAACCCAAATTTACCGCTCAACAGGAGCAAATCGCACGTATTGCCAAAGCCTTAAGCCATCCGGCAAGGGTATATATTTTAGAAAAATTGAGTGGCTTAAATGCATGCTGTACCAGTGGTGAAATGATAGGTGATATTCCTATAGCCCGTTCTACTTTATCTCAGCATCTTAAAGAACTGAAGTACTCTGGCCTGATACAGGGTGAAATAGAACCGCCCATGATAAAATATTGCATCAACAGGACAAATTGGGAGATTGCCAAAATGCTGATGACTGATTTTCTAAAGTGATTTTTAAAATTAATAAGATGAAGATTTGAAAATGCATCATTTCGTAAATAATAGAAATAATATTAAAAATTAACAACTAAAAGTATGAATACAAAAAAAATCTTAATTTTCGCAAGCATAATATTATTGTTTGCAGCCTGTAATAATAGCAGCAATAAGAGTGAAAACAATCAGGCAGATACATATAAAGCAGCCAAATCAGATTCTACAGAGATTAAGGATACTGCTGTCCAGACTGCTTCTGCTTCTCAAAATCCTGACGCAAAACAAGCTGTTGTCATGATTTACAATTTTCATGTAACCAATCGTTGTGCCAGCTGTATTGCAATAGAAGAAGCCACGACCAAAACCTTGAATACCTATTTTGCAAATGAAGTAAAACAAGGAAGAATTAAACGACAGATATTGAATGTGGATGATAAAGCCAATAATAAGATTTCCGAGAAATATCAGGCTTTTGGTTCAGGTCTGTTTATTACCCGGATATTTCAGGGTAAAGAAACCACAACTGACATGACCGGAGATGGTTTTAAATTTGCCAGAAACAAAGAAGAAAGATTTATTGAACTACTGAAATTTCAAATTAAAGAATATTTAAAATAACAAAAATGAAGAAATTATATTTAATGATAGCAATATCATTTATGGCATCAATATCTTACGGCCAAATTAAAGAAACTGTAACTACAGATAAAAATATCAATTCTAAGTTAAAGCTTCAAATCTACTATTTCCACCTTACTAATCGTTGTCATACATGTACCAGTATTGAAGCTGAATTGCGTAAAGGATTGGATTCTTTATTCATTAAAGATTTAAATACAGACATACTGAGATTTGCTTCATTAAATTGCGAAACAAAAGAAAATGAAGCTATAGCGAGAAAATACGATGCTTATGGAGCTACGCTGGCATTTACTGTATTTAAGGATGGAAAAGAAATCAAAAAAATTGATCTGACAAACTGGGCATTTGCTAAAATTCATAAACCTGAAATTTTCTCTGCTGAGTTAAAGCAGAAAATTCAGGAAATAATTAAATAGCCTTTGTCTATAAAATCTGCTTTATAATAATTTTTAAATTAATTCATTTTAAAATTTTCAAATTAAATGGAAGTATTACAGAACTTATTAGATAACAATAACATCCCTTTTTTATCTGCTTTTCTATTGGGAATAATGACGGCAATCAGTCCCTGCCCTTTAGCCACCAATATTACTGCTATCGGTTTTATCAGCAAGGATCTTGAAAACCGTAAAAGGATTTTCTATAACGGACTTTGGTACACTTTGGGGAGAGCAATCAGTTATACGGTTTTAGGTGTAATTCTTTATTTTGGAGCCAGTAAGTTTCAGGTTGCCAAGCTGTTTCAATCGAATGGTGAAAAATTTCTGGGACCGTTATTAATCTTGGTTGGTGTATTAATGCTGGATTTTATTAAAATCAAATTCCCCGGATTTAGTGGTTTAAGCGATAAAATCGGGAAAAACGGTAAAAGTAACTGGTGGACAGCTTTATTACTCGGAATTGTTTTCGCACTGGCTTTTTGTCCATACAGTGGGGTTCTGTATTTCGGTATGCTCATTCCAATGACGATTAGTAGTGCATCCGGTTTGTTTTTACCCTTTGTATTTGCTATAGCCACTGGTTTGCCGGTAATTATCATAGCATATTTGTTGGCATTCAGCATTTCGAGTGTAGGTGGTTTCTATAATAAAGTGAAAGTTTTTGAAAAATGGTTCAGACGAATTGTTGCTGTTGCATTCATTTTTGTCGGAATATATTACATCTATATTTTCTATATAAAAATTTAAAAATGAAAATTAATTTTTTAAATACACCAAAGGGTAAAGTAATTCTGCCTTTAATCTTAATATTTGCTTGGTATTTTATTTATCATTATTTGCAACCCTTTACAGACTGGTTAATATTTTCTGCTTTAGGAATGACTAAAGGAGAGCATCTTGGCGAAACCCTTTGGTTCTTTATTTTTGAGTTTCCTAAAGTATTGCTATTATTAACGCTGATAATTTTCTTTGTAGGAATAATCAGGACTTTTTTTACACCTGAACGCACCCGCAAAGCATTGGAAGGAAAAAGAACCTTTACAGGTAATGTAATGGCAGCAATGTTGGGGATTGTAACTCCTTTCTGCTCCTGCTCTGCCATTCCGTTATTTCTTGGCTTTGTAGAAGCCGGTGTTCCTTTAGGTGTTACTTTTTCTTTTCTGATTGCAGCACCTATGATAAATGAAGTTGCAGTTATTTTACTTTATGGTATGTTTGGCTGGAAGGTCGCATTAATTTATATTACTACAGGTTTAACCATTGCAATAATTGCTGGCTGGGTAATTGGTAAACTTAAACTGGAAAAATGGGTTGAACCCTGGGTTTACGAAACTAAAGTTGGAAAAAATGCACTGGGTGAAGACAAAGTGCTTTTTAGTGACAGAATTAAATTTGGATATGATGCAGTTAAAGAAATAGTTGGGAAAGTATGGATATATGTAGCTTTGGGAATTGCTGTCGGAGCCGGTGCCCATGGCTATGTCCCTGCTGAATTTATGGCTTCATTTATGGGTAAAGACGTATGGTATGCAGTTCCGGTTTCAGTTTTAATAGGTATTCCTTTATATTCCAATGCAGCAGGAATAATACCAATTGTTTCTGTGCTAATTGAAAAAGGAGCTGCATTAGGAACTGCTCTGGCATTTATGATGTCGGTAATTGGGCTATCCTTACCGGAAATGATAATACTTCGTAAAGTGCTGAAAATGCCTTTAATATTTACTTTTATAGGTGTAGTAGGCACAGGAATTATGATAGTTGGATTTTTGTTTAACTGGATTTTTTAATGTTTACTTAAATGAATATCTCATTTATAATCATGGTGCTGAATACGAGAATGATACTTGCATTGTTGCACAAAACATCAAATAATTGTTCCTGTTGTTGTGGATAAATTAAAAATCAATGAAAAAAATCAGTATATTAATCTTAGTCTTATCTTTATTTGTAATATCAGCATATTCGCAGACTGATACAACTTTTAAGCCTTCAGGCAAACCAATTATTCAGGTATTTGGAAATTTCGATTTTAATGCTTCTAAAGATGCTCAAAAGCAATATGGGTTCTGGTTTGGACGTGCTCATTTTGGTTATCAATATCAGTTTAGCAAACAAATATCAGCAAAAATCATTATGGATGTCGGTCGTCCTACTACTGTTGCTCAAATTACTGTAAAAGATACATCCGGTAATATTTTGCCTGTAACCAATACTTCAAAAGAAGGAAGTTATTATACTATGACTTTGAAATTTGCTACACTTGAATGGAAGCCTGACAATTTTCTTACTTTGCAGGTTGGTGGAATATTACAAAATCATTATATGACAATGGAACGCTTTTGGGGCTATCGTTATCTGGCAGAGACTTTTCAGGACCGGTATTATAAAATTCCCAGTTCTGATTTGGGATTCATTGCTTACGTTAAACCGAATGAGAAATTTGGGTTTGATTTAGCTTTAACCAATGGCGAAGGATTTCGTTTTGATCAGGATGCTTATGGTGACGTTAAAATAGCTTCTGGTATAGATTACAACCCATTCAAAAGTTTGCAAACCCGCTTATTTTATGATTTTACAAAATCCAAGAATCCATTAAAACCTGCTGAACAACAATTATTTTCATTTTTTGCCGGATATAAGTTTAATGAAAGATTTCGTATTGGTGCAGAATATAATTACCGTAAAAATCATTTGAATATTGCCAATCAGGATTTATTCGGCTATTCAGTATATGGTAGTTATGCATTTTCAAAGAAAATTGAATATTTTGCAAGATTTGATAATCTGGCTTCAAACAAAAAATCAAATCAGCTTAATGAATGGAATTTTAATGCTGATGGTAAAGCTGTAATAACTGGTATTCATTATAATCCGGTCAATGGAATTAATGTTTCACTTAATTATCAGGGATTTATTTTCGAAAACACTAATAATAATACACAACATCATATTTTAATGAGTTTTGAATATAAATTTTAATTTATTTAAGCCATGGAAGAAAAAAAATTAGACTGTTCTTGTTCCGACAAAGTGGAAAAGGCAGTATTATCTTGTTCAGGTGCATGTGATTTAGGCGAAATTACTGATTTATTAGCACGCAAACTTAAGAATAATAACATTCGCAATATGAAATGTTTGGCAATGGTTGCTTGCGACAATAAGCCACTAATTGAAAATCTGAAATCATCTAATATTTTGGTGATTGATGGTTGTCCGGTTGATTGTGCCAAAAAGATTATGGAAAAAGCAAATCAGAAAGAATTCAGACATATCAGATTAACCGATTATGGTTTTCAAAAAGGGGAAGCACCTGCTAACGAGGAAAATGTAAGTAAGGTATATAATGATATTCAATACGTTTTTTAATTTTTCAAATGATGGAATTAGTTTTTGAAAATTACGGCATGAAAATTAAAGGTGTAAGACATGTTTCTCCTAACGAAGCTTTTGATTTATGCAACAAAGGTGCTGTTATTGTTGATGTAAGAGAGGATTACCTTAATACATTTAAAACATTTGAAGTGCCTCTGGTATTATGCATACCATTTAGTGAACTGAAAAACAGTTGGAATGAATTTTCAAAAGATATGATCTTAATTTTTGTCGATTCAGTGGGCTTATACAGTCATGAAGCGGTTGATTTTATGATAGAAAACGGATACACTAATGTCGCCAATATGGCAGGTGGTATTGTAGACTGGGAAAAAGATGGATTACCAATGAAAATAAATACCAGAGAAAGATTATCAGGAAGTTGTATGTGTCAATTAAAGCCAAGGGAAAAATAATATATGGCAAACCTGCATATTAAAATATTAGGTGCTGAATGTAATAAATGCAATACCCTGTTATTAAGGGTTCAGAAGATAGTTTCTGAACATCAGCTGGAGGCTGTAGTTGAGAAAATTACAGATGTGCAAGCAATTATTAATCATAATATCTATACAACTCCTGCTTTATTGATTAATAATCAGGTCGTTTCAAAAGGTAGTTTGCTTTCCGAAAAACAAATCATTGAAAAAAATAAATTTATTTTTGGCGAATGACAATAATATAGTAATTGATTATAATTCAACTAAAAAAGCAAATAAATTTGTATTAATCTTTGGGTTATTAGCTAGCTTTGCAATAATATCAGTTCTTTTCATTAAATTCAATCATTCAGGTAATAAAGTAGAAACAAAAGTAAATCCCATTATCATTAAAACAACAATAGCCGATAGTATTCGCATGATGTATGATTATACAAAACAAAACACAGGATATAAACTTAGTTTTTTAGAATTTGGTTCTACAGGCTGTCGTGAATGTAAAATGATGGAGAAAGTAATGTATAAAGTAAAGACTAATTTTACAAATCGTATTCAGGTTGTATTTTATAATGTTACTCAAAAAGAAAATAAAGCCATAAGTAAACATTTCGGAATTCAGATGATTCCTGTTCAAATCCTGCTCGACAGTGGTGGAACTGAAGTGTTCAGACATCTCGGATTTCTTTCTTATAAGGACTTATGTCTTGAGTTTAATAAATATGGGATAAATTAACGCTTTAATTTCATTGTTATGGATAAAAAAACATTTTTATTAATTGTAATTCTTATTTTTTCTCTTGCTTCAATTTCCTGTAAGAAAGAAAATAATAACACCAATACAAAGCCATCAGACAATCTGGCCATAGATAGTTTAGTGGCAAGTAAACGGAATATCATTGTCTGGGAAGAAATTTATATTACTGCTTATACAAAAGGGCAACACCTTAATTTTCATTGGAGTACTAATCATGGGAGTATGCAAAGTACCGATTCATCAACTGTTAAATACTGGGCTTGTCCTTCATGTCTTGGTTTGAATACTGTTGAATGTAAAGTTTCCAACGAGTTTGGGACGGTATCAGATACCATTATGATTAATGTAAAATAGTAATCAATGAAGAAACATTTGCTACTTTTTTTAATAGTTTTGTTAATCACTTTCAAAGGCTATTCTCAATGTTGTTCTGCTGGTAATCCATTGGGTGGAGATGCTTCTAATGAAGGATTAGAAAAGAATGAACTCAAAATATTCACTTCTTACAAACATAGTTTGTCAAAATACTATTATCATTTTGATGCTCCTTACGATATCCCGAATATTGAAAAAAGTTTCTACGATTTTCAAAATATTTCTATTTCCTATGGTGTATTCTCCCGTTTGTCAATTAATACTGAATTGGGCTATTTTTTTAATAAAACTCAGGAAGTTAAACTTACAAACGATAATATCATAATAAAAGCGCAAGGTTTGGGTGATATGGGTGTAAGCATACGCTATTTGCTCTTTAAAACAGTTAAACCAGTTTCACAATTGGTTATTTCGGGAGGTGTGAGGATACCTGTAGGAGCGTTTAATGAAGAAATTAATGGTGCTACAGTTCCCATATCCCTGCAACCTTCTTCTGGTGCATTAAAATTTAAAGCCGGAATTTTTTATAGCAGAAAACGGAATGACAGAAAATTAGGATGGAATAGCTTTCTTTTTCTTGAATATAGTAATACCATCAATCAGGGGTACCTTGTCTATAAATATGGCAATCTAATGCAGTTATCTGTTGCTGCAACTTATGAGATCCATCAGAAACTTAATTTATTATTCAATACCAAATTTGAATGGAGAGCTCATGATATTAGGGAAAATGAAATGATTATAGAATCAACCGGGAGCAAAGTTATTTTTCTGAATCCTCAATTGATTTTTGCATTTAAACCTGATTGGAGTTTTATTGTTATGGCTGATTTGCCGGTTTATAAGTATGTAAATGGCTATCAGCTAACCAATAGTTTTTCATTTCAATTGGGTATTAGAAAGAAATTTAAGTTTAATAAATCATAATCAAATACATTACCTATTAAATAATTAACAATAATTTAACATTATTATCATACTAATTTAGAACTATTGTCGTATGTTTGCAACATTAAACATAAGGAAATGACAAATAATAAAACAGAGCAATTTAACATCAAACAAAAAGAATTAGCTTCTTATGCTAAAGTGTTATCACATCCTGCCCGAATTGCAATAATTCAGTTATTGGCAGAGAAAAAAGAAATAAAAACAGGTAATATCTCTGACGATTTACCTATTAGCAGGACTACAGTTTCCCAGCATTTAAAAATTTTAAAAAATGCCGGTATCATTCAGGGTACTATCGACGGACTTAAAATTCATTATTGTTTAGATATGTTGAAATTAAATGAAATAAGAGAAAATTATAATACTTTTCTACAAAATGCAATTTCGGATTATATGTGTAAATGTTAAACCCTTAATACTTTAAAATATGAAAAAAATTTCGATGATTGTTTTATGTGTAATGTTTGTAATGGCAAACATTTTTGCACAAGGTGTAAAAAAAGACCTTGAAAAAGCCCAGAAATCTGGTAAAACTATTTTTTTGATTATTACCGATAAAACGGCTAAAGGAACTGAAAATTTAGTAAAAATTGCTGAAAATGCTCAGAAGAAAACAAAAAATACTGCCGTAATTAAATTCGACCGGGATGATAAAGCGAACTCAGCAATGGTGGCTAAATACAGACTAGCTGGAGCACCCTTGCCAATGGTTTTGGTAGTTGCATCAACCGATGTGGTTACAGGCGCATTGTCTGCAGCTGATGCAACTGTTGAAAGGCTGGTTGCCGATATTCCTTCCAAGAATCAATCTGATGTATTGCTTGGTTTTGAAAACAAAAAAGCTGCATTTATTATTTGCGGAAAGAAAAATGCAAAAGATAAGGCTGCATTGGAAGCAGAGTGTAAAAAAGCTATGGCAAGTTTAGCGAATAAAGCGACATTGGTTTTTGTTGATGTTGAGAATAAAGAAGAAGCAAATTTTTTATCATTAATTAAACCTGAACTTACTAAAACTACGGTATTAGTATTTAATGGACAAGGTCAATATACAGGAACACTAGAAGCTACAGCAAAATCGAATGATATTTTGGCATCTGTGAATAAAAAAATGGGTGGTGGTTGTTGTCCCGGAGGAAGTAGTAGTAGTGGTTGTGGCAAGAAATAAAAAATAATATGAACTTATTTAAATTAGTCTGGATTGAGCTTTGGAATAAAAAGACTCAGCTTATATCCAGCTTGATGGCTATTGTCATTGGAATTGGTGTTATTGTTGGTATTCGTACCATTAATGTATATTCCGAAAAAGCAGTAGCAGTTAAACTGGATAACCTCGGTGCAAACATACTCGTTTTGCCACAAGCAACAAGCATTGATGATTACTCCACTTCAGACATTGATGCTCCCACAATTCCAATGGAATATGTTGAAAAAATATTGACATCTGAAATTAAAGGTGTAGATAATTTATCACCAAAATTAACACGTCGTATTACTATTGGTAATAAAAAATTCGTACTTACCGGTATTCAACCTAAAAATGAGATTGCATCCAAACCATTATGGCAAAATACAGGATTCGGGAAGGAAATACAAGCCAGTTGTGCACCTTCAACTGCTGAAAACAAAAGCCATGGTTATGAAGATGAAAAACTAAAACGCAAAGGAGTTGACAGTTTGGATTACACCGAATGTTTGCTGGGTGCTCAGGTAGCAAAAGCACTTAATCTGAAAGTAAAAGATAAACTAAAAATTCAAGACAAAGAACTAACTGTTGCTAAATTACTTGTTGAAACTGGAACCGTGGATGATGACAGGATATTTGTAAATTTAAAAGCAGCCCAGGAGATTTTAGGCATTAAAGATCAAATCAGTGCCATTGAAATTATGGGTTGCTGCAATGCCATATCTGATGGTTTGTTAAGTAAACTTCGTAATATTTTACCTGACACAAGGATTACAACCATAGGGCAGATAGTTTCCACTCAGATAGAAACCAATAAAACGATGAAAAAAACATCAGTTATTTTTCTGATCATCATCCTCTTTGTAGGCAGCATTTCAATCGGAAATTATATGTGGGCCAATGTAAACGAACGCAGAAAAGAAATAGGAATTTTAAGAATGATTGGGACTTATAAAACTGAAATTTATAAGATTTTATTGGTAAAAGCTTCCATTTTAGGATTGATTGGCGGTATTTTGGGCTATAGTCTGGGGACCATTGCGGCTTATTATATGGGACCTGCTTTTGCCCAGATTCAAGTTTCAGCAATACCAATATTCCTGCTCTGGTCAGTTTTGATTTCGATAGGAATTTCTATAACAGGCTCATTGATACCTGCTTATTTTGCAGCTAAATTCGATGCTTTTTCTAATATGCAGGAGGAATAAGATATGGATATAATAAATACTAATAATCTTGGTAAAACCTATCTTCATAAGGATGGGAAAGTTGATGCAATAAAAAATATCACTATTGCTGTTGAAAAAGGCAGTTTTGTAACGATAACAGGTCCTTCAGGTTCAGGAAAAACAACCTTATTACTGACGCTGGCTGGATTGATTCGGCCGACATCAGGCGCATTCAGCTTTCTTGAAAAAGAGCTGACCCATGTTCATGACTGTGAACTGGCGCAGTTCCGTAGGAAAAATGTTGGCTTTATTATGCAGAGTTTTGCATTGATACCTTATTTAACAACTATACAAAATGTGATGATGCCTCTGGCCTTGAATAAGATTTCAAAGCAAAAACAAAAGGAAATTGCAACTTCAGTTTTGGAAACAGTTGGGTTGGAAAACCGGTTGAATCATCTGCCCCGTGAACTTTCTGCCGGGCAGCAACAACGGGTGGCTATAGCCAGGGCAATGGTAAATTCACCTTCCCTTATCTTTGCCGATGAACCTACCGGAAATCTTGACCCTATGCTTGCTGTTGAGATATTGGATTTCTTAAAGGAAATCAACGAAAAGAATAAAATTACAGTCATAATGGTTACACATAGTCCGGTTGCAGCAGCCTATGGCAATGTTAAAATTCACCTGGATAAAGGTGAAATTAAGTCAATCAATGAAAAAATAATAAAATGAAAATATTAATATTATGTACAGGTAACAGTTGCCGGAGCCAGATGGCCCATGGTTTTATGCAGTCGTTTGATAAAACACTTACGGTTTGTTCAGCAGGAACTGAAGCATCGGGCAAACTGAATGAGAAAGCAGTAGCCGTGATGAAAGAAATAGGCCTTGATATCAGCCATCATACTTCCGATTCAGTGGATTTATACCTTGATCAGGAATGGGATTATGTGATTACCGTTTGCGGTGGTGCCAACGAAAGCTGTCCGGCATTTACGGGAAAAGTTAAACACCGCCTTCATATCGGGTTTGATGACCCAAGTCATGCTGAAGGATCAGACGAATTTATATGGAACGAATTCAGAAGGGTTCGTGATGAGATTAAATATGGATTTTATAAATTTTACCAGACAATAAAAATAGCATAGACAATAATGGAGCATAAAAGCGGATGTTTGATTTGCGGTAATGAAATCGTTTACCTTCAGTCAAATGAAATAAGTAAATGTGTGTATTGCAACAATGAATTCAATATCAATGAGCGTTGCGAAGACGGACATTATATCTGTGACAAATGCCATAGTTCCGGTGCTATGGATATCATTTCAGCCTATTGTTTACAGACGGCTTCAATTAATCCAGTTGAAATTGCCAATATAATCATGAAGCATCCGGCTGTTAAAATGCACGGACCGGAGCATCATTTTTTGCTTCCGGCTGTAATGTTATCAGTTTACTACAGAATTACCGGCAATACGGAAGTTTTACCCTTAAAACTTGAAAAAGCAAGAAAAAGAAGTGAAATGATACCCGGAGGATTTTGTGGCTCTCATGGCAATTGTGGTGCAGCTGTGGGTTCAGGAATATTAATGAGTCTGATAACCGAAGCAACACCCTTATCGAAAAATGAATGGCAATTAAGCAATATGGCCACTGCTAAAAGCCTGTATTCCATTGCCATGCATGGTGGTCCCAGATGCTGCAAACGGGATATTTATTTAAGTATCATCGAAACAACCCAATTTGTAAATGAAAATTTTAAAACTGCTATACCTGTCGATACCGTTATCAGCTGTGAGTTTTATAAATTCAATAAAGAATGCCTTTTTAAAGAATGTGTTTTTTATAAAAAATAAATTTAAATCAATATAATAATGTCAAATGGAAAATAACGAATTAAAAGAAATAGTAAAAGAAAAATACGGTGAAATTGCCAATCAGAGTAAAACAGAGAATGAAAATTCATGTTGTGGTGTGGGTTCCTCATGCTGTTCAGGTGTTGATTATACCATTTTCAGCGAAAATTACAGTGAGCTGCAGGGATATAATCCTGATGCCGACCTGGGTCTGGGTTGTGGCATTCCAACTGAATTTGCCCTGATTAAGAAAGGAGATACTGTTGTTGACCTGGGTTCAGGTGCCGGCAATGATTGTTTTGTTTCCAGGGCTTTGGTGGGTGATACCGGAAAAGTCATAGGCATTGATTTTACTGAAACCATGATAGCAAAAGCCAGAGAAAATGCAGAAAAATTAGGTTTCAACAATGTCGAATTCCGCTTTGGTGATATCGAAAAAATGCCGCTCACGGCTAATAAAGCTGATGTTGTAATCAGTAATTGTGTGTTGAATCTTGTGCCCGATAAAAAGAAAGCTTTTGATGAAATTTACAGAATTTTAAAAATTAACGGACATTTTTCGATTTCAGATGTTGTATTGGAGGGAAAATTGCCGGTGAAACTGGAACAGGCTGCCGAAATGTATGCCGGCTGTGTGTCCGGAGCCGTTCAGAAACAAGAGTATCTGGATATTATAAAATTCTCCGGGTTTAAAAATATTAGTGTACAAAAAGAAAAGAAAATTACAATTCCTGATGAAATCCTTTTGAATTATATCTCAAAAAAAGAATTAGAGGAATTAAAACATAATAATACAGGTATATACAGTATAACTGTTTATGCTGAGAAGTCGGATTGCAGTAGCAATTGCAACTGCTAAAAGAAATCACTATTGACTGATTTAAACATATTTTGTTTGGGCTAAAGCCCTTGTTTATCAGCATATTCTTAGCCCCGGCCTTAAGGCCAGTGCTAATAAATGTAGCTAATGTAGGACTTTAGTCCTGATAGATAAGCCGGAAAAATAGTGAAAAGGAATAATAAGTTGCATATGTAACTTATTTGTATAGTTTTATTTATTAACAAATTAAAATTCAATAACAAATGGAAAATGAAAAATTAAATGTCAGCGAAAACGAAAATAATTCAAACGATTTATGTTGCGGAGTAAATACACCCTGTTGCAAAGAAGATGATAACAGTTCATTCAGCAATAAGATGGCAGAAGTTAAAGTAGCAGAACCAATGGAAGTGAAATCTTCAGGTGGTTGTGGCTGCGGTGGTCATTGCTAATCTATAACAAATTATTTCGTTTAAAATGACAACAAATTTTAAATAATTAATTCCGGCTCCTGAGCCTGTTAATACAGGTTCAGGAGTTTTTTTTGCGTTAGATAACCGCTTAGCGGCTATAATGTGTTTTAATTCTAAAAATATTAATTTAAAAGCCGCTTAGCGGTTCAGCAAAATCATAAATCATAAACAAATGAAAACAAGATTAAAGTTCCTCGACCGCTACCTTACATTGTGGATATTCCTGGCTATGGCAATCGGAGTGCTTTCAGGCTATTTTTTTCCGGCAATTGCACAATTCTGGGAGTCACTAAAGTCTTCACCGGAAAGTACAACCAATATTCCAATTGCCATTGGTTTGATAGTAATGATGTTCCCACCGCTGGCAAAAGTAAAATACGAAGAATTGGGTGATGTTTTCCGCAACTGGAAAGTATTATCTCTCTCGTTAATTCAAAACTGGCTGATAGGTCCTGTGCTGATGTTTGCTTTGGCGATTACATTTTTTAAACTCTTTCCAGGTGAAAACAATGCCAATCTTCCCTATATGTATGGTATCATCATGATAGGGCTGGCAAGGTGTATAGCCATGGTTATCGTCTGGAACGATCTGGCAAAAGGGGATACACAATATGCTGCGGGTCTGGTGGCATTTAATTCTATCTTTCAGGTGCTGTTCTTTTCTGTATATGCCTATGTTTTTTTAGCTGTTTTACCTGCATGGTTTGGCATTCCAACTACTGATGCCGTTGCTAAAATTACCATCGGGCAAATAGCCGAAAGTGTATTCATATATTTAGGAATTCCTTTTATTGCGGGCTTCTTAACAAGGTTTATCCTGATCAGAGTTAAGGACAAGCAATGGTATCATACTAAATTTATTCCTAAAATCAGTCCGCTTACACTGATTGCGCTGCTGTTTACCATTATTGTCATGTTCTCTCTCAAGGGCGAATATATTGTTAAGATACCTATGGATGTGGTATTGATTGCCATTCCATTATTAATTTATTTTATAATAATGTTTTTCAGCTCATTCTATATGAGCAAAAAAGTAGGTGCCACCTACGGACAATCCGTAACCTTATCTTTTACTGCTGCCAGCAATAATTTTGAACTGGCCATAGCAGTAGCCATAGCCATATTCGGCATGAATTCCGGTGAAGCTTTTGCTGCGGTAATTGGCCCTTTGGTTGAGGTTCCTGTAATGATAGCATTGGTAAATGCTGCGTTTAGTTTGAAGAAAAAATATTTCGCAACAGAATAGATTCATGTGAGTTAGAAGTAATTGATGTTAATTTATAACAGACTTACTGATATTATTTTAACTTTGTAATGAAAATGTTTAATCTGTATAGCATTTTCCAGATAAAATGAGAAGGGGAATTACAGCCATATTTATTTTTATGTTATTTGTTCATTCAAATGGTTTTGCACAGTATTTTGCTGCCGGCAACCCATTTTTGAGTGATGCCTGGCAATCTATTCCCCGTGATAAAGAAATATTGTTTTCGCTCAGCTATCAAAACAGTTATTCCAGTCAGTTTTTTAATGAAAATCATATATCAACAGCTGCAAATGCATTGAAAACTGCATCCTATAATTATACAGAGTTTACCTCTGCATTTGGATTTACTCCCAAGTTTTCAGTCGGTTTTGAATTGGGCTATTTCTTAAATAAAACCATGACGTATCAGCAGTCAGCTTTAAAATCCTCCGGATTAGGGGATGTTGTCGTTAATTTTAAATATAATCTGTTTGAAAATAACAGGGCAAAGTTTACCTTGCTGCCGGCTGTTGGGTTTAAACTGCCTGCCGGTGAATTTGACAAAATAGAAGGGAATACGGTTCTTCCTTTGGCATTGCAGACGTCTTCAGGGAATTTAAAATATTTTGCCAGCATTTATATGAATAAGCAGATTACCGATAAATTTAATCTGTCAAGTTTTACTATGTTTGAATATGCGCAGCTGATTAATTCAAAATACTTTTATCTTAAATATGGCGACCAATGGATGCTGTCATTTTTCGCCAACTATAAACTTTCCTACAAGTTTGCAGCTATCCTTCAGCTCCGTTTCGAAAGTAAGGATAAATCCCGTAAAGAGCTGGATAAGATTATTGAGTCGTCCGGTTATGAAATATTTTTTATTTCGCCTCAGCTGAATTTCAATATTAATGAAGATTTCCAACTGTCTGCCTATGTAGATTTGCCTGTTTACAGGTATTACAATGGTACACAACTGGCTGCAAATTATGCCATTTCGGTTAGATTACTGAAGAAGATAGGATTTTAGTTCATTTGCTAATATGACTTTTTAAAGCACATCGGAGGTAAATTATATTACAATTTTAGCACAAAGTCACAAAAATAACCTGACAAAATCTACATTAAATTAGGAATAAATCTTAGTGTCTTAGTGCCTTTGTGGCTAATAGAAAAAACAAATTAATTCTTCGGGTCGTAGAGCTTTTGTTCGGGCTCTCTTTTGGGATTGATGTTGTGAGCAGGTTTTAAAGGATTACGGGCATCTACATCTTCATGGAAAGTCCATCTGCCGTTTTCAAATATGAAAGCATCGAAAATATTGGTTTCAGGAACATAAAATTGCTTCTGACCTTCCAGATTAGGACTTAAAGCGACCAATCTGTCAAAAACTATCATGTGGGTTTTAATCGTGTTTATATTAAAACGCTTGGTTTTGGTGGGCTTTTTGAGCCGGATTCTTTCCTGATATTGCTGGTCGTCATATTTCAACGTCATGATGGTCTTGGCAGAATACTCAAAAATCATTCTTTTATATTTTTCTTTGCCTTTTCTGAAAATCGCCAGACCCAAAATAGGTCTGTTGCCTGCACGGAAAGTCAAAACTTCGATTATTTTCTTAAATGACAAGCCATCATTGCCATTCCATCCCAATAAAGTATAATAATCCAGATCTTCATTCCGGGTATGTATAATTTTATAATACAAAGCCCCGAACCAGTTATTGATATCGCAGGTTTGGAACTCAGCCGCTATCATTTCACCCGATTTATCGGTCAGCTTAAAGAAATCATAGGATTTTTTCTTATCATTATAGGATTGCATATAACAAAAATAATCGAAAGTGCCGTCAGTTTTGGATATCACCCAATTGAACATCCTGAATTTTTTATCGTCAGATACTAATTTTGCTAAGGTTTTTATAGAATCGAAAGGATAATTGAATGAATTTTTAACATATAATGCTTCTTCGAGCAGGCTGCCGAATTTTTCGTTGGCTTCGTATTTTATCCTGTCGCTTTCGCCATTTCGCATCTGAGCTGCATAAACGGCAAGTGAATCCTCATAATCACCAAAAGTTGCCCTGTCCTGAGAAAAAGAAAATTCTGCAAAAAATACAATAAAGAGTAGATTGATTATGAAGCTCTTTTTAAACATGCTGAATTTTTAATGGGATTAATTCTAAAACGTTGAAATATTATAATTATTTTAGCAAAGATTTTTACAAAGATAAGAAAACACATACGAATTACAAATTTCAATAAAAATGAATTTAAACAACAGGATAAATGCCTTTGCTAAATTATCCGGATATCTGTCGGAATACATTGCCAATCCTGAAAAAGATACTGCATTAACAGCAGCTTTACATCAGGCTTCTATACATAACCCCTGGTTCTGCACAGAAAATATTCATCTTTCGATGAAGGCCATTGCCAAAAGCATTGAAAAACTTTCAATTGAAGAATGGGTAAAACACTATCAGCTTATTGAAGTAAATAATCCTAAAACTGTTGCGGTTATCATGGCCGGCAATCTTCCACTTGTTGGTTTTCATGATTTCTTTTATGTGTTGATATCGGGTAACCGCATTTTAGCCAAGCTTTCTTCTGATGATAAGTATTTACTACCCGCTATTGCTGATATTTTGATAAACATAGATGCTGAATTTGCTCAATATATTGCATTTACAGATGCAAAGCTGGAAAATTTCGATGCTGTAATTGCCACCGGCAGCAATAATTCTGCCCGTTATTTTGAGTATTATTTCGGCAAATATCCCCATATCATCCGTAGGAACAGAAATGGCCTGGCCGTATTGTCAGGCAATGAAACTGATGAAGAATTGCATGCACTTTGCAGGGATATCAGCCAGTATTACGGTATGGGCTGCCGCTCTGTGTCTAAACTCTTTGTCCCTGAGAACTATGATTTTATTCCTTTCCTGGATATTCTTTCAACCTATAATGGCAATGCTGATTTAAACAAGTATTATAATAATTACGAATACTATAAATCTATTTATCTGATTAATCTGCTGAAATTCTATGATACGGGCTCTGTTATTTTAAAGGAAGAAAAAGGAATCGCATCACCCATTTCTGTTGTTTATTATGAGTTTTATAATAACATAGCGGATTTACAGCAGTTCCTGGCTGATAATTCCGAAAATTTACAATGTGTGCTGAGTGTTCATCCTGAAATTAAGGGTAGTTTGCCCTTGGGCAGTTCGCAATGCCCTTCATTAAATGATTATGCTGATGGGGTGGATGTGATGGAGTTTCTGCTGGAACTAAATTATTAAACTTCTATTTTGCTTTCACAGTTTTTTTTGTCTTGCTGACGAAGGAAGCATCTCATGTATAAATTAATTTTTTTTTGAGATTACTCACTATTGTTCGGATTGAAAAAATATGAACAATGCTAAAACATTGAGAACTCACATTATGTTATTTCTTATTACTTTTTGCTTGAACAAAAAGTAACCAAAAATTCAAGACTCCAAATCCTTTACTTCAAAACTACGACATTAAAATCCCTGCGCAATACAAGCCGTAGCGAAATGAACATTATGGCATTTATATTTCCAATGAACTTCGCTAACTTCTGTTTTGCTTGCTGAAAGGCCACCGCTATTTTAATGTCTTGTTTTGTAGCGTAAAGTATTTGATGTCTGTCAGAGCTTCGTTGCTAACTTTTGAGCTTACAATTGCTTATCAAAGTATTTCATTAATAATCTGCGTCATCCGTGGTATTTTTAATTTCCTATTTCCTAATTCAGATTCCTAATTATCATCTTTTATTCAAAATCCGGATACAGCAAATATTTCTTCCTCACTTTTTTAAAAGCCACAATATCCTTTTCCCAGCTTTTTCTGATTTCTTCTTCGGTTTTTCCGGCTATGATCTGTTTTCTCAGCACATCACTACCGGCCAGTTTATCGAAAAAGGGTGTAAAAAATTCAGTTTTGGGAGATAAACGTTTATATAAATCGAGCAACCAGAACAGATTGAGTTTGTTTTCATACCTGGCAACGTTTAAACCATATGTTTTCAAATCATAACCATAACATTGCTGGTCTTTATAAGGAGGGTCGGAGCTCATGCCTTTAATGGCAGTTGGTGTAAATGAATACAATTTTGTTTCCAGCAGGGGATGTCCCACCAGCTGAAAAGGCTGCATCGTTCCCCGGCCAACACTCACTACAGTTCCTTCAAACAAACACAAACTCGGATACAGATAAACAGCTGACATATCCGGCAGGTTAGGGGAGGGTTTTACTGGTAAATTGTAATAATCGCTGTGACTGTAATTATAGATTTTGATAACTTCCAAACGGCATTGTAAACCAAGTGGCAGCCATTTTTCACCGTTAATCATGCGGGCATATTCCCCAATAGTCATGCCATGTACGATGGGAATGGCATGCATACCCACAAAAGAAGCAAATTTCATATCCAGTACCGGACCATCCACATAGCTACCATTCGGATTGGGTCTGTCCAGCACTATCAGCTTCACCTTGTTTTCAGCACATGCTTCCATTATATAATGCAGGGTGGAAATATAGGTGTAAAACCTTGCACCCACATCCTGTATATCGAATATTACGATGTCAATGCCCTTTAAGTCAGCAGCTGCAGGCTTTTTGTTTTTTCCATAGAGGGAAATGACCGGTAGATTTGTTTTACTGTCGGTGAAATTCTGAACGCTTTCTCCTGCTTCCTGATTTCCCCTGAAACCATGTTCGGGACAGAAGACTTTTTTGATGCTGATGCCAAGCTTCAGCAGGCTGTCGACCAGATGGGTATTGCCGATTATAGATGTTTGGTTGGTAACAACGGCAATATTTTTTTGCTGTAACTTATTCAGATAAATATACGTTTGTTCTGCCCCTGTTTTAATATTTTTAATCTCCTGTCCATTGGAAACTACGGATAAAAATACCAAACCCATTGTAAAAATCAGGATAAACCGTTTTGCCATTATGCGTCTCATTTCTAATTAAAAAATATTTTCTATTGTCGTAAGCTTAGCTACATATAGAAATATTATGTAGATTTGTAAAATTATAAAAAAATTGCATTGAATTTAGAAATATTTATTGCTAAACGTTTTTTAGCGAAAAACAAGAAGAATATCTCCCAGCCCATCATCCGTGTGGCCATCGTCGGTATTGCCCTTGGCGTTGCGGTGATGATAGCTTCCGTTGCCATCGTAACCGGCTTTCAGCAGAAGATTACGGATAAGGTCATCGGCTTTGGCGGTCATATTCAGATTGGCAATTTCGATTTAAATAATTCCTTGGAATCCCATCCCATTCAGAAAAATCTGCAACTTGAAACTGAACTGAAAGGTATAAAAGGTATTAAACACCTCCAGGTTTATGCCAACAAAGCCGGCATGATTAAAACCGACGACCAGATACAGGGTTTTATACTGAAAGGCGTTGGCAAAGACTTCGACTGGAGTTTCATGCAGCAGAATATGCTGGAGGGAAATATAATACAACTGAGCGACAGTGGCAAATCCAATGATGTTATCATTTCAAAATACCTGGCTGACAAGCTGAAGTTAAAGCTGAACGATAAACTGAAGACCTATTTTATCGGTGATGAAGGCTTGCGGGGCCGGCCCTTTGTGATTAAAGGCATATACGAAACCGGACTCGAGGAATTTGACAAAAAAATCGTCTTTGCCGACATCGGCCACATCCAAAAGCTCAACCAATGGGAAAGCAATCAGGTGGATGGCTACGAAGTCCTGATTGATGATATTGACCAGATGAAAATTATTGACGATGAGGTGTATAAAACCATAGGTTATAACCTCAATGCCAGAACCATTAAGGAGCTGCATCCTGAAATCTTCGACTGGCTGGGCCTCACCAATATGAATGTGATTGTAATCATCGTCATCATCACCCTGATTTCTTCCGTTACCATGATTTCCACCCTATTGATCATGATACTGGAAAAGACAGCACTGATAGGCACATTAAAAGCCATGGGCAGCAATAACCTGAGCATACGCAAAATATTTATCTACAATGCCCTCTACATAACCCTCAGGGGCATGTTCTGGGGAAACCTGATTGCAATTGTTTTGTGTCTGCTCCAGCTTAAACTCGGTATTTTCAAACTCGACCAGACCAGCTATTATATAAAAACCGTTCCCATCAATTTAAACCTCTGGCATCTGCTGCTTATCAATACAGGAACCATACTTATCTGCAGTCTGGCACTGGTAATTCCTTCTTATATCGTTAGCAGGATTTCTCCGGTTAAAGCGATAAGGTTTGATTAGTTGTGGATTTAGCGATTTAGCGATTTGGTGATTTAGTGATTTAGTGATTTGGTGACAAGTGGAAAGCGAATGTGTTGCTAAGCTTGTATATTATGTGTGTATATGTTGAAATTTATAATAAATACTGGTTGCTGAGCGGAGTCGAAGCAACATTATTAATAAACCCGTCGGGAACTTCATAACCGACAGGTTTAATAGCATTGAGATTACTAGTATTTCTCAGCGGAATATATGGTTTTTTCTATCACCATAATGTGATTTCGACTCCGCTCAATCACCCCTAATTCCGGACTTCAGTAAATTTGCTAATTGCTAATTGCTAATTGATAAGTTTCATAAGTTCGTTTACAAATTTGTTTCACAAGTTCGTTTACATTTAATTATCAAAACTGTGTCACAAGTTCGTTTACAAAACTAGAAAAGTTCTTTGAAATAATGCGTTTAATTGTCTATAAATAATTTAT
>JAPLDQ010000021.1 GCA_026391675.1 Bacteroidota bacterium
TTATTTATAGACAATTAAACGCATTATTTCAAAGAACTTTTCTAGTTTTGTAAACGAACTTGTGACACAGTTTTGATAATTAAATGTAAACGAACTTGTGAAACAAATTTGTAAACGAACTTATGAAACTTATCAATTAGGCATTAGGAAAAAAGAATTAGGAATTAGGAATTAGGAAATAGGCATTACATATATAAATTCACAACATTTCATAACTCATAACTCATAACTCATAACTTATAACTTATAACTATAAGCTTTTCTAACTCCAAGGACTTAAGGCACTCCAAGTAATTATGGCACTCCAAGTAATCAAGGCACTCCAAGTAATCAAGGCACTTAAAAGCAAACTCCCATGATTTTTACAATCGATACCTTTATTTTTACATTTCACAGCGTATGAAACCAATGTAATTTTGCATCATAAAATATTATTAATAATTAAACTTTAAAAATTAAAAAAATGAAAACAAAAATTTTATTATCAATTGCCTTATTCACATTAAGTATTGCATATGTGAATTCACAAACCGTATACAAAGCAGATTTAAACAATTCAAAACTTAGCTGGTTAGGTAAAAAAATTACCGGTGAACATCATGGAAGCATAAATTTATCAAGTGGTGAAATTACCGTTAAACAAGATATGATTACCAAAGCAGAGTTTAAAATTGATATGGCATCTTTAAAGGATTTGGATTTAACAGATGACGGCTACAAAGCAAAACTGGAAGGTCACTTAAAATCAGATGATTTCTTTGGTGTTGAAAAATTCCCTGTTGCAAGTTTTGTAATGGATAAACTGGTAAAAATCCAGAAAGGTAATACTTTTATTACCGGTAAAATGACCATAAAAGGCGTAACTCAACCCATCACTTTTAAAGCAGTTATAACACAAACCGGCGACGAAGTAAAAGTTTATGCTAGTATTACCATCGACAGAACCAAATTCAACATTAAATATGGTTCAGGTTCTTTCTTTGACAACCTCGGTGATAAAACCATCTATGATGAATTTACAGTTACCCTGAATCTTTCAATGAAGAAATAAAGACAAATTAATCTTTGACTTTTAAGAGCCACCGTAGCGTATTGCTATGGTGGTTTTTTATTTGAAGAAGGAAGAAGGTGTAATGTGCTGATGCTGTAATGTGGTGATTTTATTAGAAGTCAGCCAAAACGAAATGGCTAACCCACAAGATATTGATAAATTGGGGGCTGTTTGCTCAATAGCAATCGTTATTTAATCATTATCTTTCTACTCAGGTTTGTATTATTTGTTTTTAAATTAAGAAGATAAAGCCCCGGAGAAAACTTGGAAATATCTATAGCTATATTTTTCTGATTCATTAATTTAAATTCAGAAGTTGACTGTCCTGACAAATTGGAAATTGTAATATTTCCGCTTTCAACAGTCTTGTTTAATTCAATCATTAATGAAGCATTTTCCTGTGATATTCTGGAAATTGCAAGTTGCTCAGTTTTAATGTTCTCTTTTATTCCTAAAGCAATCCCCTGATTGTAAATACTGTCGGTATATATTGATTCGATGTGATTATGGTTATATACAGCCGTAACGTGAATATAAAATTCTCCGATAAAAAAATGTCCCGTATAATTCAGAAAATCACAGAAAGGGTCATTTGGGCTACCATAATCACATGGGTTGCAGGAATGATAAAAATCTGTCGTAAACTTATACAGGCTATCGTCACGGTATATATTATAGCCTATTAAAGTATCATTCAGCGAAGAGTCCGGTTTAGCCCAGGATAAAGTAAAGCAATTTTTAGGTGTAACATACCAATGGTACCAATGTAAATTTTTTACAGGATTAATTTGTCCTTTTGCTGTCACTGCAATTAAGAGTGTCAAACAAAAAATAATAGATGCTTTTTTCATGTGTTATTATTTTCACAACAAATATAAACATATAAATAATTATTTAATAATTATTTTTAAAAAAAGCATTGTTATGAATATGAAAATGCATAAGGAGGGGTACTTATGGTAAGGGGAATTTTTCGTTATAAGTTATGAGTTATGAATTATGAATTATAAGTTATAACTTATTGTTGCTGTTTCCTGAACAGATATTTTGATAAAGTGGAAAGTTTGTAATTCCAGGTCTACTTAAACTGCTTATCAATATTTTTCTGAATCAGCCAGTTGATTAATGCAATCAAATTAAACCCAACGATCATAATCCCGAAAAAGATGTCGAAACGATTAAAAATAGAGCAAAGGATAAGTGTGGTAACCTGTGAGGTAGGGCCGAGGAAAACCCAGGAACGGATGATGTTCTTATTCTTATTGTAAAATTCCTGAGGCGTTGTTTTGAATAGTTTTTCATTGGCTTTCTTAGCCGCCAGATTATCCTGTAATCCCATGTATTTAATATAGATTCCGATAATAGCCCTGTCGAACCATTTGGATTTAATGTCTTTGATGGTGTTATATTCCAAACGGAATTCTTCCAGGTCTTCTTCGAAAGTGCTTTTGCGTTCAAGTACATAATCCAGAAAACGGTTGCGGTAATAATCAACCAGAATGGCATGTATGGTATTGCTGGCACCTGTGAGAAAAAGCAAGAGCCACCAATGCCAGGGTATTTCCATATTGTTGGCAAAACCTATTCCAATACCGATATAAATTGCTGTAACAGCAATATAATCAGCAACCCCGTCAATGATTCTGCCGGTACGGGTACCGTTTTTCTTCAGGCGTGCCAGTTGTCCGTCGCTGCAATCTAAGATATTGAACATCATAAAGAACAAAGCTCCTATAACAAAAGGCTGAGGGGCAAGGGGAGTGCCATGGGCATAAAAGAAACCACCGATAACTCCCATGATGATAGCTCCCATTGTAAGCTGGTTAGGAGTTATATTGGTTGGATAAATGATTTTAACCAAAACAAAAGCAAGGGGACGATAAAAAAAGAGGTCGAATATTTCTTCAACCTCTACCATTTTTAATGATTTCTTATAATCAGAGTACCAGCTCATATTTTAATTGTTTTCTTTCAGATAGTCTTTGATCATTTTCATCAGGAGTTTATTTTGCTCCTGTGTTCCGATAGTAATACGTAAATGTTTGAATAAACCATCTTCTGCCATGAATTTAACAATCATGTTGCGTTCGGTTAAATATTTCTTTAAGCCGTCTTTGATTTGTTCAGGAATTTCAACTAAAATAAAGTTGGAATAAGATTTGAATGCTTTGAAACCCGGCATAGCATTGAATTCATTAAAGAACATATCCATGTCAGCTGTCATTTTTTCTCTCATTTCGCTGTAATAATCTGCAGAATCAAGGGCAGCTAGTCCGATAAGTTCAGTAAGCCTGTTATAACCCAAATAACGGGCAGAGAACATGTTAAAATCAGCATGATTATCTCCCATTAAAGCAAAACCTATTCTGATACCGGCCAGACCATAATATTTAGAAAAAGTTCTGATAATAATGAGGTTGGGGTATTTCTCAACTAGTTTTTTCAAATGCGAATTGTCCTTATTATAGAAAAGGGTATAAGCTTCGTCCAGGATTACTACTGTATCTTTCATTTCTTCCAGAACATACATCAACTGTTCGATTTCCAGACGGTTTCCTGTAGGGTTGTTGGGTGAACTTATCAAAACTAATTTTGGTTTTTCTTCTCGATAAACCTTTATCATTCCTTCAATGTCGTAATAAAAACTGTCCTTGCCTTCAACAATGGGATACTCAATTTTTATCCCGCCTTTTTCGTCGGATATTTTTTTATAATACCACCAGGAGTAAGCAGGAATCATGATTTTATCCCCTTTATGAATATAACAATGAACAGCTTGTTTAAGAATATCTTCTCCACCGTAACCTACCATTACATTTTTTTCGGCTATACCAAAGTCTTTGGCTAATCTTTCTGATAAACGGCTTTTTACACCTCTTGCAAAATCGCGTGAATATTCGTAAAGTTCAACGCTGTCGATGTTTCTTAAAACATCAAAACATTTTGGTGCAGGACCGTATTGGTTTTCGTTTCTGTCTAAATAAATAATTGCTTTGTTATCTGTGCTCATCTTATATATTACTATTGATTCTTTTTGGTTTTTATTTTGAGTTTGCAAAAGTATAAAAATTATAATATTTTTATTATCACTTTTTATAATAAGTCATTGCTTCGGGCAAATTCTTTTTCATTTCAGCAATTCTGTTGGCATCATTAGGGTGAGTGCTGAGCAGTTCAGGAACTGCAGCGCTGCCATTCTGGCTCATTCTTTCCCAGAAATTAACTGCTTTATTGGGGTCGTAACCGGCCATAGCCATAAAGAATAAACCCAGTTTATCAGCTTCGTATTCATGTTCGCGGGAGAAAGCCAGTGTTCCAAGGGTGGAACCTACACCAAAAACAGTATTGAAAAGGCTTTTGGTAGCTTCAGGTTTGTTTGCCAGGGCTGATTCCAACGTCATTCCGCCCAACTGCAGTATTAATTGCTGGCTCATTTGTTCGCTGCCATGTTTGGCAATGGCATGGGCTATTTCATGACCCATAACTACAGCTAATCCATCAGCATCAACGGCAACAGGCAATAAACCCGTATATACCACAACCTTGCCACCGGGCATACACCATGCATTTACCTCATTACTTTTTACGAGGTTGAATTCCCATTGGTATTTGCTGACATCAGCACCCATACCTTTTGCATTCATAAAGCTGGTAACTGCAGCAGCCAGTTTCTGACCCACTTCCTTTACCATTTTTACATTATTATCAGTAGCCGGCAGCGGAGGGTTCTGGGTTAAAAAATCATTATAATTGGTAAGACTCATGCTGAGCATGGTTTCATCCGGAACGATGTTGATACGTTTACGGTTTGAGAATGGTACTACTGAACAAGCTGCAAGTGTCAGCAGTAAAAAAAATGTAAAGAATTTTCTTGTTGTTTGCATGATTATTCAATTTCAGCGGTTAAATTACGGATTAACATTTCAGTACAAATTGGTTTAAGTTCAGTATAACTACCAGATTTTACAGCACATTTACCTTTGTGATGTACTATTAATGCACATTGCTCTGCCTGTTCCAGGTCATGTTTGCAAAGATCCATCAGCGTGTCAATTACAAAATCAAAAGTGTTGAAATCATCGTTATATAAAATGATTTCTTTAACGTCGCTCAATACTTCGTCACTTTTATCAGCAGGGTGAATTTTTTCTTTAACCATTTTATAATGAATTTTAAAGGGGCAAAATTAGCGAAAATTAGCGAAAATTGTATAAAAAATTATCGTTTTCTTAATTGGTGATTGATAATTATTTCAAAATGAGTGGTATCCCAAAGTGCATTAAACTTATAATGTGTTTTTTTATCACTGTCTTTCAGCTGGTCTTTAAAAATATCAACATTATAGCCATCCTTTATTGCTCTCCAGATGAGTTCATTGCAATAGAAGCGGCTTGAATCCCTGATGTCAAAATCATTATCAAATGGTATTTTTTTGGAAAGATAATATTTGGCTCTTTCAGCTATGATATTGTTATTGGAATGCTGAGGGTTTTTATATCTTACAACGATAACGGTGTTGGTTTTGCAATCGCTGATAAAACGGCTTAGTGACTGGGTCTGTACGCCGTCGAAATCGGATAAGGATTGGGAAACACTGTGAATAACACTTATGTTGTCACTATCTTTGCACAGTATGGCACAATGGGAGATGTCGTATTTTTCGTTCAGTGTTTTAACAATGATATCACTGGCCATACCGAAACCATGTCGTAAAATGATATCACCATTCTGTATTTTTTGTATTTCGGCTTTTGAAAGGGAATAGGTAGAAAACAAATGTTCCTGTTTTGCACGGTATTCGTACCAAAACAGGAACATTGCAAGACTTATTATAATTACAACTGAAACAATGATAATTCTTTTCAACCTAATTATATAAGTAATAATTCAGTGATTATTTCATTACAGCAGTTGTGTCAACTTTTGTTGAATCAGCAGGAGCAATTGGTTCGCCACCCATACCTTCTTTTTTCCAGTTAACCAACCATTTTCCATTTCTTTTAACAAGGTCAATTTTATCTTCTTTTGCATCCTGACCTTCAATACCTGATAATTTGTACTGGCAAACAGCAGTAGTATCAGCAATAATATCAGTTTTTAAAATTTCAACCTGAATTTTTTCAAATTTCTTTTTAGTTTCGGCTAATTTAGCTTCGTCGCCGCCCATAGCTGAAAAAGATTTCATCATGTCAATCATTTTGCCTGATTCTTCTGTTCCAAAAGTTTTAGCTTTATCATATTCCATTTTATTTAAAGCAGTTAAAAATTCTTTTGCAACTGTTTCCGGTTTACCACCACCTTTACATGCACTCATAGCAACAACTACTAATAGTACTAATCCTAATTTTAAAATGTTTTTCATTTTTTATGGTTTAAGTTTATAATTGAGCACAAAATTATTTATAATTTTTTGTATTTAAGACTTTTTCTTTGTTTTTTTGTTGTATTTATCAACATGTTTATCAACAAATACATAGAGAATCTTAGGTTGGGACTTACAAAGGCGCTGCCTTCAGCAGAAGCGCATCAAAAAATGATGCCCTCGAGCAGAAGGTCAGATTTAATTTCAAGACCAATAAACGCCAATACAAGGCAAAGCAGTGTTTTGATTCTTTTTTATCCTAAACAAAATGAACTTTATACCATATTTATCAAGCGTCAGGAATATGATGGTGTTCACAGTGGCCAGATAGCATTTCCGGGAGGAAAATATGAACCTGATGATAAAAATCTTATTTATACCGCACTCAGAGAAGCAAATGAAGAAGTAGGGATAGATATTTCCAGTATTGAGATACTGGGTGAATTGTCAGAGCTCTTTATCCCACCGAGTAATTATCTTGTTCTTCCTGTTGTTGCATATACTGAAAGAATACCTGAGTTTATACCAGATATCAAAGAAGTAAATCAAATCATAGAAGTCAGTTTGAATGAATTGTTATCAACTGCAAATATTTCATCATTTGAATTTAATGGAACAGGCAATAAAAAAATCATTGCTCCTTGTTATATTTTTAATGATCATAAAGTATGGGGAGCTACTGCAATGATTGTTAGTGAGTTAACTGATGTTCTTCGAAATATCTGATTTTAAGTTGTTTAACATTTTTTAAGAAATTATTTTAAGCACTAATCTATTATCAAACAATTTTTTACAAAAAACTGTTAATAAAAAAACATAATAAAAATGCATATTCTTTTTAATTAACATTAATTTTGCACATTATTTTATCCTTTCTAAAATGATTACATATAGTGTTATAATTGGTGTAATTACAGCATATCTGATTGGTTCTATTGCTACTTCGGTTTGGATTGGGCGGGTTTTCTTTGGGGTTGATATCCGGAAATTAGGTAGTGGTAATGCCGGAGCAACCAATACAATCCGTGTTCTGGGAACAAAACAAGGTTTAATCGTTTTATTATTTGATACCTTTAAAGGCTGGTTCGCTGTATTTTTAGCGCAATTTTTTGCACCGGACTTTTATACTTATTCACAGGTAAGTAATCTGGAATTAGTGCATGCACTGGCAGCTGTTTTAGGTCATATTTTCCCTATTTATGTTGGTTTTAAAGGAGGAAAAGGTGTAGCAACCCTTGTTGGCGTTATTATTGCTTTATATCCATCTTCATTTGTAGTATTATTGGGTGTTTTCTTAATTGTACTTATTACATCCGGATACGTATCACTCTCCTCAATAACAACTGCAGTGGTTTTCCCTTTTATTTATATTTTTATATTTAAGGATTCCAACTCTCCGATTTCTTTAATAATTTTTGCCATTTTAATTGCTGTTTTTATTCCTTTTACCCATAAAAAGAATATTATCCGCCTTCTTAATGGTACTGAAAACAAATTCAGATTAAAGAAAAGAGAAAAGCATTGATAAGAAACTTATTTTTTATATAAAAAACTGCCATTTTTCTGAAGAATCTGGCAGTTTTTTTTGTTTCAGGATATCAAAGACCTAAATCAATCGGGGATTTAAAATAAAAAAGTATTTTTACCGTTTTGCAATTCTAAAAAATATTATTTTAACTTTGCGTTGAAATGAGAATTAACGCTTACTTTTTTGTTTTACTTGTTTTGCTGTTTACATTCAGTGATATAAAAGCACAGAAACACGAAAAGAAACCTGTTCAATTTTCAGGTGTAGTTGTATCTTCTGATAGTTTAAAACCAATTTCTTTTACAAATATTGTAATTGAAAGATTGCACAAAGGTACAACTGCTGATTATAACGGTTTTTTTTCGTTAATTGCTTATCCTGGGGATGTAATAATATTTTCAGCAATCAGTTATAAAAGAGTATATTTCAGAATACCTGACAGCCTTACAAGTGACCGGTATTCATTGATACAGTCACTAACAGCAGATACTGTTATGCTTGCAGGAACTGTTATTCATCCCTGGCCTTCAAGAGAGCAGTTTAAGCAGGCTTTCATTGCATTAAAAATGCCTAAGGATGATGATTTTCAGATTGCAATGAAAAACTTAGCCATCGAAGATTTAAAGATGAGAATAAGAGAATATAAAATGGACGGAAGTATGAATTACAGGAATTATATTGATCAGCAGGTAAATAAGCTGTATTATGCCGGACAATTACCCCCGAATAATCTCCTGAATCCTATTGCCTGGGCTCAGTTTATTAAAGCATGGCAGAATGGTGATTTTAAAAAGAAAGATTAACTGAAAAATAAATATTGAATTTGGTAAATAATTTAAAATATATAGTAACGCTTTGTTTATTTTTCGTTTTCTCCTATAGCATTGTTACAGCGCAAGATAAAGCAAAAATTACGGGTAAGGTTACTGACGAAAAAGGTAATTCCCTCGAATACGTTAATGTTGGTGTTTTTGATAAAAAAACTCAGATAGGTGTTAATACAGATAAAAACGGTAACTATACCTTAACAATTCCGGCTAATATTCAGTTAATATTAATTGTTTCATTTACAGGCTATGAACAACAAAAAATTAATCTGATACTTAAGGGCGGTGAAATAAAAGAACTTAATATTCGATTAAAGCAATCTACTACAGAACTTCCTACCTTTGTTGTTCAGGATGTTTACTTGCGAAGCAGTAATTTTAAGCGGATAGATCCTAAAAATGTCACTCAAATTCCAAGTCCTTCAGGTGGAGTGGAAGCTTTAATTAAAACAATGCCGGGTGTAAGTTCGAACAATGAATTGAGCTCACAATATAATGTAAGAGGTGGAAATTATGATGAAAATTTAGTATATGTCAATGATATCGAAATTTTTCGTCCTATGTTGGTTCGTTCAGGACAACAGGAGGGATTAAGTTTTGTAAATTCTGATTTAGTATCCTCAATTTTATTTTCAGCTGGTGGTTTCGATGCCAAATATGGCGATAAAATGTCATCGGTTTTAGATATTAAATATAAAAAGCCTTTAAGCTTTGGTGGAAGCGTTGCCATGAGCCTGTTGGGTGTTGAAGCTCATCTGGAAGGCAGAGCTATAAACTCTCGCTTTAGTTATTTAATAGGGGTAAGGCAAAAATCCAATCAGTATCTGTTAAATTCATTACAGACCAAAGGAGAGTATCGTCCTTCATTTACCGATTTGCAAACGCTGCTGACTTATGATTTTGATGATAAATGGGAGCTGAGCTTTCTGGGAAATTATGCCAGAAATGTATATAATGTTGTTCCTGAAAACCGCGAAACTGATTTTGGAACTGTAAATAATGCCTTACGCTTAAAAATATATTTTGATGGTCAGGAACTGGATGATTTTGAAACCAGGTTCGGAGCATTATCTTTAAATTATAAACCCAATAAAAGGATAAGTATTAAAAATACAGTTTCTGCATTTCAATCCTATGAAAATGAAACTTTTGACATACAGGGAGAATACTGGTTATCGCAACTGGAGGCTGATTTAGGAAAGGATAATTTTGCACAGGAAGCCTATAACAAAGGCGTTGGCAGATATATTGACCATGCCAGAAATTATCTGAATTCCAGTATAATAAATTATGAAGCCAGGATTACTGCTTCAAAAACCAATCATCTTATTCAGGCTGGGATTAAATATCAAAGGGAAGAAATAGTAGATAAATTAAGTGAGTGGAAATACGTTGATTCTTCTGATTATTCCTTACCCAATCCTCCGGATTCTATTGGCAGTCAGAATCCACTGCATTATGCCCCTGAATTGCAGAATATATACCGTGCAAAGAATAATTTATCATCCAACCGTATTTCTGCTTTTATACAGGATAGCTGGGCTATTGATGGCGACAGCAGCAGGCTTTCGTTGACCACAGGCGTTAGAATCAGTTACTGGGATTTAAATAAGGAATTTTTGGTAAGTCCCCGGGCTACCATATCCTATCGTCCCAGATGGAAAAAAGATATTGTGCTGCGTTTTTCGACAGGTATTTATTACCAATCACCATTTTACAGAGAATTGCGGGATATTGAAGGTAATCTGAATTTAGGAATTAAATCACAGCAATCCATACATTTTGTTACCGGAATGGACTGGAATCTGAAAATTTGGAACCGTCCGTTTAAATTCGTATCAGAACTCTATTATAAATATTTAAATAATCTGATTCCCTACGAGATTGATAACGTAAGAATAAGATATTCAGCAAAAAATGAAGCCAAAGGTTATGCCTGCGGTATTGATTTCAGGTTGAACGGCGAATTTGTAAAGGGAATTGAATCATGGGCAAGTTTATCCATCATGCAGACAGAAGAAGACCTTACCAATGACAGCTATATGTTGAATGGTGTAAAAATTGAACCCGGATATATTCCCCGTCCTACCGATCAGCGGGTTGTTTTCAGTTTATTCTTTCAGGATTATCTGCCAAAAATGCCTAATCTAAAAATGCATCTGAACCTTGTTTTTGGCGCCAGTTTACCTTTTGGTCCGCCTAATTCTCAACGATATACACAGGTATTCAGAATGCCGCCATACCGTAGAGTGGATATAGGCTCTTCCTATATGTTGAAAAGCAAGACCAGTAAGCTTTCCTCAAAAAATATCTTCAGAAAAGTTGATACGATATGGTTAAGTCTTGAAGTGTTTAACTTATTACAAATAAGTAATACCATTTCTTACCTTTGGGTAAAGGATATTAATAACAGACAATATGCTGTTCCTAATTATCTTACACCCCGCCAACTGAATTTGAAACTGGTTGTAGAATTTTAAAAATTATTTGTTGCTGTTTTCGTCGTAAGCATTAATAATCTTACTTACCAGTTTGTGTCTGATAATATCCTTTTCGTCCAGAAAGATAAAGGATAAACCATGTACATTTTGTAGTATCTTACTTGCTTGTATCAGCCCTGATGCCTGATTACGGGGTAAATCTATCTGCGTGATATCACCTGTTACAATAAATTTAGCAGATTTTCCCATTCTGGTCAGAAACATTTTCAACTGACCTTCGGTTGCATTCTGTGCTTCGTCTAAAATAACAAAGGCATGGTCGAGTGTACGTCCGCGCATGAAGGCAAGGGGTGCAATTTCTATGGTTCCGTCTTCCCAGTAGGATAAGAGTTTTTGTGTCGGAATCATGTCGCGCAAAGCGTCATATAAAGGCTGTAAATAGGGGTCCAGCTTATCCCTGAGATCACCGGGTAAAAAACCCAGGTTTTCGCCTGCTTCCACTGCAGGTCGTGTTAAAACTATCCTTCTGACTTCTTTGTTTTTTAATGCCCTTACTGCCAATGCCACAGCGGTATAAGTTTTACCTGTTCCGGCAGGACCAATGGCAAAGACCAGGTCGTTCAGGTTACAGGCTTCAACCATTCTTATCTGGTTGGTTGTGCGGGCTTTTACAACTAATCCGTTTCTGCCATGGACTAAAATATCATTTTGTTGTTCGGCCTGAAGAAAAAAATCGCCATTTTCCAATATTTCAAGAATATTGCTTTCATTAACTTTTCCAAATTTCTCGAAATGGGTTATAATTAAATGAAATTTTTCTTCGAAGTTTGCAATTTCTTCTTCATCTCCAAATACTTTAATTTCCTGACCTCTCGATACAATTTTTAATTTGGTGAAGATATGTTTTAATAATTCTATATTTATATTGTTAATGCCAAGAATATCAACGGGGTTTATGCTTTCAAATGTGAATGTCTTTTCGCTCATTATTATTTATTAATGGAAGATTTAATTTTAAAATTCAAAATTATTAAATTTTCGTTTCAATTGCAGATAAATTATTAATTTTGGAGCAAATTAGTATTATAATATGCCGATAATTACACTTACAAGTGACTGGGGATTGAAAGATCATTATCTTGCTGTAGTAAAAGCAGTGATACATTCCCAACTTAAGGATGTTACTATTGTTGATATATCTCATTTGATTCCTCAGTATGATATTGGACAAGCTGCTTATGTTGTTAAAAATGCCTGTTCTTATTTTCCTGAAGGAACGATACATATTATTGGTGTTAATTCTGTTGCTTCAATAGAAACACCTCACATTGGTATTTTTAATAAAGGTCATTATTTTATTGGTGCTGACAATGGTTTGTTTTCGCTGATATTTGATAAAAACCCTGAAAAAATAGTAGAACTTGAAATCACACAGGATTCTGATTATTTTACTTTCTCGACTAAAGATGTTTTTGTTAAAGCAGCCTGCTTTATTGCCAAGGGTGGTAAGCTTGAGGATTTAGGCCATATTAAAGACCATTTGCATGTTAAAAAGACATTACTTCCAATAATTAATGAAAATTCTATATCAGGCAATATTATCTATGTTGATGTATATGAGAATGTGATTACCAATATCGCTGAAGCTGATTTCAAAAAAGTACAGAAAGGAAGAAATTTCAGTATTGAAATCAGAAGAAATACGGTTACTAAGTTGAGTAAATCATATCACGATGTACCTGAAGGTGATCTGCTTGCATTATTCGGCTCAAACGGCATGTTGCAGATAGCTTTGAATACTGATAAAGCCAAGAGTTTGCTGGGTCTTAATTATGATGATAGAATAATGATTACTTTCTCTTAAAGATTCAATGATTTCCTGCCTGTTTTCTATCTTAATTAATGTTAAGTTGGTTTATTATTCGTATAAAAATCTTAATTTCGCGTGCTAATTCAAAATCAGACAAATTATGTTTGCATTGTTTAAAAAAGAAGTAAGTAATTTCCTGAATTCACTTATCGGGTTTGTCGTTATCATTGTGTTTTTGCTCATCAATGGCTTGTTCTTATGGGTGTTACCCCTTGATTTTAATATTCTGGATTATGGCTATGCCGGATTAGACGGTCTTTTTCTGATTGCTCCCTTTGTATTTTTATTTTTAATTCCGGCTATTACCATGCGCTCATTTGCTGATGAAAAAAAGAGTGGAACCATTGAAATTTTACTGACAAAACCGTTAACTGATTTTCAGATTATTTTTGCTAAATTTATGGCAAGCAATGTATTGGTCATATTCTCATTATTACCAACTCTTATTTATTTGTTCTCTGTCTATAAATTAGGGCTGCCTGTTGGAAATGTTGATATGGGCGGTACCTGGGGCTCATATATTGGACTTTTGCTACTGGGTGCTTCATTTGCTTCTATCGGATTATTCAGTTCCTCAATTACCGATAATCAGATTGTTTCCTTTATCGTTGCCGTTTTCCTTTGTGGAGCAATCTATATTGGGTTTGAACTTATTTTTTCATTGGAACTCTTCGGCAAATTTGATTTATTTATCAAAACCCTCGGCATCAGCCATCATTATTCTTCCATCAGCAGGGGAGTGGTTGATACAAGAGATCTTATCTATTATTTTAGCATTATAACTTTGTTTCTTTTGCTTACAAAACTGTCACTTCAAAGTCGTAAATGGTAATACTTTTTGAATAAAAACATATGGAAAATAAAAAAAGAAATTTAAAACGGAACAATATTATTCAAATTGTTTATAGTCTTATCATTCTTGTATTGCTTAATATTATCGGATCATACGTATATACACGTTTTGATTTAACAGCTGAAAAAAGATATTCGCTTTCACCGGCAACCAAAAACCTATTGAAAAACCTGGATGATATTGTTTATTTCAAAGTTTATCTGGATGGTGAATTTCCTGCAGGGTTTAAACGGTTAAGCAATGCTACCAAAGAAATTTTAGATGAATTCAGAGCATACAACAGCAATATTCAGTATGAATTCGTCAATCCCAACGCAATAGCCGATAAAAAGCAAAGGAATGATTTGTATAAATTACTGGTTGAAAAGGGAATTCAGCCTACCAATCTTCAGGTTAAAGAAAAAGGAGGAACAACACAACAAATTATTTTCCCCGGTGCTGAAGTAACCTATAAAGCCCGTTCAATGCCTTTACAGTTACTTAAAAATCAAATGGGTATTGAATCAGAAAGTGTTTTAAACAATTCTATTCAGGCCTTGGAATATAATATTTCCAATACCATCAGAAAACTAAGTGTAGGTTCAAAACCCAGTATTGCAATTATTGATGGTCACGGAGAATTGGGAAAATACCAGATGTTTGATATTACATCAGCTTTATCCGAATATTATCAGGTTGAAAGGGTACGTATTGATGGCCAAATAAATGCACTAACTGAAAGACAGATTTCAGATTCTACAGCTACCAAAATCAAAAATAAATATAAAGCTATTATTATAGCCAAACCTGATTCAGCTTTTTCTGAAAAAGATAAATTTATCATCGATCAGTATATCATGTACGGCGGTAAAGTCCTTTGGCTGATTGACCCGGTTTTAGCCAGTATGGATAGTTTGAAAGGTTCAGCTCAAACCGTTGGTATAACTAACGAAATTAACCTGACCGACCAGTTGTACCGTTATGGTGTGAGGCTTAATACGAATCTGATAATGGATATTGCAGCTTTACCAATACCTATTGTAACCGGTAAAGTAGGAAATCAACCCCAGACTAGTCTGTTACCCTGGTATTTTTTCCCTATCATTACACCAACTGCTAATCATCCGATTGTTAAAAACTTAAATGCACTAAAAACTGAGTTTGTCAGCAGTATCGATACCATTGAGAATGGCGTAAAGAAAACAATTTTACTTACCTCTTCAAAATATTCCAGGTTAGTAAATACACCTGTTATCATTGATCTGGGAATTCTCAGAAAAGAGCCTGAAGAAAGATTGTTTAACAAGCCATTTCAAACTATTGCTGTCCTGCTTGAAGGAGAATTTCAATCCAATTATGTTCACAGACTGACATCAGAAATATCACAGAGCGATAAAATTGCATTTCTTGAAAAGAGTAAACCTACCAGTATGATTGTTGTTTCTGATGGTGATATGATTAAAAGTCAGTACCATTATGCAAAAGGCTACCCATTACCTTTGGGCTATGACCAATATACCGGTCAGATGTTTGGAAACAAAGAGTTTATCTTAAACTGTATGAATTACCTTTGTGATGACTCCGGTTTAATTACTGTCCGTTCCCGCGAGTTAAAACTCAGAATGCTGGATAAAACTAAAATTGCTGAATCCAAACTGAACTTGCAACTGATAAATGTATTATTACCGGTTTTTCTTATTATACTGATTGGATTACTGATGTCTTATTTCAGAAAAAGAAAATATACGGCCTGAGTTGAAATTAATTAAATATTTAAGTTGTAATGTTCATAATTTATATCCAATTTCAAAATTAAAAACAGCATGCGAAAAAATAAAAATATTATTCTTTTTACTGTAATACTTGC
Source organism: Bacteroidota bacterium (assembly GCA_026391675.1). GTDB lineage: Bacteria > Bacteroidota > Bacteroidia > Bacteroidales > JACABE01 > JACABE01. The sequence continues at coordinate 15,779 of JAPLDQ010000021.1, forward strand.
CATTTTAGCTTTAATATTATTATTAAGGAGTTCGAAATCAACTATAAAGGCAGATTTTGCTGTAGAGGATGTTTCGGCAATTACTAAAATATTCATGACCGATAAAAAAAATAATAGTGTTACCTTAAAGAAAGTAGACGAAAAAAACTGGCTTTTGAATGATAAATATCCAGCCCGTATGGATGGAATGGAAATAATTTTGGAAACCATATCAAAGCTACAGGTCAGAGAGCCGGTTTCAAAGGCCGGAAGGAATAATGTTATAAAATGGCTTGCTTCAAAAAGTGTAAAAGTTGAGATTTACGAAATTGTTTACCGGATTGATCTGTTCAAAAAAATAAGACTATTTCCTCATGAGAAACTAACGAAAGTTTATTATGTAGGCGATGAAACACAGGATAATCAGGGTACATTCATGCTTATTGAGGGATCTGATGAGCCCTTTATAGTATTGGTTCCCGGTTTCAGAGGCTATGTGTCACCTCAGTATTCAGCCCTGGAAAGCGACTGGCGCAGAAGAACAATTTTTGAAACAAAAATCGGTGAAATAAAATCAGTAAGATTAGATTATCCTAATACTCCTGAAGCTTCATTTGAAATTTGCCGCAACGAAAAAAACTTTAGTTTAAAATTACTCAGGACAAACAGTTTTGTGGCTGATTTTGATACGATGAAAGTTATTCAGTATATGAGTTCATTTGCAAATTTAGGCATAGAAGCTTTTATGGATAAAATGGATAAACATGCTATTGATACGATTACATCCAAAACTCCTATTGCAATTCTAACTGTTACAGATATTACAGGTAAGTGTCAGAAACTGAAGGCATTTATGAAACCAGCTGATTTTGGTTCTGTTGACGATGTTAGCAATAAACCTTTAACAGTTGACAGGGATAGATTTTATGGCTTAATTAATGATGACAAGGATTTTGCATTGATACAATATTTTGTTTTTAATTCAGTATTGCAGCCTGTCTCGATTTTCAGGAAGGATGTTGATAAAAAAACGAAAGAATAATAAATAAAATTTCGATATAATTTATTTTTAATTTACATTTGCATTAATATTAATAAAAAATTTTAAAAACATGAGATTTATTGTACAAAGCCCACTGTTGTTAAGAAATTTACAAACTATCAGCGGCGTATTAAATTCAAACGCCACTTTACCCATACTCGAAAATTTTTTATTTGAACTTAAAGATGGAAAATTAGTAGTTACTGCTTCTGATCTGGAAACTACCATGACTGTAAATATTCCTTTGGACAGCGAAACAATTGGTAATTCTGAAGAAGGATTGATAGCTATCCCTGCAAAAAAGTTGCTGGAATCATTGAAAACTTTTCCTGATATTCCATTAATGTTTAATATCGACACAAAAACCTTTGCTATCGAAATTTCTGCCGGTGAAGGTAAATATAAATTAAGTGGTCAGAATGGTGATGAATTCCCACAATTACCTGTTTTAGAAGATGCAACTACCGTTGAAATCAAAGGTGAAGTTATAGCTACAGCCATTAACAAAACACTTTTTGCATCAGGTAATGATGAGCTACGTCCTGTAATGCTTGGCGTTTTCTGCGAACTTACTCCTGATAATATTACATTTGTTGCCACTGATGCACACAAATTAGCCCGATACAGAAGAAATGATGTAAAAGCTGAAAATTCTGCTTCATTTATTATTCCAAAAAAACCACTGAATCAGTTAAAAAATTCTTTGTTAAACAAAGATTTTAATGTGAAAATAGAATACAATCAGCGTAATGCTTATTTTACATTTGATAATATTGAGTTGGTTTGCCGCTTAATTGACGGAAAATATCCAAACTACGAAGCCGTAATTCCAAAAGAAAATCCAAATAAACTGATTATTGACAGAATTTCTTTCCTGAATGCTATTCGTCGTGTTGCTATTTTTGCAAATCAGTCAACTCATCAGATCAGATTAAAAATCAGCGGACAGGAATTACATATTTCTGCTGAAGATATCGATTATTCAAACGAAGCAAAAGAAAGACTGGCCTGCAGCTATAGTGGCGAAGCAATGGAAATAGGCTTTAACTCAAAGTTTTTACAGGAAATGTTAAGCAATATCGACAGCGAAATGATAACCATTGAAATGTCGCAGCCAAACAGAGCCGGTATTCTTATTCCTGTTGATAACGAAAATAAAGATGAAGATATATTAATGCTGGTAATGCCTGTTATGCTTAACCAGTAAGAAACAACTCAATAAAATAATAATTTTGCTTAACTTTGATGTCAGCTAACTGCCTGACTGATGGGTTAAGCAATTTTTTTTAAATAAAATATGTTTATGGATAATTTCAGAAAAAATATTGAAACGATAAATGAAAGCAAAGCCAGTTTGTTTGGTAAAGATTTTCTGTTGAGCTGGGATAAAACAGATGCTGAGCTTGAAATGCTGATACATGTGGCAGAAGCCTTAAAGAATCTGTATAATAATAATATTTCAACGCGATGTTTTGAAACAGGATTAGCTGTTTCTCAATTCAGGGATAATTCAACACGGACACGATTTTCATTTGCGTCGGCTGCCAATATGCTTGGTTTAACTGTCCAGGATTTGGATGAAGGTAAATCTCAGATTGCCCATGGCGAAACGGTCAGAGAAACTTCAAATATGATTTCATTTTTAACTGAAATAATTGGTATCCGTGATGATATGTTTTTAGGGGCAGGTCATACCTATATGAAAGAGGTAGCTCATTCGCTGGAAGAAGGTTATAATGAAGGCGTATTACCACAACGTCCAGCAGTAGTAAACCTTCAGTGTGATATTGATCATCCGACCCAGAGTATGGCCGATTTAATGCATCTTAAAAATTATTTTGGTTCATTAGAGAACTTAAAAGGTAAAAAAATAGCGATGTGCTGGGCGTATTCACCGAGTTACGGTAAACCACTTTCAGTTCCACAGGGTATTATTGGCTTAATGACCCGATATGGAATGGAAGTGGAGTTGGCTTATCCTGAAGCATATGATTTAATTCCTGACGTAATAAATGTTGCTAAACAAAATGCAGCAAAAAGCGGGGGCGGTTTTAAAATTGTTAATTCAATGGAAGAAGCATTTAAAAATGCCGATATCGTTTACCCAAAAAGCTGGGCTCCTTATTCAGTTATGGAAAAACGTACTGAATTATTATATGCGAATGATAAGGATGGATTGAAAGAACTTGAAAAACATTGCCTGACTAATAATGCAAAATTTAAAAACTGGGAATGCGATGCTGCCAAAATGAAATTAACAAAAAATGAAGAAGCTTTGTATATGCATTGTCTTCCTGCTGATATTTCAGGCGTTTCATGTGCTGAAGGTGAAGTTACAAAAGATGTTTTTGATAAGTATCGTATAGAAACCTATAAGGAAGCAGGCTTTAAACCCTATGTTATCGCAGCTATGATGCTAAGCAGTCGTTTTAAAGATGCTGCAGCTTTGCTTAATTTTATGAAAGACAGAAATACAAAACGGATTTACGGTATTTAATTCCCCACAATTAAATACATCTGCTTTTAATCAAGTATGATACTTGAGCTGTAGGCGGTTGGAAAGAGATACAAATAAGTAATGATAAGAATTGTAATATGAACAATGTGATCAAGACTTATTGCAGCTATATATTTATTTTCATTTACTTCCCAATACATCTTTTTAAATTTCCCGGTAATAAAATCAACGATTAAGTGAGCTGCGCCGTTAATTAAACTGAAGATTAATCCCTGAACGAAAGTTAATGCTAATAATACCGGACTTAACACAATAAAAAATGCTGTGTAAATTCCAACATGCAGTAAAAGATATGTTATTTTTGATTGCTTGAGCTTACTAAATGAACTTCCCTGTAACAGGAAATCAGCAACAATATGCATAAAGATAAGGAAAATTATTCTAAACATAATTAAAAGTATTTACAAATTTGACGGTAAAATTAATTATTTTTGAATCTTATTAATTTATATGAAGCGCATTTTTTTTATATATTTAAGTTTTTTTATGATTTTGTCATGCCACAGACATGATGACAATAATAATAAGCAGGTTTTCAGGTACAATGAATCTGCCGGTATTACTTCCCTTGACCCTGCATTTACAAAAGATCAATCAAATATATGGGCTTGTAATCAGCTATACAACGGCTTGGTTCAACTGGATGATGCTTTAAAGATAAAACCTTGTATTGCTTGCAAATGGATAATTTCTGACGATGGGAAAACTTATACCTTTACATTGAGAAATGATGTCTGGTTTCATAAAAATGCGATTTTTAAAGATAGTTGCCGCAGAGTAGTTGCTCAGGATTTTGTTTATAGTTTTAACAGGATAGTCGATGAAAAGAATGCTTCTCCCGGAGCCTGGATTTTTAATTATGTAAAAAAGAATAAAGAAAATTATGCTTTCAGGGCTATTAATGATTCCATATTTGAAATTCAGTTAAAACAAGCTTTTCCTCCATTTCTGGGATTGTTAAGTATGCTTTACTGCGCAGTTATTCCATACGAAGCCATAGCATATTATGGTAAGGATTTTCGTAAAAACCCTGTTGGTACCGGTCCATTTCAGTTAAAATTATGGAAAGAAGGTGTAAAACTTGTTTTGCAAAAAAATGAAAAATATTTTGAATTTGATGGAAATCACCGCTTACCTTATCTCGATGCCATTTCCATTACTTTTATTATTGACAAACAATCTGTTTTTCTGGAATTTGTTAAAGGGAATATTGATTTTATGAGTGGTATTGATGCCAGTTATAAAGATGAATTATTAACAGTTAACGGTGAACTTAATCCGAAATATAAAAACAAATTTCAATTAATCTCACAACCTTATTTAAATACTGAGTATCTTGCTTTCTTAATTGATACTGTTGATGCAAAATTAAAGAACAATCCATTAAAAATCAAAGCTGTAAGACAGGCAATTAACTATGGTTTCGACAGGGTAAAAATGATGCGGTATTTACGTAATAATATCGGTTCACCTGCTTTGTACGGGTTTATTCCAAAAGGATTGCAGGGTTTTGATACCGTTAAACTCAAAGGCTATGATTATCAGCCGGATAAATCTAGAAAATTATTGGCTGAGGCAGGATTTCCTAACGGAGAAGGACTCGGTGATATAACGCTTTCAACTACAGCATCCTATCTTGATTTGTGTAAATACATTCAAAATCAGTTGGCTGAATTAGGGTTGAAAATTAAAATTGATGTAAATCCTCCTGCTACCTTGCGCGAAATGATCGCTAAATCAAAAATACCGTTTTTCAGGGGGTCATGGATAGCTGATTATCCTGATGCAGAGAACTATTTATCCCTTTTTTATTCAGGAAATTTCTGTCCTGCAGGACCAAATTATACGCATTTCAGCAATAAAGAATTTGATAAATTATATCTGAAATCGCAGAATGAAATTAATGATACAGTCCGTTATAATTATTATACCCGTATGGACCAGATTATAACCAACGAAGCTGTAGTTGTGGTTTTATATTATGATCAGGTTTTAAGATTTGTACAGAATAATATTCATGGATTAGGTTCTAATCCTATGAATTTACTCACATTGAAAAAAGTTAAAAAAATAAGATTATAAAGTATTAATATTTATGAGTATAAAACAAAATTTAGAAAAAATACTTTTAACAATACCGCAAAATGTTAGTTTAATTGCTGTTTCCAAAACCAAGCCTGTATCATCAATTTTGGAAGCTTATCATGCGGGTCACCGTATATTTGGAGAAAACAAAGCACAGGAATTAGCTGATAAATATGAATTGTTGCCAAAGGATATCAACTGGCATTTTATAGGTCATTTGCAAACGAATAAAGTAAAATATATTATACCTTTCGTGCATTTGATTCATAGCGTTGACAGTACAAAATTATTGGTATTCATAAATAAGGAAGCTGTTAAACAAAACAGATGCATTGATTGCCTGTTACAGTTTTATATCGCAACAGAAGAATCAAAATTTGGCTTTGATTACAAAGAAGCAACTGACTTATTGGTTTCTGCTGAATATAAAGCTATGAAAAATATCAGAATTGTTGGTGTTATGGGCATGGCAACTTATACTGAAAATGAAAAACTCATTGAAAAGGAATTTTCACAATTAATAACTTATTTTAATCAGTTAAAACAAAGTTTTTTTGCTGATAAGCCTTATTTTAAAGAAATTTCAATGGGGATGTCAGGCGATTATAAGATAGCTATTGAAAAAGGCAGCACAATGGTAAGGATAGGCAGTTCAATTTTTGGTGAAAGAAGTTCAGTTTATAAAGCTGATATTTAGTTTTTTATATAATAAAGTTTATTTCTGTGTTTATTTTCTAATTATATCTTTTTCTATTTATAATCAATTTGGATATTTTGAAATCGCATTTATTTAAAATAATATCATTACTATTTATATTTAGTATTTTGCTGGATATTAATTATATACAGGCTCAGAATACGAAAGGAAATGATACGGTTGCCTTAAAAAAAGGTGATGAAATAAAAATAGGGAAAAAGATAATCAGAGCATATTCTGATACAACAGTTTTTGTTTCCAAAAAGAAATCATATAAAATAAGGTATAATAATGATATTAAATCGGCTCAGTTTTATGATTCATTAAAAGTTAAATCAGCCAGAAATCCTATTACCAAAAGTCTTTATGAAATATTTGTTACTTCAGAAATAAGAGACTCTGCATCAGAAAGTGCTACAACCAAACAGAGTGAGCTGGAATATAAACATTTCAAAGGCAGGAAAATCAGGAATATTACCATAAAAAGGCTTGAACCTTTTGGTACTTCAGTAAGAGACACTTCATTAAATCCGGATTCCTGGTTTGCCATAGCTGGAAATGATATTCATATCAGAACATTTGAAAAAGTTGTTCAGGGCAATCTGCTTATTAAAAAAGGAGATGTACTAAACCCATATTTATTGGCTGAAAATGAACGTATTTTGCGTAATTTACCGTATATGTATGATGCTAAAATATATGTCAATAAAGCAAAAGATGATTCTGTCGATGTTTTTATCGTCACACGTGATTTATTTTCAATAGGTATAAAACCTGATTTAGGAAGCAGGGCAGGAAGTATGGAATTATATGACCTTAATTTCATAGGTTTTGGTAATGAATTGAATAATAAATTGTTCTATGATATAGATTCTTCTCAGCATTATGGTTACAGAGGAGAATATAAGATTAATAATATAAAGCGAAGTTTTATCAACGGAGGAATTTTTTATGAATCCATGTATGATATTGAAAAATATGGTATTTATATCAACAGAGATTTCGTAACTTCTTTAACTAAATATGCAGGGGGTATTTCAACTACACAAACCAATGAAGTAATCCGACAACTCACATTGAATCAGAATAATTATAATCAGGAACTGAATTTTAATAAAACTGATTTCTGGATAGGCAGATCATTTGCTTTAAGTAAAGAACAAAAATATACCAATTCATTGCGATTTATTATTTCTGCAAGATATTTAAGAACACATTTTAATGAAAGACCTGATGTAGCTCCTGAAATAAATAAAATTTACCATCAGTCTGATTTGCTATATGGAAAGATAGCTTTATCAAAGCGAAATTATTATAAAAGTAACCTGATTTATGCATTTGGAAATACTGAGGATATCCCTTATGGTTATCTTATGGAATTTACAACAGGAGCCGAAAACAGAGAATTCAGCAAGCGAACTTATTATGGATGGGAAATTTCTGCTGCCAATATGTTTGAAAACATTGGCTATATTTATGCTCAGATAGGCTTTGGTGGTTATAACAACAGAAATAAACTGGAACAAAGTACTTTGCGATTTACTGTTAATACATTCAGTAATTTATATTTTCATAACAGGTACAAATTCCGTAATTTTTTTCATTTGAATTATGTTATGGGTATCAATCGGTTTGCAGGTGAATTTATCACTTTGGATCCATCGATAAAAGATATGCAGAGTGCTTTTTTGCTTGGAACACAGAAACTCTCTGCAAAAATGGAAAGCGTTGCATTTACACCGGCTAATTTTTATGGATTTAAGATTGCATTATATGGTTTTTGGGATATTGGGGTAATAGGTTCAGGAGAACATTTTATTTTAACGGAAAAATACTTTTTAGGTATAGGTGCTGGCTTAAGAATACGTAATGATAATCTTGTTTTTCAGACTTTTCAGCTAAATATTGGTTATTATCCAATATTACCCAATGGAAAATCAACCTTTGTATTCAGTATTTCCGGACAGGATATTTTAAAACTGTTTGATTTTATTAGTAAAGCACCCAGTGAAGTTGCCTTTCAATAGAAAATTTTTAAAAAATTATTCTTTTTCTTTCAACTTACGCTCCAGTTCTTCAATTCGGGCTACCAACTTTGATAAATTCCTGAAATGTACCAGCGTTTTACGATATTCTCCAACATCATGTGCAGGCGAACCTAATAAAGCAGCACCTTCTTTTTTAACAGATGTATTAATCCCGGATTGTGCACCGATTTTTACATTATCAGCAATACTTATATGTCCGACAATCCCTACCTGACCGGCAATCATGCAGTTTTTCCCGATTTTTGTAGAACCGGCTATACCTGTTTGTGAAACGATAACAGTATTTTCACCCACAACAACATTATGCCCAATCTGAATCTGGTTGTCGAGTTTTACGCCTTTTTTAATGATGGTTGAACCCAATGTAGCTCTGTCGATGCTGGTATTGGCACCTATTTCTACATTATCTTCAATGATAACATTGCCTATCTGAGCAACTTTATTATATACATTATCTGCCTGAGGGGCAAATCCAAATCCATCAGCACCCAAAACAACGCCGGCATGAATAATACAGTTTTTACCTATAATGGTATCGGAATATAATTTTGCACCCGGAAATATGGTCGTATTATCTCCTATAACAGAATTATCGCCAACATATACCTGAGGATAAATTTTTACATTTTTACCTAATTTCACATTCTCACCAATAAAGGCAAACTCACCAATATAATTATTTTCGCCTATTTCTGCATATAAAGAGATAAAAGCGAGTTGCGAAATTCCTGTTTTATTCAGTTTTACCTGATTGTAAAATTCAAGCAATTTGGCAAATGCGCTATAAGCATCTTCAACTCTTATTAGTGTAGTTTTTATAGGCTGTTCTGCAACAAAATCTTTATTGACAATAACTGCAGAGGCTAAAGTTGTATAAATATAAGGAGTATATAATTTATTTGCCAGAAAAGAAAGACTGCCTTCAGTACCTTCCTCAATTTTTGACAGGGTATTAACGCTGATTTCAGGATTTCCTTCTATCACACCGCCTAATGTTTCGGCTATTTGCTGAACTGTAAATTTCATTCAAAAATATATTTGTAACTGATAAATATCGATTTGCAAAAATAAGATATATTCTTAACAATTTCGCATATTTAACTCAAAAAAGCTAAACAAATTGCTTAGGGTATGAAATCAGATATTTCCTTACTTCCTTGTTCAATAACATGGCATTCATCTGATCTGAAGCTATTAATATATCTTCAACACTATTGTTTTTGGCTAAAATTTTAATATTTTCATGATTTAAATCGTAGGCACTGTTGGTTACATCTGCTGTAATAACAAAGTAATCTGCTTCCTGATTGTTGATTTTATAATATTCACAGGCTTTTTCCTTCAGTGCATTAACACGCATCGTTTCAATGGGATTATTCTGTAATTCGATATGAAATAACTTCCTGTTTACTAAATTTTTAGATAATTCAGATAATATTTTATCCTCATGCATTTGCCAAACTTTAATAGAAGCCATGATATCATAATCATCCAGTTGAGAGAAATTTTCAAGCACTTCATTGTTGTTAATAAAATCAATGGTTTGAAAATTATGTTGTAAAAAATAGCTTAATGCAGGCGTTGCAAAAAGATTAATCCCTTTCTGGCTGAGCTGTTTGGCTCTTTTAAGAATATTAATAAGCAGTTGTTCAGCTGAAAGAACGGTTTTGTGAAGGTAAACCTGCCAGTACATCAGGCGGCGGGCAACCAGGAATTTTTCTATGGAGTATATCCCTTTACTATCAACAACCAGTTCATTGTTATAAACATTCAGCATTTTAATAATGCGTTCTGTACCGATTACACCTTCCGATACACCGGTAAAAAAACTGTCGCGGCTCAGATAATCAAGCCTGTCCACATCCAGTTGTCCTGACACCAGCTGATGTAAAAATATTTTAGGATATTTCCCCTGAAAAATTTCAATGGCAGTTGTTAATCTACCGTCAAAATATTCATTTAATTTTTGCATGAAAATCAAGGAAATATCTTCGTGTGAGGTATTCTCAACTATGGAATGTTCCAGGGCATGGGAAAATGGTCCGTGACCAATATCATGAAGTAATATGGCAATAGCTGCAGCTGTTGTTTCTTCTTCGGAAATATAGTGTCCTTTTTGTTTCAATACTTCGATGGCTTGCTGCATCAGGTGCATACTGCCCAAAGCATGGTTGAAACGGGTATGCAGGGCTCCCGGATATACCAAATGGGTTAATCCCAGTTGTTTGATGCGTTGTAACCTTTGAAAGTATGGATGTTCAATAATGTCGTAAACCAAATCGTTTGGTATTACGATAAATCCATGAACAGGGTCATTTAATATTTTACGTTTATTGCTTGTCATGTTTTTGCCACTAAGGCTTTTAAATAGTTCTCTAAGTACTTATTTTATTATCTTATCCAGAAAAGCCCTTGCAGCGTCTCTGTGCATTAAAAGATTCATCATTTTTAACTTAATATAGTCTTCATGATAAAAGCGGTAACCTTTATTTTTACCGTCAAATCCGCTGCTGCTTGAATCTTTAATTAAATACCAGTAAACATTATCAATTTTCTGATAACCTACAATATGAATACAATGATCATCTGTGGTAGTATTGTTTTCCAAGCGGTATTGACGGGCATCTTCATTAATATATTCAGCAGGAATGTCAAAGCTTGGAATAATAGCAACCTGTGTCTGTGCATTATAACCGGGTTCTGAAACATCACCGCAAATGGCAATCGTATAACCTTTACTTATTGCACTCTGCAGTAAATCCATATAATCTTTCAGGGAAAGATTATAGTAATCTTTAGCTTTCCACCAGTTGTCTGGTTCGTCAAGTAATCCTTTTTGATTGTAAGGGATATCCCTGGTCGACATAAAACTAAAGTATTCATTGGGTTTAAATTGTAATATTTCAGTAAGATAAGAAACCGGAGTTATAGGTTTATTGTCATAATTAAATGTTGTGGGTGGTTCGCCCATATAGAAGTTCAGTATACTTTTTATTGTAGCAATAATGTTTTCCTCGTTCCATAAGTTACTTTGTTTAACTGATTCAAGATAAGCTTTCATCTCTTCAATCATTTTAGAATGATTATGGGTATATTTACCGGCTAATCTGCCTGTATAAACATAAGATGGAACGGCACCGTATTTGGCCATTTCACGGATTACGCCATTGGATTCAGAGCCTTCGTTAAAATACATATTTCCGCGTTTGGCAACAAAGAGTTTAGCGCGTTCAACATATTCCCAGTAAACAGTATACATTTCGGAAAGTTTGACTTTTTTACCGCTTATTCTGGCTATTTCCGACTCTGCAAAAGATGTACCGGCAAAACACCAGCAGGTACCTGTTAAGCCTTGATTCAATGGATTATTATGCCAGTATTTTGTGTATTTTGACGTATCGTTAGGGAAACTGTCATTTGAAAAATCTACTGAAAAATAAACAGGTGTTTTCTTTATCTCTTCCTTGTTTTTCTCTTCAATTTCTATGTTTTTCAACACTACATTCTGATAATAACCGTTTTTTTTCTCAGCATAAATGGCTTTGTCTTTTTTTTGAGCAGGTTGGGCAAAAACACTTATTGTTGAAGATGTGATAATAATTAATAAGGTGAAAATAAGTCTATATTTCATATTTAATAATTTTAAAAAAGATATTTTGAATTTATAATATTTAAAGAGTTATCGATTTTAAGGAATTTATAGTCAATAATTTAACTATTTATGAAGATTACTTAGTATTATTAAAAATACATCAAAAGTTATAATTTTAGTATTTTTGAATTTCCCAAGAATCAGTAAATCTTTATCTCCTGTAATTAAAAAATCGGCATTTACATCTATAGAAAATCCTAATAGAAAATCATCATTTTTATCCCTTGAAAGTTTAACTCTAGAGACTCTTTTTTTATTTATAGTTGATAATTTAATAATTTCAATAGTTTCTTTTATTCTTTGACTGGAAATATATTTTTTAATCTTTGGACGATAAACTACTTCTGTATATTCATTAATAATTTCATCACAAATAAATATTTGAATTTCAGGATTAATTAATAATGACTTTAAATGTTTTAGTCTTTTCCCTATAGTAAAACTTATCCAAATATTTGTATCAATTATGATATTCATGTGAAATTGAATGAGTTATTTCTTTGCTATCTTAATTTCATTCATAATGTCGTCATCAGTTAATGGGACATTTTTAGGACTTGTTTTGATATATCGTTTGATTTTTTCACTTAAAGTTTCTATTTCAAATCCCATTCTCTTTGATAAATCCAATAAAAACTTATAATCGCTTTTATTTCGTACTTTTATTAACAGACTTTCCATATTAGTGTTTTTTACAAAAATAATACAAATTTTGATTAATTGTATTGGATATAATAGAAATTATCTCTTTAAACTTAGTGCGACTCAAAGTCGCACCTTCGCTCAGCGAAGTCTTGTGCGTCAGCCAGTGTAGAAGCAGATTTCGTCGAAATAAAACGCCTGATTGATTGTTTAAACAAAATATAATTTCACAATTTCACAAAACATTCGTAATTCGTAATTTCCTAATTCGTAATTAAAAACGATGCCTGCCCCCTTATTTCCTCTTTTTCTTTTACAACAATTTTATAAATACCATTATGGAATTTCATAGTATTAATATGTAGCTTATTAGTGGATGATTTTTTTTCTTCTGAATAAACCAATTGACCCAAATTAGAATAAATTTCTACCTGACATTTACCATAAAATTCAGGTAATATAATATTTATAAAGTCAGTTGCAGGATTTGGGAAGATTTTAATGGAAAGATTGCTTATTGAATGTTCCGAAACACTTATGTTTTGCGGACCGGGTGCATAACCATTACTATCTGTTTTTAAGAGCCATATTTGCTGGGGTACTGTTAATTGATGACCGATAACAGCGCCACATGCAGTAATTCCTTTATCGGAATTCAGCACATTGTCATAAAGATAATTATTATCTATATCTGAAATACATAAGTAATAATTTTTACTCCATAAACTATCGCCATTATTATTAAATTTAAATAGAAATGATTTATCAAAATCTGTATTACTGTTTGCTAATTTGATTCCCATTACAATAAAACAATTATCATATAGTATTTGTATTTTAGATATATCTAAATTTAAATAGATTGAATCGTAAAATTTACTCCAAATTTGAGTACCGTTAAGTTTATATTTTATTATATTTAACTGGGCTCTCCAATAATCATTTTGAGGACTTGAATAAGTTGAATAGCCATATGCAACAAGAATATTACTGTCGTTGGTTAATGCAATTGCAGCACTTCCATCGTATTGATTTCCTCCAATATCTTTGTACCATTGTTGGTTTCCCAAACTATCTGTTTTAATCAAAAATGGGCCACCATTACCGGTAATTTGTGTGTCGTGGAATCCTTTTAGTAAAAATCCTCTATCAGGCATTTCAATAATTCTCGAAGCTCCACTGCGATCAGGCAAATTATAAGTTTTTCTCCAAATCTGATTTCCCAGACTATCAGTTTTAACTAATAAAACGCCCAAATTATTTACACTCAATTCTATTGCACCAACAAAAATCAATCCTTTATCAGAAGTTTCTTTAACTTGTCCAAAAGCTTCCCATTCTGCATTATAATTATGAATTGTTTTTGTCCAAATTGTGTCCAAATTATCATCAAAACGAATTAATATATGTTCAGGATTATAGTTTAATGTATCTTTTTGCCCTAAATATAAAAAACCACCATTTTTACATTTAATTAAAGTCTGAGCCTCAGGATAATAATTCCAACCTGTTTTTGTTAAAGTGAATTTTCTGGATACATCTCCTAATGAATCAATTTTACAAAAAATAAGACTCTGAAAATTACTGTTTATAGTATCATTACCATAACCTACAAAAAAATAATGACTTCCTTCATTGATAATTGAAGATGCATTAAAAGTATTTATTGAGTTATTTGGGTATGGTGTATATAGTTTATTATACGTTAAGGTTTGGCAAATTATTGATTTTGCTAATAGAATAACAATAATTATTACTAATATTTTTTTCATTTTAGAATTATTTATTTAAAAAGAACTCCTCCTATATCATTAGAGGAGTTCTTTATTTACAAAATTAATGTTTTATTATTAATTTTTCAACAAATTGTTTTTTGCCATTAACTAGCTCCTAATAATAAGATTTCTGGTGGAAGAATCTTAAGTAGTCGCATCCCAAAAAGGAAAAATAATGCAGGGCAAGTTTTTAAAATGGCAGCATTTTCAGTACAAAGAAGTGAAAACTGGTTAGCAATGTTTTTCCATCGGATTAAAGTAAAAAAAGGAACTGCAAAAGCAGTAGTAGCAACTGCAAGAAAAATTGCTGTAATATTTTATAAAATGATGCAAGATAAAGTATTATTTACACCAATTCCTATTGAAAAATACAATGAGGTATTTAAAGATAATCAAATAAAGTGATTAAAACGGAACGCTCAAAGACTTGGTTATCAGATTATAGGTGAGTAGTTACTTAAGAGGGAAAAGTAATATATAAAATAAAAACCAATTATATTGCATATATAATCTTACTATTACCGACGGAATATTGAACAAAAATCAGGAGTTTTTATAGCGACGAAGTCAGCCAATGCAATAGCTTACAAACAAGACTTTGCCGGGCGGGTTAATTTATTCCGATTTATAAGGATTCTGACTTTTTGTATCAATCAATTTCTCAATTTCAAACATTTCGTCCCTTAGTTTTGCAGCTTCAATAAAATCAAGTGCTTTAACAGCTTTATTCATATCTGATTTTAAGACTTGCAGACTCTTTTGCAATTGTTCTTTACTTAAATATTTAAGCACAGGTTCAGCTGCCTGTCCGATAACATCACTTTCAATATACGGTCTGGGCTGATTGGCAGCGGTTTTACTTTGTCCGAATGCTTTATCTGCAGATCTGAAAATGGTAGTAGGGGTGATGTTGTTTTCTAAATTGTATTTGATCTGCTTTTCACGTTTGCGATTGGTTGAATCTATTGTCATTTGCATGGAGTGGGTAATCTTATCTGCATACATAATAACAATACTGTTCACATTACGGGCCGCACGACCAGATGTCTGTGTCAGTGACCTTTCTGAACGGAGGAATCCTTCTTTATCCGCATCCAGTATGGCAACCAGTGAAACTTCCGGTAAATCAAGACCTTCACGTATGAGATTTACTCCAATCAATACATCAAAACTGCCGGCTCTCAGGTCATTCAGTATTTCAATCCTTTCCAGTGTATGCACTTCAGAATGGATATAACGACAACGGATGCCGATATTTGCAAAATACTTTGCCAGTTCTTCGGCCATTCTTTTGGTTAAAGTGGTAACCAGGGTCCGTTCATTGCGGGCTGTTACTTTTTCTATTTCATCCAGTAAATCATCCACCTGATTCAGACTGGGACGAACCTCAATCATTGGATCCAAAAGGCCGGTCGGACGTATTAATTGCTCAACCACAACACCATCGGACAATTGTAGTTCATAATCAGCAGGAGTCGCACTTACAAAAACAATCTGATTAATCATTGCCTCAAATTCATCGAATTTCAACGGCCGGTTATCCATGGCAGAAGGCAAACGGAATCCATATTCCACGAGATTTTGCTTACGCGAACGGTCACCGCCATACATGGCGCGAACCTGTGGAATGGTAGCATGGCTTTCATCCACAACCAACAGGAAATCATCAGGAAAATAGTCAATAAGGCAAAAAGGGCGGCTGCCTTGTGCTCTGCCATCGAAATAGCGGGAATAATTTTCAATGCCTGAGCAATAGCCTAATTCGCGCATCATTTCCATATCATAAGTAACACGGTCTTCCAGCCTTTTAGCTTCCAGATGCTTGCCAGCATCTTTCAAAAAAGCAATCTGTTTTACCAGATCATCCTGAATATCATAAATGGCTTTTTTGATTTTATCAGGTGATGTTACGAAAATATTTGCAGGATAAACGATGATTTCATCATGGATATCAATAGTATATGCATTAATAACATCAAAAGATTCAATACTTTCAATTTCATCACCAAAGAAAATAATGCGGAAAGCATAATCCAGATAAGCCGGATAAATTTCAACGGTATCGCCTTTTACCCTGAAATTACCTCTGCTAAAATCGCCTTCAGTTCTTGAATATAAACTACCGACAAAACTTAGCAACAACTTGTTTCTGCTTAATTTCTCACCTTTCTTAATAGTGATGATATTGCTGTAAAAATCAGCAGGATTTCCAATTCCATAAATACAGGAAACAGAAGCCACAACAATTACATCTTTCCTGGCCGAAAGCAAGGCAGAAGAAGTACTTAACCTGAATTTTTCAATTTCATCATTAATGGAAAGATCTTTTTCAATATAGGTATTGGTAGAAGGAATAAAAGCTTCGGGCTGGTAATAATCGTAATAGGAAACAAAATATTCAACAGCATTTTCAGGGAAAAACAGTTTGAATTCGCTGTATAATTGTGCAGCTAATGTCTTGTTATGGCTAAGTATAAGTGTCGGTTTCTGAACCTGTTGAATGATGTTGGCTACAGTAAACGTTTTACCCGAGCCTGTAACACCAAGCAGGGTCTGGGCTTTGTCACCTCTGTTGATACCTTCAACCAGTTGTTTGATGGCATCCGGCTGATCACCGGTGGGTATAAAATCTGATGTGAGTTTAAATTCCATTTTTTACCAAAGCATGTTTTGTCATTCCGAACGAAGTGAGGAATCTCATAAAAGAAGAAAGAGATGCTTCCTTCGTCAGCATGACAAAAGAAAATAATGTGTATTAACTATGCAAAAATAATCAAAAAATCCCTAGTTTTTAGTATATTTATAAATGGGTGTTTTATTTTTTTTTAATCTTTGTGTCTTTGTGTCTTTGTGGCATAAAGACATTGTGGCAATAATTAAAATTTGCTAAATTGAGCAGAATTATATAAATTTGCAAACTTTTACGGAAAAAATAAACCAAAATATATGAGTTTTAGAATTGTAGTTTTAGCAAAGCAGGTTCCAGATACACGCAATGTTGGGAAAGACGCTATGAAGGCTGATGGTACCGTTAACCGTGCTGCATTACCGGCTATTTACAACCCTGAAGATTTAAATGCCCTTGAAATGGCATTACACATCAAAAGTAAAATAAAAGGTGCTGAAGTAATTATTTTAACCATGGGGCCACCAAGAGCTGCAGAAATCATTCGCGAATCTATATACCGTGGTGCTGATGGTGGTTATCTGATTACCGACAGAAAATTTGCAGGTTCTGATACCCTGGCCACTTCTTATGCCATTTCTTTAGCAGTTAAAAAATTAGCACCTTATCATCTTGTGATCTCAGGCCGTCAGGCTATTGATGGTGATACTGCTCAGGTAGGACCACAGACTGCTGAAAAATTAGCTATTCCGCAAATTACCTATGCCGAAGAAGTTGAATCCGTTGATGAAAAACAAATAACTATCAAACGAAGACTGGAAAGAGGAGTAGAAGTAGTAAGAACACCACTTCCTGCGCTAATCACCGTTCATAGTTCAGCTCCTGAATGCCGTCCGCGTCAGGCTAAATTACTGATGAAATTCAAACACGCACGTACGGTTACCGAATTACAGGAAGAAGTAAGGGATTATACCGAGTTGTATATTAAAAGGCCTTATCTTCAGATTGAAGAATGGACTGTAGCTGATTTGCATGCTGATGTTGAAATGCTTGGCCTTTCAGGTTCTCCGACAAAGGTTAAAAAAATAGAAAACGTGGTTTTACAGCAAAAAGAAACAGTATTGTTGACTGATGCTGATAAAGATATTGAAGGATTAATGAAAGAACTCATTAGTGCCCACATTATAGGTTAATTTTTAAAATAAAGAATTTAATAAAATACAGATGAATAATTTATTTGTTTATTGTGAAGTAAATGAAGACGGATTAGTTGCCGATGTGAGCCTTGAGTTATTATCCAAAGGTAAGAAACTGGCTAATGAGCTTAAAATTAAAATGGAGGCTGTTGTTATCGGGAATGAAATTCATGATATTGAAGCCCAGTTGTATCCATACGGTGTTGATGTCATTCATTTGGCACAGGAAAAACGATTGTTCCCATACACAACTTTACCTCATGCATCCATTGTGGTTAATCTTTTCAAAGAAGAAAAACCTGAGATAGCACTTTTTGGTGCTACTTCAGTTGGCCGTGACCTTGCTCCAAGAGTTGCTTCTGCATTACGTTGTGGTTTAACCGCTGATTGTACCAGTCTTGAAATTGGTAATCATACCGAAAACAAAACACAGAAAGAATATATAAACTTGTTATATCAGATACGTCCGGCTTTTGGTGGTAATATTATTGCTACCATTATCAATCCTGATACACGTCCTCAGATTGCAACCGTGAGAGAAGGCGTAATGAAACTTGAAATTTTTTCAAAGTCATTTAAAGGCAAACTGAAAAACTTAAGTCTGGATAAATACATGAAAGAAGATGATTTCATGGTTGAAATTCTGGAACGTCATATCGAAAAACAAAAAATCAATATTAAAGGTGCTCAGATTATTGTTGCAGGCGGCTATGGTGTTGGTACCAAAGAAAATTTCGCCTTATTGCATCAGTTAGCTGAAGTAATAGGTGGCGAAGTAGGCGCTTCAAGAGCAGCAGTTGATGCCGGTTTGGTTGACCATGCACGTCAGATAGGCCAGACAGGCGTTACCGTTCGCCCTAAATTATATATTGCCTGCGGAATTTCAGGTGCTGTTCAGCATCGTGCCGGTATGGACCAGAGTGCAAAAATCATTTCTATCAATAATGACCCTAAAGCACCTATAAACAAGATTGCTGACTATACGATTATTGGAAATGTTGGTGATATTCTACCAAAAATGATTAAGTTTTATAAAGAAAATTCTAAATAATAAATAAAGAATAATGGCAAATTTTTATACCGATAACGAAGATTTAAAATTTCACCTTACACATCCTGCAATGGATAAAATCGTAAGCCTGAAAGAAAGAAATTTTGCTGATAAAGAACAATATGATTATGCTCCTGTTGATTTTGAGGATTGCATGGATAATTATGATAAAATACTCGAAATTATCGGTGAAATTGCAGGCGATACCATAGCACCCAATGCTGAAGATGTTGATCATGATGGTCCTGAGCTGATTAATAATCAGGTAAACTATGCCAAAGGTACACGTCAGAACTATGATACACTGGTTCAGGCCGGTGTTGTTGGTATATCATTACCACGTAAATATGGCGGACTTAATTTTTCTTTCGTTCCTTATGTTATGTCAGCTGAACTGGTAGCCCGTGCTGATGCAGGTTTTGCCAATATCTGGGGTTTGCAGGATTGTGCTGAAACGTTACACGAGTTTGCTTCTGATGAAATCAAAGATGAATTTTTACCACGCTTTAACCGTGATGGTGCCACTGCAGCAATGGATTTAACCGAGCCTGATGCCGGTTCCGATTTGCAGGCTGTTCAACTTAAAGCCACTTATGATGAAAAAGCAGGTCTCTGGCGTTTAAACGGTGTAAAGCGTTTTATTACCAATGGTGATGCAGATGTATCACTGGTATTGGCCCGTTCCGAAGAAGGAACTTCTGATGCCCGTGGTCTTTCATTATTTGTTTATGATAGAAAAGACAATGCCATGACGGTACGCCGTATCGAAAATAAATTAGGAATTAAAGGTTCTCCAACCTGTGAACTTGTATTTACCAATGCTCCTGCAAAACTTGTTGGCGATCGCAAAATGGGTCTTATTAAATATGTAATGTCACTGATGAACTCAGCCCGTTTGGGTGTTGGTGCTCAATCTGTTGGTATTGCTGAAGCTGCTTACCGTGAAGCTTTGAAATATGCTCATGAAAGAGAACAATTTGGTAAATCTATTATAGAGTATCCGGCAGTTTATGAGATGCTTACCAATATGAAAGCCAAAACCGATGCAATTCGTACATTATTGTATGAAACTTCGAGATACGTTGATATTTACAAATCATACAATAATATTGCTGAAGACAGAACCCTTACTCCTGAAGAAAGAAACGATTTTAAACATCATCAGAGAATAGCAGATGTTTATACTCCTTTATTGAAATTATTCTCAAGCGAATATTGTAACCAGATTGCTTACGATTCTTTGCAGGTTCATGGTGGAACCGGTTTTATGAAAGATTTTCCAATCGAACGCATTTATCGTGATGCACGTATTACTACTATTTATGAAGGAACATCACAATTACAGGTTGTTGCTGCAATCAAAGGTATTGGGAATGGTCTTTATATGAAAATATTACGTGATAACGAAAAACTTTCTATAAAGCCTGAATTAGAATATCTGAAACATTCATTGGTGAAAATGACTGACCAGTTGGAAAAGACAATTGAAAAAGTTACTACTGCCGAAAGTGCTGAATTGTATGATTTCCATTCACGCCGTTTGGTGGAAATGGCCGGAAATACGCTGATAGGTTACTTATTGTTATTTGATGCCAACCGCAGTGATAAATATAAAAAATCTGCAGAAATTTTTATTCGTTTGGGTAAAACTGAAAATACACAGAAAGTTAGCTTTATCAATAGCTTTGATGTTAAAGAACTCGGGAATTACAAATACTAGAAAAAAAAGAGGCTTTTGCCTCTTTTTTTTTGCCTTAAAATTTATATGAAAAACATCCTTATATTTGTGAATAATTTCTAAAAATCAATTACCAATGAAAAAGCTTGTAATTTTATTTATGTTCCTTCCCTTCTCACTGTTAGCCAAGTATTTTCCGGGAAGTGTAACCCTTAATAATGAAAAAGTCTTAAAAGGGAGTATTGAAATTCCTTCATATAATGATGATTATATTAAATTTAAAGACGAAAAGACCGGAAAGAAAGAGAAACTTAGTATTGATGATGTTAAAAGCTTTGAAATTACTGAGGATAATAAATTATATAAATATACAACACTTCGCTTATCAAATCCAAAGTTCTTAAAACCTAAAGATTTTAAAATTGATGATAAAAAATCTTGGGTCTGTATAATGAAAGAAGGTAAAATTACAGTTTATCAAACTTGTGAATCTGTTCGTGGTACACTTTATTATAGATATTATTTTACACAGTCAACTTCAGAAAAAGAAGATGAAATTGGTAAATATATTTATACCCTTTTAAGAGGTTGGGTAATTGGCGACAGGTATAAGGAATTAAAATATTATTTAAATTTTTACTTCGATAAAACATGTCCGAAATTTGCAAAAGCTATTGTAAATGAAGATCTTGATAATATTGGTATGGAAAAGCTTGTTGATGTATATGATAAAATATGTGGCGAAAACGAATAATTAATAAATTATTTTAATATTAATTTTATGTTTGTAAAAGCAATTGAAGAAGTATCAAATTATACCAGACCCATACATTTTATATCAAGGAACTATAACGAAACAATAGTAAGACCTGGTTCTGCAACTTTATTTTTTGTTAATGAATTTGGATGTGCCGTAACGTGTAAGCATGTTGTTGATTTAATCAGCAAAAGAGATGCTATCAACCTGAATTATAATAATTTTCGTAACGAAAAAGCAGCTATCGGCATATATAATCATATTCAACAAATAAAGGAGTTAGAAAGTAAATATAAATACGTTGTAAATGAAGACAATCCAACCATTATTCAGCTTAAAGAAACCTTCGTTGGATGTATTGCAGAACCTTTAGTCAGATACAAATGGATCAATCATCCTAAATATGATTTATCAATTATCATTTTTGAAGATTTTAATCAACCCTTGTATAAATCATATGCCCGTTTTGTAAAAGATAATACAACATTACAGCAGGGCAAATTCCTATGCAGATTAGGATATCCTTTCCCAGAGTTTAGTAATTTTAATTACAATAGTGAAATAGATGATATTGAGTGGACAACGACTGGTATTAAAGAAACACCACGTTTCCCGATTGAAGGAATGTTAACACGTCATTTAGGGGATGAGGGAAAAATTGTCGGACTTGAATTAAGTACTCCAGGCCTCAGAGGTCAAAGCGGTGGTCCACTTTTTAATGAAAAAGCAAATGTAGGTGGCATGCAATCCAGCACCAATCATTTACATCTTGGATTTGATATGAAAAACCATAATTATAATATTAACGGGGCATCAATAAAAATCAACAATCAGCCTTTTTTACACGTCGGTCATTGCATTCATGCTGATGTAATCAAAGATTTTCTGAAAGAGAACGGAATTAAATATTACGAAGAAGAATAATGATATAATATTTAGTTTAAAGTTTTAAAGATATGGATATTAAATAATTAATTTAATAGATTCCATTTTAAAATATTGCAGTGAATTAAACATATTTTTAATTCTAATTTTCGCAATCCAAAAGTATAACAACCTAAAATAATAAATCATAATTTATTCCTTTGATTTCCTGATTTAAAATTAAATTTTCAGAGAATATAATTTAAATTTGCAATAGAAATTTAAACTACTTACACTTTACTTTAGTAAAAATGGATATTACAAGAGTACTAAAAGCTTTAGACGAATTAAAAGAACTGATTGAAGGGGAAATTTTTACAGATTATACCATGCGACTGTTATATGCTACAGATGCTTCAGCATATCGTGAAATACCAATGGCTGTCTGCCGGCCAAAGCATAAACTGGATATTATCAGATTGATGGAACTGGCCAACCGTTATAAAGTCCCGTTAATTCCTCGGGCAGCAGGCACTTCTTTAGCCGGACAGGTTGTTGGAAATGGTATTATTATTGATGTCTCAAAATACATGAATAATATTATTGAAATTAACGAAAAACAGCATTGGGTAAGGGTAGAATCCGGTGTTGTCCTGGACGAACTCAATAAAATATTGGC
Organism: Bacteroidota bacterium; assembly: GCA_026391675.1. Classification (GTDB taxonomy): domain Bacteria; phylum Bacteroidota; class Bacteroidia; order Bacteroidales; family JACABE01; genus JACABE01. Next base: position 39,068 of record JAPLDQ010000021.1, read on the forward strand.
AGAAAAAGGCTTGTTTTTCGGACCTGAAACATCTACTTCCAATCGTTGTATGATGGGAGGAATGGTAGGAAATAATTCCTGTGGAGCTCATTCGCTGGTATATGGCAGTACACGTGATCATATAATTTCAATGAGAGTTATATTAAGTGATTCATCTGAAGTAGAATTTGCACCTCTCACAAATGCTGAGTTTGAAGCCAAACTTAAAGGTGATTTGCTGGAAAATAAGCTATACCGCCAAATTAATGAAGTCTTAAGCAATAAAGACAATCAGGCTGAGATATTGGCCCAATATCCTGATAAATCGCTGGAAAGACGCAATACAGGCTATGCTATTGATTTATTAATGGATATGCTGCCTTTTACAGCAAACGGTGCTCCATTTAATTTCTCAACTTTATTGGCTGGTTCAGAAGGTACGTTGGCTTTTACAACTGAAATAAAGTTAAATCTTGTTCCTTTACCACCTAAATACAGTGCATTGGTCTGTATTCACTGCCATTCACTGGATGATGCCCTTAAAGGTAATATTATAGCGCTTAAACATAAGCCAGTCGCCATCGAATTGATGGATGATATCATAATGAATTGTACCAAAGATAATATTGAACAACGTAAAAACCGCTTCTTCATTGAAGGTGATCCTAAAGCCATGCTGATAGTTGAATTTGCTATGGATAATGAAGCAGATATTCTGGATGCCGCAAATAAACTGGAAGAGGAGATGAAAAACCTGGGTTATGGCTATCATTTCCCTGTTATTTTAGGTGAAGATATTAAAAAAGTCTGGAATTTAAGAAAAGCCGGACTTGGAGTGTTGTCAAATATACCGGGCGATGCTAAACCTGTTCCTGTTATTGAGGATACTGCAGTAAATCCTGCTGTTTTACCCGAATATATTAATGAATTTCGTGCTGTACTGGATAAATACAAATTAAGTTGTGTGTATTATGCGCATATAGCTACCGGCGAATTACACCTTCGGCCAGTACTGAATCTGAAAGATCCGGCTGATGTTGAGTTGTTTCATACAATTGCTTTAGAAACAGCCAAACTCGTTAAAAAATATAAAGGTTCATTAAGCGGTGAACATGGTGATGGAAGGCTGAGGGGCGAATTTATCCCTTTAATGATAGGTGAAAAAAATTATGAGATTTTAAAGCAAATTAAGCAATGCTGGGATCCTGACCATATCTTTAATCCCGGTAAAATAGTGGATACTCCTTCAATGAACAGCTTTTTGCGTTATGAAGCTACAAAAAAAGTAAAAAATATTAAAACTATTTTTGATTTCTCTAAAGAAGACGGGATATTACGTGCTGCTGAAAAATGCAATGGTTCAGGCGATTGTCGTAAATCTGAAATTATTGGCGGTACCATGTGCCCAAGTTTTATGGCAACAAAAGACGAAAGTGCCTCAACCCGGGGCAGGGCAAATATCTTACGTGAGTTTTTAACCAATTCTCCTAAAAAAAATCCTTTTAATCATTATGAAATCTATAAGGTCTTCGATTTATGCCTCTCATGTAAAGCATGTAAGTCTGAATGTCCCTCCAGTGTTGATGTAGCCAAATTAAAAGCAGAATTTCTCCAGCATTATTACGATGCCAATGGCATACCCTTGCGTACAAGAGCTATTGCTTATATTTCCCGGATAAATGCATTCGGTTCATTGTTTACATCCATTACCAATTTCTTTTTAAATAATAAAACTACATCAAATCTTCTTAAAAAGATATTAGGTTTTGCAAAAAAGCGTTCGATACCATTATTATCGAATATCACGTTAAAAAAATGGGCTTCAAAAAATATATCAAATCAAAATTTTCCAAATGGTAAAGTTTATTTATTTGCAGATGAATTTACCAATTACAACGAATCTCATATCGGGATTAAAGCTATACAATTGCTCAATAAATTAGGCTATGAGGTAGTTATTCCAAGACATAAGGATAGTGGAAGAACTTTTCTTTCTAAAGGATTACTCAGAACTGCAAAAAAAATAGCCGTTAATAATACCCTGTTACTGAAAGATATCATTACAGCAGAAACACCTTTAATTGGATTGGAACCTTCTGCTATTTTAAGTTTCAGGGATGAATACCCTGAATTAGTAGGCAAAGAGTTGCAGGAATCTGCAATCAAGCTGGCTGCGTCTGCGTTTATGTTTGATGAGTTTTTCATGAAAGAAGTTGAAAAAGGTAAAATAAAGAAAGAAAGTTTTACAATTAGCTTACAACATATAAAATTACATGGACATTGTCAGCAGAAATCCATAGCTTCAACACTGCCAACAAAAAAAATGCTGGCATTTCCTGAAAATTTCAGTGTTGAAGAAATCCCTTCGGGTTGTTGCGGTATGGCAGGTAGTTTTGGCTATGAAAAAGAGCACTATTATATATCGATGAAAGTAGGAGAGATGGTTTTATTTCCTGCAATCAGAAATTCTTCAGAAGAAACAATTATCGCTGCTTTGGGTACAAGCTGCAGATGCCAGATAAAGGACGGAACTAAAAGAGAAGCTCTTCATCCGGTGGAAATTATGTATAATGCATTAAAAGACTAAAAATCAGATTTGTAATTTATTAATTTTGAAAAAACTGCTATATATTTTCTTCTTATTCGCTATCTTAACTTCCTGCAAAAAAGACAGTGAACCGCAAGCTATTATTACAAATCCAACACCCTATACGATACAGATTCCTAAATATTTCCCTACTGCATTAAACATTCCAGCTGATAACCCTATGACAGTGGAAGGAGTAAGATTAGGCAGGTATTTGTTTTATGATGGAAGACTTTCAGGAAGAACTCAGTCTGACTCGTTGATGAGCTGTGCAACCTGTCATAATCAGGAGAATAGTTTTGAAGCAGGAATAAATAATCCCAGATTCCCAAACGGGCAAACGCATGGCTTAACCGGTATTCCTACACCTCATTATATGCTGCCTATGATAAATCTGGTTTTTAATAGCAATGGCTACTTATGGAATGGTTTAATCAGTCAGAACAACACAAATCTGGGAAGTACAGCTTATAACGTGCCGGCATTGCCACAATACCACTATAAAAATATAGAGTCTGTAGTTTGGATGGCCATTACAGCACCTCATGAAATTAACGGTACAATAGAAAAGACTGTTCAAACAATAGCTTCTATCCAAATGTATCCTCCTCTGTTTAAAGCCGCTTTTGGTACAACTGAAGTAACGTATGACAGAATAAGCAAAGCTATTGCCCAATTTGTAAGAACATTAATTTCAAGCAACAGCAAGTTTGATAAATATATGCGTGGTGAAGTAAACTTAAGCTCTGATGAATTGCAGGGATATGTTTTGTTTACAACAGAAAATGGTGCAGATTGTTTTCATTGTCATGGTGGTAGTGGAAACCCAATGTTTACTACAAATCTGTATTATAATAACGGGAAAGATGTTAGTTTTACTGATACAAGAGATCGTTATGCAGTAACCCATAATACTGCTGATATAGGCGCTTATAAAGCACCCACATTAAGAAATATTATGCTGACCGCACCTTATATGCATGATGGAAGGTTTAAAACTATTGATGAAGTTATTAATTTTTATAGCGAAGGTGTTGTGATATCACCTTATATTAGTTCTTTGATGCATCATTCAATCAATGGTGGTGCTCAGCTTACCGCTATAGAAAAGATGCAGCTGAAAGCTTTTCTGAATACTTTAACCGATTATGAATTCATTAATGATGTTCGTTTTTCAAGACCCGCTGATCTTGATAAATAAAGATTATCTTCATAAATCTGTAAAATTTTTAAAACCTTGATTTGCATCAGATATAAGAAATGTTAAAATATTATATTTTTTTTGAGCCTTTTTAATAAATTTGTTGTTATTATACTATATTGTAACAATTTTTAAACAAAATATAATAATATTATTTATTTTCGTTAAAATTTTATTATTTATATAATTTTTGAGTTAAACTTAAAGAAGGGGAATGTATTTGAGAAAATATAAACTAATATTATTATTTTTAATATTATTATTTAGTAAGACTTTTGTAAGTGCACAATATGTATATCCATTGAGAGATGGATGGGGTATGGGTGCAAATTTTGGGTTAACTTATTTTTATGGTGATATTAATGACAATAAAGGACGTATTTGGAATAATACACCTTTAAGCGGTTTTTATTATGACGATAAAAAAGGAATGCTAAGTCTTAGTTTAACTAAAAAAATTACAAAAATATGGGGTTTAAGAGGCAATCTTACTTATGGTAAATTAAAAGGAACAAATGAATATATTAATTCCTATTTTACAGCTACCTTATTCGCTGGAGATATGGATATTACATTTCAATTTCTTGATTATTTTATGGCAAGATCTGAATCCTGCAAGTTTAAATATTATTTGTTTGGTGGCCTTGGATTAACAAGTTTTGCTTCTATCAGAAATGATTTGCTTACCAATGCGTTTCAGAATGCTCAGGGTTACAGCAGTAAAGGAGAGTTTTTAAATTATACTACAGAATCATTTGGTAGAATTGGATTAGGAATTGCTTATCAATTTGATAAAAAATGGCAGGTAAATTTCGAAACATCATTAAATTATATAAATACAGATGATTTGGATGCCTTTCGTTCAAAAAGTGTTCCATTGGAAGGTTATGGATTTATGTCTTTTGGCTTAGTTTATAAATTTGATTTACATTTATTTAAGCGAAATGAAATGTCTATGAGATCATCTGGTGATAATAACCGTACACATAATTCAGGGCTTGTAAACAAAAAGAAAAAAAGCTTACACAATAAGTGGAAAGATTAATGCAAAATAAAATATAGATTCCGGTTTTTAAAATGAGAATTATTTTAGTTGGGTTTATGTCAAGTGGAAAAACTACCGTAGGCAGATACCTTGCCCGTAAAGCCAATATGGAATTAATAGATATTGATGAAGCATTCGAAAGCAGGTATAAAATGTCGATTACCAGTTTTTTTGATTTATTTGGCGAAGCCAAATTCAGGGAACTTGAACATCAGATATTACTGGATAGTTTTAAACATGATAATTGTATTATAGCCACTGGTGGCGGTACGCCATGTTTTTTTGATAATATGAATCTTATCAAAGAAAATGGTATTTCAGTTTATTTAAAATTACATATCAATTCAATTGTTCACCGGTTATTACATACTAAAAAACAACGCCCTTTAATAAAAAATCTCAATCCTGAAGAATTAGTTGAATATGTTAGCAAACAAATTAATTACAGGGAATCTTTTTATAATCAGGCTCAATTTATATATCACCTTGAAAATAAAAAGCCTAATGAAGTATACAGTTTACTTAAAGAATGTTTAGCTGAAGCTGGAATTATTCTACCTTAGTTCCGGTTTTTATACTTCTCAAACTTTTCTTACCTTTGCAGCACAAAATCAGAAATTATGGCATTAAAATGTGGTATTATTGGTTTGACCAATATCGGAAAAACAACCTTATTTAATTGTATCTCTAATACAAAAGCAGAAACAACCAGTTTTGCATATAGTACTAATAAATCAAACATGGGAGTAGCCAGTGTTCCTGATATGCGTTTGTTGGAACTTGATAAGTTAATCAAAGCTGAGAAAGTTATTCCTGTTACAATAGATATCGTTGATATTCCGGGCCTAGCCAAAGGTGCCAATCAGGGAGAAGGCGTTGGTAATGCTTTTCTTGCTGATATCCGCCAGACAGATGCTATAATTCATGTGTTGCGTTGTTTTGATAACGAAAATCTGCCTCATGTGGAAGGTTCTGTAAATCCGGTGCGTGATAAGGAAATTGTTGATCTGGAATTACAGGTGAAAGATCTTGAACTGATTGAACGCAAGATACAGCGTACAGAAAAAGCTGCCAAAGCAGGGGATAAGGATGCCAAGCATGGTATTGATGTACTGACAAAATATAAAAACCACCTGGAGAATTTTCAGAATGTTCGAACAATGGAAATATCGGAAGAGGATAAGAAATGGGTGACCGATATGTTTTTGTTGACCGACAAACCTGTTATGTATATTTGTAATGTTGATGAAGCTTCGGCAATTAAAGGAAATAAATATGTTGATAGTTTCAAAGAAGCGGTTAAAGACGAAAATGCCGAAGTATTGGTAATTGCAGCAGCGTTGGAAGCTGATATTGCAGCGCTGGATACAGAGGAAGACCGACTGGCTTTTTTGCAGGATTATGGATTAACTGAACCCGGTGTTAATAAATTAATCCGTTCGGCTTACCGTTTATTGAATTTAATTTCATTTTTTACTGTTGGTGGCAAAGAAAACCGTGCCTGGACCATACGTAAGGGTATGACTGCACCTCAGGCTGCAGGTGCTATCCATAGTGATCTGGAAAGAGGATTTATCCGTGCTGAAGTCATTAAATATGACGATATGATAAAATATGCTACAGAAGCCAAAGTAAAGGAAGCAGGCAAATTAGCTGTGGAAGGCAAATCTTATATAGTATGCGATGGAGATATATTGCATATCAGGTTTAATGTGTAAGGAAAGGAATTTATTTTCTTATATAAACTGAATAATATATTTCCCGGCTGTTTTCATTAACCTTTAAGTTGAGAAGATTTTCTAAAGATTTATTATTATCAAGGTCAGCTTTATTAATTTTCAGTTCAAATTCAGCAAACCAATTTTCCCAGATTACTATATCACCGAATTGTAATTGTTTGATATTGTCTTTGTTAAGTTCTTCCCATTTTAAATAATCAAAAAAATCAATATTAAATACTTCACATAAATAGGGGTGAGAACAAACAATGCGATGGCCGGTACCGAAAGTAGTTATTACAAAATTTGCTGATTTTACAGCCAGTTGCTGATCACGGCTTAACATCATATCTCTTTTCCAGTTTATGGCAGCAGGATTAGATGTAAATGGGAAAATAACAATATACAGCACAAATATTAGTTGAACTGATATTTTAATTTTTTTCTTATTCATAAGAAGTTCTTCTGTAATAAAGTTAAACCCATACAATGATATGACTGCTATTATCGGCATTACTCCAATCAGGACCCTGTGTAACCCCATTGAATTAAAAATACCAAAATACCAAAACAATGTATGTGAAATAAAGAAGCACATAAAACTGCATAATACTAATATTGATATTTCGGTTGTTATGTTCTTTTTAAGCGTTTTGTAGATTATGCTGATAACACCAGCCCAGAACAGAAGATAAATCGGGATTCCTGTTACATAAATCATTTGTACAAAAAAATGAGTCAGGTTGCCACTACCATAAGGACTCCCAATATTAGCATACGGAATTTTATTAAGAACCCATAAAAAGTCATGATAAACAAAAAAACCTGCAATTGAATATACGAGATGACCAGATAAAAGCAATGGAAGAAACTTCCATTGTTTTATAAATAATAAGAATAAAGAAAATACACCCAATACGATAAGTCCTTCTGATCTGACAAATGGAAGGAATGAAATAAGAATACAACTAGCTATAAATTTTTTTTTGATTGATAAATAGATGCCAATTATTAAAAATAAAGCAAATAAAGGCTCTGTTAAACCAGAAAATGTAAGTATATAGTAAAGTGGAGCAAACATCATAATAACAGCAACAATAATTGCATTTTTTATTTTTAATAACTCAGCACTTCTGTATGTAAAGAAAATACAAAAAACAGAAACGATTGCATTAAATATTTTTATTCCGGAAAAACCAAATTGAGCAAATGGGCAACTTAATAAAACAAAAACTGGTTTTGACCAATGGTTAAAAAAAAGTTCAGGATGAATTGGGGCGTATCTTGCATATAAATAATGTGTAATGCTGTCACTGGAATCACCGGTACCGTTAAAAAATACTATAGTAAGAACTGCAATGATTATATAAATGAATAATAACAGATTAATTGGTTTTTTCATAAATATCTGATTGATTTGTATTTGTTAATTGTACCCCTAATGTTTTTTATATGATATATTTTACATTTCATTATTTATATATAGGAAAATTAATTAAAACACAATTTTTATAAAGCTGTTTTTTAATAAAACAATAGGAATATTAATGGTGTAATCTAAATCTTATTGGTAAAAGAACACCACTCCGGTAAGGTTTTCCTTCTCTCTTAGCAGGGATCCAATCAGGCATCATACCGACAATTCTTAAAGCTTCTTCATTAAACCCGCCTGATAACCCTTTTACAATTGCTATCTTAGATAATTTACCATCTATTTCGACTACAAAACGAACATATACGGTTCCTTGTATACCTTTTTCGGATGCAGAAAAAGGATAAATCATATTCTTGTCAATAAATTTCCATAATTCTTTATCTCCACCAGGGAAATCACTATTGAATTTTCTTGGTTTCCCATAATCATTATTCATTATTCTTGAGAAACAAAAATTATTTAATCTGTTAAAATACCATTCATCTTTTGTTGAGAAAACCCAGATAGCACAAAAGAAAGGTTCATCAGGAACATTTGTTTCAAAGAATCTGATATATAAATCCTTATATTGAAAATCTTCGATACAGCTGTCAATCGAAAAAAAACTATTTTCTTTACAAAATTCTTTTTGGAAACTTTTTTTTAATGCTCTATAAACCAAAGAATCGCTGATAATAAAATTTATAATATTTTTATTGCAATTCTCATTTTGTAATGTAAATATGGCGTCAATTATGATGGAAGGAGATTGTTGTTTATGTATCCATTTTTTTTCAGTTTTATTGTCTTTTTCCCAGTTTTTATTTGATAAAAATTTATCAATTCCTTTTTTTGATTCCGTTTGTAGATTTAACAACTCGTCAAAACTGAGGTTTTGTGAAAAAATAAGACTATTATTCACGAATAGAATTAAGGAAAATACTAAGATTGTCAGCTTCAAAAAGTATCTTGATTTTAGTTTCATTTAATTTTTTGTATAAATTATTTTATCTTGTAATAACAGGAGCATGCATATCTATTCCTGAAAATTTGGAGTATTCATTAATCATAAAGAATATTCCCATAATCAGTTCAACCCTTATTGGTTTATTGTTTTCGGTGGCTGGTCTCCAGCGGGGCATTATTTTTAAAGCTTTTTCTATTTCTTCATGATATCCCCATTCATCTATAAAATAATTATTGTTAGATGTAACAGTACCATCTTTTTCAACAATAAAACTGAAATACCAACTGCCTCCGTAGGGATTTTTATTATGTCTGGCTTTAAGAGGTATTTTAATATTGTTCTCCATAAATTTAATTCTGGCAACATCTCCTCCCGGAAATTCAGGAAGGCTTATTTTTCTACTGGTATCACTTTGTTTTGCAAATAAAGTTTCTTTATCATCTTCAAAAGCATAAAACCAATCTAATCTTATTGGTTTTGAAACGGTATCAATTTCAAGTTTTTTAAGGCAGAATTTGTTTAATTCTCCAAAATACCAACCGTCTTTATTTGAAAAGATCCAGCAGGAATAAGGAAGATCGTTTATTTCCTTATTTATATAAAATCTTACAAATAAATCTTTAAAATAAAAATCATAAATTATGCTGTTGTCGGGATAATTGATTTTTTTATTACTTAATGATAGCTTGCCGGCATCATTCTTTAATTCATTAAATAACATTGAATCATTAAATTTATAATAAAGAATAGCGTTGTTACAATTAAAGTCACGATAAACAAAAAGAGAATTATAAACAGATGAAGAGGAACTATCATTATATTCCCAAAGATAATCCAAGGCTGTATTGATTTGCCATTTTTTTTCTTTTAAAAATTTGGAAACATTATTTTTAGTCTCTTTTTGAAGTTTTATCAATTCATCAAAACTGAGATTTTGTGAAAAACAATTATTGGTAATAAATAATAAAAATAAGCCGAAATAAATAATTTTCGGCTTAAAAATTTGGTGAAATATGCGCATAAAATTTTAATTTTCCCTTAATATATGCTCATCATATTCAATTTCGAAGCTGAGCTTGTGCTTGGATTCTTCTGCGGCAAGGGCAAGGAAAATATTTTTCAGATTATCATTTGGGGCTCTTTCGGCCAGTTTGGTGTATAATTTATAAGCTGCTTTCTCCTTTTTCATGGCATAAACCAGGGCTTCAGCATAAGTCATAGTAGGAGAGGGGCTTACATTCAGCGTATAGTCACTGATTTTTAAATCAGTCACCGATTCTGCTTTCATATCAAATAACCCATTTTCCTTAATTTCCATCAATCTTTTTTTATGATTGATTTCTTCCCTGGCAAAATCGGTAAATACTGTTTTTACATCAGATGATGATGCATTTTCTGCTAATTTGGTATATAAGTCAACAGCAGCCTGCTCTTCGTTAATAGCGAAATCTAAAATGTCGTTAATATTTTCAAATTCTTTCATATTCTATTTTCTGTTTTTCAGGATTAAACAATTATTTGTTTTTTATTAAATGGTAATCGATTAATATAAAAGTACTTAGAGTACTTAAAGTACTTAGAATACTTAGAGCTTTAAAAAGTGTCTTTGTGCCTTAGTGGCAAAAATTAAAATTTATCTTCAAAATAATCATCAAAGTATTTTACTACATTATCGCAGGCATGATAGAATAAAGCCTGATAATTATTATCTTCAGTTTCAATGAAACGGAATTTTCCTCTTTCTTCGGTTTCAAATTCCGGTAATAATGATATGGCTTCCATCATTACATCATTAACATCGGTTGTTGTTTTAACACCTAATTTCTTAAGCAAAGCAAACAATTGCATATATGAATCTTCTGCTAACGGAGAAACTAAATTTTGATTCACCTTCTGAATGTGGCGTTGTGTATTGGTGAAATGTCCGCCAATTTCGAATGGTAATGATGCCGGTAAAACAAGGTCAGCCAATTGGGCAGTTTCAGTCATGAAATAATCCTGAACAACGCCAAATCCACCTTTTGATGCCACTTCACGTATGTTTTCCTTATCAATTGCGCAACCAATTGGATCCTCACCAAAAATGAACACATTCTTTATCTTACCTTCACGTAATAATCTTTCCTGATCGCTGGTATAAGTTGTAGATAATTTACTTACTCCCCATATTTTTTCCATTTTCTTGATAAATGCCTTGTTATCCACTTCCTGATATCCAACACCAAACTTAGGATAAGCGCCCATGTCAAATAATCCCTGAGAATTATTCTTGGTTTTTAATGCAATTAAACCATTGGATGTTTTTCCCAGTTTACCGGTAATCATTGTTAAATTATATAATTCTGTGGACGCAGGTGCTGAGATTTCCTTTTCTGAAAACAACAGTATGGCATTCATTTGTTCATTATAATCATTGGCACAACTGGCAATCTGTTCAGCAGTAATACCGGATAATTTAACTAAACCATCAAAATTTTCTTTTAATAATTTATCTTTATATGTTTCAAAATCAGAACAATTATCTTTAATAAATAAAGCATTATACAATTTGTTTTTTACAAGGTAATGATTTACAGCTTTGATAAAATAATAGTAAGAATCAACTTTTATTACTTTGTCAACTTTGTGTGCCATGGAATTATTTTCCAGTGTAGTAAGCACTTCAACTTCTATTTTCTTGGTAAAACGTGTATTACTAACCATATAGCCAACCACAGGATTGTCGTTGTTGATTTCTGAACCAAACAAATATATTTTACTTGCGCCTGCAATCTGACTAAATGGTGCATTATCAAAAGAAGTATTGATAAGATGAGCACCTCTCTTCATATAATGCATACTGGCAACATTGTTTGTTTTTGCACCGGCTCTGGCTAATTTCTGTATCAGATACATTTCTTCGTTGGTTAAACGGGCACCGGCAAAGAAAGCATTTTCGTCAGCATCTACACTTCTAATTTTATGTAAGATATAATCGTAAGCTTGATTAAAACTGATTTCTTCAAATTTTCCATCAGTTTTTAAGAGTGGTCTGGTAATCCGTTTTTTATCATTCAGATACTGGTAACCGAATTTGGCATATTTACAGATATTTCCGTCAGTATTTACTTCTCTATTGGCTCCGGTAACTTTCATTACAAATCCATTTTTATGATGAACTGTAATACTGCAACCGACAGAACAATAATTGCAAATGGTTTCAAAAGTATCGGCTTTTACAGGACCTGGTTTAAAGTAAACATTTTCTGTAATGGCACCGGTTGGGCAGGTAGATATACACATTCCGCAGCTTTCGCAGCTTGTATCCTGCAGATTGTTTCCTAAACTTGGAGCAACATAGGTTTTAAATCCGCGTTCAACAAGACCAAGCGCATTTGCACCCACCACTTCCTTACAAATACGGACACATCTTGAACACAAAATACATTTGTTATTGTCAATTTCAATAAAAGGATGCATGAAATTTACCTGATGTTCGTTGAATTCACCTTCAAAGTGTTTCTGTTCAGCATTATATTCTGTGGAATATTTCTTTAAATCACAGCTGAAATATTCTGTACAGCCACATTCAAGGCAACGGTTGACTTCATGTTTAGCAATTTCTTCGTTTTTATAGCCTAATTCAACTTCGTTAAAGTTAATACGGTTTTTAGGATTGAGTGTAGGCATTTCTTCGCGCAATTGTTTTGGAAAACTATTTACATAATCTTCTTTTAATTGTGTTTTAAAATTTTCCTTTTTGCTTAAAAACTCTTTTTTAGCAGGTTCTACAGGCAATCCCATCATATACTGATGACACGACAATGCGGCAACTTTTGCCTGAGCTATGGCCTGAATTAGCGTAGCAGGACCAGTAACACCATCACCGGCTGCAAATATCGATTTTACGCCAGTTTGTAAGGTAGCACTGTTACAATCCAGGTCGCCCCATTTGTTTATTTTAACTTCACCTTTATCAACGTAGCTGTTTATATCTTCTAAAAATCCGGCTTCAGTTTTCTGCCCAATTGCAGCCAATACATAATCTAATTTAAGTTCAAATTCAGAACCATCAACAGGAACAGGTCTTCTTCTTCCTGAAGCATCAGGTTCACCCAATTCCATTTTAATGCAAGTCATGGTTTTTAACTTGCCTTTTTTATCTTTTGTTATTTTGGTAGGATTACAAAGGAATAAATATTCAACACCTTCCAGTTTGGATTCATGAATTTCGATAGGATTGGCTGGCATTTCGTTTTCTGTACGACGGTAAACCACATACACTTTATTAGCACCACAGCGTATAGATGTTCTGCAACAATCCATGGCTGTATTTCCTCCACCAACAACAGCAACAGTTTTACCGGCAAAATTATATTTTTGTCCGGTAATTTCCATTTTTTTCAAAAAATCAATGCCTGAGAATACATTTTCAGCATCATCACCTTCGCAACCAACTGTTGTTCCTTTTTGAGAACCAATGGTTAGTATTGTAGCATCATATTTTTCTTTCAGCGTTTTGTAGCTGAGATTGCCTCCTAAATTTTTGTTATAAAAAATATTTACGCCCAATTCAGTAATATTATCCACTTCGCTTTGCAATAAATCATTGGGTAAACGGTATTCAGGAATGCCATACCTTAACCATCCACCTGCCTTAGGTGCAGCTTCATAAATATCAACCTGATGACCTTCAATCTGCAGAAAATAAGCAGCAGATAAACCACCGGGACCGGCGCCAATGACAGCCACTTTTTTCTTTGTACTTTTCTTAATTTCAGGAATAAATTTGGTTGTAGATTCCAGATCTATATCAGATGCAAAACGCTTTAAATAATCAATACCTACACCTGTGCCTTCATCGAGTAAATTTCTGCGACAAGCCACTTCACAGGGGCGTACACAAACTCTTCCGCAAATAGCAGGCAAAGGATTAACTTCTTTAATTAATGCAACAGCATCATTATATAAGCCTTTTTCTATCAATGAAATATAACCCTGTACATCAACACCGGCAGGACAAGTTTGCTTGCATGGACCGGCACAATCAGCATAGTGATTGCTTAACAACAAATCCAGTGCTGTTTTGCGGGCTTTATACACTTTATCATTGTCGGTAGTAATTACCATTCCTTCCCTGACTCTTGTAGAACAGGAAGGTTGTAAGCCCTTTAAGCCTTCTACTTCCACAACACAAACATAACATGATGTGTAGGGCTCAATACGCGGATCATTGCAGAGCGTAGGAATATGGATCTTATTTCTGTTTGCTACATCTAAAATAGATTCGTTGGGATCTGCCTTGATAATGTTGCCGTTTAAAACGATATTTATGCTATTACTCATATTGGGATGATATTTGGTCGTTAGTTATTAGTTATTAAGTTACTAAGTTATTGGTTAAAACTGATATTGTTCCTAATTCCTAATTAATTTTAATTACTGTAAAGAGATGGCGTCAAATTTACATCTTGCATAGCAATCACCACATTTAATGCACATTTCCTGATGAATAAAATGTACTTTTTTCTTTTCTCCGGTAATGGCTTTAACAGGACATTTTACTGCACAAATCGTACATCCGGTACATTTATCTTCAATAATTTCGTAAGTTAATAATGCTTTACATGCTTTTGCAGGACATTTTTTAGCAAAAATATGGGCTTCATACTCATCGCGGAAATATTTAAGTGTTGTTAGTACAGGATTAGGTGCTGTCTGTCCCAGACCGCATAATGAATTATCTTTAATCTGTACTGCCAGTTCTTCCAGTTTTGCAATATCACTTTCTTCACCTTTACCTTCGGTTATTCTGTTTAAAATTTCAAGCATACGCTTTGTTCCAATCCGGCAGAAGGTACATTTACCACAGGATTCTTCCTGGGTAAAATTCAGGAAGAATTTAGCGATGTCAACCATACAGGTTGTTTCATCCATAACTACCATACCACCTGAGCCCATAATGGCACCGGTTGCATTTACTGAATCATAATCAACAATAGTATCAGCAAGGAATTCAGGGATACAACCACCTGAAGGGCCACCCAACTGAACAGCCTTGAACTTTTTCCCATTGGGAATGCCACCGCCGAGTTTAAAAATAATATCACGAATTGTAATTCCCATCGGTACTTCAACTAAACCTGAATGATTGATTTTTCCGGCCAGTGCAAATACTTTGGTGCCTTTGCTTTTTTCTGTACCATATTTGGAATAAGCTGCAGCACCATTATAAATTATCCATGGAATATTGGCAAAGGTTTCAACATTGTTGATGTTGGTTGGCTTGCGCCATAAACCTGATTCAGCAGGAAAGGGTGGACGCTTGCGGGGCATACCTCTTTCTCCTTCCACTGAAGCAATTAATGCTGTTTCTTCACCACAAACAAAAGCACCTGCACCTTCCTTAATATGAATGTCGAAATTAAAATCTTTAATTCCTAAAATGTTTTTTCCAAGATAAGCTTTTTCTCTTGCCTGATCAATGGCTATATTCAAACGTTTAATAGCCAGCGGATATTCAGCCCGGCAATAGATAACACCATCAGTTGCACCTATGGCATAAGCACCGATTATCATGCCTTCCAATACTGCATGAGGGTCACCTTCCAGTAATGAGCGGTCCATAAATGCACCGGGGTCACCTTCATCGGCATTACAAATGATGAATTTCTCATCTGATTTGTTATTCCGGGCAAATCTCCATTTCATTCCGGTAGAAAAACCACCGCCACCACGACCCCTTAATCCTGAATCGAGTATGCATTGTATAACATCCTCATAACTGATTTTTTCTTTAGCAATTTTTCTGATAGACGCATAACCCAGTTGTGATTCATAATCTTCAATGGATTCAGGGTCTATCATACCACAATGGCGTAAAGCAATCTTTACCTGATCATCAAAGAATTTATTATCAACGGTATCAAACAAAGCGGTTTTTACAACATATTCCTTAACAGGCTCCTGTTTAACAACATGTTTTTCTATTATTTCCAGGGCCCGTTTCTCATCCACATTCCCATAAATGTAAGAACCTGTTGCATCAATGATTTCTACCAATGGCTCACGAAAACACATACCGATACAACTGGTTTTCCCTAATTCAAAATCCAGTTTATCAGCTGTTTTCAGTGCTTCCAGTTTTTGATAGGTTTTAAAGGCACCGGCAGCTATTCCGCAACTGCCCAATCCTACTATAACTTTAGTTTTTTCCATAATTTCTATATTTGCCACTAAGGCACTAAGACACTAAGTTTTATACTATTTCAATTTTTTTTAAACACCAAGTACTTTAAGTTTTCCAGGTACTCAAGGCACTTTTTTATTAATTGCTTTCTTTTATCCTGATATTTTTAATGATATTAACTGCCTCTTTACCGGTAAGCTTAGCAAAAGTGTCATCACCTATCATCATGGCAGGAGCAAGTGAACAGCATCCCAGGCAAGCCACTGATTCCAAAGTAAACAGACGATCCTTTGTGGTTTCTCCATCCAAAACTTCCAGTGATTCCTGTATGGCTTCAGTGATGAGATTGGCATTTTGAACATGGCAGGCTGTTCCGTGACAAACTTTAATGATATGTTTACCAACCGGTTTTAAACGGAATTGAGCATAAAATGTAGCTACACCGTACATATCGCTTAATTTCAGGCCGGTTACTTCCGAAATTTTAATAAAGGCATCAGTCGGAATATAACCAAATGTATGTTGGCATCCTTGTAAAATAGGTATTAAATTACCTTTTTTACCTTTATACTTAGCTAACAACGGGTCAATTAAGCTCAGATCAACCTTGTCATTGTCCTGATATTCCTGATTTTTTTTAATTCTTTCTATACGCATACTGCTGTATTATTTATTACAGCTAAAATATAAATTATTTTTTAGTTTGCAAGTTTTTATAAAAAATATTTTTTTATTTATAAAACTTATTCAGAAAGGATTAAGCTGAAAACAAAATAGCCATTGTTCAAAGACATAAAGGTTTTTTTTATTTTTGACTTTCGTGGTATTAGAATAATTGAATAAACAGGTTTTTATTGAAAATGAATATATTTGCAAAAGGAAATTTAATAATTATGGAAATTATTAGTAATGCACAATTAACAGAAGAAGACATAAAGGAATTAAAATATAATTGCAGAGCAGGAATTGCTGTTCCTGTCTTAATGTTTTTAATAGGTTCAAGTCTTACTGTTTTTATTGAATTTTTTAATCTGGCCAATACTGTTATGTTTATTACAAAATTCCAGGTTATTATGTTATCTGAAGTATTTATCTTAATAATTTGTTCTTTAACCAGTTATCTGATGCTTCGTAAGCTGGTAACTGATATAAGAAATGGTGAAAAAATTGTTGAAAAACGAATTGTAAGTCAGAAAGATGAAATGGAAGATTATGAAGCAGGTAGTGCTACATTATATATAGGGCAGGAAATGAATCCTTTTGAAAAATATTCGATAGTGGTTGAGGGTAGTTTGTACAGGGTTGATAAAGAACTTTATAATGCGGTTGAAATCGGCGATAATGTTTATTTTCATTATGCTCCGGTAAGTAAGTACCGGATAAAAATTACTGCAAAAAAGACAGATTATTAAAAGATAAAGCGTTTAAAACAATTTTACTTCTTACATTTGCCATTAATTATTATAATAATGTTGAATTTTCTTTGAAGCAAATGAATACATTTATTATAGCAAAATAATTTAAATTATTAAAATATAAAATGAACTAAATGAGTGAAAACAATAAATTATCAGAAAAATTTTTAGAAGTTTTACAGCACGAAGGTGTTGTAACAATCGTATCATGGGGTATTGAAACCCATGTGGCAAATACATGGAATTCATACCTTGTAGTAACAGAAGATGAGCGTATTCTGATTCCGGCTTATGGTTTCAGAAAGACCGAGAAAAACGTAGATGTAAATAATAAAGTTAAAATAACGTTGGGTAGTAAAGATGTGTTGGGATATAAGGATTATCCCGGAACAGGTTTTGTAATCGATGGAACTGCCAGATATATCAGTGAAGGCAGCGAATATGATTTTATGAAAGAGAAATTCTCTTTTCTTACCAGGGTATTGGAGATTACAGTAGATACAGCAAAGCAAATGCTTTAGATAAAGAGATTATCTTTTTATATAATAGTCCTTCAACCCGTCGGGTTTTTAAGAACCCGACGGGTTATTGCACTAAAATCCAAATAAAATCCCGATAGTGATAAAAATACTATCGGGATTTTTATGTAAATATTCAAAAATAGCGAAGCTACTTCGGACTTCAAACTATTTTTTAGCCTTTATCGAAGCATGAGCAGCAGCCAAACGTGCAATTGGCACGCGGAATGGAGAGCAGCTTACATAGCTTAATCCTGTTCTGAAACAGAATTCAACTGATGCAGGGTCACCACCCTGTTCGCCGCAAATACCTACTTTAAGGTCGGGGCGGGTAGCACGTCCTTTGGTTACAGCCATTTCTATCAGTTGGCCGATACCTTCCTGATCAATGGTCTGGAATGGATCATTGGCTAATATTTTATTATCCAGATAATCCTGCATAAATGCACCGGTATCATCGCGGCTGAATCCAAAACCCATCTGGGTTAAATCGTTGGTTCCGAATGAGAAGAACTGTGCTGTTTTAGCCATTTTGTTAGCCAGTAAACAGGCACGTGGAATTTCAATCATTGTACCATATAAATAGTCAATTTTTGCAACGCCAAACTTGGCACAAACTTCAGCATAAACTCTGTCAACGATAACTTTGGTAAAATCCAGTTCAGTAACATCGCAGGTAACAGGAACCATAATTTCTGGTTTTGGAGTTTTTCCTTCTTTTACCAGTTCTACAGTAGCTTCAAATAAAGCACGGATCTGCATTTCAGTAACTTCAGGATAAGTAATACCCAAACGTACACCACGGTGTCCCATCATTGGATTGGATTCGTGTAAAGCTTCACCACGTTTTGCAATAGCATCTGCACTAATACCTAATGCATTTGCCAGCTCAGCCTGATTTTCAGCGCCTTGTGGAACAAACTCATGCAAAGGAGGATCCAGCAAACGGAAAGTTACAGGTAGAGTATCCATAGCTTCCAGTGTACCTTTATAATCTCTTTTTACATAAGATGCTAATTCATCCAGAGCAATTCTGCGTTCGGCAACACCTTCGCTTAAAATCATTTTACGTAATAAGAATAAGGCTTTTTCAGTTCCTTTACCATAGAACATGTGTTCGGTACGGAAAAGACCGATACCTTCAGCGCCAAAACTGCGTGCAATTGCTGCATCAGCAGGAGTATCAGCATTGGTTCTTACACCCATGGTACGGAATTTATCAGCAATTTTCATGAACTGCTGGAAACGTGGATTTTCAGAAGCATCCATTAAATCAAGTGCTCCCAAATAAGCATAACCTTTGGTTCCGTCTAAAGTTAAGACATCACCTTCTTTTATAACAACACCACTTTCTTTAATGCTAGCTTTTTTACCTTCAACATCAACATGTAAAGCGCCTGCACCAACGATACAGCATTTTCCCCAACCACGGGCTACAAGAGCAGCGTGAGAAGTCATACCACCACGGGCGGTTAAAATACCATCAGCAGCACGCATACCTTCAACATCTTCAGGATTGGTTTCTTCGCGGACCAGTAATACTTTTTCGCCTCTGCGTTGCCATTCAACAGCATCTTCAGCGGTAAATACCACTTTACCAACAGCAGCACCGGGACCGGCAGGTAAACCTTTTACAAAAGGCTGAGCACCTTTAAGCATGGCAGGATTAATGATAGGGTGTAATAATTCGTCTAATTGTGCAGGATCCAGACGTAAAACAGCAGTTTTTTCGTCGATGCGGCCTTCAGCCAACATATCCATAGCCATATTTAAAGCAGCAGTACCGGTACGTTTACCAACACGGCACTGTAACATGTATAATTTACCTTCCTGTATGGTGAATTCGATATCAAGCATATCGTGGAATGCATCTTCCAGACGGTTACGGATTTCAAATAATTCTTTATATGTATCTGACCAGATTTCCTGCATGCTGTGCATGTGTTTGTTCTGTTCATTTTTTGTATCGTCATTCAAAGGATTTGGTGTACGGATACCAGCAACTACGTCTTCGCCCTGAGCATTGATTAACCATTCTCCATAGAAGAAGTTATCTCCGGTTGCAGGATTACGTGTAAAAGCAACACCTGTAGCAGATGTATCACCCATATTACCAAAAACCATGGCCTGTACGTTCACAGCAGTACCCCAATCATCAGGAATACCTTCGATACGGCGGTAAGAAATGGCTTTTTTGCCGTTCCAGCTTTTGAAAACAGCTTTTATACCACCAAATAACTGTGCTTCTGCATCGTCAGGAAAATCTTGTCCCAATGATTTTTTAACTGCTTTTTTGAATTCTTCAGCCAGGAACTGTAAATCTTCAGCTGATAAATCTGTATCTGATTTTACGCCTTTTTTATGTTTGTATTCATCCAGCATTTCATCCAGTAACTTACGGATACCTTTACCATCAGCAGGTTCCATACCTTCGGCTTTTTCCATAACCACATCGGCATACATCATAATTAAACGACGGTATGAATCCCAAACAAAACGAGGATTATTGGTTTTCTTTAATAATGCTGGCAGTGTTTTTGAACTTAATCCGATGTTTAAAACGGTGTCCATCATACCCGGCATAGAAGAGCGGGCGCCTGAACGGCATGATAACAATAATGGATTTTCTGTATCACCATATTTCATTCCCATAGCTGCTTCAACTTTCTTCATGGCAGACCATACTTCTTCGGTTAATGAAGCCGGTAACTGGCAATCGTTTTCGTAATAAGCAGTACAGCATTCGGTAGAAATTGTAAAACCTGCAGGAACAGGTAATTCCAATAAACACATTTCGGCTAAGTTAGCACCTTTACCACCCAGCAAATTTTTCATGTCAGCTTTTCCATCGGCTTGTTTATTGCCAAAATAGTAGACATACTTTTGATTTTTTTCTGTAGACATAGTAAATATCCTTTTTAAGATTTATAATAAGTTGATTATATGTACTTTTCGAAAATTATAATGAATATGCAAATTTATGTTTTATTATCTAATTTTCAAAAGGCATTTGTTAATTTATTATCAATTATTTTAAATTATTTTATAGAAATATGTTTATTAGTCAATTATAGAGATAATGCTATTAAAATCTAAGGATAAAATAAATTATTGCTACTTCTGTTTTTATTATTAATTCTGTTTCTTGCTATCTTTGTATAATTATGATAAAATTGAAAATCATTTATGATAAAAGCCATTATTTTTGACTGGGGCGATACGGTAATGCGTGATTTCCCTGAACTGAAAACGCCAATGTTTAGCTGGGAAAAAGTGGAGTATATTCCTGATGTTGAGCAAGCTTTAGAAATATTAATGAACAAATATATATTGGTAATTGCCACCAATGCAGGCCAATCGGATACCAATGCCATGATTAAAGCATTGAAAAGAGTTGCTGCCGATAAATATTTCAGCTACTTCTTTTCTTCTAAAGACCTGGGTTTTGAGAAACCTGATATCCGCTTTTTTACCAGCATTGCATTAACTATTGAAATTAAACCTGAAGATTGTATTATGATTGGCAATTTATACGAAAAAGATATATGCGGTGCAAAGGATGCAGGTATGTATACCATATTATATGATGAAAAATCTGTTGAAAATGCATTTCCAAAAGCTGACAGGATAATCCATTCCATGAAAACTTTAACTGATGCAATTAAATCCTTATCAATAAATGAATAATCTAAAGAAGAAATTTTATTAAAATGAAGATAAAACTTTTTAATTTGCTTTTTCTATTATGTTTTTTAATAATAAATGTAATATCTCCTTGCATACAGGCTCAGGAAAAACCTTTATTTAACGTGCTGTCAAATGAAACAATCTTTACTAATCCGGCATTTGCCCAATGCCATGCATCTACTCTTATTGAATTAAAAAAGGATAAATACATGGTTGCCTGGTTCGAAGGAAGTTATGAAGGGTCCAAAGATGTTTGTATATGGGCTGCAATAAAGCATAAAGGAAAATGGAGTAATCCAAAAAAAATAGTTTGTGGTGATGTTTCTGATACACTTCACTATGCCTGCTGGAATCCGGTTTTGTTCAGAAGTGGAAAGAATGAAATCATTCTCTATTATAAGGTTGGCCCGTCACCCAGGGAATGGTGGGGGATGCAGCTGCATTCTTTTGATAATGGGGAAACCTGGGGTAAAGCACAAAGATTAAATAGCATTTTAGGACCTGTTAAAAATAAGCCTGTTACATCAACTAATGGATGTTGGTTAAATCCAACGAGTATTGAAACGATGGATAGATGGCAGGTATTTATTGAACGGTCAATAGATAAAGGTAAAACATGGCAGAATATAGCTGTCGATACTGCTAATCCTGCAAAAGTTATCCAACCCTGCCTGCTGCTTTATCCAAATGGGAAAATACAGGCTTTATGCCGCAGCAATCAGAACTATATTATGGAAAGCTGGTCAACAGATGATGGAAAAAGCTGGAGTCCACTGCAAAAAACGGATATTCTCAATCCAAATTCAGGAATTGATGCCATAACACTTACATCTGGTTTGCATCTCCTGGTTTATAATCCTATGATAAGCGGAAAAGATTGGGTGAACGGACGTAACAAATTATACCTTGCTTATTCAATAGATGGCAAAACCTGGATAGAATTTTATAAACTGGAAGATCAGCCTGAAGGAGAGTACAGTTATCCTGCTATTATTCAATCATCGGATGAAATAGTTCATATCATTTATACTTACAATCGTAAAACAATTAAATATGTTTCTATAAAATTAATTCACTAAAACTATTTTTCCCTTCATTAATATTATACGACCGTTAACTTAAATAAAACTACCGTTAACTGATTTTTTAAAAATGTCTGACTATTAAGATTATTTTAACTTATCTTTGGGTTTGTTAAATAATTAACAAATTAGTTCCGGTATTAATTTAACCAACTAATATGATGAAAAAAATTACTATATTCTCTTTTATTCTGGTTTTATTCTATTTATCATTAAATGCTCAAAATCAGATGCAGTTTAATCAATTATCAATGATTGATGCATATTCGCAAATTCCTCTGGGTCAGAATATTCCTTTTGGTTTTGAGGCGCAAATTGTAAATAATGGAAGTATAAATCAGACAAATGTCAAGCTTCACATTAAAGAATTAACGACACAAACTGATTATGTCTCTGCAACCATTTCCAGCTTGATTTCAGGAAGATTGGATACATTATTAATTAATTCTATTCTATTGCCAAATATAGTTGGAAATTATAAACTCATAGCCTGGTTAAGTTCAGATTTATTAACCCAGGTTTTATACAGCGATACCTTTAAAATTACTATCAATAATAACAGCATTATTTCGAGGGATAATAATACTTATACCGGCGAAAGGTGGGCAGGAACAACGAACGGATTATGTGATCCATATACTGCATCAAATGTTTTTCAAGTTAAACATGCTGCATATGCATTAAATGTAAATTTTGTTGTAAGTTCTTCTACAAAAGCAAACTCAAGAGTTAAAGCTGTATTATACAAATATGCTGCATCAATCGATACATCTATAATTGTTGCACAATCTATACCTTATTATATTCAATCTATATACATTCCAACAACAACAGGAGTAAATCCGCCATCAATAACTTTAGCATTTAATGCACCTTATTTAATGCAAGCTGATACTGTTTATTTAGTTGGAATACAAGTCACTGGAGGTGCTGATACTGTAAAAATAGCAACAGATAATACAGCTACACCTCAGGATCCGCAAAATTGTCCTTATTTTGATCCTGCTATGAATACCTGGTATATTTGGGCTTATGGTCCGGCTCCGGCCATGATGATCCGTTTAAATGCTTCAACATCTCTTTCTGTTGAAGATAAATATAAAACATCGCTGACTATTTTTCCCGTTCCTGCTTCATCCATATTAAATCTTGATTTTGGAGACTGGAAACTAAATAATGCCAGTTTGATTATTTATTCTGTTTCCTGTATTGAAGTATTGAAACAGGAATTAAAATCAATTAATAAAAATTCTTATGAGATTGATATTTCAAAATTACCGAAAGGCATGTATTTCTTAAAAGTAAATGACAACAAGCAATCTATTGTCAAAAAGTTTATTAAGGAATAACAAAAACCCCTGAATGATAGCCCACCGGAATGAATATACGGTGGGTTTTTTTTATCCCTTTATTTATCGTAAATTTGCACTTTCAATATCATTTTAAATTTATGTTAGAATCAAAACTATGTCAGGCTGTTATAAAGGCTGTACATGCATTGTATGGACTCGAATTAGCTGAAAAAGATATTACTTTACAAAAAACCCGCAGGGAATTTACAGGCGATTTCACCGTTGCTGTATTTCCATTTGTCCGTGCTTCCAGAAAATCTCCTGAAATTACAGCTGCTGAAATTGGTCAGCATATAAAGGATAATATTGAAGAAGTTTTTGATTTTAATGTGATTAAAGGTTTTTTAAACCTTTCTCTTTCTAAAATTTACTGGCTGCAGTTTTTAAATAATAACTTCCGTCAAACAGATTTTGGCTTTACAACTTCAAAGGAAAATGAAGTCGTAATGATAGAATATTCGTCGCCAAATACAAATAAACCTTTACATTTAGGCCATATCCGTAACAATTTACTGGGTTGGTCAGTGGCTGAAATACTGAAAGCCAATGGTAAAAATGTGGTTAAGGTAAATCTGGTAAACGACCGAGGCATTCATATCTGCAAATCAATGCTGGCATGGCAGAAATGGGGGAATGGCGAAACACCGGAAACTTCAGGAATAAAAGGTGATCATCTGGCCGGTAAATACTATGTTTTGTTTGATAAAAATTATAAGACAGAAATAGCTGATTTGATTGCAAACGGCATGGAAAAGGAAAGCGCTGAAAAGCAAGCTCCATTGATACTTGAAGCGCAGGAAATGCTGCGTAAATGGGAGGCAAAGGATGATGCTGTTATTCAGTTGTGGAAAAGGATGAACAATTGGGTATATGAAGGTTTTGAACAAACCTACACCCGCATGGGCATTGATTTTGACAAGACTTATTATGAATCATCCACTTATTTACTGGGCAAATCCATTGTGGAAGAAGGTTTGGATGATGGCAAGCTTATCCGTAAACCCGATCAGTCTGTTTGGGCTGATTTAACTGAAGAAGGGCTGGATGAGAAATTACTGTTACGCGCTGACGGTACTTCTGTATACATGACACAGGACCTGGGCACTGCGCATCTTCGTTATCATGATTATCAGCCAAAGCAAATGATTTATGTGGTTGGTAACGAACAAAATTATCATTTTGATGTATTGAAACTGGTGTTGAAGAAACTGGGTTACAACTGGGCTGATACTATTCAGCATTTATCCTATGGTATGGTTGAGTTGCCTGCCGGTAAAATGAAATCAAGGGAAGGAACCGTAGTGGATGCCGATGACCTGATGGATGAAATGGAAAAAACTGCCTATGAAAAAGCACTGGAATTAGGAAAAATTGATGATTTTGAAAGCGAAGATGCAAAGCATCTTTATTATACCATAGCCATGGGTGCTTTAAAATACTTTATTTTAAAGGTTGACCCGCAAAAAAACATGCTTTTTAATCCTACAGAATCTATAGATTTTAACGGGCATACCGGTCCTTTTATTCAATATACCCATGCACGGATTAAGTCATTACTTAAAAAGGCTTTGGATGAAATAAAACCAGCTGATGCGGAAATTGAAATGCTTCCTAAAGAAAAAGAAATCATTCGTTTATTACATGATTATCCTTCAATAATAAAACTGGCGGGTGAAGGCAGAAGCCCTGCTTTAATTGCCAATTATATTTACGAACTGGCAAAAGAATTCAATGCATTTTATCAGGAAATAACAATATTAAAGGAAGAAAACGAAGAATTGCGTAACTTCCGTTTAGTTTTATCCGTTTTTACTTCCAATATCATTAAATCAGCCATGGGACTCCTAGGTATTGCAGTTCCTGAACGAATGTAAACAAAACTATGAAATATGGGTTATAGATTATAAATTAACCTAATAACTTAATAACCTAATAACTAATAACCAATAACAAATTGATAGATTTCCATTCACATAATAAAGAATCAATTAGCGGTAAGAAAATTTTTAACGTTTTATCTTACGACGATTTTCCTAAAAATAAGAATTTACTTTTTTCTGTCGGTATGCATCCGTGGTATTTAAAGCCCAAATTATGGCATAATGACATGAATTTTTTTGAAAGTCTTGTTGCTCAAAATAATGTTGTAGCAATAGGAGAGTGTGGCCTTGACTGGATGACCTTTGCCAAACAGGATGTTCAGAAAACCGTTTTTATAAAGCACCTGCAATGGGCTGAAAAATATGATAAACCTATTATAATTCATTGTGTAAAAGCGTATAATGAAATTATTGCCATTTGCAAAAAAGCCAATATAAAACAGACAAGAATTATTCATGGGTTTAATAATAATATAAAAATTGCTGAACAATTGATTAATGCAGGCTTTTACCTATCTTTTGGAGAAGCCTTGCTTGAAACCAGTTCAAATGCAGCTGAAGCAATTAAAATCACACCTTTGGATAAAATTTTTCTTGAAACGGATGATAGTGATGTGAACATTGAATCTGTTTATGAAAAAGCTGCTGAATTGCTTAATATTACACAGCAGGAATTGATACAGCACACAGAATCAAATTTTATCAGAATTTTTAATAAATAATTTTGTAATTTTGAATTAGATTCAAATTTAAATTTATTTAAGATGAAAAGATATCTTATTTTTTGCTTATTTATTTCAGGAATTATTTCTTCTGTGTATTGCAGTAATGATACAGCTATTTCAAAAATTATTATTTTCAGGGAAAGTAACCTGAATGGTTCCTTGAATGCTTATAAGATTTACGCAAATGATTCATTGATTGTAAATCTTAAGAACAATTCCTATTTTAGTTTTGATTGCAGGACTGGTATTTATAAGTTAAAGATTAACAGAGATAACAAGACTGAATTAGAAGTAAAAGCAGAAAAGGGCAGGACTTATTACATCCGTTTCGGTTTACAGTCAGGTTTTTTATCGAATACAGCAGAGCTTATGCCTATGGATAGTGCTTATGCAAGTCGTAAGATTATTTTGAGCGGACTTAAAAAAGTAGACCGAAGTACGGTTTCAGATTTTTATTACCGCAACCGAATCGGCGTAAACCTTGGAATAGGTTTCGGCTTTGAAAATTTCAAAATGTTTACCATCAATTCACCTGATTCTTTTTCAAAAATTAGTTTTGGTGGTGGGTATTCAATTGGCATTAACTATGCACGTGAACTGAATAAACATCTGGATATTTCATTAGCTGTCAATTACCAGTTCAGTTTACTGATTCCTTATATAAATAATGCTACAACTACATTCAGAAGGGGGGCTGTTTCCATAACTCCGGCTTATCTGATTCTACTTGATGCAAATAACAATAAAAAGTTCAGACTTGGTATAGGCTATGATTTTTATTTTGATAATCATCTGATTATTAACGGGTCTAAAGTTCCACTATGTTTTGACGCTGTTTGGATATATAAGACAGCACACGGTTTTCATGTTTCAGCTACATATAATATGACCCTATTTGACAGATTGAACCTGGATTATGGATTGAAATATTATTATGTTTACTACAGTTTCGATTCCGGCTATCATGAACAATCATTAGGTAATATGTTAAAACCTAATGGCTCCGGTCTGGATTTTGTGTTGGGAATAAGTTATAAATTCTAAAAAAAATTAGGGCTCAGGCAAATTAAAAATCTTCTTCTTCCGCTTTTTGTTTCAATTTTGTATTCAGCATATTTACAAAATTTTCCAAAGGTTTGCTGGCCATCATACTGAGCATTGGGTTTAAATCAGCAAAGAAAATAAGCTGTGATTGGGTTTTCATTTCTTCAATTGCATCAAACGAACATTTTAGTTCGAAATCAAAGGGTGTCTTTCCAAAAGAAGTTATTAAAATGGTGTGATGTGGTATTCTTTCTTTGATTTGCATGCTTAAATCTGTCATGCCTTTGATGGTAAAAGAACAGCTGGTTTCAGTAGATTGCCAGTTGATAATTTGTTCAGGCATTAATTTACCGAAATTATTGAAATTGCTCAAAAACTCATAGATTTTTTCCTGAGAATTGTTAATGATAAGCTTTTCGCTTTCTATTTTCTTCATTTAACGGATTGTAAGATTAAAAGCCCTGATTGATTTTATTTTCTGACCAAAGTTCAGGATTTACTCTCCATTCGTTAAGCGAAATTAAATCATCTTCTTTAATATAATTTTGTTCAACTGCGACTTTTATCAAAGTATTATAGTCGGTTAACGTAATTAAAGGAATTTTAGCCGCTTTAAAGCTTTCTTCAGCTACTTTAAGGTCGTAAGTAAATATTGCTACCATACCTTTAATATTACAGCCTGCATCGTGTAATGAATTTACAACATTTAAACTGCTTTTACCGGTAGAAACAAGGTCTTCAACAACTATAACCGATTGCCCTGATTTTACCACACCTTCAATTTGATTGGTCAAACCATGTTTTTTTTCTTCAGATCTGACATAAGCAAAAGGTAGTCCTAAATCCTGAGCAGCCAGCACACCCTGAGCAATACCTCCGGTAGCAACGCCTGCAATTAATTCGACGGTTCCAAACTCTTCATTAATTATATGCACAAACTGTTGACGGATAAAAGTTCTGACAATAGGGTAAGATAATGTAACCCTGTTGTCGCAATAGATTGGAGATTTTCTGCCAGAAGCCCATGTAAAAGGATGTGCATTATTCAATTTTATTGCTTTAATTTGCAATAAAAATTCTGCTGTTTTTAAAGCTATTTCTTCATTAAATTTCATGCTGCAAATGTATAAAGTTTTTGTAAATAATCAATCAATTCAATTCGTGAAAAATATCAATTCACAATTATTTGATAACGAAGATGTTGAGTGTTATCAATTTCAGTCAAAAAGAGCTTTGCTGGCTGTAATAGCTGATTTTATTGATAAAAGGATAACGCATGAATTGTATATCTATTGCCCGACAAACTTAAGAGAGGTTTTTTTATTTTTTGTATCTCAATATACCGAAGTTAAAGCAGGTGGTGGTCTGGTGAAAAACTTAAATGAAGAATATTTATTTATATTTCGTCGCGCATATTGGGACTTGCCAAAAGGCAAGAAAGATTGGGGAGAACCCATAAGAAAATGTGCTATTCGTGAAGTAGAGGAGGAAACAGGGATTGATAATATTGAAATTATTAAAAAGCTACCCAATACCTATCATATTTATACCGAAAAAAATAAACAAATCATTAAACATTGTTACTGGTATTTAATGAAAACAACTACTGAAAAAAAATTGGTACCTCAAATAAAGGAAGATATTACAAAAGCAGTTTGGTTAAAAAAAGAAGAAATTCCGGAAGTATTGAGAAACAGTTATCCTTCCATTAATTATTTGGTATATAATTATTTAAATAAATTTAATTAAACGGATACTTTAATTCGGATGTTATTTGTTTCCCAGCACGGATTTAAAAACATCTTCGATATTTTCACCTGGCATTAAAGCAGGATAATTTACAATATTTCCATTGCCATCAAGCAGTATAAAGAAAGGATAACTATATACACCATAGTTTTCGAGGAGTTCAATGTTATTCCCATAATGCAGGAAATACCAATCGTACTTATGTTTATCAAGGTAATAATTCAAATTTAATTCTTGTTTATCAATAGAAATTGAAACAAAGTTAATCCTATCTCCATATTTTTTCTTTAATACTGCAATGGCTTCATTATCATTTATACATGCTGCACACCAGGTAGTAAAAAAGCCTAAATAAGTATATTTACCGTAAAAATTTGCCAATGAATAGATTTCGCCTTTTATTGTTTTAAGCTTAAAATCAGGGGCTTTACCGCCAATCTTTAATTTATTGAATGCTATGATAAGGTTGTTTGCAATTATTTTATGTTCTTTAAATTTAGTTTTGCCGGAAAATTTATAAAGCATTGAAATAATGTTCTCTTTATCGAAATTATTAGAATAATACAAATCACGCATCCCTTTTAAAAAAACCAATTCTCTGATAACCTCATTTTTCACCAGGCTATCTCTTCCCATTGCATCCATCAAGCCAAGGTGATTTTTTTCATTTACAAATGCTTGTAAATCATCATCTCTCAATTTATGATTCCCATTGAATAAGAACTTCTCATAAAATTCATTAAAAAAATACATATACTCTATATGATTATATAAAATGGGTTGATTCTGAATGTAAGCAGTATAAAATTTCAGGGTGTTTTTTATATGACTCATTTGTTCTAATCCAGCTATTCTATATTTTATATAATTATTTAAAAATGAATTCTTTGATGATGAAAAATATAAGTTTAACTTTAATTGAAAACTGTCTAATTTTGCTTTATTTCTGCTGTTGTACAAAATATTGAAATTTTTAATCACAAAATCATCATAGAGCGCATTAAATTTACTGATTTGCTGATTTAACTCATTGCTGTCTATTTTATCAGTAACAATTTCGAGTTTCTTTTTATTTAAAAAAGGACTTATTTTTTCATCTTCCTTGTATTGCATTGGAGTAATGCTGATATTATAAGATTTGCCGGGTTCAAGATAAAAATCACCCTTATAGATATCAATCTGAAGCTGTACATAAATACATTCATTCAGGGAAGTTCTAAGTTTGAAATTTCCAGATGAGTCTATTATGTATTCATCAATTTTTTTTGGAAGTTCCGAGATATAATCGGCAGTGGTAATCAATCTGATTTTCATGCCTTCAGCACCAATAGCCCTGCCGGAAATGCTGGTATTCTGAGCAAAAGAAAAAAATGACAGAAAAAGTAAAAAGAAAACTGTGATTAATTTTTGCATGCTGTTAAAACGATACGGCTATTTTAAAATTGTGTCAAAGATACATAAAACTTCATTAAATAAAAAAAACTGACCAGCTAAGTAAATTCAACCGGTCAGTTTTTTTGCTGTAATTATAAATATTATAAATTATTCAGTATAAAGTCTGTCATGCGTTTGTAAAGGTGAATACGGGTAAATCCGCCGTATATACTATGGTTTTTATTTGGATATAATTGCATTTCGAATTGTTTATTGGCATTTACCAAAGCCGTAATCAAATCCATTGAATTCTGAACATGTACATTATCATCACCTGTTCCATGTACCAATAAATACTTACCTTTTAGCTTTTTAACGTGATTAATGGGAGAGTTGTCATCATAACCGCTTGGGTTTTCCTGAGGTGTTCTCATGAACCGCTCAGTATATATGTTATCATAATACCTCCAGTTGGTTACAGGAGCTACAGCGATTCCAGCTTTAAAATAATCAGCACCTTTAGTCATACATAGGGTTGACAAATATCCGCCATAACTCCATCCAAAGATACCAATTCTGTTTTTATCAAAATAGGGTAGATTTCCAAAGAATTTAGCTGCATTAATCTGGTCTTCTACTTCAAATTTACCTAATTCCTTATAGGTGCATTTTTTAAATTCTTCACCTCTGAATGCTGTGCCTCTATTGTCAACAGAAATAACGATGTATCCTTTTTGAGTTAACATTTCAAACCAGCTCATATCGCTGTATCCGTAACTGTTGGTAACAGTATTGTGTCCGGGACCTCCATAAGCATACATAAACAGGGGATATTTCTTGTTAGCATCAAAATCAGCAGGTTTAATGATCCAGTAATTCAAAGTAATTCCATTTTCAGTAGTTAATGTGGCAAATTCTTTTTTACTGAAATTGAAGGATTGTATTGCTTTTGCCAGTTTCTCATTGTTTTCGAGCAATTTTATTTCTTTACCATTTGAAGTATTGATAGTATAAATACTTGGCGTATTAGCATCAGAATAAGTTCCGATATAATATTTATATGTTGCACTGAAATTTGCATCATTACTGCCAGCCTTTGTTGAAAGTAGCGTTTTTTTACTGCCATCAAGTTTTACTGAGTACAAGTCCTTGTTAACAGGAGCTGATTCAGCAGAAATATAGAAAATGCATTTCGATTTTTCATCAACACCTTTAATGCTAACAACGTCCCATTTACCATTGGTGATTTGTTTAACAAGCTTTCCATTGAAGTCATAAAGATAAATATGATTATATCCGTCTTTTTCGCTTGTAATTACAAATTGATTATTACTTAAAAATGTCAGATCATCTGTAATATCTATATAATATTTATTTTCTTCAGTATAAATTACTTTAGATGTGCCATCCACAACATTATTCAGTAAGATTTCAAGTTTGTTCTGTAAACGGTTCATTCTTAGTATAGCAAGTGTATTATTGGCTTCTGTCCATTTAATGCGGGGGATGTATTGATTTGTTTCATTTCCTATATCCATCTTAGATGTTTTAGCTGAATTTGCATCATATTTCCAGATAGTTACGATGGAATTGTCTTCGCCAGCCTTTGGATATTTGTATTTATATTGTTCCGGATACAAATCGCCCCAGTTTGTCATTGTATATTCTTTTACTTTGCTTTCATCAAAACGGTAAAAGGCTAATTTACTTCCATCAGGTGACCAGAAGAATGCTTTTGTAAATCCGAATTCTTCTTCGTAAACCCAATCTGTAGTTCCGTTGATAATATTATTGATAAGCCCGTCATTTGTAATCTGGGTTTCTTTATTATCGGCAAGATTTTTAATGAAAAGATTATTATTCCTCGCAAAAGCTATTTTACTTCCATCAGGTGAAAATTCAGCCAGATGTATTTTTCCGCCTTGCGAAAGTTCAGTTATTTGTTTCGTTTTTAAATCCATCACATAAAAATCAGCTATGGAAGAGTGACGGTAAATAGCCTCTGTATTGGTTGAAATTAATATTTTTGTTTCATCATTGTTAAACTGATAATCCTCAATATTTAAACTTTTACTATTTGCTAATTTAACACTTGTTGCATCAAATATAACATCTGTTTTTTTACCTTCCTGATAGCTGTATTTAACGATAGTGTTGCTTTCGAGCACTGAATAGTGTTCACCATCTTTCAAAGAATGGATTTCTTTGATATAAGCAGGGCGGAAGGTGCCTTTTGACCAGATATCTTCCAGTGTTATTTTTTTTGCGTTTTCCTGTGAAAATGATGGTAGTGCAAATAAAACAATTCCGATAAATGCTAATAATAATATTTTTTTCATGTTTTCCGTAATTTATTTTGTAGCAAAAATAAGATATTTAGGTGTTATATGATTAGAAAAAGATATATTTTCGATATCACTGCTATCTTTACAGTTATTTAAAGCAAAATAGAGGTTAAATAAGAAAAACAGAATTATTTTATTGTTGATTTATTAAATTGCCTGAAAGCAATTTTGTATGAAATACAGGCTAAAACAAAATAGATCAGCATCTGAATTAAGATAAATGCCCATTCAGCACTTACCTGGTCTAAGCTTGCTCCACAAATACGCATTCTGATATACACAGGAATCATAGTAGTACTTGGGAAAATATGTGCAATTGCATACAAAAAAGGAGGGATGGTTTGTGCCGGCCAGGATAAACCACTTAAAAATAAAACTACCGGTGACAGAAATACCATAAATAGTAATGAATATACTCTTTCCCTGAAGAAAACGCTTATAGCCAGTCCCATAAAGGAAACACTCAGCAAATAGGGGATGAGTATCATGAAAATATTCAAAATACTTCCATTATCGGGCAATGAAAACCAATGATGTAAAATCACCATTGTAAAGATAGCATTGAATATATAAATTAATGTATATGCAAACGATTTTCCAAGTATTACAGGAATACTACCCCATTTTTCGCTGACCTTTGCATGAATGGTATGAAATATATTTTTCTCACGTTGTGTACCACCCATCATTCCGATACCTATAAGTAAAGTTTGTTGCAAAATTAATATGATAATACCCGGCAACACAAATGAACCGTAACCACTTGATGGATTGTAAAGATTTTTTACCTCTACATTTAAGGGATTTTGTTGTTCTATTGCCTGATCAAATGATTTTCCTTCTGTCATTAACTTATTAATTTCAATTCCTGCTCCTAATGTATTTACAGCATATATAGCTCCGGCATAAACTTGTTTGTAGAGTAAAAAATAACTCGCATCGCTGTATACAACCAGATTAGTTTGCTGTCCGCTCAGTATATCTTTTTCAAAATGAACAGGAATTAATAAAACTCCTTTTACATTTCCCTGATAAAATAATTTTTCAGCTTCTTTTAAGCTGGCAGGTTTATAAGCAAGTTTCAATTGTTCTGTTGCGTCAGCCATTTTACCTATTTTCCTGCTCATTGCCGAATGGTCGAGGTCAACAACTGCAATCGGAATATCACTTACAACTTCATTTTCGTATGCAATGGAATA
Source organism: Bacteroidota bacterium (assembly GCA_026391675.1). GTDB lineage: Bacteria > Bacteroidota > Bacteroidia > Bacteroidales > JACABE01 > JACABE01. The sequence goes on from JAPLDQ010000021.1 coordinate 73,517, forward strand.
AAGCAAAGGATAAATAACCAGTGCTATCATAAAAATCAATACAGCACCGGCATCTTTAAATATGGCTTTAAGTTCATTTGTGAAGAAATATGCAATTAACTGAATGAATTTCATGATATTACTTAAAATTAATATTTACCCCAATATTTTTTATTCAACATTAAAAACTTTAATCGTGGTATAAATAAACTGCCTAATAATATAAATACAAAAAGAGAAAATATTGGGATTACGCTATTGATTGATGGTTCTCCTCTTAATGACTGACTGATAAATATTTTAAGCCAATACGTAAATGGGAATATACCGGCAAATGCTTGTCCGAAAGCAGGCATATCAGTAACAGGAAATGTAAGTCCTGAATATGTTAAAGCCAGCATGGAATAGGCACTCCCCAATGACAAACACAACCTTAAATTTGAAAATAATCCCAACAGGAATATTGACATAAACTGATAGCTTACTATAAGCAGGAATTCGCTGAATAAAATAATGTAAAGTTTTCCATTAAGGGGAAGTCCAAGATTATGGAATAGCATAATATTCATAAAAACCGCTATAATTGTAAAGAAAATGGTATAAGGAAATATTTTACCGCATAAAGCATAGATAATATTGCCATCAGCTGCATTAATCCACTGAGGTCCTGTACCTCTGAGTAATTCATTGCCAATTGCATATGTAGTTCCTAAAAGTGTAAAAACAATCAATATTACAGGCATTAAGCCTAAAGTAAGGAAATATGAATAGCTGATATAAGGATTAAATAATACCACAGAATGAAGCTGTACCGGCATTATTGCTGCCATAGCCTGCTTCTGTGTTTTGCCGGATTGTAGTTGCTTTTTAAGTTTTATTCCTGCTGATAAGGTGCTTAAAGCCTTTCTGATCCCACTGTTCATTAATCCTGATTTAACTACATTGGCATTATTTAAATATAAAACAATAGTAGAACTTCTTCCACTTAATATTTCTTTTTCAGTATGTTCAGGCAGAAATAGTATGGCATCTACTTTGCCTTTTTCCAACGCATTTTGTGCATCATATAAGTTGGTATAACTTCGGTCAACTGCTGCAATTGGTGTAGCATCTGTCATTCTGGATATTAAGCGGGATAAGCTGGTATTATCCTGATCAACCAAAGCTACAGGTAAATCATGAGGAACGTTTGAAGAGAATATCAGCATTATTAGCCAGAATGCAAGCAATGGGCCTATAAATGTAAGCATTATCAAGGTCCATTTACCTGATATTATTTCAAATTCTCTTTTCATTACCCTTTGAATGGGATGATTATTACTCATGAATTTAACTTAATTTTCCTGTTTTATTAATTTTTATTTGTCACTAATTTCCAATTTACCAATGCACTCATTCCTGGCCTGAGATTTTCAGTTTTTTCTAAAGGAACAGCATGAACTTCAAATGTTTTCATATCAAATTCACCTGATGTTTTTGTTGCATTCCAGGTTGCAAAATTGCCCAAAACATGAATATAAGTAACTTTTAATTTAACTTCTTTATTACCCAATGAAGGGAAAACAGCATTAAACTCACTTCCAATTTTTATTGAAGCCAATAGATCTTCGCGAAGATTAAAACATATCCAGCTATCATCTAATCTGGCGATTGTAACAACAGGATAACCTGCACTGATTAATTCTCCTGTTTCAGCTATAATATCGGCAACTTCGCCATCCTGAGGCGCATAAATCCTGGTTTCCGAAAGATAACTCTCAACTTCATTTATGGCACCCTGAGCTTTTGATACCATTGCTTTTGCTGCATCTTTATCTTCAATACGGCATCCTTTCTGCACTTTTTCCAATAATGCTTTTGCAGCGTTTGTTGTTTCCTGTGCAACTTTGTAATTAGATTCGGCTTCATCACGCTTTTGAGCGGGCAAAACACCTTCATTGTAGAGATTATTAATCCTTTCATATGTCTTTTGAGCCAGTTCATAAGCTGTATTTGCCTTTAAATAGGAATTGTAAGCAGCCTGTATATCTTCTTTTTCGGCACCGAATATTGCTTTATTATTTTGTGCTACAGCGCCTTTTAAGGTTGCATAGGCTTGCTGAATTTTTGCTTCAATTTCAGGACTCTTGATTACAAAAAGCAATTGCCCTCTTTTTATTTTATCGCCCTTATGAACGGCAATGCTATCAATTCTGCCAGTAAGTTTTGATGCAACTTTTATCTGGGTTGCTTCTACTTCTCCCTGTACTTCAATTGGTTTTGGACGACTAATTATCCATGTTGAATAAATAAGAAAAATAAGCAATGCTCCAACACCAAAGGCTGCAAGTAAATTTCCCTTTCTATTTGATGATTTATTTTTCATTTTTAGATTTATTATTTTAATTCCGGTTGAAAAAATTCAGTTTTAATATTCGGATTTCTCTGATAAGTAATAAAATTTTCAGGTATGCCTGAAAATTCCAATAATTTGGCAAGTGTTAAATCGTATTTGTAAATAGTTTCCAGTCTTTCTATTAATATTTTAGAAAGATTTAAACGGGCATCAACTACTTCTGTTGAATTGGTCATTTCTTCCTTAAACCCTTTTTCCCTTGCTCTTAAATATTCCTGAGCATATGTTCTGGCAGTTTCCAAATCAATAAGTTGCTCTTTGTAAATACTTAGTTCCTGGTATAATTTATCAATTACTGTTTCAATATCTGATGCTGCTTTTAACTGATATTCTTTTATCTGCTCAGTTTTTAAACCGGCAGCCTTTACTTTTCTGTAGCGTGTATTTCCATCAAATAAAGTCCACTTTAAACCAATCCCGACCATCCAGTCCGGTGTGTAGGGCGAAAGATCTTTGTTAGCAATATCATACATTCCTGTGAATGCAACAGCCGGGAAATAATTTGCTTTTTCAGCATTATAGCCCTGTATTGAAAGTTGTTTTTTTGCTTCAACCTGATGGAGCATCGGATTGTTCTGTTTTGCAGTATTTTTAAAATATTCAACCGGTTCTATTGAATCCAGATAAAAAAGTAAAGAAATAGGTTCAATAGTTGCATTCATTTCCTGGGCCAGTGTATTCAATAAAGCCTGGTTAATCACGTTTGTTGTGCGGTGTGATTTATTTAATTCCCTTTCAGCCTGAGAATAATACACTTTTACATTTAATAAATCAGCATTTGCAATTAATCCCTGCTGTTCCATTTTTTGAGCATCATTCAAATGTTTTTTCATACCATTGAATACTTCCAGTCTTACTTTTTCAGCCTGTTTCGCTAAACATAAGCCATAATATCTTTCAACTAATTCGTACAAAACTTCAGCTTCTTTCTGGCGTTTCTCCTCATTAACTTCAGTAAGTTCGATATTAGCTGCTTTGTTTGCTGCTCTTATTTTTCCTCCTGCGTAAACCGGCCAATCCAGCGTTGCATTTATTGCTCCAAACTGTTTTTTTTGTATCAGATTATTCCAGTCCTCATTTTCAATTTGAGTAAGTCCTGCTTTTAGCTTATTTCTGATTAACTGTGTAGCAACATTATCAGGAATTCCTGCCATTGAAAAATTGCCATAATTGCTCAACGTCTGATACAGTGGTTCAATAGCTTCTTTAACAGGTGTAAGATCTAAACTTAAATCTTCAGACATCGTCATATATTGGGCGGTAATTCCAATTCTTGGGAAATATAATCCTCTGGCTGCTTTTAATTGTTGTTGCTTTTCCTGATTTAGCAAATCAACTTGTTTAATAACATGGTTTTTTTGTTTTAATAAATCAAATGCCTGCTCGAAACTTAGATTATTATTTGGGATTTGTCCATTTACCCGTGAAATAGTCATAAATAAAAGCATTAACGCAACTAAAACATTAAGCTTAATTTTAATAATTTTCATTTCTAACTATTTTTTTAAAGCGTTTTTACATATAGTTAAAATATTAATCATTTCAATATCAGTGATTTCAGAATTATTAAAAAAGTTTTTTAAACGTAAATTGATAAACTGAATAGGGTAGGTTACTCCGATTAAATATATTTCTTCTTCTGTTACATTCTGTCTTAATTGATTATTTGCAAATCCGATTTCTTTAATCCTGCTGCATAATTCAAAAATTCGACTTCTTTGAACTTCTTTCAGATTAAAATTATAATCATGCATTAATACAAACATGAATTTTATTCTGTTTGGTTCTGTATTTGCCAATAAGAAGAATGATTTGATTAAATGTTCGAAAATTTTCCATATATTTTGCTGATTTTCTAATAATAATTCAATATTATCAGCCAACTCGTTAACATTGGTGAATAATAAATCATTTACCAATTCAAACTTACTTTTATAAAATCTATACAAATAACCTTCAGCAACTCCAGCCTTTTTTGCAATGGTTGAAATTGATGCTCCACCGTAGCCATTCGCTACTACCAGTTCCTGAGTCGCAATCTTTATGCGCTCTAACTTCATATCATCTATTAATCTTGCCATAATATAATTGAATAAGTATTCATTCATTTAATTGGCTGCAAAATTAAATAATATTTTTATATAAAAAATAAAAATATATAAATTTGTAAATAAAATTATATATATTTGATTTTATGTAAGTTAGATTACTTACCCCAGCAAAAATAATGATTTGGAAAATTAAAAGGGATGGAAGGTATTTTATTAAAAATGCCAAACAGGGCAGAACCACTTCCGCTTAAAGCAGCATAGATGGCACCATTAGCATATAAGGAATTTTTAATTAATGATAATTCCGGATGATTTAGAAATATACTTTCTTCAAAGTCATTAATAAGTGAATGTTTCCATGTTTCAATCGGTTGATTGATAATGGATCTGATGTCAATGCTTGAGTTTCTTGCTTTTACATTATGATAAGCATCAACTGTACTGACATTAACATCCGGTTTGACAATATATATATAGTAGTCGTTTAAAGATATATCAATATTTTCGAATGTATCACCTCTTCCTGAAGCCAGTACTGTTTTATTCTCAATAAAAAAGGCACAATCACTTCCAATTTTAGAAGCATATTTGGCCATTACAGCATCAGTCAGTGAAAGATTGAAAATATTATTTAATAATTTTATGGTAAATGCTGCATCAGCAGAACCTCCACCTAAACCTGCACCATGAGGAATGGCTTTATGTAAATGCAGTTTAATGCCAGGTAGTTGAAATTCATCTTTAAGTAAAAAATAAGCTTTAGCGCATAAATTTTTATCTAATTCACCTATGATTGGAATTCCACTGATTGTCATTTCAAATTCACTATCTTCAGATTTTGTGATTTCCAAAGCATCACATAATTGAATAGGGTAGAATATAGTTTTGATATCATGATATCCATCACCCCGCTTATTTTCAATGTATAAGCCTAAATTTATTTTAGCATTTGGAAATACAATCATTTCAATAAAAATCAGGTGTAAAAATAAGAATATTCTAAGTTATTTTGTGAAAATAGAAATAATTAAACTTATAAATTAAAGGAGAAAAAAAGAGGCAAAACATTTGCCGTTTTACCTCTTTTTAAATTGTTTAGTTAGATTTAAAAATGATTAACTATACGAGTCCCTGAGCCATCATAGCATCAGCTACTTTTACGAATCCACCGATATTGGCACCTTTAACATAATTAATAGTTCCATCAGCTTCTTTTCCGTATTTTACACAAGTTTTGTGAATATTAATCATAATATTATGCAATTCCTGATCAACTCTTTCTCTGGTCCAGCTTAAACGCATTGAGTTTTGAGACATTTCAAGACCTGAGGTTGCAACACCACCGGCATTGGCAGCTTTACCAGGACCATATAATATTTTCTTTTCTACAAAATATTCAGCTGCTTCAGGAGTAGAAGGCATATTAGCACCTTCAGAAACGCAAATACAACCATTGGCAATCAGCGCTTTTGCATCAGCACCATTTAACTCATTTTGAGTTGCACTTGGTAAAGCTATATCACATTTTACACCCCATGGTGTTTTACCTGCTACAAATTCGCAATTGTATTTTTTAGCATATTCTGAAATACGACCGCGTTTTACATTTTTTAATTCCATTACAAAAGCCAGTTTATCAGCATCAATTCCAGCCGGGTCATAGATATAACCATCAGAATCTGACATAGTAACAACTTTTCCGCCGAATTCAGTTGCTTTTTGTGTTGCATATTGAGCAACATTTCCAGAACCTGAAACTACAACAACTTTTCCTTTAAATGAATCGTTTTTGGTAGCCAGCATTTCTTTTGCAAAATATACCTGTCCGTAACCAGTTGCTTCAGGACGTATTAAACTGCCACCCCATTCCAAACCTTTACCGGTTAAAACTCCGGTGAATTCATTTCTTATTCTTTTATATTGTCCGAACATAAAACCTATTTCACGGCCGCCAACACCTATATCTCCGGCAGGAACATCGGTATCAGGACCTATATGTCTTTGTAATTCCAACATAAAACTTTGGGTAAATTTCATTACTTCATTATCTGATTTTCCTTTAGGATCGAAATCAGAACCACCTTTTCCACCACCCATAGGTAATGTAGTTAAACTGTTTTTGAATACTTGTTCAAACGCTAAAAATTTCAAAATTCCAAGATTTACAGTTGGGTGAAAACGTAAGCCACCTTTGTAAGGTCCGATTGCACTGTTCATTTCAATGCGGAAACCTCTGTTTATTTGAAAATTACCTTTATCATCCAGCCAAGGAACTCTGAACATCAAAACTCTTTCCGGTTCTACAATTCTTTCGAGAATTCCATTGTACTTTGGATTTTCTTCGATGAAAGGAAATAATGTTTCAACAACTTCTCTTACAGCTTGGTGGAATTCAACCTCACTTGGATTCTTGGCAATAACTTTTGCCATAAATTGATCGACTTTTTGTGTTAATGCAGTACTCATAAATTTATATTTTAAAATGAATAATTAGTTGTTATTCGATAAACATTGTTAATCGATGCACAATATTATAAAAAAAATAAATTCTCAAACAAAAAATAACACTGATTGTATGTAAATTACGTAATTATCGTAGCGAAAATTAAGTGATTTACTTAAACATTTATTCATTTATAAGTGTATTGCTTAATTTTGAAAGTTTTTTATGAATCACAAGCATAGAATTCACATTTGTTATAATTTTAACAAAAAAAATACTATGGCTTTAATTGAATTTAACCTTGATGGTATAATTGAAAAATACAATACTGATATTGCTAATGTTTTAGGCTATTCTGCTGATGAATTAAAAGGGAGTCACATTAGTATTCTTCTTTCCTCTTCTACTTATAAATCTGATAGTTTCCGAACAATGTGGGAACAAATCAGAAATGGAGTTGTGCAACAGTCAGAAATCAATTTTCTGAAAAAAGATGGGAAAACTATAACAATTAATGGTGTTTTTACACCTGTACTGGAAAAAGAAGGCTCAACGCTGTATAATCTTAAAAGTATAAGTTTTGATTTTAATATCTTAAAAGCGCCTCATGAGAAATCTGCTAATATCGTCGAAAGAGGAATAATTGAGAATGAAACATTTGAAGAATTAGACGATACGTCCAATGCTTTCTTAAAGCAATTAATTTTTGAAAATAAGGAAAGATTAAAAGAATTAGCTGCAATTAATCAAACGACAAAGATTTTAAAAGAAGGCAAACCAATTGAAGAAACATTACAACAGATTTGTATGTTATTGCCAAAAGCCTGGCAATATCCGGAATATACAGTTGCCCGCATCATTTTTAATAAAAAAGAATTTAAAACACCTGATTTTATTGAAACTACCTGGGTTCAAAAACAAAATTTTGAAACTATTGACAGTTTAAAAGGTTCTATTGAAGTTTTTTATTTAAAGCAGTTTTCTGTTTTAGATGAAGGCCCGTTTTTAAAAGAAGAGCGACATTTAATTGATAATCTTGCCACCATAATCGTTAATTATCTTAACAGTTTAAGAGCAAAATCCATATTAAAAGCGTCGGAAGATGCAGAGCCTGATTTTGCTGATTTGGGACAAAAAGTATCAAGCAGACAATTACTCCATCGTTTTTTAAATAAACAGAACTACGACAGGGATGTTTTTCATGATTTAATGCCATTTAAGGTAAATGAAATTCTACTGATAGCCAATTTATATGATGCTTATTATATTGAAAAAGAAGGCCGTTTCTCAGAGCATATTTTGGGTGAATATTATCAGTTAAATTTAACATCTATACCAAGAGTAACCGGGGTTTCTACCTATGAAGAAGCTATGGCTGAACTGAATGAAAAACATTATGATTTTGTAATTATCATGTTAGGCGTCGATAAAAATGCACCGTTGGATATCAGCAAAATTATCAGACAAAAATTCCCTTACATCCCGATTTTTATGCTGTTAAACAACAACAGCGATATTGCATTGTATGAACGTGATGCAGAAGTGGCTAAATTAATAGATAAAATTTTTGTCTGGAATGGTGATTCCAGGGTGTTTTTTGCCATGGTAAAATACCTTGAAGACATGGTGAACGTCGAAAATGATACCAAAATAGGTCTTGTTAATGTGATTCTGTTGGTTGAAGATTCAGCAAAATATTATTCAAGGTATTTGCCAATGCTCTATTCCAGTGTTCTGGAACAGACAAAGCGGTTAATAGAAGATGTGAGTAATGATGAACTTTACAAAGTTTTACGTTTAAGAGCCAGACCTAAAATTTTACTGGTTAAATCCTATGAAGAATCCATTGATATTTTTAATAAATATCGTGATTATATGCTTTGTCTGATCAGTGACATGAAATTTTACAGGAATAATGAACTGGATGAAAATGCAGGTTATGATCTGGTTAAATATGTAAGGGATAAGATCAAGGATTTACCTATAATAATACAATCTTCAGATCCTGAAAATGCTAAATTAGCTTATGAATTAAAAGTAACTTTTATTGACAAAGGTTCTGATACACTTTCACAGGATATTAAAAGTTTTATCAGTCACTATCTGGGATTTGGTAATTTTATTTATAAAGATGGCGAAGGCCATGATATTGCAATTGCCAGTTCTTTAAAAGAATTTGAGAAACATTTAAAAACCATACCTGATGAATCATTGATTTATCATGGTAAACGGAATCACTTTTCATTATGGTTAATGGCAAGGGGCGAAATATCCATTGCAAAAAAAATTAATCCTTTAAAAACAACTGACTTTAAAAATGCCCAGGAATTAAGAGATTTTCTGCTGAATGCGATTCAAAACCACAGAAATGAAAAAAATAAAGGTAAAGTTATCAGTTTTGAAGAAACAGATGTTATTGACGAAAGTAATATCGTTGCACTTTCGTCGGGCTCATTGGGAGGAAAGGGCAGGGGACTGGCATTTATCAATACCCTGATTTATAATTATGATTTCTCACAGATGATACCTAATATTAATATCAGAACTCCGATAACAGCAATTATAGGTACTGATGAGTTTGATTATTTTATCGACAGGAATAAACTCTATGATTTTGTAAATACAGAGCGTGATTATGCAACTATCCGTAAGGTGTTTATGGAATCCAAACTTACTGAAAGTCTGATAAAGAAATTAAGGATGATCTTGCGAAAACTTACCAAACCATTGGCAATCCGTTCATCGGGATTATTCGAAGATTCATTGATGCAACCCTTTGCCGGAATATTTGAAACTTATCTTATTCCTAATAATCATCCTAATCTGGAAATCCGTTTAACTCAGGCAATGGATGCCATAAAACTGGTTTATGCTTCTGTTTTTTCAAAAATTGCCCGTGGCTATGTAGAAGCCATCAGTTATAAAATTGAAGAAGAAAAGATGGCTGTAGTTATCCAGGAAGTTGTTGGAAATGTCTATGAAGATGTATATTATCCTCATATCAGCGGGGTTGCTCAGTCTTATAATTTTTATCCTTTTTCGCACATGAAACCCGAAGAAGGTTTTGCTGTGATGGCTGTTGGACTGGGAACTTATGTTGTGGAAGGTGAAAAAGCATATCGTTTTGCACCCAAATATGCTGATGTTGAAATAAATTCTCCTAAGGACCAGTATAAAAGTTCCCAGCTGAATTTTTATGCAGTAAATTTAAAAGAACAACCCCTTAATTTATTAAAGGGTGAGGATGCCGGACTGGTTAAATTAGAAATTTCAGCAGCAGAAAAGCACGGCACCTTGAGGCATTGCGCTTCTGTATATGATAGCGATAATAACAGGATAGTACCCGGTCTGAGTTATCCCGGACCCCGGATTGTTAATTTTGCAAATATTTTAAAATATCATTATATTCCATTGCCTGAAACCATTGAACTCGTTATAGATGTTGTAAAAGAAGCCCTGGGTTCGCCAGTTGAAATTGAATTTGCAATTGATTTAAATAAAGACGAAAAGGGCAGGGCCTCATTTTACCTTCTGCAAATAAAGCCACTCATTGGTAATGCTGAGGATTACACAATTGATGAAGCAAAAATCAACAAAAATGATGTAATTTTGTTTTCTAATAAAGGAATGGGAAATGGATTGATAAATGACATTACAGATATAATATATGTTGACATTAGTTTGTTTGATAAATCACATACAGATGAAATGGTCTGTGAGATTGAAAGCCTGAACGATATGATGATAAAAGAAAACAGGAAATATATATTAATCGGACCGGGACGCTGGGGAACACGCGATAAATGGATTGGCATACCTGTAAACTGGACTCAGATATCAAACGCAAAAGTAATTGTCGAAACCAGTCTGGAAGATTTTCCATTGGATGCTTCATCAGGCTCTCATTTTTTTCATAATGTAACTTCATTAAAGGTTGGATATTTCTCCGTACAACAGGAATTAAACGATAGCTATATCAACTGGGATAAACTGAATAAAGCGAAATTAATTAATAAAACCAAGTATTTCAGACATATCAGATTTGAAAATACCATTGATGTAAAAATGGATGGAAAAAAACGAATGGCAGTTATTGAGGTTAATAAAGACATATAAGCAATCAATATTATTAATTACGAATTAATTACTATGCAAAAAGGTAAAAAAGTTAAGGATATTAAAAAGTACTATTTTACTGAAACGTCTTTCGATAATTTAATGACAAAGCGTATCAGTAAAGTTTTGCTTATTTGCAGTAAATATGATGCTTTTATATTAGAAGGTGATGGCAGAATAGAAGAACAGATTTTTAACGAATACGTTTCACTTAATTTAAGATATCCTCCTCATTTTGTTCAGGTTTCTTCGCCCGAACAAGCTTTTAAGGTGTTGTCAGAAGACCAGATAGATTTGATTATTACCATGCTCGATCTTGGAGATGTTGATGTTTTTGATTTTGCCAAGGAAATTAAAACCAAATATCCAAACAAACCCATAGTAGTTTTAACTCCGTTTTCAAGGGAAGTCTCCTTAAAACTCGATAAAGGTGATAACAGCTCCATAGATTATGTCTTTAGCTGGCTGGGTAATGCTGATATTATGCTTGCTATCATTAAACTTATTGAAGATAAAATGAATGCAGAGCACGATTCCCACGAAGTTGGTGTACAAAGTCTGCTTTTGGTTGAAGATTCAGTAAGGTTATATTCCAGTTATCTGCCCAATTTGTATAAATTAATCTTTAAGCAATCGCTTAAGTTTATGACAGAAGGCCTGAATGAACACCAGAAAATGTTGCGGATGAGAGGCAGACCCAAGATATTGCTGGCAACCAATTATGAAGAAGCCATTGAACAATACGAAAAATATAAGAACAATCTGTTGGGAATCATTTCAGATATTAGTTTTAAAACGTATGGTGTGATGAATAAAAACGCAGGCATACGTTTTTGCGAACTGGTAAGGAATGAGGATAAAGATCTGCCTATTTTACTGCAATCATCTGAAGCTGAGAACCGGGCTAAAGCCAAAGACCTGAAAGTTGGCTTTTTAGATAAAAACTCACGTACTTATTCCCATGAATTAAAAGATTTTATTTTAACTAATTTTTCTTTTGGCGATTTTGTTTTCCGCAATCCGGTTACCAAGGAAGAAGTGTTGAGGGTAAGCGACCTTAAAAATTTACAGGATAAAATTTTCGATATACCTGATGAATCCATACATTATCATTTAACCAACAATCATTTCTCGAAATGGCTGAATGCAAGAGCAATTTTCCCGATTGCTGATATGCTGAAAATTCTGAATATCGATGATTTTAATGACCTGGATGAAATCAGACGTTATATTTTTGATGCTATAGCACGTTACAGAAGTAATAAAGGTAGGGGAGTAATTGCTGATTTTTATCGTGATAAATTTGATGAATACCTGATTTTTACCAGAATAGGAAGTGGCTCTATTGGAGGAAAAGCAAGAGGTCTGGCATTTATTGATTCATTGCTGAAAAGAAACAGAATGGTTGATAAATATGACGATATAATTGTAACTATTCCCAGAACAGTTGTACTTGGTACTGACGTTTTTGATGAATTTATGGAAGATAATGAATTGTACAAGATTGCATTATCTGACAGTACAAATGATGAGATACTGCAGCGCTTTGTGAGTGCAAGATTACCTTTTCGTATTCACGAGGATTTATATGCCTTTATAACCGTAGTTAAGAAACCCATTGCCATACGTTCATCAAGTTTATTGGAGGATTCTCACTACCAACCATTTGCCGGTATTTATTCAACCTATATGATACCGAATTTAGCCGATGACAGGGTAATGATAGAGAAATTAAGTATTGCCATCAAAAGTGTGTATGCTTCGGTATATTTCAAGGATAGCAAGGCATATATGACTGCTACAAAAAATGTGATTGACGAGGAAAAGATGGGTATTGTACTGCAGGAAGTCTGTGGTCAGCAATACGGTGACAGGTTTTACCCGACTATTTCCGGTGTAGCCCGCTCTATTAACTTTTATCCAATTGCACCTGAAAAATCTGAAGATGGTATTGTAAACATTGCGTTGGGACTTGGTAAATATATTGTAGATGGGGGAAATACCCTGCGTTTTTCGCCTCATTATCCCAAAAAGGTATTGCAGCTTTCGTCCGTTGAAATGGCATTAAGGGAAACGCAACGGCATTTTTACGCCCTGGATATGAATAAGGAAAGTTTTCATGCCGATGTTGATGATGGCGTTAATATCATGAAACTTACCATAAAAGAAGCAGAAAAAGATAATTCGATTAAAAAAATTGCCTCAACCCTTGATTTTAACAGCAATATGCTGAGAGATGGCATACATCACGATGGTAAAAAACTGATTACTTTTTCAAATATTCTGAATTATAATTCATTTCCGTTGGCAGATATTTTAAAAGATGTACTCGAAATCGCTCAAAGGGAAATGAATAAACCGGTTGAAATCGAATTTGCAGTTGATTTGGATGTTCCTGATGATGAACCAAGTATTTTCAACCTTTTGCAGATAAGACCCATTGTTGACAATGATCAAACCATTAAGGAAGATCTGGATGATATTGAAGAGGATAAAACAATTATTACCTGCAATTCAGCCTTGGGAAATGGTATAATTGACGATGTATATGATTTTGTTTATATTAAACCTGAATCCTTCGTTGCAGCTAAAAGCGAAGCTATGGTAAATGATATTGCTAAAATAAATGATCAGTTTTTGCATGAAGGTAAGCAATATATATTGGTTGGACCCGGCAGATGGGGCTCAAGTGATCCATGGCTTGGAATCCCTGTTAAATGGCCCCAGATATCAGCAGCAAGGCTGATTGTTGAATCCGGTTTGGAGAATTATCGTATTGACCCCAGTCAGGGTACACACTTTTTTCAGAATCTGACCTCCTTCAGGGTGGGTTATTTTACCATTAATCCTTTTATTAAGGAAGGCTTTTATGATATAGATTATTTAAATAGTGTTGAGCCTTATTATGAAGATGAATTTATACGGCATATCCGTTTCCCAAATCCTATGATTATTAAGATTGACGGACGAAAAAACCACGGTGTGGTGTTGAAGAGTGTTTCCCCGGAATTAATCTGAGAAGCAATTAGCAATTAGCAATTAGCAAAAGCTAACTATTTGTGATATGTCTCATTTAATATGTATTATTTATAAAATAGAGATTCTTCGCTGACGCTACTAATGACAAGTTTTGTTTTTTGTTGATTTTTAAGTATATATAAGAAACATGACAATGAAATTAAAACTAGTTGATTCTTTAATCTTTGCGGTTCTCCGCGTAAAACTCCGCGGCACTCTGGTTAATTTTGCGAAAAAAACGGAATAATATTTTTTTAGTACATAATATTATTCTAATTTTGCACTGTTATTTTATTAACAATACAATCATTAACGAATTAACATAAACATTTAAACATTTAAACATGAACTTAGAAAAAATCATGAACGACCTGGAAAAAAAACACCCGGGTGAAGTAGAATATCTACAAGCAGTTCGCGAAGTTTTAGAATCATTAGAAGAAGTGGTTAACGAAAATCCACAATTTGAAGCAGCTGGTATTATCGACAGATTGGTTGAGCCAGACAGAATTTTAGCTTTCAAGGTGCCATGGATTGATGATAGTGGTAAAGTACAGGTTAACTTAGGTTACAGAGTACAATTCAACAATGCAATAGGTCCTTATAAAGGTGGTTTGCGTTTTCACCCAAGTGTTAACTTAAGTATCTTAAAATTCTTAGGTTTCGAACAGATCTTTAAAAACAGCTTAACCACATTACCTATGGGTGGTGGTAAAGGCGGTTCTAACTTTGATCCTAAAGGAAAATCCAACAATGAAGTAATGCGTTTCTGTCAGTCATTCATGTTGGAATTATGGAGAATAATCGGACCTGAAACTGATGTTCCTGCTGGTGATATAGGTGTTGGTGGACGTGAAATAGGTTTCTTGTTTGGAATGTACAAAAAATTAACCATGACTCATGTTGGTGTTCTTACAGGAAAAGGAACCAATTGGGGTGGAAGTTTGGTTCGTCCTGAAGCTACAGGTTTTGGTGCAGTTTATTTTGCAAAAGAAATGCTGGCTACTAAAGGTGAATCTTTCAAAGGAAAAACTGTATGTATTTCAGGTTTTGGTAATGTTGCATGGGGTGCTGCTATTAAAGTAACTGAATTAGGCGGAAAAGTTGTTACTATTTCCGGTCCTGACGGTTATATTTATGACCCGGATGGTATTTCAGCTGAAAAAATTGAATATTTATTAGAATTAAGAGCTTCTAACCAGGATATCGTAAAACCATATTCTTATGAATTCCCTAATGCTCAGTTCCACCAGGGAAAACGTCCATGGGAAGTTAAATGTGATGTTGCATTACCTTGCGCTACTCAGAACGAATTAGGTAAAGAAGACGCTGCTAATTTAGTTAAAAACGGATGTATTTGTGTTGCAGAAGGTGCTAATATGCCATCTACACCGGAAGCAGTTGAAGTATTTCTTGAAAATAAAATTTTATTCGGACCTGGTAAAGCTGTAAACGCCGGTGGTGTTGCAACTTCAGGTTTGGAAATGTCACAGAATTCATTAAAATACAACTGGTCTGCTCAGGAAGTTGACGAAAAATTACACAGCATTATGGTTAACATCCATGCAGCTTGTGTAAAACACGGAAAACAAACTGACGGATATGTAAATTATGTAAAAGGTGCAAATATTGCAGGTTTCTTAAAAGTTGCCAATGCAATGTTAGATCAAGGTATTCTCTAATCAGAAACTATAAATGTGAAAAAAAAGCTGCTTCCTTTGGGGGCAGCTTTTTTTTTGTTCTTTACCGGATAGTCGGAGTGCGACTTAAAGTCGCGCCCCGACTTTGTGAAAATAAGGGAAGAATTGCACACAGATAACACAGATTGAACAGATTTTCACAGATTTTAAAAGCAAGATTTGGAGTACTTAGGTATGAATTACACACTCAGGTATCTGTGTAATTCAGTATAATCTGTGTTATCTGCGTGCCATTTTAATTTAATATCCAAAATCATCTGATGACTCATCAATAATTATTTAAACAAATAATTATAAGATTTGAAAATAAATATTATTTTTACAAAAATTATTGTTAATCCAATCACAATAGGCTAATGTAAAATAATAATCTTTGGTAAAACTAATTTTAAACAGCCGGAAAATCTTAAGAAATACATTAAAGTATTGAATAAATACTTTAGCATTGGACCAATTCTTTAGCATTTAAACAGCCTGCATTGCTTAATTTTAAGATCAATAATAATCAAACAATCAATCGCAAAATATGAGGAAAATAATTTTAAAATCACTAGTATTTATTTTTTTACTTGGAACAGTAACAAACCTGTTTTCACAAAACTTTTATTTCAGCCTGAATGCAGGCTATGGATTAAAGCTGAACGGATTAACTTATTATGAAGAAGTCAGACAGGCAAAAAGCAATTCAAATTATACCTCTACCCGTGATGTTAACAGAATTTCATTTGGTAAAGGATTCAATGTAACTGGGGCATTGGGATATATGTTCAATAAGAATATGGGAGTTGAACTGGGACTGTCCTATCTGATAGGCGGTACAACTTCTGTTAAAGATTCCTATTATGATGTTGCCGGTGCATTGTCGTATTCAAATACTGATTACTCAGCCAGAATGTTCAGAATTAATCCGTCTGTATACTTCACAGCCGGAAACAAGATGATAAGTCCGTATGCCAGATTTGGCTTAATCATCGGGTTTGCTACCATAACTGAAGATTATGAAGATAAAATTTCAAATACAATTTATAATCCTAATCCGCCTTATGGTCTTATCACTAATGTGACAGCGACTACTCATACCGAGAAGATGAACGGTAGTATGGCTCTTGGGTTTAATGCTGCCCTGGGAGCTGCATTAAATGTAAGTGATAAGTTTTGCTGGTTTGCTGAACTGAATGTAGTCAGTCTGAGTTATGCCCCAACCAAAGGAGAAATAGTAAGTTATACCTTAAATGGACAGAATAATTTGTCAAATCTTAATACCAGCCAGCGGGAGACAGAATATTCTGAAAATTATAGCTATGATACTTCTGTAGGTCAACCCTTTAATGAACCCGGCAAAAGTATCAGGGTAAATCATCCCTTCAGCAGCATAGGGATTAATTTAGGGTTCAGGGCTAAATTGTAAAAAAATGAGCAGTTAACAGTTAACAATTAGCAGTGAGCAATAAATCAGGTAATTTAAGGCATTTGTAAACTGTTGAAAACTAAATTTAAACAGCTTTTAAATTTATATTGGTATTGATAAATGTTTAAAATTTGTTGCAAGTATAAGCGAGTTAGCAGTTAACTTAGAAAGCAACATGCTGAAAAATAACATAGTTTAAATAGACAGAAGATGCGTATTTACTTTTTAAAATTTTTTCTAGGATTACAAATGTTTATTTCAATCACATGCATGGGGCAAAGTAAAAACGACTCTAATAGAATTTCATCTAAGAAATTACATATTACATCCAGGTTACAAGAAGGTTATGGACTTACTTTAGGTTGGTTTGGTGGTGAAGGAAAAACAAATGGAAATCATACTGCTAAAAGAAATATTTACTTTTTAGGAATTACAGATACAAAAATCGGTAATCTCGGACATGGAGCATTTGTAAAATCTGCCATGTTTGAAATTAATAATGCTGATAACGAAATATTATACGGTTTGTCTATTGGTGCCGATATGAAAGCAATGATATTTGATTTTGGATTTAAAGTTAATTATTCAACTAATTTTTCAAATTACAGATCTTTAGCTTTCAGCCCAAGAATAGGACTTACATTTGCTGGTTTTGGTATAAACCTTGATATAATGTTCGAATATGATATGTATTTAATTAAACCAAATTTTGAAGATGTTACTAAATCGACAGTAGGTTGTCAATATACAATTGGTTTTCTCAAAAGGGATTATAAATAAGTACAACCGCTAACAGCGGTTTGCTGCAAGCTTGGTTTAGTAACAATGTGAAATGAACAACATTAATAAACATTGCAGTAAACTGTAAGGAAAGGGACTTAATACTCCCCGCCTGAACGCAAGATGAGGATCGTTAGGCACAATAATAAGAATTAAACGCAAAATGAAAATATTTTTATATCCTTTAATTGTACTTACTTTTTTCTCAACCTGTATAGCTCAAACGACAAATAAGAATTATATATGCAAAAAAAAAGCGAAAGAGTTATGGAGAGAATTAGCAGATAGTGGAAGATATCATGATGCAATTAATATTTTATTGGACAGCATTCAGACAAGTAAGCAAAAAAATAAACATGGGACCTATTGGCATATTGGACAACTTTATGCTTGTAATAATGAATATGCTTTTGCCATAGAATATATAAAGAAATCAACAAGTTTTTTCGACAAAATCTTTGACAGAGAATGGAGATTATATTATAATGGAACCATTGCTTTTCTGAAAAAAGACAAGAGAAAACTAAAAATTTGTACTGACAAGTTGTGGAATAAGCATTCAGCGTATTATTATATAAATGCTTGCAAATTAAAAGTACTTAACGATAATTTTGACAAGCCTTATAGATTAGTTTATAATATGACTTGTAAATAATATTACATGTGCCTAAAAGCAACTTGCTTCAAGCAGGGTTTAATAACAAAGTAAAATGAACAACATTAATAAACATAGCAGTTAACTGAAAGGAAAGAGACATAATACTTACCCAAATATTGAAAAAAGAATTAACCAATAAATATAACACATGAAAAAGCTTTACATTTTAATTATTGCATGCTCTATGATGAATATTGTAACTGCACAACAGAAATACCCTACCGTAACCAATAAAAGCAGTAAACCAATAAAAGAATCTTTACATCAGGATTTTCCTGAACAAAAAAATCCTGTACTTCAAAAAAATCACAACTTAAAAACAACCAACTCCATCATTAATACAGTTGATACGATAATAGCTTACGATACAAGCAATACTCAATATAAACGGATTATACAAATATTTAATAATTATGGGAAAAAGAGTGTTGAAACAAATGAAATCTGGCAAAATAATTCATGGATTAATAGTACTAAATTATCATATACATACAATGTTTCGGGAAATTTGCTAACTAATATTTATGAAATCTGGCAAAATAATAATTGGATTTATCAAAGCAGAAATTCATATACATATTATGATACTAATGCTAATCCTAATAATTTATTGGTTGAGTTTTTTGTAAATAATACATGGGTGAATTTTCAAAAAGTATTTTATACCTATAATACAAATAAGAATCTGATTAGAGAATTAACAATGAACTGGAATAATACTGAGTGGCATGATGGTTCTCTTGACACTTTAACTTATGATACGAATGGAAGATTGCATTCAAAGTTACGGAAATTGTGGCAAAACCCATGGGCTAATGAGGAGCAATACATATATACATACGACACAAACGGCAATATAATCACAAAATTATATGAAGAGTACATGAATACTTATAATGCTGACAGGTATACTTATACTTATGATACATCAGGGAATATGCTCAGCAGTATTCAGGAAGAATGGTATAATTATTACTGGAAAAATTCCAATAAAATAGTATATACCTACGATACAGTTGGAAATTTACTCACAAATTTTACTTTTTTGTGGGAAAATATGATATGGAAAGATAATTATAAATTATTTTATACTTATGATGCAAACAATAATCTTATTAATGAAGAATATAACCAACTCTATAACAATGTATATTCTTTCAGGTATACTTTTACTTATGATACAACAGGAAATTCAATTGCCGGAAAATCAGAATTATGGCAAAATAATTCCTGGGTTTTATCACCGGTTTTAGTTGATAATTTATACGTATTTTCAAATAAAAATATAATTTACAAAGTCAATTGGTATCCTGAATATCTTGTTCGCTATGAAGCCAGTTTTGGTACAATTTCTACCGGAATAAAAGAAAATAATGACATTAATACTTTTATGATATACCCCAACCCGGCTACTTCCAGCTTAACAATAAATCTCCGGCAATTAACTATGCTGCAAAACACCAAAGTTTATATTTACGATATTCAGGGAAAATTGCTATTGCAACAAGCCATATCACAGCCACAAACAGAACTTGATATAGAACAGTTTGCAAAAGGGATTTATGTTGTGAACATAAAGAATGATAAGCATACATTGGTCAGTAAGTTTGTGAAGGAATAGTTTTTGTCCTGACTGACAAAAAACCTGCTGCGGAACATTATACTTAATTTCAAAATACGAAACGATTAACCAATCAAAATAAATATTATGAAAAAGATTTCATTATTATTAGTCATTTTAGCAATAATTGCTTTAAGTTGTAACAACAAAAAGAAAGTTGAAAATTTCCTGTTTTTATCGGTAGAACAGCTTAAGCCTTTAGGAATAGATTGCAGGGATAACGGAGTTTTCTATAAAAACATTAATCCAAATCACATTAAAGATAATCAAAGAAGTGCTTCATTTGCCTTTTATTGTAAAAAGGACAATTATTTAACTACAATAATATTTGATGAAGCTGATAGTATTAATGCGAATAAAACTATTGATACGACACTCTCAGAAATGACCTATAGAAAACTTGATTTCTATCCTTTAATAATCGGGAATACAAAGGGAAGCAGAAGTCTTGACAAATATACCGTATTAAACAAAGAAATAAAGCTGTTACCAATTGCAATTGCAATGAAAAATGCTAAACTGACAAATAGAACCGACACCATTATTGTATGGTTAAAACCAACGGAATCATTAAAAAAAGCTTTACCGGAATCGATAAATATTGAAGATTATCTTAAAGTTCCAGCGATAGAAAAATGAAAAATTAAGCATAACAGCACTATGCTTCAAGCGTGGTTTAACAACAAAGTGAAATAAAAAACATTAATAAAAAAAGTATCGGGCTGAAAGGAAAGGAACGATACAATCCCAGCCTGAATGCTAGCTGTGAAACGTTATATTTAATTTAAGAAGACAAGCATGACAAAGAAATTGATAATATTAATTTTAGCTATAATATCAATCATAGGCTGTGACAACAACAAGGAAATTGACAAGGCAGCTAGCAAAAATGCGAAAGAGAAAGAAGTTCAGCAAAAAATAAATAAATCAACTGACAAAAAGACTAATCAAATAAGAATTGGAGATTATATGTCTGATACATCCGACTTTTTCTGGTACGCAAAACAAAGTGATACCGCAAGTTATTGGATACGAATTGTTTTCCAGAAAGAATTTGCTGTTTATCAATTTCATGGACAATGCATTTATTGGTTTTTTACAAATCATTATTATACTAAGGCTGATAAAATTGAACTTTTATGGTCATATAAATCTGATTGTTTATTAACGATGGACTTTCTAAGAAAATCAAACGGGGTTAAAAAGTTTCCAAAAGCTGGAGATGCTTTTTGTGAATACAGTTTATTAAATGACACAGTAATTGTCGTGAAATATAATTTTCCTGAATGGACTGAAAAAATTAATAAAATGGAGAAAGATTCAATATTCCCAAAATATTTATATTTAAAGAAAAGCGGCATATAACAACAGCTTGTTTCAAGTGGGGTTTTAACAACAAAGTGAAATAAACAAAGCAGCGGGCTGATCATCGCCTGTGGCGGGACAGGGAGGAAAGGATGATTACAATCCCCGCCTGAAAGTACGCTGCGGAACGTTATCATTGTATTCATTAATCCCATCAACAATCAGAGATAGTATCTTTATATGAATTTTTCCTTCCCCATACAACCCTTAGCCCGATAATAACGTCTTAATGGCAATCATCTCATTTTGTCAAATAATAAAAAACCATTTATGAAAAAACTAAGATTTACATTATTTCTGTCGCTTTGCGTGATACTGATACAGGCTCAAACCACTGCCTACCTCAAGGTAGCTGACAACGGTTATTTTGAAAAAATTGAAAAAGTTTCCTCAGGGGGATATATCACTACGGGATTCGACAGCAATTACAAAGTTCAGATTATCCGATGGGACAATAGCTTTAACATAACGTGGAAATATGTTTTCAACGATACCAACATCATGACAGCATCTCCTAAAATAGTGGAAGCCAACGATGGTAATTTTTATTTTTTAATGGGTTCTCATGAGCATACAGCATCCAGCTGGATTGTAAAATTCAGTCAGGCTGGTGCATTGCTATGGCAGAAAATTTATTACCTGACTTCAGGCAATATGAATTCAATAGCCCTTTCCAAAGCTTTGCCCGGCGACAACGGCTTTTTGATAGGAGGCGGGCAGAATACCGCATCCAATTATATCATAAAATGCGCTGACGATGGCAGCATACAGTGGCAGTACCAGTATTTGTATCCCCTGAGTACAGGAGGAATGGCCTGCTACAGTATTATAGCCGATGGATCGGAATACGTGGTTTCGTCGGGCTACAACACCAACTCCCTGCTGACTATGAAAATCAGCGCTGCAGGAAACATCAATTCGCATTCAGCTTATACCTACTCTGCAATGCAGATAATCCCAAGCCGCATCGTGAAACTAAACAGCAGCGGTGGATATGCCATTCTGGGAGGTTATAACAATACCAACAACAATAAAACCGAGTTTGTGGCAATTTACAACGCTGCACTCAATCTGCAATCGTTTAACGAGCTGACTGTAACCTATAACCAGTTTATCCTTAATGATATCACCGCAATCAATAACGGGAGAAGCCTGATTGTTGACGGAAGTATTTACGATAACTCGGCTTTCACCATTGCCATGATTAATCTTTCGAATACCGGCTCTGTTATATGGAAAAAACGGGCTTACGGAAACACCGCTACCACCAACAAAAATGTTGAATTCAGGGGGCTTACCGAAAACGGAACTACGTCTGTTCATGTTGGAGAGGGTTTAAATGAAGGCCGTGTGATAGCCGTGATCGATAGCAATGGGAATGGCTTGTGTAACAACGATATGGCTTTTAATATGACCAATGTTCACCCAAGCCTCATTCTGCAAGCGCAAACCCTGAGTGTTGCAATGCTCAATGTAACAAAATCCAGTGTTAATTATGTTTACTCGAATTACGCTTCTTATAATAAACAGATTTATTGTGGAAGCCTTCTGGCAATTGATGACAATACCGGAAACCAGCCACTTGTTTCCACCATTTACCCTAATCCTGCTACCGATAAACTATGCATAGATTTACATCAGTTAAAAAATCTGCAAAACACCAGCATTTTTATCTATGATATGCAAGGTCAGCTACTGTTACAACAAACCATAACGGATACAAAATCAGAAATCAGCATCAGCAGTTTTGCTAAAGGTGTTTATATGATAAAACTAAGTAATGACATGAAAAGCATGGTAAGTAAGTTTGTTAAGGAATAGCGTTGACAGACTAAGAACCTCTGCCTGACAGCAATGCCTGGCCTAAAGCTGTATAAAGTGGTAATTTAAAAGATATTGAAATTTAATATATATTTGTAGTTGATTGATTGGAAACAGGGTCTTAATATGCCTTGAGCCAAACAGCGGAACGTTAATTAATTCTTTTTTGAAATAAATTTATATATAAAAATAAAATGGAGGAAGATGCAAAAGAATTAATTAAACGGGCAATTCTTCATGTATTTGTAAATAAAAATAAATATCAACTGGATGACAATGAAAAAGAATTAATTAGAAGGTTTTTTCTTTTTGTTCTTGCTATAATTATTTCACTTTTAGTTTTTTTGTCATTTTAAAAACTTATATTTTATTGTGATGCAGATTTTATAATATTAAATCATCAGCGAAATATTTACTAAGAAAATCATCTGATGACAAATTTAGCTGCTTCTAAATAATGCTTTTTTGTTTACATTTATACCTGAGCATTTTATTAAAATAATGTATTTTTGCATTAAACTAATAAATGCAAAAATTTATGAAAAGAAAACATTACAATCTTATACAAAAGTCAATGTAGTGTTAGAATTTTATATAAAATATTCGCCAATAAATTAACAATTACAAAAACGCTGACACAACTATAAACTCCTCAATTAAAGAGATTAAATTTCAGACCATGGATAATTTTGATGATTACATACGCCAGGGTGAGCCCAACAAAGCTGAAAAAGCAAGAGATTGGAAAACAGCTATCGGCTTGCAACAGGTTGACGGACTAATACCGTCTGATTATCTGATAGAAACTGCCAGAAAAAATATTGAAGGCGACATTACTATTGAAGAAGTTAAGCAACAAATAGACAGTTATTACCGGCAGCATCCTGTAAAAAATGACGAAAGCCGTACCGAAGAAGCAGACAAAGTTTCGGCACGAATTGCAGAAATTTTAAGCGAAAAATCATTTACCTTTTCACCGGCAGAATACATTGCTATTCATCGCAGGTTATTTCAAGGCATTTATAAATATGCAGGCAAAATCCGTGATTACAACATCACCAAACAAGAGTGGGTGCTAAATGGCGAAACGGTTTTATATGGAAGTGCCAGAAGTTTAAAAGCCACATTGGAATACGATTTTGAACAGGAAAAAAAGTTTAGCTATAAAGGATTAAGTCAGCAAGAAGCTATAGAACACATAGCAGATTTTATTTCCTATCTTTGGCAAATTCATATTTTTGGTGAAGGCAATACACGAACAACAGCCATTTTTTTAATTAAATATTTGCGTACATTTGGCTTTAATGTAAACAACGATATGTTTGCAGAGTATTCATGGTATTTTCGAAATGCATTGGTAAGAGCTAATTACAATAATCATGCAAAGAATATTCACGCTGCCAATGAATTTTTATTGCGTTTTTTCGAAAACTTATTGCTTGGCGAAAACCATATCCTGAAAAACCGGGAAATGCACATTCGGTTTGTTGAAGCTGTAATTGACCCTGTAAAAGCTAATAATGACCCTGTAAATGACCCTGTAAAAAGAAATATCCTGCAACATTTAAAACAAAATCAAAAAGCAAATTATAGCGAACTTGCCGGCAAAACTGGATGTTCTACAACTACTATAAAAAGACATATTCAGGAACTTAAAAAATACGGAATAATTGAACGCATTGGAAGCGACAAAAGTGGTTATTGGCGTATTATTGAACAATAAAAAAAATATTCAAATCATCCAGTGCTAATAAAAAAGTCTTCTGATGACTAATTTACCTGCTTCTTAAGGCTGATTTTTTGTTTACATTTATACCTGATCATTTTCCTAAAATAATGTATTTTTGCATTAAGCTATTAACCCAATTATTTATGAAAAAAATACATTACAATCTGATCTCAGGAATGG
Organism: Bacteroidota bacterium; assembly: GCA_026391675.1. Taxonomy (GTDB): domain Bacteria; phylum Bacteroidota; class Bacteroidia; order Bacteroidales; family JACABE01; genus JACABE01. The sequence continues at coordinate 98,781 of JAPLDQ010000021.1, forward strand.
TTTTTTTATTCCTTCTTTTACCTCAATTCAGTCCTGCCCAGAATAAAATCGAGCCCAGGGATATCGAAGAAAAAATGCAGTGGTTTTCCGATGCCAAGCTCGGCATTTTTATCCATACCGGCATTTATGCCGTTAAAGGAATAGGGGAGTCTTGGAGCTTTCATAACAAGCACATCAGCCATGCTGATTATATGAAACAACTCAGCGGTTTTACCCTTAAAAATTACAATCCTGCTTTCTGGGCTGATTTGATTAAGGAAAGTGGTGCCCGTTATGCTGTTATCACCACCAAACACCACGACGGCGTTGCCATGTACGATACCAAACTGAACAATCGCAGCATTGTTAAAGCCACTCCTGCCAAACGGGATATGATACAACCTTTTTATGATGAATTGCGCAAGCGTAATATTAAGTGTGGTGCCTATTTCTCTTTAATTGATTGGTCAGATAATAACTACCCCGGATTTTTAAAGGACAGTTCAAGGTATAAAATAGAAAATGATTATGTACGCTGGAATAATTTCCGTGGCTTTTTTCAGGGACAAATCAAAGAAATTGCCCAAAACTTAAAACCTGATTTATGGTGGTTCGATGGCGACTGGGAACACAATGCCGAAGAATGGGAATCGCAAAAAGTACGGAATATCATACTTGCTTCAAATCCAAAAGCTATAATAAACGGCCGTTTACAGGGCTGGGGCGATTATGATACACCGGAACAGAATTTCCCGGTCAGCCGTCCCAAATACAATTGGTGGGAATTGTGCATGACCACCAACGAAAGCTGGGGCTATCAGCAGGATGATACCATCTGGAAAACGCCCTATGAAGTGATTACCATATTTGTGGATGCTGTTTCAAACGGTGGAAATCTTTTGCTGGATATGGGCCCTAAAGCAGACGGAACTATACCCGAAGAGCAGATTCTTGTGCTGAAGGAACTGGGAGCCTGGAATAAAAAGAACGGAGAAGCCATCTTCAATACAGTAGGAGGCATCCCTCAGGGGCATTTCTACGGTCCGACAACCTTATCTAAAGATTCAACTTGCCTTTATCTGTTTTTACACGGCAAAACCAGCGGAACCATAATGCTGAAAGGATTGGTAAATAAAATCGAAGGCATTACAGTTTTGGGAACAAATGCCAAACTTAATTTTAAGGTTGTGGGTAAAATTTCATGGAGTTCTGTTCCCGGCCTTGTTTATATTGATGTCCCTGAATATGTAAATGATAAATATGTAACGGTATTAAAGCTTAAACTGGATAAACCTATAAGATTGTACCGCGGGCATGGAGGGTTTTATTAGAAAATTAAAAAATATCCACAGATTAACACAGATAATAAAACACTGATAAGCTCAGATAAAAAAAATATCTGTGAACATCAGTGGAACATCAGTGATATCAGTGGATAAGGGTTGGTAATAAGAATATTATTTTAAAAAAAACTTATAACTTAAAAATGCGAATAATCAAAACACTTTTCTTTGTTTTATTGTGCAATTCCTTGTTTGCCCAATCCAACAAAACGGCTACTATTGTTTACGAACAATATGAAAATAAAAAATTGATCAAGGACAGGATCATCACTGTTAAATGCAGTAAAACCAATGCCAGCATTATCAACTCTTCGGCAACCGAAAGATTTTATATCAATTACCGCAAGCAATTTACGACCAAAACCGGTATTATCAGCGATAAGAAATATGCTGTCAATACCATGTTCAAGGCTTTAAGCCAGGCTGAATTCACTAATGAAACAGATACCGTTTTGGGCTATCATTGTAAAAAAGTAAATTTTGATGTTTTTTCCAATAAAATTCAGGTTTGGTATACCAAAGATTTAAATTATAAAGGCTCACCAAGCATTTCTTTTGCTCCTGTTGATGGCCTGATATTAAAATATGTATTTAACGGTAACCGCACGGTAGTCGCAAAATCTATAACAATGTCTGATGAAGCGGTCGATTTACCTGCTGAAGATTATCTTAAAGTTGACGATCCAACCTATGCTGCGGCTCAGATAAAAGCCAGATATACAACTATACCTGTTTTTTACCATGAACAAATCAATTTCGAACACGATATAAAAAATCTACAGGAAGATGTGTTGAATCAGACCTATCGTTATTCAAAAGGAAACGTAATTGTAAAGAAAATAAAACTTCCGAAAAACAGGGATAAAGGCATGTTTTTTATTCAGCTCTGCGATTGGTCGAACGGTGATGCTTACGACAGGGTGGGCAGCGTTTTTACATTTTCAACAAAATCCGATAAGAACATATTAAATGCATTAAAGAAAGGTATCGGTCAGTTCCCGGTTTATTCTGACAAATCAAAAGCATTGTATCAGGGTATTATTGCAAAAGACGATTATTCCCCGGCTGTTGAACTGATGCGTTTTTTTACGCCTTTCGGTGTGGGGCATTTTAATAATAAAAGGCCGATTGCCGGCTATAACTGGTGCGATTCAGCCGTTTTTAAGCAGGATGTTACTTCCCTTATCCCAACGGATGAAGATGAAATCTGGATAGGCGTTTATATTGGCAATTATGATAAAGGCGGACATAAAGTAAGTCTGGAACTTGATTTTTATCCTGAACCGGAAATGACAGCTGTAAATAAATACATCAGTCCGTTATTCACTACAGTAAATATTATGGAAGCAGCCGGTCAGAACTATGGCAAGCTTTTTCAGGATGATACATTAAATATGCAGTTTGAAATCCCGGATTCCTTGCAGGATTTAAATTTATTGTTTACAACTACCGGTCATGGTGGTTGGGATACCGGTGATGAATTTATGCCTAAACTGAATCAGATTTATATTGATGGCAAACTGGTCTTTCATCATATTCCATGGAGAACCGATTGTGGAACCTACCGTTTGTTAAACCCTGCATCGGGCAATTTCCCTGATGGTTTATCCTCCAGTGATATCAGCCGTTCAAACTGGTGTCCGGGCTCGCTTACGCCGCCGTTTATTGTACCGCTGGCTTTTCTTACAAAAGGCAAACACAGTCTGCAGCTGATTATTGATCAGGGTAAACCCGAAGGCACAAGTTTTAGCCACTGGTGTGTTACAGGTGTTTTGGTAGGAAACAGGAAATAAATAGAAATACAGAAAATGGCAAATAAGCATAAAATCATAATTGTGGGCGCCGGTTTTGCAGGTGTGCATCTGATTCATAAGCTGGATGCGGATATTTTTGATATTTTGCTTATTGATAAATTAAATCATCATCAGTTTCAGCCGCTTTTTTACCAGGTGGCTACCTCGCAGATTGAACCTTCCAGCATTTCTTTCCCGATAAGGAATGTATTTAAGAAATATGATAATGTTCAAATCAGGTTGGCTGAAGTTTTGAGTGTGAATCCTGAACATAAAAATATTACAACTACTATTGGCGATTTTAATTATGATTTCCTGATACTGGCTATGGGCTGTAAAACGAATTTCTTTGGAAATGAGGAAATAGCAAAACATTCATTTACGCTGAAAACCACTTATGATGCCATTACTATCCGGAATCATATACTGCAGACCTTTGAGGATATTATTTCGGCTAATGCCTGTGAAAAAGAGGCCTTGCTGAATCTGGTAATCGTAGGAGCCGGTCCTACAGGTGTGGAATTGGCAGGTGCTTTCGCCGAAATCAGAAAGAATATTTTACCCAAAGACTATCATGGCATTGATTTTTCCGGATTTAAAATTATACTGGTAGAAGGTAGCAAGAACACGCTGAATAATATGAGTAATACTGCAAAACAAGCTTCGCGGCATTATCTCGAAAATATGGGTGTTACGGTACTTACCGAAACTTTCGTTAAGAATTATAATGGTGAAGTCATTGAATTCAGTAACGGAAATTCAATTAAAACAAAAACTGTAATCTGGGCTGCAGGAGTTACTGCAAATTCAATCAGCGGTTTAAATGAGACTGTGTATACCAATACCAAAAGAATTAAGGTTAACAGGATTAACAGGGTTGATACCTACAATGATATTTTTGCAGTAGGGGATATTGCTTATATGGAAACGCCATTGTATCCTAAAGGCCATCCGCAACTGGCAAATGTGGCAATAAACCAGGCTAAATACCTGGCCTCTAATTTAAAAAATATAATATCGGACAAACCAACAAAGGAATACGAATACAAGGATTTGGGAACCATGGCAACAATAGGAACCAATAAAGCCGTGGCTGATTTTAAAATCATAAAATTCAAGGGTTATTTTGCCTGGTTAATCTGGATGTTTTTACATTTAATGCTGATACTCAGTGTGAAAAATAAGCTGTTTATTTTTATTAACTGGGCATTTGCCTATATAACCAAAGATACTTCATTACGACTTATTTTGAAAGACAACACTAAAGTCTGATTTCTAAAACTGAACTTATTTTTTATTGAATTAGCTATAAATTAAACTATATTTGTATTGTTTTTTAATTAACACAATATGAAAAAGCTCTTATTTCTGGCAGTTTTTATGCTGTTTATCAATCAGTTAAAATCTCAGGATTTTGCACCCATAGGTGCTAAATGGCATTATACTGAGAAATTTGCATTTTCCGGTAATATTTCATATAAATCAATTCAGTCAATTGGTAAAACAATTAAAAAAGGTAAATTATGCAGTATTTTGACTAATTCAGGAGGTTTTGATTGTTATTATCACAATCAGATGGATTTTGTATATCAGGAGGATAGTATAGTATATTTTTATCTCGCTGCTATTGACAGTTTTCAGGTGTTATATAACCTTAAAGCTAAAAAAGATACTATGTGGAATGTTATATTTAATACAGATATTTATCCTTTACTAGATACTTTCAGAGTGAAAGTTGATTCTGTGTCTTCTGTAAATATAAATGGGAAGGACTTAAAAAAAATGTTCGTATATTATCAGACAAAATCTATAACTGGGTATTATAGCAATTTTTATCCTAGTGTTATTATTGAAAATTTAGGTGATATTTATTACCTGTTTAATTTGGGAGATAATCATGTTGCTTGTGATGGAAATTATTCAGAAGGTTTAAGATGTTATTCAGATTCGTTATTTGGGTTTTATTCATCAGGGATAGCACCTTTTTGTACTTATACCGGTATAAATGAAACGAAACAGGATATTATTGAAATTTATCCTAATCCGGCTACAGATTTACTGAATATTAAAACAACTGACGGCAATACAGCATTCATTGAATTAAGAAATACCTTAGGTCAAGTGGTCTACAGCACATATTTTAAATCAGAAATCAGTGTTAATCTGAAAAGCTATCCGAAAGGATTATATTTTGTTAGTTTGCGGGAAAAAGATAAAATACTGGCAGTAAAGAAAATACTGAAAAATTGATTTAAATAAAAACTATTTCCTTAATCACTTCTTCTTTTACAGCGGTATTAAGCGCCAGCAATAATTTTGTTTTTGCAAAACTCAGTTCGTTTTTTAAAGCAGCAGTATCAACTTTTACAAATAAAGTCCGGTTTTTAATATACAAATTTTCGGTATGACGGCTAATCATACTGCCACAAACAGCGTCCCAGGCCTGTATGATGCGTGTTTCATTAATCTTGCCATTCATCTGGTAAGAACTAAGCAATGCTTCTATTGCTTCCTTAAGCGTAAATTCGTTGCTCTTTTTAAACATGAGTTGATATTTCGGTTACTGTCCCTTTTTCAATATTAAATATTTTATGTGGAATTTTGATTTTATCAAAAATGGCAGCTATACGTTCGGCATTGGTATCCGTAATAAAAACCTGTTTAAAACTCTGGTCGGCCACTAAATTAATCAATTGCTCCACACGGCTGTTGTCCAGTTTATCAAAAATATCATCAAAAAGCAAAATGGGTTTAAATCCCTTTATGTTTTTGGTGTATTCAAACTGAGCCAGTTTCAACGCAATAAAGAATGATTTCTGCTGACCCTGAGAACCGAATTTTTTAACGGCAAATTCATCCATCATAAAATCAAGGTCATCCTTATGGATGCCAACGGTAGTATATTGTAAAGCCCTGTCGCGGTATATATTTTCCTTTAGTAAACTTTCCATGTCATTATCATTCAGTTGCGATTGATAATCAATGTTTACTTTTTCCTTGCCACCGGATATGAAAGCAAAATACTGCTGAAACAACGGGATGAATTCTTTCAGAAAAAGCTTGCGTTTCTGGTAAATGTTTTCACCATGCTTTTGCAGATGCATATTCCATAATTCAACGGATGAAGCATCAAAACGATTATTTTCTGCAAATTGTTTAAGTAAAGCATTACGCTGTTGTAATGCCTTATTGTAATTCATCAGGTCATCAAGATAAATGCGGTCGAACTGGGAAATAACACTGTCGATATATTTGCGCCTGACATCACTGCCTTCGTTTATTAAATCCCTGTCGTAAGGCGAAACCATTACCAAAGGAAATAATCCGATATGGTCGGCCAAACGGTCGTATTCTTTTTTGTTGATTTTAAATACTTTCCGCTGGTTTTTCTTCTGAATGCAACTAACTGTATCCTGCTGTTCATCCATACGTACATATTGACCATGAATGGCAAAAAAATCAGTTTCATGTTTGATGTTTTGCATGTCAATCAGATTAAAATAGCTTTTGCAGAAGGAAAGATAATAAATGGCATCCAGCAGATTCGTTTTTCCTTCACCATTATTGCCCACAAAGCAATTGATTTTTTCAGAAAACCGGAGACTTGCTTCTGTGTAATTTTTAAAATTACTAATACTAAGACTTTTAAGAAACATAATTTTTAATATTTTCTGATTGTGTCTGCTATAGTTTCCATTAACCACATGGGTGTGGATGTTGCGCCGCAAATACCAACCTCTTTAACTCCTGCAAACCATTCTTTGTTGATTCCGTCAGCTTCTTCCACCAGATAAGTATTTGGATTAACTGATTTACATAATTCGAAAAGTATCATTCCATTGGAACTCTTTTTCCCGCTAACAAAAATAATGACTTCAAATTTTTTTGAAAAAACCTTTAATTCTTCACCGCGATTGGATACATGTCTGCAAATCGTATCATTGCTTTTAAAATCCGGTTCTTTTCCCGGATTAAACTGAACCATTCTTTTCTTTATTGTATCTGAAAGTTTTGCCAGTCCCTCAATACTTTCGGTAGTTTGAGCATATAAACGCGTAGGTCTGCTAAAGTCTATCTTTTCAATATCATCTTCATTTTCCACAACTATGGCGGTATTATCGGTTTGTCCGGCCAGTCCGTTTACTTCTGCATGTCCTGGTTTCCCATAAATAACGATTTGACCGTTTTTAAGCTTCATTTCTTCGTAAGCTATCCTTATCCTGTCCTGAAGTTTCAGCACAATAGGGCAGGAGGTATCGATGAGTTTAATATTATTTTCTTTTGCTATTTTGTAAGTTTCAGGTGGTTCGCCATGAGCGCGGATTAGAACGTTGCAATCGTGCAATGCCTTAAATTCCTCATAAGTAATATGTTTTAAACCTTTTTCGCTAAGCCGCTTTACTTCCATCCCATTATGTACAATATCACCAAGGCTATATAATTGCTTGTGTTCATCCAATTTTTTTTCAGCTGCATTGATTGCACGAACAACACCAAAACAAAAACCCGAATATGTATCTATTGTAACATTCATCTTTGAAAAGTTTGTAAAGTGACAAGCAATAAGAGGCAAACAAAAAGTGAAAAGTACTTTAAAATCTAAATCCATTTAGACTTAGAAATTCATAACTAATAACTTGTCGCTTATCACTTTGCACTTGTCGCTTAAATATAAACAATTAATAACTAAAAGACTTCCAATATACTATGTTGTTTCCCGTTAAATTCGAAACTATTGCCTTTCTTTTTGGCTTTTATGGCTTCATAAAAAGGAACTTTAACTGAAACTGCATAATAGGTTTCATTTTCCAGCATGATTTTACCTATGCTTATGGATATAAATAGTTTCTGGTCTTCAGTAATTACAACAGAGCCAAACGAAACTGCTTTATTTTCCCTGGAAATATCAATCTTTTTTAATAATTCCAATTCTTCCAGTGCTTTTTCCAGCTGCTGACCGTACATATCCTTCTTCCGTAATATCTGCATACGGTAAGAATCATAACGGTCTTTAGGAGCTCCGTATTCATTGGCAGTAATTTGTGCATCTGCCATCAATTCTTTTAGATTTTCAATTACATCAGTTTGATGCTGAAAACAAGCTTCGTAAAGTTTTTTCTTTAACTCCAGTTTATTCATATTTACGGTAAAAAATAATTTTGTACTTTTACAGAAAAACTTCTACAAATATAGTATATAAAATGATTTCGGAGAAAAATATCTTTATGGAAGAAGCCATCCGCTTAGCGGCTGAAAATCTTGAATCAGGAAATGGTGGTCCATTCGGAGCTGTTGTGGTTAAAGACGGAATTATCATCGGACGTGGCAATAACAGTGTTACTTCTGCCAACGACCCGACTGCCCACGCTGAAGTTAATGCTATCCGTGATGCCTGTAAGCATTTGAATTCCTTTCAACTGGAAGATTGCGAGATTTATACCAGTTGTGAGCCTTGTCCGATGTGTCTGGGTGCCATTTACTGGGCCCGACCCAGAAAAATATATTTTGCCTGCAATAAAAAAGATGCTGCCAATGCCGGCTTTGACGATTCATTTATTTACGACGAAATTAATATTCCCTTGCCCGAAAGAGCAATACCTGCTATACAAATTATGCAGAAAGAAGCACAGCAGGTTTTTAAGGAATGGATAGCTTCAGATAAGAAAATACCTTATTGAATTTAGAAATTAGAAGTTAGAAGTTAGAATTAAGCAGATTAATCATAAATTACATTTTTTTGTAGTATATTTGTGCTGAACAATATTTCCAATACCATAAATTGTTTCTTATGAAAAAGTCATTCTCTGTATTCACTTTTACTTTACTGTTCTGTTGTATTATTTTGAATACCAACTGTAAAAAAGAAAGTTCGACACCGAATACAACAAAAAACACCACACTCACACCCGATACCTGCGATATCTTTATTGGAAACTATATGTTTACGGATTCAAGTTTTAATGTAAATAATTCAACAGTTTTTGAAGGTGTAAAAACTTATCCGATAAGTGTTGTAAAAGACAATAGTAAAGTTGCAGGCATATTTATTTATAATCTTTACACAAATGGGTTAATTTCATTAGGGGATATTCATGACTCTGTATGTAGTTTTGAAGGTAGTCTAAGTCAGCCTGTTTTTATTAATGGGGATGGTTCTGTTTCGGGTAATAAATTCAGCCTTTATTATACTATTTCAGCAAATCCTTTTGCAGTATATTCAATAAATAGGGGAACCGCAATTAGATATTAAAGGAAGAAGGCAGAAGGTTGAAAAGTTATAAGTGATAATTCTCACTTTAGACAAATTTTTAATTCCTGACTCCTAATTCGTAATTCTTAATTCTTAATTTTTTAATTCTACCTTCTGCTATTGCCTAATGCCTGATTTAAAAGTCCCCTTCGTCACCACCACCATTACCATTTTCTGTAGTTTTTTTACGTGCTTTTGGTTTTAATCCGCCGTTAATTTTGTATGACAAGGTTAAATAGGCAACCTGTGATTGACGTTTATTATACATATAAGCTGAAAATCCTGTTCCAAAGGCTTCATTTTCCCATTTTTGGGTATTAAATATATCGCTAACCCTTAAACTTACAGAAAATTTATCCTTGAAGAAATCCTTTTTCACAGCAATATCAGCTGAATAAGTGGCATACATTTTCCCCTGAGGTGTAATTATTGGAGCACGGTAGTTACCGGAAATCTGTATGCTCAGGTTTTTATGCAAAGTCATGGTAGAATTCAATTTTGAAGTCCAGCTGTAATTATCAGTAGAAATATTACCATCAATACTATTACCTTCAATAATGGTACGGAAATAACTGAAACTTGCATTAAAACGCCACCATTTAACGATTTCCTGTTCCAGAATAAAATCAACACCATAGGAAATTCCTTTTGAGAGATTCTGGTTGGTCATGTATGATTTACCGTCATTACCCAGATAAGAAATACGTTTGATTACATCGTTGATCTGACGGTAATATACAGAAGTATAGAAAGAAGTTTTTGTCCAGTATTTTGAATGTCCTACTTCAAAAGAATTAATATATTCAGGTTTTAAATAAGGATTGCCATAGCGGACCATCAATGGATTGGAATAGTCCTTGAATGGATTTACATCATGCATACTCGGACGGTTAACCCTGCGGCTGTAACTGAATTGAATTTCGTTTTTATTGGGTAGTTTTCTCGATATATGCAAACTTGGATAAAGACTCATATAATTATTTTCAAAAGAAGTGCCTTGTGTCAATTGCTGAGCAATAGTATTTGCATATTCCAGTCTTAATCCGGCCTGAATTGAGTATTTTTCCCATTCTCTGGAAAGTGTTCCGTAAACAGCATTGATATTTTCTTTGTAGGCAAAATGATTCCTGGTTGTTAAATCCTCTGAATATATAGAAGTTATGCTATCCAGGGCATCTAAATGAAAATTATCATTAACATTCCTGAAAATCCCCTGATAACCCGTTTCAATTTTCATTTTTTCTGTAAATGGATGAACATAATTTATCAAAGCATTTGCAACCCAGTTATCACCAATATCATATTGCTTATGGATGGAAGGAATTGCATTGTATAGATTTATATATTCAGTTTGATAATTATTTAAGCTCATATCTGTAATTTCAGAGCTTTTAGCTGAAGTATAGGAGAAGTCTGCTGTAAATTCACGATTGCGTTGAGCAAAGGTTTTTTTATAGTTTAACGAAATCAGTTTAGTATTGTCGTCTTCATTTTCAACATTAATCTGTTTGTAATTATCTCTTGGAATATGGATAAAATCATCGGTCTGGCTGTATAGATTCTGTGTTCTTGTACTTCCGTCTTTAGAATATTGACCGGAAATAGTCAGTGTATTTTTAGGATTGATATACCAGTCGAAACCGGCTTTTACGGAATTATCATGCATATTCCTTTCCATATCCGAATGCTGATAGGTATAGGTGGATGTATCCATTAAAGTAGCAATTCTGGTGGTATTTCCATATCCTTTTCCCTGATTCCATCTGCCGTCATATGAGCCGAAAACATTGAACTTTTCGGTACTGTAATTCAGATTTATTGAAGTATTGTAGCGATTGCTGGTTCCGGCACTTACTGAAGCCATGCCATTTAATCCCTGTGCTGTTTTCTTTTTTAATTTAATATTGATGATACCCGACATGCCTTCAGGATTATATTTGGCAGAAGGATTGGTGATGATTTCAATGACATCAATTGAGCTGGCAGGTATTTGCTCCAATATGGCCTGACGGCTCATACCTGTTAAGCTGGATGGTCGCCCGTCAATTAAAATATTTACATTGGTACTCCCGCGTAAACTTACATTACCGTCTATATCAACGGTAACTGCAGGAATGTTCTGCATTACATCAACCGCTGTTCCACCGGCACTTACCAGATTTTTATCAACGTTTACCACTTTTTTATCCAATGAGTATTCCATCATTTGTCTTTCGCCGGTAATAACAACACCCTCCAGGCTGCTGCTGGATGGAGAAAACTTAATTTCACCCATTTTTTTCTGAGGATCTTTGGGTGTAAGCGTTATATTAGGTAGTTTTAAATTGGCATAGCCAATAAAACTAATTACCAGATAATAATTACCAAAGGGTAATTTGTCTATAACAAAACTTCCTTTTGGATTTGTGATTGTACCTCCGATCATTACTGAATCACTTGTGCGGTGAATTACGATGTTGGCATATTCAACACCCTGAGATGTTTTATTATCAACAATAGTACCCGATATACTTCCGGTACTTCCCATACCTTCACCACGGTAGGACTGACCTTGTCCGCCCTGTCCTTTATTATTTGAATTCTGACTGAAACTTATCTGTGTGATTGAGCTTAATAGTAGGGTAAAAGCAATGAAAAGATTTTTTGAATAATACATAAATCAGTAATATTTTACGGTTTTTAAAATCGTTTGCAAAAGTAGTTGAATTTAGCCATTCAGCAAGCATTCTGCTGCAAACATTTGTAAGACATTTCATCATTTAAAAACTTGCGGTAAAAAACATAAAAAAAACGGTTGAAATTAAATTTCAACCGCTTTTTAAAATTATTTAACATTCCTTATTATTTTGTTGGAACATTTTTTAAAGTTTCAACTAAAAATAACCAGAATTTATTTACACTTTCGATGTTTACTTTTTCATCCGGAGAGTGAGGGAAACGAATGGTCGGACCAAATGAAATCATATCCCAGTTAGGATATACGCCACCTAATAAACCACATTCCAGTCCGGCATGAATAGCATAAATTTTTGGCACTTTACCAAACTGATTGTTATAAATGTCGAGCATTTTTTTCAAAATAGGAGAGTCTGGATTTGGTTTCCAGCCAGGATATTGTCCATCAAAAATTATTTCAGCTCCTGCTAAATGAAATACAGATTCCATCTGACTTTCCAGATCAGCTTTTGCTGAATCAACTGAACTGCGTAATAAACATAATACTTTAGCCAATCCTTCTTTTATTTCAATGATAGCGAGGTTGTTTGATGTTTCAACCAGACCTTCCATAGCATTACTCATGCGGACAACACCGTTTGGACAAGCATAAACAGCATCAATAAAGGTTTTCTGTGCTTTTTCGTCCATTACTTTTGAAGGTAATTCAGTAGTAACAGCATCCATTTTTAAATCAGGTTCAACAGCTGATAATTCTTTCTTTACTATTGCTTCATAAGTTTTTAATTTAGCAATAAACCCATCTTTATGAGCGGAAGGAATAGCAACAACTGCAAATGATTCGCGTGGTATTGCATTGCGTAAACTGCCACCGTTTAAGGTTGAAATGCGTAAACCAAATTCATTTCCGGCTTCTTTTAAAAAGCGGTTCATGATTTTATTGGCATTTCCTCTTCCCAAATGGATATCAACACCTGAATGACCACCTTTTAAACCGGTAATCTTCAGATTGTAAGCAGTATATCCTGCAGGAACAATAACTTCATTATATTTAAAGTTAATGTTTCCATTGGTACCACCTGCACAACCAATATATAATTCACCTTCATCTTCTGAATCAAGGTTCATTAAAATATCGCCTTTCAGATAGCCCGGTTGTAAACCGAATGCACCGGTCATTCCTGTTTCTTCGTCAATGGTGAAAAGGGCTTCAACCATACCATGTTGTAAGTCTTTAGCTTCCAGTACAGCCATAGCTGCTGCAACACCCATGCCATTATCAGCGCCTAATGTGGTTCCGTTTGCTTTAACCCATTCGCCGTCAATACGGGTTTCGATAGGATCTTTTACGAAATCATGATTTTTATCGCTGTTTTTCTGAGGTACCATATCAAGGTGACCTTGTAAAACAACACCTTTACGGTTTTCCATACCGGGAGTGGCCGGTTTACGGATAATAACATTACCAACAGGGTCAACAACGGTTTCCAGACCAAGGTCTTCGCCGAATTTTTTCATGAAAGCGATACATGCAGCTTCATGTTTCGATGGGCGGGGAATTTGTGTAAGACTGTAAAAATGTTTCCAAATTGCTTTGGGTTCAAGATTTAAAATTTCTTTACTCATGTTCTATATTTGTTAAAAATTAAACGTTTAAAATTGAATAGCAAAGTTAATAATTTATTGATTTGAGGCATTCTTTTTAAGGAATTTTATTAAAAAGGCTATTAGGCTTTTAGACTTTTAGGCTATTGGAGGGAAAGGGCGTATTTAAAATACTCCATTTAGTCTTTTTACAGATTAGGTTTTTTTAAAATTTTAATGTCATTTTTGTCATGCTGAACGATAGTGAAGCATCTAAAAATAAATTTTATAGTGAATTTATTATCTTGAAACCACCAATTTCTTAAATTGCTTTTTGCCTTTAAACTCAATTGAATAATAGTAAATTCCATTGGGCAATGCGCTGACATCCAAAGCGAAATTATTCTTGCCTGTTTCTGCCTTTACTGTTTTAATCCATACTTTTTCTCCTAGCAGATTGATGAGTTCAAATTTTACATTTCCGGAGGTTGTGAGCATATATTCAATATTTGTTTTGGCTGAAGCCGGATTAGGCGTATTTTGTGACAATAAAAAGGAATTATTATTGATATCATTGATACCAGTTCCGATTGTAATATTTATTGAAACTGGTGTTCCACTGCAATGTGAAACAGAATCATAGGCATATACAGTTAAAATACCAGATTGAGCACCAACACCAAAACTTAAAATTGCGGTAGTATCAGCAGCGTTTATACTAATGCCATTGCTTGGTAAATAAGTCCAAACTAAATTTGTTATTCCAAACCATTGCATTTGGGAACTATAACTAATAATTGATCCGTTACTAACATTATTAGGTCCATTAATAAACGAAGGACTATAAATTTCTCTTATTTGAACAGATTTGCATACAGTATCATTAAATATATATGAATCATTCGTTAATTCAGTATATACACAAAAACTAATTGAGACTCCATTTGGAGATAACATTGGATTAAGAAATGTATAATCAACTGAATCACCTGCTAATAAAACTCCTGTCCAAATCTCTGTAATGGGTGTATAATAACCTTTTTTAAATGTTATAGGAATTGAAGTTTGTGTTTGAGTCCCAAAATTTTTAATTCTTACTTTAATGTAATTAGGAACTGGATTACAAACATATAAAACAGGTTCAATTATTTTTATTATCCCAACATCATTAACTTGTGCCATTAAAGATGTTGAAAAGATTATGCTGATGAAAAATAAGTAGATTTTCTTCATAGTTTATACATTTAATTATGTTGTTTAGTATATAGACGCATTTTTCAGCAAATAGTTGGAATTTTAATCGAGTATTTTGCATTCTACAGATAAAATAGATATTTAAAAGTTTTAATATCCTATAAAAAATATTAAAACAATTTATTAGTGTGACGACATTGAGATACAACTCTTTCTTTTGGTGATTTCATACAATTCCGCGGGAGACATATAAAATTTAATAAGTTTCCTTTTATAGGCCTTTTTAATTTTATCAGTATCCATACATAGCTGAACACCTTCTATTAATTCACAACCCAGACAATGATGAATAGCCGTGGAGTCAGCTATATATTCAGCTTTTCTTTTGTAATTGTTAAATGTTATATAACGTAAACCATAAAATAACATCCCAATATTAGTACGGTCCTTGTAATCCAGTATATGTGCTATTTCATGACTGTACCAGCCGATAAGCATGCTAAAACTTAGGTCTTTGTATGAAATCCCGTTTCTTTTAATGTTTTTGTTTATGTAGATATTATATATCCTTTTGTGTTTTGACTTGAAAAGGGAAACTGAAGGATATGATTCCATGGTTGATTTATGCAATCGTCTGAATTTTAACTTAATTACCACATCATTTAATTCCGGGTATGCAGATCTTGCCAGTATAAATGCCTTATACAAAGAATCGTTTTTGGTATAGTCGAGTGTATTCATATATACTTTGCTGTCAATTTTAAAAAAAGCAAAATCCTGCAGTAATATTTTATTCTGACAAATTCTGTCAATACTCATCTTTTTATAATAAGAAGTATCATTTATTATTGCTTTTGTATCATATTTCAATTGAGCGAATGAAATATGATATTCTGCAGTTGAAAATAGCAAAATGATTAATAAGGTTTTCATCCCTCTAGACAATAACAATTTTATAGCAGATGTTTTCATGATTTTTTTATTTAAAGATTAAATAAATGATTGAATGTACATATTTTTATTTTAATTGATTTAAAACTTTTACAATTCTCAGTGTATTAAGCTATTTTGTTTTAAACAGTATGACACGAATGTTTTTAAGTTTTAAATTAAAATTTATTATCTTAAAGATTCAAAAAAAATAAAAAATGTTGCACATTAACAAAAAAAAATTATAAAAATAGATAATTTATTTTATTAAATTGTTATAACAATAACATTCTAGCTAATAACTTAATAACTATTAACCAACAACCAACTCATAATTCATAACTCATAACTTATAACTAAATCACACCGTTAACTTTTTTTTCACAACCTTTAACTGATTTATATGCTTATTTATCGCATTATTATTAATTTTGTAGTATAAATATTAATACACATGAAAAAAATATACTTTTTCAGTATTTTTGTATGTTTATTGCTCTGTTATAATCCTTTACAGGCAAAAAAACTACAGGTGGATTTGTCCTATTCCAGTTTCTATTCTCCTGAACATGGTCCTTATTTCGAAACCTACCTTTTGGTGTATGCAAAAAGTGTAAATTTTATCAAAAACCAAAACGGCAAAAGTCAGGCTACTATTGAAATAACTATGCTATTCAAACAGAATGACAGTATCAAAGATTTTAAGAAATATGATTTAAAGAGTCAGGAAATCAGTGATAGTAATTTTGTTAATTTTATCGACCAGCAACGCTTTGCACTGCCTAATGGTAATTATGTTTTTGAGTTGATTATTGCTGATAAAAACAGCGCAAATACTCCTTATAAGATATCACAGGAAGTAACTATCGACTTTCCTGCAAATCAGGTCAATATTTCCGGTGTGGAATTGATTGAATCATTTAAACCATCCACCACTGCAAGTATTATAACAAAAAGCGGATATGACCTTATTCCATGGCTTTCCGATTTTTATCCCGAAAATCTTAGTAAAATTACTTTCTATGCCGAAATCTACAATACCGAAAAAATATTGGGCAAAGGTGAAGCCTTTTTATTAAGCTATTATATCGAATCTTTCGAATCGTTGAAACTACAGGCTAATCTCATAAAAATGAAGAGAGAACAATGTAAAATTGTTGATGTAGTTTTAGGTGAGTTTGATATTTCCAGACTGCCATCAGGTAATTATAATCTGGTAATAGAAGTTAAAGATAAAACTAATAAGATAGTTGCTGTAAACAAGGTTTTCTTCCAGCGTTCTAATCCTAGTATTCGCTTCGAGCTCAAAGATATTGCAGCATTGGCAGTAGAAGAAACCTTTGCAGGTAAATACACCAATAAGGATACATTGGCAGATTACATCAAATCATTATATCCTGTATCTACAGATCTTGAAAAAACATTTATCAACGACCAGCTGCCCAAAGCTGATATAAGATTGATGCAGCAATATTTTTTAAATTTCTGGTTACAACGGAATAATATTGACCCTTTATATGAATGGCTTATTTATTATAAGGAAGTTGAAAAAGTTAATGCTAAATACAGTACCAGAGTAAAAAAAGGATATGATACCGACAGGGGCAGGGTTTATCTGCAATATGGCCCGCCCAGTGATATTGCCAATAAGCCTTTTGATGTGGGAGTAGGGGTTGGTGATGAAGGTTATGGAACTGTTCCTTATGAAATCTGGCAATATTATAAATTGAAAAACCAATCCAATAAGAAATTTGTTTTTGCCAATCCAGACCTTGCTTCAAATGATTATACCCTGATACATTCTGATGCAATTGGAGAAATTAGTAATCCTAACTGGAGAAGTAAGCTTTCCAGACAAACAGATGTCTATCAGGAAGAAAATACAAAATGGGATCAGGGCAAAGCCGGAGAATTGTATAAAAATCCGCACTAATAAATATTTTTTCCAATTGTTTATCCAAAAAATAGCTCGTTATTCAAATAATGAGCTATTTTTGTAAATGAAAACGCATGCTTATATAAATAAATGAAAAGATTAGGTTTTATTTTCTTTTTAATTTTCGAAAGATTATTAGCTGTATTACCCTTTGCGGTATTATATAAAATAGCTGATTTTGTTTACTTTTTGCTCTATTATGTAATAAAATACAGAAAAGACGTTATTTATACCAATCTTAAAAATGCATTTCCACTAAAATCTGAAGCGGAGATTGATCAATTAAGAAAGAAATATACAAAAATAATGGCTGATTTAATTATAGAATCTCTTAAGGCTCCATATTTGAGTAAAAAATCAATATTATCAAGGTTTACATTTAATAATATTGATATTTTAGATCATCTTTATTGTAAAAATAAGTCACTATTTGTAGTATGTGGTCATACAGGAAGCTGGGAATTAGCAGGTATGATTTTCCCTTTAATTACAAAGTATAAAATTTATGGCATCTACCAGCCTCAGTCCAATCCTTATTTTGATAAACATATCAAAAAGATCAGAAGTACTTTTGGCTTATATCCTGTGACTTCGCAACAGGCTTATAAAACATTTATCCGTGAAAAAGAGAATCTGATTCTGAGTATTATTGTTGCTGATCAGGCTCCGCCAAAAAATGGAGATCATTACTGGACAAATTTTCTAAACCAGGAAACAGCTTTTTTTACCGGTTTGGAAAAAATGTCGAAATCGCTTGATTATGCTGTAGTTTTTTTAAGCATTATCAGAACAGACAGAGGTAAATATTCCCTTGATTTTGAATTGCTAACTGAAACCCCAAAATTGACAACTTATGGTGAAATATCTGAAATGTATGTCAGATCACTCGAAAATCTGATAAATCAATATCCTGAAAACTGGTTATGGTCACACAGAAGATGGAAACATAAACGAAATTTAAATTAATTCATGACAAAAACGGCAGTTGTTATATTAAACTGGAACGGAAAGAAATTTCTGGAAAAATTTTTACCTTTTGTAATCAACTACAGCAGTGAAGATGCTGATGTTATTATTGCCGATAATGCATCATCTGACGATTCATTAGCTTTTATGCAAGCCACTTATCCTGAAATACGGATTATTAAAAATAATGAAAACGGAGGCTTTTCCAAAGGTTATAATGATGCTTTAGCTCAGGTTGATGCTGAATATTATGTATTACTTAATTCTGATATTGAAGTTACTGAAAACTGGATAAAACCGGTTATTAATTTAATGGATAGTGATGCAAGTATTGCCGTTTGTCAGCCCAAACTCCGTTCTTATGCTGAAAGGGAAAAATTTGAATATGCAGGTGCAGCTGGCGGATTTATTGATAAATATGGTTATCCTTTCTGTCGCGGACGATTATTCCAGTCATTAGAAACTGATAACGGTCAATATAATGACAGCTGTGAAATTTTCTGGGCTACAGGTGCTGCCATGTTTGTAAGAGCAGAACTTTACCATAAGTATGGTGGACTGGATAATGATTTTTTTGCTCACATGGAAGAAATTGATTTTTGCTGGCGCTTAAAAAATGAAGGCTTTAAAATTATGTATTGTGCTGATTCAGTTGTTTTTCACGTTGGAGGGGGGACTTTACCCAAAAATAATTCTCGTAAAACCTATCTGAATTTCCGTAATAATTTTTATTTATTGTTTAAAAATCTACCATCCAATCAATTGCTGAAAGTATTTATTATCCGTTTATTCATGGATGGTATTGCAGCTATAAAATTCATGAGCGAAGGTGGATTTAAGGATTTATGGGCAGTATTACGTGCTCATTTGAGTTTTTATGCTGCCATGAATAAAAACCTGAACAAAAGAAAACATATCAGCCATAAAGCTGTAAGCAAAATCTATAATAATAATATTGTATGGGATTATTATGCGAGGAGAAAAAGATTGTTTACTGAACTTAAATCAAAAAAATTCAGTTAATAACTTTGTAAAGCCATACGGTAGCCGTTTATTCCAAAACCGATAATACTGCCTTTGCAATTTGGAGCAATTAATGAAATATGGCGGTATTCCTCACGGGCAAAAATATTTGATATATGAACTTCAACAACAGGAGTGGAAATTGATTTTACTGCATCTGCTATAGCAACAGAAGTATGTGTATAGCCACCTGCGTTCAGGATAATACCATCATAAGAGAAACCCACTTCGTGCAATTTATTGATTATTTCACCTTCAACATTTGACTGGTAATAATCCATTGAAATTGCTGGAAATTCAGCTTTTAATGTTTCAAAAAAATCCTCAAAACTCGTATTTCCATATATTTCAGGTTCGCGTTTACCTAATAAATTAAGGTTTGGACCATTAATAATAATGATTTTCATCTTTGTAAGATTATTTGAAACTTGCAATTATTGTTTTTCCTCCGACTACTTTCTGATTGACAGATACATTTACTTTAACATCAAGCGGTAAAAACAAGTCAACCCTTGAACCGAATTTAATAAATCCCAATTCATTTCCCTGTATTGCTGTATCACCTGCTTTGGCATAGCAAACTATTCTGCGGGCAACAAAACCGGCAATTTGTCTTGTTAATATTTTAATACCGTTTTTGTTTTCAACAACTATGGTGGTTCTTTCGTTTTCTGTAGATGATTTTGGATGCCATGCAACCAGAAATTTGCCGGGATGATATTTACTGAAAATAACATTACCATCCATTGAATATCTGTTTACATGCACATCGTTTGGCGACATAAAAACAGAAATTTGCAATCGTTTGTCTTTAAAATATTCCGTTTCTTCCACTTCTTCAATAACAACAACTTTACCATTAGCAGGACATAAGATATGATTATCATTCTTATCAACGGTAAATAAGGGAACCCTGAAAAAACGGATAATTAAAATGTAGAATATGCTTAAAACTCCTAAGGTGAAATAAAACAATATATTAAAATCCTGTAAGTATATCTTTTCCAGCATCATAATTGCCAGAAACAAT
This sequence comes from Bacteroidota bacterium, assembly GCA_026391675.1. GTDB lineage: Bacteria > Bacteroidota > Bacteroidia > Bacteroidales > JACABE01 > JACABE01. The sequence goes on from JAPLDQ010000021.1 coordinate 119,485, forward strand.
AGGAATGAATACAGTAAAATCTTATAACCTTCTTTGTGTATTTTCATAAGATGGTATTTTTATCGTAATAAATTAAGAATAATCAAATAAAAGAAAATAAATGGGACTGCAATGAATAAGGCATCCAATCTGTCCAGTATTCCTCCGTGTCCCGGTAAAATAGTCCCTGAATCCTTAATATTCAGACTTCTTTTAAACATAGATTCGGTTAAATCGCCCAAGGTACCAGATATTACAATAATTACAGACATTCCTAGCCATGCTGCCAATGAGAGTTCAATATAAAACAATGATAAAATATATCCGCCGATTAAGCTGAATATCAGTCCGCCAATGCTGCCTTCCCATGATTTCTTTGGTGAAATTCTTTCAAAAAGTCTGTTTTTTCCGAATTTTACCCCAACCAAATAGGCAAAAGTATCATTAGTCCATATCAATATGAAAGTGCCAAGTAATATTCCTTTATGATTAATACCTGTTTCGAATCCTATATTCGGTAAAAAATTAAGTAAGGAAAGGGGTAAAGCAATGTAAAAAACACCCAATAGTGTGGTTGAAATATTAGTTAAAGGATGCAATTTATTTCGAAACAACTCAACTAAAAAAGGGAGAAATAGTAATGGAATGAGCAGATAAAACAAATAAAAATGAGTATTTGTAATAGCAACAATTGAAGAAATAACAAAAAGGAGAATTGAAATTGTTATGCCAATATATCGTTGAGGAATAATGGCTTCATTACAGATTATAGTATAGAATTCAATAATTCCTAAAATGCAAAATGCTAAAAAAACAACGGAAAAGAAGATTGGATGAATTAAAATTGAAGCTATTATTAATATTACAAAAATAGCACCTGTAATGGTTCTTGTGGCAAAATTATTCACTTTGATTATATTTAGAAATGAGCTGTTTTGCTTTCATTATATTGTCAATATGAACATACAATTCAATTTCTCCGATTAAATAGATTGAATCCTGTTTGTTAAATATAAAGCATTCAATATCGTTTTCTGATAACATGCCATTAAGAAGTTCAATTTCATATAATTTAGTGGAGCTGAAAATGGGAGCCCAATTCTCATCCATAATATTATCTATTAACTGTTGTCGTCAATTAAGAAAACATAAATTTCTTTAGGTCCGTGAGCACCCATAACAAGCGTTTTTTCAATATCAGCAGTACGGCTTGCACCTGTTACAAAAGTAATCATTGAAGGAATAGTTTCGTATTTGGTTCTGATCAGTTTTAATGCATGTTTCAGATCTTCCACCAATTGAGATGTATAAGCAACAACAATATGAATTTCAGGATATACATTCATTCTTCTTCCTGACAGCTGTTTAGATGAAATCATTACAGTCCCCAGGCGGGCAATCAGATATTCGCATTTTGTAATACCAACCTTCAGGCCTAAAAAATCTTCATCAGAAGAGGAAATTGCCAATTGGGATTTGTTAAGCAAACTGAGAAGTTCATTATCAATGCAGAACATATTTTCCCATTTTTTTTCAGAAGCCAGATCTTTAAAATTCTGAATAAAATCATTCTCATCGGCACTGAATACAAAATTGCCGCCAACAGCAATAAATGCTTCAGCAAAGGTAATATCCAATGGTTCTGTTATATCTTTATAAATGGATGATTCAAAATCAATATCAGGATATGGATTATCTGATTTGTCTATTAAAGCATCTCTTACTTGTTTAAGTAATTTCTCTTTTGTGGTGCTTTCTTTCATGCTAATATTAATTAAATCTCTGATTAATAAATAAATTTTATTAACTGTTTTCTGGTAAAGCTTTTGGCTCTTCCGTTGCAGGAATTGCAGCAGCAGTGGAAGTTGAATTATAATTCTGGAACATCAGATCCACTTCTTTATCTTTTTCAAATGGTCTTTTGCCAAAAATCAGTTCAAGATCTTCTCTGAAAATGACTTCTTTATCAATCAATACATTTGCCAGACTGTTTAACTTTTCTTTATTTTCATTCAACAGTTTAACAGCACGCTGATAGGCTGTTTCAATTAATAAATGAATTTCCTGATCGATTAATTCTGCAGTTTTTTCGCTGTAAGGCTTTGAAAAACTATATTCCTGCTGACCTGATGAATCGTAATAACTGATATTTCCTATCTTTTCATTCAAACCAAAATAAACAACCATAGCATAAGCCTGCTTGGTTACCTTTTCAAGGTCATTTAAAGCCCCTGTGGAGATTTTTCCGAAAGTAACCTGTTCAGCTGCCCTTCCACCCAATGCGGCTGTTATTTCGTCCAGCATTTGTTCTGAAGTGGTAATCTGTCTTTCTTCAGGTAAATACCAGGCAGCACCTAAAGCTTTTCCTCTTGGTACTATGGTAACTTTAACCAGAGGATGAGCATGTTCCAGTAACCAGCTGATGGAAGCATGACCGGCTTCGTGGAAAGCAATTACTTTCTTTTCGTCGAGTGAGATGATTTTATTTCTCTTTTCCAAACCACCAACAATACGGTCAATGGCATCCAGAAAATCCTGTTTTTCAATAATTTTTTTACCTTTACGTGCTGCTATCAGGGCTGATTCGTTACAAACATTGGCAATATCAGCGCCTGAAAAACCCGGTGTTTGTTTTGCAAGGAACTCAATATTTAACTCATGATCATATTTCAGATTGCGCATATGTACAGCAAAAATAGCCTTGCGTTCTTCCAGATCAGGTAATTCAACATATATCTGACGATCGAAACGGCCGGCACGCATTAAGGCTTTATCAAGTATATCAGCACGGTTGGTGGCAGCCAGAATAATAACACCTGCATTGGTTGCAAAGCCATCCATTTCTGTTAATAACTGGTTTAAGGTATTTTCCCTTTCATCGTTACCGCCTGTGATTGCATTTTTACCACGGGCTCTGCCAATGGCATCAATTTCATCAATAAATATAATACATGGTGCTTTTTCCTTGGCTTGTTTAAAAAGATCACGAACCCTTGAAGCACCCACACCTACAAACATTTCTACAAAATCAGAACCTGAAATGGAGAAGAAAGGAACTTTGGCTTCACCGGCAACAGCTTTAGCCAGTAAAGTTTTCCCTGTTCCCGGAGGACCTACCAATAAAGCACCTTTTGGGATTTTACCGCCCAATTCAGTATATTTAGTGGGATTTTTAAGAAAGTCGACAATTTCAATAATCTCAGTTTTGGCTTCTTCCAATCCTGCTACATCATGAAAATTAATGCTGACACTGGTATCCTTATCGAATAATTGAGCTTTAGATTTACCGATATTGAAAATTTGTCCGCCACCGCTGCCTTTTCCCATCATACGCATAAATACAATCCAGATAACAATAAGAATAAGGAAAGGCCATATAAAGCCGAATATTTCGCTGCCCCAGTCTCTGCGATTTTCAGGTGTTATAGGAAATGGGTCTGTATTAGTAATAATTTGCTTTTCAGCATCGGTTTTACCAATCGTATCACTGGCAATCATTTTGGTCTTCAGACTCTCAATATCTTTTTGAAAACCATCCAATGTAATGAATTTATAAATATAAAAGGTCTTACCTTTAAATGCACTGCTAAAACCTTCAGGTTTAATTTTTTTGTAAGAAGTATCTTTAGCAACACTTTCAGTTTTTATATAAATTTCAGCAGATTCCTTGTTTACAATTACAATTTTTTCAATGTCTTTTTTTGCATATATTTTTTTAAGGACATTCCATGAAATTAATTTGTCTTCTTCCTTGAATGAACCGGTATTTGTGAATTGTAAGGCAATGAATATTACGAGAACAATCCCATAAATCCAATAAAAACTGAATTTAGGCTTTTTCGGCATGTTGAACATACCTTTTTTATCAGAACCCGGATTATTTTCCTGTTTATTATTATTTTGTTCCATTTATATCTTATTTCAAATATTGATTAGTCAAGGTTTTCGATTATATTTATATCTGCATCGGCCCAGAGTTTTTCCAGCTGATAAAACTCGCGTGATTCTTTCTGAAAAATATGAACGACTACATCAAAATAATCGAGTAATATCCATTCCGAATTAATAAAACCTTCTTTGAAACGGGGATAAGACCCTGTTATTTTTTTAACCTCTTCCTGAACAGAATCGGCAATAGCTTCAGTTTGAGGACGTGAAGTCCCATTACAAATTATAAAATAATCAGACATACTATTGTGCAACTTGCTTAAGTTCATTACAGTAATATCTTTCCCTTTTTTTTCCTGAATTCCTTTTACAATAATTTCGGCAAGCATTGCCGAAGTTGAGTTAATTTTCTTTTTTGCCATTAATTTTTGGTTACAATCTGCAAAATTACGCTTTTTAATAATACTATCTACTAATTTTAAAGGATAATTTTATTATTTTTACCAACAAAACAAAGTGTATTTATGTTCATTAGTCTTTTCTCAGAAAACCATATTATCCGGCTAAAAAGTATAACTTCAACCAATGATTATGCTTCCGGATTAGTTAAATCCAATAATCCTGCTGAAGGTACAGTAATCTGGGCAAATTCTCAAACAGCCGGCAAAGGACAAAAGGGGAACAGCTGGGAAAGTGAAGCAGATAAAAATCTGACTTTCAGTTTTATTCTTCATCCGGTGCTGATAAATCCTTCAGAACAATTTTTGCTGAATAAAGCTATTTCACTGGGTATTACTGATTACTTGAAAACGAAAATCAATACTTTAGCAGTTAAAATAAAATGGCCAAACGATATTTATGCCGGCGAAAAAAAAATAGCAGGAATATTAATAGAAAATGAAATACTGGGAAATACGCTGGAAACTGCAATTGTAGGAATCGGATTGAACATAAATCAGTTGAAATTTAGTGATAAGATTCCAAATCCAACTTCATTAGCATTAATTACAGGAATGGAATCTGATTTACAGCATGTTCTATTTCAGGTTTTATATAAAATACAGGACAGAATTATTAATTTTTATAATAATGATATTGAGTCAATTAATGATGATTACCTGAATGATTTATTGTACTTTAAAATTTACAAAAAGTATTACTACAATAACAGGGAAATTGAAGCCATGATAATGGATGTTTCTGAATTTGGTGAACTTATTTTAAGAACAAAAGAAGAAGAAGTTATCAAATGTAGCTTTAAAGAGATAGTTTTTCTTCATTCTTAATTAAGCAAATCAGCAAAAAGCACAAACTTTTATTTTTTATCCTTTTTATCCAGAATATCAGTCTGAATCTGAATGGATTCATCATGTAATATTTCGAGTAATTTTTGAATAAAAGCAGCACTTAAGCCTAATTCCTTTGCCTTTTTTACTCGCATACATATAATTTCGTTCCATCGTTTAATCTGAAGAATCGTAATATTGTTCTGCTTTTTGTATTCACCAATCTGGGTTACCAGATTCATGCGTTTGGCAAGGACTTGTATCAACTCATCATCTGCATCATCTATCATGGAACGTAGCGTTAGCAGCTTATTTTCAAATTCCTTATTTCCGGTTTGGTTCCTGAAAATCAAGGAAGAAAGAAAATCATTAAATGCTGCAGGTGTTAATTGCTGCTGCGCATCAGTAAGTGCTGCATCAGGGTTATTGTGGACTTCTACCATTAATCCCTGAACTTCTAGATCCAGTGCTTTCTGTGCAACAGCACGTAAAAGGGTTCTGTTACCTGCAATATGACTGGGGTCAGAAATAATAGGCAAATCAGGCAGAATGCGTTTAAGTTCTATCGGTAATTCCCACAATGGAGCATTACGATAGGGTTTGGAATTATAAGTGTAAAATCCCCTGTGTACAGCAGCTATTTTCTTTATGCCTGCATTATTGATTCTTTCTATTGCTCCCAGCCAGAGTTTTAAATCGGGGTTTAAAGGGTTTTTAATTAAAACGGGAATATCCACACCTTTAAGGGCTTCAGCCAATTCCTGAACAGAAAAGGGATTGCCCACCGTACGTGCACCTATCCAGATTACATCAATTCCGTATTCAAGACAGTCTTCAATATGTCTGGCTGTAGCAACTTCAACTGCTGTTAGTAATCCGGTAGTTTCCTTTACCTCTTTCATCATGGCAAGGGCAGGTATACCCATGCCTTCAAAGCCATCCGGCCGGGTACGTGGTTTCCAGATTCCTGCTCTGAAAATCTTAACCAAAGGTATTTTAGCCAGTTCTATTGCTGTTTGTAAAAGCTGTTCCCTGCTTTCAGCACTGCAGGGTCCTGCAATAACAAGCGGTTGATCACCCAATGATATCCATTGGTTTAGCGGATATATGTCTGTATTTTTACTCATTTCTTCTTTTGGCAAAATTAATTAAAGTTTATTTACAGATTTTTAATAATTTTACAACCTTGAAAATTTTATAATTAATTTTATTGTTAATTAATTCTAATTAATATAATTTCAATAAGTTATAAATTTTTACATAAGCATACAATTATAAATTATTTTAAAAAGAAGATGGAAATACTAAACAGAAGTATAATTAAAGACTTATTAAAATCTGCGAAAAAAGAAGATTTAGACCATATTGTAAACGTAAAAGGCTGGGTTAGAACAAAACGCGGGAATAAAAATGTTGCCTTCATTGCATTAAACGATGGATCTATCATCCATAGCATACAAATCGTTGTTGATCTGGCTAATTTCGATGAAGAAGTAATGAAACTTATCACTACCGGCAGTTGTATTTCTGTAAACGGTAAACTGGTAGAATCCATGGGGCAGGGGCAGCATGTTGAAATTCAGGCTACTGAAATCCATGTTTATGGTACTGCTGATGCTGAAAGCTATCCCTTGCAAAAGAAAGGACATTCACTGGAATTCCTAAGGGAAATTGCTCATTTACGTCCGCGTACCAATACTTTTGGTGCTGTATTGCGTGTGCGTCATGCTATGGCTTATGGTATTCATAAATATTACAATGATAACGGCTTCTTTTATATACATACTCCTATCATTACAGGTTCTGATGCTGAAGGGGCAGGGGCTATGTTTCGTGTAACTACCATGGATGCCAAGAATCCACCTTTAACAGAAGACGGAAAAGTTAATTATGCTGAAGATTTCTTTGGTAAAGAAACCAACTTAACCGTTTCAGGCCAGCTGGAAGCAGAACTGGCTGCCATGTCATTGACAAAGGTTTATACTTTCGGACCTACTTTCAGAGCCGAAAACTCAAATACACCGCGACATTTAGCCGAATTCTGGATGAATGAACCGGAAGTAGCCTTTAATGAAATCAAGGAAAATATGGATCTGGCTGAGGATTTTATCAAATACCTGATAAAATATGCATTGGAAAACTGCATGGACGATCTTCAGTTTTTAAATGATATGTATGATAAAGAACTATTAGAAAGATTAAACTTTGTTGTGAATAATGATTTTATGAGACTGGCCTATACCGAAGCCATTGATATCTTAATGAAATCAGGTCAAAGCTTTGAATTCCCGGTATCCTGGGGCGTTGATTTACAGTCAGAACATGAACGTTATCTTGTTGAAAAACATTTTCAGAAACCGGTTATTTTAACCGATTATCCTAAGGATATCAAGGCATTTTACATGAAACAGAACGACGACGGCAAAACCGTACGTGCTATGGATGTTTTGTTTCCAAAGATTGGTGAAATTATTGGCGGTTCGCAGCGTGAAGAAAATTATGATAAGTTATTGAATCGTATCCATGAAATGGGCATACCTGAAAAAGATGTATGGTGGTATCTGGATACCCGCCGTTTCGGAACAGCTCCTCACAGCGGATTTGGACTTGGATTTGAAAGACTGATATTGTTTGTTACAGGAATGGCCAACATCAGGGATGTTATTCCTTTCCCGAGAACACCCATGAACGCTGAATTTTAAACATAAAGGTAGAAGTCAGAATTCAGAAGGTAGAATTAAATTATTATTTCAAAACAGATTAACTCATAATTCATAACTATAAAAGATGCTTAGTCAGCGGTTACAGCAAAAACTATTACAAAAACTTTCTCCACAGCAGATTTTGCTGATGAAGCTTTTGCAGGTACCTACTGTTGCCCTTGACCAGCGTATTAAACAGGAACTGGAAGAAAATCCGGCCTTGGAAGATATGGCTGACAGCAGTTTAAACGATGCTGATGATGAAACGTATGAGGAGGATTATACTGATGATAATTCACGTGATACCACTGATTTTGATTTTAATGATTATATTGATGAGGACGATGTGGATTCCTATAAACTCAAGGCTAATAATAAATCTGCTGATGATGAGCGCAAGGAAATTCCCTATGCATCCGATATCAGTTTTCAGGAATCCATAACGGATCAGTTGATGATGCTTGGACTGGATGAAAGGCATTATAATATTGGATTAACCATTATCGGCAATCTCGACGATTCAGGTTATCTGATGCGGGATATCAATTCCATGGTGGATGATTTTGCTTTTTCTCAGAATATTGAAACTACGGCTGAAGAAATTTTAGAAGTGCTGGGGATTATTCAGGAACTGGATCCTGCCGGTATTGGTGCAAGAAGTTTACAGGAATGTTTGTTACTTCAGCTGGAAAGAATTGAAGAACAAACAAGCAGTGTAAAATTAGCTCATAAAATTCTTGAAACTCAGTTTGAACGTTTTTCGAAAAAGCATTATGATAAAATAATCGAAAAGCTTGACATTACTGAAGATGAATTAAAACAGGCTATTGCCGAAATACTCAAATTAAATCCCAAACCGGGTGGTTCAGCCAGTACTTCATCCAAGCTCAATCAGTATGTTGTACCTGATTTTATTATCAATAACAATAACGGTGTACTGGAACTCTCACTGAACAACAGGAATACACCTGAATTAAGGGTAAGCCAGACTTATGCCGATATGCTGCAGGGTTATGCATCCAGTAAACAAAAAACTGAACATCAGAAGGATGCTGTAATGTTTATCAAACAAAAGATTGATTCTGCACGCTGGTTTATTGATGCTATAAAACAACGGCAAAATACACTTTATGTGACCATGAATGCCATCATGCAATACCAGAAGGAATATTTTATGGAAGGCGATGTTTCCAAACTCAGGCCCATGAAACTTAAAGATGTTTCTGATCTGGTCGGACTTGATATTTCTACTATTTCAAGGGTTGCCAACAGCAAATATGCCGAAACCCACTTTGGTACATTCATATTAAGGGATTTTTTCTCCAAATCCATGACCAACGATGCAGGAGAGGGGATATCCACTACAGAAATCAAAAGCATTTTAAAAGAATGTATTGACAACGAGGATAAAAGTAATCCGCTGAATGATGATGAACTTACAGAAATCTTAAATAAAAAGGGCTTTAGAATTGCACGCCGTACCGTGGCTAAATACCGCGAAGGTCTGGATATACGTGTTGCACGACTCAGAAAGGAAATCTCATAAATGGAACAGAAAATTGCCCGTATAATCTCTTATATTTTTCATCCTTTATTAATGCCTGTTTATACTTTTGGCATACTTTTTAATGTTAAGACGTATTTTGCTTCTGTTTTTACATCACAGGGCAAACTCATTATAATGCTGTTTATTTTTATTGCTACTTTTATTTTCCCTGCCGTTATGACGTTTTTCCTTTTAAAATTAGGGAAAATAAGTTCGCTGCAACTTGAAAAAAGGGAAGAAAGGACACTTCCATTCCTGTTTAGTATTATTTTTTACTTTGGGGCTTTTTATATGATGAGAAATGCCGGAATCCCGGCCATTTATTATTTTATTATGCTTGCTGCCACTATGATGGTAATTATGGCTTTAATTATTAATTTCAGATTTAAAATCAGTGTACATACAATGGCTATGGGAGCACTAACAGCTATATTAACGGCTGTTTCCTATCGCTTTGGAATAGAACTGCTCTTATTAATAGTAATAAGTATAATATTAAGCGGTTTGGTGGCTTTTTCGCGTTTAACATTACATGCCCACCGCACAAGCGAAGTATATAGCGGCTGGTTGCTGGGGTTTACCCTTATGTTCAGCCTGCTGATGCTGGTTTAATTCAGATTTAAAGGTGATACTACCAATATTAATCCTGCCTTTTAGTTGCTTTTTTTTCTTTCTTTTCCAGTCTTTTTTCCTTTAAACTCTTTTCCGGAGTTTTTTTTGCTTCTTTTTTAGCTGATTTTTCTTTTGACATAGCATTCGTTTTTTAAGTTGTTACAAAATTAAAGAAAATATTAATTATTTGTTAATAATTATTGGCAGCTATAATAAAATGTGATAAAAAATCATATATACTAAAGCTAAGGACAATAATTATCAAGTGTTTATAATATTGATTTTTTTTTCTTTTGTTCCTTTAATATAGTCATTCATAAAATTGGTATAATCATTGAACTGAGCGTATAAAATATTAAAAGAAGAACAATTGCTACCAGACTTATCCAAAGGACAGCGCAGCTGTCTGGCTTCCATCGCCTGAATGGAATTCCAGACGTTGAGAAAAGAATCTTTAAAAACATTTCCCAATGGGTTTTCATCGAAAAGACAATATTTAACATCGCCTTTGGCATCGATATAAGCCACAACTTCACCACAGGAACATTCTTCCTTGAATACATTATATTCATGACCATTATTAGTTAAATCAGCACGGTGGGGTAACGAATACATACAGGGCTGTGTGATTTCAACCATTGTTTTATTAGCTTTTGAAGCCTGTATTAAGTCGTATTGAGCATTTGCCATTTCTTCGCCTTTAATGAGTTCATGTATCATACGCTGTTTTGCACGGCCGTCAGGAAACAAAACCCTGAATTTAAACTTAGAAACACCCAGGGCTGAAACAAACTGATAGGTTTTAACCACATCTTTTAAATTAGAACGGCATAAAGAATAACGTATTGAAACCTCAAGCCCTGCATCAACTGCAGTTTTAATTGCATGTATGGTTTTGCTCCAGGCTCTTTTATCATCCCTTAACCAGGAATGATAAGTATCCCAGTTTTGATTTTCTTCGTCAGTGTAGTTAATTTCTCCTGATGAATCGAGACCGATTTGGATTTTGGTAACTCCAGCTTCTTTCAATTCATGGCAAACTGCTGTGTTTAATTCCCATCCTCTGGTAACCAGTCTCACTTTAATACCCAGCGACCTGGCAAAACGGGTGATTTGCAGTACTTTTTCTTTCTCCAGCATAGGTTCTCCACCGGTTAATACCATGCGGTCGAGATTTGGATTTAATTCATAAACTTCTTTAATAATCCTTATAAAATCATCAGCTGAAAGCCTGTCGAAATCTTTGCCTGAAAGATTGTAACAATGCCTGCAGGCTCCGTTACATTTTAGTGTAACTGCAAAGCGGAGTTCGTCAGGGATAATGAGTTTTGAATCCATAAATCCAGTTATTAGATTTTGATTGAATTTATAAATCAAAGATACAATATCCAATTTCAAAATATTAAAATATTTATTCCTGACGATATTTATTTCTCCGGTGCATATTGTCAAAAAAATATATAGTTTTGCTATTGGTAAGGCATAAAGAATGATAATATGATAAAATTCAAAATACTTTTAATTATCTCATTTTTACTGGCTAAAAATAGTTATTCGCAAACAGCTCATGATTTGCATTTTAATCATTTGGCTAATCGCTGGGACGAAGGCATTCCTTTGGGGAATGGAATGCTGGGACAACTGGTATGGCAAAAAGGAAATAATCTTAGTTTTTCGCTCGACAGGGCCGATTTATGGGATTTAAGACCTATAAAAGAACTGCAGCAGTTTAATTATAAATGGGTATGTGAAAAATATGATGAAAATCAATATGAAAAAGTTCAGGCACTTGGAGATGCTCCTTATGAAAAGTATCCTGCACCAACAAAGATTCCAGGAGCTGCCCTGGAATTTGATATTGCAGGATTCGGGAAAATAAAAAATGTTGATTTGTATATTGATAAAGCTCTTTGCATAGTAAAATGGGAATCGGGGATAAGCCTTGAATGTTTTATTTCTGCCAATTCATATACAGGATGGTTTAAGTTTGCTAATGTTGCTCAGGATTTCAAACCCATTTTAAAATCTCCGAAATACGCTGATGGAAATAAGGAAAATAAGCCATTTAACAGTGTTGAACCGGCAGGATTACAACAGCTGGGATATCCTCAGGGCTTAATTACCGAAACTAAAAATAAATATACTTATATACAGGAGGGCTGGAACGGATTTAAATATGAAGTGGCAGTTGAATGGAGAAGAGAAGGAAACGGAATTGTTGGTTGCTGGAGTATTTCATCCAATTATGGAAAAAGCAGGATAGCTGATGCAGAAGCAAATGTCAGTTTATCCCTGAAAAAAGGATTTAATACTGAGTTTGAATCACATAAACTATGGTGGAAAAACTACTGGTCTAAATCCGGGCTAATATTACCTGATAAAGTGCTGGAGAAACAATGGTATTTAGAAATGTATAAGTTCGGATCCGCTTCAAGGGTGGGTGCTCCTCCCATTTCACTGCAAGCCATCTGGACCGCTGATAATGGCAGTTTACCACCATGGAAGGGTGATTTTCATAATGATTTAAATACACAGTTAAGTTACTGGCCTGCTTATACAGGCAATCATCTGGCAGAAGAACAGGCTTATATTGACTGGATGTGGCAGATAAAAGACCGCTGCAAGCAATTTACCAAAAGATATTTTGGATGCAACGGACTGGCAATTCCCGGTGTATGCACCATGAACGGTGAAGAAATGGGTGGATGGATACAATATTCCCTTTCACCGACAACTTCTGCATGGCTGGCTCATCATTATTATATGCACTGGAAATACAGTATGAACAATGATTTCTTAAAGGACAGTGCTTATCCTTTTTTGAAAGATGTTGCTTTAATGATAGAAGAGTTAAGCATTAAAGAAAACGGAAAAAGAAAGTTTCCTTTGTCGTCGAGTCCTGAAATTAATAATAACAGCAAAAACGCATGGTTTAAAGAAATGACCAATTATGATTTATCGCTGGTAAGATGGGAACTGGCAGCAACTGCTGAAATGGCTGAAAAACTCGGTTTTAAGGAAGAAGCCCTGCATTATAAAGATTTAGTTGCTGAATTTTCCTATTTAGCAGTTTCTGCGAAGGAAGGTTTACTAATGGCTCCTGATTATCCTTTACCTGCATCGCACCGGCATTTTTCGCATCTTATGTCAATATATCCGTTGGGAACAACTGATATGGCCAATGGGAAAAATGATGCAAATTTAATTGCTGCTTCATTGAGTAATCTGGAAAGAATCGGTTCTTCGGAATGGTGCGGTTATTCTTTTGCATGGCTGGGATGTTTGTATGCAAGGGCAAAAGAAGGGCAAAAAGCTGCTGATTCCCTGCATAAGTTTGCCAGCTGCTATTGTTCGCCCAATAGTTTCCATTTAAACGGTAATCAGTGTAAAAAGGAGTATGATCCTTTTACGCTGGAAGGTAATTTTGCATTTGCTGCTGCTATTATGGAAATGCTGATTCAAAGCCATAGCGGTTGCATTGAAATATTTCCCGCTGTTCCAGACAACTGGAAAAATATTTCCTTTGAGAATCTCAGATGCCAGGGCGCATTTCTGGTTAGTGCTGTGATGAAGAAGGGTGTTGTATGTAATGTAAAGGTCGTCAGCGAAAAAGGTGGCAACTTCCGCCTGAAGATTGCCGGTAAAGCTTTGATTGAAAGGAAAACAACAGCGGGTGAGGTAGTTATTTTTAAATTCAAATAAATAATTATTCAAAAATTCAAAAATTTAAATAATTAAGAATTCAAATAAATGCATTATTATCTAAAATGTTATATATAATGAAAAAATATATTAAAATTCCATATAGATTTATTGTATTGATTGTTTTCTTCAGTATTAATATTGTTAAAGCACAGGAAAGCTATAATCTTTTAGAAACAACAATTGACAGCAGTTCAGGGAATAAGATAATTGTTGTTGATAAAGGATTAAATTTTTTTATTGATGATCATAATAAAAGAGAAGAATATTATAGTGATGAAAAAATTAACTATATGTATCTTAAATGCTGTTATCCCTGCAATCAGCAAGATGAATTTACTGTGAAGGACAGTGTTGAAATAACTGAGCACAATACAGGGGTATATGTTTATAAATCGGAAAAATACAATGATTATTTTATGATTTGGACAACTGAATATAACACACTACCTTTATATGATTTATTTTATATCAGCAGGGATAAAATTATGCGTATAGGGTTTTTACCAATATATTATAAGTTGAGTAAAGGATTAAAGGAAATGTATTATCCTATGACCGAATTAAAGATCAGCGGAGATGATATATCATTTAAAATCCATTTTACGGATGTCGTCAGCTTTTATACTGCCAGGTTAAAAGAACTACATTTTAAGCCCAATAAAGCCGTTGTAAGGATTAAAAAAGGTGAGAAGAAAATGGTATTGAATAACAGGATAACACTAAATAAATTTAATACCTTTAGCAAAAAAAGGAAATAATTAATCTTTTCTTATTATTTTTTACTTTTCCCTCTTAAGAAAAACCTATGAATTAAACTGATAATCAATCTATAAGGAAATAGATATTATCATTTGAAAAATCCATTTAACGTATTTAAGAATAGGTTTTCTTAACCTGATTGAGAGTGTCAACTGTTCTAAACTTAATGGAAAAGTAAAAAAAGATCAAGTCTGCAAATCCTTTACTTCAAATCTACGCTTTTTAAATCCCTGCGCAATACAAGCCGTAGCGAAAATAACTTTAATGCAATTATGTTTCTTTTGAACTTCGCTATCTTCTGTATTGCTTGCGCAAGGCCACCGCTATTTAAAAAGCTTGATTTGTAGCGTAAAGTATTTGAGGACAGTCCTGCTTCGTAGTGAAAATAGTACTTAAAGTAATTAGAGTAAAGGATATTAATACTTTATCAACGTTTATCAATAAAATCTGTGTTATGTATTTTTTTTATAAATCACCAAATCGCAAAATCACTAAATCGCCAAATCGCTTTTTTCTTCTGAATAATTCTATCTTCAGTATTTATGCCTGATTGTTGTTTTCCTTATCCTTTTGCTTTACAAACCAGTAATATGGATTTAACTTCTTTTTGTATTTTGTAATCAACTGTTTGCCAACAATAACAACTGCAAGCCACCAGGAGATTTCACAGCTTATAAAAAATACTGATATTAAAACGCCTTTCATTTTTAATGAAAGCGTTAAAAACGGGACCAGGAATATTAATCCAAAGAATACGCCGGATAATGCAATTAAAACAATAGCGATATAATTCAACCTTTTTCTGTTCAGTGGTTTTTCCATTTATCTTTAATTATTTGTATATTCTATTGATTATAAAAATTATATAAAATTTGGGCTAAAGCCCGTGTTAATCAGCATATTCATTAGAGGCTGTCTCAAAAGTTTAATTTACTTGAATATCAACCTCTGTGTAACTCTGTGACTTCTCATTAATTCTCTGTGTAATAAATATTTAATAATTTACACAGAGTTACACAGAGAAAATTTAGAGGTTCACAAAGACTTTTGAGACAGCCTCTAATGAATTCAACTAGCTGAAGGGCTTTAGCCCAAATAGTTTAGCCGGTAAATAATGATTTGTTCACATAAAAACATCATAATCTTAAAATTGTTCTTAACGGATTTAATGACAGTCCTCCTTCGTAGAATAAATAGTACTTAAAGTACTTGGAGTACTTGGAGTACTTAGAGTTAAAGTAATCAATCACTTATGTGTACCATTTTTGATAAATCACTAAATCGCGAAATCACCAAATCACCAAATTATAATTTATCCTCAACTTTTAAGGTTGAAACCAGACTCATTCAAAAGGATGTACTTCTTCAAAATCGGGAAGATAATGCGCTGCACTTTCCAATTCCTGAATCCAACCGCGATGGAAACCTAATTTTTCGGCTTCTTTTACAACCAGTTCGTATTCTTCTTTAGTAAGTTTTCTGTTTAATTCAGGATGTTTCTTCAGTTTATCCACAGGATGGTATTGTGCCATTATGGATAAGGCGATATCCTCTGATAATTCGTCGGCAACTGAGCGTAAAACTTCCAGACTGTTTTCAATATGCCCCGGCAATACCAGGTGACGGATGATTAAACCGGATTCTATCAGTCCGTCATCATTTTTAATCAGTGTACTTCCTTTCTGACGGTACATTTCCCTGATGGCTTTCAATGCCTTTTTGGGGTAGTTTTTGGCATCAGAGAAATCCTTAGCCAGTTCCTTATCCTTATATTTTAAATCGGGTAAATAGACTGATATATAGCTCTCCAGCAATTCAATGCTTTCAAGGCTGTCGTAAGCATTGGTATTATAAACTGTTATCGGATGGCGGTCTTTTGCCCTTAATGCATCAATAATGGCAATTACATGAGGGACGTAGTGGGAGGGAGATACAAAACCGACGGAATTAATACCATGCTCATCCAATATGCTGATGATTTCTTCCACCACTTCATTTAATTCGTATTTACGACTGACAACATCTCCTTTATTACAGCTGATCTGGTGGTTCTGGCAATAGATGCACTGCAGATTGCAGCGACTGAAAAACACATTACAAATACCTTTTTCGCCGCTTATCATGGGTTCTTCGCCTTTATGCAGGACAATGGCAGCGATGTTATAATCAGCATCACTCTTACAGTAGCCCAGTTTTTTTGAATAGCGGTTGGCATCGCATTCACGGGGACAGATGTGGCAATCTTTCAGTTGATTAAATAGATCTTTCATAAAGTGGGCAAATTTACATATAATATTTGGAAAGTGAGAAGTCAGAAGTCAGAAGTCGGAAGTCAGGGGAGAGCATAATCTATGATTTGTGTCATTTAAATTAAAATCATAAATCGTTGTTCTAAAATCAATATTATTTTCGATTAACGATTAACAAATGCATAAGTCTGAAGATGCTGCTTCGAAGAAGTCTGGCTTTCGTAATTCGTAATTTTTAATTCGTAATTAATTTCGCTTGATTCGTAGCGTAAAGTATTTGATGTCGGTCCGGCTTCGTAGAGAAATAAGTACTTAGAGTATTTAAAGTACTTGGAGTACTTAGAGTTAAGGACTTACTACTTTATCTGCGTTAATCAGTAAAAATCAGCGTCATCTGTGTTCCATTCTTTAAAAATCGCGAAATCGCAAAATCACTAAATCACAAATTTTTCCGTTTATAATCCAGCGTTTCGTGCCATGCTTTCTTTGGTCTGGATGCCGGATAGCCGTTTTCAAGCCTGTAGTTTTTTCTTTCATCTGTAAAGTCCCACCAGACTTTAGTAGCATCTTTGGTATTGGCATAATGCACTATCAGCCTGAACTGGTCTTCAAGGCAGGGGTCTATCCAATAGCCCTTTTTTAGTTCGTATTCTTCGGTGAGTTTTGCACCGTCCTTGTCTTTTAAATCATCAATTGCGTAAAAGCCCATAAATACAAGATCTTCGGCAAACTTTATGCCTACTGAAGGTATCATCTGGAATTCAGCCAAAGCCAGTATTTCTTTTGCTCTTTCATATGTTGAGTCCAGTAATACTTCCAGCTCGTCAACAGCATAGTCGGGAACAGCTGATATCCTGACTTTATGCTTTTTCAGGCAAAGTTTTTCAATGTCTGTGAGGGGTAATTTTATGTTTGTTTTTTTCTTCATAAGATATCTTATCTTTCTCTTTATACAGGGCTTTTGTATAATTTATTTCGATATTCTTAATCATTAAAGGGTTCTTTTGGAAGATTCTTCAAATTATTGATGTATCTTTTTTCATTGTATTTTTTTCCAAATTTCATTACCTCAAATAATTCGACAGCTATACATTGGCCAATAAGCTGTTTCGTAACAAAATCAGTGTATCCCATATCAATTAGTCTTTTATATGTTACTCTTGTTTCAGGGGGATTATTATCTTTAATCTGGTTGTTAACAATCTCAAAGATTTGTTCTCTGGCTAAATCATTTGTTTCCATTGATTAAGTTATTTAGTGTTACATAATTTTCTCAAAAGGTTTAACAATACTGTCAAGTCGGAAATCTACATCTTTTATAGCTTTTTGTTTTTCAAATACCATAAAAATATGGTGATTTAATAAATTTCCGGGCTTAATATTTATTTTCAACTGTTCTTTATAGATTTCTTTTTTATACGTTAAGGGTATTTCCTTATGCTTTTTTAAATTGCTGAAATATCGCAGATACGAACTGATATAAATTAAAGGATAAAAGAACGGAAATAAGAACAAAGAAGCTTTACTTATCCTCATATATCTTATTTCTTTAATACCAAACCCTGAAAGTTTAGCTAATATTCTTAATTTCTGCAATCCGATAAGAAAGATATGACCATGATAAATTTCTGTTGTCAATGATTTATCCGACATCCAGATATCATCCATTTCATTGGGCGGCATTTGTTTTGAGGTTTCACTTTCAAAGAGTAAATAGCTGAATTTAGATGCGAGATTTGAATAGGAGGGTGTTGTGATTAACAATTTCGCATTTGGTTTTAAAACCCTGTTAAACTCTTTAAATGTCTTTAGCTGGTCGCTAAAATGTTCAATACCTTCCTGACAAATCAGCATATCGGCATAATTATCAGCCAACGGTATTTTGTCAGCAATATCAGCACGTTTACATTCGATATCTTTAAGCATAAAATACTCAGGAAATAAATCAAAAGCTTCAACTTTTGCACCATATTCCAGTAATATTTCTGACGTAACGCCATTTCCTGCAGGAATATCAATTACTATACTTTTTTGTAATTCAGTTTTTATACTGTTCAGATACTTAATTACATGAAATTTGGGGCTCTTATAATTTTTTACGTTTACATCTATCATCAGGCTGTCTCTTTATTTTAGTTATTTTTGATCAGGATTATTATTCTGCATTTAATTTCGTTCTGTAAAATTATTTATTTTTATTAAATCCTGATATTCTTTGACATTCGTTTGATTATTATACAAGCCGGATTTATCTATACCCAGCAGAAAATCAGACTTTAAAACATTTTAATCTTTTATAAATTTTAGTATTGAACTTTCATTATCATCGCTGTATTTGATTAAATACAGGCCTGATTTGAAGGAGGAGATGTCAATTTCTTCTTTTGTTTGTTTTATGCCTTGTTTTAAAAGCATTTTACCTTGTATATCATAAATGTATATCATGGAATTTTGCCTGATTGCAGCTAATTCAAGCGTTATGACCTGCTGTGCCGGTGAAGGATATAGCTGTATCTGTAATTGAACGGTCTTCCTTTCACTGATACCGGTTATATATTGACAGCTGGTTATGCCTGAAGGGGGATTGATTAAATAGTTCAGGGTATCATGATAGCACATTGTATTGAGCGTAAATTCAAATTCATAGGTATAAGGGAAAAATAATTCTTTTGTACTTCCAATTCCTTCAATCCAATAATCCTGTTGAGCGAATTTTGTATAATAAATTTGATACCTTTTTCTGAATTTTGAACCAAGCAAGACAGAATCAATGGAAATAACAGAAATTGAATTATTCCCGGGGTTAATGGCTATTGAATCACCAACCTTGAGATTATTAAAACTGTATAACAGCTGTTCACTGCTGTCATTGGGAAATAAAGGATGAGAGGGTGAAATTATATAATTATACCTTGGAAAAAGATAGATATGTTTCATCGTATCTTCTCTCAATCCACAGATATATACCCGGGCATTCTGTACTTCATCTTTATAGTACATTTTCTTATATTGTTTAGCCTTAATAATCGTATCACCATCCATGATATAGCTGTAATTGGTATAATGCCAGGCAGCAGGATTAGGGTTACCGTTCCAGAAATATAAACAATTCCAAACAGCCGTATCAGTCGGAAACTTATTATATTGCTGACTTTGTGCTGTAATTCCTGAAAAAGAAAACAGTAAAATGACTAATATTTTTTTCATATGTTTGAATGTTTATATTTTGACATTAAAAGTAATATAAAAAGTAATAGAATTCGACTTGGTTTATAAATCAGTTTTTGGTATTTCAATAAAGAGTATTAAATGATGCAAAATGTTGCATAATTCACATAATAATTTTCATTAAATTTGTAGCAAAAATACTATATGAATATCGTACTCATCATAATTGCCTTTATCGTTGGTTTTAATCTGGCATACATCATCTTACGTGCTAAATTCCAGAAAGAAAACAAAGAAATTATAGCTTCTCAGCAGGAAACAGAAAAGCAGCTGGGTATTGCCAAAGCCGAAAAAGATATTGTGATGCAGAATATTCAGCAAACCATTACCTATATTGAAAAAGAAAAGGAAAATTTAAAAATGCAGCTTGCGGAAGAACAACAAAAATCTGAATCCTTAAGTATGCGCAACACAAAAGCCGAAACTGAATACCGTAACCTTCAGGAAAAACTGAATACCCAGAAAGCCGAACTGGAAGAAATACAGAAGAAATTCACCACCGAATTTGAAAACATTGCGCATAAGATACTGAAACAAAACTCTGTTGAATTTACATCTACCAATCAAAAGAACATTTCTGAAATATTAAATCCGCTTAAAGAAAAAATACAATCCTTCGAACAAAAGGTGAACGAAACCCATATACAGGGCGTAAGAGACAATACCAGTCTGCGTGAGGAAGTTAAAAAACTATACGAACTCAACAGCAAAATCAGCGAAGAAGCCAATAATCTTACCAAAGCCCTGAAAGGTGATAGTAAAAAACAAGGCAACTGGGGCGAAATGGTACTCGAAAGAATACTGGAACGTTCCGGTCTTATCAAAGGCGAAGAATACGAAACCCAGTTTACGGCCCGCAACGATCATAATGAAATTTTACGTCCTGATGTGGTGATAAAACTACCGGATAACAAGCACATTATCATTGATTCCAAGGTTTCATTACTGGCTTATGAGCAATTTGTGAATGCCGAAACCAATGAGGAAAAGGAAAAATTCAGCAAGATGCATATTGAATCTTTAAAAAATCATGTAAAAGGCCTGAGTGAAAAGAGTTATGCTTCATCCGATGCCTTTAATACACCTGATTTTGTGCTGATGTTTTTACCTATTGAATCCTCTTTCAGTATTGCCATACAGCAGGATATTGAGTTGTTTAATTTTGCATGGGACAGGAGGGTGGTTATTGTGAGTCCGTCAACTTTACTGGCAACGCTAAAAACGATTGAATCCATCTGGAAAAGGGAAAAACAAACCAGAAATGCACTGGAAATTGCTGATGAAGGCGGTAAATTATACGATAAATTTGTAAGTCTGGTTGATGATTTAAAGAAACTGGGCAATCAGCTGGATACGGTTCAGAAAACCTATCAGGAAGCCAATAAGAAATTATATACAGGAAGTGGCAACTTAGTAGGGAAAGTGGAGAAACTGCGTCAATTGGGTGCTAAAAACACCAAAAGTCTGACTGAAAATGCTATCAAGCAAATTGAGTTTAAAAATGAAGATGAAGTTGAATAAATAGTTTATAAATTTATAAAGTTAAAAGTTTATAAAGTAAATGAAAATAGCTTTATAATTCATACTATTCATTAAACAACAGAAAAAGCCTTATGGAGCTTAAATAGCTGTTCATTAATACAAAATATTTATGAAAGAACTGAATTTAGCACAGAAAAAAGAGTTCTATGAATATCTTACCGCTTTTGTTTCAGATAATAAGAAATCGAAAATAGATGAAATTGTGCTTTCCCGCACACGGCATCTTACTGTAGTACTTGAAGATATATTTCAATCGCAGAATGCCAGTGCCGTATTACGAACCTGTGATTGTTTCGGAATACAGGATGTTCATATTATAGAAAACCGCTATCCTTACGAAATTAATCCTGATGTTGAACTGGGCTCTGCCAAATGGCTGAATCTGTTCCGTTATAATACCAATGGCCACAACACCAGGGAAGCCTTACAATCATTAAAGAAAAAAGGCTATAAAATTATAGCCACTACTCCACACAAAAACGATTTAATGATACAGGATTTATCTGTTGGTCAAAAGTTTGCCATGGTTTTTGGTACAGAAAAAGAAGGCTTATCTGATATTGCCATTCAGGAGGCAGATGCATTTGTAAAGATTCCAATGTATGGCTTTACTGAAAGTTTTAATATATCGGTATCAGCAGCCATGTCAGTGTTTTATCTTTCAGAAAAGATTCGTCAGTCAGGGATGAACTGGCAGCTTAAAGAAGATGAAATTTTCGATATTAAAATCAACTGGATTACCAATGTAATAAGGATGGCTGAGCAGGTTAAAGAAGATTTTTTGCAAAAAAAGGGATGGATATAAATAAATAAAAAAATATTTTATTAGTAGTGCTTCTAAGTTTTAAATTATATAACTTTACCAATTATTAATAATATTCATTACTTAAATAAATAATTATATGGGAAAAGGCGACAAAAAAACCAAAAGAGGAAAGATAATATTAGGTTCTTCAGGTGTAAAACGCCCAAAGAATAAAAAATCAAATCCTGTAATTGCTGCTGCAAATGCTGTTAAAGAGGTAAAAGAAGAAAAACCAGCAAAAAAACAAAAAGACGAAGTAGTTGAAGTAAAAGTAGAGAAAAAAGCCGCTGAAGCTAAACCGGCAAAGAAAACCACAAAAAAAGAGCCAACTGCTGAGTAAATAAAAAAAGTACTTGGAGTACTTAGAATATTTAAAGTACTTAAAGTTAATCTGGTTAACACCTGAACTGTGCTAATTTGTAATATTCTGTTTTACAAATTTCAGGCATAACAATGATGCAATATGTTAAAAAAAGAGGGAACAGAAAAGTTCTCTCTTTTTATTTTAAGCATTCTGATATAAATAACGAATTATTACTTATAACTTATAATTCATAATTTATAACTAACCTAGTATCCTCTTTGTCTGGCCGTTATCTTATCAATTACCACTTTAAAACAAGCTACATTTTTTATTGCGGGTAAAGAATAAGTAAAATCACGATGGGTATATTTTTGCATGATTTTGTTCATCCATACTGTTTTTTCGTCTATATCCTCAGTAAATTCAACATGGCCATAAACAATAACGCTTTTAAACTTCATGCTGTAACTGCATCCCACTTCAATATCATGGAAATGCAAATCATGTCCGGTGCTAAAAACAATAGATACTTCCGGATTTGCTTTTAAAATATCAATTTTCTTTCCAAACGGAGCAGAATGAAGATAGATTACATTTTCTTCATAAGCAAAATTATAGGGCAGGGTATAGGGTTTACCTTCCAGATCAACCATGCCGATATAACATACATCGCATTGATTGATTACTTCTTCTATTTCAGTTTGTTTAGTTATTAAAAGGGTTTTCATCGTCGAGTTTTTTTACTACAATTTTACCTGATTTTATTTTTTCAGGAATTTCTAAAATAAAGCTTACTATAGAGAGTATAATGCTAAATGCCAGGGCCCACCAAAAGCTGTCCACTTTAAATTCAGGAACCAGAGCGGATGCAAGTAAAATAATAAATGCATTGATTACCAGTAAAAAAAGTCCCATACTAAATATGGTTGCAGGAATTGTCAGCATGATGAGTAATGGTCTTACGAAAATGTTCAGCAATGTCAGGACTATTGAAATAACAATAGCTGTTGTAAAATTAGGAACATGAATTCCATTCAGTAAATATGCTGTTATAACAACAGCAAATGAAGTCACAATAATTTTAAAGATATATTTCATTGTATTGTATGATTAAGGCTGCAAAACTACATATTTTTTATGAAAAAAAATCAGCGAAATTACAGCCGGTTTTATTACAATTTTCTTTTCTTAAAATGCAAACTATCACCATATTCACCATAGCCAATTTCATCACCTGATATATGAATCCGGGCTTCAAGACAGTTTTTGCATTCGCTGGCTTCTTCGTCAATACAGGGTTTATCTTCATATAACAAATAACTATCACGGTATTTGACCGGAGTCAGATTCGGCATAATAATATTGCTTCCCACTTTAATGGCTTTTTCCCTTCCCAGTTTATCCAGAGTTTGCATGGCTGTAGTGGCTGCAATATTAATGTCTTTCATCATGATGCGCAGCAAAGCAACCATTTTCAATGATAAGTCAAAACGTTCTTTTTTTGACATCAGCAAATGCCGGTACTGGTATAAAGGTGTATCTTCATGTTCAATATATGGTCCCATGCCGGCCATATCAATATCAAATGCTTTAAAGAACAGCAGATCATCAGCCAAATCTTCTATAGTTTGAAAAGGCAAACCTATCATTACACCGGTGCCAACCTGATAACCTGTCTTACGCAATAAATGCAGGGCATTTAATCGGGTTGTATAATCATGCGTCTTATTATTGGGATGTAACTTGCGGTATAATTCAGGATTGCTGGCTTCAATACGCAGTAAATAACGTCTGGCTCCGGCTTCACGCCATTTTATCAGTGTTGCTTCTGATTGTTCTCCCAAAGAAAGGGTAATGCCCATTTCATTGTTGGTGATTTCGTTTATTTTATGTAATAATCGGGTTATCTGATCAACGAATTTTTTATTGCTGCGTTCACCGGCCTGTATTACCAGCGAAGCATATTTATTGTCATGAGCGTATTTAACAGCTTCCAGAACTTCATCCTCAGTAACATAATAGCGGCTCAGCTTTTTGTTTCCACTGCGGATTCCACAATAAAAACAATTCTTTGCACATATATTGGAAAACTCAATTAAGCCACGGAAATAAACCTTATTGCCGACAAATTCTTTTTTAATTGCAGCAGCTTTTTCGAATATTTTAAGCTTTTCTTTACCATCAGCCTTCAGTAATTCAACTAAGTCTGATTTGGTAAAATTATCCTTTTGTAATATTTCCTCTATTCTTGTCATATTAATTTAGAAGTTAGAATTCAGAATTCAGAATGTCTAATTCGTAATTTTTAATTCGTAATTGATTACACTGCCATTACAAAACCCGGAATTTCTTTAATTCTGGTATATAAAGTTTGCATTTGTTTTTCATCTTTGATATTTAAATGTACAGTGTAACTTAAATAATTTTGTTTTTTGCTTTCGCTCACGCTGATTTCATCATAGCTTAAACCGCAATCCTCAATTGCAATACCGATATGAGTACGGTTGACAACATCAGGGAAAGTACTGTTACAAATAACCTTAAAATTAATAATTATTGGGAAATTAATTTTGCTTCCACAGAATGATTCTTCTTTAATATTCATTGAGTTTATAAAGTTATAAAGTTCATAAAGTTTTTAAAGTGATTTCTATTTGATATGTTACAGATAATCCGTTTTATGCTTTTCAATATTTACAAAAGGAGCAATTGCTCTTTCGTATATCCCATGTACATAAGCTATGGCCATACCATAATTACTTACAGGAATACCAGCATCAACAGCAGGTTTTAATCTGTTTATCACTTGTTTTTTAGTAAGTACACATCCTCCGCATTGAATAGCCATTGCATATTCATGAATATCACGAGGTAATTTACTTAAACCGGCAACCACTTCATATTCCAGTTTTTTACCCGTAAAGTTAGTCAGCCAGCGGGGTATTTTCATTCTTCCAATATCGTCACAGCTAACATGATGTGTGCATGATTCAAGTATAAGCACGCGGTCACCATCTTTTAATCTTGCAATATGAGGTGTTCCTTTAATACAGTTTTCGAAATCTCCTTTCTGACGGGCCATTATAATGCTAAAACTTGTCAGTGGAATATCTTTTGGAACCGCTGCATCCGCTTTCAAAAAAACCTGACTGTCAGTTATAACCAGTTTTGGCCTGGGCTGCATTATTTTAATATATGCATCAACTTCTCTTTCCTTACAAACAATAGCTATGCCGTCATTATCCAGTATATCCCTTAATACCTGAACCTGGGGTAAAATCATTCTGCCTTCCGGAGCTTCAATATCAATAGGTGTTATTAAAAGCACACTGTCGCCATATTGAATTAAATCACCTATAAGCGTTTTCTTTAGATAAGCTGTTTCGGGCATTAACTCCTGAATGGCAGTAATAATGTCATTTAAATTATCAGGTTTAAACGTACTGAAATCAATGATTCTGGCAGTAATTTTAGTTTTTAATGCAGAATTTAATGCTTCAATATCTGATTTGTTATGAACAATGAAATAAGGGATAGCATAATCGTTAAAATCAACTATGAGTTTTTCTTCTTCTATACCATAAGTATTGGCAGTAATAAGTAAAATGGCTAAATCTACTGTTTTTAATGCTTCCTGGGTTTTGGCAATACGTTTTTGACCTAATTCTCCTACATCATCTATACCGGCAGTGTCAACCAAAATAACAGCTCCAATACCGCTTATTTCCATTGATTTCTTAACAGGATCGGTCGTAGTTCCTGCAATTTCAGATACTATGGCAATTTCCTGTCCGGCCAGTGCATTAATTAAGGAACTTTTACCATTGTTCCGTCTGCCGAAAATACCTATATGCGGTTTTGCATCTTTACCTTTGCTCATAATTATTAACGAAATTCATTTAAATAACAAATTCGACGGCAAAGTTAAGCAATAAATAAAAGATATAGGGGCGATTTGATATAAATTTCTTACAGAAAATTAAAAGACTAATTATGCAAATCTTCAATGCCAAATCCTGTTTTTAAGAGATTTTCAGGTTTTAAAATCTGAAGCAGTTTACTTTCGTCAACGAAGGCTAATCTATGATTGGCTTCAAAAATATCCAGATTTTCTGCTTTCATTAATTTAGCCAGTTCAGAAGCTTTGTTATAACCTATATAAACCGCTAAAGCTGTAGTAATGGCAGGACTTTTATATAATCTTTCCAGCGCTGTTGCTTTGTTAATAATTAAACCTTCAAAAACATTATTTAGCAGAGTTTGATCACAGGCAATTAACAATCTTATACTTTCGAGCATTGCATTACCAATCGATGGCAAATAAGCATTCAAATCGAGACAACCCCTTGCAGAAAGTGAACTTATCAGCATATCATTAGCATAAACCTGTTGTGATGCACTGATTACAAATTCAATAATTACAGGGTTAACTTTTCCGGGCATTATGCTGCTACCGGCTTGTTTCTGAGGAATAATAAATTCTTTATTTCCTGAAATATCAGAAGATAACAAACGGATATCCGATGCAATTTTCTCAAGATTAACAGCATGGGCTTTTAAAATGGCATGAACTTCAACAAAGCAGTCCAGATTATTGGTAGCATCCGGCAGATTTTCCGAACGGCTTACAGTAGTTTTTGATATCTGCTGAAGCTGGTTAACCACTTCCATGATAAAAAAGCGGGGTACACCTAAACCTGTTCCCACAGCACTGCCACCGAGATTAAGCACTTTAATCCTTTCAAAGCATTTCGAAACCCGCCACCAGTCACGGGATAAAGCTTCACTATAGGTACTGAAAAGCTTCCCGAATGAAGAAGGAACAGCTTGCTGCATCTGGGTGTAAGCAATGCGCAAATCATTACGGCAATCTGCTTCAATGGATTCAACTTTAGTACGGAATAAATTGATATTATTTTCCAGCTCATTCAGCAAATGTATGCAGGCAAGTTTTAAAGCAGAAGGAATTACATCATTGGTAGACTGGTAGATATTGGCATGTTCAATAGGATCTATTTCATTATAGCTTCCCAATGGAAGATTAAGCTTTTGCAGGGCAAGATTGGCAATAATTTCATTGATGTTCATATTGATACTGGTACCTGCACCACCTTGAATTGCCGGTACTATAAATGAATCAAAATGCCTGCCTTCAGCTATTTCCACAGCAGCCTGGCAAAGCGCATCAAGAATATCATCATTAATTAAAGCAAAAGGAAGATCTTTGGCAGTATACTTTTGTAACAAAGCTTTTGAATAATTTATATAGGTTTGGTAATAAGCAAGTTTAACTTCGCCTACAGCCTTATACCATGCAATTTCAAAACGGGAAGTATCCGGAAAATTTTCTTTTGCTCTCAGTGAATGTATTCCATATATTGCTTCATCAGGAATTTCTTTAATTCCAATTAAATCAGATTCTTTACGCATCATGAAGTAAATTTATTTATACAAAATTAAGCAAATGTTTGAATGTAGGGAAATAATATGTTTATATGTTAATACGATGATATGGTAAACTCTGTTTAAACCTAAAAGAGCCCTGAATTTACTGAAATTACAGGGCTCTTTTTATGATATAAATAAGTACTTATAATTTTTTAATAACTCAATAACCTATTAACTTAATAACTTAATAGCTAATAACTACTTAATAAGACTCAAGCCTTCCAAAGCAGAAGCATCAGCAGGACGGTTCATTATTGCTTTATTAAATAATACTTTGGCTTCCCTTGTTTTTTGCAGGAAATAATCACACCAGGCATACATAATCAAAGCATCATAATCAAATGGATAGAGATCAGCTAAAATTTCAAAATGCTTAACTGCTGCCATATAATTTTTTTTGCCATAAAAAATTAAACCCATTCTGTAATTAGCTGTGTAATTTTTAGGGTCTATCTTGAGAATTTCAATGTATTGCGTTTTTACCTGTTCCCAGTTTCCTAAAGCAGCTGCAGGATTAACATAGCCTAATTTGGCTTCAATTGACAATGGCATCAGCGCTATTGATTTCTGGTAATAAGCTGTTGATTCAGTAAATAGTCCTGATAAATAAGTTAACCAGCCTAAACGTAAATTTAATTCGTAAGATTTTTCTTCATATACTTTTTTCAGTACATCTATCGCCTTGGAATATTCAGCCTTTTTTTCAAATTGATAGCTTTGTGAAAATGCTTCCTGAATATCTTTGTAATTCTGAGCATACGTATAATTTAACATAAAAAAGGCAATCAAGCCCAATAGCATTGTTTTTTTTAAAGTGTCCATTTTAGTCCTCCTATAATTGTATTGTTTTGATAATTTACTGTATATGAATTTATTGTAGCTAAATCTAATTGTGTATAATAGGTACTTTCCTTACTTAAAAGTTGATACCTCAAAGATAATTCAATTTTTTCTGACAAAGAATAAATTAATGATAAACCAGCCTTAAATTTTAATACGTCAGGAATATTATATACAATAAAGGCATTTTTTTCATTATAGTTTTCCATCTGACCAATTGTAACAGAAGCTTCTGTCCACAATTTGCTAAAAACTTTAAACCCGATCATCTGATCAAAAATAAGCCGGGTTTCTTTTATACTTCCCTGACCCTGTGTTGAAGACTTCTTCTGGAAAAAACAGGTTAAATTTGTATTTGAATATAAATCAAGATTTCCAAATGGAAAATAAGTAAGGGATAATCCACCCTCAATTTGTGTGCCCTTATTCAGATTCGAATATGTCCCAAAAATCCCAACAGAAGCTTTTATCAATTCTTTAGTTAAAGCCAGAGATACGACATAATTTGACACATTTATTTCAGAATTTAATATCTTACTATTATTAAAAAATACAGTATCAGGCTCTAACATATAAGAGACGGTATTTACATGAATATAATGAAATGCAGGAGTTATTTTTAACCCATTTTTTAATTGATAGTCAGCATTGATATAATATTCGTTCTGAGAAACGTTATAGTTAATTGTAGTATCTTTATCAAAAATACAGATGATTCTTCTTTTATCAATATTCAGATGACTAAAGCCATGGTATATACTAAGTCTTGGTGTAATATCATGTTTCATGCCCAGATGTCCGTAAAAAATATCACTGTTTAAATCTGTTTCACCATAAATATTGGCTGGTCCATTGATATCAAAAGCAGTTGTTCTTGCAATATTGTTACTTTTTGAAACACCACTTTCAACATAAATGCTGTTAATATATTTTTTCTTATAACGAACATTGTTAATTACAACATCATTCATTTTAGTTGTAAAATAATTGGCATCGGTTGTTCTTCCGGATAGAAGATAACTGTAATATAAATATTGCTGATTGGCAGGATCATCAGTGTTGAATTCAAATGCTTTTTCAAAGTGGTAAGCTGCCATCCTGTAATCAGCATTGGAATAATAAGCAACACCAATACGATACCGTAAATAAAAATAATCAACACCTTCGCTTATAGCTAGTTCTCCAACTTCAATTAATTTATTATAGTCTTTTTGAAGATATAAAGTTAAAGTAATTTGCTCTATATTTTTTGTAGTCTCCTGAGCTTTAATATTATAATTAATTAATAAAATAGAAAAAAGTATAGCTATTAATATCGTTTTTTTAATCATATATTTTTTAAGAAATTTATTCCAGAATTATTCTATTTGCATGAAAACTATTATCTCCCTGTTGAACATGCAGCGTATCAATCATATTATCTTTAATAGTAATAGCAAATTTTAATTCCTTGGTAATTAGTTTTCCGATTTTTATAGTGGTTTTAGATTCCATTTCGATATCACTGTTTACAAAATCATCTTTCTTTGATATATAAGTAAGTTCAAATTTTGATTTCATGAAAATATAGAAGGGTGCAATAAAATCCTGTGCAATAAGTAATATTTTATTGGCAGTTTTATGTAAAGGGTAAATATCTTCGATAACTAAATCTTTATAAAAACCATTCATAACTTTATAGTTTGCCAGATAAAAATAGTATAATAATGAATTTTTACTGCCTTCGTAATGCGTAAAATAGTGGAAGCTGCCATCATTATAAAAATATGCTCTTGCTTCAGTAGTTTCACAATAAATCAAAGATTGATTGTTCACATCTACCTGAATTTCCCATATAAAATCTTTACTTATATGTTTCTTTTCATTGACTACTTTAAATTTAATACGCTGGCCGGGTATAAAATGATAAGCTTTGTATAATGACTGGTTTTTCTCAATATTTGAAATACGATCACCTTCCAGGGGTTTCATATAGGACTGTAGCTGAAACTTTTCATCTTTATGTAAAATATAGTGTCCTAAAGGGTAATCTAATGTTTTTGACCCAATAAATGGGGTGGCCTGTAATTGAAAATGTATATGTGGCTGGGGAGAACGACCTGAATTACCACAATTGGCAATTACGTCACCTTTTTTTATATAAGCACCAACTTCAACCTTTATACTTTCTTTTTTAATGTGACTTATTTTACTGAATAACAAATCAGTATGACGCATAATAACAGTATTACCCCAATTTTGTTCGGTATTTACATCACCAATATTATTATCGTCAATATTATCGTATATTTGCTCTATCCAGCCATTAGCAGGTGCAATAATTGGTTTATTATAACAAAAATAATCAGATAAACTTAATCCTGTGCCATTAAACATCATACCGGTCTCATCAGCAATTTCGAAATCAAAAGCATGTTTCCAGTCGGCTTTATGTGTTATTTTACCATTATGAGCCTGTGTAACTCTCCATTCGCCCCAGAAAGGCAACGCAATAGGAATGATATATGAATTACGGAACCTGCCTAAATTGTTTTTTTGTGTATACAAGTTGATTTCAGGAGAAAACTGTTGTACCGCTACAATTTCCGGTTTTAAATAAAATCTCTCCCTGAATTTCAGTATATACAGAAATACGAGTACTACTATATTAAATGGTAAAGAAAATACTGATAACTGATAGATAGATAGGATTGTACTTGTACTTGTCAATAGAATTGAAATAATTGGTACAAGTAATAATACCCAAAGAAACGAATATTTTGAAGAAACTATAAAAAAACCACCGATAGCAATTGCACTAAGAATATAATTAAAGCCGATATAACCATAACTTAATTCAGTGATATTAGCTCCGATTATCTTATAAAATAGATAAGCACAGGCAAAACCGAATACCGAAAGCATAAAACCAATGCGGGAATAAAAAAGCAAACCTGCAGCAACAATTAAACCTGCAAATAAATGATATTGAAAAAATATTGCGCCCAAAGAGCGGAAATATAAAATAACGTATTCAGGCAGATTCAGATTATCAAACCATTCGTAGATACGAACCAAAGTAAATCCTCCAATGGCATACATTTCATTCAATTGAAAAATTCCTCTTTCGCTGATGGTAAGTGTTTTGAATTCACGGGCAGCAAGTGTTACCAACCATATCACAATTAAAAAAGAAACACTAAGAAAAGGTAAGCCATATTTACCGATAACACCTTCTAAAACCACTGTTATCAGAAGTGTAAGTAGAGCTGCAAAAAACAATATGGCGAAAAATTGTAAATTGGGTTCATAATATACACCCAAACCTAAAGCTACCAGCAAACTGTTAAAACCATAATATCCGGAAATGATATTATGACGGTTAAAACCAATTAAATATGCAGCAGTATTTGATACAGTTACGGCAATAATTCCGCTCAAACCGGCATAAAGATCGAAAAATGTTACAATTACCAGCAAACATGCAAAAACAATGTTTTTTGAAAAAAATATCTGAGAATAGCTGTTAAGCAAGCTCTGAATATAATGAGGAAATAAACTTCTTAGTTTCTGCATAAATTTTTTATCAAATCATTGATTTGCTTTTGCAAATATAGTTTTTTTAGATTTAGACTTGCAATATTAACAGTTTTTACTCTACGCTATATTATAAAATTTCTAAAATTTGTTATAAAATATTAAGTAAAAATTATAAATGAGATCTGAAATTTTGAAGTATTAATTAAACTTAGACACCAATTTAATTAAATTCCTTCGTTTGAAAATGAAAATAAATTACTTTTGTATCTCATTTAATCAATATTTATATGAAGAACAAATATTTAATGATTGCATTAATTGTAATTTCTTTCAATGTTTTCAACTATTCTTATTCTCAAACAATAAAATTAATAACCTATAATATTAGATATGACAATTCCGGTGATGGATTAAATGCATGGAGCAACAGAAAAGATTTCTTTTGTAATCAATTAAAATTTTATGCACCGGATATATTTGGTATTCAGGAAGGATTGGAGAATCAGATAAATTACATTGACAGTTCACTTCAGGTTTATAATTATGTGGGAGTAGGGCGTGATGACGGCAAAAAAAAGGGGGAACATTCAGCAATTTTTTATAACACAAAAAAGTTTATTCTTATTCAACAATCAACATTCTGGTTATCAGAAACGCCAGATATTATTTCAAAAGGCTGGGATGCTGCATTAAACAGAATATGTACCTATGCTTTATTTGAAACTAAGGACAGCAAACAAAAATTCTGGGTTTTTAATACCCATTTTGATCATATCGGTGAATTGGCAAGAACAAACAGTGCAAAATTAATTGTTGAAAAAATTAAATCCTTAAACAAATCTAATTATCCGGTATTTCTCATGGGAGACTTTAATTCTGAATCAAATACTGATGCATATAAGCATATAATCACCTATTTAAGCGATGCAAAAAATGTAGCAAAAGATCTGGTATTTGGACCTGAAGGCAGTTTTAACGGATTTCAATTTACAAAACCGGTTACAGAAAGAATTGATTTTATCTTTGTTGATACCAGGAAAATTGAAGTTAAAAATTTTGCAATCTTAAGCGATTCCAAGGATTGCAGATATCCATCAGATCATTTACCTGTTTATATTGAAGCCACTTTTAAGAATAAGAAATAATTCTAAATTCTAAAATCTAATTTCTAAATTTAATTTATCAGGAAAGATATTTTCCAACTATGGGTAAACGTCTGCCCATACCGAATGCTTTAGGCGAAATCCTAAGAATAGGAGGGGTCTGGTATCGCTTATATTCGTTAGTATTTACTAATTTCAGTGTTTTTTTAACAATAGCTTCATCAAAACCCATATTTATCAGTTCTTTAGGACCTTTGCGTTTTTCAATATACTGATAAAGTATCTTATCCAGTATTTCATAATCAGGCAAGGAATCAATATCTTTCTGATTTGGCCGCAATTCGGCAGAAGGAGGTTTAATGATTGAATTATGAGGAATTAATTCTTTGTCTTTATTAATAAAATGAGCCAATTCATAAACTTCAGTCTTGTATAAATCGCCCAAAACAGATAAACCGCCGCACATATCGCCATAAAGTGTACCATATCCAACAGCAGCCTCGCTTTTATTCGAAGTATTAAGCAAAACATAGCCGAATTTATTGCAAAAAGCCATAAGTACTACTGCTCTGATTCTTGCCTGAAGATTTTCTTCGGTTACATCATGTGGCAAACCTTTAAAATAGGGGGAAAGGCTATTCTCAAAGCTATTATAGTCTTCTTCAATCGGGATTATCTCGTAGGCAACCTTTAAATTTTCGGCCAATTTAAGGGCATCATCAATAGAATGCTGAGATGAAAATTGGGATGGAAGTAAAATAGCTTTAACATTTTCAGGACCAAGCGCTTTAGCAGCCAAAACCAATGTTACGGCAGAATCAATACCACCCGAAAGTCCCAGAATTGCTTTTTTAAAACCAAGTTTTGCAAAATAATCTTTTATACCCAGAACCAATGCATTATGAATTGATTCTATCTTTGAAATTTCAATTTCCTGAAAAATGCTATTATCCTTTGAGTTTAAAACATCAGTATCAAAAATTCTAAAGTCCTCCTCAAAAGATTTTAATTGACAAATAATATTGGCATTTGAATTAATTGCCAGCGATGAACCATCAAATATTAATTCAGTCTGAGCACCAACATGATTTACATATAAAAGGGGAATTTTATATTTCAATACATTATTAATCAATACTGCTTTACGCTTATCAACTTGCTCATAATTAAAGGGTGAAGCAGCTATATTAATCATAATATCAGGATGTTGCGCAATAAGATCGTCCATGGGAGAGTAGGGGTAGAGCTGTTCTTCGCCAATATTCCAGAGATCTTCGCAAATAGTAAGTGCAATTTTATATCCTTTAAAATCAATAATATTGGAATTTCTGCTGGGTTCAAAATAGCGGTATTCGTCAAAAACATCATAATTGGGTAACAAACTCTTATGATGCAAGGATTGAATTTTACCATTACAGATAAAAGCTGCCGAATTAAAAAGATTTTTTCCTTTCTTATCAGGATTATGAGTTGGCAGGCCAACAATGACAGCAATATCAAAAGCTTCAGC
Source organism: Bacteroidota bacterium (assembly GCA_026391675.1). Classification (GTDB taxonomy): domain Bacteria; phylum Bacteroidota; class Bacteroidia; order Bacteroidales; family JACABE01; genus JACABE01. The sequence continues at coordinate 154,510 of JAPLDQ010000021.1, forward strand.
TGCAATTTGCTGCAGGTTTAAATGGCATTGCTCAATAAAATCAGTAAATTCAAGAAAATCTCTTGGAGGATATCCACAAATAGCCAATTCGGCAAAAACGATTAAATCACACGCTGTGTTTTTGGCTTTTTTAATGGAATTAAGGATAGAAGCAGTATTCTTTTCAAAATTTCCTATATGATAATTAAGCTGTGCAAGTGCAATTTTCATTATAAATTAATTAGATTTAAGAGAGGCTTTTAAAATAATATGCCAATAGATAGCTCAAATGAATTAGACGATGCATCAGCATCAATCTGAGGCGTTGTTTTAACTGTATTAAAAATATTATTAAAGCCATTGTTGAAACTAATAGCACCAATTAATGATGTAGAACCACCCAGGTTATATTCAACACCTGCTGCCAATATCATTGAAAGCCGGAAAAAGTTAATCTGGTCCTGAATTTTTATATCAGTTTTACTAATGGCAACACTTGAGCTATTTGGGATAAAATCATCATCAGAATAGGCTGAAATCCTCATTCCCAATCCTAAACCGACCTGCCCGAATATAGTTAAATATCCGAATTGTCTGGTTTTCATTTTTACACTAACAGGAATCTCAACATATTTTGTTTTAATATTACGGTGTTTTGTACCGGGTATTAAAGCTGTATCTGCATCAGGATAAATAATTCTACCACCTATTGAATTAATATTAAAACCTGTTGAAAAGAAATATTTTTCAGCAAAGCGAAAATCAGCAATAAAACCCCAGGAAAATTTTAAAGAAGTCCCATCACTGGTTATATCAGAAGAATTTGAATTCAACCATGCTATATTAGGTGAAATCTTAGCACCTAATTGAACAAAAGATTTATCTTTTATTTGGGCATGAATTTTGCTGAAAGATAATATGGAAATCAAACAGAATACTAAAACAAGAGGTTTTTTCATATAAAAAATTTTTAGAATGATTTATTATAGCTCAACAAAATTAACTAAATTCGCAAAATAAAACTTCATCAATAAATATATTTTCAAACATATTTCATTTAATAATTAATTATCATAAAACGTTTAAAATGAAAAAAATAGCTTTAATTTTAATAACTTTTTTTGTTGTAATTACTACTACAAATGCTCAATCACCTCTTAACCTCGGTGTGAAAATCGGGTTTAATTCTACTAAAATGCCAACTGAATTTAAAAATGTTTCTGACATTACGGATCAGGCAAAAACCGGGTTTTTAGCAGGTGCATTTGTCAGAATTAATTTACCTGTGTTTTATATTCAACCTGAAATATATTTTACAAAAAAAGGAGGTAGTTTCCAGAGTGCAACGATTCCTCAATTTAATAATATGTTATTAACGCAGCAAACCGTTTTAAATACAATTGATATTCCTGTATTGGCAGGAATGAAATTAATAAATTTGAGCGTATTTAACTTCAGGGTAATGGCTGGTCCTGTGATTTCATTTGTTACCAGCAAAGATGTTGCCTATCAGATTAATGGTGTAGCACAGGCCATAAATAGCGGAACATCAGTTACAACGTCATACAAGGACAAATTATGGGGTATTCAGGTCGGAGCAGGCATTGATGTTTTGAAATTTACCCTCGATATAAGATATGAATGGGGATTGAATAATATTTCAGATAGTCCTGATATGAATATTAAAACAAAATTGCTGAATGTATCATTAGGAATGAAGTTCTTATAGTTAACATTTTTTTTAGAATATAAGATAATTTAATTATTGAAAATCAATCCGTTATATAGATGTATTTTATAAGAAAAATATCTTTTCTGATTTTAACAGTACTGATAGGAACTGCCATTATCAGTTGCAAAAACAAAAATTCAAATCATTTTGCTGTTAACATTCCTGAAGATAAGAAAGTCAGTATTACAATCCATCGCTATGAAAAAGTACTGATGAATATTAATACCAATAACTTAAAGAATGAGTTATTAAAGTATAAATCAGAATATAAGATTTTTCTGGATGGGAATCTGGATGATAGCCTGAAAATTTTACAATTGTACAATTTTATTTCAGACCCCAATTTACATGAAATTTATGATGAACTCATTAAAGTATATCCTGATGTAAGTGGATTAGAGAAAAAGCTTTCAGATGCTTTTACACATTTAAAATATTATTTTCCTGAAAAACAAACACCTAAAGTTTACAGTTATATTTCATTTCTTGATTTTGATAACAGGATAATTTATCTGGATACTGTGATGGCAATTGCTTTGGATATGTATTTAGGGAAAGATTATAAGTTATATCCTTCTGTAAAAATACCGCTATACGTAACATTGCGCTTAGATAGTAATTATATTACTACCGATTGTATGAAAAATATTGCTGCCAAAATGTTTCCCCTCGATCTGAACAGTAAAACCCTGCTCGAAAATATGATTTATCAGGGAAAAATACTTTATTTTACTGATGCAATGTTACCTGATGTTGCAGCAGGCATAAAAATAGGATATACAGCGGCTCAAATGGATTGGTGTACAAAAAATGAAGGAAATATGTGGGCATTCTTTATACAGAATAAATTATTGTATGTAAATGACTATTATAAAATACGTTCATTTATCAGTGAAGCACCTTCTACAAAGGGATTTATAAATTCGCCTCCCAGAATAGCTGAATGGATTGGCTGGCAGATTGTAAAATCTTATATGGAAAACCATAAAAATATGACAATTAAAGATTTAATGAATGAAATTGATGCTCAAAAAATACTAAATGACTCAAAATACAAACCTAAGAAAAACTAAACATGCTCGTAAAAACTTTTGGTAGTGCAATTTTTGGTGTAAATGCAATTACCATAACGGTTGAAGTTAATATTGATCAGGGTATTAATTTTGCAATGGTCGGATTACCTGATAGCGCTGTAAAAGAAAGCCATCAGCGCATAGAGGCAGCTCTGAAAAACGTAGGCTATCGCATTCCCGGAAAAAAAATTGTCGTTAATATGGCTCCTGCTGATATCCGCAAGGAAGGATCAGCGTATGACCTAACTATTGCCATAGGCATTTTGGCTGCTTCTGAGCAAATTAATCCTGATAATGTTGATAAATATATCATCATGGGTGAATTGTCGTTAGACGGAGGATTACAGCCTATAAAAGGTAGTTTGCCAATAGCCATTGAAGCCCACAAACAAGGATTTAAAGGTATTATATTACCTAGGCAAAATGCCAGGGAAGCAGCTATCGTTTCAAAAATAGATGTGCATGGTGTTGAAAATATCAAAGAAGTAATCGCTTTTTTTAAAGATGGTGTTGAACTCGAAAAAACAATAATCAATACCAGAGACGAATTCTATAACAGTTTGAACGAATATGAATTCGATTTTTCGGATGTAAAAGGCCAGGAAAATATAAAAAGGGCTTTGGAAATTGCTGCTGCCGGCGGACATAATGTGATATTAATCGGACCTCCGGGTTCAGGTAAAACTATGTTAGCCAAACGTATGCCTTCCATTTTGCCTCCATTGAATTTATATGAAGCGCTGGAAACTACAAAGATTCATTCTGTAGCCGGTAAAATGAGCAAAAACACTGCGCTGATATCAGTTCGTCCCTTCAGATCGCCTCACCATACCATAAGCGATGTAGCTTTGGTAGGAGGGGGCGGCAATCCACAGCCGGGCGAAATTTCATTATCACACAATGGTGTGTTGTTTCTGGACGAATTACCTGAATATAAAAGGGCAGTGCTTGAAGTCCTGCGTCAACCAATGGAAGACAGAATGGTAACCATTTCCAGAGCAAGAATGACAGTGGAATATCCTGCCAGTTTTATGCTGATAGCAGCCATGAATCCATGTCCCTGTGGTTATTACAACCATCCTGAAACCGATTGTGTCTGTGGTCCCGGAATAGTACAAAAATATTTAAATAAGATTTCAGGACCATTACTGGATAGAATTGATATTCATGTTGAAGTGGTGCCTGTTCCTTTTAAAGAACTGTCTGATAAGCAGTTATCCGAAAGGAGTGAGGTGATAAGGGAAAGAGTCGTAAATGCCCGGAAAATCCAGGAAAGCCGCTTTGCTGAGCATAAGGGCGTTTTTTCAAATGCACAGATGTCGAGCAAAATGTTAAGGGAATATTGTGCAATAACAGAAGCTGGAATGGCTATACTAAAGACAGCAATGGAAAGACTCGGATTATCAGCCAGAGCGTATGACAGGATACTTAAAGTGGCCCGTACCATAGCAGATTTGGATGATAGTGCAGAAATCAGAACCGAACATCTGGCAGAAGCTATTCAATTCAGAAGTCTGGATAAGGATAACTGGGGGAAATAGCAAAAATAAAAGATGAATTATTCCTTGACAATCAGGAAAATATCTTCATTATCACGCTTAAGTAAATACTTTTCACGGGCAAATTTTTCGAGCGTTTTCATATTGGTATTGAGCTCATATATTTCTTTTTTGTCTTTTTCAATTTCTTTGGTGTAATATATTTTCTTTGCACGTAAATCAATCAAATCTTTTCTTAATTTGTACTGTGCAATCATATTGTTTTTATCAATTGCTATCATCCAGATTGCAAATGCCAAAATGGTAATTATATATTTATTTTTAAAAAAGCCAAATATTTTCCGAAACATATTCTTTTTATTTTCAACAAAATTAATCAATCCTGATTAATAGAAGTTTTTAATAAGTATTATTTTTTAACCTAGATTTGTTAATATAATTAATATACATTTATTTATATTATATAGTAGTAGTTTAGTTGAAATGCTCAATATTACTATATAAATCGTTTCATAAATTTGTCTTATAATTAATATTATGTTAAATAGAAAATGTAAAACAGAAGGGATTATAATTAACCCCTTCTATTAATGCTAAATTTTAATCAAACTAATTTATTTAAGGTTACTTAATTTTTGATTAACTATTTTTAATTTTTCAAGATTATTGGTACGAACATAAATATCTTTTAATGCACTTAATACAACCCTGTCATTAGGTTGTAATTCATCAGATTTTTCAAGATAAGGCATTGCTTTTACAAGTTCAGCATCTGCTTGTTTTTTTAACACATCATAATTTTTATCATTTAATGATAATGCATTTGCTTTAGTAATAATTGAAATATGTGAATTTACATAAAGTGCTCCTAAATTGTAATTGGCATCAAAATAATCAGGTTTTATTGAAATAGCTTTTTTATAGGCTTCTTCGGCTTTTTCAAAGTTATTCATTTTTTCATATGAAGTTCCAATAGCAAAATATAACATATAATTATTAGGATCCTTGGCAATTGCAGCATTCAGAGCTTTTTCAGATTTCTGGGCATCCCCTATGTATAAATATAAATTGGCCTGAGCTATATTTAAATCAAAGTTATTAGGATATTTTTTTAAGCCATTTTCAATTGTTTTAATTGCTTTAACAGTATCTTTTTCATCTTTATAAACATCTAATAATGATATATATATAGTTGGTTGATTGAAATTGCTTCTGATTAAAGAAATACAGTATTCCTTTGTTTTTTTGTTGTCTTTAACTTTTTCAGCACTTAATAAAGCATTAAATGTTGCCAGTGTATCATTTACACCATATGTACTTTTAATTCTGATAGTTTTATCAAATGAAGCCAAGGCATTCGCAAAGTCTTTGGCTGTATAATGAATTACACCCAGTTCAAAATACTGGTCTGCGCAAGCAAGTAATCCTATTCTGTTATTGTCTTCAAATTCTTTATCTTTATCAAGAGTAATAGATTTCTGATAAGAATCATAGGCTATCTGAATTGAATTAGGAGCCAATTTACGAAAATTTGTATCAGGAAATATCTGAACATAAATTCTGCCTCTGTAATTCCAGGTTTTAGCATCATTCATCGTTTTTTCGTTTGTAATGGCTGGCTCAATATTTTCAATTGCTTTATCTAATCTGCCGCTTCTTAAATAACTGAAAGCACTTTGAACTTTAGTACTTTGTGCAGAAAGCATGGTAATTGATGCTACCATACCAACTAATAAAATAAGCTTTTTCATCGTTAATTCTTTTTATGGTTTTTAATTAATATTATCAAAATTTATTTTTAATAATTATATATTGATTTACAAATTTAATGCCAGACTTATTATTCTGTATCTTCTTCGTCCGTTGGCTTAATTTCATTAATATTGTCTGTAACATCTACATCATCACCAATTATATCATGTTCTGAATGAATCTTCACTTTTCTGGTGTTAGCATCTTCAATTTCTGTTGTTTCACCATCACCGTTTTCGATAATTTCTTCACCATCTATGATTTCTTCATCTTCATCTTCGTTAACAACTTTAGTAACAGCAGCTATTGCATCATCATCCCTGAGTTTTATCAGCCTTACACCCTGTGTTGCACGTCCCATTACCCTCAATTCACCAATAGCTAAACGGATAATTAATCCTGATTTATTAATAATCATTAAATCATCATTATCCAATACACTCTTTATTGCAATCAGACTGCCTGTTTTATCAGTAATATTAATGGTTTTTACGCCTTTTCCTCCTCTGTTGGTTTCTCTGTAATCTTCCAGTTTTGAACGTTTTCCATATCCGTTTTCAGAAACTACCAAGATGTCATCTTCAGGACTGGTAACGCATATCATACCAATAACTTCATCTTTATTTTTTCCAAGCGTAATTCCTTTAACACCTGCAGCATTCCGGCCCATCGGACGAACTTTTGCTTCATTGAAACGAATTGCTTTACCTGATTTCAGTGCCAGCATTACTTCATTGCTGCCATTGGTTAATTTTGCTTCAAGTAACTGATCGCCTTCCCTGATAGTAATTGCATTGATACCATTCTGGCGTGGACGTGAATATGCATCAACTGATGTCTTTTTAATAATACCATTTTTGGTACAAAGAATAATAAAGTTATTATTTATATATTCTTCGTCTTTTAGGTTTTTAATATTGATATACGCTCTTACTTTATCTTCTCTTTCAATATTGATAAGGTTTTGTATTGCACGGCCTTTAGAAACCTTAGAACCTTCTGGAATTTCAAATACCCTCATCCAGAAGCATTTACCTTTTTCGGTAAAGAACAACATATAATTATGCATAGAAGCAACAAATAAATGTTCTAAAAAGTCTTCATCCCTTGAATCAGAACCTTTAGAACCACGCCCTCCCCTATTCTGACGGCGGTATTCGCTCAATGGTGTTCTTTTAATATAGCCTAAATGCGAAATTGTAATTACAACATCTTCATCGGCAATAGTATCTTCTATTTTAAAATCAGAAGCTGCATATTCAATTTCTGTTTTAGCTTTATCACCGTATTTATCTTTAATTTCAATCAGTTCTTTTTTAATGACGTCCATACGCATGCCTTCATCTGACAACAATAACTGATAATATTCAATCATTTTCATGAGTTCAGTGTACTCTTCCTTTAATTTATCACGTTCAAGACCAACAAGACTGCGTAAACGCATATCAACAATAGCCCTGGCCTGCAATTCAGATAAACCGAATTTTTCCATTAAGCCTGTACGAGCATCATCAACAGTTGCAGAAGCTCTTATTAAAGCAATTACTTCGTCAATATGATCTAAAGCAATCAGTAAACCTTCTAATATATGGGCTCTTTTCTGTGCTTCAAGCAAGTCATATTTGGTTCTTCTGATTACTACTTCGTGGCGATGATCAACAAAATGGCGAATAATGTCTTTCAGGTTAAGCATCATTGGCCTGCCTTTTACCAGTGCAATGTTGTTAACACTAAAAGAAGACTGTAAAGCTGTATATTGGTATAATTTATTTAATACGACATTGGTTACTGCATCTTTTTTGATTTCATAAACAATACGCATACCGGTTCTGTCCGATTCGTCACGGATATCACTAATACCTTCTATTTTCTTTTCATTTACCAGATCAGCTGTTTTTTTAATCATTTCAGCTTTGTTAACCTGGTAAGGAATAGAAGTAACAATAATTCTTTCTTTTCCGCCATCTTCATTTTCAATGGTGGATTCACCTCTGATTACGATTCTGCCTCTGCCTGTTTCAAAAGCATCCCTAACGCCTTCATAGCCGTATATAATACCGCCTGTTGGAAAATCAGGTGCTTTAATAAATTTCATTAATTCAGGAATTGTAATTTCCCTGTTATCAATATAAGCAATGGTACCATCAATAACTTCAGTTAAATTATGAGGCGGCATATTGGTAGCCATACCAACTGCAATACCGGAAGTACCATTAATTAATAATTGTGGTATACGTGAAGGTAAAACACAGGGTTCTTTTAATGAATCATCAAAATTTAATTGAAAATCCACAGTATCTTTATCCAGATCACTAAGGCATTCTTCCGCAATTTTTTGCAATCTTGCTTCGGTATAACGCATAGCTGCAGGAGGATCCTGGTCAATTGAACCGAAGTTTCCCTGTCCGTCTATCATAGGATAACGCAATGACCAATCCTGTGCCATACGCACCATGGCATCATATACTGATGTATCGCCGTGTGGGTGATACTTACCTAATACTTCCCCAACAATTCTTGCAGATTTCTTGTACGGACGATTGGAAAGTATTCCTAAATCGTACATTGCAAATAAAATTCTTCTGTGTACCGGTTTTAATCCATCTCTTACATCTGGTAGTGCTCTTGAAACAATAACCGACATTGAATAATCAATGTAGGATGATTTCATTTGATTCTCGATGTTTACTTTAATAATTTTTTCGCCTTCTTGTATTTCCATATCTCTAATTAATTCAAAAATAACTATTTATAACAATAGTTAAAACTTTACGAAATTACTTATTTTTAAGGAATTAAACAAATATTTTTTCTGTCTTATTACTAACAAATTTCTGTTGATAAATAAAGCGTATTTTATTGTTATTATTGTTGAATAGAAAGTATTTTTGAATGTTTAAGCAAACTAGCTATAAGATATCATTTATCTAAACTTTTACTTAGCTTTGTTGTTAGTTTAACATTAATTACCGAATAAAATGGAAGCAAAATTTTCTCAGAGAGTTAAAGATGTACTGGCGTTTAGCAGAGAAGAAGCTATGCGATTAATGAATAATTATATTGGAATTGAGCATCTTATGTTAGGTATTATCAGGGATGGTGAAGGTATTGCAATACAAATACTCACTTATCTTGACGTAAATATAGCTAATCTTAAGCGCAGAATAGACCTGGCAGTTGTAAATGAATCAATAAAATCCAATGTAAAGGATACTGATAATCTGCCATTGGTAAAACAAGCTGAAAAAATTCTTAAAATAACATACTTAGAGGCTAAAGTGCTTAAAAGCGAATTAATCGGAACTGAACATTTAATGCTTGCTATTCTTAAAGATGAAAACAATTTAGTTACAAAATTGCTTAACGAAATGAATGTAACTTATGCCAGTTTCAGAGAGCAAATTAAATACTCCCAGAACATTAAAGAAGACGATATTCAACAAAGTCCAAAGGATGAATTGCCTGATGGTCCATCAGAATATTCAGATGAAGACGAGAGCAGAGGTTATGGAGGCTCATTAAAAAAGGCTGGTGATATTAAATCAAAAACTCCTGTACTTGATAATTTTGGCAGAGATTTAACCAAAGCTGCTGAAGAAAACCGCTTAGACCCAATAGTAGGAAGAAACAAGGAACTGGAAAGAATTGCACAGATATTAAGCCGGAGAAAAAAGAACAATCCTATATTAATTGGTGAACCCGGTGTTGGTAAATCAGCTATAGCCGAAGGATTAGCTTTAAGGATAGTACAGCGTAAAGTTTCCAGGGCCTTATTTAACAAGCGTCTGGTAACGCTGGATTTAGCTTCTTTGGTTGCAGGCACCAAATACCGTGGCCAATTTGAAGAAAGAATGAAAGCTGTATTAAACGAACTGGAGAAAAATCCGGATATTATCCTTTTTATTGACGAAATTCATACCATAGTTGGTGCCGGCAATGCATCAGGTTCACTGGATGCTTCCAATATGTTCAAACCTGCCCTGGCACGAGGCGAAATACAATGTATCGGGGCTACTACCCTTGATGAATACCGTCAGTATATTGAAAAAGACGGAGCGTTGGAAAGAAGATTCCAGAAAGTACTGGTAGATGCCACATCGCCCGAAGAAACCATAGAAATACTGAATAATATCAAGATTAAATACGAAGATCATCATTTGGTTACCTATTCAGATGAAGCAATAAAAGCCTGTGTTTATCTTACAAACAGATATATGAGCGACAGGTTTTTACCGGATAAAGCCATAGATGCTTTAGATGAAGCAGGATCCAGGGTTCATATTACCAATATCAATGTTCCAACCGATATCATTGAAATTGAAAATGAAATTGAAGAATGCAAACAACAGAAAAATAAAGCGATTAAAAGTCAAAAATACGAAGAAGCAGCCAAGTACAGGGATATAGAAAGAAAGTTGACTGAGAAGCTTGAAACAGCTAAAATAAGATGGGAAGAAGATGCACAGCTTCACCGCGAAATAGTTACCGATGATAATGTAGCAGAAGTTGTCGCCATGATGACCGGTGTTCCGGTTCAGCGTATTGCCCAAAACGAAGGCGAAAGACTGATAAAAATGGAAACCGAACTGGAAGGAACTGTTATTGGCCAGGACGAAGCGATTAAAAAAGTGGTAAAAGCCATACGCCGTAACCGTGCCGGACTAAAAGATCCCAATAAACCAATTGGTACCTTTATTTTTCTGGGTCCTACCGGTGTTGGTAAAACATATTTAGCCAAAGTATTGTCAAAATACTTGTTTGATACAGAAAATGCATTGATAAGAATTGACATGAGCGAATACATGGAGAAATTTGCGGTATCACGCCTGATTGGTGCTCCTCCGGGTTATGTAGGCTATGAAGAAGGCGGACAGCTCACCGAAAAAGTAAGGCGTCGCCCCTATTCCATTGTTTTACTGGATGAAATTGAAAAAGCGCATCCTGATGTATTTCATCTGCTCTTACAGGTTCTGGATGATGGCGTATTAACGGATAGCCTTGGCAGAAAAGTTGATTTTAAAAATTCCATCATCATCATGACTTCCAATATTGGTTCACGTCAGTTAAAAGACTTCGGACAAGGCGTCGGATTTAATACTTCTGCTAAAATATCAGGAAAAGCAACCTATGCACAGGGTGTTATTGAAAATGCATTAAAGAAATCATTTGCTCCTGAATTTTTAAACAGGATTGACGATATTATTATATTTGAACCATTAGAAAAGGAATCCATTCATAAAATTATTGATATTGAATTATCTCATCTTTACGATAGAATTGAAAGGATGGGTTATAAACTTGTTTTAACAACCAAGGCAAAGGATTTCATAGCAGAAAAAGGCTGGGATGCCCAGTTTGGCGCAAGACCGCTTAAACGTGCCATTCAACGCTATGTTGAAGATGTTGTTGCTGAGGAAATAATAAAAACAAAATTACAGGAAAATGATATCATTAAAGTTGATTTTAATGAAGAAAAACAGGATATGTTTATTGTAATTTCAAAACCCAAGGCTCTAAAAGCATAATATCATCTTTTTTAATACGTTTTTTATAAGAGGCTGACTCAAAACTAAGATTTTTGATCTTATCAACCTCTGTGTAACTCTGTGTCTTCTCTTTAATCCTCTGTGTAATAAAATTTTATAATTTTCACAGAGTTACACTGAGAAAATACAGAGGTTCACAGAGAAGTTTTGAAACAGCCTCTATTTCTTTATCCGTTTATATTGCCGACAATACTTATTCAAGCACTTGCTATTCCTCGCTTTTTGATGGAATTAAACAGTATTTTATATTGTTTTAAATAAGATATACTGTAGCTATTCATTTATCTTCTGTAAATATGCTAATCTCCATAAGATATAAAGTGGATTTAATATCTATAAACAGTATCATGTATTAATCACAAGGATTATTCATCTCCTCTTCAAAAATACATACCACATTTGTATACAATAAGCATAATATTACAATTGTAATTAGTAAAACAATTTACATTTGTGATTACATATGTAAATTACAGATGTAACATCAATATATTATTGTAATTATATAAATTCGCAAGTATTTAACATTAATTAATTATATAATATACTGATATTCTGTATTTATTATATATATAAATAAACTTTATATTTAAATAAACAGAGATAATTGCTATGTATTTAAATTCACCTAGTATAATATAGTTATTTACTTATTATTAGATACTTAGTTTATTTATTATGATTACTTACTTTAATTTCATTACATATAGAGATTATATACATTTGTAAATTTTATAAAATTACATTTGTTATTTATATTTTGTTTATCTTTGTATACAATTTAATATATAAACCTAACATTGTAAACTATGCTTAATCGTATCTTACTCATATTAAAAACTCAGAATTTAAGTTCATCACAATTTGCAGATGAAATCGGAGTTCAAAGATCAGGTATATCCCATATCCTATCCGGCAGGAATAATCCAAGCCTTGAATTTGTAACTAAAATATTAAAACGATATCCTGAAATCAACAGTGACTGGATTCTTTTTGGAAAAGGAAGTATGTATAAAGGAATGAATGACAAAATGGAAACAACAGATAAAGAAATTAAAAAGCAAAATGCACAAGCCGACCTATTCAGTTTTGATGTTGATGATGAAGTCGAAATAGAGCCGATAAAAGTGAATACTATTACGGAAGAAATAAAATATGAAAATCTAAACGAGGAAAAAATCCCGGATAACACTATAAATATTCCTGAAAAACAAGCTATTACAGACGAAATTCAGCCTGAAAAAATTGAAGCAAAACAGGATGTAAAAATTACTGAAGAAGTAAAAACTGAAAAAAACATTCAAAATAAGAAAACAGTTGAAAAAATTCTGGTGTTTTTTACCGATAATACTTTTAAGGAATATTTTCCCGAAATAAGTAAATAATATTTTTGTAATTTTGGACCTACTTAATTGTAAATATCATTTCCATTAAAACTATGAATAAATTAAGGGCGTTTCAATAAACAAAAATTAATGAAAATACTATTAGCAATCGGGACCGGTAGTTTTATAGGAGGCGTTCTGCGTTATTTGCTTTCCCAATTGATACAAACCAAGGTCTACTCTACTTTTCCATTCGGTACATTAACCGTAAACATTTTAGGTTGTTTCGTTATCGGTCTGGTTTTCGGACTGAGTGATAAAGCCATATTACCTCAGGAATGGCGGCTATTTCTTGCTACAGGTGTTTTAGGCGGCTTCACCACTTTCTCGGCATTCTCAAACGAAACAGTTTATATGCTGCGCGATGGACAGTTCTGGTATGCTTCAGCTTATGTTGGCATAAGCGTTTTTATTGGAATTGTTGCTACATTTATTGGTATTTCACTCATTAAACTTATTTGACCATGGAAAATAATCCTGATGCAAAATTGCTGAGAATTTTTATTGGTGAGTCTGACAGGCACGGACAACAACCATTATATGAAGCCATAGTATTTGAAGCTAAAAAGCAAGGGCTGAGCGGTGCAACAGTTACCAGAGGAATAATGGGCTTTGGAGCCAACAGCAAAATACAATCAGCCAAGCTATTTGAAATATCATCCGATTTACCTCTGGTAATCGAAATCGTTGATACGGAAGATAAAATCAGAGCATTTACCAGGATAGTTGAGCAATGGTTTGAACAAAGCAAATCCGGCGGATTGATAACTATTGAAAAAGCAGAAGTAATACGATATAAAGCAGGAAATTAAATATATTGCTAAAGCTTATATATTGTTATATTCGCATTGTAAATCTAGATTTAAACTAAACAATTAATTTTATTGGATGAAAAATACAAATCAGGATTTTTCATAACAGCTTCAATATAATCAGCCATATCATTCAGTTTGTTCTTTTTATAAAAAGGCAAAATGATGGAAAAATAGTCTAAAATGGTATCTTTAGTGGTGTAAAGTCCTACTTCTGTTTCTTTACATTTATTCTCATTAATATTGATATAAGCAGCGCCGTCAGTAGTTCTGATCTGATTTTTTTCCAATTCATAAACCCTGGAAAAATCATTCGCATTGCTGATTTTCTGATTTGAGCCATAAATATGTAATGATTTTAAGGGTTTATTGCTTAAATTACCCATAGCATGCACTAAGCTTCCGTTAACGGCAACAATTGTACCGGCGGGAATTATACTGCTGTCTTTCAATTCAATATTATTATTTTCTACCTGATATAAACGATGGTTGATATCATCACAAAAATAAACGCCACCCCAATCAGTATTACCATGAGAATGTATGGCTGTAAAATCGCCAACAGCCCATGACATCAGAAAAATTACAAAATTCTCACCTTCATATATCTTTTTACGGCCATAACTTTCTGTTATGCTATGATCAAAGAATGTATAAGCATTAAAATCATCAGCATTTAATTTCAATGCTTTCATTAGTGAAACCAACCTATTGCTGTCAGTAATATTATTATTTTCTATTCCTTCAAGCAGTCGTTGTAATGAAGGACTCAATTTTGCAGTATCTATCATATTTATTAATTAAGTATTAATTTACAAAATTAGTAGAATAACAGATGCAAAGATTAAGTTGAATTTGACATATTTCAGTATTGAGGAAGTATAATTACATATTAAAAAGTGAAATTTTTCACTTTTTAATCATAAATATAAACTAATATATTCTTTTGAATAAGATAATATTGATTGAACAGATTTTTAAAAGTCAGTAAATCAGGTAAATAATTAAATACAATTTACTTAAACGAACTTAATTTCGCCAAAAACAACATTTGTTTTAATTGTAAGGCATGGAAGTGCTGCATTAAAATGAAGCGGTACATATACCTGAGAACCAAATCCATCCGTACTTCTTTCAATCATTTCGGTTTTCCCGAAAACGGTATTTGAAACAATCTTATAATTCAGTTTATCCGATACTTTAATTAAAAAACTGCCAAAAACACAAGAGATATCAATTGTTTTATCTTCATTGACCAGTATATCACTCAAATCGAGTTTTGATTCCCCGAAAACAGTGCTGTATTGACTGGTTTCTTCATTATAGCCTGTGTTATGGCTGGCAAAAAAATTGATGTCTTCACCATTTTTATTAAACGTATTTCCTCTGATTAATCTTAAGCCGAAATAAATTAAAATACAGGAAATCAATATGGTAAAAATTGGAATATGAATCGGTAAAAATTCTTTAGCCAGATACATACATCCTAAGACAATAAGGATAATTCCCCAGAAGCTTGCATTAAAAAAAACTTTTGATTTCATAATAATTCTTTATTTTGTTAAACCATTCTTTATTTTAAACCTGACAGGTTTTTATAACCTGTCAGGTTTTCCTTTTCTAATTCTTAATTCGGAATTGACGTATTAAACCATTCCTTTGATGTATATTGCGAAGCAAGATGAACAGACTGAAAATCGCCCCGCCCGACAAAGATAGCTGTTTTATCTCCAATTTTTTCAGTAATTTTGGCTACCAGCTCATTACTGACTGCAGGACAAAGAATAAGCGCCTGTAAGCCATTTTCATCCTGATGTCTGATACAAGTATCAATAATGCCTTCTGTATCATTTAAATCGAATGCTACAGTTGTTACCTCTATATTATCATTCTTCAGAAAACTAATATCTTTCTCAGGATTGCTGTCGGGTGCTCTTACTATTATCAATACTTTAAATGCCATTATTAAAACTATTAATTAATACCTCTTTGTTTTTTAATTTGTTCATAAGCAGCGCTCAATTGCTGGAATTTTTCCTTGGCTGCAAACTGCATATCTTCACCTAAATGGCTTACTTTATCAGGATGATATTTTACAGCCATTTTACGATAGGCTTTCTTTACTTCATCATCGGTAGCATCGGAAGAAATTTCCAGAATTTTATATGAACTTTCCGTATCCTTTACAAACATTGCTTTTATAGAAGAAATATCATTGAACTGAATATTCAGATATCGTGCTATTTCTTCTACAACAGCAATCTCATCAGCATGGATTTGTCCGTCGGCAGCAGCAACACCAAAAAGAAAATGTATCAGCTGTAAACGTGCAGCATAATCCATGTTTTGTTTAATCTGCATGCAAACTTCACTCACAGCTACATCCCTTTTTAAGATTTCGCGTAAAGTAAGCATGTATTGTTCTGTAACACTTAAGCCAAATTGCCTCAGAAAGAAATCCTTAACATAATCCAATTCAGATTTCATAACTTTTTTATCGGCTTTCATAACAGCTGCAGTAAGTACAAGCAAACTTGCTACAAAATCACCTGATTGCGTAGTTTGATTAATAGAAGTGATAGTCATTCCATCGAGCATGCTGCCAAAAGCAAATCCGAGTATACCTCCGATAGGCCCGCCAAATGCCCAACCTAAGGTACCTCCTATCCATTTACTGTATTTTCCCATATTGAGTTTTTATTATAATTCTATTTCTTCTTCATTAAACTTAATACCATAGGATTCCAATTCATGAAGTATTGGTTCATACAGTTCTTTTTTTACCGGTGTATGAACACCTGTAACATTAATACTGCCGGTTAACAGCAGTTTGCATGCAATGGCCAATGGAATGCCGACTGTAATTGCCATAGCTGTCTGAACGGTATCAATACCAATAACTACCAATGAGGATGTAATGCGGTGTTTTTTGCCTGATTGTTCATATTCAAACTGATGCTGCATTACAATTAAATCCTTATCATCCTTACCCAGCAACCATTTATCCACTAAAATCTGCTGCAATATCTGAGCCGGTGTGGCATCTTTTAAACCAATTTTAGTATGCTCAAATAATCCAAGCCACTTCAGGCGGTACATAATATCGGAGTCCATACTGATATTGAATTTTGCAGCTATTTTTTCTTCAACACTATGTTTTTCATCGTAATTGAGAAACAAATTGACAAACTGGCGATAGCTGAGATTCTCAGAGTTTTCGACAACATAAGTATCGTCTGTCATACCTAACTGTACGAAAACATTCCATGCCCTGCAATAACCCGGACGGCGCATGGTTCCCCTGAACATGGTAGGAATATCCAGTAAATTATAGGCTGCTCTGAATTTTAATGAATCGCGGTTGGGATAAATTTCAAATTCGCCCAAACCAGGTACCGTTGTAGTTTCAATTCTTTCAAACAGCTGATGATAAGGTAGATATTTTATGTCACCATTTTGCTTGTATTGAGAAACGCCTTGACCGGCCACTACCACATTGCGCGGATTCCAGGTAAATTTGTAATTCCATGGATTGTTATCGTATTCAGGAGCAATCAAACCACCGGTTGATGATTTAAAGGATAACATTTTGCCTCCATCCGCTTTTATTTTATCTACAACTTTCATAGCTGACATATGGTCAATGCCCGGATCCACACCCAGTTCATTTAAAAAGGCGATTCCGGCAATTTTAGCTTCTTCATTCAAAGCTTTCATTTCATCAGAAACATAAGATGCTGTGAGCATGTGTTTTTTGTTTTTCAGACAGCATGCTGCAACCAGGGGGTGAAAACGTGCCGGTAACATTGAAATTACGGCATCAGCATTCTTAATTTCTTCTTCTTTCTGGATTTCATTGAAGATATCAAATTCGAATGCTTCCCCGTTCGGATGATTCATAATTTTTTCTTTGGCTACGCTTAAAGAAACATCGCCTACTTTAATTTTCCAATTGTGTTCGTTTGAGTGGTCTAATAAGTATTTTATCAGACTGGATGAGGATAAACCCGCTCCTAAAATCAGTATTTTTTTCATGTATAGAATATGTTGAAATTATACTGCGAAATTATAATTATTTTGCAAGCAGGAAGGCAAAAATGGGAAAATTTTAAGTAAGAATGATAAATTGTGGAAAATTGATTTTGTGATTTGGTGATTTTGCAATTTGGCGATATAAAACAGTAAAATGATTAAGGGAAATGTGATGCCTAATCGATTTTAAATTAGTTTTTTAATAATAGATTATTGAGATTATACAGACTAATTATAATCAGGACGAGACGTAAAGGATTTGAGGACAGTCCGGCTACATAGAGATAATAGTACTAAGAGTTAGGGGACTTAATAACTTAATAACCTAATAACTTATCAGCGTTAATCAGTAAAATCAGTGTTATTGTGTGCCATTTTAAATCGCCAAATCGCCAAATCAATTTATTATTTTGCTGTAAGTCGTTGTTTTAGCGCTTCGTAAATAATAACACCACAGGCTACAGATACATTTAATGAAGCAATTTCGCCCATAATGGGTATTTTAACGATATTATCGCATAGTCTTAAGTATTCAGGAGAAACACCATCTTCTTCAGAACCCATAATAATGGCTGTTGGAGCGGTATAGTCGACTTTGTAATGATAATCACCACCTTTTTCGGAAGCAGCAATTATCTGCAGACCACTTTTCCTTAAGAAGTCAATGGTATGTTTCAGATTTTCGCTGCGGCAAACCGGTAAGGAATTCAAAGCACCTGCAGAAGTTTTTAAAGCATCTGAATTGATCTGAGCACCACCTTTTGCAGGAATAATAATGGCATCAACACCGGCACATTCGGCAGTACGTGCAATGGCACCAAAATTACGGACATCGGTAATTCTGTCGAGGATTAACAGCAGTGGTGTTTTGCCCTGTTCCCAAATGATTGGAATGAGATTCTCGACCTGTGTATAGGAAACCATGGAAGTAAAACAGGCAACTCCCTGATGGTTTTTCATCGTTAATTTATTCAGCTTTTCCAGGGGAACATACTGAAAAGGAACATTATTCAGTTTAATCTCATCCAGTAATTCCAGATAAATTTCACCTCGTAAGCCATTCTGGATAAAAACTTTATCAATTTCCTTGCCTGATTTAATGGCTTCAATTACCGGACGGATACCATATATGAAATTATCTTTACTCATTATTTATTTTTTGGAAAGCTTTAAAATAGTCTTTAATTAATACGCTGCAAATTTACAATAAATTAATGTGATTTTAAGCATTTAGGCTTAAATTGCTTAATTTTGTCCTGCTATTAAATAGTAATTTTTATGTCAATTCCAACCTCAAGAACAAATGAAACAGCCCGCATCATTATTGATACAGAGAAGTGCAAAGGATGTGGCAATTGTGTTGAAGTCTGCAAAGATTTCAGCCTTGAATTAAAAAACGGAAAAGCCAGCATATCAGAACATTCTGTTTTTGGGTGCATAGCCTGCGGACATTGCATGTGTATCTGCAATAATCATGCAATACGTATCGAAGGCCGCTTTACTTCTGCAGAGCAATTATTTGAATTAGGATCAAAAGCAGAAATGTCCGATTATTATCAGCTGCTCAACTTATTAAAAAGGAGAAGGAGCATACGTGAATTTAAAGATATGGCCGTTGACAAGGAAATCATTGATAAAATCCTGGCAGCAGCTGAATTCTCACCTATGGGCATACCTCCTTCTGATGTAAATGTCGTGGTATTTGATACCAAAGAAAAAGTTAAAGCATTCAGTATGGACTATTGCCAATTTCTGAATAATTATAAATGGCTTGTTTCCAACTGGTTTTTAGGCTTAATGCGGCCGTTCTGGGGCAAAAATAACGATCAGTTATTCAGGACGTTTGTAAAACCATTAGTGAATAAATTTATTGAATACGGGGAAAAAGACATCAACATCTTTACCTATGATGCGCCTGTTGCATTGTATTTTTATGGTTCGCCCTTTACAGATCCTGCAGATCCTTTAATAGCTGCCACCTATGCCATGCTGGCGGCAGAAGCATCCGGTCTGGGGAGCTGCATGATTGGCAGCTTCCATCCTATGATACAATACGGTAAAAAAGGAAAAGCCTTCAGGGAGAAATACAATATACGTTTTAAGAGCCGTGAAGGCCTGATATTGATTATCGGCTATCCGAAAGTACATTACAAATATGGGATTGAGAGAAGTTTTGCGAATGAGGACTGGAATTGAATTAGGAATTGGTTATTAGTTATTAAGTTAATGGGTTATTGGGTTATTAAGTTATTTAAGTAAAAAAAATATGAAGAAGTTTGTTTTGAAAAAGGGTATTACATTGTTGATAATACTGGCATTAGGAATAGTTGCCAAAGCGCAGAGCAGTCAGGAATTTGTTATTGGAAACTGGATGGGAAATATTGAATTTCAGGGGAGGAAACTTGCCATTGTATTCCGGATTATTAATTTTGAGAAAGACAGTGTTACTGCTTTTATGGACAGTCCTGATCAGGGAGCTAAGGATATTAAAGTTTCCAGGGTTACAATAAAAGAAGACTCTGTTTATATTCGTGTAAAATCGCTGGGTGTTTCTATTAACGGAATATTGAATATGAAAGATTCCACCATCAGCGGACAATTCCGTCAGAGTATTTTCAAATGTCCGTTGACGCTTAAGAAAACAGATGTAATTTCTGAAAGAAAGCGTCCACAGCTTCCAAAGCAGCCTTACCCCTATCAAACTAAAGATATCAGTTTCAATAATACGACAGATAATGTTGAATTGGCCGGTACTATCAGTTTTCCTGATGGAAGTGGTAAATTCCCGGCAGTTGTTCTGATTAGTGGTTCAGGACCTCAAAACCGTGATGAAGAATTGCTCGGACACAAGCCTTTTTTAGTGATAGCAGATTATCTGACAAGGAACGGAATTGCTGTTTTACGTTATGATGACCGTGGTACTGCCAAATCAAAAGGGGATTTCAGCAAAGGAACTACCTATGATTTTGCCCGCGACGCCGAAGCTGCTTTTATGTATCTTAAAACCCTCGATAATATCGATACAACCAGAATCGGATTAATGGGACACAGCGAAGGTGGAATGATTGCACCAATTATAGTATCAGGAAACAAATCTGTCCGTTTTATTGTACTGCTTGCCGGACCCGGTTTGACTGGTAAAGAAATCATATTGAAACAAAGCGTATTAATTGCCAGAGCAGGTGGTGAAAAAGAAGATAAAATTAATAAAGCCAATGATTTAAACAAAAAGATTTATAAAATTGCTATAAAGGAAAAGGATGATAGTAAAGCAAAGGCAAAAATCAGAAAATTAATGGATGAGTATGTAGAAGGTCTTGATCATGAAGAAAGTTTAGCATTTGCTGGACAGAAAGACATCATAATTCAACAGGTATTAACTCCCTGGTTCAGAACATTTCTTGCGTTTGATCCAAAGCAATACTTAACAAAAACACATTGTGCTGTTCTGGCTTTAAACGGTGCCAATGATTTACAGGTTCCACCGGATGAAGACCTCGCAGCCATTGAGAAATACCTGAAGAAAGCAGGGAATTCAAACTATACAGTAAAGAAATTGCCTAAATTGAATCATCTGTTCCAGACCTGTGAAACGGGTTCACCTGAAGAGTATATTAAAATTGAAGAAACGTTTTCGCCGATTGCACTGGAACTAATAAAAAACTGGATTAAAGAAAATACAAAATAGAAATTATTATTAAAAATTTACCACTAAGGCACTAAGAACACTAAGTTACACTAAGAATTGATTTGGCGATTTGGAGATTTAGCATAAAGACTAATGTTCATCGGGCGCTGAGCGGTGGTTGTTGAGCGAAGCCGAAACAAGTCGAAGCGCAGTTGTACATTGTTGAATTTTAATCTGTGTTCATTTGGTATGTGATTTCGACTCCGCTCAATCACCCTGTAGACAGATTTTGGTATGTGATTTCGACTCCGCTCAATCACCCTGTAGACGGATTTTGATATGTGATTTCGACTCCGCTCAATCACCCTTTAGACGAATTTTGGTATATGCTTTCGACTTATATCGAAGTCATTTCGACTACGCTCAATGAACAACTCAGTAACCGCCGCTCAACCACCTCTTTCAACAATTATAAGTTATTAACACTGATAATTCATAATTCATAACTTTTCTTTCACGTGGAGTCCGCATTCCTTGGATTCCGGGTTTTCCCACCACCAGCGGCCGGCCCTCAGGTCCTCCCCTGCTTTTACGGCGCGGGTACAGGGCTGACAGCCTATACTAGGGAAGCCATTATCGTGTAATTTATTGTAAGGAACTGCATTCCTGCGGATATAATCCCAGACTTTCGCTTCTGTCCAGTTAATCAGGGGATTGATCTTTATCAGCTGATTGCCTTCATCCCATTCAATCATATTTATAGCAGTACGGGTTACGGACTGCTCTTTTCTTAAACCGCAGATCCATACTTCAAGTCCTTTAAAGGCTCTTTTTAGTGGTTCAAGCTTGCGGACATGACAACAAAGCTTTCTGTTTTCAATACTTTCATAGAAAAGATTGATGCCTTTTTCATTTACCATGTTTTCAATAGCTAAAGTATCCGGAAAGAAAATATCAATATCAATGCCATACTGCATTCTTGTTTTTTCAATGGTACTATAAGTTTCAGGGAATACACGACCGGTGTCAAGGGTAAAGATTCTGCAAGATTTGTCGATACCGGCTATCATTGCTGTAAGCACCTGATCTTCGGCGCCCATACTGGAGGCCAGGGCAATCCTGTCTTTATAAGTTGTTATAAAATATTGCAGTACTTCTGTTACAGAAGCATTGGAAAACTGCTGGTTTAACTTACTTATATCTGATGAATTCATATTATTCTTTAAATTTTATAAATAAATAATTATCAATATAATAAAGACTGATTTATTCACTTATAATTGTTAATACAAAACTATGAAAGTTTGAAAGAATAACAATAGAATTCTTATTTTTGTTTTTGAGTTAAGGCATAACAATGAAAAATTAACCACTAAGGCACTAAGAACACTAATTTACACTAAGGAGTGATTTGGCGATTTAGTGATTTTGCAATTTGGCGATTTATTTAATAGTGTACTGCTTATTGCCAAAGAAGCATCTCATTTAATTTGTATTTTATTTTTAATGAGATTCCTCGCTATCGCTCGGAATGATAAAAGCAAGTTGAAGACTAACTATTTATCATGTTGTGCTAATGAGAGCCTCACGCTAACTAAAAATAAAGTAAAAATGAATAAAACCACTAAGGCAATTAGAACACTAAGTTACACTAAGAATTGATCTGGAGATTTGGAAATTTAGTATACAGACATATATTCATCGGGCGCTGAGCGGAGTCGAAGCGCAGTTGAAAAGAGGATTCGTACATTTGGCATGTGGTTTCGACTTACTTCGACAAGCTCAGTAACCGCCGCTCAACCACCCATATAACAGTAATAAGTTTTAAACACATAACATTAATAATTAATAATTCATAATTCATAACTAATAACTAATAACCAACCATGAAAGTACATTTTATAGCCATAGGCGGCAGTGCGATGCATAATCTTGCGATAGCCCTGCATAAGAAAGGAATTGAAGTCAGCGGGTCGGATGATGAAATATTTGAACCTTCCAAAGGACGACTGGCAAAATATGGCTTGCTGCCTGCTGCTGAAGGCTGGGACGAAAAGAACATCAATACCGGTCTGGATGCAGTGATATTGGGTATGCATGCCCGACTTGACAATCCCGAACTGATAAAGGCACAGCAACTGGGCATTAAGATATTTTCCTATCCTGAGTATCTTTATGAGCAATCCAAGGATAAAATCCGTATTGTTATAGGTGGCAGTCATGGAAAAACCACGATAACTTCCATGATTATCCATGTATTCAACTATCTGAACATGGATTGTGATTATATGGTGGGTGCACAGCTGCAAGGGTTTGAAGTTATGGTAAAGCTTACGCATGAAGCCAGGTATATGATCATAGAAGGTGATGAGTACCTGACCTCTCCTATCGACAGGCGGCCAAAGTTTCACCTGTACAAACCTGATATCGCTTTAATCAGCGGCATAGCCTGGGATCATATCAATGTATTTCCTACTTTTGAAAATTATGTGGAACAGTTCAGCATATTTGCGGATCAGATCAGTGAAAACGGTAAGCTGATCTATTGTACTGACGACGCTGAAGTTGTAAAGGTAGCCAATCAATGCAGAAAGGATATCCATAAGTTTGCTTATGCCGTTCCTGCGCACAGCATCAAAAACGGGATAACCTATATTATTGATAAAAACAAGGAAATACCTTTACAGATATTCGGAGATCATAACCTGATGAACCTGAACGGAGCCCGTTTGGTTTGCAATCAGGCAGGTATTACGGATGAAGACTTTTATACTGCCATACAAAGCTTCACGGGAGCATCAAAGCGTCTGGAACTGGTGAAGATGAATGACTTAACTGCAGTATATAAAGATTTTGCACATTCCCCATCCAAACTTAAGGCCACAACTTCGGCTGTAAAGGCTCAGTTTACCGACAGAAAACTGATTGCCTGTATGGAACTGCATACTTTCAGCAGTTTAACCCAGGAATTCCTGTTGCATTATAAGGATTGTATGAAGGATGCTGATGAAGCCATTGTTTATTTTAATCCGCATACGATAGCGCATAAGAAATTACCTCCCATTACTGTGGAAGAAGTAAAGAATGCATTTAACCGCGATGATTTGCAGGTTTATACCGATTCTGCCCTGCTGGTGAAGCACCTGGAGTGCATTGACTGGAAAAATAAAAACCTGCTGATGATGAGCAGCGGTAATTTCGATGGTATAGATTTTGCGGAATTGGCGGAGGGGTTGATGCGGTAATGTGCTGATGTGTTGATACGGTGATACGGTGATGTGTAGATACGATGATATGATGATGATTAAATAAGGCTGATGTTATCCGGGCGCTGAGCGGTGGTTGTTGAGCGAAACCGAAACAAGTCAAAGCACAGTTGTAATCTATCCGGGCGCTGAGCGGAGTCGAAGCGCAGTTGAAAAGAGGATTCGTACATTTGGCTTGTGGTTTCGACTTACTTCGACGTCATTTCGAAAGTCAAAGCACAGTTGTAATCTATCCGGGCGCTGAGCGGAGTCGAAGCGCAGTTGAAAAGAGGATTCGTACATTTGGCTTGTGGTTTCGACTTACTTCGACGTCATTTCGACTCCGCTCAATGAACAGCTCAGTAACCACCGCTCAACCACCCTGTAAACGTTGAGTTAAAGATACTGAACGAAGACGAAACAAGTCGAAGCGCAGTTAAAATTAGTTGAATTGTCAGACACATAAGACATTATAAGCCTTCCATTTAGTTTAGATTACAAGAAATAAACATTCAGGTGAGAGAAATGACAATAAGACCGAAGTCAGAAGTCAGAAGTCCGAAGACCGAAGTCCGAAGTAGTTGCAAAGTCTGGAAATTATCTTATACATTATTTGCAATGCTCCCTTTCCTATTTCCTATTGCCTGATGCTTATTGCCTAATGCCTAATTCAACACTAAGAAACAGTTCTTTTATTTGAGCTGGTCCGGTATGTCGGAAGAAGGGCCGGATTTTTTCTGCATAAAATTAATCATGATATAAAATATGTAGTATATTTGTTGAAGAAATATTTATGATAAAACACTATATATCCTCGCATTTTGGGATATATTAAACGGGTTTACACTATAAATTTAAATCGGAACAAAATAAACTACATTAACTCAATTTACTAAGCTGATGAAAGCATACAGGATTACACACAAGGGTGTTGAAAGATTAAGACTTGATTTTACATCCGGCCCCGAAAACATTAATCTGATCAAAAAAATAAGTGGTGCAAGCTGGAGCCAGAGTCTGGCTGCATGGCATATTCCCTATACCAGAGGAGCAATTGACAGTTTAAAACTACTTTTCCCGGGCTGCGAAATCTCTTTAGAAA
Organism: Bacteroidota bacterium; assembly: GCA_026391675.1. Lineage (GTDB taxonomy): Bacteria > Bacteroidota > Bacteroidia > Bacteroidales > JACABE01 > JACABE01. Next base: position 180,295 of record JAPLDQ010000021.1, read on the forward strand.
GACATGGTGATGATACAGCATTTAAGTCTGCCGTTGAGCGTGCTGAAGTTTTGCCGTGGATGCTGAGCAGGACAGAAATACATATAACTTATACCAACAGGCAAATTACAGTTAAAATGCCAAAGGCTGAAGCTGATATTGAGTTTATACGTTCGTTTAAATATGTGTGCTGGGATAAGGCTAATTTTTGCTGGATACTGCCCAATTATGGCATTAACCTTGAATTAATAAAGACTTATTTTGGTGAAAGGATTACAACGATAGCATACAAAGCAGATGAAGCAAAGCAGATTGTTCAGGCTGATGAGCATCCGCCATTTGAGGGAGAATTGCCCGAACTGGATAAAGCAACACTGGAAGAAATCAGCAGATTTAAAGTCTGGATGTGCCATAAACGCTATAGCGATACGAGTATTAAATCCTATATAAAGTCATTAAGCATATTTCTGAAGTTTGTACATCCTAAAACAAGTGCCGAAGTTTGCAATGAAGATATGGTAAGGTTTGTGCATCAGTACCTTTTACCTCGAAAACTCAGTTTATCCTATCAAAACCAGGCCGTTAATGCAGCAAGACTATTTTTTAAAACCATACAGGGTTCAAAACTGATAACCGAGCAAATAGAACGCCCGCGCAGGGAGCATAAGCTGCCCAATGTACTGAGCAAGGCGGAAGTAAAGTTGATACTGGAGGCCAATATTAATGTAAAGCACCGCTGCATGCTGAGCCTGATATATGCCTGTGGCTTAAGGAGAAGTGAGTTGTTGCATCTTAAGCCATTGGATGTGGACAGTAAAAGGGGCATGCTGCATATACTGAATGCAAAAGGCAAAAAGGACAGGATGGTACCCATTTCGGATAAGATCATTGAGATGCTGCGGAATTATTACATATTGTACAAGCCCAAAATCTGGTTATTTGAAGGGCAAAACGTTGGAGAACAGTATAGCGAAAGAAGCCTGCAGATGGTATTAAAGCATGCATTGATAAAGGCAAATATAAAAAAACCGGTATCCCTGCATTGGTTACGGCACAGTTATGCCACGCATCTGCTGGAATCAGGTACAGATTTACGCTACATACAGGAGTTATTAGGGCATAAAAGCAGCAAAACCACAGAAATTTACACCCATGTAAGCAATAAGCAGCTGCAGAAAATACGTTCGCCCTTTGATGATTTGTAATTTTTTGTTATTTTCTTAACAATTAATGCGTTTATTTATTACTTTTACATTATAAAGCAATAAAAATAAAACGCATGTTAGTTGCGGCAAGCCAACTGGAAGCAATTTGCATAAGGCAATTTTGTTGCGAGTATATACGAGTTGGAATCAATTTAGCCGTTCACAGCTTCCTATAAGTTGTTGAATTACAGGATTGAATACAAATTGAAGTTCTTTGAAAATATTTTGGGAAAAAATTACGACAGCAAAAAAGGAATAAGAA
>JAPLDQ010000028.1 GCA_026391675.1 Bacteroidota bacterium
ACCTGTTCCAATGATTGCGGTTGAAACAGATACAATATGCAAGGGTGCCTATACAACAATAACAGCCAGTGGAGGATCCGTTTATTCGTGGAATACCGGAGAAACCACAGCTTCAATATCTGTAAGGCCATTGGTAAACACTATATACACAGTAAATGTAGGTAATATCTATAATAATATTCTCTGTTCTGAATATATTTCAATTCAACAGTCAGTAAGAAACTGCAATGTAATATATGTTCCCAATGCGTTTACGCCCAATGGCTATAATTCAGTATTTAAACCAATAGGCGAAATAGTAATTACAAAATCGTATTATTTTGCAATTTACAACCGCTGGGGACAATTACTGTTTGAAACAACAGAAAAGGAACAAGGCTGGGATGGCAGGTTTAATGGAGAATTTGTACCATCAGGAGCATATATTTATTACTTAAAGATAGATAATGGTTACGAAGAACCCTTTGAAAAAATCGGAACGGTAACCGTGATTAATTAATTCGTTATAAATAAATAATAAAAAGCTTGTCCTATCCGACATGCTTTTTATTGTATATTTGTGATATTATAAATTATCAAAGAACTATTTTACATAAATTGTTGACATACTTATAAATGTTATAAATTGCTGAAATTTATAATAAATCTTTTAATCAGTATAGATTAAATAATTTAAGATTTTCAATTATGAAAATTCCGGGATGCAAACTAAATAGAATTATCCGGTATTTAATTTTTTTATTTATTGGTATTATTAATCCGGTTTTAAGTTTTGGAATTACAAAATCTGCAACTCCTCCGCCACCTGTTAATGATGAATGTGCAGCTGCAATTTATATTACCCCAACAGCTACAAACTCATATACCACTTTTGACAATTTTAATGCAACAATTTCAACAGGAGTTACAGCACCTCCTTGTGCAACTCCCATGAGTGGTGATGTGTGGTTTGCAGTTATGGTTTCTTCAAGTGGTCATTTGATTTTTGATTCTAAAGCAGGTTCAATTACTGATGGTGGTATGGCTATTTATACAGGCAGTTGTAGCAATTTAACACTTATTGCCTGTAATGATGATAAAGCTCCATTATGGAATGACACAGGGAATCCTGCATATCCTGATAAATATATGCCACAGATAGATAAAATCGGGTTACCCATGTATATGCTTGTATATATTCGTTTCTGGGGTAAGGGAGCCACTAATTTTGGTACATTCCAGTTAACAGTTGTTTATTCACCTACCCAGCCACCCTGTACTAATCCTGGTTTTGAAAATGATTATAGCGGTTGGTTTGCAACACTCGGACAACAATATATAGGCGCACCTGGTGCACCAACTCCTGTTTATTTTCCAATTACATTTAATAATACTTCAGACCCGAATTTTGCTATAGTAACTACTGGGAATGATATTTATGGAGGATTTCCCAAAGTATATAGCGGAACTAAATCAATTCGAATCGGAGATACTGTGTATGGCCAGAATTATGATGCAGCTTCTATTGAACAAACGTTTACCGTTGGAAGCAATACAAATTTTATTTATCATTATGCAGTGGTACTTCAAAATGGAAATCATCCGTTTATTGAACAACCTTTTTTTCAGATTGATCTATTTGACCAGAATGGGACGCTTATTAATTGTGGGATTTATTCTGTAGCATTACCAAATACTGCATTTATTCAATCAACAGTTAATTCATATACATATTATAAACCCTGGACACCCATCAGTGTTAATTTATCCGCATATTTAGGGCAAAATGTTACGATCAGGTTCACTGTTGCAGATTGTGCACAGTTGGTTCATATTGGCTATGCATATCTGGATTGTGAATGCCAGCCTTTTGGAATTACAAGTACATTGGATACCATTTGTATAGGAAATACCGATACGTTGTCAGCTCCCCCGGGAGCATTGAGTTATGTCTGGACACCAGGAAATGATACTACACAAAAAATTGTGGTAAGCCCTGCAACGAATACTAATTATAGTTGTTTGGTTACTACTATGGGAAACACTCCCTGTTCAAGTACAGTTACAAAAACTATTTATGTTTATCCTGTATTTCATATTAACGCAACTGATAATTCTCCTATTTGTCCCGGTGATACTTTTAAATTATTTTCTGATGTGCCAAATCTTAATTATTATAGTTGGACAGGACCTAACGGTTATTCAGACTCAATTCAAAATCCAATAAGAACAAATACTGTTACTTCAATGGCAGGTTCTTATATAATTACAGCAAAAAATTCAACAGATTGTATTGCAAAAGATACTGTTCAGCTGGCTTTTTATCCTTTACCCACTATAATTACAACCAATGGAACAGCATGTATTCATGATACAACAACATTATCTGCATCAGGAGGTATCAGTTATCTTTGGAATACCGGAAGTACTAATTCTTCAATCAGTGTTGCACCTTTAACAACAACAACCTATCATGTTACTGTTACCGATCAGCATGGATGCAGCGATTCATCCACAGTTATTGCACAGATTTTCCCATTACCAGTAATTCAGATTACAGGAGATACCAATATTTGTAAAGGAGACAGCACTATGCTAACTGCAAGTGGAGGAGTCAGTTATTTATGGGATAATACAGATACCACAGCTTATACTGTTGTAAAACCAACATTTTTCACAACCTATAAAGTAATAGTAAAAGACATTAATGGATGTAAAGATTCATTAACCAAGAGCGTTGATATATTCCCGATACCTGTTCCAATGATTGCGGTTGAAACAGATACAATATGCAAGGGTGCCTATACAACAATAACA
>JAPLDQ010000013.1 GCA_026391675.1 Bacteroidota bacterium
TCTGCTGAATCTTTTAATGCTAAAATCAAAGCGTTTAGAGCTTCTTTTAGAGGGGTAAGAAATATCTCTTTTTTCTTGTTCAGATTAGCTAATATTTTTGCCTAAATAAATTAACTCCTCAACTTTTCGTCTTGATCCCAATCCTATTCATATTTTTAAATTTAATAAAAAGAATTTTACCTCGTTTAAATGTAAAAACATAATTTAGTTAAAAAGCAGACAGATATATTATTATAATTTGCATAAGATCAGTCGGTAGCGTAAAATTTATTGTGTTGCTATATATAGCGGTCTACTATTTTACAATCAATTTTTATTTGAGTTTTAGTCCCATTAAATTCATCATAGCTGATAATTCTGGCTTGATGAAATTTATATTCGACATATTTATTGCGTTGTTTGTCGGGTAATACCAATACAAATAAATCTGGGTTAGCATTCATGTTCAATCTTTTGCTGATATCATTTTTTGAAATCAACATAAATTGCCCATTTAAATCGTTGAAGTTATAATCACAGTCGATAATTTCATGAGGTTGTGAATTTTTATCATCGTCAAAAAAATACCATCCAATATTATTATCCTTTTTTATTGATGGTGCTTGGAAAGGGGGCCCTGGATTCAAATGCACACCTTTTGAAGTTTGAGTAGTCACAATGATTTTCTTTGGTTCCAAAATGAATTTAAATTCATCAATATTATTTTCTCCCTTTAAAAACCCAACTCTAATAAGAATTAAAATATCCTCCTTATAGGGATTCTTATTAGGCCTTGTAACTAAAAGCATTTTAGCTATTTTCTTTTTGGAGTTTATCAAATTAACCAATTCTTCAACTATTTTGTCACTCCTGTTAATTAGAAGCGTAATATTACCATTGACATCTAACGCTTCAATCATGACTTTTTTACCCGAAATGGAATTATCGCCCGGTATTCCATGAAGCCAGGATTTATTTGATTTTAATTCTGTAAATATTTTTGCCATTTCTATTTAAGTTTAAATTATTCATTCACATAATAATTATAACGTTTTTATATTGTACGACAAACTCATACAAAAATAACCAGATTTGGTTGCAGGCTGGACATTTCAAGAAGTATTTATTCCCCACAAATGTAATATATTTTCAACCTAAGTGTTAAAATTTTCTTAATTTTTTATCTTTTATATTTAAAAAATAATAGCATTTTCTTATGAATATCTATGAATTTGATAATCTTCCGAATGAAGATAAAGCTAAAATTCTATTTATTGATGGAGAATATTAAGAGGTGAGATTATATATTGGGTAAAATGATTAATTTATATAGCATTACCGAAAAATATTATTTTCTGAAAGGAAATACTATCGACAGAATTGGATTAGTTAAAGATGATAGAATACTGATAAGTGAATTGATTCAATGTTGAAAGTGTATTTCAACATGTTTGAAATGAAAAAAGCCACAATGCTGTGGCTTTTCGCTCCCCTTAGTGGACTTTTCTCGAACATTTCCAGGGAAGAAATTGAGGCTTATGAACGGCTTAATAAATTGGTAAATAAATACATAATTTAAAATTACACATCTACTGGTAAACATTTAGCTGACAATTTACAATCTATAAAAGCAATTGTTTATAACAAGTACGATCCACCAAATTCCTTTAAAAATATAAGCGGTACATGATGTTTGGGTATAATCCAAACTGTGTAACATATCCAATTTTTCCGGGTTTAGTTTCATCGTAATATTCTGATATTTTACCCTTGTTGTTGGTAATGTTATCCAAGGTTATAAAAAGTTCGTGTGTAAGCTTGTGTTTATTCCATTTATAACTTGCCGATAAATTTATCTGGTAAATGTCTTCAAATTTTTTATCATACGCTTTCTTATAATCCCAAAATTTATTGGTTGCAGGATTTGCAGCATTGTTTCCCAGTGCATCTGTTAATAAAGGAATATACCTTTGTCCGCCTCCGAAAAACACTTTGGTATTTAAGTTCAGCGTTTGATTTTTCTTTTTCCCAAGATGTGCAAATTCTTTACCAAATAATATATTTACCAGATAGTTTCCATTGTATTTGGTATTTCTCTCAATGCCTTCCAGCGTTTTATATTTTGAATTATAAATTGAGGCATTAATTAAATAGTAATAACTTCTACTGAAAAAGCGCTCAATGGTAAGTTCTACGCCATAGTTTTTTCCACTTCCTTTATTTACCAGGGCAACATATCTGAAATCAGTGCCTTCGTTAATGGTTGAATAATAGCTTGTGTCGTTGTTTTCAACAGGTAAGTTGTATAAGTATTGATAGTATGCCTCTACCTTTACTCTTAAATTTTCTCCGAAACGTTTTTCATACCCTAAAACAAAATGATCTGCTTTTAATAAATCCAGGTTTTTATTTGGTTCTGTTATGCTACCATCTGGATTTTTAACCATTGCAAAATAATTATGTACACTTTCCATAGTACTGTGTTTGCCGTATCCGGCATTGAGTGAACTTGAACTGTTAAGCTTCCAGTTTATAGCATATCTTGGTTCAATTGTACTTTTGTTATTATATAATACATTCATGTTATTAAATCCGGCAACAATGGTAATATTTTCATTTAAACGATACTTCCAGCTGATAAAATTATTTAAGGTAGCTATTTTTTCGTTGAAGTTGGCCATTGAAAACATAGTGGCGGAGCTGTCCTGCATACTGCTTAGTTTGTAATCATAATCATGTATAGCATATTTTGTTCCTATTTGAATGGTGTTTTTTGCATTTATTTTGTAGTTATATGTTATTGCTCCCCTGTATACATAATTCTTTAACCTGCTTTGATAATCCAACGCTCTGTTACCAACTGAATCATGCATAAATTCACCCAGCCCGTTATATAATTTAGTAGTTTTTATCTTAAAAACATCTTCATTAATTCCATCGCCTGAATAAGAAACTGTGGTTTTTAAAAAGCTATTTTCACTTATACTGATCGTATGCATCATTCCAATATTTGTAAGATAATTACTTTTGTCATAATCTTCGGTGATATCAGATGTAATGGTACCATTAGTGGGAGTTGCAATCATATCGGCCTTTACATCTGTCATTGAAGCACTGCTTTTTCCCATCAATCCATAGAATGAAAATACACCTGCTTTTTTTGCAGGCAGCACAATTTTAAAAGCACCATCCTGATAATTCAATACTCCGTTAAGTTTAATGATACCCAGATTATTTAAAAGGGAAATGGTAGAAAACCTGTAATTTATGAGGAATGAACCACCATAGCCTTTTTTAAACGGTCCTTCTACTGTCAGATCCGTACCTTGAATTCCAACGCCTAATGATGTTTCATACTTTTGATTATTACCATTCCTGATTTTTACATCATATACTCCTGATAAAACATTGCCATACTCCGGTGCAAATGCCCCTGTTGAGAAGTCTGATGTACCTAATAAGCTGTTATTTAATGCGCTTACACCACCACTTATTGAATTTTGATCAGCAAAATGGGTAGGATTGGTAATTTCTACTCCGTCCAGTCGCCATTGAATGTATTTTGGTGAATTACCTCTTACGATGATATCGTTTCCTCCATTTTGTGAAGCTGTGACTCCGGCAAAATTTGATAGTATTTTGGAAGGGTCGTCAAGACCGCCGGCATAACGTTTTGTTTCCTCCGCTGATATTGATTGAGAACTGATTATCGACATCTGATTTATTGCCTCACCTTTGTTTTTATCTGCTTTTATGACTACTTCTTTCATTTTCAATACAGATTCCTGCAGAGCAAGATTTAAGATTTTCTCTTTACCTGTGTTGACTTCAATATCCGGAATAATTTTGGTTTCATATCCCATGAAAGATATCTGGAGTACAATTCTTCCGACATCAATTTTTTCCAGTCTGAACTCACCGTTAATATCAGTTACTGCTCCCTTTACCGGATCAGACCCAACCAGCTTTACGGCTACCCCAATTAATGGTAATTGACTGTCCATATCTATTACAGTGCCTCTTACTGTTTGTGTTAATTGTTGACTAAATGCCACCGTAGTGAACATGATAATTATAAATGTTGTGTAAATTATTTTTTTCATTGTTTTGTTATTTTTAAAAATTATTATTTTGTATTAAATGAAGAATATACTTCAGATGAATTAAATCCTTTAACGATAAGCCATACCGCTAAAGACATTTCATAAGCGAATACCGGAATCGCAAGGATTGCTCCCCATACAGAAAGTTGATGAAAAACGCCGAACATAACCAAGAAGGCGCAGACCAAGATGAGAGATCCTCCAGCAAATCCCAGGATTGATATGAAACGCGGAACGAGTTTCGAATCATATAAAAAATAGCTCATTAGCAGTGTACTTGGGCCCAAAGCGAGGTTAGGTCCAAGCAAAAATGTCCAATTATGAATCGCCACCAGTAATTTGCCAATTGTCAAAAAAGACGATGCATTTGGAGTTAATGTTTTTACATACTCCTGATGTAAAGTTAGTATCGATAACAGGCTGATGATTCCGATAGTTATGAGAATAGCTTCAAGAAGCCTGAAACAGACATACCCAATTGCTATACTTTCATTTTCCTTATTGATGATTGGAAACATCATAACGGAAATTCCAATAACAGAAAATACAAGAATCAGCTCATTAAAAGCGCCCCAGATTACTTGTGTATTATTTACTGTATTTTTAATAATGTATTCAGTATCATTCAGTACAGGCTGATAGAGCGCTAAACCTATTATTGCAGTAAAGGTTGCAACTATATATAATACACCTGTAATGATTGATATATCTCTGTTTGCTTTCATTTTTTTATTTTTCAGGATACTTTGTTTGAGATTTATATTATTGTTTTAAGAATGGAGTTAAAAATTAAATGTTTCTATTTTTTTCCCGAGTGGGTTGGTCTTCCATGGTTTGGAAAAATGCACACTGATAATGAGCCCCCTGTTAAACATTTCCTTGTCGTATGAGATGTTGGTTAAACCATAGCAGTATCTTATGTCCAGTGCCAGCCTTTTTTGTTTAATCTTAAACATAAACCCTCCACCCATTTGAATGCCTGCATCCATTCGGTATATAGCACCGGCTGAACTATTAAATGAGATAGTTTTACTGACACCTTCAATTGTCCGGGTTCCACTAAAATTATAAGAAATGGATGGCCCTGCATTCATATAAAATTTACCAAAATGGAAACGAGCCAACACAGGTAATTCAAATGCATTTAATTTAATAATTGATTGTTGGAAGGTTAATGGATTCTGAGCTGATATTTCACCACCCCTTCTTATATAATACAGTTCAGTAACCAGCGAGAATTTCGAAGTAATACCTGCTTGAAATGACACACCCGCATTTATTCCTTTAACTGATTCCTTATAATCTGATATGGCTGTATTTGAACTTCCATAATTGAGGTTTGTACTCACTACATTAATCATAAGATCAAAATAGGTTTCCGCTGATTTTCCACCATCCCTTATTTTCTCTGATCCTGATTCCTTTGTTTGACCGAATGAATTTCCGTATAGAAGAATCATTGCGAGTATGAAACCTGATTGTTTCTTTATTTTCATATCTTTTTGTATAAATTATTTTACAAAAGTATATGAATGGAATAGTGCTAAAAAATCTGTTATGCAAATCAGGCTAAGATGTCTGCATACTGGTGTTTTTAGTCTGCAAAATGCATGGAGGTTTATGGTTTACGATGAATGATTTGAAAGAAGACCTCTTTGTATGTTTCAGAAATGGGGATTAATTCATCTGCAATTTTTATTCTGTTCCGTTCAATCGATACGATTTTATTTATAGCAACCATATAAGATTTATGCACTCTGCATACTATGTTTGCAGGGATTATTTTTTCAAACTCATTGAAATTCTGCAATGTCATTACCTTTTTATTCGTCGTATGGATTCTTCGGTAATCTCTCATCCCTTCAATGTAAACGATTTCATTAAGCATGATTTTTTCCAGTCTGTATTCTGTCTTTACGAAGATGAAGTCAGGTTGAGAATCCGAATTATGGCTAACTAAATTTTCATGAGCCTTGTTTACAGCTTTTAAAAACCGATCAAAAGTAAATGGTTTAAGCAGGTAGTCAGTTACATTAAGTTCATAACCTTTTAATGCATATTTCTGATATGCTGTTGTAATAATAACCTGACCGTCTATTTTTGTACTTTCCAGCAATTCAATACCTGATAATTCATCCATATTTATATCCAAAAAAAGCAAATCGACTTTATTAGATTTTAAATAGTAGAGCGCATTCAGAGCATTGTCAAACGTATCAATTAAATTCAGAAAGGGAATTTTATTGACAAAGTCACTGGTTCTCTTGAGAGCCAGAGGTTCGTCTTCGATTATAATACAGGAATATCTATCCATTTTGAATTATTAGATTTACTGTATAAAGGTTGCAATGCTTACTTAATTCCAATTCATGTTTATCCGGATAAATCAGATTAAGACGCTTTTGAATGAGATCGTTACCTAATCCATTACTTTCCTGCTTTAATTTTCTATTAGAATCGAACTTGTTTTTACATACAAACCGTATGCTCTTCTTTTCAATAAACAGTTGAACATTAATTGCATGCTCTATTTTTTTATTGGTAGTATGTTTAAAGGCATTTTCAATGAATTGAATAAATACCATTGGGGCTATAGTTTTATCACCGGGAATACCTGTTATCTGAAAACTTACATAATTTACATTTGAGGTTCTTATTTTTTGTAATTCTATATACTTTTCTATATATTCAATCTCCTTTTCAAGCAGGATTGTTTCTGTTTTAGTCTCGTACAACATAAAACGTAAAATATCGGATAGCTTATTTAAATAATTAGAAGCTATTGTAGCATTCTCCAATATCAATACATCGATGTTATTCAGTGTATTGAATAAAAAATGAGGATCCAGCTGGGCTTTTATCAATGCCATTTCTGTTTCCTGGTTTTTTCTTTTCAATTCTTCTTTCAATTTTATTTCATCAACCCAGGTAATAAAACCTTTAAGTACCAATGCTACAGTACCGGATATTGTTGAAATAAAGCTCATCGCTCCTATAACAGTAAAAACAGTAGATCTGCCGTTTTTGCCGCCTTTATCCATGTCAATCATACGGCCTGTTTCTATAAAATAGCGTATCAGGATATATGCTATTACAGAAGCGCCTATGGCAATCAGAATACCGGAAATAATGGAAAGCAGATTTTTCTTTTGTTGCAGGTACTTTGGAAATACCAGAAAATAACATCCATAAAATGTTATAAAAGAAGGGAAAAATGCAAACAGGAAAAGTGCAAAGAAAGCATTAATGATTCTTGCTGTCTGATCCACGGAATGACTACTGCTCCTATAGAAAACCGCTAACATAATTGCTATCAAAAGAAGATAGCACGCCCAAAAACCGATGTGAAACAAAACAATGTTTGACCTTTTCATAAATTCGATTTCAGTGATTTATTAGAAACAAATTTGCTGATAAAAAAAATGACATAAATAGTATGTCAATGAGTTATTTTTTTTAGGTAAGTTAGTGTGTTGTGAATTGAAATTCAATATTACTGACATGAATTAGCGAATAATAAATAAACATATATTTCATGAAAGAGTTCATTATCCAATTTAATCATTTTTGTAACAATCAACTTTGCTATTCGTTCTTAATTTCTTAACCAGATATTGTTTTTTACTTACTTGATATTTAATAGTAAATAACCAATGTTATCTATATATTTTTAGAATTTGATTTTTTCTTACCCATCAAACTACATGTTTATATAATTCAACCGAGACTGAGACTGATCCTATAACAATATCAATTATTTGCAAAAAAAGACAAAAAAAAGAGGCTAAAAATAGCCTCTTTAATTTGGGTGCTCCCCTTGCTTGACTTGAACCAGCGACCCTCTGATTAATCCCGCACATGCGGGACTCTAACCAACTGATTTAAAATTCCTGTTGGGGCAAAGTCAGGGTTTATTAGTTGTAGAACTAAATTTCTGCTTTTTTGTCTTTTTATAAATTTCTCGAGCTTATCAGCATCTCCTTTATTCTCTGAAACCTGAAATACAGCTTTTAATTCCCAATTCTTATATTTGCCTGTGAATTTGTCCTGGCTATTATTATTATGTTCTTCCAGACGCCTCCAGGGGTCAGAACTTTGGCCAACATAGAAAATATCTGCCGATATTGAATAAATGATATAAATATAAAACATATGCAAATTTAAATGAAAAAAGCCACATCACTGCGGCTTTTCGCTCCCCCTGCTGGACTTGAACCAGCGACCCTCTGATTAACAGTCAGATGCTCTAACCAACTGAGCTAAGGAGGATTTTTCCTTTTTTCTATTTCAAATTTCCTTTCCCCTCTGATTAATCCCGTACGTACGGGACTCTAACCAACTGAGCTAAGGAGGATTATTCCTTTTTTCTATTTCAAATTTCCTTTTTCCCTCTGATTAATCCCGCACGTGCGGGACTCAACCAACTGAACTAAAGATTAATTTTAAATTTTAGGTCTGCAAAATTATACAAAGTTTTAAAATAAACAATACCTTTGCGCAAAATTTTTAAAAATAATTTTATGAGCAAAGTTATAGGAATGGGTAACGCACTGGTAGACATCATGACACGTTTAGAAAGTGACGCATTATTACACGAATTTAATTTACCCAAGGGAAGCATGCAGCTGGTCGACAGCAATGCCGCTGAAATCGTTTCAAAAGGCACACATCATCTCCACAAACAGCAATCATCAGGAGGTTCAGCTGCCAATACCATACACGGACTGGCCAGTTTAGGCATAGATACAGGTTTCATAGGAACTATCGGCGAAGATGAATTTGGCTTGTTTTTTCACGAAGATTTAATGAAAAACAATATACATCCCAAACTTTTTAAAGTTAAAGCTGAATCCGGAAGAGCCATTGCATTAATCAGTCCGGATTCGGAAAGAACTTTTGCAACTTATCTGGGTGCAGCCATTGAATTGTCTGTTGACCACCTCACAGAAGATATTTTTGATGATTTTCATTATTTCCATATCGAAGGTTATCTGGTTCAGAATCACGACCTGATCAGAAAAGCTGTTGAACTGGCTAAAGCAAAGGGCTTAACGGTTTCACTTGACCTTGCCAGTTTTAATGTTGTGGAAGCTAATCTTGGCTTTTTAAAAGAAATCATCAAAAAATATGTTGATATCGTTTTTGCCAATGAAGAGGAAGCCAAAGCCTTTACCGGATTACAACCGGAAGAATCATTGCATGAAATTGCAAAAGATTGCGATATTGCCGTAGTAAAAGTGGGTAAAAATGGTTCTTTAATCAAAAAAGACGGCACAGTATATACCATAGGTGTCATCAAAGCCGACAGTATAGATACCACAGGCGCCGGTGACGTATATGCATCGGGATTTATCTACGGTCTTGTAAAAGGCCTTTCCATGCAAAAATGCGGCGAAATCGGAGCTATTTTATCAGGTAAGGTTATTGAAGTAATCGGAGCCAAAATGGATAGTCCCAGATGGGATGCTATCCGTAAAATGGTTGCTGATGTTGAACAATCTTAGGCAAAAGAAATACAGGCATTTATTATATAGATGTAATTCCTGAAAATTTATTAAAATATTCTAAATTACACTATTAATAATTGAGCAGTTTTTTATATATTTGCCATCCGTTTTGAATATTAATAATAAAATCAATATAAATTAACATGAAGGTTTACCAGACAAAAGAAATTAAAAATATTGCCCTGGTTGGCGGAGCTAAATCAGGGAAAACCACCATTGCAGAAGCAATGTTGTTCGAAGGTGGTTTAATTAAAAGACGCGGAACAATTGAAGATAAAACTACAGTTTCCGACTATAGAGCCATTGAACTTGAACGTCAAAACTCAATTTCATCAACTTTATTATATATTGAACATAACGGTTATAAAATTAATATCATTGATGCTCCCGGTTTCGATGATTTTATCGGTGAAGTTGCTGCAGCGTTGAAAGTTGCAGATACAGCCATAATGGTTATTAATGCTCAATCCGGTATTGACGTTGGGACTGATTTAGCCTGGCGCTATTCCGCACAAAACGGAAATTCAGTTATTTTTGCTATTAACCATCTGGAACATGAAAATTCCAATTTCGACGAAATGATTCGTCAGTTAAAACAAACCTATGGTAAAAATGTAACAATCTGCCAATATCCTGTTAATCCCGGTTTAGGCTTTAATGCTGTGATTGACCTGATGAAAATGAAAATGTTAAAATTCCCGGAAAATGGCGGTACTGCCGAAGAACTTGATATTCCTGCTGCAGAAATGGATAAAGCCGAAGAATTACATGGAATTTTAGTTGAAAATGCAGCTGAAGCCGATGAATCACTAATGGAAATTTTCTTTGATAAAGGAACTTTAACCATTGAAGAATTAAGACAAGGTATTAAAGCTGGTATTACCAACAGAGGTTTATTCCCTGTAATGTGTGTTGCCGGTAAACATAATATGGGCGTTCAGCGTTTATTGGAATTTATAACCTATAATGCTCCAAGTCCAAACGATATAAAAAATGTAAAAACCGTTTCAGGTAAAACATTGGAATATAAAACAACTGATCCTGCTACTTTATTTATTTTTAAAACAGGTATCGAAGAACATTTAGGCGAAATATCATTCTTTAAAATATATGCAGGCGAAGTAACTGAAGGTATGGACATTGTGAATTCTGCCAATGGTTCAAAGGAACGTATTTCTCAGATCTTTTCTATTGCCGGTAAAAACCGCGAAAAGTTGCCAAAAGCTGTTGCAGGAGATATCGTAGCAACTATCAAACTTAAGAGTTGTTTCACTAACAATACATTAAATTCAGGTAAAAATGCTGATGATTCTATAATTCCAATCGTTTTCCCTGATCCAAAATTCAGAACTGCTATAAAAGCTAAAAACCAGGCTGACGATGAAAAATTAGGTGCTATACTGAATGAAATGCATAAGGTTGACCAAACCATCACTGTTGAGTATTCTAAAGAGTTAAAACAAATTATATTAAGCGGACAGGGTGAATTGCATTTAAATATTGCAAAATGGCATCTGGAAACCATTAATAAAATTGAAATAGAATTTATTGCTCCTAAAATTCCTTATCGCGAAACCATTACCAAACCTGCAAAAACCATGTACCGTCATAAAAAACAATCAGGTGGTGCCGGACAATTTGGTGAAGTTCACATTATGATTCAACCTTATACCGAAGGTATGTCAAACCAGACCGAATTCCCTATCCGTGCAACAACTGAAGAAAAATTATTATGGGGTGGCAAACTAATTTTCAACAACTGTATTGTTGGTGGTGCTATTGATGCACGTTTCTTACCGGCTATCCTTAAAGGGATAATGGAAAAAATGGAAGAAGGTCCTTTAACAGGTTCTTATGCCCGTGATATCGTTGTAAACGTTTATGACGGCAAAATGCACCCTGTTGACTCCAATGAACTTTCATTCAAACTGGCAGGTCGTCAGGCCTTCAGAGAAGCATTTAAATTAGCAGGTCCAAAAATTCTTGAACCAATTTATGATGTTGAAGTTATTGTTCCTTCAGAAAGAATGGGTGATGTTATGACCGACTTACAAGGCAGAAGAGCTGTTGTAATGGGCATGGACAGCGAAGGCACCTATCAGATTATCAAAGCTAAGGTACCATTGGCAGAAATGAATAAATACTCTACAGCCTTAAGTTCTTTAACCAGCGGCAGAGCCACTTATTCTTTAAAGTATGCTGATTATCAACAGGTACCAACCGATGTTCAGAACGCTTTACTAAAAGCTTACGAAGAACAGGAAAAAGACGAAGAATAGTCAAAGTATATTTATCTTTATATTACAGAAAACGCCGGTTAATAGCCGGCGTTTTTTATTATAATTATTTTTGATTGAAGTTTAAGAATAACTTATAAAATTAAAAAATATTTTGTACGTATAAAAACATAGGAACAGTAATAGTTTCCTTATTAAACCCAATGCTAGTTTTGTCATTCCGAACGAAGTGAGGAATCTCATTAAAATTAAAAAACAGATTTTTTAGATGCTTCACTTCGTTCAGCATGACAAGAAAATGACAGCATAACAAAAAAGAATGAGATATTTCCTGATAAATAAATTACCAGTACTTTTTTAATCTAAAATCTTATTGCTTAATAAACTTTATAACCCGTATTTCTTTAGCTGAGATAAGTTTCAGAACATACATCCCTTTAGGGAATCCTGAAACATCGATTATTTTTTTCTTTAATAGATTCGATGTATATATTGGTTGACCCACCATATTTACCACTTCAATAATCTGTGCAGTATTTAAATCTGATTCAATAACAAGCTCATTTTTAACCGGATTAGGATATACGCTTATTTTTTGATTGCCTGTTGCATCATTTAAACCTGTGATAGTATAAATCAGAATATTGGAAGAATCTGAGCTGCATCCGTTTATAGTTACAATTACAAAATAACTGCCTGATTGCTGAGGAATATATTTTGATGAAGTAGCATTTAAAATACTGCCTGAAGCTAAATTATACCATTGATTCCCGGATATTGCGTCAGAAACCAGAGTATCGGCATGCTGTGTAATATGCGGAGCAGGTGGTATTGGAATAACATTTACAATTACTGTATCTTTTTTGGAAATACCGGATTGAATATGTGTAGCTGTAAGTTCATATGCAGTTGTTGTAATGGCTGTTGCAATCGGATTACTTACAATGGCTGAATTTAATCCTGTTGTTGGCATCCAGTTATAAGAAATGCCTGGTATTGCTGCTGTTCCCAGTTGAGCTGTACTGCCCTTACAGATTGTTTTATCGTTACCTGCATTTGCTGCTACTGTTCCGTTTATCTTAATATTGTCAATATAAAGTACATTTCCATAATCATTTATATTCTGAAAAGAAACAATAATTGACTGTCCTAAAAATGAATTTAGATTAATGGTATCGGTTCGCCATTCAGAAGCAGCAGGCGTATAATAATTTGTCGTACTTGCAGTTGATAACGACAGACCTCCGTTATAATATACAGTAGAAAAGGAATTTCCACAGTCTGTTGATATCTTTACTGCTAAAGAATCAGCATATAATGCGCCATAAAAAGCATAGGCAATATCAAATGTCAGTTTTGCAGTAGCATAAGCTGAAAGGTTAATAGGCGAACTGCGTATTTCATCCTTAGTACCCACTGCATTATTACTATAATTGTCATATAACATAGAATTGGAGCTGGTTCCATATCCGCCATATCCGTTGGCAATACTCCATATATATGAATCAGCAGAATCATCAATTATGGTCCATTGAGATGGAGGAAATCCATTTTCCAGACCTTCATTTACTGGTAAACTAATTCCTAAAGTAGATATTAAATTTGGTTTTGTAAGGCTAGAATTGTTTGTTCCATCGCTTACACTAAGGGAAACAGGATAAATACCGGCATTATGATAATAAACTGTTGGGTTTCTTAAAGATGAAGAAGCTGGGGTACCACCGGGGAAAGTCCATGACCACGTGGTTGCAATACCTGTAGAGGCATCATTGAAATGTACAACGCTATCCATACATATATTCTGTTTGTCAGCTGTAAATAAAGCACTGAGGGTGTTTAACGAACTGATAGGTGTTTCCCACATACCACGGCCATACAATGAAGCTCTGAGCAAAGTATTAGCCGTGCCGTCATTATAAATGGAAAGGTCGCTTAATGTAGTTCTTGATGGTAAATTGTTGCTGTATAGCGTCCAATTTACTTCGTTAAGCCTTTTATAATAAACACTGTTATTACTCCCTATAAATATCAATTCATCTGTTAAAAGATATTCATCTGATAATATTCCGATATGATTAACTGATGGAAGATTATAGGTAATATCTGTCCAGCTTGCACCATTATTGGTTGAATGATAAACCTTTGTATTGCAGGTAATATATAATGAATTCGGATTTGTTTTTACAGAAGTTATTTTTGCCAGGGAATTGGTAGCATTTGGCAGAGTATACATTGTAAATGCAGGTGTAGCATTCAACGCATTATTGCTGACATATATCTTTGCATCATTGGTAATAAAATATAATCTGTTTGAATCTGCTACAGAAGAGTGAATATCCATTATTTTTTTATTCAAACTATCAATCCTGATCCATGAAGGTGTAGCAGCAGTCAGATTTATTGTTCTGTAAACATTTGAATCTGTTGCAAAAGCTAGGTTTATATTTTTTCTGTTAAAAGTTATATTTTGTACTTTTACACCCGGAAATCCGTAAGTTGCATCACTCCCAGTTACATTTCTTCTTTTATTACTTCCCATATAATAAACCATTGAACTATTGGTTCGGTAATCGAAAAAGCAATTGGCACCCCAATCTCCTCCCCTGTTTGTCAGCCAGCCTGATGATACTGAATAAAGTTCACCGTTGTCCTGTGTACCAATACTTATCATATCTCTGCGTGTAGGGCTGCAATTACCATGGTAAATTTCATAACCATTTATTCCATTGCTTTTTTGAGCCCAGTTATTTCCACCATCAGTACTTAACCATATACCACCATCATTTACATTCCATAATTTGTTGTTATTAAAGGGCGAGCATATTATCTGATGCATATCGGTATGTACTTTTTCCCACCAGTTTGTAAGCTGAGTCCAGGTAAGGCCTCCGTCAGTGGATTTCCAGACGGCATGTGCTACAACATAAATAATATTAGGATTAATTCTGTCAACTGTGATTGCATAATTATAATCCCCTTGCCCAACATCAGTTGAAGCGTTGGAATAATAGGTAATATAAGGTGATGCAGTTGTTTTTATTGCTGTAAATGAGCTTCCTCCATTGGTTGATTTATAGAGCATTCCACCGTTGCCAACCATTCCGAAATATACAATATTGGTATCAGCAGGTGTAAGGCCTATACGGCAACCATTTCCGTTTGTAATACCGGTTGGTAATGTAATACCGGTATTTATCTGAGTCCAGGTATCACCAAAATCAGTAGAACGGAAAAAAGCAGTATCAGTTGTTGAAGCAAAAAGTGTTCTTGAATTAGCCGCTGTTTTTCGCTGAAGATCATCGAATTTACGGTTGGTTGATTTTAAGGTCCATGTATTTCCGCCGTCAGTGGTTTTAAATATACCGGCATTGGTAGCTGCTACAATTACGTTGTTATTGATCGGATCCATTATCATATCAACAACCAACTTACTGGTCAGTGTGGTTTGTGTAAAGGTCTGACCCCCATTGACAGATTTCCATACCCCTGTTCCGTTATAATAATAATCATGATCTCCGGTTCCAAGATAAATTACAGCATTATTGGTATAATCAACACAAACTGATGCAAGACGCTGGCTCGACATAAAATCAGTTCCCGGTGTAACGGTCCAGTTATTTCCGCCGTCAGCAGTAATAAATAATCCTCCTCTTGCACTGATAGCATACATCTTCAATGAATCTGCAGTATGAAACTTCATCTGGCTTACCCTGCTGATACCGTTAATTTGTCCGCTGGCATTGGTTGGAAACATATTGGGTAATACGGCTGTCCAGTTTGCGTTTTGAGCTTGCAATAATCCTATTGAAACAAAAAGAAAATTTATAAAAAATAATATCTTGTTTTGCATCTTCATCTGTTTTTATTTCTGTTGTCTTTTAATTTCCTTCTGCTGTTTCTGCCAGATTCCGGCTCTTTCTTCTTCGGTTAGTATATGTCCGTTTTCCTGAACAAAGGGTTTCATTTCATTTATCCAGTTTTCGAAGCGTTTAACCTGATATTTCATTAATCCATAGTTGTTTAACTCTTCCGGACTTAAGGACTTTAGATATTCATCATCGGTTTCATTTTCATTATTTTCATTGGCTTCAGCACGGGAATCTTCTTCCATTTTTGGTTTTTTGTGATATTGAAAATAAGTCTCATATGCTTTAATAGCTTCATAATAGTTCGCTTCCGGATTATCAATCATATTAATCCATAGCGGTTTGTTTTTATAATCAGATAAACTATCATTTTGTAGCTGAGCATTTCCCTTTAAAGTAAATAATAATAAAATGAAACTAAAACAGATGTAATAATGAATTTGGCCTTTCATATATGTTTAATTTAATATATGCCGTAAAATTAATAAAAAATTGCCAATTACTTATTTTAATAATTTCAGCAAAGATGATTGAAAATTATCAGTTTATTTTATAACAAATTGAATATTATAGCATTTCTAAATTTAATAAAATAATAAAATACTTTAGCGATTTTGTAACTAAAACAAATATTTGTATTATTTTTGCATTACAAATAAAAATCAAATCCAAGTGATTTAGATTTGAATGTTTTTAGTCATCCAACTTACTTACATTAAAAAATGAAAAACAAATATATTGATTTGATTGAACAAACATTCGAATTTCCGAATGATGAATTCAAAGTAGTTGATAATGAATTATATTTCAACGAAGTACCATTGATGGATATTATCAAGCAATATGGAACTCCTTTAAAAATCAGTTATTTGCCAAAGATAAGCTCACAGATACAGAAAGCCAAACGTATGTTTAACGTTGCCATGGCCAAGGTTGACTATCAGAGTACATATAATTATTGCTACTGCACCAAAAGTTCCCACTTTTCATTTGTAATGGAAGAAGCATTGAAAAATGATATCAGCATAGAAACCTCTTCAGCCTTTGATATCAATATCATCAACGAATTATTTTTACTGGGGAAAATCAACAAAGAAAGATTTATCATCTGTAACGGTTTTAAACGACCCCAATATGTTGAAAATATTGCGGAATTACTAAGTCAGGGATTTATTAACACCATACCTGTACTGGATAATAAGGATGAAATCCGTTTACTGGATGAACAAATAATTGGTAGCTGTAAAATAGGTATCCGGATTGCAGCAGAAGAAGAACCCATGTTTGAGTTCTATACTTCACGCCTCGGCATGCGTTACAATGACATATTATCTTTCTATATTGACAACATCAAGAACAATCCCAAGTTTGAACTCAAGATGCTCCACTTCTTTATTAATACAGGTATAAAAGATTCTGCCTATTACTGGAATGAGTTATCAAAGTGCGTTAATGTCTATTGCGAACTTAAAAAGATTTGTCCTGAGTTAGACTCATTAAACATAGGCGGAGGATTCCCGATTAAGAATAATCTGGGCTTTAACTATGACTATGAATACATGGCCGAAGAGATTATAGCTCAGGTAAAAAATATCTGTGATCAGCAAAAAGTAACTGAACCTCATATTTTTACTGAGTTTGGCTCATTTACTGTTGGCGAAAGCGGAGCCACTTTATTTTCCATCATCGACCAGAAACAGCAAAACGACCGCGAGCTCTGGAATATGATAGACGGCTCATTCATGACAACTTTACCTGATACCTGGGCAATTAATCAGCGCTATATATTACTGGCCATCAATAACTGGGATAAAGAATACCAAAGAGTTTTCCTTGGCGGCTTAACCTGCGACAGTCAGGACTTTTATAATGCCGAAGCCCATTCGAATGCCGTATTCTTACCAAAAATATCACAGGACGACCTGCAATATATAGGGTTTTTCCATACCGGTGCATACCAGGAATCCCTGGGTGGATATGGTGGTATCCAACATTGTTTAATACCTGCTCCCAAGCACATCATCATTGATATTGACGAAGAAGGTGAATATTATACCAAACTTTTTGCCAAGGAACAAAGTCATAAATCCATGCTTAAGATTTTAGGATATTAAAACTCCAAATTCTTCTCAGTGCAACGCTGTATATACTCATTTATACTCTGTGTAATATTTATTTAAATTTCACAGAGTTTCACAAAGTTTAAAAAAAGAGTTTCACTGAGAAATTTAAAAGACAAACTGAAATTGATTTTTATATTTAAAAAAACAAGCTAAAATTTTAGAAGAATTTATTAATTTTGCAAACCATTATCAATTAAATAAATAACACATGAAAAAGTCAGATTTATTAAAAGACGTTGTAAAACATATTGATATCAAATCTTTTGATGCCACAACCATTATCAATGCCATGCGCGATATGTCATTCACATCAAGAGATACAGCCAATGCCACTGATATCCTGATCAGAATGATAAATGAAGATGAATGCAGCATTATCCTGACATTAGCAGGAAGCACAAGTGCAGCAGGATGTATGCAGGTTTATGTTGATATGGTTAAAGCCAATATGATAGATGCTATTGTTGCAACAGGTGCATCCATTGTTGATATGGACTTTTTCGAAGCCCTCGGATATAAACATTACAAAGGTTCACCATTTATTGACGACAGCAAACTCCGTGATTTGTATATCGACAGAATTTACGATACCTATATTGATGAAGAAGAATTGCAGCATTGCGACAGAACCATCAAGGAAATTGCCGATTCATTGGAAAAAAGAGCCTATTCTTCCCGCGAATTTATCCGCGAAATGGGTAAATATTTAACAACACATGCAAAGAAAAAAGATTCATTGGTTCAGGTTTGTTACGAACACAATGTACCTATCTTCTGCCCTGCATTTACGGATAGCAGCGCCGGATTCGGTTTGGTTTTACATCAGTGGGAAAACCCTGAAAAACATTTATCCATTGATTCAGTTAAAGATTTCCTGGAATTAACCAAAATTAAGATGGAAGCTCCAATTACCGGTTTGTTTATGATAGGTGGCGGTGTTCCTAAGAATTTCACACAGGATACCGTAATTTGTGCAGAAGTATTGGGAAAAGATGTTCCTATGCACAAATATGCAGTTCAGATTACCGTAGCAGATTCAAGAGACGGTGCCTGTTCAAGTTCAACACTGAAAGAAGCTTCATCATGGGGTAAAGTGGATACCGTTTACGAACAAATGGTTTTTGCTGAAGCCACTTCTGTATTACCATTAATGATAAGCTATGCATACAACAACAGCAACTGGAAAGCAAGAAGCCAGAAGGAATGGACCAAGATGATTGATAAAAAATAATCATTATTATATTAAAATCTGAAAGCCATTTTGAGTCAATCCGAAATGGCTTTTATTTTTTTATTTTAACTATTCATTTTTGTAAATTTTCAATGATTTAACAACAAATAATCCGAAAAATATTTGTAATTTTGCATGCTTATTTTTAAAACGCAATTTACTTAATTATCAATAAATTAATAATTTCCAATGAACATTACACAAGAAAATACAGGCGATTTAACAGCTGTTATCAAAATTGAATTAAATCAGGCAGATTATCAGGAAAAAGTTAGTAAACAATTAAAGGATTTCCAGCAAAAAGCCAATGTTCCGGGTTTCCGTCCGGGTAAAGTGCCTTTTGGTATGGTACAGAAAATGTACGGTAAAGGTGTAAAAATTGACGAAATCAATAAAGTATTGTCTGAAGCATTGGAACTGCATATTACTGAAAATAAGATAGAAACATTGGGCAGCCCATTGATGAGCGAAGAAAAAAATGCCAATATCGACTGGGATAATCAGGACGATTTTGAATTTTACTTTGATATTGCCATTCAACCTGAAGTAAACATTGACCTGGAAAGTATTAAAGTGGATAAATTCAACATCAAAGCAGACGATAAACTGATAGACCAGTTTGTACTTGACATACAGAAACGTCACGGACATGCCCATTCACATGATGAAGCAGATGAACATGATATTATTCATGCTGATGCTGTTGAACTGGATGAAAATATGAATGAAAAAGAAAACGGTATCAAATCCAAAGTTTCTTTTGCAGTTGAAAAAATTACCGATGCTAAATTAAAAGCTTCAATTATTGGCTTAAAAATAGGAAATCCTGTTGATTTGAATATGATGGCTGCTTTTGGCTCGGAAGAAGAAGTTGCCCATATTTTAAATTTAAAAAATGATGACGCAGCACTCAAATCAACATACAGAATCAGTGCATTGGAAATCAGCCATCTGCACGAAGCTGAACTGAATGAAGAATTATTTAAAAGAGTATATCCACAAGATGATATAACTACCATAGAAGATTTCCGCAAACGCATAGCCCAGGAAGCTGAAGCTTACTATGAAAAGGAAAGCGACCAGAAATTACTGGGTGATGTTATCACCAAATTGATTGAAGAAACCAAAGTGGAATTACCAGCTGAATTTCTGAAAAGATGGTTACTGGAAAGCAACCGCAATAAAGTTACTGCAGAACAAATAGAATCTGATTTTGGAGCTTACGAACGTTCATTGAAATGGCAATTGATTGAAAACAAATTAATTACCGCAAACAGCATACATGTTGAAGAAGCTGAAGTAAGAGCATATATTAAAGAATTTGTATTGGGCCAGTATTTCCCTAAATCAGAAGATGAAGAACAGGATAAACGTATGGAC
The DNA here is from genome assembly GCA_026391675.1 of Bacteroidota bacterium. GTDB lineage: Bacteria > Bacteroidota > Bacteroidia > Bacteroidales > JACABE01 > JACABE01. The sequence continues at coordinate 20,427 of JAPLDQ010000013.1, forward strand.
AGCATTGTAGATACCATCATGAAAAATGAAAAAGAAATAAAAAGAATTTACGATGAAATGTACGACAAAAAGATGATATCTTTGTTTAAAGAGAAAGTAAAAACTAAAGCTAAAGATATTACTTTTGAAGACTTTGTAAAATTAGCACAGAAAAACTAGTTCATCAAATTATGAATTATGAGTTATGAATTATGAATACACAATTTAATAACTTAATAACCAATAACTTAATAACCTAATAACCAATAACCAAATGCATAACGAATTCAGAAAATACGCCATCAAACACAGAGGCATTAACAGCCTTAGTTTTGACAAATACCATTCAGTAATGAATAATGGATATATTTCTCCGACCATTATTGAGGAACGTCAGCTGAACGTTGCATCCATGGATGTATTCTCAAGATTGATGATGGACCGCATCATTTTTCTGGGTGTAGCTATTGATGACACTGTTGCCAATATCATTCAGGCTCAATTATTATTTCTGGAATCGGTTGATTCATCAAAAGACATACAGATTTACCTTAATACACCTGGTGGTTCAGTATATGCCGGCTTAGGAATATACGATACCATGCAGTATATAGCCCCGGAAGTTGCTACAATATGCACAGGAATGGCTGCTTCAATGGGAGCAATTTTGTTATGCGCCGGTGCTGAAGGTAAAAGAACTGCTTTAAAACATTCTCGTATACTTATTCACCAACCTATGGGTGGTGCCGAAGGACAAGCCTCTGATATTGAAATTACTGCAAGAGAAATTCAGAAGTTAAAAAAAGAATTATACGATATCATAGCGCATCATTCAAAACAAACCTATGATAAGATATGGCAGGATGCTGACCGCGATTACTGGATGACAGCTGAAGAAGCTAAAAACTACGGAATGATTGACGAGATCCTGATCCGTAACAAAAAATAAAGAAATGTCCATGTTCTAAAGAACGCTAAATGAAATAATTATATCATGGATATTCCATTGGCGAAATTTGATAAATATTAATAAAACAGAACATAGTAACTTTAACGGATTCAGAAATATAATAAAAAATAAATAAATGAAATTGAGTATAAGCTTAATATTTAGTATTCAAATATTAAAAGCTTAATTAATAAGGATAAAAATGCAAAAAGAGAAGGAAAAATGTTCATTTTGTGGACGTTCAAAAGCCAATACCAACATACTTATTGCCGGTTTAGAGGCAAAAATATGCGACTATTGTGTGTTGCAGGCCAAAGCTATACTGGATGAAGAATCACCACAAAAAAAATCGCAGGAATTAAGCAAAATAAATATCCTTAAACCTTCCGAAATTAAACATCATCTGGACCAATATGTAATCGGTCAGGAAGAAGCCAAGAAATACCTTTCCGTTGCCGTTTACAACCATTTTAAGCGTATTAACCAACCTCCGGCCAAAGATAATGATGATGTTGAAATTGAAAAATCCAATATCATTATCGTTGGTGAAACAGGAACCGGAAAAACTTTATTGGCCCGTACCATTGCAAGGATGTTGCACGTTCCTTTCTGCATCGCTGATGCTACAGTGCTTACCGAAGCAGGTTATGTAGGCGAAGATGTGGAAAGCATTCTTTCCCGCTTGTTGCAGGCTGCTGATTTTAATGTGGAAGCCGCAGAACGCGGAATTATTTTTATTGATGAAATTGATAAAATTGCACGTAAAAGTGACAATCCTTCGATTACCCGTGATGTTTCCGGCGAAGGTGTTCAGCAGGCATTGCTGAAACTGCTTGAAGGAGCAGTGGTAAGTGTTCCGCCTCAGGGTGGGCGCAAGCATCCTGAACAAAAAATGATACAGGTAAATACTCAGAATATTCTTTTTATTGCCGGCGGTGCTTTTGACGGTATTGATAAAAAAATCGGCAGCCGCATGAAAGCCAATATGATTGGATATGCAGCAGCAAAGGAAACTGATGTTATCGACAAGAAGAATTTATTGCAATATGTGGCACCACAGGATATCCGCAGCTATGGAATGATTCCCGAAATTGTTGGTCGTTTCCCGGTTTTGACAAGCCTTAATCCTTTAGATAAAGATGCCCTCAGACGTATTCTGACAGAACCTAAAAATGCATTGGTAAAACAATATGTCAAACTTTTCAAAATGGATCATATTGATTTAAGTTTTGATGATGCTGTACTTGATTTTATTGTTGATAAAGCGCTGGAATTTAAGCTGGGTGCCCGCGGACTGCGTTCAATACTGGAAAATATAATGACTGATGCCATGTTCGACTTTCCTTCGATGCAAGACGTAAAACATCTGAATATTACTTTAGATTATGCCAGTGAAAAACTGCAAAAAACCAATATCGCAAAACTAAAGGTTGCCTAAAATCCGTTAGTATTTTATTCGAAATTAATCATTTTGCATTTATAAATTTTCCTACATTTGTCTATACTAAATGCTCAGAATAATATGAAGGTCTTTAAATTTGGTGGTGCATCTGTCAACAGCGCAGATGCAGTTAAAAATGTAGCTGAAATACTCAAAAATTATAAAGAAGAGAAACTGCTGATCGTAATTTCTGCGATGGGTAAGACTACCAATGCCCTGGAAAGACTTTGCCAGGCTTATTTGGATAAAACAACTGATTGCCATGATATTTTTGAAGGAATTTACAACTATCATTTTCAGATTATCAATGCTTTATTCAGCGACAAAAACCATGAAATTTTTGAAGAGATAAATTCTATTTTTAAAGAATTAAACATTAAAATCAAATCTCACCCTTCTGAAAATTACGACTTTGAATATGACCAGATTGTTTCTACAGGGGAATTACTTTCCACAAAAATTATCAGCTTCTACCTGAACAGTAGCGGTATTAAAAATACCTGGCTCAATGCCTGTGATATCATTAAAACTGATAATACCTATCGTGAAGGTAAAGTTGACTGGCAGGAATGTATGCACAAAACCAACAGACTACTGATTCCAATTTTTGAGGATAAATTTTCACCGGTTTCATTTGTTATCACACAAGGATTTGTCGGAAGTTCGCCTGATGAACACCCTATAACACTGGGCCGCGAAGGTTCCGATTATTCTGCTGCAATATTTGCATACAACCTGAATGCTACTGAGATGATTATCTGGAAAGATGTACCGGGTGTTTTAAATGCTGACCCCAAGTATTTTGAAGATACACATAAGCTGGATAAAATATCTTACACTGAAGCCATTGAGCTGGCCTATTACGGTGCCAGTATCATCCACCCAAAAACAATCAAACCGCTACAGAATAAGAATATTCCTTTAAAGATAAAATCATTTATTCATCCCGAGGAAGAAGGAACTATAATCTCCGATATAGATCAGGCAGAAGGCTTGATTCCTTCATTTATTTTCAAGAAAAACCAATGTCTGGTTTCAATCTCACCAAGAGATTTTTCGTTTATTGCAGAAGAAAATCTATCTTCTATCTTTGGGATATTAGCCAAAATTGGCATAAAAATCAACCTGATGCAGAATTCTGCAATTAGTTTTTCCATCTGTATTGATGAAAATAATAATAAGTTCGAACTTTTAATTTCTGAGCTAAAAAAAGATTATAAAGTCAAGTATAATCAAAATCTTGAACTGATTACAATCCGGCATTACGACCAGCAGACGATAGATAAACTGGTAAATGGCCGGGAAATAAAACTGGAACAAAAGAGCAGGTTAACAGTTCAGATTGTAGTAAAAGGTTGAGTTATAAATTAATCTTTTGCCTCAAAACTCAGATTCAGATTCCCTTTAAAATTTACAGCCACTTTAATGGATTCGGGTGTAAGAAAAATATTATCAATATATAAATCCAGTATCTGACCGTTGAGCAATACATTTTTTGTAATATAATTATTACTCAGTTTTTGCTGAATCAGGCGTTTGGATTCTGCCAGCTTATCCCCTATCGGAAATACCAGACTGGGTTCTATCATCCTGATCAGTTTGTTGTGCAACAGCCAATTGGCAGTTTTTATCAATGCATTTCTTGTTTGAAGCTCAAAGTCAATGTCAACAATCCTTACAGTAGCATTTGCTGAATCATATACCGGTTTGCCGGTAAAATAAATGGTGGCATTTAAACTACCGATAAGGGTAGTGGCGATTATCATTTTATTATTGCTTCCATAAACTTTAATATCTGTAACAGTAACTGTTTTTTTATCCTGGGTAAAAGTTTTACCTTTCAGAAACTGCTTAGCCAGCGTATCTGCCGTTTTATAGGAAATGTCAGCCAACAGGTTGATATTAAAATTATTATCCATGGTTTTTACCATTTTATAATCGGGTAAGCCGGTATTTTTTGATGCAGGTGGTTCAGAACCCATATAAGATTCAATGAGTGATTTTATTCCAATGGAAATCTTAATTTTACCATTCTGACTGAGTATGGGAGTCGATGAAATTTCCTGAGGATTAAGTTTTAACCAGATATTGTATTCGTTATTTATTTTTATTGGTTTTTGCAAACTAATCCATACATCCTGTATATATTTCCGCATGGAAAAATTTTGTTTTATCGCTTTATCAATTTCACTGCTGATGGTTCCCTGATTTTTCTTTAAAATTGAACCGGCAATGAATTTTATCGGAATATCAATAGGACCAACCTTAATTACCGGTGTGCTCAGCCATTCGAAGCCATCTGAATTTGTAAAAGTAGAAATTGTCCAGTCGGGGTTAATATAAAAGGTAGATTTAAATTTCAGTGCAATTTCAGCGTTAATTTCACGATAATCAGAAACACTAATTCCCAGTAATTCTTTTTTAAATCCGGCTTTAATCCATAATTTCAGGGGAATACGATAGGAAAGCTGATTATTTTCATAGTTCAGTGTAAAATCTTCTTTTTTCCAGGCCTTAACCATTACATTGTCATTATCATTGTCTTCAAAACTATTATCTTCATATATCAAACCAGTGAATTTTTTATTAATACTGTTCTGAAGATCAGCTATATTAATATATAATGGCAGATTGATAACAGAAGGTTTAGGTGTATAATTAGGAGCAACATAAGCTTCTTCAGGACGTGTTATTTTTAATGAAGAACAACTGTAAAGGAAGCCAAGTAACAATAATAAAATAATAATATTGAAATGGATGGTGACTTTTTTCATATTGTGACAGATTTAAAACAAAAGTAAAAAAATTAAGTAAATAATCAGTTTATCATTCAATTAAAATGTTCATTTTTCTGAATGCAGATTTTATCGTATTAAAAATTTTTATATATTTGCAAAAGGATTGGGGCGTTAGCTCAGTTGGCTAGAGTGTCAGACTGGCAGTCTGAAGGTCATGGGTTCGACTCCCATACGCTCCACAAACAAAATCAAGCCGTTACAAAATAAATGTAACGGCTTTTTTATTTGTGGTGTAGTTTTGTGGTGTAGTTTTTTCATTTTGGGAATACTCGAAACATGTTTTTTGACCTATCTTTTGAAATGGATTTAGCTATTTCTTTTTGATCAATGTAATGCTTTTTTGTTATCGAATAATTAGCATGCTGAAGTAATTTTGTAATATTTTTAGGATGGTATAATGCATTAGCTGTAATATAAGTGTGTCTTAACGATGTCATTGTAACAATGTAATTTCTATCTAATTTTTTGAAGTAAAAAGTAAACGCATCAGAGGCAGTTTTTGATAAATTAATTCGACTTTTTTCATTGGGGGCTATAATAAACTCATTTTTATCTTTGTTTTCATTTAATCCTAAATCCAACAACAAGGCCTCTAACTCGGCTATAATAGGAACATAATCAAATTCTAATTCATCTTTCTTTACCTTATTTTTAAGCTGATTAGCCTTATAATCAGGAACTGAAATATAGATTGGTCTATTATTCTCCCACTGGATCATATTCCATTTCATTTGAAATATCGCCTTATCTCTTCTGCCTGTAAATGCTTTTAATTTATAAGCCTCATTAAGCCAATCTCTATATCTATTTCTTCTCGTATTTTTCCCGATTAGCTCTACTGAATCCAATGGACTAATAATTTTCAACAAATCATAGAAATCTTTTTTTGTAATACTAATATTGGTTTCTTTAGTTGCTTTCAATTTTATTTTCTTAAATACATTTTTTAATTCATACTCTTTAATATCGATCAAATAAGTAAACAAACCTCGTAACGTTTTTACATTATTATTAAACGTATAACTTGAATTAGTTAATTCATTTAAAAAATCATAATATCCCCCAACAATGTGATCATTTACATCATTTATCTTAAATATATCAATATTAATATTCTTTGTAAGAAGATATTTTTTAAAATTTTTTAAATTTGAATTAACATTATCGATATATCTTTCGGAATTATGCTTTTTCGCATAACTTGGAACATCAACATCACTTAAAAAATCTATATACATTGACATGCAATCAAGTAACAAAATCGGGTTTTTAACTGGTGTCAAATTTTCTTTTCGATAAAAACCTCTTGAAATATCATTTCTTAAATCAATTAATTCTTTAACGGCTTCATCATAATTCCGAGCAACTAAAGTTTTAATTATCCGTTTTCTACTTCCATCAGGAAGAATGATAATAGCTCTATATTTAGTTTTTTCAATAGGATGTAAGCAGCCATTATTTGGTTCATTATTTCTATGAATTACTTTATGGCAATTTGAACATCTAATTTCTAAGCCTTTATATGGCCTATATTGTAGCTTTTCCATATTTTTTAGTTTTTATATATTTTTTTAGCTTTATCAGTCTTAGGCGTATATCTTGAATATGAATGGACTGAATTGGGTTTATAATCTGAATCTATTTTATATAATTCATTCTTTTTCAATAAATTATAAGCTTCTTCCCATTTATCCCCGTATTCTCTTTGTAAACTTATAAGAATCAATTTATCGTTTGCTTTTTCAAAATAAAATTTATAAACAAACCTTCTATTTCCATCCTTATCAATTGGTACATTATTTTTATAACACCATTTTATAACACTTGCAATTGTCTTATAATGTATTATATCTCCAATTTCCTGGAGAGATAACCGTTCATACATGTAATCTTTACTTACCATGTCTGTTGAGGTTATCGTATTATATACATTATTTGGTTTCAAAATTTTCTTAATTAAATTTCCTTGATTTTATAACCAGATTACCTAATAATCAAATCTCTTTATTATGTAATCTGGTATTATTTACAATTCAACTTTGAATAGTTTTAGATTACTTTTTGCATTGAAATAGGCATCTCTCTATGGATTTGTCCCTGTAACATACACCCACCCTTAGCATAATCAGGACTTTTCTTGTCCTTCGTAGGATCTTGAGCATCTGGATTGTATTTTTTCAAGCCCCATTGTTTGAAGAAGAATTGAATTGAAGCCTTCATACATTTTTTCTGGATATTTAATATCCATTCCTCATCCATTTTGCGAGCACCGTGTCCAGATTCCCCACCAACAATTACCCAATCTATACCTGCTAAATTCATGTTTGGTAATGGTGATAATAAGGGTTCACATGAAAGAAATTTAAATTTCGCACCAGTGTTTGTTAATAAATCAATCCTTGAAGTATTATCAAAATCTTCTACTGATACCCCCATCCAGATATTATCAGTCCATGTTAATAGACCGTCAGAATCATATTTGCTGAGCAAATCTGTTCTTTTAGTTAGGATTTGGTAGGTGTGCTGTGGTGTATTATTCATCACATTAAAAACTGACTGGATAAATTCGATAGGAACATCTTTATGGAAAAGATCACTCATTGAGTTAACAAAGATTAATCTTGGTCTTTTCCACATATAAGGGTCATTCAATGACTCAGGGTGCACTGTAAGTTTAAAGCCATTCTTGTATTTTTCTTGACCCATTGCTTTGAGCCGTTTAGACATATTTTCAGCATAACAATTTTTGCATCCTGCTGAAATTTTGTCACATCCTGTTGTTGGATTCCAAGTATCGGAAGTCCAAGAAATTTTACTTTTACTCATAATTATTAAATTTAATTTATTATTTCATTTTATTATTATTTGTAATCTTATTAATTATCTTTACTACTATAAAATTTATAATACTTCATTCATAAAATTTTCAAGCTCCAAATTGTCATCATTTATTTTGCAATTATCATAATTAAATGCTCTATGTATTATATCTATTAAATCTTGAGAGTAGCCATAAATTTTTAATGCAGTTTTTGACATCTTAATAAAATCATAAGCATTTGATAACTCCAATTCCAAGTTCCCATGGTCAAATATTAAGCATAATTTATCTGAAAAATCTATTATTATTTTGTAAAATGCATTTTTATCAAAAACGGCCCAAGCTGGATGATCGAAATCATTATCAACAGATTTACCTTGATAATAAAAATCCAAGAAATATATTTCATCTTCTTTATGTTTTTTCTTAAAAACCAAAATCTCATTTTGGGTAGAACGAACAAAATATATAGAACTCTGTTCCCATGGTTTTAAGTGATCGTTTTGAAATCCACAAAAAATAAAGTCATAAGATCTCCCCATATTTTTATAAGAAAAGGAAGAATCTTTTATTGGTACGGTTTTAACGATTTTTTTAATTACAGTTTTCATATTGATAAATTTTTATTGGTTACTAATTTATTAAGCATGGTTCTCCCAGTCCGATATTATCGGTATTTTCTAATTGCCTGTTTTTCTGTTGATTGTTTAGATTCTAAGAATGCATTTCTTTAATTTCATATAGCATTTCTGCATTCTTCTGAGCATTTTTATCGTTTATGATAAATTTGCTACTTTAGATATAGAGATTATTATATTGTCTCTTTTTCATTCATTTCTTTTACTCCTAACTTTAATCATTGATATCTCTCGTAGAAGCATTTTAAGCAGTTCTGACTCACTTTTAACCAGCAACCCTTCTTGGCCCTTTGGTATGTGATAATTGTCTCCTATAGCCTTTATTTCGATCCCAAATAGCTGTTTATCCTCATTCATATATAATATATCAAACATAAGTTGCTGAAATGGTAGGTTGTTAATGCTCAGCCTATCCATACGCATCATTCTTGCAACGGCTTGTTTTATACTTACACTATTATGCAGATTATAATTTTCAGGGTCAATCAGCGGCATTCCAACTGTTTTTCTGATATTATCAATATGAAATGTAAATTCAGATAGAAATTCTGACAATCTATTGCTTTTGCTTGAATTATCAGGTTCTGTTTGAGTTATTTTCCTGATTTCTTCACTTATATTGAAATTATATTCATTACCCTCAGATAATAAAGAAATCTTTGAGCTTTGACCATCACCAGGAACTTTTGATTCACCCAAAACCAAAAAGAAATCCTGTGAAGAAAGAAATACTGATGTGATCATAATTACCAAATCAAACGGAGATAACATCCTGAGTTTAGCATCTTCCTGATGAATATTATTATTAAATTGTACAATTATATCGAATCGTTTACCGATTTTCTTCAGATATAGAGCGAATTCCAATGAAATCCTATCAGAGAATGAGAATTTTCGTTTACCATTTTTAGTTGCCCTGGAAGCTCGTATAATGTTTTTATCCGAATAATAATTAAGCATCCGATACGATAAAGTTGAGTTAAATTCAAAATTCGAATTTCTTATCAATCTCAGAAAGCTTAAATTGTTATTTTTAAGCTGGGTTAGAATAGCATCTTCAACCAATTTTATTTTTGAGTCATTTGGAAAGATGATTGATTTTTTCATGTTTTTTAAAATTTAACACAAAGATCGGAATAATTTTTTTAATGTGCAAATTTTTCTTACAAATGTATGATAATTATTTTAAATATTTGATATTTAATAATATACATTTCTATTTAGGACACAGGAAGTATTACAAAAATACGACCAATATTTTTAATGTGCAAATTTAGCGAAAAGTATATTTTTATCCAGACACATAAATATTTAATAATCAGTATTGTATATGAATTCGTTAGCGATAAGCAATGGAAAGTTCGAGAATACCTTAACCTCAACATCTTCTCTGAGTGGCCTGGCTCTGCCAACTGCTTGCAGCAACTCAGATTCAATATATCTTAACTGAAGATTTTGCAGCTCTTTGTTCTCATAGGTAAAGAATACAAACTTCCTGCTATCCCAAACAATGTTTCTGAAATTTAATTTGCAATCATCATCATTGACATCAATACCTATGGCACCTCCCCAAAGCTTATAAACAATCTCATTTGCATGAGGAGTTCCAACAACACTAATATCATCACCGCAATATTCATCATAACCTTCAGCATTATTATAATGCATTGTATTTGAAGCATTTTTGAATAGCTCCTTTTTGGTTTTAAAAGTTATAATTGGGTTTAAATTACCAGAAAGTGATATTACCCATTCAACATCCTCAGCTGTCATTCCTGAGCGGCTCATTGAACGTGCTGGGTATTGTGTAATATATCCATTTAACTTAATATTTGAGATATCTGTAACCTTAACCCTGTCACCATAAAGCTTCTTATAAATATCCACCATCGGTGTTGCACTCAGGATTATCACCTTTTTATCTTCTGGCAGCTTGTGGTGTATCACATAATAAATCTTATCGAGGTGTTTTGTGTCTCTGATAAAAGCGGCCGCTTTGATGAATTTAAATACATTGGTGCTAATATCTAATCTGCTAACAGCAGCAATCATATCTTCTCTTTTAACATCAACCTTATCTATATTAATAAAAATTCCTGGTTCGGCAGCATTAACTTTTTCATATAACTTATCGAATGATTCATTTTTAAGAAGTTTTTTTAGCTTATATAGATCTGTCAGTGTTGTATCCTTTATTTCTAATACATTCTCGATAGGATCTTCATCAAATATAATCTCTTTGCCTGGGTTATCAGAATATAAACCTCGTATATGTGTTGTCAACAATGGCTTACCTTTAATATTTCTACACATTTCGAGATTGTTAATGTATTCCTCCGCCAATTGCCTATCTTTCTTTGAACTTTCATCATAACCAGGCATTTCAGCAATATTATTCAGTTGAATGTTTACAGCTTCACTCATTCCAAGATCAAATAAATTTCTAAACATTTGGTTTCTTGATTCATCATTGAAAGTGGGAAACTCTGGTATGATTACATGATCACTGTTGCCAGCTTTTTTCATTCTTTCACTTGTTTCATTTTTCAATAGATGTGTCGGCTGGCATATTATAATTTCATTTGTTATCTTCTCAAGCCTTCTACCACGACCTATACCTGTTGGTGCTATTATTATATGTATATCGGTGTCATATGACGTTAAGGCATCATCCAAGGCTTTATCATGAAGTTTCTCACCTTCTTCAAGAGATATCAATTCTGGTTTCATTATTATCTCTGGTTCAAATCTTGATACTTTTACAGCAGCTATCAATGAATAATACTGATGATCCTCTTCATAAGGACTGAAATTCTCCAATTTCATTGGAAGATAATCATAACAATCTACACAGTTGAAGATGGTAAATTTATGTTTAGTATAGTTGGCTCTATTCATATTATTATGTTTCAACATCATCTCTTTCATATATTTTATTCCCCCTTTGAACCATCTTAAATTGGTAGCCAATCCAAATATTTCATTATGTGATAATTGTTTGCCATTTACAAAATCATTGAATATTTTTATTCTTTCACTTAACAGATCAAAATCATGATAATTGTTCTTGAAAGATCCCAATTCTTCAATATATTTAATGGTTCCAGAGGATTCTGTCTCCAAACGGGTGTTACTATATATATGTAATAGTTCCACCCATTTGGAGCCAATTTTCCTTCTTTTCCCGTTATCCTTGGTAATGACATGATTTGATACAAAATCAATAAGTTTATTTATATCAATAGATAAAGAAGTAATCATTTTTGGTTCATTACCGCCAAAGTACATTCTTGATATATCTGTACATAAGGGATCAGCTTCTTTATTGAAAACTGTTTTAACCATTTGGATGATGTGAAACTTTTGTTGATCTGGATCATAAATAACAGAATCTGTAGAATAAACCAATCTGAATCTTGGACACTTATCATCAACATGACTGAAAGTAAAATAATAAAAGTTTGGTGTTATATCAAATTCTTTAAACTTATCCAAAGCATCATCAACTTTTATTGTTTCATCAAAATCAAGATAATACACTGACTGACTTACCCAATTATTGTTTGAACGAGTGCCAGCCAACAAAGCTGGCACGATCGTTCCTTTTGTATCAGTTGAAAAATAAGATATTTCGTTAATGGTCATACCTGTAACTACATTTATATTATCGTTTATAAAAAATACTTCAGGTTGTGATGGTTTTGTATATTGAGGTGTAATATCTACAGTTACGAAATGAATTAAATCATTCTGTGGTGTTGTACCATCATATGATGTTAGAACTGTTATAAGCTTCTTATATTCATCCTCAGCAAGGTTGTTTAACACAACCTCGCCCAGAGGTTCAAATTCACCTTGTACAACCTTAAAATCAATCATATTTGTTATAACATAATGACCTTTGCTTGTGGTTGTTGTTACTTTAATATCATCGCCCGCAGCAATCAATCTGGACATACACAGTTCAGTATCCAGGCATGAAAACAAAAGTTGCATTCCGTAAGGTTCTGACCATTGGATGACAAGCTTTTCTTTTATGTCTTTTGGTATGAGATCCAGCATTTTGTTGGCTATCAGAGAGCTGGATACAATGTTAATGGAGGTAAATCTATTTGATGTCTCAATTCCAATTGTGCCACCGTTTCTGTAATGGCTTTGCCAACTTGGCAGTTCATGGTCTTTATGATATGGCCACTTTGTGCCAATGGAACTAAACAATCTTACATTTAGTTCATCAAGTAAATTTGGGTTTTGTGCTTCATTCTTCATCCTTTTTAGGGTTTAACTTCTCTTTATTATAAACCAGTTGTTTGTGGATAAACTGGCGTAACCATGCTGATAAGCTCTGATAGCTATTCTCAGCTTCGTAATTGATCATTTTAATTAAATCGTCCGACAAGTAGAGGGATAATCTTCGGTAATTTTTTTTCATTTTAAAAAACAGCCTATGGGTAATTTCTGGAATCGGCTTATCTCACCAGAAATATTATTATATGATTAAAAAGGCAATTCACCTTTCTAATAAATAGCGCTTTTTTAATAAAAAAACATCACTATTATTACAATAATAAGAAATTAATATTAAAGAGTCAAGGGGTAGGGTTTAAAAATCAAATAATACATTTTGATAAACATTCAATTTTTCAAAACTAATTTTCATTTATTAACATTAAATTAATAAATTTGTCCGTTCAGAAGACCAGGAAAACAACTCGGACAGCTACAATGGAATATTAGGATGTTATTCCAAAATAAACATCATGATAATCAGCAATTAAATTAAAAACCAAATAGTATCAAACAATACTTATGGCAATAATAAAATCGGAATTATATAGTTCAGTTTGGAAAATGTGTGATGAACTTAGAGGTGGTATGGATGCAAGTCAGTATAAGGATTATTTGCTTGTAATGCTTTTTTTGAAATATATAAGTGATAAATGGGCAGGTCAACCATACGCCCCAATTACTATTCCCGTTTGTTCAAGTTTTAAAGATATGGTTGCACTGAAATGTGTAACAGACATTGGATTAACAAATTATTATGATTTAGCAGTATTCTTAAGATTTTTGACATGAAATTAATTAATAACCAGGATACCAGACTTTATGATGAACTTAAGTCTAAACTTACCAATGATTCTATAGTATATATTTCATCATCTTACTTTAGTATTCTAGCTTTATATGAACTTTCAGACTTACCTTTAAAGGTAAAGTCTATTAAAATTTTATTGAAAATTAAGATTTATCAAATGATATAAGATATGTATAAGACAAAATAGAATCTAATGCTAATTTTGATAAAAAGTTGGAAAATTTAAGTAAAAAATATCATAAAACAATTTTCAATATTTAGCTTAGATTAACATGGAACTTTCAATATATAAAATAATTAAATGAGTAAATGAATCTCACAATTGGACAAAGAATATCTACAAGAGGCGAAGATTTTATTATCAACAAAGTTGATACTAATCACGATGGTACATTCCTTATTTATGCTGAAGGAATAAGCGAGTTAGTTAAAGGTAAAAGATTTTCATTTGATTCTTATCTCGACACAGACATTAAACCAGTTGATCCAAATAAAACACTTTTAGTGCCTGATACAGATAGTGGATACCGAAAAACAAAATTGTTTTTGGAAACGCAAATTCGTAATGCTGCCATTTTCTCCGAAAAAATAACTATTGGTCACAAAGCAGCTATAGATGTTGCTGACTACCAATTAACTCCAACTATAAAGGCATTGCAACTGCCAAGACCAAGGTTGTTGATTGCTGACGGAGTCGGGCTGGGTAAAACCATCGAGGTAGGTATCTTTCTTTCCGAAATGATTAAACGTGGAAAAGGTAAACGAATCATGTTGCTTGCACCTAAATCTATCTTATCTCAGTTTCAGCAAGAGTTGTGGAATCGTTTTGCAATCCCACTGGTACGTCTAGATTCTGAAGGGATAGCAAGAATAAAAACTGAGCTACCTGCTAATAAAAACCCATTTGAGTACTTTGATAAAACAATAATCTCCATAGACACATTGAAAAATAATGCAAAATTCAGACATTATTTAGAAAAATCACGCTGGGACATTATCGTCATTGATGAATGTCATACTATTGCCAACGATAAAAGTCAGAGGGGTGATTTAGCTCAGTTCCTGGCTAAAAAATGTGAGTCATTAATTCTTACATCTGCCACACCTCACAATGGAAGAAAAGAGAATTTTGCCAATCTTATTTCAATGATTGAACCAACCGCTATTCCCAAAAGTGGTGATTATGACAAGAGCAATGTAGAGCCTTACTATGTCAGAAGGTTCAAAAATGATATTACAGAAGCAAATATCAGAGCTAATTTTCAGGAAAGGGAAATTATTAGAGTCTCTGCACCATTGAGTTCTTACGAAGTCGATTTTCTGAAATTCCAACAAGAGCTTAAAATAAAAGCAATTAGTTCCATTAATGAAGGAAAACCTAAAGATGATTTTCTTTTTTCAATTGGGATTTTTAAAGCCTTTATGTCTTCACCTCAAGCTGCATTGGTTAGTTTGAACAAAAGAATTGAAAAGGTTTCTACACAAAACATACAGACAGGTTTATACGAAGAAAACTTAGACGTGTTAGAAACGCTAAGAAACAAAGTCAGACTGGTAATTGAAAATAACAGTGATACAAAATACTCCAAACTCAGGGACACATTAATTTCATTGGGTTGGTCGGGTAAAAAGAATGACGATAGGTATGTGATTTTTACTGAGAGCATTGCGACACTTCATTTTTTAGGAGATAAACTTAAAGATGATTTTAATCTGACAGATGAATCACTTAAATTCTTTCATGGTGTCGTACCCGAAACAGAGCAACAGAAAATAATTGAAGATTTTGGTAAAGCCGACAGTTCAGTTAAACTATTGATATGCTCGGATGCTGGTTCGCAGGGTGTAAACCTACACTTCTTCTGCAACCGCATGTTTAATTATGACATACCATGGTCGCTAATAACCCTGGAGCAACGTAATGGTAGAATAGACCGATACGGACAAAAGAAAATTCCTTACATTTATTATTTAGTTGCCGAATCAGACATTGATGGATTAAAAACCGATTTACATATTGTTGAAAGACTTACTCAAAAAGAGGAGGTTGTATATAAAACGCTGGGGGATGCAGGTTCGGTAATGAAACTATATAATTCAACCAAAGAAGAAAAATTAGTTGAAAATGCGTTCCTAAAACAAGACGAAAACTTCCTTGATAAAACTCAAAATACTAACAGCGATTTCGATTTTTCAACTCTTTTTGGAGATATTGATGATAAAACGCCTGCTATAATTACTAATAATCCATTTGAAAAACCGCTTTCAATTTATCAGAAAGATGCACAGTTTTATAGTGAGTTGTTCGACCAATTAAAATCAAGCAACCAAATAGGTTCTAATGAAGTCAGCGTAAGCGATGGTTATGTTGAAATCTCCAATACTAAAGATTTGAATCAGGTATTATTTGACCTTCCATTAGAATCTAAACCATCCATTGGTGGATTGTTTAAACTTTCACTCGATAAAGATTTAGTTCAAAAATCGATTGAAGCTGCCAGAAAGAAAAAAGGTGAATGGGCTGAATTTCAGGTATTGTATGAATTACACCCAGTTGTAAGATACTTTATGACCAAACTGGAAGCTAGTGTCCATAAAGACTCTGCTTTAGTTGCGAAATCGAGAAAACTACCTTCTGATTCTGCTTGGTTCGTATTTCACGGACAGGTTTCAAATAGTTTAGGTCAACCTGTTATTGCTGACTTTTTAGTAGTAGGCTTAAAATGGGACGGATCAATACTAAGAAAAACATTTGACTTGTCAGATTTTATTGATGAGTTTCAACTGAGGAGCCAATTATACACTGAAGAAATTCCTGAAACTGAACTTGGAAATTTACAAGAGATATTGACAGATGCTGTTGAATGGGCTGTTGAACACATGTTCGAAGATCAACAACTACTTCAATTAAAAATGGAACAAAAGATGTCGATCTACCAATCAAAATTAGAAAAATGGCATACTGAAGCTATGCAACAACTTGAAATTGATTTTAGTGAGAGGTCGGTGGGTTATTTCTGGTCGAGAATCAGGGATTCGAAACAACGTGAAATTGAGACTATCTTAAGTAATTCAAGCCAATATTTCCAGGATTTAACCTCATTGCAGGGTGACCCATATTTAAAGGTGTTAGCCGTTTTTTATAATAAATAAAGTGCCATGATTAAGTTTATTAAAAATACAGGAGATTATTTTTCTTCAAATTATTTTGACGAGGATTTTACTACCAAAGTTCTCTCAAAATGTGGTTATGGTGCAGATGATATAAAAGAATTTAATAAAAGGATTACACCTTTAAAAGACAGATTCTTTAAGTTTAAGCAGCTTTATATAGAAGGGCGCCTCAGAACTAAAGATAAAATTAACGAAACAAATTTGTTTCACACTACATTACTCAATGCATTAGGTTATAACGGTAATAAAACGAATTATCATAAATTATTTCAGTTAACAGAACAAGAAGCAATACCTGTTCGTCACATTCTGTATCGGGGTGAACAACCACACCTTATGATTATGGAAATGCAAGCATTAATCAAAGAGGATGATACAGACCCTGATGGTCTGTTTGAACAACGATACAATGTAGAGGATGAATTATTATCAAATCCGCCTCAAAAGTACCATAGAAGTCAATGGGAAGACATATTTACAGTACCAGAGGGGATAAAAATTTCACCCGTAATTATAAACAAAGCAATTTCTGAACTTTTCTTACTAGAACCTCATTACCGTCCAAGATATATTCTTTTGTTAGCAGGGAATATTGTATATCTCCTTGAACAGGAAAAATGGTTCAGAGGAAGTTATTTAGAGTTTGATCTTGAAGAATTATTCAGTGAAGCAACTGCGAGTCCACGAGCAAATTATTATGCGCTTTTTTACTTCCTTACAAGCAAAGAAGCATTATCTCCAGAAAGTAATATGGTGCTTCTGGACCAATTAAATGAAGATAGCCACAAAAGTGCCTACGAAGTTACACAAGATCTGAAAGAAGGTATCATTCACGCAATAGAAACGCTGGCTAATGAAGCATTATATTACCAAAAACAGATACTTAAAGAAGAATATGATGAAACTGATAATCAATTTGAACAGGAAATTAAGGACGATTGCTTAAGGATAATTTATCGTTTGCTGTTTATATTTTATGCTGAAAGTCGTGAAGATTTGGATATTCTTCCAAGTAACGATCCTATCTATAACAAAGGTTATTCCCTTGAAATGCTTCGTGATTTAGAGCAAGTTCCCTTATACTCCGAAACCAGTTTGAATGGTTACTTCTTTCACGAATCATTAAGTAAGCTTTTCAAAGTTCTTAGTTCAGGATACCGTGAAATTGAAAATGGAAACAATAAAAGTTTCAGGGTACGACATATTGATTCACCTTTTTTTGATGAAAGAAAGCTTAAACACTTGTACAAGGTGAAGTTTCGGAACAAAATCTGGCAAGATATTATTTGTAGACTGTCTCTATCAAAAAAACAAAACAACCGATCAAGAGGTCGGATTTCATATGCAAATTTAGGAATAAATCAATTAGGCAGTGTTTACGAAAGTTTGTTGGCTTATCGTGGTTTTTATGCCGAAGTGGACTATATTGAAGTGCATAAAAAGGATAAACCAACTGAGGGAACTTACTTAGTACCACGAAGTCGAATGGACGATTTTGATAATGGTGAAATATTAAAAGACATCAATGGCGATGTCATCATTTTAAACAAAGGTACTTTTGTATATCGACTAAGTGGAAGGGACAGACAAAAATCTGCATCTTATTATACACCAGAAGTTCTTACACAATCAACGGTAAAATACACATTGAAACCGATTTTAGAAAAGTTGGACAAAGATGAAATGAAAGCGGTTGACTTACTTGATTTGAAGCTTTTGGAACCAGCCATGGGCGCAGCTGCATTCCACAACGAAATGATTAATCAACTTGCTGAAGCCTATATCGCTTATCGCCAAAAAGAGTTAAGAGATGCTGGCAGAATTGAATGGAAAGTGGAACCTGATAAGTACAAAGAAGAATTACAAAAAGTTAAGGCTTATATAGCAACAAACAATGTATATGGTGTTGATTTAAATCCCACAGCCATTGAACTTGGAAAGTTGTCATTGTGGCTTAATGTGATACATAAAGACATGGAA
The DNA here is from genome assembly GCA_026391675.1 of Bacteroidota bacterium. Classification (GTDB taxonomy): domain Bacteria; phylum Bacteroidota; class Bacteroidia; order Bacteroidales; family JACABE01; genus JACABE01. The sequence continues at coordinate 39,305 of JAPLDQ010000013.1, forward strand.
ACACCTTTTTTTAGCAACCGTATTTGTGTAGGAAATGCAGTTGTGGGTGCTTGGCTAAAGGTTTACAAAGTATCTGATGTGGAACAAGAATATGGAACAGATAAAAAACCACTAAAAAATCAACCAAATAAAGCATGGTGGGATAATGCTCCCAGGCAATTGGAATTTAAGTCACAAAATGATTATGAAAAGATAAAACATGGCAGAAAACAGGATGAAATCTATCACTTTCTTCTACCTGATAAAAATATGGTTCCTTCTGCAGGTATTAAAATGTTGAAAGATGAATACGTCTTATTTACAAAAAAAGTAACAGAGTGGAAAAAGGAATGGACTAAACCTCTCAATAAGGAAGAAATTGAAAATCTAAAACTAATAAGTAATAAGATAGATGAATTGTTAGCTGAGTATTATCAATTTCAAAGAACAATAAACATTAAAACCTGTACACGTCAGAATATTTTTGGAGCAGTTAAAAAGAATGAACAAGCAGAACTGGGTCTGAGAAGCTACGATGAAAAAGAACGATTAGCCGACCAGCGAAACCGACATAATTCACCTTATTTTAAATTGAAATTGGTTATGGATTACTGGTGTAGTCTGTGGTTTTGGGATGTACGTCAGGCAGATGAGTTACCATCAAGAACACAATTTTGGAGTGATATTGCCAATATCTTGGATTTGGATACCAATAAAGCCATGGAAGGAATTCTGCTAAAAAGGGGGCAACAAAATCTTTTCGAAAGTATTACACAATTAAACATGGCTTTTGAATCAGATATAACCAGAAATGAGAAAAAAGAAGTAAATGCTACAACTGATTTTATAGATGCTGTGGTTGAATACACCAACCGTAAGGATTTATTTGATAATAACCAACGGCTTTCTATTGTGAGTGAGTTGGCAAAGAAATTCTTCTTTTTTCATCCGCAATTAGAATTTCTAGACGTATTCTGGGAACGTGCTGGATTTGATTTGATTGCAGGGAATCCCCCTTGGATAAGCGTAGGTCTCGATGAAAAAGGGATATTATCAACAAATAAACAAGAAATCCTAATAAGAAAATATTCCTCTCCTGAAATTAAAAAAATCTTAACTGAATGTATCAAAAAAGATTCAGATCTTAAATTAATTCTTGTTGAAGAGAGTCTGGAATGTGAAAATCTTAAATCATTTATAACAAGTCACCAAAACTATTTTAATCTCTCCAAGCAAAGAAATAATCTATATAAATGCATCCTTAATAATTCTTTACTCCTTCTCAATATAGAAGGTATTTCTGGAATAATACATCCTGAAGAATTTTATTTAGAAGCAAATGAAGGTATTTTGAGACAGAAGCTTTATTCAAACTTAATTTATCATTTTCACTTTCGAAATGAATTAAAACTGTTTGAAGGAGTTCAAAACCAACAAGAATTTTGCATCTCAATTTTCTATAAAAAGAAAGATTCTTATGGGTTCCATAACCTTTACAATCTTTTTCATCCTTGCACAATATTCTTATCATTAGTTAATACATTGAATTATAGTGAATTGGGTGGTATAAAAGTTATAAATGAACAAAATGAAAAATTTGAATGGAATTTGTTACCAAGTTGTGATAGAGATATTTATTTAGATAAAAGTACATTATCTAAAATTACAGAAGTTGATAAAACTACAGGATTACCTAATGGGAAATTACCAAATATATTTTCTCGTAAAATACTTCAAACAATAATTACACTATTCAAACTTGATCGTCTAAGCAAAAATTCAACGTTTTATGGAACAGATTGCTGGAATGAGGTAAATGCGATAAATAATGGCCAAATTAAAAAGGTGACTAAATTTCCTGATTATGAGAAGAATGAAATGATTTTTAATGGTGCTCATTTTTTTGTTTCAAATCCATTCTATCAATGCCCAATTGAGAGTTTTAAAAGAAATACTGATTATGACATAATTGATTTAACATCAATTAATGAAGATTTTTTTTCAAGAACAAATTTTATTCCTGGTAATCGATTTGAAGACTATTTTAATTTAGAAGAAAATAATATATGGTTTGAGAATTATAAATTGGCTTTTAATAAGATGCTAGATCCTGCATCAGAGAGAACAATTAGACCAGTTATTATTCCTCCAAAGACCTCACATATAAATAGCGTTTATTCAGTAGTATTTAAGACAAATGTTGATTTAATTGTTACAACTGGAATTACTTCATCGATAATATTTGACTATATAATTAAATCATCTGGAGCATCAAATTTAACTATTGAAGTAATTAATAACATTCCATATATTAATACCGCGCAATCTCAAAATATATTCGATAATCTTACAGCAAGAGTTTTAAGATTAAATTGTTTAAATAAATATTATGATGTGCTATGGCAAGTAGTATATTCTGAAAGATACAATGCTATAAAATGGACTAAAAATGACTCTAGATTATCTCATTTTAAGTTTCTTAGCCAGAAATTAGAGTTTGAATCTGCTCTACGAAATTCTTTTGAAAGAAGGCAAGCATTATTGGAAATTGATGTTTTGGTTTGTAAATTATTAAACTTAGAAATTGAAGAACTTATTTCAATCTATTTGGCTCAATTTCCTATTGTTCAGCAATATGAATATGATACTTGGTATGATACCAAAGGAAATATCGTATTTACATGCAGCAAAGGCCTGATAGGTATAGGCTTGGATCGTAAGGAATGGGAACAGATAAAAAACATGCAGGTTGGTGAAACCTACGAACATACTATTACCAAAAGTGAATTATACCAGGGCAAGAAAATAACCTATTATGCTCCTTTCGATAAATGTGACCGAGTAGAAGATTACAAAGTGGCATGGAAGCATTTTGAAGAGGTGTTTAACAAACAATTTTAAACGAATATTATTATGAGTGTGAAGTTTAGTTTGGTAAGATTCTTAAAAAGAAACAATATTCAATTGAATCGCTTTTATGCAAAGCTAAAAGGAGATGACTCTAAAACGTATTTTGGGGAAATTTATTCAGTTGAATCGAATCAAGTAGTATTAAACGAAAAGGATAAAAGATTACAAATATTTTTCCCGAGAGAAAACAAACAATTTGAACTAAATATAACATATGAATTTAGCCTAATTGTAAATTATGATGAAGGGAAAAATAAGGAAAGTGTTTTTATTGAATACAAAAACAACCCACCTAAGGCTTTAGCTAATTTAAGTAATCAAACAAAGGTAGGTGTAATTAAAAATAATCCAGAAATAATCCAGAAAAGAACAGTTATTCCATTAAAAGCTAATCCAATGGTTGAATCTTTTCTATTTAAAAATGGAATTAAAACAAATAGGTTTTATGGGAAATGTATCCTAACCGAGAAAGGAAATTATATATTTTGTGAAGTAATTTCAAAAGAAGATGGAAATTTCTTATTAGATAATTCAGGTAACAGACAAACAGTTTTCATTGGCAAGGAATCAAAGCTATGTATGGTTGAAAGTTTCTATGAGTTTAGTATACATATAGACTTTGATAAAGAGACTAATGATGAGTTCCTGAAAGTTGATTCGAAAATAAATCTTCCTCATAAACTTGAACTGAATCCTTATAAAGAAATTGTTAGACTTAGATACGAGCGTCTTGATAATCCTGAAGCAAATAAAATGATTGCAAATCTGATGAGAGAGATTGGTAAAGGACTTTATTCTTCAAAACAACGAATGATATTTGAGTTACTTCAGAATGCAGATGATACACCTGCTTGTGATGAAGTACATTTTTATATAGTTACACATGAAGATTATTTTTTAATAATGCATAATGGAATCCCATTTAATAGAGATGATGTTGAAGCTATAACAAGTGCTGCCGAAAGTACCAAAAGACTTGATCGAAAAAAAACGGGTTATAAAGGGATTGGATTTAAGTCTGTATTTACTGACAGTGAAGAGGTAATAATTAAATCGGGTGGTTACTTATTTAGCTTTATGCGGAATTACAATGGATTTGATAATTTTGATAGTTTTTATTTCAATAAGCAAAGATATTTAGATTATCCAAAACTACTTGAAGAAGATAAACTTAAATACACAAAACAGCGTAAAAGTTTCAATGGTAATACAGATATTCCATGGCAATTAATACCAATTTGGCAAGATAGTGTTCCTGAAGTTTTGCAAGATACAAGGTTCGTTCAGTTTGAGAATAATAATAATGTAGGGATTGCTATTAAATTTGGTGAGGAAAAAATAAAAGGGTATTTAGATGCTGTTGCTGCATTTGCTCAAAAACCTCATTTTATGTTATTTCTCAGAAATGTTACACTTTTTAAGTCTTTTAAGAATCAAGTTGAAATTAAAAAATCTGGAATTAATCCGATTACAATTGAAAGAAAAAATTGGGATAGTGATGATTTTGTAATAAAGTATTTTAAAAAAGAAATTGATAATATTGAAGTTAATGATGAATCTTTAGCTCAAGAAGGAGTCCATATTTACAAACGAGAGAAATTGAATGATTATGGCGAAAAGAATCACTATTTTAGTCACGATATTGAAGGTAAAAAGGAAATAGAATCAATTCCACCAAAACTAGCAGCATTTGATAAAACAACCATTACATTCGCTGCACCAATTATAGACGCTAAACTACAAGCGGAGCCTGAATATTTAAGCGGAAAATTAACATCCAGTTTCTTTACTTATTTGCCAATGAAAGAGCAGAGAATTTCTTTGCCATTTCTTGTAAATGCTGATTTTGTTCCTGATTCTAGTCGAGAAAAACTACAAGGTGATAATCAGTGGAATGAATATATTATAGCTAAAATAGCCAGGAATCATGTTTTATGGTTAAAGGAGCTAGCAGAACAGTGTATAGAGTATAAACAGGTTCATCCCGAATACCTTTCATTATTACTAAAAGAACCAATACAATATGAAGATACAATAAATCAACTGATAAATAAATATAACAGTATATATCTAGAAACAATTGAAAACACGCCGTTTGTACTTACTGAAAATTTGGTAGTCTTACAAAAGAATGAGATAATTATTGATAAAATCGGGCTTTCAGATATTTTGGGAGTTGATTCATTTTATACTCTTTCAGAAACAACAAAAAAACTTCCATCTAAAAACATTAACATAAAATATCTTTTTAGTAAGTACTTAGAAATTGAAAAATTTGATCATGAAGTATTCATATCATTATTAGAAGAGGATGATAAAAAAGAAATTTTAAGAAATACCATATCTGGTTTAAATAAAAGTCAATATACTAGGTTTCTAGATTGGTTTGATAAAATGACACTGAAATTTAATTTTGAGAAAGATTGGTTGTTTTTTATCCCTTTTATAAAGGTAAATGACAGTGTCTTTTCTTTAGAAGAAATTCTTAAAAATGAGTTTATAATACTGAATACAAGTTCATTAAATGTTGTATCTGATATACTTATAAAGCTGGGATTTGAATTGACGAACAAAACCTTAGATAAATATACATCTATTTGGGATAAACTTGATGTTTACAATATTGATGAAGAAATACTATATGGAAAAATTGCAAATAGTAATAAGCTATCATTACTTGATGCAAATGAAAAATCAAGATTAATAACATTTTTAGCTAAATTAGATAATATTGGCGATACTAAATATGCTCAGTCATTATTATTATTTAAAAGTCAGGATAAAAGCAAAACTTTAAAACCACTTGGAAAATTAATTTCAAATACAATTAAAAACTTACCAAAGTGGTTAGAGCCTTTAAGAATTAATCTGAAGGAAGAAAACGCACTTAATCCTTCTTTTAAGAAATATTTAGTAATAGAAAAAAATTTACTTACGAAGGTTTTCTCAGACCCACATTTATTCTCTGACATTACAAAATATATAAACAATGAAAACGTTGAACTCTTTTATACATATCTTACCAATTTAGTCAAAATCCATAAACAAAGTAATGATAATAAAATTCAATTAGTTGGAGTCTCTGATGTGCCATGGCTATATATTCCAGCAATTGAATGTTTTACCACACCAGAAAACGCCTATTTCCCTGATAGCCTGTTAGAACTTTCATTAGATAAATATAATCATACAAAAATTGTTATTGAAGGAATAACAGAATTACAAATTCCACATTTTTCCTCTTTAAATTTAATCAAAGAATTAAATCTGGGGTCAAAAAAAGTTAAGTTTACTGATTCCTTAATTGATGTTGAAACTATTGAAGAAGAAGAAGAAGAAGAGATTGAATCTGTTGACTTTGACCTTGAAATTATAAATGATTTTATTGAATGGTTGGCTAAAAATAATGAGACGGATTTCTTAGAAGAAAGATTAATTTTATTAGAAGCGGGTAAATACATTATAAAACCAGCAATGAGTAAAATTCAGTATTATTCTTTATCTAAAACACAGATTGACTTTATTTCCAAACAGTATGATACAAAAGATGATTTTATTCTATTTGATAAAAGTATTTATAGTGAGAATTGTAAAAAAATCGGTTTAGTTGAAGGTGATCAATTAATTGAAAAAATTATCGATTCTGGATGTTGTTCCATTGAATTATCAAAGTTTATTAATTTGACCGTAAGCTCAAAAATTATTAACAAATACCTTTTAACATTAGTAAAAGTTGAAATTGACACAAACAAACTGCATGATGCAAAAAGTGACGTTAATAAAGTATTTTCTCTGGCAATAATAAATTTACAAGAAAACGAAGAAGGTTTTAATAAATTTAGGACTAAAATAGTGGTTGATTCTTTTCCTTTATTAGAAAGAGCAATTTCAGACGACATATTTTTCTCACAAATAAAAACTGAACTAAAAACAAAATTATCTGAAGTTTTAACAGAATATAAAGACAAAACTTTTTCGCTGACCAAAGTTTTAGATTCATTTGAAAATATCGACAAACAGAAATTGAAAAAGTTTTTTGAACCTATTAAAATCCCAACAAATAAAATTTACACTATTTTAATACAGAATTATACTTACTTCAATGCAGTTCAGACTTTTTTCCTTCTTTATTATCAAAAACATATAAATTCAACTAATCCTTTTCTAAATAAAACAAACTTTCTAAATAAGTATTCCGTTAATAAAAACGAATATGAGAAATCCGCACAAGAATTTCTAACTATATGTTGTAATGAAAATTTTAAGGATTTTGCAGGTGTTTTCAATTTTCCTGATTTTAACCCAATTGTTACGATTATTGAAGAAAAGTATGCACTTCAAAGTGAAAGGTTACCCGATTGGGTAAAAAAATGGCTACAAACAGATACTAACGATTCTCGTGTGAAATACATAAAACTACTTGGAGTTAATGATATTACATCTCCAGTAGTCTTATTAAGAAAAGCAATATTTGAAGGTGTCGAAGATATGGATGCAGCAAGAGGTAATCTAAATAACAAAGCTTTATTTGCTAATACATTGATATGGATGAAGGAGAATAAAACAAAATGTAAATCAAAATATAATGATGACTTATTAAAACCGCTATATAATAAAGCTATTAATTTGAGTTTGAATTTTAAAGATTTTCCTTTACCAATTATTGAGAATATTGAACAAATGACATATTCTTTAGAATCATTTCAACAAGGAATAGTTTATCATAGATACAATTCAACATGGGATATACATAAAGAAATAATTTTTAAGTATCTGTCAAAAAATAACATCAAAGTGGTTTCAGATATGTTACCTCCTTCCATTCGAACAATTATTGGTACGATTAATCACAATGTTATAGATGATCTTGACCAAGAAAATATTAAACTCAACAGTGAAGATTTAGTAGATAAATTTTATACTACCTGGCCTAAAAAAAATCAATTCATAATAAAAAAATATCGTGGATCTAATCTGCCTTATCGTATAACATACAACACATTTCTGATAAGCACTTATAAAAAGAATTTTGCTATTAAAAATGGTGATTATTATCTTGTATGTGAAAGTATTATAAATTCAATTCCATATTCCATTAAAGAACATATATCTCCATCATTATATGCAGATTTGGATTCACATATCAGGGAATTTAAATTGAAAATAAATAAAATTGACTATTCCGATGAAGAAATTGCAATATTAAAAAAGTTTCTAAATGATGATGAAATACCAGAGTCATTCAGAAAAAATCTGAATCTTGCTGCATTGGTTTCTGCATTGATAAATCTAAAAAAAGAAGGATTTGATGTTGATAAAGCAAATAATAACCTGATTAATACTCATGAATATGCTCAATTAAATCCAATATATAAAAATGATATTGAATATATCGTAATGTGCAGATCAGCTCGACAAGGTTTATTATATATGACAGCTCAATCATGGAATAGATTAGAAGATGATTCAATATTACTTTTTGTTGATTTAGGATTTGATAAATACAAATTATTTTACAACAAACAAGATGTTTTAAAAGCCAATAATAAGGATACAGATTATCAAATTCTAAGAATCGAAACCGATGCAAATGTTTCAAATATTGATTCCATATTAGATGGTTCTTTCAATCAATTAGATAAACTATGGATAATATTCAGAGTTAAGGAAAATAAAAACTATGATGCTTTATATTATAAGAAATTAGGAGCAGACAATTCAAGTAATAATAAAGCTACAATAAAAAATGATTACACAGATATAGATGAGTATTAATAAACTATGAATATATCAATAGAAAAGCATATTGAATTTTACAATTTAGAGATAACATCTATTCTTGAAAAATGGGATAATTATCTTTCAAAGCAGATGCGTATTCTCATTAGTGAAAAAGATCTCTTTATTGGGAGGTTATGGGCTTATGAAGAGAAAAGTGGAATGTTCATACTTAGATTCAAATCTTCAGAAGTCCCAAGAATAAATACACCTTACTTTATTGGATTCTTAGGAAACGGAGTTGTTGGAAATCCTTCAAATTGGGATTTTACTTATCGCGAATTCAGAGAATCAGAAAAGGTTGATTATTGGAGTAAAAGAGGTGGGGAAGCAAATATTATAAGTTATTGGAAAACTGAGGAACAATGGTCTTTCATAATTATAAATATTGTTGATCCTAATTTACATGATTTTATTATTAGAGAATTTATTGAGAAAAAAATACAACCATTATTAGTTGTAGCTGAGACAGATCCTCCCCTTGATTATCTTTTAAATTTAAAGGAATATCTTGAATATAAATTAGATGATAAAATTCTTGATGTTGATATTGAGAAAGATGCTAAGTCATGGAAACCTATAAATTTAGACAATAGCTTGTCAGTTTTAGAAAAAGTTCTTCCAGAAATCGAAAATAATAAAATTACAACAATTCAGGGCCCTCCTGGGACTGGTAAGTCATATTTTGCTGCTCAGGTATGTGATTATTATATGTCCAGTAGTAAGTCAATAGCTGTATGTGCAATGACAAATAAGGCTTTAATGGAGATTGTCGGTCAACCACCATTAAAAGAGACACTTAAAAAAGGTTTTGTTTATAAAACATCATTAACAAAAGATGAAACAATAAAAGAGCGTAATTTAAGATTAGTAGATAGATTTACCCCAAAGCAGGGAGAGTTATTATTAACTACCTATTATCAACTATCAGGATTTTATTTTGAACTGTGTAAGGATGTGAAACGATTTGATTTATTAATTATTGAAGAGGCATCACAGGCTTTTTTAGCTACTTTATCTATGTTTTCTCAAATTGCTGATAAGATTTTGATTATTGGGGACCACAAACAGTTACCTCCAATTGTTGTATCAAGTGATAAAAAATTAATAAATATACACCCTAATATTTATGCATTAATAAATGGGTTAGAGATATTTGTTTATAACGAGATTTCACCTTGTTACAGGTTTACTAAAACGAGACGCTTGACTACAAACTGTGCTGAATTAACAGGTAATTTTTATGATAATCAGTTAGAGAGTATTTCTGAAATAGACGAAATTGCTATTAACAGAGAATTTCCATTAACTGTTTTTGACAAATTTGGCGGGGTATCGATATCAAAACTTTCAAAGGCAGGTAATAATTCGATTTCAGAATATGTTATTTTCAAAAGCATTGTTTTATTAACGAAAACATTGCTTGAAAAAGATAATAACATTAATATCTCAATTCTAGTTCCAACCATTAATCTAGAAAAAGAAATAACTCAGGCTTTTAGTAGAGTTAGACTTGATCATAAAAGAATAATTATCAGTACGGTGCAAAAAGTTCAAGGTTTAACCTGTGACTATACTTTCTATTATATGCCTTTGACACATGTTTTCATGGAATTAAATGATAATTTATTCAACGTAGTTACAAGTAGAGCAAAAAAAGGATGTTTTATTATTACATATAGACATTTAAATTTAATAGAGGGTATATCTTTCGAGGTTAACAATTTTATTAAAGGTTGTTTAGATGTTACAAAAGAATTTATTGAAATTACACAAAAAATAACTGATTAAAAGATGTTACCATTACAACAGGCATATGAAGTAAAATATTCAATACTTGAATATCTTAAAGCTACTTTTAGTTTCAAAGATAAGACTGTTCATGAGGCTTTCTACAATTTCATTAATGATAATGAAAATGGAATTTTCAAAGGACCTTATATCTCTTTAAAGTTGCCGTTTGTAAAAGCAGAAGATAAAGATTATATTCCATTAGTGATAAAGCCCAATTTCCCCCCATATGACCACCAACTTAAAGCATTTAAACGATTAACAAACCAAAATGGTCACACACCTAAATCAACTTTAATTACAACAGGTACATCTTCGGGTAAAACGGAGTGTTTTATGTATCCAATTCTTGATTACTGCTACAATATGCAACACAAGCTGGGAATTAAAGTAATCATACTTTATCCAATGAATGCATTGGCTACTGACCAAGCAAAAAGATTAGCTGAAACTATATGGAACGATGAAAGATTAAAAGGTAAAATAACTGCTGGATTATTTATTGGTGAAGGAAAAGATAAGAAGAAATTTCCCAAAGACATGGGATTTGAAAATATAATTGAAAACAGACAAAGTATTGTAGATAGCCCTCCTGATATACTTTTGACTAATTTTAAGATGCTTGATTATTCTTTAATGAGAAATACATTCCATAACCTGTGGAACTTCAACATTAATGACACGACATTGCTTCAATATATAGTTTTAGATGAGTTGCATACTTATGATGGTGCTCAGGGAACTGATGTTGCTAATCTTATAAGAAGGTTAAAACTTAAACTTAAAATAGAAAAAGGTCAAATTTGCGCAGTAGGTACTTCAGCTACAATGGGTTCAGGAGAAGATTCAACCAAGCTATTAATTGAATATGCAGAAAAAGTATATGGTGAAAGTTTTGACAATAACTCTATAATAACTGAACATAGACTTAATGTCAATGATTTTTTTGATGATGATGAAACCTTAGATAGATATATCCCAAGACAAATTGGTCTTGTTGATAGCAGACTAGCAGAGAATGAAACTTATTCATCTTATATTCAAAGACAGAAAAGACTTTGGCAAATACCTGAAGCAGTTAATGAAACTCAGTTAGGCGAAGAGTTAAAAAAACTCAAATTAGTAAAAGACCTGGTGTCAATTACTAATGTCGAAATTAAAGAATTAAGAGATTTATTAAAGGAATTAGCTGATTTAAACCATGAATTTAAACGTCTCTCAGAATGGGATAGTGTGAATGAATTTAACCCTAGAGAAGAGATTATCAATTCTATTTTAGCTCTGATTAGTGAGGCTAAAACAAAAGATAAAAAAAAATCAGCATTTTTATATCTCCAGATTCAAATTTGGATTAGAGAACTTAGTGGTGTCCTAAGAGAATTATCAGAAATGCCAAAGTTTGTATGGAAAGATGCTGTTGGAGATAAAAAAGAACCAAAAGCAATGCCATCATATTTTTGTCGTGAATGTGGATCAAGTGGATGGTTGATGGTCAAAGACGATAATAAAAACTTTTTTTCAAAAGATCCTAGTCAAGTTTATGATTATTTCTTCAGTAACCATAAGAATATATATTTTACAAATACAATTAATCATAAACATGTAGAAGAATACGAGCCTAATATTGTTTTAAATGACTATTTGAATGTTATTGATTTAAGTCTAAGTAGTAATACAGGCGAGAATCAATTAAGGATTCACTCAGTCAGAAAACTAAAAGAGAATAAAGCTCGACATATTTGTCCCGAATGTAATACTGAAAATACAATAGGAATTATCGGCACCAGGGTAGCTACTCTTTCGTCTATTACTATTAGTCAGATTTTGTCTTCTGATCTTGACCCGAGACACGAGAAATATAGAAAAATTTTAGCCTTTACTAATAGCGTTCAGGATGCAGCACATCAAGCTGGATTTGTTGAAGCAAGAAATTATCGCTTTACTTTTCGTTCCTCATTACAAAAAGTTATTAACATACTAAATAAACCAGTTTCATTAAATGAACTTCAAGAAGAATTTATAAAATATTGGAAAACAAATGCTGATCCATCAGGTGAAAACAATGAGGAAGCTTATTTTTATAGATTCCTTCCAGATGATTATAAAGGGAAAGTTGATTTAGCCAATGATTTTAAATTTCAGAATAAATTCTCAGAAGAATTTAAACATGAGTTTGATTTAAGAATAAAATGGGAAGTTGCCTCTGAATTTGGATATAATGCTCTTATTGGTAGAACTTTAGAAAAAACAGGTGCATCAGCAACAAAGTTCGATGAAGAAAAACTTAAAGAGGTGTATCCTAAAATAAAGGATTGGCTTTTTACAAATGATATTAATATTACTGAAGCTGAGTTGATGCCATTTATTAATGGTATGCTTCATAGAATAAGAACTCGTGGAGGAATAGATAACGAATACTTCAGTAAGTTCAGGTCAAATAAATTAGAGCTTAGAGACCTCAATTGGTGGCAGGATAGCAGACATTTTTTAAACAAGAATTTTGGAATGAAATCAAGACTTCCGAAGCTAATTACAAATGAAAGTCATTCGAAAGGGATGCTGGATTTTACCCATTCAACTTCTAATACATGGTTTAAAAATTATTTTTCAAAATCATTTCAAAATGCTCAAAACTATAATGCAATTGTAAATGACTTTTATAGTGAATTACTTGATACTTTAACAGAAGTTGGGATTTTGAATAAAGTAATAAACAAAAATAATAACAATTATGCCATATTACCTGAATCTATAATAATTGAAAATAAAGTAAAATGTCATGAATGTAATAGTTGTGCTTCTAAATTGAATGTTGCTGAAAGTGATAATTTAACAGTTCAAACAAATTGTCTGGATTATACTTGTAAAAGTGGTATATATTTTCCAAAACCACCTACAAGACCAAATTATTACCAATTAGTATATAACAGGAATAGATCACCACGTATTTATGCAGCTGAACATACAGGCCTTCTTGAAAGGAAAGATCGTGAAAATAAGGAAACTGACTTCAAAGAACGACCAAAATTTAACTCATTAAATACCATTGTTGCTACTTCTACACTTGAAATGGGTATTGATATAGGTACGTTGAACACAGCTATCAACAATTCTATCCCACCACTTACATCTAATTTCCTTCAAAGGGTTGGACGTGCAGGACGAAGTACTGGAACTGCTTTAATTACAAACTTTGCTCAGAGTAAGCCTCATGATTTATTCTATTATCAAGAGCCTTCTGATATGATGGACGGTGAGATAGCTACACCAGGTTGTTATCTTGAAGCGAAGGATATATTATTCAGGCATTTTTTTGCATTTTGTCTTGATAATTGGTCAAGTGATGATCCCAAAAACCATAGTATCCCATCTCGATTAATTACCCTGAGATTACTTACTACTGACTTAAATACACCTGATTTTTTCCCAAATCGTATCATTTCATATATTAAATCAAAAGAAAATGAATTTTTAAATCGGTTCAATGAATTTTACAAACCCGATTTAGAAGATATTAAAGTATTAGAACTCTTAAGAGAATATTTACTTGAAGAATCTTTTTATAATAGGTTGAGAAAAGTTTTTGAAAAATTAAAGGCTGAGTACCAATATATTTTTGAAAAAAGATATGAGATTGACGAATCTATAAAAATTAACAAACTTGCTGAAAATGATGATGAAAGAAAAACACTTGAATCCGAAAAGAAAGCATTATGGGGATTAAAAAGATTACTAGATAAACGATCATTACTTGAGCATCTTACAAACGTTGGAATGTTACCAAACTATGCTTTTCCTGAAACTGGAGTGACACTTAATGCATGGGTGAAAGACAATCAGGCAAAAGGTAGTAATAGTATTCCTCGTGATCACCAATTTGAAATAGTAAGATCATCCAATGTTGCTATAAGGGAGTTTGCTCCAGATAATCATTTCTATTCGCAAGGTTATAAATTTGATATATCAGGTATTAATACATTTGACTGGAAAGATACGGGTACTTTAATTGAAAAACGATTCTGTTCCAATTGTGACAATATTGAAATTGCGGTCAAGGCAAATGAGATTACATGTCCCAAATGTGGTGACAGTTCTTGGTCGTCAGTTAAAAACAAACACATCTTTGTCAGGCTAAATGGAGTCAAATCAGCAAATACGAGAGATAAAGCTACTTTGGATGATAGTAGCGATGACCGTGATTCGAGCCAGTATAAAATTTCGAAGCATATTAAGTTCGATGATAATAGTTTTCAAGGTGCTTGGGGAATGAAGGATATTCCTTTTGGTATTGAGTACGTAAAGAATGCAGACATTCAGATAGTTAATCTTGGTTTGTTTTCAACAGTTGATGCAAACAAAATTTCAATAAACAATATTGAAAACGTACCTTATCATGGTTTTGTAACATGTAAGCATTGTGGTAAAAGTTCATCAGAACCTCATAAAGCAAGGTTTGATAAAAACTTCAAATTTCATTATGGATATTGTAAATATAAAAACATACTTTATCAGGGACATCGTGATGAGGTGTTTGAGGAAGTGTATCTATTTAAAGAAATGAAAACTGAGGCTTTAAAGGTACTTTTACCTGTTCAAGACTTTGATGGTGAAGCGCAAGTAAAAATGTTTAAAGCTGGATTAGAGTTAGGACTTAAAAAATACTACAAAGGAAACCCACAACACATCAGCATACTCGACTATCTTGAGTATAATGTCCAAAATTCAAGGTTCGACAGATATTTGGTAATACACGATAATATTGCAGGTGGAACAGGTTATTTAGAAAAACTATTCAATCCTGTTGAATTTACCGAAGTTATAACAAAGGCATATCAGGCTATAAAGGAATGTTCATGTCAACACAATGGTAAAGATGGGTGTTACAGATGTATATTCACTTATTCAAATCAATCTATTCAGAATGAATTAAGTAGGTCAGTTGCCGAGAAACTATTCAAAAAAATTGTTGATAAATCAAGTGCTTGGGAAAGATATAATTCGGGAATAAATAAGTTAACAGGCAATGGTCAAATTGAAGAAAGTGAGCTTGAAGATCGCTTTATCAGAAGTTTACGGAATCACATACAGACTAAAGAAATTGAAGGCTGGTTATTTGAAGATTTTATTCAAGATGGTGTGGTTAATTATAAATTTAGAATTAAAAATGGAAACGATTCATATAGTTATTTCATTAGGCCACAGGTTGAATTAGGAAAGTCTGATGGTATTTCATACCGAACAAGAACAGACTTTTATATTACTTTAACAAGTATTAATATAAATGGTCAACCGATTGAAGATATTTCTGTATTATCTTCTTTTAAAGATATAGCAATTTACTTGGATGGTTATACATATCACGCTACCAAGGAAAATCAACGATTCTTTAATGATTTACAAAAACGTAATTCAATAGTCAATTCTGGTAATAAGTTATCCTGGACATTAACCTGGGATGATTTAGAAAGGTTTGATTCTACTGATGAACATTCAAAGAAGGATAATTTGGCATTGACTTCTGATCACTATAATACAATGAATATTTATAAAAACATCCCATATTGGATGAAATTTAGTAGTGAAATTATTCAGACATCAAACTCAATGGATAGATTAATTTGGCTATTATCTAACCCTAAACAGGATCAATTTGTAATTGAAAAAACGAATTTGTATTTGTCACTTTTGCAAATAGAATTTGGAAAACCTTCTGTAGATGAAAAAGAAATTGAAAATTACTTTTTAAAGTTTACAAATCAACCTGAAACCACACAGATTGCTTCAAATCGGACAAGCGGTCAATTTTATGTTTTTCCTGAAATTCAAATTAATGAATTAAACATAATAAAATTTACAAACGCTATCAAACTCTCCGATTTAAAACTAAAATCATCACTTTATGTTGATGAGATTAATGAAGCAATAAATAAAGAAACTTGGGAAAAATTTTGGCAAATATATAATCTAACACAGCAATCAACTCAAATTATATTTGGTGATCAAATGACAGAATCCGAAATTGACAAATATGAATGTTTAAAATATCATGATGTTGAATTACATAGTATTGTAAAGCAATTTATTGATAACAATTTTGATTTTGAAAAAGAAGGCGGTTTCTTTCTTCCAAATGGAAATGGTTTTGCAGAAGCTATGTTAGGTTCTCATGAGTATAAATTTTTTATAAATCCATTATCAGAAGTTGATCGTCAGATATTTTTAAAATCAGGATTCATTGAAATTGAACCAGCAAAATTTAACATTAATAATATACAATAATGAAACTATTCATTCATGACAAATGCATGGAGAGGTTGATTGAACTTCCCAAAGCAATAGCGAAAAAAGTATTGGAATTCAATAAGAAATTCAGAGAAAATTCACGTTCTGAAGCAATTCATTTAGAACCAATAATTACATTTAAAGATTCGTCACTAAGAACAGCAAGAATCGACCAAAAATATAGGGCAATTATAGGTGTTGCTTCAGGTGATAATTATCATTTATTATGGGTAGACAACCATGATGAAGCCATGGATTGGGCAAAAAACAAGGTATTTGAGTGGAACGAAAATACGCAAATTGCACAGATTTATTCAATGCCAAATAATATTGATGTAAATGTACTAAGACCTGAAAATGTATCAAATGTTTTGTTTTCTAATTATTCTGATATTGAATTAATTAATATTGGTGTTCCAGTTACTCTTATTGAACTTGTAAAAGGAATATCTGATTTAAAAGAACTTGAGGCTGCAGAAAAATTCTTACCAAATGATGCATTTGAAAATTTGTTTTATTTATCCGAAGGAATAAGCATAACTCAATTGATTTCAGAGATAAATGATGGAAAATCAAGTTCTATTAATTCGGAAGATCAATTAAATAGTAATAATAATAAACGTTATTTTGTTGAAGTAGATGATTTGTTGATGGACGAAATAATCAATGGTGACTTTGTTAAATGGCAAACATTTCTTCATCCAACACAACGTCAATTGGTTGAGTCAAATTTTAAAGGTTCTGTGAAAGTTTCTGGTGGAGCTGGAACTGGAAAAACAGTTGCAGCATTACATAGATTAAAAAAATTATCAAGCGAACAAGATAAGACTGATTTTAGGAAAATTATTTTTATAACATTTACAAATGCATTAACAAAGAACTTAAAGAATTTAGCAAACAAACTCTCTATAGATAATTCAAAAGTAATAATTACTAACATTGATTCATTAGTCAAAGAATTAGCCTTAAATGCTAAAATAACTACTATAAATTCAAGGATACTTGATATGTATAATTCTAAAAGTAGTGCTGAAGTGTGGGATGAAATTTTGGAAAATAATCTTAGTGAATTTGAAGTCCGTTTTCTTTCAGCAGAATATCAGAATGTAATTTTATATAATGATGTTAAAACTCTTGATGTCTATTTAAATACAAGTAGAATAGGAAGAGGTAAACCATTGACTCGTAAACAAAAAATTGATATTTGGACTTTGGTTGAGAAATACAAGCATTTTAAACAATCTAATGATTTTTTTGATAGATATGAGCTTTTTAATCTTCTTTCAAATTATAATGATAAAAATGAAATAAAACCGTTTAAACATGTTATTGCAGATGAAATTCAAGATCTATCAAACGTTGAATTACGACTTTTGCGATCACTGGTAGAGGTAAAAGAAAATGATATGTTTCTAGTTGGTGATCCATATCAGAAAATCTATGATAAGAAAATCAATTTCTCTTCTGTAGGAATTTCAATTAGAGGTAATCGAAGTAAACAATTAAGAATTAATTATAGAACATCTGAAGAAATAAAAAAATTAGCTATCTCTACAATTAAAGGAATAAATTACGACGATTTCGATGGTGAACAAGAAAAACTAGTGGGGTATTTATCTGTCTTTCATGGAGAACGTCCAATCTATGAAATATTCTCTACAAAAGGTCAAGAAATTGATTTTGTTATTGAGAACCTATCAATTCTAAAGGACACTGGATTAAATTTAAATGCAATGGCAATAGGATCAAGAACAAAAGATGGGTTAAAGGATATCAAAACATTACTCCACAAATTAAAAATACCCTATAATGATATTACAACATCTTCATCAAATGATTCGGATGGAATTGTATTATCAACATTTCATGGATTAAAAGGTCTTGAATTTAAAGCATTGTTTCTTATTGATGTTAATAATAGAACATGCCCATTAATAGTTAGTGATTTTTATAAAATGGATGAAAATGAGAAAACAGAATATATAAGCAGAGAAAAAAGTCTTATTTATGTTGCAATGACAAGAGCAATAACCTTTCTTATGATAACTGGTACTGGAATAAAATCCGATAGTATTTGTATTTAATAAATTCATAGTCTTTTTTCAAATATGACATTATTGTTAACACTGATGATTGAAAAGAAGATTGAAAAAAAATAATTGAATGATAAAAATAAAGGGAAACATTACAGAAGAAACAGGGAATATAAAAGCAAAAAGTCCAAATGATATCCAGCGAAAAAAAATTTTGGAAGACTACACAATAGAGGAATTAAACGAAATGCCCCCACAAGTCGTGATGGAATTGTTTGCAGAATCTGCTTTACAAGATTTTACAGATGATGAGAATGATATTTAAAGTTCAGAATAATCCCCCTCTTCACCAATTAATTCAGATAAATATTTTCCAAAGGGAAATAAGAACATTTCAATATTCTCAGGTTCTGTTTTATACAGAAGAGATAATTTATCTATTATTATCAAATAATCTTTATATCTTTTTATAGCATTTTCATAATTAATACCTTTTAAAATCATAAGTTCATCATATCGTTCTAAATCAACAATATCAATTATTTGCTGATCAAGAATTAAAGCTTTAAAACCTTCAATTCTTGTGTTAAGAAAGTAAGCAAACTTACTCATTGTAGATAATCCTAATCCATCAATAAGTTTTATGTCTTTTTCTAATTTATTAATACTAATATCTTTACGAACATATTCTTGGAGTATATTAATTAAATTATTAAAATTATCATTTTTAAGTAATATATCAATATTTTTTCCACGCCCTTTTGTTGGATAACCCCACATTAATGTTTTAATTACAAACTCCTTTAAATCCCAACTTGAATTTATTATATCAAATCTGTTAAGGGTAATTATACTTTTGCCATTAAATATCTTATAAATTATATCAGATTGATCTTCACAAATCCAATTTTTTATTTTTATGTCAAAAGATTGATTATTAACAGGTAATTCAATTATTAAATTTTTAAAGTTTGACATTCTCATTTTATTATTTTTAGATGATTTTCACAATGTTATCCAATTACTACTTCAATGAATTTAAAAAAGCTATCTATATGAAATCCTCAATGTAAGAATACTATGAAGCTAAAATTACAATATATTTTATTCATTTTAAATTTCATAAAAAGTACCTTTAGAGCTATTTTTGCTGCTTTCCATAAGCTGCAATTTAGTCAAAGATGAGATTAATAATAATTCTTCTTTAATATCATTTAAGCTAATTTCATTTATAAAACTACTTTTTAAAGCTATATTATAGGTTGCTCTTAATTTTTTGGAACTTATTTTCCCAGAAATATACTTCTTCAATTCGTTTGTTATCTTTTTAATAGTTACAAATCGATCAATATTTTCATTCATAATATTAAATAATGGCATTTCGTGATCTAAGGCAATTTCACTTAATTCATATACAGTTAATGGAGTAAGTGTTTTATTGTCAGATTCTTTCGTTAATAGTGACTTAAAAGCATTATTGAAATGTGCCGAAACAATATTCTTATCAATTTCTAATTTAGAAATCTGACTTAATTTTATTTCACCCTCTTCATGATAAATCATAATTTCATCCAGGATACTATCGAGCCACTTATCAAAAAAAACTTTCCCACCAGTATAGTAGAAATATCTTTTTATGAATCCTATAGGATAAAAAATATTATCATAATGTCGATCTTGGGTAATCATTCGAAGTGTGAAATTTTTATATAAATCCTGCTTTGAATATACTTTTTTTAAGGCATTAATTTTATAGGTCTTAATAATAGGAATTTTATCTGCTTTATCTATTTTAGATATTAGTACTTCAATAGAATTCACCATATAATTGTTAAATGGCGAAACTGAATAAATAGCATTATTTGAGGAGTTGTTATCATTAACTGTATCAATATTGGAATCAATATAAAATAATAAAAATTCCTCGTACTGGTATAGCCCACTCTTCCATTTATTAATAGAACTTAAGGGAGAATCTAAAATATCGTTAATGTTATCTAAAGATAAGAAGTTTATCATAGTATTAATAATGTTAAGCATATCTTGAGTATCCCCAGTAGTTACTGAAAATTCTAATAAATGAAATAAATTTAAACCTTCATTTGATTCATTAAGATAAATTTTAGTATACTTATCAGCACCAGCAACATAACTACAATAGGAATTTGCTGATGGTAAAGGCAATTTTGCTTCATTAACTAACCAATCAATAAATTCAGTACGTAAAAAAAACTTGTTTTTCATAATTATATTCATATAAATTATTAATTAGTTAAAATATAAACGATTAGATAGATTTTTAGCCAAAACAGTAATAGTATTTTTATAAACTTCTGGGCGAATTAATAAGTCGATTTGAGTCTCCAAAGTTAGTGTTTCATTATTAACTTTTAAATCTTTTATGTACTTAGGTTTTTTAACAAATTCTAAATAAGTTAAATCGTTACATTCTGAAAACTCAATCGTTTCAGTTGATAATTCTTTGGTCATAAAAAAGACCAATTGATAATAATTCTCAGAATATAATGAATCCTCATAAAAGGTCAGCCCTATACATATTTCATCGTTATATTTAAATTTAACCCAACGGTGAGGAATAAAGATTGGTTTTTTCATATATTGTAATATTTAAAAAATTTTAATATCACATATATCCAATATTTCTCCGAAATATTAACAAATATCAAATTATTTTCAATAAAAATTGAAATTTATACCGATTCTAAATAAAATCAGCTCATATACAGTGTAATACAGAAATATTCAACTTAAATTAAATAAATTTACAGAAATACATTTTTTTTCAAACTTATTAAGAGAACAAAACGAGAGTCGTTTGAAATAAATTCTGGTTATAATAAAACATCAGTGTCTAAACAAATGTTAATGTAGCTTAAATGAAGCCTTGGGCTGATGTTTTGCATGCTGATTAAAGCAAATCTATTCTTAAATAAAAATGTTTTCAGAAGGCTTAAAAATGCTGTTTAACGACAATTTGATTAGTTCGATTAAGTTTTTTTCTAAGTAGTTCGGATAAAGCCACAACATTATATACCATTGCTACATAAACCCATGAATTTCCAACTTTCTTTTCTTATACAACACAGTCAAGAACGCCAGCGCCTAATTTAAAAGCACCCTCCCCTTCTTGTATTTAACTGATATGAAATAAAAAAACTCAAAGAAACTTTTGCAAATTTAAATAGAATATTGTATATTTGCCTGAAATATCAGTCACTAACTAATAAATTACACTTAATGAATGAATACTCAGACTATAATTGGATAGCAGCAAGTGATACTGCATTAATGGGAGTCATTGGTTCTTTTATAAAACATCACCGTATACTTCAAAATAAAACGCAGACACAGCTTGCTAAAGAAGCAGGCATAGCCCGCTCAACGTTAAGTTTGTTTGAAAGGGGTGAAAATACAAGTATGATTGTATTTATTCAACTTCTTAGGACATTAAATCTTTTACACCTCCTGCAGTCGTTTCAGGTAAAACAACAAATTAGTCCTTTACAGCTGGCTAAAATGGAAAAATCAGTGCGAAGAAGAGTAAGAAAAAAAGAAGAAAATAATTCTCAACCTAAATCTGAGTGGTAATGGCAAATACAGCTACAGTTAAAATCTGGAATAAAGAAGTTGGTGCCATTGCATGGGATCCATTAACGGGTGTTGGTACTTTTGAGTTTGATGCAGCTTTCATAAAAAATAATTGGGATCTTGCTCCAATTAAGATGCCTGTTAATAGAACAATTAATAGAACATTTTCCTTCTCTGAATTAAGTAGAAGCAACACATTTCAGGGTTTACCTGGCTTACTTGCCGATGTTTTACCAGATAAATATGGAAATACACTTATAGATGCATGGTTAGCTCGTGAAGGAAGACCCTCTGGTAGTTTAAACCCAGTTGAAAAGCTCTTATTTATGGGGAAAAGAGGAATGGGAGCCCTTGAATTTGAACCTCCTGATAAAAGAGGGACAAATACTTCTACTAATATTGAGCTGAACAGTCTTGTTCAGGTAGCAAATGACATCCTCAATAAAAGAATTGATTTTTCGACAAATTTAAGTAGTAATGTAAACAAGAAACTGATTGATATTCTCAAAATTGGTACTTCTGCTGGAGGAGCAAGGGCAAAAGCGGTTATTGCTTATAATCCAGTAACTGGAAAAGTTAAAAGCGGACAGGCTGAGGCTCCAGAAGGGTTTACACATTGGTTGATAAAATTCGATGGGGTTCAAGATTTGCAGTTTGGCGATTCAAAAGGCTATGGAAGGGTTGAAATGGCTTATTATTTGATGGCTAAAGATGCTGAGATAGAAATGGCTGAGTGTCGTTTGTTTGAAGAAAATGACAGAGCTCATTTTATGACTCGCAGATTTGACCGAGATCCAAATACTGGGAAATTGCATTTTCAGAGTTTTTGTGCTATGCAGCACTTTGATTTTAATGACGTAAATTCATATAGCTATGAACAACTTTTTGAAACCATGCGATTACTTGGCTTAACTTATCCACAAGCAGAGCAATTGTTCAGACGAATGGTATTTAATGTAATTGCCCGTAATTGTGATGACCATACTAAAAACTTTGCTTTCATTATGGATAAAAATGGAATATGGAAACTTTCACCCGCTTATGATTTATGTTATTCATATAACCCTGACAGCTTATGGGTTAGCCAACAATCATTAAGTGTGAATGGTAAACGAAAAAATATTAAACGTTATGATTTACTTGCTGTAGCCAAGCATATGAATATCAAAAAAGCTGCAAATATTATTGCACAAATAAATGATATAGTAAGCAAATGGAGTGATTATGCCGAGCAAACAAAAGTAAACATTGATTTACATCATATAATAAAGAAAAATCTTATCAACATTAATAATTAATCTTACATGAATCAATGTGCCTTTTAAATGTTTAAAATGCTGTTATAGGCAATGTAGGTAGTTCAGTTATGTTTCTTTTTTAATTGGTTTGGAAAAGACTACAACATTATATATCATAGCTTCATAAACCCATAAATTTCCTACTTTCTTTTCGGATATAAGTATTCTGGTGGAAGTGCCAAATTTACCATCACCTTTTCTTAATATACTCCGATTGTGAGGAGGTGAGTTCTTGTAATCATAAAATAGACTAAGATGTAGAAACATTTTGCCTTTGCTTTCATTCTTTTTTATTACTTTTAATACAATGTCTTTTCCCGACTGAATTCGGTTATACTCTTGCCAATAAAAAACCAGCTCCTGCATAATTTCACCATTTCCTTCCAATCCCTCTGTTACATTAATTTGATATTTATCAGGATAATTGGTTTTAGGTTTGGTAAAATACATGGGGTTCCCAAATAATTCCTGATGTGCTCTGTAATCCCCTGGAATATAATCAAATATTGAAAACAAATCCTTTCCTTCTTCTAAGTTTGTTTGAATAACATCTAAATAATAGTCTACTCTGGATTTAGCAAATAAATCCAAAGAATTATTTCTTTCCAGATTATTTAATACTGTTTGAACATATAATTTTAAACAACTATCCAGCATATCATTAGTGTATGGCAGGCTGTATCTATAAAAGATTTGTGATTGTGCTGTCCCCTTTACAGAAATCATTGTCATTAAAATTATTAAAATAATGACAGCCTTTTTGACTATATTTTTCATATTTTTTTAAGCTATTAATTTATATCCAATTGATTTAATTCCTTTATTTCGATAACTGCACTCATCTTTAACTAAATTGATTAAGTAGTCATCAGAATTTATATCTTCTGAAATTTCCAGTATCGAATTTATCAGGAATTTCTTTTTTATATTATAAATCTGACCTCCGCTCAAATCGTAATTATTGCTTATTTTTAATAGCAGTTCTTCATTTACTTCAGAAAACTCATTTTGTAAAATTCTATATGTAGTTTGTTTATCTGGTAAGTCAAATTTTAATTTATATAAAATCCGTCTGTCAAATGCCTCATCAAAATTTTTCTCAAGATTAGTGGTTGCGATAAATATTCCTGTAAAATCTTCTAATTCCTGTAATATTATGTTTTGGATTGTGTTCATCATCTGATCTGTAGAACTGGTTGTTTCTTTTCGCTTACCAATTATTGCATCTGACTCATTAAAAAGCAGTATTGGTGATGTGTCAAAGTGTTTTAATGAGAAATAATATTCTTCGAACACTTTTTTAATATTTTTTTCTGATTCACCTACCCACATGCTGCGAATTGCCGAAATATCAACCATTAGCAAAGGTCTGTTTGTTTTTAGTGATAGTTGCCTGGCAAACTCGGTCTTACCAGTTCCTGGAAATCCATAAAACAAAATGGTTAATCCTGGTTTTAACCCCTTTTTAGTTAAATTCCTGCATAAAATGTTGTAATTATCAAAGGAAAGTCTGTTTTCAATATTAATTAGTTGTTCATTTAGATTATCATTAAAAAAAAGTTGCTGAGGCGTAATTTTTTCAGGCTCTATCAGCGTACAAAATTTAACTTTAAATGATTGTTTGGTGCTCATAACTTTACTATCCCCAATCAATTCAGTTACTTTCTCTGTAAGTCTGACACATGACAGATCTGCAAATACAGGATATATATATTCAATATATGCATCTTTAAAAAGTGCACTCTTTTCATTAATAATACCTCTTTTTACCTTTAGATATAATTCAGATTTTGAATAATAGAAGAAACTCAGATTTTCTTCAAAATTTAATTCTTTTAGACCATGCTGATGTTCTGAACACATATATACAAGTATTAGCTTTTCTTCATCTAACAATTTTTTATTAGATAATATATTATTTACTAATCCATAATTTTGATAGTTTTTTAGATATTCTATCACAACTTCTGTTAACTCATTATTTCTAAATTCATCCATTATAGTAATTATATATTTACCAATTTCAATCAACGACTCATTTATATCATTAACTTTTCTTAGTTTGAGCATTTTCTTATTGTTCTTCATAACAGCATCAATAATAAAATCCAGGATTAAATATTCGTCTGAAATGCTGCTGTGTTTTCTTACCAATGTCTTTAACCAGCCCTTTTTTCTTAATATTTTGATTTCGGTTTGAATATAAATTCTTTCTATAGGCGTTAATCCCATTCTTTCAGTTATTTTATTTACCGACATAGGTTCACCAATAAGTTGCTTAAAGATCATCACACAAAAAAGGACAGCCATTTTTTCATTTATTTCAAAGAAATTCTGTATTATTTTCAGGTTGGACAGATGTTCTTTCCGATTATTTTCACTTGAATAAATATCAGCATGGGAATTATAAATATTACTGATTAAATCTACGATGTCGTATTTTAAAGTTTTCTTCATATATTTGATATATAAATATTTAAGTATTGTTTTTTTATTAATATTAGGACATAAAATTCTTTCCCTTAGTTTTGCTAAAGCCCTTTTTAAATAATAAAAATTGTGAAAAATGGATGAATTACATTGCTAAGTTAACATCAGATTACAGGAATAAAAAATATTTTGATATTATTTTCATTGCTATTTTTTGGTCATTATAAATCAAGTGCGTTTTTAATGAATAATGCTCTTGGATTTTCGCCTCTTGTTTCATTGTATGCTAAACAACAATATGAA
Organism: Bacteroidota bacterium; assembly: GCA_026391675.1. Taxonomy (GTDB): domain Bacteria; phylum Bacteroidota; class Bacteroidia; order Bacteroidales; family JACABE01; genus JACABE01. The sequence goes on from JAPLDQ010000013.1 coordinate 65,718, forward strand.
GGTATTCTAATAATATTTTCTCCAGAATCATTTACTAATACATAATTAACCCTATTCCCAAGAATTGAATTGGGAATTATTTGTACATTAATATAATTGTCAGTAAGATTTAATTGTAAAGGATTCGGAATCAATAATTGGTTTAATCCTATTCTGAAATTCAACAAATTATTTATATTTTCTGGTATATTTAAAAATGTTGCTATTTTGTGACTGATAATTGGAGGAGCAATCAAACAAGCGTTAGGATTAATATTTTTAAAATCCATAGCAAATAAGCCTCCTCTATGTATACTTACAATTCGATTTGTAATGCAGTAAATATTATTAGGATTATTAAAAAAACTCAATGTTACACCAACTTTATTTAACAAATTTCTTAAGTCTGTTGTATACTTAATTGCAAAAGGAAATAAATCCAAAATTAACACTCCATTGGAAGCCAAATTCAACAATCTGCTTATGGAATTCATTCCTATAGGATTAATAGTAAATGCTCTTAAAGGAGCAGTAATATATCCACCGCCCTGTATATTTGCATTATAAATATACGTAATAGTATCAACTTCGATATTTTTGGGCGCAGCCTCTGCAATTAAAATATATTTAATTTTTGGGACCTTAGAAAGTTTTAAGTTTCCATTATTATTAATAAAAGGATGGTCGTAATACCAGTGAATTGGTTGGTTAACTCTATTATTTCTTGAATTAAAACCACGAAAAATATCAAGATAATCTTCAAACATATTTTCCCTAATAATGTATTGATAATAATCAGGGATTAATATTCCTCCAACTATAGGTGCAAAATTATCTTCCCATAATCCATTGTATTCTGCTAATGTTAACATAATAATTGATTTTAATTAAACAATATTTTTTTAAAATATGTGATACTTTAAACATTCAATAAAACCATATTTTTTAAATTTGTGGTTCTAAATAAGGCAATAATTCAAACAAAGTACATCTAATTCTTTCACACATTTGTTTTATTTCAGGATTTAAAATTAAATTTATACAATGCCAATTTTTAATTTCTTCTATTTCTCCATTTTCACTAAATCTAAAAATTGCATGTTTGATAATTTCAAAATCACTGTGGTATATTAAAGGTAAAAATTGAATTGCTTCGCCTGAGGATTTCAAAGCATTAATAATTATTTCTCTATTGTTTTTGTATTCTTCAGGTAAATATTGTATCAGTTCTCCATCTCGGGAAACAACAACATTCCATAATTCAAAATCAAAAATATCATTAAAATTATTTAACCGAGCAACATATTTACAATTATATGGGTTATTTATAATTGCTACCCGAATAAATTCTATCGGTAAATCCCTTCCTATAAAATACCTTAAATTCATTCCTTTTTGTTTTGTCAAAATTGCTTTTATATAATTTTGATTTTGAGCAAGCTCAATCTTTATGTTTTCAGGAAGAAGAACGAAATAATATCTAAAAAAATCACTTCTGAATAAAAGCAAATCATCAAATGTTGCCCTTACATCTTCAGGATAATTTGATATGTATTTAACAAGCTTTTTACTTATTCCTTTAAAATTCTCATCAGAATGATGATGATGATTTTCCCTTCCACTTGCTTCGTCACCAAGCCAGTTACGTACAATTTGTATTATAAATTGAATGTCTAATCCTAATTCATCTGAACAATAATTAAAAAAGGATGGCTTTTCCCTCACTATAAATTCTATCCAGTCCCTATTATTTGAATGATAAATCGTATATTGAACTAAAGATTCAAAAGGACTATTTATTACATATCTTGTATCATGATCTAAATCAATCTCATATTGAAAAAATACATTAAAAATATTTTTGTTATCTGAAGCATTATGAATTAATGCATTAACCCAGCTCCGATATCTCACATCATATCCTTCTTCTTCTAATACAATTGATTTCATTAACTCTAATAAACTATCAGAATCAATACAAACTTCTAAAAAGTCAACACCTGAGTCCTCAAAATCATAGGCTCCTGCCATTTTAATTAAGTAATTATATTTTCTGAGCTGTTCTTCATTTAAAAAATTTCGGAAGTATTGTAAACAATTTACGTTTTTAATTCCAAAATGTTGTTTTGTAATTTCCACATAATTATCTTCTTCTATCTCATTACCTTCACTTAATTCTACTCGTATTTCAGGAATAATTTTAGGATTTCCCAAAAATGCTGCATCACAAACATCAATATCACTTTTTAAATTATCTGATACAAATTGGATGGCATCGCCATTCTCTGTCACAGCTATAATAACAAGATCTTTATTGTTTTTAATTTCATCACTCATGTGTTGAAGTTGCCAACCATCTTCTGAAAGAAACCTTGCCAGATCGCTATATTGAAGCATTTCATTATTGTTAAGCGTTTTAATCTCTTCAGTATTTTCTATTCCCCATTCTTCATAGTTTTCATTAATATTAGACTTACGCATACGAAATGGTTGCAAAACATCTGAATCATCTTTTTCAAAACAATTATTAATAAACTTTTTACTATCAGTATAACCTTGATTAATGAAATTAAAAAATTCAGGACATATATTGCTGTCAAATAGCACATCTTTAATAAATTTAATGTCTAAAAAAAGGTTATTTTCATGAAAGATATTAAACAAATCTTTATCCTCATATATTCCTTCTAAAGAAATGAAATATGCTATATTATTATAATATTCCTGACCTCTTGGAATTTGATTTATGATATCTAATAATCTGTTTTTTTGATCCTCTGTCATATTTAATAATTTTTTAATTGATTAATAATCTGTTTTACTAAAAAGAATTCTTATTTCTATATCAACATCATCGTCCATTTCAACATGTAATTGGCTGAGAATTTTATTAAATTTAGCATAATTATGATCATAATACTCTTTAAAATCTTTGATTATGGTTTTATTACTATTTTCTTTCTGATAAAACTCAATATATGGTAAAGCATAGAATCTATCTAATAGGAGAATATTTTTACCAGACAACATGATAATTGCTTCACGTTTAGTTAAATCATCATTAAAATCAGGAAAAAAATCTTTAATGATCTTTTTCAGGCATTTATCCGACTTTATGCTTTCATTTAAATTTCGAAAAATAAAGCCCTGACTATCATAGTCTTTCTCTATTAGAGGAACTAAATAAATTATTTTTAATGACTTGTTTTTAGTAAAATCATGATTATTTTTAAAAAAATCGTAATAATTATTTATCCATTCATTTTCATATTTTTCAAGATCTTTATAATAAAAAGGATTTGAAGCACTCTTTTTCATTAAATGAAAGCTATTTAAAAATACTAAATTCATAATAAAAAAAATTAATAGTAGGATATTTATTGTGCAATATTAATGTACAACTTCAACTATAAAAAATATTTTCAAAAAATATTTTGCATATATCTGATTTTCTAAGATATAAATTTTAAATTCTCTATTATTTATTCTGATTTTAAACCGTCATTTTAATTTTGAACTTTAGTGTCTTCGATGACACTAATGAATGATTGAAATAAAGTGATTTAAATTCGCTTAAAAACTTTCGAATTATATAAATAAAGACAGGTCAATGAACTCAATATAAATAAGCTATTATTTATTTAGAATCATTATTATTAGCAATTAGTAGTAGACATATTTAACAATATGCTTTTTATTATCTTACATTTGTATGCAGATATATCGTTAAAAATAAAACTAAAACTAAAGAAATGGAAAAAGAATCAAAGGAAAAGAAAATTATAAGAGGAATCTCCAAAGACTTCTCAGAAACATTCAAAAAAAGTGAGCTATATAAACTTTATGAAAAACATAAAGATGAATTATTTATTGGAGTACGTAATAATTATCTGAATTTATATTACAATTGTGATAATATTGCTAAAATTAATTACACAAAAAGTTCTGTTTATTGTGAAATAGATAAATACTATTTAGACGGGATACATTATAAGAATGAAGATAAAGAAAAACGTTTTAAAATAGAGCCATATAAAATCTGCGAGCAATACGAAGAAATTAAAAAAAATAGCAATGCTAAACTAACTTTTGAAAAAAAAGCCCAATCTAAGCTGGTTTTATTGAACAATGGAAATAAAGAATCTATTTGGTTTTGCATTGACGTTGAATATATTAAACAATTCAAAAATCAAAAAGAGAAAGATAAAACCGATTTTAACGGTCGATTTGATATTATAGCACTTTCTAAAGAAAAACCTCACAAGGTTGCCTTGATTGAGCTAAAATATGGCAAAGGTGCAATAGGTGGTAAAAGTGGGATTTATAAACATGTTAAGGATTTTAACAAATTCTGTGATAAAGGCTTTTTTGAAGGACATTTGAAACAAGAAATTATTGAAATTATCAAAAGTCAAAAAGAACTTGGAATATCTGTACCATTTGAATTACCCAACGAAGTTGATGTATTAACGCCTGAATTTTATTTTATTATATTGGATAATAATGCAAAAACATTAAAAGCAAGCACTCCTAAACAAACATTGGCAGGCTATCTTTTCAAGAAACCTCGTTGGGGTTGTAAAAGATTATCAACACAATGTGTTGAGACTGAGTTTGGAGATATAACAAAGAAAAACAATAAATTTCATGCCACATTTTTGTTTTCAAAAGCAACGCTTGAAAATATTAAAATTACAGATATAATTGATGGTGTCTATGATGAAAAAATTAAACCTGAATGAATCTAACAATACATAGAGGAACAAATCAAATAGGAGGTTCTGTAACTGAAATTGAAAGTGATGGGTATAAAATTTTTATCGACTTTGGCGAGCAGTTGCCAGGGGCTGAGAAAAAAGAATTAAAACTGATTGATGGTTTGACTTGTGGCGATGTTTCAAAAAGTGCGTTATTTATAACACATTACCACGGTGACCATATTGGGAAAATTTGCGATACTCTCGATGATTTGCCAATATTTGTTGGAAAAACTACACTTGAAATTTTCAAATGTCTTGAAAGCAGATTATCCTATATTCCAGACCCAAGCGAATCAGAAAAACACAAAAGAATTTTAGAACGTATTAAAACTATAAATACTTTTGAGAAATTGCAAAAAATAAAAATCGGAGGAATTACCGTTACACCCTTGTTTGTTGACCATTCCGCTTTTGATGCCTATATGTTTATTATTGAAGCTGATAATAAAAGAATACTTCACACAGGCGATTTTCGAGGACATGGCTTTAGAAGCAAAGGACTAATTCCAACGCTTGAAAAATATGCAAAAAATATTGATTATATAATTTCTGAAGGAACAAACATTCAACGTCCAAATAAACCAATACAAACAGAACAAGAATTACAAAAAGATTTTGAATCGCTATTTAGAGACAATAAATACAACTTTATTTTAGTTTCTTCCACAAATATAGACAGAATATTCTCTTTATATCACGCCTCAAAAAACGCAAGACGCTGTTTTGTTTGTGATAGTTATCAGACGAAAATTTTAAAAATAGTTTCCGACAATCATAAGCAACATTCACCATTTTACAATATAGATTACAATCAAAAAATAATTCCCTCAGGTCGTTTCTTTGAGTTGAATCATAAAGGGCGAAATCCATTTTCTTTTAATGGGAAATTAAAACCATATTTAGAAAAAAATGGATTTTGTATGCTTATTCGCTCAAATGAATCATTTAAGCCAATTTTAGACGAATATGCAAAATCAGACAGAACAAAAATATTTTATTCAATGTATGACGGATATTTAGATTGTAAAAAAACCGCATTTAACGAATCGTTGTATGATTTTTTGAAGTCTTATAAAATTGTAATTAAGCATACAAGCGGACATGCTGATGTAGAAACCTTAAGGGCTGTTTTTCAAACAGTTCAGCCTAAATGTGGTATAATTCCTATTCACACAGAAGCCCCTGAAATGTTTCAAAAATTAGTTAACGTGCAAACAAATATTTTTCAGCTACAAGATGGCGATGTATTTGATTGTGATATAAAAAGAGATTAATTTTGACTAAGAACGAGTGAACGTACAACCCATAGTATAATAAATGAATATTTCATCGGTTTGCAGGAGATTGTGCCACATAAAAATTTGGAGTTGATAGGCTAAAAGCTGAAATCATTTTATTGCGATAAAGTATGAAACTTCATTTTAATAAATATAAGGAGGGCGCTTTTTCAATTGTTTTCATTGACGAGAAAAAAAGTAAAGCATATAAGATTTTCAAGAGTTTTAAATATCCAACTTCAGAAAGGTGTCATTACACAGAAGAACAATTCAATACTTATAGACAAAAAGTATTCTATTCTGAAGAAGATGCTTATTAATTAATCCATAATAGTGAGTTAAGTAAATATTTCCCAACCTCCTACCCAAACAAGTCCATAGAAGCTATATTAGATATTAATGGAAATGATATTTCTAATCAATTTCTTCTTGAGTGTTGCTTAATACTCGATTTAATTGAAGGTAAAAGTTGTAATCAGAATGACCCTGTTTTAAGAAAATGCCTTGCTGAAAGTGGAGTGGAACTTGATTCAATTTTTCATTCCTTACAAAAAATTGGTGTTAATTTTATTACAGATGCAGAATTTTTATGCAATGGTGCAGAAATAAGAATCATCGATGTAGCCACTATAGATTTCATTAATTTTGAACCATACTTCTAACTGATTTAATTTCGCTATTTTGGGCTTTTTTTCTAATCCCCAATATAATTTAAAGGTGTGTAAATACTTTAAATATATAATCTATCAGAAAGTACTTTTAAAAGGTTAGTAAAGCTTAAATAAATCTTTGTATTGGCATATTATAGCCTTAATGACAATTTGGTATATTTAATTTTTAGTGTTCTGTATTTGCTTTAAATTGAAAAGGAAATACAGAATGTTAAAACTTATTAATAATTATTTAAATATTTTTTAACATTTTGTAAATTTAAATCTTATATTTGTCTTTTTTTTTGTTAATACTTTAACAAAAAATGTAAATACTAAATATTGATTAGATAATCATATGCTCATGTAGTTTGAAAAAATAATAATTTAAGGTTCTAAAAAATATGGGACATTTTTCAGTGAGAATTATATATAGCAATGGTAAACCAGCAAAAGAAATTGGAGTTATGATTGATTATGGTTTGCTTGGAGGTGTTGATGAAAAAAGAACAAATTCTGATGGATGGATAGAATTTCATAACCATGGAGACAAAGTAGGTACAATTTGGGTTCATAGTCAAAAAATGGGGAGCCATAGCCTTTCTGATGGTAAAACTTATTCATTTACAATATGAAAATGATTGCTATTTTATTTCCTTTCATTTTAACTGAGGTTCGGATTTTAATGATTATTAGTCAGTTATGACAAGATTTTATAAGAAATACTTCCTTACATTAACTTATTAATTTTATTATAAGGAAAAAAAAAGAAAACGTGGAGTCCAGAAACCACATAAATAAACGGGGTGATTGCTGAAAAGCCTTATGAGTAAGCAGAACTAAAATTTATTAATATGAAAGTAACAATCAGTATCGACCAAGAAGCAAAATCATCTATGTTCGGACTTGGTAGCACAAAGCATTCATACAAATTGAATGTTAGATTTAATCTCAATGAAAAGGAGAAAAAAATATTTAATGAGCATCCATTATTCCAAGATATGATTGTCATGGAATATGTTGCTGGTAAGAAAAAAGATATTCCTGTTTTTATTAAAGCAAAAGATCTTTATGCTGGTACTCCAATTATTATTAATACAGCTACAGTTAACGACCTCATTGAATTTAGAAACGAATTTGATAAAGCTGCCAAAAGCTTTGTTACATATGTTGATATGCTTTCTGATATTCTTGGTGGTAAAGAATTATCATATGGTGAATAAAATTAGTTATGAAAGAACTTGATGAAGTTATAATTAAAATTGATGATTTTCTTTCTAATCCAAAAAATATTATTGCGAGGACAAGAGAAATTGACAGTTTTGATTTTAATTTACTAACACAACCCTTCGGACAAAAACTGCCCGAAGGGTTTGAGGTTGGTGTTTTTACATCTTCTAAGGGTGATGATATTCCAGCTTTTTTACCTTTTGCTGATACAAATGGAATTGCATTTAGTATTGACAAAGTCTCTGACTTTGCTTTTTTTAACGAAATTCTTGAATGCTCAACATTTCAAATTCTTGATGCTATTGAATATAATAATTTTAAACTCACATTAATAGATGGTAAAAATCATGGTATATATTTTAAATATCTATTCCAATTTGATGATACTGTTACTGGAGGTAAAATTTACAAAAATACTGATGAAATTAATAAAGTTTTAAATGAAATTCTTTTGCATAATATTAATGGACATCGTTTTATTGTAATTAACAATTTTCCTCATGGCTTTACTAATGAATCAGCAACGATATTGATTAAAATTCTTAATAATGCAGTTAATGAGAAAATCAAAGTTCTAATGACAAAAGAAGGTGAGCCTTCTACATCAATGGCCGACTTAGATTTATCTATCTCTAATAAACTCGAAGTAATTTCTTTTAATAGAAACAATCAGTGGTCATCAAAATCGCTTTCACAAGTAGAAAATATTAAAGGATTTTTTACATTAAATTTTGGAAGTTCTTTTACCGAAAGTAATATGCAGGCGAAAGTTGAGATTATTAATATTATGAATTTCACAAATTCTAAGCATACAGATGACAATTTTGATATAAATGAAGGGATTAAAATTCCATTTGGTATATATCATAATAAAATTTTCTATTTCCGTCTTGGACATGGTGTGTCAAATTTTCATGCAATTGTTGGAGGAAGATCAGGCAAAGGTAAAACTGTTTTTTTAGATAATCTAATTGCAAGAGCTACTGCTCTGTATAATCCTGATGAATTACGTTTTGTTTTACTTGATATGAAAGGAATCGAGTTTAACAATTATAAAAAACTTCCTCATGTACAAGCATTTTGCAGTTCAACTAACTTTGAAAATGCAATAAAAATAGTTGAATTTCTCCAATGTGAGCTAAAAGAAAGAGAAGTATTATTTAATAGTGTAGAAGCTAATAACATTGTTGATTATAAGAAGAAATCAGGAAAAATTTTGCCTCGTTTGTTAGTTATAATTGATGAATTTCAAAATCTTTTCACGGGTAATTACAAAACGGATGGGTTTGTCGAGGATATTTTGATCAAACAAATATTGCGAATAGGACGAGCCTATGGAGTTCATTTATTATGCTGTACACAATCACTTGGAGACGGAGTTAGATCTTCATTCTTGAATAATATTCCATTAAGAATAGCCTTTCAAATGACACAAGACCAATCAAGAAGTTTTTTATCTCCAAATAATCCTGCTGCTGACAGCCTTAAAATTGGTGAAGCAATTTATAATGAGCAGGATGGACAATTAAACGATAATTATTTAGTTAAAGTAGACCATATTAAAAGTGAAGATATTCAAAAACTACTTTTAGACTTTGTTGAAAATGGGAAATCCTATCAACCTTTTAATAAAATAATAGTTGAAAAATGAGTTCGAATTATAATCAGTATTTGGAGTTTCTTGAATCATACGCTGACAGTCATGCATTAGCTGTTGAAGCTGAAACAAATATTTATCCTTTGTTTGAAGACATAAAACGACTGATAAACCATTATCGTTATACGATAGATAAGTTTTCAAAAGTTCAAAAAGAGCTTATTTCGTTTATTGAGAGAATGGAATATGACGAGAATGATTTTGATTATTTTCAAATCAAATTTCAAGAACTTTCTGAAGTTGATGGCTATTTAAAGGAATTAAATGGCAAACAAGTTCCTCAACAAACTTCGACTGAAATCCAAAAATTTATTTTTGATACTTATAACAACACTTCTTTATATTCAGACATTAAGAAAGTTGAGGAACAAGTTCTTTCAAAGATTAACTATACATACGATATAAAGAGGAATAGTGGATGTTTATCTGTTGTTCTCTTATTTGTTATTTCGATATCAATTTTAGGTTTTACACTTTATAAACTTTAATTTTAATCAATATGGCGAACGCATACATACATTTAGACAGTGTTGAAACTCTTGAGCAATACCGTCATAAACTCCAGGATTGGAAAGAAAAAATTTACGCAATTAAAGCTGAGATGGAACATTATCATCGATCTTTAGAACAAGACCAAAAATGGTATGGCCGTTCTCATGATGAATTTTATGAAAATTTCTCAAAACCTGTTTATGATAAGCATATGCAGCCCATTGCGGAAGCAATTGAAGAAGCAAAAACGTTCTTAAGAAATTTACAAAACCGTGCAGAAGAGCTTGGTATTAAATGACAAGAGAAGAGGCAGGTAATCAATTATTTAGGGGGTACATCATTGCAATTATTACCTTTGGAGTTACATTATTTATTGCAAATGGGGAAATTTTAGATAAATTTTCTATTGCTTTACTCGCTACTTATTTTATTTGGGGCACTTATTGGGGAATTAGAATTGCTTTTAGATTCGTTTCATCAATTTTTTTTGGAAACAATTTGTTCTACACAAACATTTGGGATGCAATAAAAGGGAGATATTCCCTAATGCTTTGGTTCTATATAACTTTATTTGTAATAGGATATTTTATTGGTGTATTCGGTGGTGGTTTATATAAACAAATCAGACTAATGATTATTAAGTACTCATATCATTAAAGAAGATGTAACAGTATAAAAATTTAAGGTTAATTTATTAAACAATAACAGCCAAAATTAAATTATTTTAATATATTTTAAATTTATATCTTATATTTGTCATATAATTAAACTTAAGTTAGATAATATAAAAATTTAAATAAAATTAACATTTCTAAAGTATTTCATTAGTTGAAAACAATTAGAAATTTAAAGATAGAAAAAATAGCTAAAGCTTTATCATCGGCGTTGTATAGCCCCTTTTACTAATTTATTGATAATAGAAGCTTGGAGTAATACCAACAATAGTTTAAAATAAAGTATAGGCTAACGTCCTTAGTATTAATTAAAAAATAAATTAACAAAATACAAAAACTATGAAAAAGAAATTTTTACTAATTATTATTGCAATTATTATTTCATTTAATTTAATTGCACAAAAAACAGATACAATTACTGATAAAAGGGATGGTAAAAAATATGAAACAATTACAATTGGTGATCAAACATGGTTAGCAGTAAATCTAACATATAAATCAAATTCAGGTTGTTGGGCTTATAATAATGATCAAAAGAATGTTCCAGTTTATGGATATCTATATAATTGGGAAACAGCTAAAACAGGATGTCCTGCGGGGACTCATTTACCAAGCGATGTAGAATGGTCAGAATTATTCGATAATATAGGAGGTTGTAAGGTTGCAGGAGTTAATATTAAAAGTTTTGCTATCTGGAAAGAAAATTTACTAAAAACTTATAAAAATACATTTAACGCATTACCAGCTGGTTACCGTGGTGTTGGTGGCGCATTCCATTTCATATCAGAATACTGTGGTTTTTGGAGTTCCACCCAAAGTTTTACTGGAAGTGCATGGGGTTATTCTATCAGACTCAAAAAAGAAGATATTAATAAATTTTCTAACGAAAAAGTTAATGGATATTCTGTTCGTTGTATTGTAAATCGAAAAGAATAAATAAATTATATTTTTAAATATAATTTAAAGTAACATTAACTAAAATAAATGAACTCAGTATTTAATTACAAGGTTTATCCCAGAGATTTAGCCGCTTTGCCTAAATTTCCTTCAGATGAAGGTAAATCGTCAGTAGTAGATTTTTTAGCCATTATAGGTGTTATAATAATGGTTGTAGGTTTAATTTGGGCAATAGTTAACTTTTTTATTGGTGGTTATGGTTGGTTAGGATGCCTTGCATTATGGATAATTGTTATTATTCTTTTTAATGTATTTAAAAGTGAAACAAATAAAGAATTTAAATTAAATAAGGAGACTCAACAATCTGAATATTATAGCACTCAATTAAATAATTTATTATCTAAATCAAACGAAATAGTAAATAATATTCTTCCTTATTTAGAGATATCTGCAAAAAAAAGTTTGGATATTGCAAGAAATGATTTTGATGAGAATGCTATTTCTCCTTTTTGGGATAAGATTGAAGAAGTTAGCAAGTACTTGGCTTTATACAAAGAAGCTATTGATCAATTACATTTTAATGGTGAAGTTTATTCAAGAATTTTGTACGAAAAAAAACACAATTTCCCTTTACTTTTCCCAATTAGAACTAATATTTCAATTTCTGATTCAGTATTAGATGAATTTAATCAAACAATCAGAAAAGCTCTATCGAATTTTGAGTTTGCAAATATATGGGAACATAGAAAAACTCAAAAAATAATAATCGCTGGGTTTCAAACTTTAGGTCAAGCTATTGATAACATGAAGGAAGAAATCATCTGCTCAATTTCAAGTTTAGAGTATTCGATCCAATCAGGATTTAGAGAAATAAAGAACATCCAGTTAGAACAAACAAAATCTTTTGAATCAAGTCAGAATTTAATAAATAATACTCTTATGTCAATGGATAAAAAGCTTTACTATATTCAATACAATAAAAAGCCTACTACACCATTCATGAAACCATTAACTGACTATTAGCTTTTAACATATTCATTTAAATTACTTTTGGATAAATTTAATTTTAAATTATTATTTATAAGTAACATTATTTAGACTTTATTTTAAGATAGGTTTCTTTTCCCATGAATATTTTTACCCCCTTTATTATAATTTCCAGAAATAATTAAATAAAGCCACATTATATTACCTTTGATCCAGATTTGGATCATTATACCAAAATACCGAGAAAAATGCAATTTCTTTTTTATATAATTTTCACATAAACATTTGTCTTTAAATGCTATAGCCCAAATTATAGTATATAATTTATTTGATACACGATCAAATCGGTAAGTAGAACTTCTATATTTCATTAATTTATAGATATAAACATTCCTTCGAGACCTGAATCCCTTAATTTTATTGCATTCTCATCATCAAACGCAACAAGAACTGATGGAGCCAAAGAATTGCCACCTCGTTCACCTTTTGTGTTATAATACCTGAGTCTTCCCTTTAAAAACAATAATGCTGTTGCTTTTGGCCAAATTATATCAGTGAATAATTTTGTATCCAAATTGGCATACATAAGAACAATACTATTTCTATGCTCTGCACATCGTTCAACCCATTCATATGGAGGTGTACAAATCACTCTTCCAACCCAAGGCTGTGTGAGTCCATCTTTATAATTATAATGAGTTTTTGCCGTATCAAAGGGTCTAATTTTAGGAGTACAAGGATCTATATCAAACTCGCCTAAACTATTTAAAACATATGGTGGAATCATCCAATTTTTCATGTTATTTTGATTTAAATTTTAATTGTATCTCGGTAAAATGAGGTCAGCGAAAGCCAACACTCAAAACTTGAAGAGTTATGAATTTTAACATTCGTATAAGCACCATCGTCAGTTTTCTTCACGACACTTAATGAAGGCTGTTTCTCCACAAAATCAAGAAATTTCTGCAATCTACTGTGATAGACCTCGAAAGTCATTGTATCTTCTAAAGCTTCATTCAGGGAGATTGGCTCTTGCCCGTTTTGAATTTGTTCTTTAATATATGCAATTAGTCTTTTAAATTGCCTTGAATTTAATTGGATAACTTTATTTATTTTGGCCACAGGTGTCGAATTGGTAAATATTTCAATAGATGCACGTTCATTACGATTTTGTATAGTTTTCTCCAGGTCTTCTTTATTGATTATCATTGAAGATGTTTGTAAGGGATCAAATATTGATTTATTGAACGATTCATTAAGTTTATCACCATACTTATTAATAATATTCCCTTTTTCCCCTGATATAGCTGTAATAAGATCTTCTGGTTTTAATTCACCATAAGCAATATCCCGATATAATTCAAAAACATTAATACTATTGGCGTTTACAAAGGCTAACAAAAAATTATGCCTCAATTTTAACTGTTGGGCGATTTTCCAGACAACTTCATTTCTTATTTCGTTAAGAAATTTAATACTTTCAGATTCCATGTTCGTTTATTATTTATCCATTAAATTTATTTTTCTTATATATATAAATAGTCAGCTATTTTACAAAAGGATCCTTTTTTAGAAAATAAATTTTACACTGGGCGTCCTTCCGTATCCCTCTCCTTATCAATTTGTTACCCCCTCCCTGACGGGGCATCAACCACAAAAAAGAAAATCATTTAAGATAAAAGTCCTCACGTTTTCTTAATCCTAAATATTGACCCTTGTTTAAAATGGAAATAGACTTGAAAAAAATATTTTTTAAATTTTTTATTCCAAAAATTCAGAAATATTGAAGTTAATCGGGCAAACCTTTATTGAAAATTTGATGTTTCTTATATTTGCACATTAACAATAAAATTGGTATTTTTGAAAGATATCCAATTGTAACCTTAATAAATAAAAATATGTCCACAGAAACGAAAATAACATGTCCGAATTGCGGTGAACCGATTGATGTTGAGGATATCCTGGCAAAAAAGTTAGAGGTTGAGTTTCAAAAGAAGTTCAATTCTCAGCTCAGTGAAGAAAAGAAAAAATACGAGGAAGAGTTGAATAAAATCGAGATACAGAAAAAAGACCTGGAAGAACAGAAAACACTTCAGGATAAAATGGTGGCTGATAAGGTGAATTTTCAATTAAAAACCGAACGTGAACTGATTGAAAAACAGATTAAATCTAAGGTGGAATCGGAACAATCAGAAAGAATTGCCTTGTTTGAAAAGGAATTGAAGGAAAAATCCGAGCAGGTTAAGGAGTTGAACCGCTCCAAAGCTCAGATTGAACAGCTAAAACGTGAAAAGGATGAACTCAAGGATTCAATTGAAGCTGAATCATTGCGCAAATTAAACCAGCAAATCTCCGAGGAAAAGGATAAAATCAGAAAAGCTGAGCAAGAAAAAAATGAGTTTGTGGTTAAAGAACTTCAAAAACAACTGGAAGACCAAAAAAAGCTTACTGAAGAAATGAAGCGTAAACAAGAGCAGGGCTCAATGCAGCTTCAGGGTGAAGTACAAGAACTTGGTATAGAAGAGTGGTTAAGTAACGAATTTCCATTAGATACCATTACAGAAATCAAAAAAGGTGAAAGAGGGGCAGATTGTATCCAAACTGTTCATACACATCAGAAACAAAACTGTGGTACTATATATTATGAATCTAAGCGTACCAAAGATTTTGGTGGCACCTGGATTGAAAAATTTAAGGATGATATTCGTGAGAAAGGAGCAAATATAGGTGTTCTGGTAACGGAAGCTTATCCAAAGGGCCTGGATAGGATGGGAATGGTGGATGGCATTTGGGTATGTAATTTTGAGGAATTTAAGGGCATATGCTATGTTTTACGTGAAAGTTTAATCCAATTAAGTTTGGTGGTTTCTTCCCAGGAAAATAAAGGCGAAAAGATGGTAATGCTGTACGATTTTCTGACAAGTAATGAGTTTAAGTTACAGGTGGAAGCTATTGTTGAGGGATTCACCCAGATGCAGATTGATTTAAATTCTGAGAAGCGCTCAATAATGGGCCATTGGAAAAAAAGAGAAAAGCAGATTCAAAAGGTATTACTCAATACGAATCATATGTATAATTCTTTCAAGGGAATAGCAGGAAATGCAATTCAATCTATAAAAACGCTTGAACTTCCCGAACCAGAACTGGATCTCCTGGAAGAAAATGCATAATAAATAATAGTTTATTTTAATCTTATGGAAAAACAAAATATTTGCCCATATTGCGGTTCAAAACTTATTGATGAAAAAAAATGCACTTCAAGCATCTTCTGTTATATGAGAAATGAAGAGGAAAATACAATAATTTCTTCGTCTAACAACCATAATGATTTCGAAAACAAAAATTTGAATATCAATAAAAAAGACCAAAATTGAAATTTTATAAAATGTATGCATCTGCATAAGTTTTTTTTAAATTGAAGATTACATTTGCTTGCACTATAATTTAGTTTGAATTCCTGATGATTTCCAAATCACGGAATAACTTGCATTTTATTTATCATATTTTCATTCATTAACTGAATTAGTTTTAACCCTATTCAAAACATTGGTTCCATATATTCAGGTCGAACCTTTTTAGATGGTGAGTATTTTTATATTATTAATGCGAATCAAGAGTTAAAAATTAAGTAAATAAACGCTGCTGCAATTTTGCCAAACACATGAACAATGAGACCTTTTGTAGATCTCACTTTGCTTGCTCTTTGAAAGTCTGTTTTTTCAATAAACCAATTAAACAAAGATTCAATAGGTTGGCGTATTCTAGATACGGCCGTTGAGAACAAATCATTAGCGGCTTTATCAAATTGTTTTTCTCTCTCTGATTGGTTTTTAATACCTTTCACAGGAGTTAGCATTACAGCATTTTGATTAGATGCAATTTGTGAGAAAAAATCTTCATTATGATAAATTTTATCTCCAAAAAATGTTCTGTTTTCAATATTACTCCAAGCTTGTTTAAATACATTCAGATCATTTTCAGAAGCTGGTGTTACTAATAATTGTTCAGGAAAAGGCAAATGGCCTACACGACGGTATGCCAGAGCATGTAGCTTAACACCGTAATAATACATTCCTTTTGTTGAACAATAGCCCTTATCAGTGAGTTCTGTTGCGACTTTCCCAACTCGCTTTCCAGAACAAGTTATTATAGGCAAAGAATCTAGAAGACTTATTTCCGAAGAACAGTCTTTTGGCATAAACTCAGAAAGTAATGGACTAATCAAGTTGGTAAATGCTTCAGATAGTCTATTAATCCTATAGTTAAATGCTGCATAAGATGGTAATTTAGGAAACCATGAACGTAAATACTCATTCGCGAAACGATGAATTTGTTTGCATTTAAAACGCTGTTCCTGATGAATTATGTAAAGGTAAATGGTCATTGCTTCTTGGTCTGTAAATTCAGGTTTGTTATTATTACTATATCTTTGACAACAATATTTTAAATCTTTTTCAAATTTTTCACATATATAAAAATAAATTTCTATTAATTTGCATTCATTATTGATGGTAATCATATCTTAGATTGTTGGGTGAAATAAACATCTAAGATACTGATTATCATCATATTATAAAAATATAATTTACATAAGTTACTAACAATCAGTATGTTAATAACTTTTAATTTTATTTATTTCAACCCTTGATTCGCATTATTAATTAATACACCATCAACTTACACTTTTATCAAAAGTATAAGTTGATTTACAATAGCCACATATTCAGACATATATAAAATATAATTTCAGAAATTTGCACATTAAATTATACTTTTGTATATTTGTAAATTAAAGTATAATATAAAATTTACCATTATGAGTTTAAAAGGAACAAATACAGCTTCAACATTTATGGAATGGGATATCTATAAAAGTTTGGTCAATCGTCTTGAACGAGATGGAAATTTTAAATTTTCGCTTCTTATAACAATTGGAGTAAATACTGGGTTAAGAATATCTGATATTTTGAAACTTAAGAAATCAGATGTATTAAATTCAGATTTTATAGATTTAATTGAAGGGAAAACAGGAAAGCAACGAAAAATAAAATTAAATGCTGAGTTAAAGGATTCATTAGAAAGAATTATCCCCAAGTACCTTCCAGGTGACGATGATAGTTTGTTATTTATTAACAGATTCGGGACAAAAGCTATGGACAAAAGTTATGTAAACCTTAAGTTTAAAGAAATCTGTAAGGTATATAAAGTTAAGGTCAATGGAAATCTTAGCACACATAGTTTCAGGAAAACACTTGGAAGAAGGGTCGTTGAGGTAAATAACTATTCAAATGAATCAATAATGTTATTAACTGATGTATTTCGTCATTCAAACATGGCAATTACAAAAAGATATTTGGGTATTAGACAAGATGAAATAAATAATGTCTATGATTCATTATGTTTGTGATTTTAATATTATATTTGTTTTCATAATTTTAACTATGTTAGTGATAATCCTTATTTTTTGTATTCTTTTATTCTAAATTATAGTTGAATATGTTTATATTTAATTTTGTATGGAAACGAAAAAAACACTTTATCGTTAGTGTTCTGTTTTAAACCTTACGAAAATGACAAAAAAAGTTTATGAGATGCCAAAGATTTTATACAAGTATAGAGATTATAAGAATACTTTTAATCGGAGGACTTTATTTGAGCTTGAACTATTCTTGGCTACGACTTCTATGTTCAATGATCCTTATGAAGGCTCCATTCCATTCATATATGATCCAATAGACCTGACTCCCGAAAATATCTTTTTAAAGATGAGACAATTAGCGATTATGGAGCATCCTAACTGGAAAGAAGCCGAAATCCAAAAATATTGCTTTGAAGGACAAAGCAAAAATTTACTAAATGATGATAAGCACATTGAACAGTTTAATGAACAAAACAGAAAAGACATTGATAATACTTTTGGAATTTTTTCTATGACAATTCATCCATTAAATTATCTTATGTGGTCTCATTATGGAAATAGTCATACAGGATTTTGTCTTGGTTTTGACTCAGCAATTCTATATGAAACTGTTGGCGGCAGCCTTGGCCCTGTTCATTACGACACTGAAGTCCCAAAGTTGAGACTTTTTGGAGATATTTATGATTTTCATCTAAAACAACTTGCCACAAAATCTGAAATTTGGAAATATGAGGATGAATACCGAATAGTAAAGAGTAATGCTGCTCGTCAAATAATCACTTATCCTAAAGAAATGATTAAACAAATCTATCTTGGCTTTAAAATGTCTTTATCTCAAAAATACAAAATAATTGACTTTGCAAAAACAAATAATATTGATTGCCAAATTTTTGAGATTTCGTTGGATAAAACAACTTTCAAATTGAATAATTTAAGGATCTATTAATGAAAACCGAAACATTAATCGAATAGACTACCTTGCAATTAATGAGCTGGCCGTTAGTCCCTCTAAGACAACTCATAGTTTAAAAATTGTACTTTTATTATACTTCACAACATTTATTCTTAAAATTCTTTTTATCCTAATTTGCAGATGATTATTTTATTACTTTTGTCTGGAAAGGACGAATAAAATACTAATTCGTTGACAGTAATTTAAAGCCCAATGAAACTATGAAAGATTACTTTCGAAATGATATAACTCTAAGTATAAATTTTGAAGGATATAAAGACTTATTAAATGAACAGTATAGTGAAGTGTTATTAGTTTCAAACTATGATAGTAGTTTAATTTATAATCAAAGGAAACCTGAGTATTTACAATTAACGATTTACTATATCCCATCTCAATATTTATTTGAAAAGTTAGAGATTTTAATAGAAAAAAAAATTGATATTTTACATTTAATAAAACCAAAGTTAGAAAAAAAAAATTGGGAATTTCCAGATATTTTAGATTTCTCAGAAAGCAACTTAATTAGTATTTCTGAAAGCCATTATTGGGAACATAATAAAAAACAAGTTATTTTAACAATCGATAATTTAAATATCCTTATTAATGGAAGATATTTTGGAGATGGACGTTTCCAATTAACTGAAAATATATTTCAACATATAGAAAAATATATTCAATATGGTCATTTAGGAAGATTAAATTATGATGATAAATTTATAGAAAACTATAAAAATAGAGAAACAAATTTTGGAATTAGTAGGTTTATTCTTTCTTTTGAACATTGGTTTAATAATTCTAAGAAATTCAATATAGATATTTCAAGGGATGTATATTTAACAATAACAGATAGTTCAGAAACTCTTACAGATTTAGAACTAATAGAATTAGGTAATTCTATTTGTTTATTGATGTCATTTTATTGGCAAAAAACTATTGATTTTTTTAATGCACGAGTACGAATAAACAATAATGATAATTATAAAACTCGTGAAGTTTTAAAATATTCAAGTCATTTAGTTGATGAAAACGATGATTCTTTATTGAAAAAACAATTTAATACATTTTATGATTTTATTGACCAAATTAACTTTAAACGATTTACTAAAAATCAAAGTTTAATTAAAGAAATAGTCCCACGTATAATAAGATCAAAAAATGTAGATGATATATCTGCATTTATGATACTGTATAATATAATTGAAAAAATAAGGAATTACTGTATGTCTGTCCAATTAATGGATAAAAAATTGACCATAAAGGAAGAATTTAGTTTTATAAAAGGGAAAAAAGCTACAGATAAATTTATCACTAATAAATTAAAAGAAATAAACGAAATTGTAGAAGAATCAGATAATGCAGAATTTTTAGCAAAAGTGAATGATAAGGTTAATTTTATAAAAAAAACAGGTCTAATTGACCAATTTGATAGTTTAATAACCTATTTAGAAATAGATGCAAACCTCTATGAAATTAATTTTAATAATCTTATCAAAGCAAGAAATAACATTTATCATGGAAAACCCCCAAATGAAAATATAAATTCATATAATAATAAAATGATAGTAATTATCTATGATATGATTATAAAAATGATAACTTATTAAAAATTGGAATGAAAATTTAATAAACTACAAAATGAATATAAAAATTGAAATAAAACGTATTACAGGCGACAACAATCATGTCGGAAATATTAGTTTAGATGGCAAAAATATTGCAGTTTTCAGTATTAATGACAATGAATTAATGAAATTAAAAGATAATGAAATATTGAAAGAAGATCAAACTGATAAAGGAATATATCAACATAGTGGTGTATTTAAAAAGCTATAAAGCCAGCCAATAGTTGAGTGGCCTGACTTGCCCATAATTAGTTGACCAAGAATTGCTTCTATATCAATCATTGTTTACATAATGTCACTTAATAATATTTTCTAATATTTAATGTTCATAATTATTTTTTTACCTAAGTTACTGTAGCTTATATTTTAAAACTTTTGTGGAGATTAAATGTAAAAGAATCTTTTCCAAACGAAATAGAAAAAGACACCGAATGATTGAAAAAGTTGCAAATAATAAATTCAATACAGAGAAACTCAATCTCAATCCTCCTGAGAAAGTGAAGGAGAAACTTGACTATTTTCGGACACTTTTTAATAAAACACACGACCTACCTTTAGTCCAACTTGAAGAGCTTACTCAAAACATCAAAACATTTTTTAATCTTAAATCAGTTGGGTTCACGGACAATCCACCATCAATATTAGTTCGCATTTCAAACAACAATAATATACTTACTTCTCAAGGAAAAGAATTAAGTTATCTAACAGATATTTCTCAATTACTCGCTCCACCTATTAAATATTGCAATTACGGACGATGTAATATTAAAGGACAACAAGTTTTATATTGTGCAACTTCTGAAGCGGGTGCATATTGGGAAACAAAACCTAAAAACGGTGACGTTATTACGCTTTCCCATTATGAATTAAAACCTAATGCCAAGGTTAAATGCAATTTAATCCGAAGAGAAAAGCGAGAAAACACTAAAGATAATTATCCATTAATTGAAATTGCGGGTTTACTCGAAGAGTTTTTAATAGATGTTTTCAGTTTAGAAGTTTCGAGAGACAGACCAGTCGACTACCTTTTTAGCTCTTTACTTTCATCTGAACAGTTGTTTTACCCAGTGGTATCTTATAAAAATATTGAGGCAATCATTTATCCAAGTGTTCAAAAAAAGAAGAATGGTGAAAATTTTGCCATTCGAAACGACCTCATTCTTGAAAGATATAATCTTGTGGGTGTAGAGACAAGGTTTATATTAGATGAATATGAGAATTTAGACCCGACTTCAGATGAAGTAACAACAGACCAACTCATTGGCTCTTTTGGGACAACCGCTTTTGATTTTGAAACTGGAAAGATTCTGTATAATGAAGAAGCTGACGAAATTTTTAAATTATTTAGAAAACTCCAAACTGGAAAAGGGAAACAAGTTCGATACGAACATCCTAACTTTCCAAAAAACATCCCATTTAATTTAACTCCAACAAATTATCAAAACAAACCAAAATCTACAATTAAACCGTTGAAATTAGAAAGAAATGATAAGGTCAACGTCGTTTATCAAGATGGAACGAGATTGGATAATGTGAAATACAAAAAGGTATCAAATGATATCATCAGGGGTAAATGTAAGATTATGAAATATTAATTGTTGGAATTAATATTATTTTACGACCATTATGTTTAAATTGATTTTAAAACAAGAGATTATGTTTATTTAAATTATGCATGTTTTAAACCAATTGGTCATATACGAAGTGTATATTTAAATTTCTAATTCAATTAATTTTTTATCCTAAGTTGTAATCGATAATGTTTTTTATTTACTTTTGTGTGAAAACGATTAATAAAACACTAAATCGTTAGCTACAACTCTTAAAAACAGGACTATTTACAAAAATGAAAAATTCTGGAAAATCTGAAAAACCATTTTATTTGCGAGCCTGGACGATTTGTTTAGGTTTTTTGACAGTTATCGGAATATTATCAGGTATATTAACGAATGGATTTCAAGTAAAGGAATATTTTAAATCTCCTTCTAAATTTAAAAATAGTCCAGTAATTGATATTCGAATTGCCTCCATCGATTACGATTTAAGTGATGGAGGAAATTATGAAACAGGTAAAATCGCTTTTACAATTCAAACGTCAAAAGGTTCTTACCAATTACTTGACAGTATGAAGTTTGAAAAATTAATTGTAATTAAACCTGACTTTTTTATTGATGAAGGCAAAAAAGCAAAATCAATCTTGACTAAATTTACACTGGATAATATGATTTTAGATAGCAGAATCCCAGAGGAAATAGGGTTTTTGGAATTTAATAATGATTTTATTTTAAAAGGAGACAAGGTAGCAGAATTAGCAATCACTAAACATAAAGAAACTATTGGTATAGTAGTTTTCAGTATACCTTACATATTTGAAAATGAAATCTATATTTTGAAAAAAAATATTCCTCTAAAAGTTTACTACGATGATAAAAAGCGGTAACTAAACCGAGTAGACTGCCTTATCAGAAAATAGAAGAGTTAGAGGGCATCTAAAACCACTCAATATTTAGATATGGAATTAATATGATATTTTCAATCTTTTCTTAATCCTAATTGATTTCTTATCTTAAGTGACTATTGATTATGTATTTTATTTACTTTTGTAAGGAAACGAGGAATAAATACTAAATCGTATGTGTTAGCATAAAAAAAGAAATGAGATTTTCAACACGAAATCATGACGGGAAATATAGTGTAAAGAATAACGACAAAAGACCGCGAAAATTTTAAACATAAAACTCAAAAAAAATGGAAAAAAATGAACTTTTATTTATGATGGACGATAGTGATTCTGATAATAAGGAATCAATTATTGATTATATGCTTTCATGGACATTAAGAATGTCAGCTGTATCAGATGATGGTTATGAAAATACTGTTCAAAATTATTGTAAAAAAATACTTTCTAAAATTATTTTTGGCCATATTGACTATATTGACGAAAACTTTAAAACAATAGAAAGTGTGAAAATATGGAGACAATGGCAACGAATAGATTTACTCGCAGAAATTGTATTTATTGATAAAAATGATAGAAAATCGAAACATGCTTTATTAATTGAAAACAAGGCATATTCGAGTATTCGTGGTGACCAATTAATCAGATATAAACAAATATTCGAGAATGAATATAAAGATAAAGGATTTGAAAAACTTCATTATATGTATTTCACAATAAAAGAAAGGTATCAAATAGTTGATGACGAAATACTTTGTAATGAAGCTGGATATTTAGCTTATCCAATGGATGAAATAAGAACCTGGTTATGGCCAAAAACTGAAGATTTAAAACCAACAGGAAATGAGATTTTTGATGAATTCTGGATTAAAAATTGGGGTTGATTTGAAAACACCTAACATTAATTTATTGACGTAAAAGTCGTAACACCAAAAAAAAATCAGAGAAGACTTCATTGCCAGGAATTAAAAGAAAGGGTGGGCATCTACCCCTTCACTATTTAAATATAACATTTTCACGATAATTACTGATACTTCCTCTAACCTAATTAATATTGTCCTAATTTGTATTTATTATGTATAAAAACCGATAGTTTAATTTCTATCGGTTTTTATATTTTTATATCCTATGACATATTTTGGCTTAGTTGTATTTTAATTTTGCATTAAAATGGAACCCTAAAACTTTATTTAATTAAATGAATTAAGTTATGAACGATAATTATATCCTTATATATAGATACACGTTTGATAATAGCATAATTAAAAGAATTAAACTAAATTCATCTGGTAAATGGGATGAGAAAATAACTCAACGAAATGTAGATAAAGAACAGGAAACCAAAGAAACCCCAATTAAATTTAAAAGCATTACTATAATTAACTATCAAGACAAAAGTTCCTGTTATAAAGACAAATATGATGCCTTTGGTAGAGTTGTTATGATGAAGTATTATGAAAATAATATTTTAACAGGATATACAGAATTTAAGTATAACAGTCCTTATACTAAAACAAAGTGTGATCAATTTAAAATGTTTGAAACTCCAAGAAAATTGAAGTGTATTAGGAAATTCAACTATAATCCAGAAGGAAATAAAATACAAGATTTTTGCTTTTATCCCAATGGTGATTTAGCATGGTATACTGATTATATCTATAAAAAACAGCTTACAGAAATATTGACATACAATAATGAGAATGTTTTGATCTATAAGAGAATAATATTTTTTGATTCTAAAGGAGTGATAGTCAAAAAGGAAAAACTTGTGCATAAAGATCTTATTCAGCAATGGAAAATAGACAGTGAAGAAATAGGTTTTTATTTATGGACAACTGGTGCATAAAATAAGATTTTTGTAGCTAAATAAATATAGTGTGATATTTTATGGCTGATTTTTATATTAATTTCTTATAAACTTAAAACTTATGAATAGCTTTACAGCAATAGATTTTGATATTGCAAATGGATTTGATTATGGTATTTGCCAGGTTGGACTTGTAAGGGTTGAAAATGGCATTATAACCAATGAAATAAATATATTAGTTCAACCTCCTGATAATTACTATTGGGAAAGCTTTATGAATTTATATGGAATTACCCCACAAGATACGGCCATTGCTCCAACTTTTGATAAAATATGGTATCTGTTAGAACCATTTATTAAAAATCAATTAGTAGTGGCTCACAATGGCTTGTGGTTCGAATTCCCATTATTAAAAAAAACATTAGAATATTACAAAATGCCAGTGCCAAGATATAAAAAGATTGACATTAACAAAATATTTAAAACTAATCTGGCATCATTGTGTCGGCACTATTATATATATTTGCAACGCCAGAATGCATTAAGTGATGCTAAAGCTTGTGCGGAATTATATTTATTACACTTAAACCAAAATCAATAATCTGTTTTTTTTTCAATTTGCTGACATATTAATAATTAAAAATAATCACTAGTGTCCACTATAAATTAAATAACGTTCTTTGAAATCCTTGTTTATCTATAATTTTAGAGCTTTTTAGCTGCGTGACGATTTGAAATGCTTAAGTTTAGGTAATTAATTTTTATTACCATGAACAACGGCAAATAT
>JAPLDQ010000035.1 GCA_026391675.1 Bacteroidota bacterium
ACTGTCCTGTTAATAATAATGACAACTTAAGCAAAACTAAGCTGCGTAGCAGCGACCTGTTTAAAAGTATACATGACGAACCTACGGCGTTTAGTAATGGTGAGTGTTTATTTTATTATTAACAGTATGCTAATACGTAGCAAAAGAAAAGAATTTAAATAAACAATTTTCAAATGATCTGGAGTTAGCTAAAGTCCATAGGACTGTCCTGTTAATAATAATGACAACTTAAGCAAAACTAAGCTGCGTAGCAGCGACCTGTTTAATGATATTAATAAAATCAACAAAAAGCCTGACAATGTATTATAACTTTGTCAGGCTTTGCTTTTTAAAAAGTCTTTTACTTTCCTAAATCAGGAGAATACTGTTGCATATATTCTTCAATTTTTTCAACCATAAAAGTTGGACCGGCAAAGAATGGAGAACGCTGATGAATATCAGTAGGCTGTATTTCAAGTACACGGCCAAATCCATGAGATGCTTTGCCACCTGCTTGTTCTGCTATGAAAGCCATAGGATTGCATTCGTACAGTAATCTTAATTTACCTGAAGGATTTTTCATGGTTCCCGGATACAGGAAAATACCGCCCTTAATAAGATTACGGTGGAAATCAGCCACCATAGAACCAATATAACGGGTAATATATGGACGGTTGGTTTCAGGGTCATCTGCATGGCAGTACTCAAGATATTTTTGAATAGCTTCAGGGAAATAGATGGAATTTGATTCGTTGATAGAATAAATAGTACCTGTTTCAGGATATTTCATATTTATATGGGAGCGGATAAACAAACCAACGGAAGGATCCAGTGTAAAACCGTTAACACCTCTGCCTGTAGTATAAACAAGCATAGTTGAAGAGCCATAGATGATATAACCTGCTGCTATCAGTTCGGTTCCTTTTTGCAACAAATCTTCAACTCTTCCTTTTCCAACCATTGAAAGCCTGCGGTAAACAGAAAAAACAGTACCTATGGAAACATTGGATTCAATATTGGATGAGCCGTCCAGCGGATCAATGGCAACAACATATTTACCTGTTTGTGAAACTTCATTCTCAAAAGCGATGATTTTTTCATCTTCTTCCGAGGCAATGGCACAGCATTCGCCACCGGAACGTAAAGCTGCAATAAACTGTTCATTGGCATATACATCCAGTTTTTTCTGTGCTTCACCCTGCACATTGATTTCATCGTTAAAACCCATGATGTTGGTGAGTCCTGCGCGGTTTATTTCGCGGTTTACAAATTTGGCAGCAATGCCAATATCATTCAATATACGGGTTAAATTGCCGCTGGCACTTGGATAAGCCGCTTGTTCTTCAATAATAAATTCGGTAAGTGTTTTCAAGGGAACAGATTTTAAATTTCCTGCAAAATTAATATTAATCCTGTTAGTATTCAAAAACTTTAGAAGTTTTTAAATGTATGAACATTAATTGAACGAAAAAGTTAGAATGATAACGAATCTTACAATAAGAAATTTAGGTTCTCAGACTTAGAAACTGTTTTTAAATGCCTGCACCGCATTGCGCAACAGTATCGTCAACACAACCGACATCAGACCACCGGGTATAGGAAGTATGA
Source organism: Bacteroidota bacterium (assembly GCA_026391675.1). Taxonomy (GTDB): domain Bacteria; phylum Bacteroidota; class Bacteroidia; order Bacteroidales; family JACABE01; genus JACABE01. The sequence goes on from JAPLDQ010000035.1 coordinate 1,588, forward strand.
ATGCGGCAATATTCATAGCCGTTTCCACATTTATACCACCCCTGATTATCGGAATTAATTTACCTGGGTCTTCTTTACTTTGTATTTCTTTCACCAGATTGGAATAAATATCAATAATGCCTACACCTGGTTTGAGCCATTCAGCCTGAATATATTCAGGTGATTTGGTAACAACAACCAAGATATCCGCTTTTTTAACATATTCAATTAAGTGGCTTGATTCTTTAGTTATGTATGACACAGAACAATCATGAGGTACCACTTTTGATGCAGCTGATCTGACGACCATATGGGTTAATGTATTTGAAATAAATTCTTCATCCATAGCAAATACCCATTCCTGATCACTTTTAAGCTGCATCCCAGCATCCTTAAGCATTTCAAATAAAGCAGACGGTAAACACATGGGATATTTCTCTGTTTGAATATCCGGAATAAGCGTACTCAGCATATTTTGGGGATGAAAACCTTCCACTTCTTTTTCAGGATTTACCCTGTTTATGATCCGGATTGGATTCAAATGAAGCGGTAAGGGTTGTAAAATAACAATGGCATGAATAGTATCATCATGATTTAATGTATCTATAAGATTAAACAGTTCTTCTTCTGTAGTATTTTCGTCTTTGATTTCTTTAAAAACATTAAATCCTGCAGCCTGAGCCAACTGCACATGAAAAGGAATGTTGTATTTGGAAAGGGGTACATTGGAAAATCCAATAAAAGCAATGCCGGGAAGTTTTTTATATTTTTCGTAAAGGCTTGCTATTTCAGTTTTCACTTCGATGAAGATTCTGTCCTTGACAAAATCTCCTTTAATTATTTTTGTATCCATTGTATAATATTATAAATTGATATTATTTCAATATTACAAATATACAATATACACCGTCTGATTCCTAATGTTTTAGAAAATAGAAAAAAATTAATCTATCTGATTCATTCTTTTAAAAGCCAGCTGCAGATTTTCATTTGCATTAAGCATTTTTTCGCTAAAGCCAAAACTCAGTTCATTTTTACCTTCTATTAATTGCAGAAAAATGGCTTCAATAAACTCACTTACCGGAGGAGCATAATCATGTTTTCCTTTGCCACCCAAATCGGTATTCAATGCAGGAGGTATTATTTCAATCACTTCTATTTGCTTATGCTTTAATATTTCACGGAATGAAATGGTAAAAGAATGAAGAAATGCTTTGGTAGCTGAATAAACAGGCGCTCTGAGTAAGGGTGCAAACGCTAATCCTGATGTTACATTCATTATGGTATTTAATGAAGCTAAATTTGTAAAAAGTGAAGTAAGATGAAGCGGTGCTTCTATATTTATTGTAATTTCTTCTTTTACTTTTTCGATAAAATCTGCATCTTCCAGGGTTTCCCATTGTTGAATCCCGGCATTGTTTATCAATACATTTAGATCCGGATGATTTACGGTTATCCACTGATATAATTTTTTTCGTTCACTTTCAATGGCTAAATCACATTGATAAGTGATAAGCGTTGGTAGTTTTTGTTTTGCTTCATCCAAAACTGCCTGACGTCTGCCGCAAATAATAACGGTATTGTTTTCCTTAATAAATCTTTCGGATAAACCGTATCCTATGCCGCTGCCACCACCTGTAATCAATATTTTATTTCCTGATATTTTCATGTGTTATTAATTTTAATTTTTTATTTGTCACATAGCTTGTCCCGATTTATCGGGAGAATACGCCATAATATCATTCTTGTTTTGTTTGAATATTATTCTAATGGCTATTTCATTTTATTTTTTTATATGTTAAATTAACTACTCCTGTTTTAAAAGCTTCACTCCTTACGAATTCAAATTTAGTTTCTTTTGGTTGATTTGGGAATAATTGTATTCCTTTTCCTAAGATAATCGGAATCATACAAAGCGCCATATCATCAATTGCATTTTCATTCAAAAATTGCGTAATTAAATCACCTCCGCCAACCAGCCAGATATTTTTCTGACTTTCTGATTCCAGGTTCTCAATTACTTCAATATTAATTGTATGAAGTAATAAAGTGTTTTCTGTTTTTACAGTATAGTTTTCATTTTTTGTGACAATATATGTTTTGCAATTGCTGTAAGGCCAGTCAATACCAAAACCCAATACTTCATCATAGGTCTTACGGCCCATGATAACAATGTCAATTCCATTGATAAAATCATTATAACCATGGTCAATCTGATCAGGGTTTGGCAGTTCAAACAACCAATCCAGTGAACCATTTTCCCTGGCAATAAATCCATCTAATGTGCATGCAATAAATAGCTGAATCTTTGACATTTAAATTTGTAAAAAAAATCTGGCAGTTTTAAAAAACCTGCCAGATTTATAATTAACAATTTATTCTTAGTTAAGTTGTACTTATCCTGCTTTTAATTCTTTTACTGCAGTAATCATGTCGGGCAGCACTTTCAGTACATCGCCAACAATACCATAATCAGCTGCTTCAAAGATAGGTGCATCCGGGTCTTTATTGATAGCAACTATACATTTGGAACTGCTTATACCTCCCAAATGCTGTATGGCACCGGAAATACCACAGGCAATATATAAAGTAGGCGCAATAATTTTCCCGGTTTGACCGGTATGTTCATCATGAGGTCTCCAGCCTTCGTCAGAAACCGGACGGGAACAGGCTGTTCCTGCGCCGAGCAATGCTGCCAGTTCTTCGATAGCACCCCAGTTTTCCGGGCCTTTCATACCTCTGCCACCTGAAACAACAATATCTGCATCGGTCAATAAAATTTTACCCGTTACTTTATTTACTTCTACAACTTCAGTTTTTAATTCAGTTTCATTTAAAGCTGGTTCAAACTGCTCTATAGCTGTATTTTCAATAGATTCATTAACACCAAATGCATTTTGCAACAACGTTAAAATCCTGATGGGCGTTTTTACTGTTACTTTGGCAAATGCTTTGGAAGTAAATATTTTTTTACTGATTACAAATGGTGATGTAGATTGTGGAATTCCAACAACACCGGTTACCAGACCAGCTTTTAACCTTACCGATAAACGCGGTGCAATGGCTTTACCTGTATTGTTATGAGCAAAAACAACAACTTCAGCATTTTCTCTGGCAACAAGCTGAGCTATTACCGAAGTATAAGCCTGATTGTTTAATGCATTCAGTTTGCTGTTGTTGATACTAATAATTTTGTTTGCCCCATAATTACTTAATTTTTTAAGTTCAGTTTCATCCACATTTCCAATGGATAAACTAACTACGGTGGTATTCATTTGTTTGGCTATCCCTTTTGCATAGGAAACCAACTCAAAGGACAGCTTTTTAAATTTACCATCCCAATTTTCTGTATATACTAATACTGACATATTTTAGATTTTAAGTGCCTTGAGTGCCTATAGTACTTAAAGTGCCTGAAGTTAACGGTACTTTTTGTGTCTTAGTGCCTTCATGGCTATTATTACTTATTAAATTACTTTGGCCTCATTGTGAAGCAATTGAACTAATTCACGAACATTTTCCGGATCAATTTTCTTGCAGGCTGCCTTTGGTTTTGGTAATTCAAATTCAACAAAATCTGTTAAGTTTTCTGTTGAAACACCTTCAATTACCTGTAATTGCTTGGTACGGGCAGTCATAATACCACGCATAGAAGGAATTTTAGGTTCTTTGGCAATACCTTTCTGAACTATACCAACAAAAGGAAGTTGAGTAGCCACAGTTTCCTGTCCGCCATCAATTTCTCTTTTCAACATTAATTTACCATCTTTAATATCTAAAAAAGAAACGGAAGAAACAGAAGGTAAATCAAGCATTTCACTTAACATACCACCAACATTGGCGCCATTGTAGTCACTCGACTCAATACCGCATAATATTATTTCATAGTTCTCTTTTTTAATATATTCAGCCAACAGATAAGCTACTGTATAGGAATCTTTGGCATCATAATTAATTCGGACACCATTGTCAGCACCAATTGCTAAAGCCTTGCGGATAGTAGGTTCAGCTTCGGCCAAACCAACATTAACAACAGTAATAGTTTCAACAGCTGCAGGCTGTGCTTCTTTAATTTCAATGGCTCTAGTTAAAGCCAGCTCGTCCCATGGGTTGATAATCCATTGAACACCCGCTGCATCAAAAGCTGTATTGTTTACAAACTTTATCTTAGTAGTGGTGTCGGGAACATTATTTATACAAACCAGTATTTTCATATTTTAAAATTTAGAATTTAGAAGTCAGAAGTCAGAATTAGGACTACATTTTTCTAAAACGTATTAATATTCATAATTTATAACTCATCATTCATCATTTCAATAAGCTTCTTGAAATAATGATTTTCTGTACTTCAGAAGTGCCTTCGTAAATCTGGGTAAGTTTGGCTTCGCGCATCAGTCTTTCAACATGATATTCTTTTACGTATCCATAACCACCATGAATCTGAACAGCTTCAGTAGTAACTTCCATCGCAATATCAGCACAATATTGTTTAGCCATGGCACTTGCAGTTCCGTATGGCAAATGCTGGTCTTTTAACCATGCAGCTTTCAGACAAAGATTACGTGCATTTTCGATTTTTACTGCCATATCAGAAAGTTTAAATGCAACCGACTGATGATTGATGATTTCTGTTCCAAATGCTTTTCTTTCTCTTGAATATTTAAGGGCACGTTCAAAGGCACCTGAAGCTATACCCAATGCCTGTGAAGCAATTCCGATTCTGCCGCCATCCAGGGTTTTCATGGCAAATGTAAATCCAAAACCATCTTCGCCAATACGGTTTTCTTTAGGAACTTTTACATCATTAAACATAACAGAATGTGTGTCAGATGAGCGCATTCCCATTTTATTTTCGTGAGGTCCCAATGTAATGCCGGGACTTTCTTTTTCAACTATAAAAGCATTGATTCCCTTATGTTTCTTATCAGGATAAGTTTGTGCAATTACCAGATATGTGGACGCTGAATTGGCATTTGTAATCCAGTTTTTGGTTCCGTTCAGTAAATAATAATCGCCTTTATCTTCAGCTGTGGTTCTTTGTGAAGTTGCATCGGAACCTGCCTCAGGTTCTGATAACAGAAAAGCACCGATTTTTTCGCCTCTTGCCAGCGGTTTCAGGTATTTTTCTTTTTGTGCTTCACTTCCGAATGTTTCCAAGCCCCAGTTAACCAGCGAATTGCAAACAGACATCACAACAGAAGCAGATGCATCTATTTTTGAGATTTCTTCCATGGCCAGCACATAGGAAACAGTGTCCATTCCGCCACCATCATATTTTGTATCCGTCATCATACCCAGAAATCCGAGTTCAGCTAATTTTTTCATCTGAACTGTCGGAAATTCGGCTTTTTCGTCCCTTTCGATAACATCTACCAATAATTCTCTTTCAGCAAAATCTCTTGCTGCCTGCTGAATCATTTCTTGTTCTTCTGTAAATTTAAAATCCATAATATTAATTGTTTAGTTGTTATTTTATTTTTAATGAATTGATAAAATTAATCATAATTGTTTTTATTTCTTCCTTTTTCTCCAGATGCGGAACATGTCCGCAATCGGCTATGATATAAGTTGTAACTTCTGCATTTATTTTATTCTTAATAGCATTTAGTTGCTTAATGCTTCCATGTTCATCATTTTCCCCCTGTATTGCTATAACCGGAACTCTTATATTTGTAAGTAATTTTTCAATATCCCAGTTTCTAAAATCAGCTGATAACCACATCCCTGACCAATCTTTAAAGATTTTATCTGTTTTTTCACGATGGTATTTTCTCAGTAATGCTGATAATTTCTCATTTGAATTATACTTTTTTACGAGTTCACCTACACTGCTTATTGTTATATCTTCAACAAAAACATGGGCTGCAAGACTGATAACACCTGTCAGCATAGTTGGGAATGTGGCAGCAAATATCAGTGCAATGCTGGCTCCGTCACTATGACCTATTAAAAGAACGTTTTTTTGTATGCCTAGTTTAGATAAGAGTTCCGGAAGATAAATCAGCGCTTCATCATGCAAATACTCTGTAGTAATATTTTCTTCCCTAGCCGATGAATTTCCATAACCATAACGGTCATAAACAATCGCTGCAAGCCCGCAGGCATTGGAAATACTTTCAGGAATATCTTTCCATTGTTTAATACTGCCCAGTCCTTCATGTAAAAAAATCAATACAGATGCATTATTATCAAGCAACTGTTCATTGATAATTTCATAATTGATTTGTTTTCCTTTTATTTCAATGAACATCAGAAACTTATTTTTGCTAATTCCGACTTTGCCTGATTAAATTCTTTTATTATATCACTTACTACAGTTGCCACAGGCTTAATTTCCTTAAATAACCCGGCAATCTGACCTATTTCCAGTTCACCTTCATCCAAATCACCATCAAACATACCCAGTTTAGAGCGTCCTTTGCCTAATAAGGTCATTAATTCCTCAGCCTGAGCACCTTTATTTTCCAGGTCTTCAACATCGAAATAGAATTTATTTTTTATCAGCCTAACAGGCATCAATTTTTTTAATGCCAGCATGGTATCACCATCCTTTATTTCGATGAGTTTATTTTTAAAATTTGTATGTGCTGAAGATTCTGTTGTAGCTGCAAAACGTGAACCAATCTGAACACCATCGGCACCCAATGCCATAGCTGCCAGCATTCCCCTGCCACTACCTATTCCTCCTGCTGCAATTAATGGAAGTTTTACCTGTTCTCTAATCATCGGTACAAGCACCATGGTAGTCGTTTCTTCCCTGCCATTATGGCCGCCGGCTTCAAAACCTTCGGCAACAATAGCATCAACACCTGCTTCTTCGCATTTCAAAGCTGATTTTACACTTGCGACTACATGCACCACTTTAACACCATGGCTTTTAAGAAATGAAGTAAACTTTGCAGGATTACCTGCTGATGTGAAGATAATATTTACACCTTCGTCTATCATCATGCCAAACATTTCTTCATTGCCATGATAAAGCAAGGGTACATTAACACCAAAAGGCTTGTCAGTTGCTGCTTTGCACTTCCTGATATGCTCTTTAAGCACATCAGGCTTCATAGAACCAGAACCAATCAAACCCAATCCACCGGCATTGCTCACGGCAGAAGCAAGCTCCCAGCCACTGCACCAGATCATACCACCCTGAATAAGCGGATACTGAATGTGGAATAAGTTAGTAATTCTGTTCATTTTTATATTTAATTAGACACAAAGGCACAAAGACACAAATTATACAGTAAAAAACAAAAACTTAGTGTCTTAGTGCCTTTGTGGCATTAATTTATTCAGCGCGTTTGTATACGATAGAAACGAGGCTCTTATCATCTCCACCCATATTAATGGTTAATCCGTAAGGTCTTTGCGGATCTATTTTAATCTGAGCTTCACCTGCATTGCCTGTTAATTGTTCCCAGATGGTAATCGCCTGATGCACGCCGGTTGCACCGGTAGGATGTCCCCAACCAACCAATCCGCCTGTAGTATTAAATGGTATTTTACCTGTACGTGAAGTATGACCTTCCAGAACGAAATCAGGACCTTTACCGTGTTCAGCAAAACCGATGGCTTCAGTGGCCATAATACCTGCAATGGTAAAGCAATCGTGACATTCAACCGTTGCCAGTTGTTCTTTGGTTATACCTGCATTTTCTAAAGCTTTTTTAACAGCATTTTCAGTGGTATTTAATTTTGTATGGTCATCAGGAGCTTTTGTAATGTCTTCTACTGCCTGTCCGAATCCCATTACTTCAACAGCCTGTGATTTAGGTATACCAATTCTTTTCAGTCCTTCTTCAGAAACAATAGCTATAGCAGAAGCACCATCAGAAACTTTTGAACAGTCAAATACATTCAGACTTTCCAGAAATCCTCTTGGGTTGGGTTCTGTCATACCCAGTGCATTTAAATCCTTGACAGTATTATGGTATTCCTGGGCTGTAGGGCATAAACGGGCATTTTCAACCGCATTTACAAACCATTTTGCCATAGCCATACGTGTTTTTTCTTTACCAAATTTCTCATAGTAAACTTTTGCCCTGTCGCTGAATTTACCGGGGAAAAAATAGGCATGTCCGTCTTTTCTTTCTTTGGCCCATCCTGCAGCTGCCAGATAATCGGCACAATAAATGGCTTTAACGGTATTCTGAACTTCAACACCCATTACCAAAACTACATCAGCAGTTTCAGCCAGTATTGATCTTATCCCGGTAACTAATGCCAATGCACCGGTAGCGCAGGCACCTTCAACCCTGATAGAAGGTTTATAGCGTAATCCTTCATCAATGTATGGAAGAAAAGCTCCCATATTGGCCTGCCTGTTGAAACGAGAAGCAATAAAGTTTCCGATAACAGCTTCATCCACATTTTGCGGACCACCTATCTTTTTAAGAACAGCCTGTCCGGCTTCTCTCATATATTCTTCCAGGCCGGGACGTTCTTTTTTAGGATTAAATTCTTTCCTGCCGGTTCCCATTGAAATGGTATTGTATCCGGCTACCATATATATTTTTCTTCTTAATTTTTGCATGATAAATTTCTCCCCTTTGTTAGTTCATAAAATTATTGATGGGACCATAAGCGTGGAAAAACCCTGTTTTCAACACTGTATTAACATCTTCGGCAGTAAAGGCAACCTTGTCGGCAACTAATTTTTCAGCTATTGCCTTGGAACGTAAGAAATAAGTCGTTGCAATTCCCGCGCCCATAGTTGATGCTGCTTTTACTTCATGAAAATAAGATGTAAAATAATCATCCATACCCGGTTTTCCAACTACGGTTTTCCATGGTTTTACTGTAGCAGGTGCATCACCCAATTTACTGTCGCAATTTTGCTGTAAACCTTCAATAGCGACATATTCTTTTTTATTAATATCATAAATGGCAACCACTTTACCTTTTTCGTATTTCAGAAAACCGTTTTTCTGCGAACCATCAGCATTCTGACCGCCTTTAACACCTATTTCTATCATTTTGTCCAGTAAATTGCTGTGAAGATCTTCATCGGGTAAATAAGGATTCATAACACTCATAATATAGGAACAAACATCTATTCCGACATAATCAATCAACTGGAAAATGCCCATAGGTCTGATTAAATAGTCCTGGGTAATTTTGTTAATCATATAAACAGATTCAGCAAACGAATAATTGGCTGTAAGTTTTTCAGCTTCTTTTATACCATGTAGTGCATCGCGCATAAAATGGCCATTGCCAATAAATCCGGCAAAATCATGAGAAGGAACCACAGTTTTTCTTAAATTCTTTGAGAACTGAAGTGCAAATTCATTTAATTCATCTTGTGTATTATCAGTTTTAATAATTTCAACCAGTTTCTGAACTGCAGGCGGGTTGTAGAAGTGAACACCCAAAACCCGGCCGTTTAATTTTGCATTTTTATCCAGTTCATTGATTGGTATGGAAGATGTATTGGTAAAAAACCAGGGTTGTTTGCTGCTATTTTCATTGATTTGTGAAAATATTCTGGTTTTTAAAGCAGGATCTTCTTTTATGGCTTCAAATATCAGGCCTGAATGATAAGCCACTTCAATATGTATCGAAGGGCGGATTATCAACATCACATCGTCCACATACTGGTTGATGATTTCGCTGTTTTCTATCAAATCAGCTCTGTGATGATAAACGGCACGCAAAGCGATAATTTTTTTCTCAGCAGCTTTAAAAACCTGAGCTCTGATGTATTTCATCAGGCCAAATAATGCTTCACTTGAAACATCTATAGCATTGATAACAAAGTGTTTTCCTTTGTTTTCCGGTTTCAGACTTAAATCTGCCATTTCAATTGCTGTGAGCAGCAGTATTCCGCTCCCCATTTTCCCGGCAGCACCTAAAACCGATACGTTTTCTAATCTATCAGTATAATTCATAATTTTTCAGATTAATTGTTTTATTTATTTTTCTCCTTTTTTTTTACCAGTTTGGTTTCCTTTTTTCCAGAAAGGCTTGCATGCCTTCGCCTGATTCACCATTACCGAATGATTTACCAAAATAATCAGCTTCCAGATTACAGCCATCTTCAAATGCAATATTAAAACCCTTACGAGTAACCAGTTTTACATTTTCAACTGCCTTGCTGCCCTTGGAGGCAATTTTTTCGGCCATTTCCATAACAACCTTCATCAGCTCTTCGGCTTCCACTACTTTTTGAACCAATCCCATGCGCAACGCTTCTTCTGCTGAAATAACATCAGCCGTCATCAATAAATACAAGGCATCTCCCATGCCAACCAGTCTCGATAACCTTTGTGTTCCGGCATAACCAGGTATCAAACCAAGGTTAACCTCAGGTTGACCAAACTTAGCCTTATTGCTGGCAATCCTGAAATCGCACGACATGGCAAATTCGCAACCACCACCCAATGCAAAACCATTAACAGCAGCAATTACAGGAATTTTTAATGCTTCCAGCCGGTTGAATACTTTTTGTCCTTTGATTGAAAAAGCTTTTGCCTCTTCACTATTCATATTAGACATTTCAGCAATATCGGCACCGGCAACAAAAGCCTTACCTTCGCCGGTAATTACCATTACTTTTAGCTGTGATTGATTTTCAACCCAGTCCAGAAAAAGATTGAGTTCATCAAATACCAGTGAATTTAAGGCATTTAAAGCTTCAGGCCTTGCAATTGAAAGGCAAACAATAGCATTTGTTGTATTAACGTTTATTGTTTTATAATCCATTGTTTATATATTTTTTTATAAAAAATTGTGTGCAGCGGTTTTCCTTATACTCAGAAAAAGAAGATAATTTTAATTCTTCTTTATTTCAGTTAATCTGTATAAAAATATTAAAATAAGTATGGAAAATCCCTCAAGTAAAAAACAAAAATAATAAAATTTTTAAAATAAACAAATCTAAAGCGGGGAAGTTCTGCATTTTAACAATTTGTTTAAATAAAAAACGTCAACTACTCTGGTAATTGACGTTTTAAAGTGACCCCGACAGGATTCAAACCTGTAACCTTCTGATCCGTAGTCAGATACTCTATTCAGTTGAGCTACGGGGCCTTTTTGAGGCTGCAAAGATACTAAAATAATTTTTTATTGTTTCAAATTTTAAAACTTTTTTGGATATAAATACGTTATACCTTGTGCATAAGCAAAATTTCTTGTAGGTTTGTACAATAATTAAATAGCTGTATAACGAATGATACTTCAAAAGAAAATTGTCTGGATTATCGCATTGTTAGTTCTACAAAACTTTGGTTTTGCACAATTTTCTTTTACAAAAAAACCGCTGCTTCCTCCGCTTGATATTGAAAATAACAGCTTAAATTCAGAGAGCAAGAAATTTGGAGAGCCCGACCGCCGTGGACTGGTATTTGGCTTTAATATGGGGATGTTCAAAGGAAATGGATTTTCTGCTTTATACTATAATGGTGCTCCTGCAAATGAGAACAATATCAATTTTATTATCAATAACCCCTATTACCACGAAGAAATCAGGCACAAAGTGAATGAACATAATTTTTCACTTTATAGTTGGCCAACAACCATGTCATATGATATTACCATTCTGGCAGGTTTTTATGCCCGTTATAATGTTACCAATACCCTGGGCTATTTTATGCAGTTTAATATTGCCCGGTTAAATACAACCGGACAATTTGCCCTTAGCATTGATTCGGTTAACTTTACTTCCGAACCATCATTGAGGTACTATTCTATATACGGTCAGGAACAGCGGACTTATATCGATATCGGAGTACAGAAACAATGGTATTTAGGTGAAATAAGTAATATTTTTGCTGAAGGGGGAATAAATTTTACAAGCGTTTTGGTAAAAAAATCTGCTATTTCCATCGAAAATACCGAATACAGTCTGGTTAACGTATATGGAAGTCAGCAATACATACCCAATTCAGGCTTACAACCTTATGATGTAAGACAGGGTGGTGTTGGTATTGGATTTTTTTGTGGTGGTGGTATAAGTGTATACTTTAATAATAATGTTAGCGTTGAACCTGGGTTTAACCTTTATTACCAGAGTATCAACTTAACAGATTACGAAAATTACCGCCTTAATTACAGCATTTTTGTAAGACTGGTATTGCGTAATTTCTTATAGTCTGTTAATTATGATACAACTTCAAAAACTAAGCGTTGAAGATAAAAAACAACTTAAAGTAATAAAAAAAATCTACGAAACCTCTTTCCCACCCAACGAAAGAAGAGATTTTAAAAAAATACTCCTTTTGCTTTCAGATGACAGATTTAATATATCTGCCATTTTATTTGAGGATGAAGTAGTCGGAATGCTGTCTGACTGGGATTTCAAGACATTTACTTATATTGAACATTTCGCTATTTCACCTGACATCAGGGGGAATGGTCTGGGAAGTTATGTTTTAAATAATTTTATTCTGATTAATGATAAGCTGGTTGTGTTAGAAGTTGAAATACCAGAGGATGAAAATTCATATAAAAGAATAATGTTTTATGAACGCTTCGGATTTAATGTTTGTAAGGAAACCTATATTCAACCGCCTTATGATGAAGGTAAAGAAGCCGTTCCCATGTTAATAATGATAAACCGTGAACCGGATACATCTTTGCCTTTCAAACAGATTGAAAAAACTTTACATCAGGAAGTTTATGGCTTTTCTAATGAATGATTATAATTAAAAAAGGTACAATATTGCTACTGTACCTTTTCTAAAAAAACCAATCAATTCAAATTAACACAAAAAATCAATTCTTAAACTCTTTTAAGTTGTCCATCAACTTTTTACGAGTAAAGAATATCCTGCTTTTAACCGTACCTATTGAAAGGTCGAGGTTTTCAGCAATTTCTTTATATTTATAACCAGCATTGTGCATTTCAAAAGGCACACGATGATCTTCTTCCAGTTTGTTTATACTTCTTTCAATTTCTTTGGTAAAAATTTCTGATTCAGGTGAACCCATGGTTGATTTACGGGAAATATTCATAAAATATAAATCGTCTGTATTATCTATTATAGTATTAGCTTTAGCATTGCGACGATAATTATTAATAAAGGTATTTTTCATTATCGTATAAGTCCATGCTTTTAAATTTGTATTTGTTTCAAATTTATCTTTATATGTAATTGCCTTAACGTAAGTATCTTGCACTAAATCCTTTGCATCTTCACGGTTCATGGTTAAAGAATAAGCAAAATATTCAAGGCTGTCTTTTAAGCCTAATAAACTGTGGTTAAATTCTTTTGCTGTCATATCTGTATATATTATAATTTCAAATTTTTGTTTAACAAAAGTAGTACTATTGTTAAACAAAAAAAAATTATTTTTACTTTTTTTTGTTAAAATAATTTAAATATTTTAAGATATAAGCATTAAATACCTGATAATAATGGATTTCGGGTTAAAAAAATTTTTTTATATTTGTTTAAATATTTTAATAATAAGATAAACAAAAAAAAATGGAAAGAAATTAAATTTTATCAATAATTGCCTTAAATTCAGCCAATGAAGTGATTTTATGCATTTTTCCGGGAAGGACATCCTGGTAATTATTTATTTGTTTACCGGCCAGAAAAAATTCCTGATTTGGAAATAAATTGGAAAGTTTAGTCAAATAAAGTTTTAATTCTGCTTCAGATTGTGGTATATTAATACAGCTAAACAAATAATCAGGATTTTTTATACTGATTATTTCCTTTAAATCTAAAAAAGGTATGGATTGACCAAGGTATATAATTTTATGCCCGCTTTTGCGAATGATATACCTGAAAAATAATAACTCTATTTCATGGTATTCATCTTTTGGCAGGTACATTACAAAAAGCTTTGAATTATTATTCGGCTGAAAATACAAACTATCAATAGCAACCAGTAATTTCTGGCGTAGGATATTCATCACAAAGCGCTCATGAGCAGTATTGATATTACCCATTTGCCATAATAATCCCAAACGTTCCATAAAGGGAAATATCACTTCTATGATGGTTTTTTCGAAACCTCTGTCTAATGTGGCATTTGATAGTATTGAATGAAATTTTTTATCATCCAGATCCGTCATTGCTACTATCAACTGGTCAATCTGGGTATTCGATTCATTGGGTTTCCGGTACAGTTCGATTAACTTATCATTTAAATCCTCAAAAGTCAGATTGGAAAGTGATGAAATTTTAACTCCATTTTTCACCAATGATGCAACATTCATTAATTTTTTTAAATCCATATCAGTATAAAAGCGGATATTGGTAGAAGTTCTGTGAGGATTTACTATTTCATAGCGCTTCTCCCAGATTCTAATGGTATGTGCTTTTATACCGGTAAGTTTTTCGAGATCTTTAATTGAATATTGAATCATATAATGCTATTGCACTTAAGGTATTATCAAAAACAATAAAAATTAAAAAAAGTTTTTACAAATCTGATTTATTCATAAAAATTAAATGCAAATGTATTAATTTCGCTTCAAACAATACAAATGGACACGCTGAACCAAAAAATAACTATAAAAAACTGGGCTGAAGATGACCGTCCGCGTGAAAAGCTCAAATTAAAAGGGCGTTCATCGTTAAGTGATGCCGAATTAATCGCTATATTAATAGGTTCCGGAAACAACGAAGAATCTGCTGTTGATTTATCTAAACGGATTTTAAAATCAGCCAATGACAATCTTATTGAGTTGTCAAAATTAAGCCTCAACGATCTTGTTAAGAATTTTAAAGGTATTGGCGAAGCCAAGGCAATTAGTATTATTGCTGCATTGGAACTTGGAAAACGCAGAAGAAGTGCCGAAGTAATCGAAAAAAAGAAAATAAATTCGAGCAAAGATGCGTTTGAACTGTTATATTCTATGGTTTCCGACCAGTTTTACGAAGAATTCTGGATTATCATGCTCAATAAAGCCAATAAAGTAATTAAATATGAATGTATCAGCGAAGGCGGAACTGCAGGAACAGTAGCTGATCCAAAACGGATATTTAAACAGGCACTCGAAAATAATGCATCATCGCTGATATTGTGTCACAATCATCCTTCGGGGAATTTAAAACCAAGCCAGGCTGATATTATGCTGACAAGAAAACTGAAAACTTCGGGTGAATTGTTGGAAATTCTGGTTGTTGACCATATTATTATAGGTGACGATAATTATTATAGCTTTGCAGACGAAGGAATACTTTAAGTTTGTAAAATTTGTAAAGTTCATTAAGTAAAAAGTATTAGAATATTAATAAACAATACACTAAATGCTTATATATACACCCAACATAACAAACCGTATAAAATACACCTTTAATTTATATTTTAAGGTGATATTGGGTGTTGACATTGATTTTACTGCCAGTTCCGAAGAATTCATTGCATATCAGGGTATTAAACTCAATTATTCTGAACAACTTATTGATAATGAACTATTTTTTGCTGCTGATGGTTTATTAACAGAGACCAATATACAAACTCAGGAGTTGAAATTTATTGATTTTGAAGACAATGCTGCTTTTTTCCCGGTATCAAATAAAAAATCAGTTTTACCTTTTGACGCATTTGCAGCAGGTTTTTTTCTGGTAAGCCGTTACGAAGAATATTTACCCTACATAAAAGACCTGCATGGCAGATTCAGCGCTGAACAGAGCATTGCACACAAACATTATTTCCTGAAAAAGCCAATGCTGAATATATGGGCTTTAAAAATTGCAGCCATTAT
The DNA here is from genome assembly GCA_026391675.1 of Bacteroidota bacterium. Taxonomy (GTDB): domain Bacteria; phylum Bacteroidota; class Bacteroidia; order Bacteroidales; family JACABE01; genus JACABE01. Next base: position 17,228 of record JAPLDQ010000035.1, read on the forward strand.
AAAAAGCAAATATCCTGATTTTAAGATTGCTGAAAGAAAGTTTGAATTTATTCCAACCATTGATATTGACAGTGCTTATGCTTATAAGCTAAAAGGTATCATCCGCAGTATCGGAGGATATTTAAAATCCTTACGAAACCTCGATTTTAAAGAAATTATTGAACGTACAAAAGTGCTGAGCGGCATCAGCAGGGATCATTTTGACACCTTTGACTTTCAGTTCAGCTTGCAGGAAAAACACAAATTGCATCCTGTTTACTTTATCCTTTTTGCTGAATACGGCGATTTTGATAAGAATATACCTGTAAATAACCGGAAATTTCATTCATTGATAAAAATGCTGGGCGACGAAGCTGAAGTAGGCATACATCCTTCATTTGCTTCCAATAAAAGCATTAAAATCTTAAAACAGGAAATTGACCGGCTTTCGCTGGTTTTAAACCGGCAGATAACAAAAAGCAGACAGCATTTTCTAAAACTGGAAATGCCCCATACCTACCGTAACCTTATAGATTTGGATATTACTGATGATTACACCATGGGTTATGCTTCCGAAGTGGGGTTCAGAGCCAGTATTTGCACAGCCTATAATTTTTATGACCTTGAATCAGATACTGAAACCAATCTGCTTATACATCCCTTTGCCTTTATGGAAGGAACCCTCAGGGATTACCTGAATATTCATGCGGACAGAGCATTAAACTACATAAAACCTTTGATTGATGAGGTAAAAGCAGTAAACGGATGCTTTATCTGCCTCTGGCATAACGAATCACTGAGTAATCAGCGCCGTTGGGTGGGCTGGCAGGAAGTATATGAGGAAACTATAAAATATGCCCTGAAATAATATGATACAATTTCTGCAACATAATGAAATAAACAAGGCAAAATGGGATGAATGCATTGATAATGCTGTAAATGGTATTGCCTATGTATACAGTTGGTATTTAGATGTTGTCTGCAGTAATTGGTGCGCCCTGGTTTTAGATGATTATCAGGCTGTTTTTCCAATGGCCATTAATAAAAAAATGAATATCAGCTACATATACCAGCCTTTTTTTACACGATATTATGGTTTATACTCAAAAAATGAAATTGATACTGTGATTGTTAATCAATTCTTTGATGCAATTCCTAAACAATTTAAATATATTGAGTTTAATATTCACGAAAGTAATGTCCCCGGAAACACAGATTTACAATTAAAAGAACGCAGTTATCAGGCGCTGGACATTAATAAGCCATATGAAGATATTTTTAATAATTTTAAATACGATGCCAGACGCACAATAAAAAATGCTGAAAAAAAACTCAGGATAATTGAAAATATTGAAGCTGAAAATATTGTTAATTTATTCAGAACTAACAAAGGCAAGCAATTAAAAGATATTAAGGATAAGGATTATGATTCATTACTCAATATTATTAAGACAGTCAACAGCAGAAATTGTGGTATTTCAGTTGGTGTTTTAAATGAAAAAGATGAATTAATTTCAGCAGCTTTCTTTATTAAATCAAACCGGCGTATTATTTTCCTCAAAGGAAGTGCCAATGCAGAAGGAAAAGAAAACGGAGCAATGTATCTAACTATAAATCATATTGTTAAAAATAATGCAGGATTGGCAGATCTGTTTGATTTTGGAGGTTCATCTTTAGAAGGAATTGCAAGTTTTAATCATAAATTCAGACCAAAAAATTATGTATATTTGCAAGTGAAAAAAAACAACTTACCATTCATTATAAAGCTTATTAGTAATAAAACCTAAAAAATCATTATTATGGTAAACATATTAGGAAGTCATAATTCGCTTTTCAACCAATTTATCGCAGAAGTCAGGGACGAAAAAATTCAGGCCGACAGCATGCGTTTTCGCAGGAATATGGAAAGATTGGGTGAAATTTTTGCTTATGAAATAAGCAAAAAGCTGCAATACGAAACCAAAGAAGTAGTAACTTCACTTGGAATTGCCGAGATTCAGCTACTTAAACATCAACCTGTTATTGCTTCCATCTTAAGAGCAGGCTTACCTTTTCATAATGGTTTGTTGAATTTTTTCGATCAGGCTGAAAATGCTTTTATTTCGGCTTACCGCAAACATGATAAAAAAGGAAATTTCAATATTGAGATTGAATATTTATCATGCCCTGATTTAACAGATAAAATACTGATACTTGCTGATCCAATGCTGGCAACAGGAGCTTCTCTGGTTAAAACCTACAAAGAATTACTTTTGCACGGCAAACCCAGTCATACCTATTTTGTATCGGTACTTGCAAGTGCCGAAGGTATTGATTATGTTCATAAAAATCTATCCAGCACTGCTGTATCTGTTTGGGTTGGTGCTGTTGATGATGAACTGACGGCACAAGCCTATATTGTTCCTGGTTTGGGTGATGCCGGCGATCTGGCTTTCGGTAAAAAAGTACAGTATTAAATTTTCAATATCTAAATTCTTATGCAATGAAAATGCTGGTTATTGAAAATGTTAAGATTTCACTAGAATCAATTCGCAGCCACCTTACCCGTACAATAATTACAGTAATGATTATTGCAGTGGGCATTATGGCATTGGTTGGCATACTTACCGCTATTGAATCATTAAAATCGAGCATTACTCATAGTTTTTCACAAATGGGAGCCAATACCTTTACTATCCGCAACAGGGTTATGCAGATACAAATGGGTGATGGCAGAAGAATTAAGCCCTATAAAGAAATCAGCATAGAAGAAGCCCAGCGTTTTAAAGATAATTATATTTTCCCTGCATACACTTCCATTACAACATTTGCAACTCATACAGCAACCGTTAAATTTGCGAGCCAAAAAACCAACCCCAATATTGGAGTTATTGGTGCTGATGAAAATTATCTGTTAACCTCAGGAAATGAAATTGGAAAAGGCAGAAATTTTACACCGGCAGAAGTAAATTATGGATCCAGTGTTGCTATAATTGGGGAAGAACTTTCAAAGTCGATTTTTAAAAATGGGGAAAATCCTGTGGAACAGCTGATTTCAATTGGTTCGGGAAAATATATTGTAATCGGGGTAATGAAATCGAAAGGAAGTAGTATGGGCTTCAGCGGCGACAAAAACTGTATTTTACCAATAAACAATGTACGACAGTACTTCCCGCGACCAAATATGTCGTTCAGTATAAGTGTTTTGGTAAAAGATCCGGAACAAATGGAAGTTGCTATGGACGAAGCTGTAGGTTTATTCAGAATTATCCGAAATGTTAACGTGGGAGATGATAATAATTTTGATGCCTCCAAAAGTGATAATATGGCTCAAAAATTTATCGAAAATATGAAGTTCGTTTCCTATGCAGCTTCCATCATTGGCATTATAACTTTATTAGGTGCAGCCATTGGTTTGATGAATATAATGCTGGTTTCGGTAAGTGAGCGTACCCGTGAAATAGGCATACGTAAATCTATGGGTGCAACCAAAAATGTCATTAAAAATCAATTCCTGGTAGAAGCAGTTGTAATCGGACAAATAGGCGGCTTGCTGGGCGTAATACTGGGTATTTTAGCCGGCAATCTGGTTTCACTTCTTATCGGTGGTAGTTTTATTATTCCCTGGGTTTGGATATTCGGTGGAATATTGCTGTGCTTTGGAGTTGGCCTTGTTTCAGGTATTTATCCTGCCGTAAAAGCAGCCAACCTTGATCCTATTGATGCTTTGAGATACGAATAAAGTTGTTCTACTAATCCTTTACAAATTTACTAATCATTATATTTTTTTCATTACTTAGTTTTACTAAATACATGCCTTTGGTAAAACTACTAAGATCAATTATACTTTGAGTACTTTTTTTATTAAGTGATACATTATAAACCATTTGCCCCATAATATTATAAATCTGGAGAAGTCCTCCGGTATTTAACATAGTATAGTTTAATGTAATTAATGTAGTTGCCGGATTTGGGATACAGATTAATAAGTCATTTGAACTAATATCAGATTCATTAATACCCTGATAACAATACAAATATACGTTTGGGTTAAAGTATAATCGAATCATTAAGGCTGCTGCATTACCATGTTCCCAAAAACTCCATTCATTATACCGGGGATCAAAATATTTTACGGCTTCTTCTTCCAAAGGAATCCCTGTATTATCTGTAGCAATTTTTACTGTATCTGATCCTCCATAAACCACTATTCCTGCATAATAAATACTGTCCTTTTGCATTAAATATCCTGTATTAAAACAAAGTTTGATAGAAGGCGGATTTACGAGGAACTTAGATGGAGGAATCTCAGATGCTATAATATAATAATTTGAGGATTGATTAACTATGATTTTTTGACCATTTGAACTGAATTTATACAATACGGCTTTAATTTTGGAATAAAGTTTTGTATCGCTGCTAACAACACAATTAATTCCATAAACCATTCTGTCCTGATTTACCTGATATAAAACAGCAGCTGTATAAGGATTTGAATAAGAATACCCTTTCCCACTAAATGAACTTCCATTCCAAACTGAACCGGTATATGTATTATTATCTCTTGAATATAAGCAAGTGTCACAAACTACTTTAATATTAAAACTGTCATTTGCTTCGTAAGGAATAGAATCACTGGATAAATATGAAGTAACGCTATAAATCCCCAATACCAAAGGCGGAGTAAAAAAATAATTCTCTGTTTTCAATTTCTTTACATTCTTACCAGATAGTATCGTTGTGTCAGAACTTGCACTCTCAGTATTAGCGCTAAGGTTTACAGCATGTATTTTTACATGAGTTTGCGCTTGCAAACCAAAGTTTGAAATATCGGCATCATAATACATTGGCCTTCCTAAACCCGAAGGAATTTTTGTATATGCTTCATGTAATGTAAGTCTGTTTGTTGTCAGATTATTTAAAACCATACTTTCTATAGCAATATCATCAATATACAATGGTCCGTTTCCAAGACCCTGATATTGAAAAGCAATTTTTACATTGGTATCTGATGCATAATTGTTTAAATTAATAAATACTTGTGAATAAAGCCAGTCGTCAAAAATACCTAAACTATCTTCTTTCCAGATTACCTGCCAGTTAGTTCCTCCATCTATGCTAATTTTTACTCTAAAATCGAAGGTATTATTAGGTGAAACAGCCCAAAAACAGGATGTTTTAAACCAGAATTTCAGACATGGATTTGTTAATGAGGTTAAATTAATACCAGGTGTAATTAAACATTCATTCCGAAAAAGATTCGATTGCCCCGAATCTATTATTGCTGATTTATTCCCATAATGAGCATTAGAACTTAATCTCCATTGTAACATTGTATCACTTATATTATTCTGTATATTCCATCCTGAAGGAGGGAAAACACTGTTCTCAAAACTTTCATTAAGAAGAATTGATTTATTCTTAATGTTTGTTTTTTGTCCTAAACAAATTGATGCTAAAAATCCTATATATACAACAGAAAGAAATATTCTCTTCATATCCTTATGATTTTAAATTTCTATTCATTTATTTAAGCAAATTATTCTTTTACAAACTTATTCAGCATTAAGTTACTATCATTATCTATTTTTATAAAATACATGCCTTTGGCAAGATGTGAAATATCAATTTCTGTTACAGCTTGATTTACAATTTTTTGCAGTATTAATTGCCCTTGTATGTTATAAATGGATAAAGTTGTTTTTCTAAAATCGCTGAATTTTTCAAGATTTATGTTTAGTTTATCTTTAGCAGGATTGGGATAAATTTGAATATCATTCTTTTTATTTATATCACTTACTGTTAATATTACATCAGAAAGTAGTTGAGTTGTCCAGTCGTATTTTGAGTTAAAACTACTTAAACCTGTTAAAACAACATTTCCATTATTAAAAACTTTAAGGGAAGAAACAACGTCATCACCGTTTTCGATACCATTATACCTGTAAATACCTTTTGTAGTGCCTGAATCAGCATCAATTTTAAGTACAACATAATCATAATCAGAAGGAACTCCATTCCTTTCACTTTGACCTCCAACATATATATTTCCATTTTTCAATGTTATGCAGTTACCAATATCAGCATTATCAATACCATATTTATATCTGTTTTGCCAGATTAAATTACCGTTACTATTGTATTTTAAAGTTAAGATGTCAGCATTAGTATAAGCTGAAGTCCCATAGTTCTCACCATAATGCCTGCCAGTAAGGTAAATATCTCCATTAACATCCTGTATGGTTGAAACCACTTCATCACCTGTAACATTTGCGGGAAGATTGGTACCGTAATATTGAGTCCAGATAACAGTACCGTTTAAATTTATTTTTGTTATTCTGTATTGTGTAAAGCCAGAAATTAACAAATTATTGTCAGCAGTCATCTGTACATTATTTATTCCATTCTGTATACCGGTATTATTATTTATGATTACATTATTGTAAATATCAACCTTTTCCAGGCAATTGGCTGATGAATTAATATTTCCAAAAAGAAATGCAGTATTATTGTATGCAAAAATATCACTTGAAAACCAACTGATATCAGCATTTGGAAGAAATCGTCTTTCCCAAAGTTGAATACCATTGGTATTAAACGCATAGAGATAGGGAGATGTTTTTGTAAAAATAACATCATCTCCCGGATTAGGATAATCATATTCTTTGTATGCTGTAATAAATAGGCAGCTGTCATTAATCAATGCAAATGAATGAGGACTAAACGATGTATCAGCAAAACTCTGGATTTGCTTAACCCAAATTAAATTAGCGTTTAAATCATATTTCTGTAACACTATTTTTGATTTATAAAAGCCAAGTTTTTCATTATTGAGAATATAAACATGAGCTAAATTGTCAAATTTATAATCAATGATAATATTGTTATTTACTGAATCTTTTCCGTAAGTAATTGCTGAAACTGTATCACCGCTCAGCATATATTTTACAATCAAAAGTCTTTGCCCGTTTATGGTAGATTTTCGACCCGTTACGATTATTGTATCATTATTGTATGTTATTGAAGGATGGTTAGTGTAATAGTATGATAAGCCAGTTTGATAATCATTAGACCAAATAAGTGTAGATTGGGTATGTGCACTAAAAACAATGGTTATTAGTGACAGAATTAAAATTAATCTTTTCATTTTATGGCTTTTAAAATTATTCCTTTACAAATTTACTAATCATTACATTTTTTTCATTACTAAGCTTAACTAAATAAATCCCTTTGGCAAAACTGCTTATATCAATTTCTGTTTCAGCTTGATTAATAATTTTTTGCAGTATTAATTGTCCTTGTATACTGTACACAGATATACTTGTATTTTTAAAATCGCTTAATTTTTTAAGGTTTATATTTAATTGATCTGAAGCCGGATTGGGATATAGTTTAAGGCCATTTTCTGAAATGCTGATTTCAGGATTTACAGAAGTTCCACCTGTATTAATTTTATACATACTACCAGAACCACCAACTATATAACCGGTATTTGCATCACTGAAATAAACAGAATTAAGCCAATGAAAGGTTGGTACACTTTGATTAACCCAATTGCCACCTCCGTTATAAGTTTTAAATATGATACCACTATCACCTACAGCATAACCTGTATTGTCATCTGTAAAAAACACTGAATTAAGGGATTTGTAATAAGGCAAAGGCTGTTGAAACCAATAAGCACCGCCATTGCTTGTTTTTATGAAAATATTATCATTTTCGCTCAATCCACCAACCGCATATGCTAAATTTGAATTCCTTGCGAATACAGAAAATAGATAAAATGAAGAAGCATTTGTTTGCTTTGACCAGCTCAAACCACCATCAGTAGTATGAACAATTAAACCCCCTTCGCCAACCGCAAAACCATTATTTGCATCAGAAAAATGAAGGGATATTAAGTTTAATCCAAAATTATTATAATAACTTGACCATGTCAGGCCTCCATCAGTTGTTTTGATAATAGTGCCTAAATCGCCAACCACAAAACCAATGTTATTATTAACAAAAAAGACTGATGATAAATAACCATAGCCACCTGTAACAGGAAGTGCTATCCAGGAATTTCCACCATTGGTAGTTTTAAGAATAGTAGTATAATCACCAACAGCATAACCTGTTAAACTATCGCTGAAAAAAACTGAGGAAATAAAATTTGTTGTTCCGGTTTGCAGTTTTGTCCAGCTATTACCCCCATTGGTAGTTTTAATAATTTCACCATTAATTTCTGAGGCATAACCGGTATTGTTATTTGTAAAAAATACTGAAGTCATTGGATTGGAAAGGGTTTGATTCTCCCAGCTTAATCCCCCGTTGGTAGTTTTTAATACTGCTCCTGAATTACCAACAATATAGCCAATATTTGAATTTATAAAATGAATAGCTGTGAGATAATTTACATTAATACTATTTTGTAGCGTCCATGTATTCCCTCCATTGGTAGTTTTTATAATTGCGCCATTATCACCTACGGCATAACCAATATTTAAGCTGGTAAAACATATAGAAGAAAGAACAACGTAACTTGGAACCATAGTGGTTGTCCAGCTACTTCCTCCGTTAGTTGTTTTTAAAATTGAGCCCTGATTGTTAACAATATATCCTGTCATTGAATTGGTAAAATGAAGCGATAAAAGTTTATATGTACTTGAAATACTGTCAATAATCCAATTCGTACCTCCGTTATAGGTTTTCAATAATCTCCCGTTATCAGTCACAGCATATCCGGTATCAATATCAGTAAAACAGACATCATTTAAGTCGTAATTTGTATTTGTATTTAATAAATTCCAGCTACTTCCTCCATTGGTTGTTTTTATAATTTTACCTCCGCTTCCTGCAGCATAGCCAATATTTACTGTCGGAAAAACAACAGATTTCAGAAAACTTGAGGTTACTGAAGTTTGAATTGACCAATTAATACCGCAATCAGATGTTTTATATATTTTACCGTTATAACCCACAGCAAAGCCGGTATTGGCAGAAGTGAAAACTATTGATTCCAAATGATATGAGGCAGTAAGTTGAGTTATCCAGTTTTGTCCGCCATTGGTTGTTTTTAAAATTATACAAGGTGCATTATTATTAAGACCAATTGCATAACCAGTATCTGCATCTACAAAAAAAACAGATCTAAGAAAATTAGAACACATGGGGTTAAGGTCTACCCATTGGGCATTTGTTATAGTTGCAAATAGCATAAATAGTAGTAAAAATTTAATCTTTTTCATAGCATTTGGTTTTTTATTTTTTCACAAATTTGGTTAGTAAAACATTCTTTCCATTATATATTTTCACAAAATACAATCCATTGCTGAGATCAGCAATATCTATTGTTGTAATGGATTGATTTAATAATTTTTGCAATAGTAATTCACCCTGAATGTTATAAATGGACATTATTGAATTTTTTACATTACCAGCTTGTTGTAAATTGATATTTAGCTTATCTGAAGCAGGATTTGGATAAATAAAAACTAAAGAATTCTCTTTGTTTTCGTTTATTCCTGTGCCCAAAGTGATAAAATGAGCGTAATATTGTGATGTATACTGAAAATTTTGTATCATTTGCCCTGAAGTAAAAAGCAATAATTCATCATTTTCATTCGGTTTCCAGCTGTTATTTTCCCATTTTTCTATTTTTCCCTTTATAGAGTTATTATTGTTGTCATATGTATAGGATCTTTTTAATTGATTAGTCCATGTATTGTTCTGCCATAATTCAACTAAAGATATCAGCAGATTATTATTTACATCATAGGTAGAACTGTATTTATTATACAATTCCCAGTTATTGTTCTGCCATTGCCTGATCAACACATTAATTTCATTATTATTGGCATCATAAGTAAATTTGGCAATATAATCATTAACCCAGTTACTATTCACCCAGTCTTCTCTTAACTGGCTCAGTAAATTATTATTATCATCATAGGTGAAACTGTATTTTGTCCAGTTTTCCCAGTCATTATTAAACCATAACTGGAATAAATAGCTCAAACAATTTCCATACTGATCGTAAGTAAAAACCAATCTTATGCTTGATTCCCAGTTATTATTATACCAGTCTTCATTGGTTTCTGTCAGTATATTACCATTGGTATCATAGGTATAAGTCATTATTCCTTTACTTATGCAAATATTATTCTGCCAATATGTATTCTTTTCTAATACCATATTTCCAAAGGCATCATAGGTATTTGTATCTTCCCAGCATCTTATCCAATTGTTGTTTAACCATTCTTCCTGTAATGATGTTAATTGCTTCCCGCCAGCGTTAAAAGTATAAAAGCTCCTGTAATTGTTAACCCAGCTATTGTTCTGCCAGTTTTGGAATAAATCAGAAGTTTTATTACCGAAACTATCATAATAATTGTTATATAAGCTATTGTTCTCCCAATTGTTATTTTGTCTGGTTTCTGTTTTTTCTGATAGCACCAGACCATTATTGCTATAAACTCTTGTTAATCGTTGTAATAATCCGATGGTATCATAAGTGATGAGACTATCCCAATTCCAGCTGATAGTTGAAGGTGTTTTTGATTCAAAAATTTTTCGAGGAAAAGATTTTTGAGAAGAATGCTTATTTTTCTCAAATTTATCTGGCAATGATATGGTCATTTTCTGTGCATTAGCAGTATAAATGATACATAATGCAACTAAAAAAATATAGATTTTTTTCATGCCTATGATATTAGAAAATCTGTAATGTTATTTTCTTAACAAATATAGGTTTATTTTTTTTAATTTGTTAATTAATCAGTTAACGGTAGATAAAAAAAAGAAAACGGTAAGTTTTACTATATTTTCAATTGATGTTTTATAAAAAAGGGAATACAAAAACTTTCAATTTTGTATTCCCTTTTAATTCTATGTAATATATCTGATTAAGTTTCTAATACCAGTGATAAGTTAAGAGTTCTCTGGGATTAATTAACATGGTAGGAATATGGTTATCATTAAACATGATTTGTTCATCGTAAGATGAAAACATATAATTTAATTTATCAGGACTTGACATTATCATAATCAATTCAGAATGAATGGTTTTTGAAAACAGCAACACCTGATTTCCGTAGTTTCCACCTTTTTCAGCATTTTGAATTTCATAGTCAACATCGTTTCTGTCAAACTCATCAATAATCTGATTCACGACTACATTCAATTTCAGTCTGGTTTCTTCAAGCGTTTCGTAGAATTTAAAAAGATAGATTTTAGCATTAAATATCTTTGCAATCTGAACGGCCCAACCTACTTTTTGTCTGACATTTGCAGTAGAACTGATTGGGAAAACAATTTTCTGTATTCCATCTTTAAAATCAACACCTTCGGGCAGAATAATTACAGGAACATCAGAACTGCTGACTACCTTATGGGCAAAACTACCGGTTAACTGCTGTTTAACACCCACTTTTCCATGGGTTCCCAACACAATCAGCTTTGCACCAATCTCAACGGAGATTTCGTTTATTGTTGTATATATACTTCCTTTACGGAATATAGTCTGAACTTCGATGTTATATTTATTTTTAACCTGATTTGCTAGTTCTTCAAGATTTTTTTGAATCTGTTCATCGGGATTATTTTTATTTTCAAGCTTTGAAACAGATTCTTTATTTACGATATGAACTATAGCTATAGATGTATTTTCTCTTTTAGCCAATTGTGCCCCATAATGAACAGCTTCAGTACAAACTTTTGAAAAATCAGTAGGTATGAGAATAATATTTTTCATAAATTTTATTATTTAATTAATACTAACAAAGACAAATATACAAAATAATTGACCGAATTTTATAAAATTTAAATAAAAATAGAAAATTTTGTTTATTAACTACAGGTGTTATATTATAACAAATTGATAAATAAATTGGTTCATTTTTAAATTACATCAAAGTATCGATTAAAGATTGAACTTTTAAAATATTTTGCATCTTCATTTCATTTCTGATTTTACGTGAAGAAGCCGTAAGGTATGTATGGTTACTGAGAAAAGCTTTCTGACTCTTATACCATTCTAAATCCAGTAAATCCATCTTAAATAAACACAACCATTCTTTCCTTAAAAATGATGATATCTTAAAATAATCATCTCTGCCTAAATAATCCAGATCGGCATCACAAATAATTTCCTGTAGTTTATTATCTGCATGCTGAGGCATTTGGGTTGCAAGTATTAACCCATTGATTACTTCAATATCTCCGGCTTCATATCCATACTGAGGTAGTATTTCTTTGGCAATATTAACCGAAAATTTCTCATGTTCTTTAAATTGGATGATAATTCCGATATCGTGAAAATAAGCGGCTGTTTTTAAAATTGCTAAATCATGCTCAGAAACCCCTTCAAGCTTTGCAATGATTTCCGATGATTTTACAACATCCAGGGTATGCATAAGATTATGATAAACATAACATGGATTTAATTCTTTTTTGATACGTTGAATGATATATTCTTCAACTTTAAGTAATTCCATCTGATGTATATTTTATTATTTTTAAATTTTTAAACTGATTATTCATTTTTTATTTATAAATATTATTGAATATTATTTACAAAGTACATATCAACTTCCCCCTTGTTCTTTGCTTCTACTTTTCCACGATAAGTACAGTTGAATTTATCCTTAACCAATTCGTAAGTACTGCCACTGATATTTACTTTCCCAACTACGCCGCTACTCTCCATGCGCGAAGCCAGATTTACAGTATCACCCCAGATATCGTAGGCAAATTTCTTGACACCAACAATTCCTGCTACTACCGGACCTGTGTGTATGCCAATTCTTATTTCAAAATAAGGTGCACCAATTTTAATTTTGTTTGCTTTTCCAGCTTCAATAAAATGGAGTATTTCCAGCGCGGCATTAATTGCATCAGTTGCATGTGTGGTGTTAGGATTAGGTAAGCCACCTGCAGCCATATATGAATCACCTATAGTTTTTATTTTCTCTAACCCAAATTTTTCCATAATTTGATCGAAAGCTGAGAAACATTCATGTATATCTTTTACCAGTTCCCTTGGAGTCAATTGCTCTGACATTAAAGTAAATCCTTTAAAATCAGTAAATAAAACCGTTACCTCATCTATTAATTTTGCATCGGCACTTCCTTTTGCTTTAAGTTCTTCTGCGACTTCATAAGGAAGAATATTAAGCAATAATTTTTCGGAACGCTCTTTTTCTTTTTGTATTAAGGCTGTTGTTTTACGTATAAATCTCAGTCTGGCCCATAATCCAAACGCTAGTAATATTAAACCCAATACACTTATCATAAAAATAATGCGTTGATTCCGCTGATGAATCCTTTTCTTTTCTAATTCTTTCTGTTGAATAATCTTCTGATCATTGATCTTTTTCTTGAAATCGAACATGCTTTGCATATCGGCAACTTTTTGTTTGGTACTGCCTTTAAAGTTAATGTCCTTGGTTGTATTTAATAAATCAAGATAATGAAATGCCTTTCTGAAATTACCCTGAAGCGCATATGCTTTACTTAAAGTGTTGGTAGCTTCTGACAAACTGATTTCATCGGATGAATTGATAGCCATTTTATAACTGATTTCAGCATAATATACTGCTTTTTTAAGGTCATTAATTTTTAAGTAAACCGCTGATAAAAAAGCATAGGGTCTGCCAAGGTAAATTGTATCATTTTTAGCTTTGAGTCTGTCAATAGATTTGTTCAGGTAAAAAAATGCAGAATCGGTATTTCCGGTCTTGAAAAATAACTTACCCAGATACATATAGCATTCATCCAGTCTGAACTGATTATTGCTTTTCTCATAATCCTTAATGGCCAATGAAAAATATTTTCTGGCTTCAGAATAATTATCCAGTTCGGAAAAAGATATTGCCATCAGGTACTTTGACGTGGACATATCTGCATAAGCCAGAGAAAGTTTGAAATTCTTTATAGCATCCTCATAATACTGAAGTATATAGCTTATTAATCCCAATTGCAGATAGCATTTTGAAATTCCTGCTTTATCTTTAAGTGTTTCAAAAAGTGAAAGGCATTCCAGAAAGCAGGGGGTTGCCAATGAGTATCTGTGTGTAGATGCTATATAGTATCTGCCCTGATTATAAAGAGCTTCGGCAAGTCCTTTTGAATATACTAGTTTTCGTGAAAGTTGAATGGCCTGAGTTGCAAAGAGATTAATACTGTCTTTTCTTTTTTCAGTTTCAGCTTCCCAGTATTTTGAAGCTATCTGGTTCAGAATATCAACTTTTATAGTTGTCTCATTAGTTTTATTTAATAATTTCAATAAAGAATCAGGGTTATTATGGGTTTTGGGTTGAGAAATCCCATATAACGGAAGTCCTAGTAATAATATTAAAAAATATTTTTTTCTCATTTTTTGATCATCTCATCCACAAAATACATATCAATTTCACCTTTCCCCTTAGCCATAACCTTACCACGATGTGTGCAATTAAATTTATCCTTCACTTTTTCGTAAGTGCTACCACTTATATTTACTCTTCCTGCTTCACCGCTGCTCTCCATTCGACTTGCAGTATTAACGGTATCACCCCAAATATCGTAAGCAAATTTCTTAACACCCACAATACCTGCAACAACAGGACCTGTATTTATACCAATTCTTATTTCGAAATAAGGTAATCCCATTGCAATTTTCCTGGCTTTGCCTTCTTCAATAAACTGGCTGACTTCAATCGCTGCGTTAACTGCATCTTCTGGATGGGTATTATTTGGTGTAGGTATTCCTCCTGCTGCCATATACGAATCGCCTATGGTTTTAATTTTCTCCATTCTGTATTTCTCCATTATCCGGTCAAAAGCAGAAAAACATTCGTGAATATCCTTTACCAGTTCTTTAGGTGTCATTTTTTCAGAGTATGCTGTAAACCCTTTAAAATCAGTGAATAAAACGGTTACTTCATCTATCAGCTTTGCATCAGCACTTCCTTTTGCTTTCAGTTCTTCGGCAACTTCTTCAGGCAAAATGTTTAGCAGTAATTCATCGCTGCGTTTTTTCTCTTTACTTATTCTGTTGCGTTGGGCTAAAAACACACCTGCAAATAAAAGCACTATGGCAAAACCTCCCATAAAACCATTGCGGATGAGTTTCTGCTTTTCGGTTATCTGTTGTTGAATTTCAAAGTCTTTTGTTAAAAGATTTATCTGGTTTTGTTTCTTTTCCAGATCAAAAGCGAAAGATAGTCCTTGCAGTTTTTTATCAGTATCAATGTTATAAAGTGTATCCTTAATATCGAGTAATAATTGCTGATAAGTATAAGCATTTGCAAATTCTTTTAAAGAAGCAAAGTTTTTAGCTAATCCTTCATACACCTGTTTAAGTTCTGAAAAAGCATGTAAATTATAGGCAATTTCTTTTGCCTGCAAATAATATGATTCTGCTATTTTCAGATCTCCTTTTTGCTGATAGGTTGAAGCGAGGCCCAAAAGAGAAATCGTCATATCCAGTTTAGCATCCAGCTTTTTTGAAATCTCATAAGCCTGCTGATGCTTAATTATTGCTTTCTGAAAATCTTTCCTTTTTTCGTATACCTGTCCTATACAGTTTAATGAATAAGGAATATTCTCAGAACCCTCATAAGCTTTCAGGGATTCCTCAAAATAATTCAGTGCAGTAGTATAATCTTTTTCTTTAAAATAGATATCTCCAAGATTTACGGTTACGGTTCCGATAGAATAATCATCCTTAATTTTAATGGCAAGTGGAAGAGCTCTGAGGTAATACTCTTTAGCTTTGTTAAACGTAGCAGTCTTGTTGGAATAAACCGCACCTATATTATACAATGCGGTTACTACCCTTAACGTATCATGGATATCTTCAGCTATTTTAAGCGATTTCAGGTAAAGTTCCAATGCCTTGGCATCATCTCCCTGATTAAAATAAACAGAACCTTCATTATTCAGCATATTTGAAACGCCTACCTTATCTCCAAGTGAATCCCAGACGGCCATTGCCTGGTCCCAGTTGCTGATGGCACTGGTATAAATTCCTTGCTGGTAATATCCAATACCTATATTCTTGTATGAAAGCGCAAGTCCTCTTTTGTATTTAAGTTTTTCTGAAAGATTTTTAGCTTCATTCCCATATCTAACAGATTCTGATGGTTTTGTACTGAAATATGCTTTACTCAAGGCATTAATTGAATTTACCCTTAATGTATCTTCTTTGGACTTTGCAATAACTTTTCCTAAACTATCAATTAGTTTTTGCTGTGAATTACAAATTATTGGCAGAAGAAATATAAGAAAAAAGAAAATATATTTTAATTTATTCATACTTCTGAATTTTAGTTTATTTATGATTTATAAAATTAGTACAAAATTTTTCTATTTTTTAAAAATGTAATTAATAAAATGGGAAAACCCAGGATTTAAGCCTTAGGTTTTCCCATTTTAAATAAGTATTAATTAAGTACTTCTATTAAAAAATAAAGAATATTATTTCCAGTTTAATTTATAGTTTTGTGTAGCAATAGATGTCTTAATTCTTACAAGATAAATACCAGCAGTTAAATCCAGTTTGGTAATAAACATATTGGAATTAACTGATGATGTTTTGAAAACACAACTACCATTAATCGTAAACACTTCAATCTGTTGTATTTCTTCTCCGGTTTGAGCAACAATGTTTAGTTCTTCATTGTTTTTAAAAACCTTTACATCAGAATTAGTTAAAGGAGTATTTATTTTACTGAAACGGATGAAGAATCTACCCGTAATTTCATTACCTGGAAATTCAAAATTATAAGTAGAATTTTCTGATAAACTAATCATTTTACTTTTCAGTCGATCTTCAAGAAATACCTGTTCACCACTTTCCAAAGCAAATGCTGTTAATTTAGCTTTTTTACCTGCAATGCCCTTAATACCCAATGGAATTACAGTATTGCAGGTGTTGATAGTATTTATAACCAATTTTTCGCCTCCAGCAGCTTGTGAATAAATTTCAACAGCTAAATCACCGAAAAGTTTTTCTGAATCATACGTTTCAAAATCAAGGCTTGCATTTTCATTTTTACATATAGCTAATTCGTCCGATCCTTCGTCATTATCTATTCTCAAACGAACAAGAATTTCAGTAGCAGAATTTTCTTTATAATAGGTTGATGTAGTATGTGTCCTGGCTGATAACGGGAAGGTTATTTTCGGATTCGTATAATTTGCTTTTACAAAGAATCCCTGCATTGGCGCAATATATGGTGTTGAATTAGCAGGAACTCCAATATTGGATGAAGAATTGTAGGTTCTC
Source organism: Bacteroidota bacterium (assembly GCA_026391675.1). Lineage (GTDB taxonomy): Bacteria > Bacteroidota > Bacteroidia > Bacteroidales > JACABE01 > JACABE01. The sequence continues at coordinate 34,437 of JAPLDQ010000035.1, forward strand.
ATAAATGAGCCATTAGGAACAGGTGTACATCCCGGACATAAATTATTATCCCACAAATACAATGTCGTATTTAAACTCGTTTTACCTAATAAATTCCAATTCAGGTATGAAGTAAAAGGGTTAGCAACTAAATTCCAGCTTTGTAAGGATGAGGTTCCATTGTAAACCAGTGAAACATAGTAATCAAATGCAGGCGAAAGTGTATTACAGAATAAGGTTCCTGTTAACGATGCCGTAAAAGAAATACTTGGTTTAACAGCAAACCCAACTGTTGGTGTAAACTGGAATAGAGAGGAAGTTGTCGTTGTCCCCCAGCCGATTCCATTGTTATAAGGCATCATAAGTGTAATTCCGCCTGCAGGTGTAAGGTTAGCCAGCATTGCTCCTGAGTTTTTTACAAACGGAGAACCAAACAAATGCCAAACATTACTAAGATACCTTTTAGCTGTAACAGGCAGATTACATGAATTGTATATAAATGATGATCCGGAATTAAGGACAAACCCGCTTACACCTGCATTATTCTGAATATTGCCTATTACAGTAATCTTAGTACTATCACATAAAGTAAGGACTTTGCCGGAATTAATCATAAAAATATTGCCATTACTACTGATTGTTAATCCATTAGTATGGTTTTTGTTATTTAAAGTAATATTTTTATCAATCGTTACTGATCCGGAAGTTAAACTTATGGTTTGATTATTAAGATTATCAGCAAAAGTAATTATTCCATTATTACATGTATTTGCAACTGCATTACGCAAAGAACCTGTACCTGCATCGTTAGTATTAGTTACAACATAATTGCATGAATTAACCTTTAAAATTCCATTTATAAAATTAATAATATAATTTGAAGGATGTTTTAATGTTAATCCACTTGGTATTATTGTATGAATTCCAACACTGATCTGACTATTGCTTGGAGGAGAATGAGTGATAATTCCAGAAAATACAGAATCAAAATTATCATCATATTTATAACAATAAATGGAATCATTATATACTGGAGGTACTCCAAATTGGACCTCTTTATCATTCGCTTTAACATTAATAATTGCAGGCAATATTGTAATATGGCCTAAGCCAAACGTAATATTAAAATTATTGGAAAGCAGAGGTCCGGGTACAATAGCCCATGTACCCACTGTATATCCGGTAATCATATTAACCGAATAATAAGTTTGCAAAGTATCATCTCCGTTAAGTGCTGCCAGATAATCTGTGCTGTCAATAATAATTGCTACATTTCCATTACTGTTGCCTGAAGTATCAGTACTGTTGATAAGGCCGGAACCACCTATATTTAATTCCACACCATTTACTCCAACACGGGCGTTTACTCCGGCACGGGCATTTACTCCGGCGCGGGCGTTTACTCCGGCACGGGCATTTACTCCGGCACGGGCACGCTCAAGTTTCGTATCATTTGGATCTTCCTTGTAATCAAAAACAGATTCAACTGCAAAGTCAACAATCAAAGTTGTTTCATATACAATTCCGTTAACACCTACACGGGCATTTACACCGGCACGGGCATTTACACCTGCACGGGCACTTACGAGAAAACTCAGGTCTACCAGATCACTATCATTCAGATATCTAACCGGATTGCCTAAAGAGTTAACACCAACCCGTGCATCAACCAATGCAACAGCATTCGTCATTTGTGACTGATGTTCAGCACTCAATGAATTAAGAAATGCCGTTTTTTCGCCAGGTAAAATATTGGAATCATCATATATGTAATTAAAATGAAACGCTTTGCCATCAATTTTGTCACCATAATAAATCGTATCATTAAGAGGAATTATCTGAAGTGGCATTTTATCAATAGTTAGTAAGCTGGGAGAAGGACGTGCATAATCACTATAATTTGAATGGGTTATAAAAATATAAACATAAAGTTCTGTTAATCCAACACTAAAAGGTCCGGCACCTGGATCAATGAAGTATTTACCTGTATTACTCAAACTATTAACACCAGTGGGTAATGTATAATGAATACTGTCAAGACCCAAATCAGTTAATGTAAGTCCTGCTTCTGCAAGTGAATGTCCGTTCACTGTAACAGTAGAATTAAATACAGGCAGTTTTTCTCCGTAATGCTTTGTTTTATTGTCAGCAACAATCAATACAGTGTCTTTAACAGTTGACGATGAAAAGAAATTGATTACATTGGAACATCCCCCGTCAAGATAGTTTGGAGCCGCTTTTCCCGGAGTGCAAATCCCAATAGGTGGATTGCCAAAGAATGAATTAGGAATAACAGCTGATAAATGATTTTGGTCAATTAAGGTTGTTATCAAGGTATCTTCTCTGAAAGTAATTTTTGATTGAGAAGTAATATAGTTAGCTGTCACGTGTAATGTAAATGCTGGAACAGTATCCCCTAATGTTAAGCCTGTTGGAATATTATCAATTGAAATAAGTTCAGGAAATGGAGCTGCAAGCGTTCTGATTGCTGAATCAGCATTTACCAATCCGTAACCGGACAAATAATCAAAACCTGAAGTGTACATATCGGTTGCTGAACTGGTGAGTATATTCCGTAGCTGTGTTGGACTTAAATTTGTACCGTAATATTTTTGTTTAGCCTGAAGAAGTAATGCTGCAATGCCGGCAGCATGAGGAGCTGCAGCAGATGTTCCATAGAAATTAGGATTGCCATCTCCGCCAGGGAATAGCGGAAGATCTAAATCCGGTCCACCAAGCTGAACGGATGTATTGCCACCATTAGGTGCGCATAAATCAGGTTTCTGACGTGCAACACCATATGTAAGGGTACCACCTATTGATGAGAAAGATGCTTTGGTTGGAGGATTTACACCAAATGCAGGTGTATTTGAATAAAGTACAGCTCCTGTAGTTATAGCTCCAAGTGCATTGGCCTGACCAACAATGGTAGAATTTCCCTGATTATATTCATTTATTACAAAACTATTGGCAGCAGATGGAGTCCTGAAAACTATATATTTGAAGTGAACATTGCTTCCGTTTCCTGAAGTACGACATATTAAAATATTTGCTGATGTTGGTTGAGTTACATTAAACGGCATAACTTCTATAGGATCTCCTCCAATATTATTTCGGTTGAATCCGAAAAGTGTAACACCATTATTATAAGTAAGATAAATATCAAGATCATTTGCTGTGCCGGAAGAAGTAGAGCCTAAGGAATAAAAATCATCCTCCCATTGAAGTACAATCAGATAATTGCCCGGGAGAAGTGAGATACTCTGGAAACAATCAATAACAGCAGGATTAGTATTAAAATCATGTGCAGTACCAACTATTGTTCCCGGCGCCGGAACAGGATTATAAATTCCTTCATAAGATAAATTCCCATAATTACCGGCAGAAGTAAAATAGGTAACACCTGAGTCAGCTACAGCGTTCACAGCCTGTGCAATGATTCCATCACTAAAAAACGGTTCAGTAATATAAGTAATATCATCCACAATAACATTGCATCCCCTTTCATGCTGAAGTTTCCTGATGTTTTGTGCCATATTACCAGCACTGATAAATCCGGTTGCAAATGCAAGTTTCGCCTTTGGAGCTACATCATGAACTATCTGCAGCATGGCCCTTCCTTCATCCGATTGTATTCCATATGGATATTCTTTCAAAATATCTACAGGAATATGATACACTGCATCAGTATCAGGATATTCAATTCCGGGCAGATTCCCATTTTGTACATCATTCAAAGCAGGATTACCCATTATTGTATTATAACTATTGGATATAACACCCACTTTAATTCCTGATCCGTCAAGATGAAATCCATTGCGTGCTAAATTCGATTTCTGAGCAACATCACCCAATGAATAAATGCTACCAGCAGGAATAGGACGGAAAACCGGCCGGACATGATTGATTAAATTAAGACCTGTAGTAATATTCAAATTATTTAAGGCCGGTAGATTATTTATGTTAACAAACACTGTAATAATTCTACTGCCTGATCCATTGTCAATAGTATCAGTAAGATTGATATTAAAAGGAGGCAGTACTAATTTATTCAATAACTGCTGACGCATACCTTCCACGTAAACAATATCAACCAATACCTGACAATTATTATTGATAATAAACATTTCGAAACCAGCAGTTGAACAACTATCAGGGGTAGAGTTTTGATAAATCGAAGTAAGTTCAGATCCGATAATGCTATCAGCTTTCCCACTGACAGGTGGATTATATCCAGGCTGAATACATGGAATAAATGTTACTAATGCAGTATCAGAAGCTGAACACAATGTTGAAGGATTAGTAACTTTAAGAATAAAACTTCCTTGAATATTAATAGTTGGAGTAGCGGTATTAGAATCTGCTGAAATATTCCCTCCATTGCCTGCTGTCCAATGGAATAATGCTCCATTAGTGGAAGATGATCCGCTAAGCTGAATGCTTGGAGTAGAACAATCCAGCTGACCATCCAATCCAGCATTTACATTGGGCAATGGATTTACAGTAACAATAACCTGATCAGTGTTGACACAGGATCCATTCGTTACTGTAAGTGTATAGGTTGTTGTTCCCGGACTTGAAGAAGTAACTATAGGATTAGAAATAGTACTGTTGTTTAATCCTGTTGTTGGTAACCAACTATAGGTATTTACTGATACAGGCGTTGAACCTATTACCGCACTGCCACCTGAACAGAAATTTACATCAGAACCTGCATTTGCAACAGGAGGAGTGCATTCTGAAAATGCAGAATAAATAATCTTAACATCACTTTTAAGTTTAACACGAGTACGGCTGTAAAAACTCCCAATATATTGGTTTGAACCTGATCCCCAACCTAAAAGAATGGCAGCATTATACGCCATAACTGTCCCATAAAATTTAATATTATTGCTTGAACTGTTACCATCATCAATAGTAAATGCATCCGTTTCACTATGTGATGTTGAACCTGAACCATGTACTTCCCAATAAATCCTAGAAGCACTTCCTCCATTAATCATTGAAGTACTCAGTTTCTCCATTATTGCATCTCCATAAACATAAATTTTAAATACGGCAGTTGTTTGATTCTGGAAATTATATATAATATTATTATAATCATTTAAATTAAATGAATTAAAAACATATATTCCCGGCCCATTTAATGTAATTGTTTTATTTCCACTAAGGATAACATTATTATAAATGCCAGGATTTATTGATTGTGAGGAAGTTATGTTTGATGTTCCCTGAGGTATAGCAGGAAAAGTAGTTGCTACAGGAAAAGATGGCAGTACAGGAAAAGATGGTATACCAATGATTTCACCTAAAGAAGGAACAGGACCTGAGTAAGTTGTTCCTGAAGGATGAGTCAGGGGACCATGCACAGATCCGTTATGTATATTAATGTTTCCATTTACATCAATTATACCACCCAAAACTGCACTATTGCCAACAGAAAGAATTGTACCACTTAAAACTTGTGAATTTGCAGCAGTGATTCTGCCACTTACTGAATTTGAATTATCAAGTATAACTTTTCCTCCACTATAAATGGGAGTAGAAAGATTGTTATTATCATTTGCTTGTATAAGAGAGTAACTACCTATAATTCCACCACTGATTGTAGTTGAAGAACCCATAATAACGCCATAACCGTATGAACCCGGAGTTGTCGTACCTGTACCTCCGTTGCCGGAGAATATTACATAATCTTTCAACTGCGTTTGTTGTGCAGTTGATATTTGTGAACACAGCATCAGCATGATAAATGCAAATGCATTAATCACAAAAGAACGTGATAAAAGTGATAGCTGTTTCATGTTAATTAATTGTTAATATTAATTTATAAAAAAAACATATAAAGTTACTAAAAATTTAATAAAAATAAAAGTATTTTTAGTTAAATTAACTGGAAATCAAATGTTAATATTTATATTATTTTGATAATTAATATTTTATAAAATATTATCTCGCTAATAAATTATGATAATTTTTAGTTAAATTAATTATTTTTAAAGCTAATAAAATCATATTAAAACTTATATTTAAGTTTTTATTGTATTATTCAGGAAAGAAGAAAATGGGTTAATCTTTATTTTTTGCATTTACAGCACCAAAACGCAGGCAAATTAATATTCCTCCAAAAGAATATTTCTGATTGATATTACCAAAGATATTTAAACCTAAATCAAAATTATGTCTTGCACCAAACAATATTTCTGCTTGTATTGGTAACCCAATTGTATTAAAATCAGTTCCATAAGGACCACTGCCTGACCAGGTCATTGTAATTGGGTCGTATATAACTTCTTCCCTTATTACACCCATGGTTAAAGAAAGACCAAGTGATGCAGATAAAATAATACCATTAAAATGAAGTATCCGACCATATAAAAGTCCAAAATCTCTCAAGGATTCAAGTGGTTCTTCTCCAAATGCTATTAAAGGAGGTATCTCGATTATCCCAAAACTACGAAATGAAAGAAGATTTTTTTTAGTAATAATTCCTATCTCAATACCAAGAGAATAATAGCTTGAACTATTTTTGGAAGATCTTTTACTGTCAATACCAAGCCCTAATCCGCCATTAATATAAAAAAAGACATTTCTTTTTGAATATGGTTTTGAAAAGCCGTCATTGTTTTCATTTTTCAGAAAGTCAGGAAATCGTAGCCTATTATAATCTATATATTTAATTGCCATAGTATCTCCTGACAGTTTTTTCAGCCATTCTTTTTCTTTAGTTGAATCATTTGTAGAAATTGGTTTAATGATAGTCGTGGCTGATAAATGGAGTTTTTCAACATCATGCTCAATTAAATGAATCGTACGAAAATCAGGACTATTAATAAGTTTTATTTTAAGCACAATACTGCTATCCGGTAGTTGAATCAGAGCAGCATAACTAAAGTTTTTCATATCAACATAAGGTATACAATTACATTGCTCATTTTCAGTTGCATCGATTATATAGCCAATGTTCTCAGCCAATTTTATAAGTGTTATTTCACGGGGTGATAATTGAGCAAGAGATATGTTTGATAGCAGATAATAAAATATAGCAGATAATATGCACAAGAGATAAGTGTTTGATTTCTTTTTCATATTATTAATATTTAATAATTATTTTTTTGCTTTTACAGCACCTAACCGAAGACAAACTAAAAAGCCTCCAAAAGAATTTTTTGGATTGATATTACCAAAGATATTAAAACTAAAGTTTAAGTTGTGACTGGCACCAAGCATTATTTCAGTTTGTACAGGGATTCCAAATGTCTGGATAAAGTTTTCTTTATAATTACTTGTACTAATTAACCAGCCTCCGGAAGATGAAAGGTATTCACCTCTTCTAACACCATATATGTAAGAAATACCAGCCGCAGCAGAAAATGTAATTTCTCCTGAATTTAATACCTTTCCGAAAAGGAAACCAAAATCGTTTAAAGATTCAAGTGGAATCACAAACATATTAAATTCCTGTAACCTAAATATACGAATTAAGTAGACATTTTTTAATCTGCCAAGCCAATTTCTAAACCAAGTGAATAATAGGATTGATGTTGGGAAGCCGCTATTCCAAAGCCTAAATTAACAAAATTAAAATTATGCTGTAATGATGTTTTTTTAACGGATTCAATATGATATTCTTCACTAAGCTCTTCAAAATCAATAAGTTTATAAGCCTGAGCTTCTCCTGTCATCATTTTTAATAAATCTTCTTCTAATTTATCATCAATTAAAGCTATATTGTTTTTAATAGTTGATGCTGAGTAGAATAGCTGTAAAACATCATTTTTCTCAATGTTAATATCCCTGAAACCCAGACTGTCGACAAGCATTACCCTGAGCAAAAACTTATTATCAGACAAAAGAATGAGAGCGGCACAACTAAAGTTTTTCTTATCAACATAAGGAATACAATTACATTCATTATTTTCAGCTGTATCTATTATATAACCTATATTTTCAGTTAGTTTTACAAAACATATTTCTTGTGAAGATACCTGAGCCAGAGATTTGTCAGAAAGAAAAATCAAAAATAAAGTATGTATCAATAGTATTGAAAATATATACGATTTAATTTTCATGTGTTATTAATTATATTTTAAATGGTCACATAGCTTGTCCCGATTTATCGGGAGAATACACCATATAATATTATTTTCGGTTTGTTTAAATATTATTCTTATGGCTATTTCATATCATATTAACTTTGAAAATCATTATTTAATCATTAATATTCCCATTGCTAAGACTAAGCATTAGATTGTTTGGCTGCCACTGTGCATTTGCAATATTAAAAGATTGCAATAATTAATAAAATGATAAATTTTCTCATGATTTTAATTCTTTATTTTAATCTTTCACAAATTTTGAAAAATATGAAGCATTACCATTAGAAACTTTTATAAAATAAGCCCCTATTGCTAAGCTACTGATGTTAATTTCTGTTTTTGCTTGTATTATAGCTTCTTGCATTAATAGCTTTCCCTGCAGATTATAAATGGAAACAGTTATATTTTGCTGGGTTTTTATATGCTGAAGATTAATAATAAGTTTATCGGATGCAGGATTGGGAAAGATTTTTAACTGTGAATTTTCTTTATTTTCTGCTATTCCAGAAGAAAAGGAAACGAAATGTGCTTCGTAGCGAGCAGCAGTATATATATTATAGATTAATTTTTTAAAGGAATAAACATTAAAAGAACCAGATGCCGATAGAAACCAGTTGTTGTTTTCCCATCTTTCATTCTTCCCTGTAATTGAGTTTCCGTTTCCATCGTATGTATATGTGTATCTGTCATTATAAACCCAAGTACTGCCATACCAACCTCCATTTAAAGAAGTTATTAAATTCTGATTTGCATCAAAAATATTAGTATCCCTGCCAATAATAAACCAGGCATTGTTTATCCATTGTTCTGACAATAGTAGTGAATTATTTCCATTATTATCAAAAGTAAAGGTGCTTTTGTAAGTATTAATCCAGCTATTGGCATTCCAGTATTGGCTTATGCTTGTTAATCTATTTCCATTTGCATCAAAAGTACAAGTGTATCTATCAGTACTATACCAATAATAAGATAGCCATTTTTCTTTTAAGTAATTTATCATATTCCAATTAATATCATAACTATAAGTTTCCCTATAACCAGTATTCCAAGTGCTATTGAAATATTCTTCTTCTATTGCAGTTAAAATATTCCCGTTGACATTATACGTATATGTAAACCTTGTAGAATTTTCCCAAGCATTGTTTTGCCAATATTCATTTAATGAGGTTAATACATTTCCATTAACATCGTAAGTATAAGTGTACTTACCAGAATTAATCCAGGCATTATTCAGCCATGTTTCACTTAATGAAGTTAATTCATTGCCATTGGCGTCATAAGTATTTGTTATCCTATAATAATTATCCCAGTTATTTATTAGCCATTTTTCTGCTTTTTCAATTAGAATTAATCCTATTGAATTATAACTCCTTGAATATCTTATAAATAGATCTGTTGTGTCGTAAGTAATAATGGTATCCCATTCCCAGATAACTGATTTGGTATTTTGGAGATAGTGTTCCTTTTGAGGAATAATGTGCTCCTGATAAGGAAAATTCTTGTATTTAGATTCTTCAATTTTTTCCATACCCGATTTGGGTAAAGAAAGATTTCTTTGCTGTGCATTTGCAATAATAAATAAGCATAAAGCCGATAATAAAGTGAGAATTTTTTTCATATTTTCAGGTTTTATGGTTTGTTAAAACGTCAAAAAAATATGTAAAGGGAAGTAGTGTTGTATAAGAGTTGTTAAATTTTAGTTAAAAGACAAATATACATAATAAAGAATGCAATTCCTAATAAATAATTAAATTTCAGCTTACTGTAAGCTCAGGAAAAACAAATTTTACTATTTTTTGCTATCAATTTTCCAGATTAATAAAAATGTAGTATCTTTGCACTCCAATTTTGCGGATGTGGCGTAATTGGTAGCCGCGCCAGACTTAGGATCTGGTGTCTTGCGACGTGGGGGTTCGAGTCCCTTCATCCGCACATCTTAAATCCATAAAATATTTATTTATACTATTTTATGGATTTTTTATTTGTAATAATGCTTTTAGTTCCCTCTTTATTCAATATGTTTTGGATTCAGATAATGGTTTCATTCAGATTTATTTAAATTTGTACAATAATGGAATGGAGGAAAAATAGTATAGATTCAGAGCTGAAGGCTTTTTTAGACGAAAAGGTAACTCAATATAATACCCCAAATTTCATCGAAAATGATCCGATAAGCATTCCTCACCGCTATTCGTTAAAAGAAGATATCGAAATCGCAGGTTTTTTAGCTGCCAGCATTTCATGGGGAAACCGTAAAGTAATTGTTCAGAACGGACACCGTATGCTGGATTTACTTGGTGAAAGTCCTTTTGACTATGTAATGTCTGCAAATACTACTGATTTAAAAAGACTGGAAAATTTCGTTCACCGTACCTTCAATGGTGAAGATTTTAGTTTTTTTATTAAAGGTTTAAAAAATATTTATTCCAATCATAACGGGATAGAAAGCATTTTTTATAAAAATTCAACGACTGATAGTTTACAACCAGCAATCAGCGAGTTTAAGAAGAAGTTTTTCGAAATTTCGCATCCTGAAAGGACTTGCAAGCACATTTCAGATCCTGAAAGGGGTTCTGCTGCAAAAAGAATTAATATGATGTTAAGATGGTTTGTGCGTTATGATAAAAATGGTGTGGACCTTGGTATCTGGAAAACATTAAAACCGTCACAGCTGTCTTGTCCATTAGATATACATTCGGGAAATATTGCCAGAAAATTTGGCTTATTATACCGGAAACAGAATGATGCAATGGCACTTAAGGAACTTGACTACGCCCTCCGTATACTCGACATAAATGATCCGGTTAAATATGATTTTGCTTTGTTTGGCTTAGGGATTTTTGAAAAATTCTGATTTCAGCAATATTAAACTTATTGGTTGAAAACAAATTGCAAAATATTTGTTCCCATTTGCAATGCCTTGGTACGAATGGCGTCAGAATCCTTGTGTACATCCTGATCTTCCCAGCCATCGCCTAAATCGCACTCATAAGTATATAAACAAACCAAACGTCCGTTGTAAATCAATGCAAACCCCTGTGGCCGCTTACCGTCATGTTCATGTATTTTAGGCAAGCCATTGGGAAACTGATATTTCTGATGATAAATGGGATGGCTGAATGGCAGTTCAATAAAATCAAGTTCAGGAAACACCCTTTTCATTTGTGGCCGTATAAATTTATCCAGTCCATAGTTATCGTCAATATGTAAAAAGCCACCGCCTTTGAGGTAAATTCTGAGGTTTTCAATATCTCTGTCAGAAAAAACAACATTGCCGTGGCCTGTCATATGAATAAAAGGATAATTGAAAAGCTCAGTGCTGCCTACGTCTACAGTAGCATACTCAGGATTTATATTGGTAGTAATATTCTGATTTGCAAATTTTATCAAATTTGTTAAAGAAGTAGGATTAGCATACCAGTCGCCACCGCCATTGTACTTTAACAACGCAATTTGATAAGTCGGAGGCTTAAATGAGCCTAATAACAGGAGTAATATCAGGTATGTAAAAATTCTTTTTATCATTATTCATTCAGTAAATTAATGGTATGACAAGCAACAACACCAGCAGTTTCGGTACGTAAACGCGAATTTCCCAGACTGACTGGCTGATAATTTCTTTCTATGGCATTTTTAATTTCAGTTGTACTAAAATCACCTTCAGGACCTATCAGTATCAAGGCATTTTTCCCTTTAGGATAAGCTGATTGCAGGCTTATTTTTTCATCTTCTTCGCAATGTGCAATACATTTAAAAGCCTGATAGTCTTTTTTAAGAAAACTTTGCAGTTTTACAGCATCATTTAATACCGGATGATAAGCTTTTAAAGATTGTTTCATGGCAGAAGTAATAATTTTATGCAATCGTTCTGGTTTAACAATATTACGTTCGGAATGTTCGCAAAAAACAGGAGTAATTTCATCAATCCCAATTTCTGTGGCTTTTTCGAGAAACCACTCAAAACGATCAATATTTTTGGTTGGTGCTATGGCAATATGCAGCTGAAAATTTCTTTTACCAAAATTGGGTATAGTTTCGATTATTTCGGCAACACAAGCTTTTGGATCAGCAGTAATTAAATGTGCTTTAAATAAATTTCCCTTGCCATCCGTTAAATGCAGCTGGCTGCCTTCTTTCAATCGCAATACCCTTATACAATGCATGGATTCTTCTTTGTCCAGTGTATAGGTGGCAGAAGTAATATCCGGTGTATAAAATAATTGCATATAAAACTATATTGGTTTTAAAATTATCAGCAAAGATAATTAGATTTTTTAAGTTCCCTTTGGTGAAAAAATAATATAATGTAAGATTAAAATTTTGCTGGATGTTAGCAGTAAAATACTTATTGTTTTAAAATTACATTGAACGTGCAGGTGCGCCAATATAAGTCGTATTTGTTGTCAATGTTTCTCCTTTCATCAGGACTGACAAGTTATCAAGTTTTGCTCCATCTTCCATCACAGAATCATATAATACCACAGACATGCCACCAACGCTGCATTCTTTCCCTATATCAACATAAGACATTTTCATAACCCTGTCTTCAAAAAGATGCGTTTGTATAGTGCAGTTATCGTTCAGGGCAGAGTAATCACCAACTTTCACAAGATCAAATTCTGTAATTTGAGTAGTATAAATACAAGTACGTTTTCCAATTTTACATCCCAGTAACCAAAGCGGGAATTTAATAAAAGGAGTTCCTGTTAGAACATTGATTGAAAACAAAACACCAAAATTCTCATACAAACCGGTTACCAATTCACTTCTCCACACAAAACCACTCCATAAAGGCTTATTAGACGGCCGGTAACGGCCGATAACAATCCATTTAAATATTGCCATGATAAAAAACCCGATAAAACTGGCAGCTATGTATAGAAGTGGAAATACGAAAAGTAAGGGAAACAAATCTAAATCAACCTGTAAATAACTGGTAATGTTGGTAATCATGGATGCCATAGTAATAAACATGGTTGCTGGCAGGCATACCCTGAAAAACTCTATAAAATAGCGTAATGCAAAAAGTTTACGGCTTGGCTTGTACGTTCTTTTTTCGGAAAATTCTGTATTAATATCTCTTTTCGGCAGATAAACGGCTGGAGAGCCAAACCAGGAAGAACCATCAGTTGCAGGAAGATCTTCGGTTTTCATTTTAGATAAAACCCCTACCAGCACTTCATTTCCCAATTTAGTTCCCGGGCTTAAAACTGCACTGTTGCCTACAAAAGTTCTGTTTCCAATATAGGTTTTTTCAATAGTTATATATCCGTATCTTACATGCGAAGCTCCCACAGATACAGAATCTGCGAGAAAACATTCATCACCGGCAACCAATAAATCAGGTGAAATAAATTCAACGGTTGAAATCTCAGAACGTTTACCTATTTTCACCCCCAGCATTTTAAACCAATACTGAAGATAAAGTGTGGTGTAAAGTGTCCCTATGACCTGTAAACTTAACCTCATCAGTTGATCAAAAAACCATTTTCTAAAATAAAAAAGACTGCCAATCGGATACTTTCCTTCTTTAATACTTCCCAACAACACCCATTTTAGTATGGCAATAATTAAAGAAAGTATTATTACAAAAGACATTGCTACAAAAAGGGTTAATGCCAGAAATCGATAATCTTCATTGGAATAATCAATATGAGTAATAAGCATCATACCGGGAAAATATGCTATCATGGTAATCAATGGAAACAGAAAAACACCAATCATATAAAGTGTAAAATGATTTTCTTTCCATAATTTTAATGTTTTAACTTTTGGGTTTATTCCATGTTTCTGGGCAGGAGAACCTTGCCAGTTTTCGTTTTTAGGAATACATCCACCATCAGGAAGCAAAGAAAGATCTTCCAGTGAGGAATTTCTTTCCATCTTAGTATTTTCAGAGATGCAGCAACGGGTACCGACAAAACAATTATTTCCGATTTCAATACTTCCGATATGAAGATAACCATCTTTAATTGTAAAGCCTTTTATATGGGTATCGGTACAAATACTTACATTATTGCCAATGCTGAGCAAATCAAAAGCTGCTGCTGTATGTGAATTGATATAAGTATTTACCCCGATTTTAGCACCGAGTAATCTATAGAAATTAGTAATGATAGGTGTTCCTGCAAAATAACTTGCCGGAGATATGCCAATAACTTTATCCACTATCCAGAATCGGAAATAATACAAACTCCATAACTTATATTTACCTGCTTTTATCTTTCCGATTACCATCCATTTAAAAGCTATTGCAAATAATGTAAGTGTTGGTAATAAAAGGAAGTAAGTTAAAAGCATGATTAACAATGAATCAATTACACCATAATCAGCATGATAATAATAAGCATAAACAAAAAACGGCCCTAACCATTCAATACCAAATAAAAAGGATAGAAAAATCAAAGATACGCCCTGAAAAAACCAACAACTGTAATAACTCAATCTTGATGGCTTGTAAAAATCATGAATTTCTTTTTTCTTATTGCTCTGATTTGTATATTCAGTTTCTAAATGCGTTGCAAGATCTTTTAAAATTGGGAAATTATAAATATCAATAACTGATAAATTATTAAACATCGGATGTTTTCTCAAATCAGAAGCCACATGAGCAGCCAGTAATGAATGTCCTCCCAAATCATTGAAAAAATTATCATCCATCGAAATATCCTCGCGCTTAAAATGCTTTTTAAGAATTTCATGCAATTCTTTTTCAAGCGGTGTCTCAGGCAAAATACATTCTCTTTGCTGGTCAGCAGCAAGAGGTGTTTGTGGTTGTGGGAGTCTGGAACGATCTATCTTTGAGCTGGAAGTCATAGGTAATGCATCCACCTCATCAAGTGTGGAAGGTATCATATAATAAGGCAATTTAGCACGGAGTAATTCTGCAAGTTCTTCCCTGTTTAAAATTTCTCCCGACTTAACTACCAAGTAAGCAGCTAATTGCTGAGTATTTTTATCCAGTGTAACCGCTGTAGCTTTAACAGCTTTATATGATAAAATAAGACCTTCTATTTCGGAAAGCTCAACCCTGAATCCCCTAACTTTTACCTGTGCATCTATTCTTCCGACATATTCTATTTCTCCTGCTGCAGTATATTTTGCAATATCTCCTGTTTTATAAAACCTTAGAGGAAATTCTGTAAATTTTGAAGTTTCAATAAATTTTTCTTGGTTCATTTCCGGACGGTTGAGATAACCTCTGGCAACACATTCACCACCAATATATATTTCACCTTCCTGTCCAACATCCACAGCATTCATCTGTTCATCAAGTATCATCACAATATACTGTGGCATAGGAAAACCAATTGTAACAGACTGATGAGGTTCTAACACCTTATATGTTGCAATAACGGCAGCTTCTGTAGGACCGTAAGTATTGTAAACTTTTCTTCCGTTTTTACACCAGCGATGGGCTAAATCAGGAGGACAAACTTCTCCGCCAAAAATTAAGATTTTTAAACCTGGAATATCTTCCTCAACCATTGATAACAAAGTAGGTGCACAGGATAAAAAACTAATTTCAAGTTCATGTAAAATGCCTGAAAATTGCTCCCCTGAACGCATAATTTCAAATGTACCTACAACTACTGTTGCTCCTACTGAAAAAGGTAACCAGATTTCTTCAACAGAGGCATCAAAAGATACTGAAAAACCCTGAAGTGCTCTGTAAGTATGATTTATAGGATATATTTCCTGGGCTGAACAGATATATGTGACTACATTTCTGTGTTCCAGCAGAACACCTTTAGGTTTACCGGTTGTTCCGGATGTATATATGATATAACAAAGGTTAGCTGATGTTAATGCAGGATTTCCAATTTTGGTGACAGGAAAATTAGTGAGTAGCGGAAAATCTTTATCTGTATTAAAAATTTTACGGTTAACCAGCTTATCATTTATTCTGTTTAAAATAGTATCAGATGAAATAAGCAATAATGCAGCAGAATCTTCCATGATAAAATCGACTCTTTCGCCCGGTATTTCAGGGTCAAGAGGAATATATGCACCACCTGCCTTTAATACACCTAACATTGCAATATAAACAAAAGCGGATCTGTTTAACATTATTGCAACTTTTTGCTCAGCACCTACTCCACTTTCAGTTAAATAATGAGCTAATTGATTGGCTTGATGCTCAACTTCAGCATAGCTTAGTCGCCTGCCATTTTCCTCAATTGCAATATGATCAGGATATAGGTTTGCTGTTTGTTCAAAAAGTTCATGTAATAATGTATTTTTTGATATATTCTTATAAACCGAGATACCAGTCCATTCTTCAAAATTTATTTGAACAGCTGTTTTATCGATTGGCTGAGATTGCATGATAGTATTGTAAAGATAGATTATTGATGTATTTAAACGTAAATTGTAATGTTTTATGATAAGTGCAGATTAACAAAGGTAATAAAAATTCGGTTAAAATTCTGTGCCTTTAAATTTTTATCTCTTCATAAAAACTTTAACTTTGTAAAACCAATTATCAAGTATCGTGCCGAAAACAGATATATTACTCATTACACCTCCTTTTATACAGCTGAATACGGCTTATCCTGCTACTGCATGCCTGAAAGCTTATCTGCAAAATAAAGGATTTAAAGCAGCACAACTTGATCTGAGTATTTTGTGCATACTCGAACTGCTTTCTTCAAAGGGTTTACAATCAATATTTGAAACAGCAGAAACTAATAAATGTACTGCCAATGCAAAAAAGATATTCTCTCAAAAAGATGAGTATATCCGGCATATTGAAGCTGTAATTGCTTTTTTACAAGGGAAAGACAGCAGTTTTGCATATTCAGTAAATAATGGAATATTACCCAAAGCAGGAAGATTCAATATTCAGCAGGATCTGGAATGGCATTTCGGAACCGATAGCGTAAATGACAAAGCAAGATTTTTAGCAACTTTATTCATTGAAGATATTGGTGATTTTATTACTGAATGTGTTGATCATCGCTTTGGATTCAGCCGCTATGCGGAGCAAATCGGATTAGAAGCCATAAATTATCAGACGATAGTTGATGAATTAAAAGCAGATACGCTTATTTCGACAATTATGTGTAAATTGCTGAATAACGCAATTCAGGAATTTCAGCCTAAAGTTATTGGCTTTACCATTCCTTTTCCCGGAAATTTATTAATGGCATTAAAATCAGCAGAATTTATCAGGAAAAATTATCCGCAAATTAAAATTGTTATTGGCGGAGGATTTGTCAGTACTGAATTAAGGGAACTTAATGAGCCAAAGCTGTTTGATTTGGTCGATTTTGTTTGCCTGGACGATGGCGAACTTTGTCTGGAATTAGTATTGGAACATATCATTAATGCAAATCCGGAACTTGCAAGAACCTTTACTTTGGAAAATGGCAACGTTGTATACAATAACAACACAAAAAGAAAAGATATTGCTCATAAAGATTGCGGAACACCTGATTTTGAAGGATTACCACTGCAGGATTACATTTCGGTAACAGAAACTACCAATCCTATGCATAATTTGTGGAGCAACGGGCGTTGGAATAAAATGGCATTGGCCCATGGTTGTTACTGGCATCGCTGTTCGTTTTGTGATGTTTCACTGGATTATATCAAACGTTACAGCGCAGCAGATGCAGGTATTTTGTGCGACAGAATTGAAGCAATTATTAAACAAACGGCACATCATGGATTTCACTTTGTTGATGAAGCTGCATCTCCTGTTTTATTGAGAAAATTAGCAGAAGAAATCCTGCATCGTAAGCTCAGCCTGAGTTGGTGGACAAATATCCGTTTTGAATCCGGTTTTACTGCAGAATTATGTGAATTACTGGCAAAATCAGGATGTATAGCAGTTTCCGGAGGACTCGAGGTAGCTTCTGACAGATTACTGGACAAAATGGAAAAGGGTGTAAGTATTGAACAGGTATCAAAGGTAACAGCATCATTCCAACAAGCAGGAATAATGATACATGCATATCTGATGTATGGCTTTCCTACCCAGACAGCGCAGGAAACGATAGATTCACTGGAGATTGTACGTCAGTTGTTCAGTTTAAAGTTATTACAAAGTGCTTTCTGGCATCGTTTTGCCATGACAATACATAGTCCGGTTGGCATGCATCCTGAGAAATATGGCGTTGAACGGATTCCATATCCTGAAAATGTTTTTGCTCAAAATGGATGTTTTCATATTGATAAAACCGGATGTGATCATGAAAAATTCGGAGCAGGTTTAAATAAAGCATTGTATAATTATATGCATGATAATGGATTGGAAAATAATTTTAAGGATTGGTTTGACTTTAAAGTTCCTCAAACTCAGATTCCACCCAATTATATATTTAAAATAATCAGAAAAAAAAATAGAAAAAATTGATTCTTGATTTTATTAACATCAGAAAGCTAAAATTTGTATATTAAATTTATAAACAAATTATTATTTAGCCCGTAGTGCTTTAATATCAATAATTAGAACACATAATAATAAGTATTTGCCCTAGGGCATTAACTAAACTACGCACCATGCCAAACACTTACACACAACTCTACACTCATTATGTATTTGCAGTACAAAACAGACAATCACTAATAAATGAAAAATGGCAGACTGAGCTATATAAATATATGAATGGTATTATTGAACAACAAGGACATAAACTATATGTAATAAATGGAATGCCCGACCATGTTCATGTTCTTGTTAGTATTCATCCTAATCAGTCACCATCAGATTTGATGTATAATATAAAAAGAAGTACTTCATTATGGATAAATGGACAGAGATTAGTAAAAGGTAAATTTTCATGGCAAGAGGGTTTTGGAGGTTTTTCTTATGGTAAGTCTCAAATTCCAACTATTTTGAAATATATTAAAAATCAGCAACAGCATCATGAAAAGAAAACATTTTATGAAGAATATCTGGAATTTTTAAAGGCGTTTGAAATTGAATTTGACGAAAAATATGTTTTTAAATCAATTTATTAAATGTTAATTCCCTACGGGAAATACAGATGATGATGGAATTATTTTCTATTAATATTAATCTCCTACGGAGAAATCGTTAAAAAAAGAAATAACATTTTCTTTTGCCCGTTAGGGCATAAATATTAATAAAAACAAGATGTAAGTTTTTTATTTTTGTTCGTAGGACATTAACAAAAAAAATTTAAGGTTTTTGAATTTGAATTTGATGAAAAATATTTATTTAAACCAATTGATTAATTATTAATTCCCTACGGTAAATTATGCACAGGATAGAATTATTTTCTATTAATATTATTCTCCTACGGAGAAATCGTTAAAAAATGAAATAACGTTTTTTTTGCCCGTTAGGGCATAAATATTAATAAAAACAAGATGTATGTTTTTATTATTGTCCGTAGGACATTAACATAAAATAAATTTAAAATTATGAAAAAGAACAATATGATTCATAAAGAAGAACAGGAAAAGGAATCCATGGGTTTTTGTCTGGTTTCGAACTTAATTGGCTTCGAAGGCAAAAAAGTTGGCTATATGTATCGCGAAGAAATCAGTGAAGATGCTGAAAACGACAGTGGCTGGCGTTTTTTAGCCGGTACTGAAAGTCAGGAATATGTTGATGATGAAAAAAACTCTAAGGTTTTTGAAGTGGAAACCATAATAGATTTTGACCCCACTGTCAAAAAATATCTTCATTTGCCGGAAGGTACAGAATTAGAAAGAGTTGAAGGCAGTGATGATTTTAAAATTATTGAATAGTAAAAGTCAATGGGATACTTCAAGTCGACACGAGTCATCAGATGACTAATTGTAAGTCAGCCGCTGACTTTATTCAAATAAATCCTTTTGCTTATTCACTTTAATTTTACCCAGATGCTTGTATGCCATTTCGGTTACTTCCCTTCCTCTTGGTGTGCGCATCATATAGCCTTCCATAATTAAAAAAGGTTCGTATACTTCTTCAATTGTTCCTGCATCTTCACCCACAGCGGTTGCTATTGTTGTTAAACCAACAGGTCCTCCTTTAAATTTATCAATAATGGTAGATAATATCTTATTATCCATTTCATCCAGACCATATTTATCAACATTCAGTGCATCAAGCGCATATTGAACTATCGGCAGGTCAATACTTCCACTGCCTTTAATCTGAGCAAAATCCCTGACCCTTCTTAAGAGCAAATTGGCTATACGTGGTGTTCCGCGACTACGACGGGCAATTTCACCGGCTGCTTCTTTTACGATTCCAATTTTTAATATATCTGCTGAACGGATAATAATTTTTTCCAATACCTGAGCATCGTAATACGATAAACGCGAATTAATACCAAATCTGGAACGCAAAGGAGCTGTTAAAAGTCCCGAACGGGTAGTTGCACCTATTAAGGTGAAAGGATTTAAAGCAATCTGGACACTTCTGGCGTTAGGGCCAGTTTCTATCATAATATCAATCTTGTAATCTTCCATTGCTGAATAAAGATATTCCTCCACAACAGGTGATAAACGATGAATTTCATCAATAAAAAGAACATCGTTTTCTTCCAGATTGGTTAATAATCCTGCCAGCTCACCGGGTTTATCCAGTACCGGACCTGATGTTATTTTTATATTGACATTTAATTCGTTGGCGATAATATATGAAAGTGTAGTTTTGCCAAGCCCCGGAGGACCATGCAATAATACATGATCGAGTGCTTCGCCTCTTTGTTTGGCAGCCTGAACAAAAATCTTTAAATTCTCTACAACCTGAAATTGTCCTGCAAAACTGTCAAAATATGAAGGACGTAAAGCTTTTTCATATTCTTTTTCGACAGGATTTAGCTGTTCACCACTGGCATTTAAATTCTCGTTCATATTAATTGTTAAAAAAAAATCAGTTTTTGAAACATTTTTTTTAAAAAAATGTATTTTTAGGTTAAAAAATATATAATTTAGCTAAATTAAATAAATAATCTATTAAAACGGAAAGTTATGAAAGAAATTATTGTAGCAATTGATTTCTCTAAAGGATCTTTATATGCTCTAGAGCTTGCAATAGACATTGCTAATAAAACCAGTGCTAATATAATGATGGTATGGGTAGATAATGAAACAGATACTGATACTGAATTCCTGGCATTAGGTAGTGAAGCAAGAAATGATGCAAAATTACATATAGAAAAGATTCAGAAGGAATATCAACCGAAATTAGTGAACAGCACACTAAGCTATAAACTCAGAAAAGGAAAAGTTTACAGCGAAATTGCTAATCAGGCTAAATATAATGATGCCGATTTAATAATTGCCGGTACTCATGGTGCTTCAGGGTTTGAAAAAATGTGGATGGGTAGCAATGCATTCAGAATTGTTACTTATGCTCCTTGTCCTGTAATTACAATAAGATATGGCTTCAACTTTAAGAAAAAATTAGAAAAAATTATAGTTCCTATCGACAGTTCAGCTGATACCCGTCAGAAAGTTCCTTTTGCCTGCAGAATGGCAAACTATTTTGGTGCTGAAATTCATATTTTAGGATTATACACTACTACATTAAAAGCAATAAGACGTAAAGTTGATACTTATGTTGAACAAGTTGAAAAATACCTGGGAGATAATAAG
Organism: Bacteroidota bacterium; assembly: GCA_026391675.1. GTDB lineage: Bacteria > Bacteroidota > Bacteroidia > Bacteroidales > JACABE01 > JACABE01. Next base: position 56,078 of record JAPLDQ010000035.1, read on the forward strand.
GCAAAATATGTTACGAGTTTTCTGGACGCTGATAACACGACTACAACAACTATCGAGTATGCACAACAAATTAATGCTGACCTCATTGTTATTATGACAGAACAGGAAAAAACAGCCGCCAATTTCTGGCTTGGACCTTATGCACAGCAAATGGTAAACAACAGTCCTATTCCTGTTTTAAGCATACAACCTGTCGAAATTAATAATGCTGCCAGATAATTGGGATGAAGAGAATTTGCTGCATATTGATTTTTATTTTGTTTCTAATAATTCCCGGACTTCATGCCCAGACTGTAGGAAATGTTGAAATAATACAGGATGAAAAAGTTGATGAATTACTAAAAAAACACGTTAAAGTTAATGAAGTAGCCAATACTATTCCCGGATTCAGAATCAATATTTTCTTTCAATCGGGAAATAATTCAAAAGCAGGTGCTATGCAATGTAAATCCAATTTTATTGCAAAATATCCTGATATTGAAGCATATGTTGTTTACGAAGAGCCTAATTTTAAAGTTAAAGTAGGCGATTTCAGAACAAGAATGGAAGCCAGAGGTTTTGTGCAACAAATTAAAATGGATTTTCCCGATGCTTTTGTCATAAAAGATCTGATTAACTTTCCGAAAATAACTGAATAAATTTCCAGAGCCCTTATTTTAAAACAAATAAGGGCTTTTTTTTATAAAATAATTTGCGCTCTCCATAATGAATTTTAAAATAGAAGTTATATACATAAAGATTGTCCTTTATTTTTATACAAATCTTCATTTTTTAAAATACTCATATTCTGTAATTTAAAAAATATATTTATAAATTTAATAAAATAACTAGATAAATAGTTGTATAACTATGTTTTTAGTTGTACATTTGTGCCATAATTTTATTATTAAATAATTATGAAAGAATTAACAAGAGCAGAAGAACAGATCATGCAACTGATGTGGGAAATAAAACAGGGATTTGTAAAAGATATTCTTGAACGGATTGAAGAACCTAAACCAGCATACAATACTGTTTCAACCATTGTCAGAATTTTAGAAAAAAAAGGATTTGTAGGATATATAGCTTATGGAAAGACCCATCAATATTATCCTTTAATTTCCAAGGAAGATTATCGTAAAGAACTTATGGGTGGAGTAGTGAAGAATTATTTTAGTAATTCTTTCCGTCAACTGGCATCTTTTTTTGCAGAAGAAGAGCAATTGTCGCTTAAAGAACTTGAAGAGTTAAAACTCATTGTTGATCAAGAAATTATAAAATATAAAAAATGATGAAACCATGGAAGCTTATATTCTTTATCTTTTAAAATCAAGTTTACTCCTAAGCATTTTGATAATTTTTTACCGATTTATCTTTACTAAGGAAACTTATTTTTCATTCAATAGAATAATTTTACTTATTTCTCTTATCAGTTCAGTATTTATTTTCCCATTTCTTTACAGAATCACAGATTTATCAGTCAATAACATTCCTCAAGTTGCAGTTTTTGAGAAAATTGTTTTAAATCCTATTGTTATTTATGGCAATGAATCTGCATCAACAAACTGGTTATTAGTTATTTTTAATACTTACCTCGCTATTGCCGGATTTTTATTTCTAAGATTGATCTTTCAAATCTATCAAATCTATCGTTTGTATTTAAAATCATATTCAAATCAATCAACTTCAAACTATATATATACGGATGATCATCCCCCATTTTCATTTTTTAATTTAATTTTTATCAACCCCAAAACAAATGTAAACGACATCGATAAAATTATTGCACATGAACAGATTCATGTAAAACAATTTCACACGATAGATATTTTGCTAGTTGAAACAGTCTGTATCCTGCATTGGTTTAACCCGTTTGTATGGTGGTATCGCTCTTTAATACGTGAAGTTCATGAGTATATTGCCGACGAGGGTGTAATTAATTCCGGATACGAAAAACAGGGTTATCAGGAGCTTTTACTTTCAGTTGCAACAAGTGAAAAATTGCTGAAACCAGAAAATAATTTTAATTCATTAATCAAAAAACGTATTATTATGATGACTAAATCAAAATCAAAGGGTATTTCGAGGGCAAAATATTTGCTTTTAATACCCGTTTTTATTTTTATAAGTTTATTTTCCGCTTTAAAAACAGAACAGGTTTATGCTGTTGCAAAAGAAAAATTCAATCCGGGCAAGGATATAGCCTTATTTACATCAATTACCACTCCAAATGCAAAACCATCTGCTGAGCAATCACAACAAAAGCCAAAAAAGCAAAAAGCAGACACTAAGGTTTATACAGAAGTGGATCAAATTCCCGAATTTAAAGGTGGTTCCTCTGCAATGCAGAATTTTATCAAAGAAAACATCGTTTATCCTAAGGCTGCCAGAGAAAAGGGTATAATGGGAACAGTTTACGTTACATTTATTGTAGAAATTAATGGTGCAGTATCTGAAGTTAAAATAATCAAAGGAGTTGATTCATTACTTGATAGCGAAGCTGTAAGAGTAGTTAAACTGATGACAAAAAAGTGGAAAGCCGGTATGTTAAAAGGGAAAGCTGTAAGAGTTCAATTTAATTTACCTATTAAGTTTGCTTTGAATTAATATGATGGAAAACCTTAAAAAGACCCTTATTTGAAATCAAATAGGGGTTTTTTACTTTCTGGAATTTATATCAAAATTATAGATGAGATTATTATTATCATCATATACATTAAGCTGTATTTTATCTTTCAATATATTCAATATGCAATAATGATATCCGCAATAATACTTTTTACTTATTGAAGATTTGTATTTCTGAGGATGCAATGTAGCGCCTCCACCACCGGTTATTACATAATGTATAGATTTTGCCACAGAATGTTCAAACGCATGCACATGCCCGCTAAAAACAGCAGAAACATGGTATTTTTCGAATAATGGAACCAATGTCTTCTGCAATTCAGCAGCTTTGCCTTTATGTGGTCCGGTTGAATATGGAGGATGATGTGTAATAGCAATAATATATGATGCTGTTTTAGATTTCTCTTCTAAAATTTTTGAAAAATACGCATATTGTTGGGAGTTGACGTCAAAATCAAGGTTAGTATTGATAAACAGCAGCAATAAACCATCCTTTTCATAGAAATACCATTTCTTTGGTTCAGGTAGATTAAAATTATCATAATATTCTTTGGCTTCCATTTCATGATTGCCGGGTACAGGAAAGTACAAGGCTGTTTTTCTGATTTCAGCAGTTATCTTATTAAATGTTTTCCATTGCTTTTTCAGAAATCCAACATATACTTCATCACCGGTATGAATAACAATTTGTGGATGATAAGGAATAAAATCGTTTATTATTTTTTGATGTGTTATGTAATTAGAACGGGTGTCACCGTATATTGCGATGGTCCTTATTTTTGATGTATCCTGAGCAGAAAGATATGAAAAGCTTAATAAAACCGAGCTTATTATCAGTAAAGTGATTTTATATTTTATTATAAATAAATTCATCAGCAATGTTTTTGCTAAAATAAACAATAATATAAATATCCTTACCAGATCAATATTAGTTTTTTATAGCTTTTAAAATTTAAGCTTGTTTTTAACGTTAAATAAAAAAAATCATGTAGGTTTGCATTTATAAATCAATTGTAAATTTGAATCCATTAAAGAAACTTGCCGGACAAACGGCTATATACGGTTTACCTACTATCGTTGGTCGTTTACTGAATTATTTCCTTGTGCCACTTTATACACGGGTATTTATGCCTGGTGAGTATGGTGTAGTAACAGAATTATATGCCTATATCGCATTTTTAATGGTAATTCTAACCTATGGCATGGAAACTACATTTTTCCGTTTCTCAAAGAAAGAAAATCTGGGTGAGAATGTTTACAATACGTCAATTATTTCTTTATTATTCAGCTCATTTGGGTTTATTATCATCGCCTGGATTTTTTCTTCCTCCATAGCCGGTGCATTGGGTTATGCCAACCATACAGAATATATAGTCTGGTTTGCCTGGGTGCTGGGACTGGATGCCCTGAGTGCTGTTCCTTTTGCACGATTAAGAGAACTCAACAAAGCACGTAGGTTTGCGGTATTAAAATCTGTGAATGTAGCTTTACAAATAGGTTTCAATTTATTTTTTATTGTATTGTGCCCATGGTTACTAAAAAACAGCAGCAGCAGTTTTATTCAGAATATTCTTGCATTATTTTATAAGCCTTCTATCGGTGTGGGTTATATTTTTATTTCCAATCTTATTGCCAGTGTAATAACGCTTATAATGCTGCTCCCTGAAATTACAGGTATTAAACTGCATTTTGATAAAAAGTTGTGGAAAGAAATGATTAAATATGCTTTACCTATTATGGTTTGGGGAATGGCAGGTATAGTAAACGAAACTTTCGACAGGATTTTACTTAAGCATTTGGTTCCTGCTGCAGATCATCCTATGGTACAACTGGGCATCTACGGTGCATGCTATAAAGTAGCGATATTGATGACTTTGTTTATTCAAACTTTTAAATTTGCTGCCGAACCTTTCTTCTTTTCTAATGCAGGTCGTGAGGATGCGCGTAAAATTTATGCAGATGTGATGAAATATTTCATCATGGTTTGTGCTTTTATCTTTTTAGGTGTAATGATGTATATTGATATCATTATAAAGTTTGTTGGTGCTGATTACAGAGTTGGAGCTCCTGTAATACCAATTTTGTTAATGGCAAATCTTTGTCTGGGTGTTTTTTACAACCTTTCTATCTGGTATAAAATCACGGATAAAACAATGTATGGCGCCTATATTTCAGTATTTGGTGCAATAGTAACACTGATACTTAATTTTTGGCTTGTTCCGGTAATGGGTTATATGGGTGCTGCATGGGCAACACTGATATGCTATTTCAGTATTATGCTCGTATCATACATCCTCGGGCAAAAGTATTATTATATCAAATACGATTTAAAGAAGATAGGCATATATGTAGGTTTAGCCTTATTACTTTACTTTATAAGCCTTGCCATGAATATTGACAGCAAAATGCTGAAATTCAGTATAAACTCAATATTTGTTTTATTCTATCTCAGTATTGCTGTTTATCTTGAAAAAGATAAGATAAAAACAGCCATGAAGTTATCATAAAAATAACTATTTCCCGAGTAAATCAATTAATATTTGTGTTAAAGCCCATGTTAAGTTTGGGGCTAATGAATGTAACTGTATGAAGGACTTTAGTCCAAATAGTTTAGTCGTTAAATAGTGATAAATTAATAATCTACTTTTCTATTTTCCTTACTGCGTCAATAACGGTTCCATCAACCCATTTTATAATCGCAACAATTTCATCAGTCAGTTTTGGCTTTTCCGGTTTTCCACAAATTCTTTCTGCTTCTTCCTTAAGCTCCTCAATGGTTTTGATTGGTAATTTTGAATCTTTCATTAATTCTATTAAGTCTTTTCTTCTTGGATTAATAGCAATACCTCTTTCGGTAACAATTACATCAATCAACTCACCGGGACCACAAATAGTAGTTACTTCATCAACAATGATCGGGATTCTGTCTCTGAACAAAGGTACAGGAAGAATGGTGCATTTGGCAAACAAACAATTTTGCCAGCCACCGATTCCATGAAGCAGATAGCCATCGGAATGTGAAACCACATTGGCATTGAAGTTTACATCCACTTCAGTAGCACCCAAAATAACAACATCAACCATAGATGCAAAATTGCCCTTGCCATGATAATTATAACTTGTAAACGGACTTGTATTTACATGACCTTCATTTTCGCGCATGGAACGCACACCTTCCAGATCAAAGGTTTGTCCATCGAGAATATATTCCAGCAGACCATCTTCCAGCATTTTAACCAGATACTTATTACTTCCGCCACGGGCCCAACGCGATTTCATGCCACGGGCTTTAAGAATTTCAGCAAAATAGATTCCTATGGATAATGCAGTGCCACCGGCACCAGCCTGAAATGAGAAACCATCCTTGATAATTCCTGCTTCATCGCAGAATTGAGCTGTCCATTCAGCCAATAACAAACGGTCAGGACTTTTAGTAATTTCAGTGGTTCCGGAAACAATTTTTTCAGGAATGCCGATTTTTTCCAATTGAACGACATAATCAACATAATTTCCCTGAATCTGCCATGGAATACAGGGAAACGGAATTAAATTATCAGTTACAATAATAACTTTATCGGCATATTGGGAATCACCCAGTGCAAAGCCCAGTAATCCGCATGCGGCAGGACCTCTGTCACCGGTTGCATTTCCGAATGGGTCAGCAGTTGGCGCTGCAATTACAGCAATATCAATATGTACTTCGCCATCCTGAATAGCCTGATAACGGCCACCATGAGAACGTAGCACGCCAATACCGGCCATTTTGCCTTCGGTAGTAAATCTGCCCAAAGCACCGTTCATACTTCCCTCGATATGATGAATAGTACCATCTTCAAGGTATTTTATTAAGGTTGAATGGCATTCGAAGGATGCAGATGGGAACCAAACAAGGTTTTTAATACCCATTTCCTTAGCAATGTCAAAAATCTGGTCAGCTACTAAATCTCCATTTCTGAAATGATGGTGGGTTGAAATTGTCATTCCATCCTTCAATCCTGATTTTATCAACGCTTCTTTTAAGTTTGGAATCAGTTTATTGCCATCAGCAGGAAAATCAGCACTGCTGACAATAGGTGTTGCATATTTTCTTCCACTGGGACGGTGTTTTCCAATTCCCATATAAGGATAAACCTTTTGACCATTCACTTCTCCAGGAACAATGCGCCCTAAAGCATTTTTTTGTAGTTTATCATATTTTTTCATGCTTCCATCCTCCAGTCTTTAGCTAATTTTCCCATATTTATTGCAAGATCTATTGTTTTAATTGCTCTTTTCACTACAGGAGGGTCAATCATCTTTGTTCCTAATGAAACAACACCCAATCCCTTAGCAGTGGCATCATCAAAAGCCAGTACAATTTTCTTTGCTTTTTCTATTTCAGCAATATCCGGTGAAAAATATTCGTGTATCACTTTTATTTGACGTGGATGAATACAGCCCATACCGTCAAAACCCAGTACTTTTGATTTTAATACATTTTCTTTTAAAGCATCCATATCAGCTATATCCGAAAAAACTGAGTCGATTGGCTGAATTCCTGCAGCTCGACAGGCATTTACCACTACCGAACGGGCAAAGAATGATTCTGTTGCTTCGTTGGTACGTCTGCAGCCTAAATCAGCAGTATAATCTTCCAGTCCGATTGCCATTGATACGATATTTGAAGCTGATAAAGCTATCTGGTAAGCATTCATAACGCCTTTGGCACTTTCAATAATTGGCATCAGCCAGATTTCATTGCTGATGTTGTGCAATTTCTTCAGTTCGTTGATACGATTGTTTAAAACCAGAATCTGTCCGGTTTCTTCACATTTAGGGACTAAAATTAAATTCACATTATGGGGAACAATATAATCAAGGTCTTCAATTCCTTTAGGAATCTGATTTATGCGGACCATGCGTTCAGCTCCGTAAAAATCAATAGCTCTAAGGGCATTTCTTACCAGAAATCTTGCTTCAAATTTTTTATCAACAGCCACAGCATCTTCTAAATCCAGTATAATTCCATTTGGTTGATGAATTCCAGCATTTAACATTAAACTTGGTGAATTACCGGGTAAATAAAGTCTGGAAAATCTGTTTCTTTCTTTAGTTGTTGTGTAATTATTAGCTGCAAGCATGGCAGGTAAATAAGATTTATCTGAATTTACAAGCATTTTTATTGCAGCTTCTATACGGGCAGCCAGTACGCTTTCGATAGCACCTGTATCTTCAATTAATAGTTTAGCATTTTTTATTTCAAAAAATTGCAAAATATGCAAAGCCAGACTTCTGTTAGCATTACCATAAAAAACATTTACTTTGCTCTGAATTTCAATTTCCAAACCGCCCGATTTTGTAATTTCCAGACTTACAAAGCAATCTGAACGAATTCCTTTACCTTTATTCCCGGATAAGGCTATATTTTCGCTGCTAAATTCCATAAAACAGATATTTATATTATATGCCAAAATTAATTTTTTTATGGCAATCTAAAGTGGTAATTCAAAAAAAAACAAAAAAAAAGAGAGGTAATGGTTTACCTCTCTCTTTTTTATCTGGTTAACAGAATTATTTTACAGGAGCAGCAGCTGTATCAGCAACATGAGCTGTTGTATCAACAGCAGGAGTAGCTAATGAATCTGTTTTTTTTGCTTCATCTTTTGCGCCTGAACCACAAGCAGAAATTGCTAAAATCCCTGCAACAAATAATAATCCGAATAATTTTTTCATTTTAATAATATTAAGTTATTGATTAATTAATTAACGAGCAAAACTACAAATAAAATGAATATAAATAACAAAAAAGGGAAAATAGAAATATTTTCCCTTTTTTGTTATTTACTAAAAAAGAATTATTTTGCTTTTTTAGCACCTTTTTTAGCTGGTTTAGCAGCAGTTGCAGTAGCAGCAGCAATTGAATCTTCAATTCTTTTTGCTTCAACTTTTGCTAATGAATCTTTTACAACTTGTTCAGCAGCAGCTAATGAATCATTAACTCTTTGTTGATCAACTTGTGCTAAAGAATCTTGGATTTTTTTCTCAGCTGCAGCTTTTTCTTCTGCGCTTGGTCCGCAAGCTACGAATGCTAACATTCCAGCAACTGCGATTACAGATAATACTTTTTTCATTTGTCTTTACTATTATTAAAATTTGATGCAAAAGTAAATAAATTTTTTAAAATAAAAACTTTTTTTTCTTTTTTTTTAAACAGTTCGCTGTTGATAAACATCATTAACTGACTGTAAGTATTGATAATACAATAAAAATTAGCATTCTGAAAAATGACAATTAATTGAACTGTATTTTGTATTTTTGCATTCTATGAGCAAATACTTCCAATTTTTTTTAAGAAAAAAATGCTTAAATGCATATTTGGCTGTATCCTTACATCTATTAATTGTATTATTCCTGTTTACGCTGACGAGATTAGTTTTTTATTTTGCTAATCTCAAATATTTCAGTGGAATAGAATTTCATGGAATATTTATGATTTTTATCGGAGGTATACGCTTTGATTTATCCGGAATATTTATGCTAAATGCTGTTTACATTTTACTTCAATTAATTCCATTAAATATCCGGTTTAAAAACTGGTATCAAAAAACAGTATTAATGCTATTTTATATAACTAATAGTTTAGCATTATTTACAAATTTTGCGGATAGTATATATTTCAGGTTTACAGCAAAGCGATTAACCGGTGATATATTTAATTTTTTAAGTGTTGGCGGTGACTTTGGCAAATTATTACCTCAATTTATTGTCGATTATTGGTATATCGCATTATTATTGATAATTTTCGTTGTTATCTTTATTAAAGTAATCAGTAATATAAAGTTAAAAGAAACAAAAATTGGTAGTTTTAAAATATTCTTTAAACAATTAACCCTGTTTGTAATTTCATTATTTATTACAATTGTTGGAATAAGGGGTGGTTTTCAACTTAAACCTATAGATATAATAAATGCCAGCAACTATGCCGAAAACAAAAATCTGCCTTTAGTATTAAATTCACCCTTCACTATATTTAAAACGATTGGATTGCCTGTATTAAACAATAAAGTTTACATATCAGACAGCAGCAAGCTTAATGATATCTACATACCCCTACAGTTACCTCATGAAAATAAAGCATCATTCAGAAAACTTAATGTAGTAATCATAATTCTAGAAAGTTTTTCTCAGGAACATATTGGTGCTTTAAATCATATTAAGGGCTATACAGGTTTTACACCTTTTTTGGATTCTTTAATGCATAAAGGAGCTTATATCAAAGGTTTCGCTAACGGAAAACGTTCTATCGAAGGCATTCCTGCTATATTAGCCGGAATTCCAACCCTGATGAATGAATCATACATTACGTCGTTGTACGCCGGTAATAAAATAAACAGTCTGGCCAGTTTGCTGAAAACCAAAGGATACAATACTTCATTTTATCATGGCGGGAGTAATGGAACCATGGGTTTTGAATCATTTACTAAAATAGCAGGTTTCGGCACTTATTATGGCCGCAGCCAGTATAACAATGAAACGGATTATGACGGCAAATGGGGAATATGGGATGAGCCTTTTCTGCAAAACTATGCAAAGCAGTTAAATCTGACAACTCAGCCATTTCTTTCAGCTGTTTTTACACTATCTTCACATCATCCGTATAAAGTACCCGATAAATATAAAGGAAAGTTCAGAAAAGGAAAGCTCGATATACAGGAAAGCATCATGTATGCTGATTATTCATTGCAAAAATTCTTTGAAACCGCAAGCAAAATGCCCTGGTACGACAGTACTTTATTTGTAATTACTGCTGACCATACTTCAGAAGCTGACCTGGAATATTATAAAAACAATATTGGTATGTATGCAATTCCTATTTTATTTTATTTACCCAACGGAAGTTTAAATATTAATCACCAGCAGATTGGCCAGCAGATAGATATTATGCCATCGATACTCGATTTTCTGAACTTTGATAAACCTTATTTCGCTTTTGGCACTTCCGTTTTTGATACTTCAAAACCACATTTTAACATAAGCTATCTTAATGAAGAATATCAGTTGATAAAAGACAATTATGCGTTGAAATTTGATGGAGAAAAATTTGTAAGTCTTTACCAGATTTCACAGGATTCATTATTACAACACAACCTTATAAATACTGAAGTTAAAGAAAAAAAAGAAATGGAAGTATTTTTGAAAGCACTGATACAACAGTACAATAATAGTCTGATTAATAATAAGATGCTGTTTGAAGGCAGAAATTAGAATTAAAAATTAAAAAATATAAAAAGCTTGGAAAAGCAAAAGATTGTTTTTATCATTAACCCGATATCGGGTATAGTCAAAAAAGAAAATATTGGCAATCAGATTATTATGTATCTTGATAAGGAGAAATATAATTATCAGATTGCCTATACCGAATTTGCCAAACATGCTATTGAACTTTCAAAACAGCATGTTGAAAATGGAGCAGATATTATTGTTGCCGTAGGAGGCGACGGCTCTATAAATGAAGTGGTAAACGGGCTCAAAGGAAGCAAGGTGAAATTAGGAATTATTCCATTAGGTTCAGGCAATGGTCTGGCAAGATTTCTGAAAATTCCTTTTCAGATAAAAGAGGCGATAGAAGTGATTAATAAAGCAAATACAATTGCCATTGACACAGTAAATGTTAATGAAATCGTTTTTGTGAGCATTGCCGGTATAGGTTTTGATGCGTTGGTAGCCAAACGTTTTGCGAAATACCATAAGAGAGGTTTCTGGTCTTATCTTACTATTGCCACCAAAGAATACAGGATGTACCGTCCCCGTAAATATGAACTTACCATCAATGGAGAAATAATTACCCGTCGTGCTTTGATGGTAGTTTTTGCCAATTCCGACCAGTTTGGCTATAATACATCTATTGCCCCACATGCCAGTATTGAAGACGGCTTGGTTGATGTTTGCATCGTTAAAAAAATTCCGGTTTATAAAATGTTTTTCTTTGTACAGCTGCTGTTTTTAAAACAGCTTTATAAGACCAAATACCTTGAAATCATTAAAACGGATGAAGTTTTTATTACAAGAAAAAGAAACAAAGTGGTAAATATTGACGGTGACCCTGTTAAGATTGCAAAAGATCTTCATATTAAAGTAAATCATTTAGCGTTAAACGTAATCATTCCTTAAGTTATGGCAAAAAAAGACAAACCAATTGGCATAGTTTATTCTACCAACCCCGATTTTCAATATCAGTTTGATGCTGAAGATGTTCAGGAAACTCTGCCACCACGACAGCAGAATTTAAAGATATTGCTGGATAAAAAGCAAAGAGGCGGTAAAAAAGTTACCTTAGTTACCGGCTTTACAGGAAGCGATGATGATTTATCTGACTTGGGCAAAATGCTCAAAACCAAATGCGGCGTAGGTGGTACGGCCAAAGACGGAGAAATACTGATACAGGGCGATTTCAGGGATAAAGTACTGGAAATCCTCCTGAAATTGGAATACAAGGCAAAGAAGATTTAAAAACTGACCTTATCCCCTGCTTTAATAGTATATTTATCACAAAAGCCGGCATTTACCTCAACTACATACATAGCATCCTTATTGGATGGCAATGATTCTTCAGATAAGGGAATAGCTGATTTCTGTATGGAAACAATTTTTTTATCGGCTCCAACATAAATGATATCCAAAGAAATATAAGTATTCTTCATCCAGAAATTACGTGGTGCAGCATCATCAAACACAAACAACATCCCCTGTAATTCTTCCATATTTCTGCGGTACATCAGCCCTTTTTCACGGGAAAATTCATCTTTGGCTATTTCAATGGCAATGCTTACTAAGAGCTTATTTTCAGCACTGATAAAATTTAAATCACCCTGTTTTTTAAATGCATTTTCCTGCTCTTGCTTTGGGGCAATAGTTTCTGCTGGTTTTTCCTTTGGCTTTTGATGGCAGGCAGTGAGGAGGATGATAGTGATGAGAAAGATGATGAGCGAAGGTTTTTTCATGGGTTTTGAGTTCATAAGGTTTATAAAGTTTGTAAAGTTATAAAGATTATAGATTATTTTGTGATAATACCAGCAAATTTCATTAAGAAAAAGAGATGCTTCACTTTCGTTCAGCATGACAATACGAACAGTTGTCCTTTTTTTGTCATGCTGACGAAGGAAGCATCTCATCAGATACCTTTAATTGTCATGCACTTTATGTGATTTAAGTACTTTAAGTACTCACTTCTGGAAGTTTAGCATTCCCTGCTTTCCCATTCAGCTTTGAGTTTTTCTCTTTCTTCGGGGCTCAGTTTCATCCATTTATGATGCATATCATGCATTTCGCTATGGCATTTATGATGCTTATGCATACCATTAAAGCCACCAAAGAGTATTTTGGCAAGTATCAGTATGCCCAGCGCTTGCCAGAAACTTACTATGCCAACGCCTGTAACAGCATGCAAAACATTATTCCATAAATACATAACGATTGTACCAAATACAAAAATACCGGCTGCCACTGCCATTGGAATAAATACTATTTTCCAGCCACGGTGGGCTTTACCTCTTTCATTTCCACAACATTTCATTTCTTTAAATTTTAAATTATTAATCTTTATACAATTCTTCAAGCCTTTTGCGAAGGTGCACCACTGCATAATGCTTGCGTGATATGATCGTTTTAATACTCTCACCGCTGCTGTCGGCTATTTCCTGCAGACTTATATCATCGAGCTCGTGCTTGACATATACTTCACGTTGTTTATCGGGCAATTCGGCAAGGGCAGCAAAAAATTTCTCCCTGAAATTCTCATTTTCCACAAGCAAATGAGGATTGATGTGGTCTGTGAGTAAATTATCAGGGTAATGCAGTTCTCCGTCCTCGTTCTCATAGATAAAATCTTCGAGCGCAAGAGTTTTCTGTTTTCTTTTTCTGTCCAAAATGGTATTCCGGCTTACCTTATACAACCAGGCACTGAGCTGTTCAATAGGTTCTGTGTCCATAACGCTCATCAGCTTATACCATACATCCTGTAATATATCTTCGGCATCCTCATTGCTGCTTACCCTCGAGCGGATAAACTTAAATAATGAGCTACCGTAATCTTTTACAGCGTATTGTATGCGTTGCTGAAACTGAGCCATCGGGATTGCTGTTAATTCGTCCATATAATTAAGTAGACGAATGGTTGGTTAATTTACTTTAAATTTATTTCAAAATTAGTGAAATAATTAATTTGTTGATGTGCTGATTCGATAATATGTTAATTTTCAGCGTTTGAGCTTTTTATTGAGTAAAGTAAATAAAAATACCTGCCTCTCAGTATAACGATTAAATTCTAACTTCTAATTTCTGCCTTCTAATTTCTAATTTTCTCCTTTCTCCAGATCCATATAAACCGGTAGATGGTCGCTGAAACCGCCGGTATATCTCGGACCGGTATAGGTTCTGAATGTTTTCACACCCATATAGGTTTCGTCAGGCTGAAGTAAAAAATCTGCTTTGTAAATAAAAGCACGCATATTTTTTACATGCCAGCTTTTACTGTTTTTCACCAATGCAGTCGAAACTATCATCTGGTCAATGAGGCTCCATTGTTCGCGGAATTTATTGGTACCAATTTTTTCTTCAGCTTTCAGTTTACACATTAAATTATATAAATCAGCGCCTGTCAGTTCATTGGTATCACATTTGGATTTCAGGTATTGCAATATGCTTTCATCCGTGGGTTCATCATTAAAATCGCCCATAATTACAATGTTGGCATCAGGATTTACAGCTAAAATACTGTCCACTTTGGTCCATAAAAATCTTGCCACATAATTTCTTTTGGAAATCGTTATCATGGCTCCGCCAAATTTGGAAGGGAAATGGTTGACGAATAAATGCAAAGTATCTTTGCTTGCCGTAAGGCCCTTTACATATAAGACATCCCGGGTTCTGGCTGCCGTATCAAAAGGGAAAATAATACGTAAAGGTTGATGAAAGACGGGTTTAAATTTATCGGGCCGATAGAGCATGGCCACATCAATTCCCCGTGGGTCGGGCGAATCGTAATGTATGTATCTGTAATTGAATTTACGCAGCGGAGTACCTGCAGCCAGTTCGCTCACCACCCATTTGTTTTCCACCTCACAAACTCCAATGATTTCAGGTGGTTCCCATCCACCGATACTTGCAATTACCTTATAAATATGATTTAATTTGCAGTTGTACTTTTCCCTGCCCCAGTGTTTCATTCCGAAAGCTGTAAAATCATCATCATTGGCAATACTGTCGTTATGCGTATCATAGAAGTTTTCCAGATTATAAAACATGATGCGCAAACCATTACGGCCACGCACTTCTTCATCAAAATCCTGTAACGGTTTATTTTCCTGTAGAAAAGCTGTTAATGGAAGGAATAAAAGGCAAAGGAAAAATATCTTTTTCATAGTCTCCTGAGTTAATAATGAGTTAGTTTTAGCAGTTTTAGACTACGAAGTTAAATAAAATAAATTGAATCTGAGATTTCCGGATAAAAAATATTACAGTACTTCTTTCAGGTATTCAGCTGTATAACCGATATTTTGTTTGCAGATTTCTTCGGGTGTACCTTCAGCTATGATAATGCCGCCTTTCTGTCCGCCTTCGGGACCAATATCAATAATGTGGTCAGCTACTTTTATTACATCCAGATTATGTTCAATTACCAAAACGGTATTGCCTTTTTCAACCAGTTTATTCAGCACTTCAAGCAATACGCGTATGTCCTCAAAATGAAGGCCGGTAGTTGGTTCATCAAGTATATAAAGGGTTTTTCCTGTATCTTTCTTTGATAATTCGGTAGCCAGTTTGATACGCTGTGCCTCGCCACCCGAAAGTGTGGTGGATTGCTGTCCCAGCGTGATATAGCCAAGACCAACATCTCTTAATGTTTTAATCTTTATAAGTATGGAAGGGATATTTTCAAAAAACTCGACGGCCTGGTCAATATCCATATTCAATACATCATTGATGGATTTACCCTTGAATCTGATTTCAAGTGTTTCGCGGTTATAACGTTTACCACCACAACTTTCGCAGGGGACGTAAACATCAGGCAGAAAATTCATTTCTATGGTACGCAAACCGGCACCACCACAGGTTTCACATCTTCCGCCCTTTACATTAAACGAAAAACGTCCTGGAAGGTAGCCCCTGATTTTAGCATCTGGCAAGGCTGCAAACAATTTACGGATTTCATCAAAAACACCTACATAGGTAGCAGGATTGGAACGCGGTGTTCTTCCAATGGGCGACTGGTCAATCTCTATGACTTTGTCAATATGCTTAATGCCTTCAAATCCTTTATAGGACAAAGGATGTTTGTCAGAACGGTAGAAATGCCTGCTTAATATCGGATGCAAAGTTTCATTTATCAGACTGGACTTACCGCTTCCCGAGACACCGGTTACACAAATGAAGATACCCAAAGGTAATTTAAGATTAACATTCTTAAGATTGTTTCCTGTTGCCCCTTTTAAAACCAGAAATTCGCCATTTGGCTCACGGCGTTTGTGCGGAACTTTTATTTCTTTTATCCCCTGCAAATAATCACAGGTAATGGTATGACAATGTTTCATCTCATCCGGCTTGCCTGCTGCAACTATTCTCCCGCCATGTATGCCTGCTCCCGGGCCGATATCTATAACATAATCGGCATTTAATATCATTTCTTTATCATGTTCAACCACAATAACCGAATTTCCGATATCACGCAAATCCTTCAGGGCTTTAATCAAACGCAGATTATCCCGCTGATGCAGACCTATGCTCGGTTCGTCCAGTATATAAAGCACACCTACCAGTTTTGAACCTATTTGTGTTGCCAGCCGGATGCGTTGTGATTCTCCGCCGGATAAACTCTTTGACGGACGGTTCAACGTAAGATAATCAATACCAACATCCAGTAAAAAACTAATGCGGGTTTGTATTTCCCTTACAATTTCATAAGCAATGCTTTGTTTCCGCTCATCCAGTTTATCATTGATGTTTTCAAACCATTCCCTGAGCACTATCATATCCATGTTGGAGAGTTCAGCAATGTTATTATCGCCAATCTTAAAATGCAGGGATTCCTTTTTTAAGCGGCTGCCGTGACATTCAGGACAAGGAATTTTATTCATAAAATTACCGGCCCATTTTTTAATGCCCTGCGGAGCACTGTCTGTATTCTGATTGGATATAAAATTGATAACTCCTTCAAATGTGATAGCATAAGATGTGGTTATTCCTAAATAATCGTTTTTTACCTTCAACACTTCATCCGAACCATATAAAATATTATTCATGGCTTCTTCAGGAATTTCTTCAATAGGAGCATCAAGACTGAACTTGTGTTTTTCGGCAATGGCTTCGAGTTGTTTGAATATCCAGCTGGTTTTATGGGCACCTATAGGTATTATCCCACCCTGATTGATAGATTTTTTCTTATCCGGAATGATTTTATTGAAATCCATTTCAGCTATTTCACCCAGTCCATTGCAATGCGGGCAGGCGCCATAAGGCGAATTGAAAGAAAATGAATTGGGTTCAGGCTCACTGTATGCAATACCGGTATGCGGGCACATCAATAGCCTGCTGTAATGGCGAACTTCGCTACCATCATTTTCAATCACCATCAGCATGCCTTTACCATGACGCAATGCCAGCTGAACCGCTTGTGTAATGCGCTGCGTAGCATCTTCATCAACTTTAATCCTGTCAATTACAACTTCAATATCATGGATTTTGTAACGGTCCAGCTGCATACCAAAGCTGATTTCCTTAATTTCACCATCAATGCGGACTTTCAGAAATCCCTGTTTGCGGATTTGTTCGAACAAATCACGGTAATGTCCTTTGCGGCCCTTTACCAAAGGGGCTAATATGCTGATTCCTTTATTGGAAAACCGTTCTTTTATAGCTTCAATAATCTGTGTTTCTGTATAGCGCACCATTTTTTCACCGCTAAGGTAAGAATAGGCATCAGCCACGCGGGCATACAACAAACGCAGAAAATCATAAATCTCAGTAATGGTACCTACTGTAGAACGAGGATTCTTGCCGGTAGTCTTTTGTTCGATGGAAATAACGGGACTTAAGCCGGTGATTTCATCCACATCAGGGCGTTCAAGATTGCCGATAAACTGACGGGCGTAAGCCGAAAAAGTTTCCATGTAACGCCTCTGTCCTTCGGCATATATGGTATCAAAAGCCAGTGATGATTTACCGCTACCGCTCAAACCGGTAATAACAACCAGTTTGTCGCGTGGAATGCTGACATCAATGTTCTTCAGGTTATGTGCTCTCGCACCGTATATTTCAAGCTTTTTTGCGTCGTTATCGGGCATCGGATGGTTTTTCAAAAACGGCTGCAAAGGTAGTAAATATTTAGTGATTTTTGGATTTGACGGTTTGGTGATTTGTTAAATTATGAATTTATAACATTCAGATGATGATGCTTAACTTATTAGAATAAAAATGTTAAATTTGACTTTTCAAAAATGCAATTATGCCTTGGTTTCAGTTATTTATTAGTTGTTAAAAATTTCAATCGGATTGAATTTATGCTTTCTGTCTTTTACAATTAAAGTAGTTGATGGTGCTTTTGATTTGGAAGCAAAAACTATATCGTGACCAATACATAAGCCCATAACGATATTAAGTTCTGTTTTATTTTCTTCTAAATACTGAGCCTGACCAGCAGGATTGCACATTACACCTTTAACTTCTTCACCTAAATACTCATTTGCTGGTAATTTACCACATCTGCAATCAACGGTATAAACATCAAAATCTTCTGTTAGTATTTCTTTTAAATAATTCGTCTCTTTTTGTAAGGAGATACAATTAGCAATTCCTATTCTTTTAAGCCCTGATAATTTAGCATAATTTCTGATTTCTACAATTCTATTTTCACCCATAGCCAGTGCATTTTCAGCTATTTTCATAATTTCAATATCAGAATCATTATATAATGCTTTTTGTTCCATATTTTTAAAGATTTTCTTTTAATAGCTCTATTAACTGAGCTTTTGAGTGTGCTCCTGTTTTTTTGTATAAGACTTTAGTATTTTTAAGTATCATAATTGTAGGCACACTTTTAATTTTATAAGTTGCTGCTATTTCCTTGTTTTGCTCAACATCTATCTTAATTACCTTCACTTTATCCCTCATTTCATCAGCAATTTCTTTCAAAACCGGAGCCATTACTTTGCATGGGCCACACCATTCGGCAAAAAAATCAACTAAAACCAATTTATCTTTATTTAGTAAGCTTTTGAACTGGGACTGACTCATTTCATCTTTTGCAGCAGTTGTGGAAGTTGTTTCGGGTAATGCAGCAGCACGCCACTTCATCATTCCACCAGAAAGATCATAAATAACTTTAAAACCCTTTGATTGCATTAACTTAGCAGCATATGCGCTTCTGCTTCCACTTAAACAATAAACAAAAACAGCTTTATTCCTGTCCAGTTTATTTATAAGATTCGTGAAATTATTATCATTAATATTGATATTAATTGCATTCTTTATATGACTTTGATTAAACTCATTCGGAGTTCGGACATCAACAACCGGAGCTTTGGGCAGTTCATTCATCTTTTTCTGAAAATCAACCGGACTTAAATTCTGTGCATACGAATTTAATCCAATGAATATCAATATAGATAACATGCTTAAGAAAATGGATTTACTATTTTTCATTTTATTGTTTTTTATTATTTTATTAATTAAACTTTATAGGTTAAACTACCGTTTGGACAAACGGCAACACATTCCAGGCATTTTGAACAAGTATAACTATCTCCCGGTTTTTCAGTTTTAGGTTTATACAAACTGTATTTTGCCGGTTCCATTGCAACTATATAACATTTCTTATCGCAGGCACCACAATTCAGGCAACTGTCGGTGTTGAGTTTTATTCTGAAAAATGAGAACTTATTCAACCAACCGGAGACCCATGCTATTGGACATCCTAATTTATGATATTGATACATTTGCTTTATTTTTCCATCAGCATTCATACTCATAAGAATTTCCATAATCAATCCCATAGGGCACAACCAACGGCAAAAAACTTTACCAAAAATAAAACCAAGTAAAATGCCTGCAAGCACAATATACCAAAGCGAAATGTGATATTGAGAAATGGCAAAATATAGAGCAATTCCTGAAATTGCCAATATTGCAATTCTTTTATCAACAAGTAATTTTAAAATTTTATTTCCAGATTGAATTCTCATTAAGCTTGTTATTTGATAATTATTGTTTTTGTTGATGAAGTATGGGCTTTAAAATAGCCTAAAGCATTATTGCTAATATTAGAAACAGGGTTTGCTGGCGTAGCACTTGATTGGTTAATATTAAGATTAAGACCAAAAAAATAATTATATACAGCTTCATCTATGCATTGCATATCCACTTTTACAATATCATTTTTAGTCGCTTTAACTCTAAGCGGTCGGTTCGATACCAATCCGTTAAATCCGAAATCACTTTGAATAAAAATATCTTTTTGTATGGTATCGTTTCTGGTAACAACAAACTGGAAAAAATTAGCAACATTAGCCGGATCTGTATATACAGGAGTCATTCTCACTATACTATTACTTCCTGTTCCGCCACCAAATGGGCCACCATGGCTGGTTCCGCTTGAGTTACTATCAATTAGTTGAATATATTCCAGATTAACAATCTGAGGTATTGTTGAACTTGCACTATAAGTTTCAGTGTTAATTTTAACATGCATAGTGTATGTTTGCCCTGATATACCTTTTAAACTATCATTGGTGTAAATTCCGGGTTTAGTTTCTGTCAAAGTATCTGTTTTATTGGTATTCAAATCGATAATTGTAACAAATGCCCCGCTAACAGCTGGATTTGGAATAGTTTCGTCAAAATTTATAGTTTTTGTTATTTTAACACTACATTCTCCTGACAAATTACTTAAGTTTCCTTCAATTACAATTCTAGGATTGCTTTTGTTAAGGTTAATTTCTATTTCCTTTTTACAAGAAATCAATAAAATTGCAGCTGATAATATTATTATATATTTATTCATTTTGTTAAAATTTAAAATTCCACGAAATTGAAGGTACCCATCTGAACAATGTAGTTTGAACAGCTACTGTTTTATTAGGATCGCTTGCACTTTGTTCAAAATCTATAACATAAGCATTTTCCCAACCATAAGCATTATACAGACTAAATGATAATTCAGAATTAAAGTGCTTTCTTTCTTTAAATTTATAGGTAAGACCCAAATCTAAGCGATGATAGTCAGGCATTCTGTATCCATTCCTGCTTGTATACAGCCAGGATGTTTGTCCGGCAATTTCATATTTTCCACTAGGGAAAGTAACTGCATTTCCTGTCTGATATACCCATATCGCAGAAACATTCAGTCGCTTACTAATATCATACATTACAACAATTGAAATATCATGGGTGCGGTCTTGTCTGGAAGGATACCATCCGTTATTATTAATTCCATCAATCTGTTTTTCAGTGCGCGATAATGTATATCCTATCCAACCGGTTAATTTTCCTTTATTTTTTTTCAGCAGGAACTCAACACCATAAGCTCTGCCTTTTCCGAACAATAACTGTGTTTCAATTACACGGTTACGTTCATCTGCAGCATCTTTATAGTCAACCTGATTTTGCATCCATTTGTAATAGGTTTCAACACTAAATTCAAATGTATTTTCTTTGAAATTATGGAAATAACCTAAAGAAACCTGATCGCCGATTTCGGGTTTTATGATATTTGTATTCATTACCCATTTATCTGTTGGACTTGTTGTAACAGAATTATTAATAAGATGTAAGTTTTGTGTATTGCGGCTGTATGCGATTTTAAGCGAATTACTATTTTCAATAATATAATTCATCGAAAGCCGGGGTTCAAGGTTGACATAGTTTTTTACTGGTGAACTTTGATTAATCGTATCAATTATATTTTTTTGATTATCTAATACATAATAATTACTACCACCCAGTACCGTAAAATCAGACAATCTGAGGCCATAGCTTAATTTTATTTTTTCGGACAATTGCCTTTCATTTGAAATATATAAAGCGGATTCCAGTCCGTTCCTTATATCAGAAAGATTTTCAGTGCTTGTAGCATCTGTAATTTTCCCTGGTATAACTGTATGATAAATTACATTATAACCTATCCTCCATTCATTGTTATTATTAAAAAAATACTGAATTTCCTGTTTAACATTCCAGTCTCTTACCCTGGAAAGTATTGAAAATGGATTGGCATTATTTAACAGATTGATATTATAGTCATAATTGCTATAAATCAATGATGTATTTGAAAAAAGTTTATCATTAAATAAATGATTATATCTGATAGTTGCTGTTGAATTACCCCAGTCTATTGCAAATCTGTTATTTAAAGACAAAACATCTCTGCCAAAATATCCGGAAACGAATATCTGGTCCTTATCAGAAAAACGATAATTGAATTTAGTATTTAAATCATAGAAATACAGTTGATTATCTTTAAATTGATCAGATAATTTAAGAAAAATATCAGCATAAGTTCTTCTTCCTGAAATCAGAAAAGAAGATTTACCTTTTTGGATGGGACCTTCAACATTCAGTTTAGAAGAAATTAAACCTATGCTTCCATTGGCACCAAAACTCTGATTGTTTCCATCATTCATTTTTAAATCAACAACTGATGAAATCCGGCCCCCAAACTGAGCCGGTGCAGTTCCTTTGTAAAGTGTTACCTCTTTTATAGCATCAGAATTAAATGTCGAAAAGAAACCCATTAAATGCGAGGCATTGTAAACAGGTGCATCATCCAACAAAATAAGATTTTGATCAATACTACCTCCCCGAACGGTAAATCCGCTTTGTCCTTCACCTGCCGATTTTACACCGGGTAATAATTGCAAGGTTTTCAATATATCTTTTTCTCCAAAAATTACAGGGAGTTTACTGATTGTAATAATATTCAGTTTCTCCATTCCCATTTGTGATTGCGTAATACGGCTATTATCTCTGGTTGATGATATTACGACTTCATTAAGTTGGAGACTATTTCCTGTCATGATTACATTGAGCTTTTTGCTTTCAGTCAGGTCAACTTTAATAAGCTGCTCCTGATATCCAATATATGAAAATAGCAACTCATAACTTCCCTTAGCTAAAGTTAAAGAATAATAACCATAGGTATTGGCTGTAACACCAACCTGTTTGTTGGCTTTATTAACAACACTGGCTCCTATTAGCGTTTCTCCGTTTTTTTTATCTGTGATATACCCACTAATTGTATAAGATTGAGCAAAAAGAGAATAACTTAAGAAAAGTAAAAAAGTGGATAGTATATATTTCATTCTTAGCTTCTTTTTTTAATTGTTTTTATCCCTAAGGGCAAATATAATGGACAAAATCCCATTAGTGCTGTAAGTATAAAAACGGCAGAAATGATAAATAAAATAATTGCGAATGTTCCTGAAATTACATTCGTAAAATACAAAATTGCAACAACAACAGCTACCAATATCCTGATAATTCTGTCAATATTTCCCATGTTTTTTTTCATGATTTTTTTAATTTAATGAATTAATTATTTTGATTTAATTGTTCCCACAAAAATTCTTTTTGCATTACACCTGTAAAACGGTCAATTTCTTTACCATCTTTAAAGAGAATCAAAGTTGGAATTGTTCGTATATCAAATTTAGTAGCAAGTATCTGACAATCATCTACATTCAATTTACCAATTCGGGCTTCTTCATTGATTTTACCGGCAATATCATTTAAAATAGGGTCTTGTGTTTTACAAGGCATACACCATTCAGCCCAAAAATCAACCAATACAATGCCTTTGTTGATTTCTTTCTGGAAATTAGTAACATTCAGATGTATGATTTTATCATTTTCAGTTTCAATGGGTGTATACTGCCTCTTATTATAGTTATAATATAAGTAAATGAAAAAAATTACAAATCCTGAGCTTAGTAAAATTAGAGTTGTGTTCATCTTATTGATTTATAGGGTATTGATTAAATAAAATTTGTTAAATATCAGATTTTCTTTTATGCAAATATTCTGAAACTGCCATTGCGGCAATTGTTGCTTCACCTACGGAAGTTGTAATCTGCCTGTATCGTTTTGCAATGGCGTCTCCTGCTGCATAAACGCCTTCAATATTGGTAGACATATTATTATCTACAAGAATCTCACCCCATTGATTCATTTTTATCTTGTCTGTTAAAAATTCAGTATTGGGGACATAACCTATGAAAATGAAAACACCATCTGTTTTGTGATTATTGATTTCGCCAGTTTTCAGGTTTTTAATATCAACACTTTCAAGTTTGTCATTGCCATGAAAGGCGACAATACCTGATTCCATTATAAAATTAATTTTTTCGTGATTACCGGCTTCATCCACAGCATACTGAAAAGCCTGAAAATGATCAAACTGATGAACAATTGTTGCTTTAGAAACATATTTGCATAATGAAACGCTTTCTTCAAATGCTGAATTCCCACCACCAACCACAACTATTTCCTTATCAGTAAAAAAATCGCCATCGCAGGTTGCACAATAAGAAATTCCTTTCCCTTTAAATAAATCCTCACCTTCCACATTCAGGGTTCTTGATCTTCCACCCGGAGCTAATATGACTGAATCGGAAGTATAAATAGTACCATCAGATAAAACCACATTTTTTATCGTTGTATCAAGAACCAAATCTTTAATCATGATATTGGATTTTACTTCACAACCAAAACTTATAGCTTGCTTTTTCATAATATTGGATAGCTGATATCCATTGATGTTTTCAACTCCCGGATAATTGGCAATTTCGTGTGTCAGCACCATCTGGCCTCCAACAGTTCCTTCATTCAGAATCAAGGTTTTTAATCTTGCCCTTGAGAGATAGATACCCGCTGTAAGCCCGGCCGGTCCTCCTCCGATTAAGATAACATCAAAGTGATTTTGCATATCTATTATGATTTTTGTAGTTGCCCGAATTCCTGATTCAAAATGGACGTAACCTGTTCCATTGTTTGAATACTTGAAGTTGCTTTTACTACTTTCCCATTTTTATAATAAATGGTAAATGGAATTCCCATAAATCCCTTTACTTCTGATAAATTACGGATTACTTGAGATTCAGGATTATCAAATTCCATATCAAAAAACTGAACATGAGAGTATTTATTTTCAATTTCTTCAGCTATTCCATATACAGGAATGCACATGGGACCCATACGGCCACATATTACCATTACATTTTCATTTTCTCCGATAACTTTAGCATGGTCAGCTGCTGTTTCGAGGTGTTTTAGATTTGTGTATAACATAAGTTTTAATTTTAATAATTTATGATGCAAAATTATCTTATATAAATCTTTATTTAATGGATTTAGCCTTGTATTGCCACAAGATAAAGCTTGAATTACAACAACATATTCATTGATTTAAAACAATTATTTGTTGAATTTAATTAGCTTTGCAAAATAATTTAATAAGTGAATGAAAACGGTACTAGAAACGGATCAGGATTTTATCTGTAATATTGAAGCACCCTGTTTTCAAATGCTTTCGCAAGAAGAAGCTGAACTGGTAAGGGCCGGAAAGACTCAGGTTTTTTTCCGTAAAGGTGATAATCTGACCAAGCAAGGTGCATTTGCGTCTTATGTATTGTTTATTATTTCAGGATTGGCAAAACAATATATTGAAGGTGACAGTTCAAGGAGCTTCAATCTTAGAATTATAAAACCGGGTGAATTTGTAGGGCTTTCTGCTGTGTTTACAAAAAACAAATTTAATTATTCTTCTGTAGCAATCACTGACTGTCAGGTATATTTGATAGAAAAAGAATCAATAGCAAACATAGTGCAGCAAAATGGTATGTTTGGTTTTAACATAATAAAAAGGTATTGCGAACAAAATGGAAATCTGTTTGATACATTGCGGAATATGATGTTTAAACAAATGAATGGACGTATTGCAGATACATTATTATATTTAGATGGTCTTAAATCTCAAATTCCTGAGATATTCCAAATCCTTTCAAGGAGAGATATAGCCGATTTCGCAGGTATATCGACCGAAAGCGCTGTTAAACTGCTTAAATCATTTGAAAAAGATAGTTTAATTGAACTTCACGAGAAAGACATTGTACTTATTGATTATAATTCATTAAAAGAGATAAGTAAGAAAGGATAGATAAAAAACCACTAACCCTTTTCACTTATCTGTCTGAGAAGTTTATCGTTTAGAATTGTTATCTGACGGCCATTTACTTCCAGAATTTTATCATTGTTAAATTCGGTAAATATACGGCTGCAACTTTCACGGGAAATACCTGCCAATGCAGCTAACTCCTCTCTGGTAACCGGTAATCTGAAAGTATTTGAATTGTAAATGATATTGGCAAAAAACAAAATAACATCAGCAACCCTACCTATGTTTTGTTTTTGAGCATTATTAAGGCAGTTATGAAAATTCTGAAGTTCACTTTTGCTCATGTCTAAAATAATCTGATAAGCAAAATCGCCATTTTCATAAATTAACTTTTTGAACATATCAACATTAATAAAACAAACTGTAGTCGGCTCCAGTGCAGTTGCAGAAAAATGGTTTTTCTTATCACCAAAACTACTGGGAAGACAAATATATGCAGGAGCTTTTGTTATTTTAATGATTTTATCTTTAATACTTCCTTCAATATGAATCTTAACCAAACCGGATTTAAGATAAGCCACATTGGTTGAATGCGCATCCTGTTTGATAATGATATCACCCGGCTGGAAATGAGTTTCAGCACAATTTTCACCCAGCATAAATAATTCAGCTTCATTAAGCTGTTGCGCAGCATCTGATTTTAAATTACATAACTGACAGATAGTCTTGTTCATTTTGAATATTTTTTAGTATTACAGATTGCAAATATAATAAAATATGTGCGCTATATCACATTATAATTTGTTAAAGCGCACAACCAATTATAGTGTTATAAAATTAACAAGACTTAATTTTGCAAACGTAATTTTTATTCATATTTAATATATGTGCCTTTAGGACGGCCAATTGCACATTCAATTTATCTTTTATGAGAATTTTTTTATCAAAAATTTATAAACTCCGCTTCATCGGAATAGCGCTATTGCTGATAATAGTGGCAACTTCATGCAATAATGGCTCCAAAACCAGCAAGGATTCAGGGCAAGTCCCTGAAAATCCACTTACAGGACGCTTGCAGCCTCATCTGGATCACTCTGCCTATTTCAAGGATACAATTGATTCACCGCAAAAAGTGACCCGTATGTGCCTCAAATGCCACCCAAATAGTGCTAAAGAAGTAATGCAAACGGCGCACTGGACATGGATAAGCGGTGATGTTGTAAGGAATGGTAAAACAGTGCTTCTTGGAAAGCGTAATCAGATCAATAACTTTTGCATCAGTGTAGTTGGCAACTGGGGTTCCTGTGTAATATGCCATGCCGGATATGGCTGGGGAGACATGAGTTTCGACTTTTCAAAAGAAGAAAATGTTGACTGTATTGTATGCCACGATGGTTCAGGCACATATTCAAAAACAAAGCTTGGTATGCCTAATAAATCTGTCAATTTACGTGTAGTTGCTGCAAGTGTACGCCGGCCCTATCGGGAGAATTGCGGTATCTGTCATTTCAATGGCGGTGGTGGTATGGGAGTAAAACATGGAGACCTTGACGAATCTTTACTGAATGCAAACCAGGAGCTTGACTACCACATGGGAAAGCTCAATTTTCAATGTATAGATTGCCATAAAACACACAATCATGTTATTTCCGGTAAATTGAATACCACATATACTGAAAAGACCAGGGCAATCCGTTTTGGATGTGAGAATTGTCATACCGATAAACCACATAAAGACCACCGGATCAATGAACACACTGATAGAATAGCCTGTCAAACCTGCCACATACCTGAGTTTGCCAGAAAGTACCCGACAAAAATGACATGGGACTGGTCGAAAGCAGGTGACTCCAACAGAAAAGACAGTCCGCACGAATACCTGAAGATAAAGGGTGAATTCCATTATGAGGAAGATGTAATTCCCACTTACGCCTGGTATACGGGAAAAATGGATCGTTACGTACTTGGGGACAAGCTCGATTCAGAAACTGAGCACAACATGAATCATCCGATTGGTTCACGCAATAATCCCAAGGCAAAGATTTGGCCTTTTAAAGTGCATCATGCCAACCAACCCTATGATCCGGTAAATAACATAATTATACCTCCGTTAACCAGTGGAGAAGGCGGATACTGGACCAAGTTTGACTGGGCATATGCCATAAAGAAAGGTGCAGAAATCAATGGTTTGCCCTATAGTGGCAAATATGGCTTTACACATACAAAGATGTATTGGCCGATTACACATATGGTTACAATAAAAAAGAATGCATTGAGCTGTAAGCAATGTCATTCTTCCGGAGGCCGTTTGAACTGGAAAGAACTGGGATATGACCATGATCCGCTTCAGGTAGTTAAGCAATAATCACAATATAAAAAATTGTACAATGAAAAAAATACCAAAAAAAGTCAAAAATCCATATTTTGCCGGAACTATACTCGGAGTGGTTCTTTTTGCTGCTTTTGCATTAACGCACAGTGGTTTGGGTGCCTCAGGAGCAATCAGCCGCATACAGGTGGCTATTACAAAATTGTTCTGGTCAGCACATGTTGACCGTGTAGGTACTTTTGCTGCTATGGGAGCAGGCGACCGCAATGCCCTGGATCACCCAAGCATGTTTCTTTTAATCGGAACATTTGCCGGAGGTTTGATTTCTGCATGGTATAATGGCAGATTAAAAATTGAAATTTTCAAGGGTCCGAAAATAACAAATTATCAACGGCTTTTCTTTGCGCTTTTAGGTGGAATAATTATGGGATACGGAGCACGTTTTGCACGTGGTTGTACATCAGGACAGGCTTTATCAGGAGGTGCGGTTCTTTCACTGGGAAGTTGGGCATTTATGTTCAGTGTATTTTTAGGAGGCTATGCTGTTGCATATTTTGTACGTCGTCTTTGGGCTGATTAATTTAAAAAAAGGAGAAATTTATTATGTTACCTGTTGATATTATTGCAGAACTTGGAAAAGCCGGCGGATATGCGGTCTTCTTCCTGATTGGTACCGGATTTGGCATTGCGCTGGAATTGGCCGGATTTGGTGATTCACGCCGTCTGGCAGCTCAGTTCTATTTAAAAGACATGACAGTCTTAAAAACAATGTTTACAGGTATTCTTGTAGCCTGTCTTCTGATTTTTCTTTCAGCAGCATTGGGGCTGCTTGATTTCTCTCAGCTTGCTGTTAACCAAACATTCCTTTGGCCCGGTATTGTCGGAGGACTCATTATGGGTGTTGGCTTCATCGTTGGTGGCTATTGCCCCGGAACTTCGCTTGTGGCAACTGCAAGTTTCAAAATCGACGGACTTTTCTTCCTTGTCGGAACAGTTATAGGCGCCGGTCTGTTTGGAGAATCCTTACCGGCATTTGAAGATTTCTGGAATTCTTCTTTCACCGACCGTTTTCTGGTCTCCGACTGGTTGGGATGGTCCATTGGTGCTACAGTGTTTGGGGTGACAATTTTTGCTTTAGTTATGTTTTACGTTGCTGAAAAAGTGGAAGAATATTTTAAATATAAAGCTACCGGAAATGCATGGTCATGGAAAATTACTAAACGTCCATATCTTTATGGCGCAGGAATATTGATAGCTGTTGCAGCATTGATTTGGGCTATCGGGCAACCTGATCCGATACGTAAATGGAAAATAATGGAAAATAAGTATTCCGGACAGCTTGTGTCAAGAGCTGTATTTATTCATCCACTGGAATATGTAAAAACAAATAACGAATCCACAATTAAACTCATTACCCTTGACCTGCGACCGAATAAGGATTTTGCTGCATTTCATCTGGCTGGCTCAGAAAATGTAAAACTTGATAATCTTTTAGATGCTAAGTTTATAGCACCACTTGCTCAGCTTCCACCTAACGGAGTTGTCGTTCTCCTGGCAGATAACGATTCAATCTCCATCAAAGCATGGCAATACCTGAAAGTTCAGGGAGTAATTAATTTATATATACTTGAAAACGGTTTACACAACTGGAATAGCCTTTTTGCTGATAAAACAATTCACGGGAAGACATTCAATCCTGCTTCTCCACCGGTAGAAGTACTTCAATTATTCCCTAAAAATACATATATAACCAAAATCAAAATAGGTTCCAAGAAACGTGCAGGAGGACTTTGCAGCTAATTTTTATTAAATCTTATGAATAAATTATCTTCAACATTAAAAATACTAAGCTTTCTGATAATTTTCAGATTGCTATCACCGCAGGCGACAGCACAAACCGCTACAATTTTCGCTCCATCCAATATGGAGTGCATAAGCTGCCATGAAAAAAAGATTTCCATGCATGCATATAATGCTTCTGTCCATCATTCGCTGATGTGCACGGCCTGTCACGTTAAAGATGAAACAAAACAGCCGGTAGTTAAGATTTTAGCAGGAAAAAAACTGTGTAATGTTTCATTTAAACCCATGAATTGCGGCAGTTGCCACAATTCAGTTGTGAAAGAACATGAAGCAAGTGTTCACAACGCTCAGCGGCTTCCTGTCACCTGCTCAAAATGCCATGTAGACATCCATAATATAACTTCTATCAAAAATAATAAGCTGGCTTCTGCCAAACTTTGCGGAGAATGTCATAAGAAAGTATCACACTATTTCAATTCTATACATTATCAGGCACTTGTCAAAGGAAATATGGATGCACCCGGCTGCATTGATTGTCATGGTAATCATAATATTAATAAAATTGATAATGACGCTCAGGGGAGATCGTTTCATACACAGGCATGTTTGAAGTGCCACGCTGATGTGAAAATGATGATACGTAACAAAGTGACCACCATTGCACCTGAAACCTATTTTGAAAGCTATCATGGTAAAAACATGCGGCTCGGCTATCCGGAAAAGGTTGCAGGCTGTTCAGACTGCCATAGCTCACACAATATTCTTCCTGCAAAGGATAGCAATTCAACTATTAATAAAGCTCATTTAGCCAATACCTGCAAACAATGTCACAAGGATTCCGGTAATAAATTTACCAGGTTTATTGCTCATGCAGAACCCACCAACCACAGTAAGTTTCCTCTGCTTTTCTGGGTTACAAATAGCATGAATGCCCTATTGATAGGAACCTTCCTTTTCTTCTGGATTCATTCTTTACTCTGGGCATTCAGGGGCTTTGTCGAAAAAAGACAAATTCGCAATGCAGCTTTCTTTAATAAACCTGCAGCTGCTTCCAGGCAACATCAGAAAATCAACAGAAAAGTTTACAGACGCTTCAAACCAGTTCATATAATTCTTCATTTGTTTGTCGTGACAAGTTTTCTTGGATTGGCTTTAACCGGTCTTCCGTTGAAATTTAATCATACCCTGTGGGGCAAGGCATTAATGAGTTTTTATGGTGGATCCGCTAACGCCGGTTTGATTCACAGGATTTGTGCCGTCATTACTTTTGGTTATTTAATTGTAGCCATGGTGATGAGCTGCCATTTTCTGTTTTCTAAAAAAATATCAAATGAAAGCTTTTTCCAACGCCTTTTTGGTTATGATTCCCTTTTCCCTAACCGTAAAGATTTTCGCGATATAAAGGCAATGTTTCGCTGGTTCTTTTTCAAAGGACCAAAGCCAAAATTTGACAGATGGACTTATTGGGAAAAGTTTGATTTTCTGGCCGTTTTCTGGGGCGTAGCCATTATCGGGTCAAGCGGATTACTCCTTTGGTTTCCTGAATTCTTTGGAAAATTCCTGCCGGGTTGGCTTTTTAACGTTGCAACCATCATTCATTCAGACGAGGCGCTGTTGGCTGTAGGTTTCATCTTTACCATCCATTTCTTCAACACTCACTTCCGTTTTGAGAAGTTTCCGATGGACTTTGTCATATTCAACGGTCAGGTAACGGAGGAAGAAATGATAGACGAACGCAGTGAACAGTGGGAGCGTTATCAAAAGCAAGGTATTACTGAAGACTTCGAAGTGCATAAACCCACTCCTCTCATCTGGGAAGTTGCCATGCGCGTGTTTGGCTTGCTGGCTGTACTTATCGGTATCACACTTGCATTACTGATAATATATACCTTCATCAGTTAAGGAGGGCATTAATTCTGCATAAGTTTTAAATGGCTGTTTGCAGATCTTTGGCTTATTCTTTTAGTTGAAATAAATGAACCATATAAAAAAAATAAGAGGCTGTCTCAAAAGTCTTTATGAACCTCTAAATTTTCTCTGTGTAACTCTGTGTAAATTATTAAATATTTATTACACAGAGAATTAATGAGAAGTCACAGAGTTACACAGAGGTTGATATTCAAGTAAATTAAACTTAATTCCCATTGATATAAGCTTCAGCAACGGCGTTAACATCACCGGAACAGCCTCTAATTACTTCTATATTGTGCATATTCAAAACATTCATTGCACCTTCACCCATATTTCCGGCTAACATTATACTAACTCCTTTTTCATACAAAACCGATGCAATATTCGATTTACAACCACAACCTACTAGTGATGGAAGTATTTCTGTTTCAATAATTTTATTATCATTAATGGTAAAAACCGAATACATTTCGCAATGTCCGAAATGACCGTCCACTAAGTTTCCTCTTGTTGGAATTGCTATTTTCATTTTATTTTATTTGATTTATATTTATTAATTCGTTTTTATTAAAAGTTGTACAATCTTCACATTTTTTATGATTTTCAATTCCTTCAATTAGTTTGAAGCACTTTTTGCATTTATACCATTCTTTTTCAAATTCCACATTTCCGCCTTCAATTTCAATAGATAAGCATTCAGCAAAGGCTTTGGCAATTTTCTTTAAAGCATTATTATAAATACGTGTAAATGTCGGTCTTGAAACATTCATACGTTCCGCTGCTTCATCCTGGGCCAGATTATTGTAATTTACCAGTTTAAAACTTTCATATTCATCAAACTGAAGTTTTATAGTTTTATTTTCGCAAAAAGGCATGCCAAAGGGTTTAAAACCATTCATCTGCGGTGGATTACATATTCTGCGATTTCTAAAAGGTCGTGGCATATAATATTTATTTTTGCAAAAGTAATGAACCTACGTTCATAATACAAATTTAATTTAGTATTTTTGTAAAAAAATTCGTTATGAAGAATGAAGAAAAAATAAATCAATCAGAAACACGTCAATTTAAAGTTATAATACCCGGCGTTTTGAATGCGCATAATACATTATTTGGAGGCATTGCACTACAATGGATGGATGAAGTTGCTTACATCACAGCAACAAGATTTACCAGGCAAAAGGTAGTTACTGTTTTTTCTGACAAAATAAATTTTAAACATGCAGTACCTTATGGTACAATTGTCGAAATTATAGGAAGAGTTATTGATGTTGGCCTCGTAAAACTGGATGTAAAAGTTGAAATTTACCTTGAGCAAATGTTTGCTGAAGGAAGAGAAAAAGTTATTGAAGGCAAATTTACTTTTGCTGCTGTAAATGAGAATGGTAAACCGATGAAAATCAATCAAAATTAATTCTTATCATTATTGATAAACATAAATATTTTTTGTATTTTTGATAACATAATTAATATTATTATTTATTAAAACAAAGCACTATGGCTACAGTAGTTGTTCTTGGTGCCGGAATTGCAGGTCATACGGCAACAGCTTTTCTTAAAAAGGAACTGGGGAAAGAACATGATGTAATTGTAATCAGCCCTTCTCCTTATTATCAGTGGATTCCTTCCAATATATGGGTAGGCGTTGGCCGGATGAAAGTGGATCAGGTAAGGTTTCCGCTGGAAAAAGTATATAAAAAGTGGGGGGTTATTTTTCATCAGGCCAAAGCTTTGAGCATACATCCCAATGGAGATGAAAACACTGTAAAACCCTTTGTAATGGCTGAATATACTAAAGAAGACAAGGCCGGAGTTCCGTTAAAGGTAGAATTTGATTTCCTGGTTAATGCTACCGGACCCAAATTAAATTTTGAAGCGACTGAAGGTTTAGGCCCGAACGGGTTTACTTCATCCGTATGTGCTTATTCCCATGCAACTGATGCCTGGGAAAAGCTTCAGCAGGTTTTTAAGAAACTTGAAAACGGAGAAAAACAAAAAATAGTTATTGGCACCGGACATCCTATGGCAACATGCCAGGGTGCTGCTTTTGAATATATACTAAATGTTGCTTACGAACTAAAACAGAGAAAACTTAGCGATAAGGCTGAATTATTCTGGCTTACCAACGAATACGAACTGGGCGATTTTGGGATGTCGGGCGCTTATGTTAGAAGGAACGGCTATATTACTTCAACAAAAATATTTGCCGAATCAGTTTTGGCCGAAAATAATGTAAAGTGGATTAAAAGAGCAGGTGTTAAAAAAGTGGAAGACGGATTGATACATTATGAAACCCTAGCCGGAGAGTATAAAACCCAGGAATTTGATTTTGCCATGCTTATCCCATCCTTTGCAGGTGCGGGTTTAAAAGCTTATGATAAACTTGGTGAGGATATTACTTCTGTTTTGTTTGCACCCAATGGATTTATGAAGGTTGATGCTGATTATTCACCTAAAACTTACGAAGAATTTAATATTAAAGATTGGCCGGAAACCTATCAGAATCCGGGCTATAAAAATATTTTTGCTGTTGGTATTGCTTTTGCTCCACCTCATCCTATTTCCAAACCACAGACAAATCCCAACGGAACTTCAATTTTTCCGACTCCACCACGAACAGGTATGCCTTCGGGAGTTACAGGTAAAATTACGGCTCAGAATATTGCAGCCTGGATACTAAAAGGTGATGATAGCCTGAAACATCGTGCTTCGATGGGAAAAATGGGCGCTGCCTGTATCGTTTCCGCAGGCTTTAATCTATTTAAAGGTCAGGCAGCAACCATGACCGTAAATCCTATTGTACCCGACTGGGAAAAATATCCGGATTACGGACGGGATATTAATTATACCGTCGGCGAAATTGGTCTGGCAGGGCACTGGATGAAATTAATGCTACATTATATGTTTATTCACAAAGCCAAAGGTTATCCCTTCTGGTGGCTGATACCTGAATAATTAAACATTGAAAGTATTTAATAATTATTAAAAAAATAGCCATATGGAAAATAAAAATATTCCCAAAGTATATTACGAAGAATCATATCCTCCTGTGCCTACAAAAAGTGTGAAATTCTGGAGGTCATGCGTATTATGGCAAACCTACCGCTTCTTCGTATTGAATTTTAAAGTAATGAAAATCGTTGCCTTTGGGCATAATTAGGGTTTACAAAGCATTACTTCAGATGGATACTAATGGTTTAACTTATTAAAAAAGCAAATAGTAATTATTTGGTGATTTAGCTATTCATTAAACTATTCTTCTATTTTCGGCAGATTCCTTTTCAGCATCTGATAGCCTGTTCTTTCCAGAGCAGTATGTTTAAACAGCTTATTGAAATCCGGTTTTGACAGCTGATGCCAGTCCTGCTTCGTCATTTTCTTTAGTTCTTCTTTGGGTTGCAGATCAGTGTCATGATTTGGCTTGGCAAAGCGGATATTCCAGGGGCAAACATCCTGACAGATATCGCAGCCATAAATCCAGTCCTGTTGGTTTGCCATCATTTCGGTAGTAAGTTCATTTTTGTATGAATTTGTCAGATAGGAAAGGCACTTACGGGCATCCAGCTGATAAGGTGCCACAATAGCTGATGAAGGGCAGGCATCCATGCATTTGGTACAGCTTCCGCAGAGATTTTCCGTAGGCTCGTCATACGCCAGCTCAACATCTGTAATAATTTCACCGATAGAGAAGAAGGAACCTGCTTTAGGGCTTATTAAACAGGTATTTTTACCTATCCAGCCCAGACCACCTCTGGCAGCCCAGACCTTATCCATTACAGGTGCCGAATCGCAATAGGCTATGGCATTGGCAGCCGGTATTTCTGAATGAATAAATTCAATTAGCTCATTTAACCTTGATTTGATGATATAATGATAATCCTTGCCATATGCGTATTTGGCAATGTTGTACTTATCCTTTCCGGCTATTTTTTCTTCAGGATAATAATTGAGCAATACACTGATAACTGATTTTGCATTCTCTATTATATTTTCCGGATTTGTTCTTTTTTCAATGTTGTTTTCCATGTATTGCATCTCGCCATGGAAGCCTTTTTCGAGCCATTGATTGAGATAAGTCTTTTCATTTTCTAAGGATGTAACTGCAGCAATACCACAATTAGAAAAGCCAAATTCAGAGGCTTTCTTCTTGACTTGTATTGTGATATCTTTTTGCATTGGAATTTGTTTTAACCACTAAGGCACTAAGAACACTAAGTTTCACTAAGAGAATAATTGTTAAAATTCGTTAATTTGGCTTACTTACGACATTCTCATTTAACTCAACAATATTAAACCAAAACCTGCTAAAGTTTACTGTATACTATTTACTGGTAACTGAAAACTGTTAACTGTTTTTAATTTCGTTATAGCACTTACGGCAAAGCGGTTCGTAGGTATCTGTTTCGCCCAGCATTACCAGTTTGTCGTTCTGGACGGTACGGTGCGAATAATGCGCCAGGTTACCGCAGCTCATACAAATGGCATGTACTTTTGTCACATCTTCGGCCACTGCCATCAGGCGGGGTATCGGGCCAAAAGGATTACCAAGGTAATCCATATCCAAACCGGCTACTATTACCCTTACCCCTCTGTCGGCTAAGGTATTGCATACATTATAGAGTTCTTCATCAAAAAACTGGGCTTCGTCAATGCCGATTACACTGGCATCTTCCACATACAATAAAATCTGGGAAGCGGTTTCAACAGGTGTTGAAGGAATAGCATTTTCATTATGCGAAACCACATTGATTTCATCATAACGGGTATCCACAGCCGGTTTAAATATCTCCACCTTCTGTTTTGCAATTTTGGCACGGTTCAGCCGGCGGATCAGTTCTTCGGTTTTACCCGAAAACATCGAACCACATATTACCTCTATACATCCTCTTTTTCCTGTACTATTTTCAGTATTCTCAAAAAACATCTATGTAATTTAAAGTTTTTGCAAATATATCATTTTTAATTTTTTTATTACTAAAAATATTATTTTTGTAATGAATGAAGAAATGCATTTTAGTAATATTCTTTTTAAGTTCCAGCCTGATAATCAGGGCTGGAATCATACAAATTCTTATTGTTGATGGACAGTCACAACAACCAGTTCCCTTTGCAAGTGTTTATTTTAATAAATATTCCGGTGCAATCAGCGGTATAAGTGGCAGTTGCAGTATTAATATCTCAACATTCAAACCCAATGATACCTTATGGATTAGCTGTATCGGATATAATCGTAAGGCATTATTAATGAAATATATCGATACGCTTAATGTAAATAAAATCAGTTTAAATCCAGTAGTTTATCAATTGAATTCTGTCGAAATAATAACTAAAGCTATCAGTCCATATGAATTATTATCAGATGCCTTTAAAAAAATAAAACAAAATTGTGAAAACAGCAGAAAATATTATAAAGCAAGCTATTTTGAACAGATAAGAGATTTTGATGATTTAAGAAAATGGCATACGCGAACCGTAAATAGTGCAATTATTTTAGATGACCCTGGCTATAATGGTTTGCATAATGATTTGTTTGGTATCAAAGAGGATGTTTATTTTGTAGGGATTAATAAAAATAAAGCCGACAGTCTGGTAAAGGTTCCAACTTCTGAAGGAAATTATTTGAAATGGACCCTGGAAGAAAATTATTGCCGTTATAAATGCAAAGGTTTTAATTCTCCTGATTTGTATAATTATTCGATAAAATCTAGCTATTTCGACAGTACGTTGAAAACAGATATTATTGAAATCAGCATTATACCAAAGAATCCAAAAAAAGATGAATTATATGCAGAGGTATTTATAAGCAGTACAGATCATAAAATTTTTAAAATTCACAAACTAATTAATCTGGAACAATATCCTGATCCGGTAATGAAATATGACAAAGATTATTATGTATACTTAAATTCTGATGTAGTAGAAATATTTAAATTGAATAATGATAATAAAATGGTATTATCCTATATTAAATATGAGTTTGGAGATGGCTTTTTTTATTATGATCGCAACAAACCTCATATTGTTTCTAAAAAATTCCTGGAATATAAGTGTATAGGCGAAATTGAAAATGGTGCAGCTGTCGTGAAGAAATTGCCAAAGATGGAAAATTCATCCAATATTTACGATCAGAAGATTATGAAAAACAAAGCCTTTTGGTTGGATTATAATATTATTCTTAAAGAATAAAAAATCGTTAATCATCATTCATAAACTTGATTTAAGAACAACGATTAACGATTGAATATTAACACATTATCGTATCAACACATTACCGAATTAACACATTTTCCTTGGATCAACCCAGAGTGTAAATTCCTCATCGGTTACCAGTCCTGATTCCAGTGCAGCTTCGCGTAAGGTTTTGTTTTCCTTATGGGCTTTTTTGGCAATCATGGCTGCGTTATCGTAACCAATATGGGTATTCAGCGCAGTAACCAGCATCAATGAGTTTTCAAGGTTCTTGTTGATGAAAGTCATATTGGCTTCTATGCCAATGGCACAGTTATCATTATAAGAAACACAGGCATCGCCCAATAAACGGGCTGCTTGCAATAAATTATAAATCATAACCGGTTTAAATACGTGCAACTGGAAATGACCGTGTGTACCTGCCACAGAAATGGCTGCATCATTACCAATAACCTGGGCACAAACCATGGATAAAGCTTCATTCTGTGTTGGATTTACTTTACCCGGCATAATGGAAGAACCCGGTTCGTTTTCAGGAAGATGGATTTCGCCGATTCCGCAACGTGGACCTGAAGCCAGTAAACGGGTATCGTTGGCAATTTTCATCAGACTGATGGCCAATGTTTTTAAAGCACCAGAAGTTTCCACCACAGCATCATGTGCTGCCAGTGATTCAAACTTATTGGGGGCAGTAATAAAAGGCAAACCTGTTAATTCAGCTATTTTTTTTGCGACAAGCACATCATAACCTTTAGGCGTATTTAAGCCCGTACCAACGGCGGTACCGCCCAATGCCAGTTCGGCCATGTGTTCCAGCGTATTTTTTATAGCTTTTACACCATGATCAATTTGCGAAACATAGGCAGAAAATTCCTGACCTAAGGTAAGCGGAGTTGCATCCATCAGGTGTGTACGCCCTGTTTTTACTATATTCTTAAACTCTTCCGATTTCTTTGCCAGTGTTTCCCTTAGTTTCAGTGCACCCGGTATGGTAACATCAACCAGCATCTTGTATCCGGCTATGCTCATAGCTGTAGGAAAAGTATCATTAGACGACTGCGATTTGTTAACATCATCATTGGGATGGATAATGGTTTTTTCACCCAGCACGCCGCCATTCAAAACATGAGCACGGTTGGCAATTACTTCGTTCAGGTTCATATTGCTTTGTGTACCTGAACCGGTTTGCCAGATTACCAATGGAAACTGGTCGTCCAGCTTGCCTTCCAGTATTTCATCGCAAACCTTTGAGATTAATTCACATTTTTCTTTGGGCAACACACCCAGTTCAAAATTGGCCAGGGCTGCAGCTTTCTTTAAAATAGCAAAAGCCCATATTATTTCTTTTGGCATGGATGCAGGCTCACCGATTTTAAAATTTTCAACGGAGCGTTGTGTCTGTGCTCCCCAGTATTTATCAGCAGGAACTTCTATAGGTCCCATGGTGTCTTTCTCAGTTCTTGTTTTCATAATATATTTGGTTTAAATTATTTATATTTTTGCCACAAAGGCACTAAGACACTAAGAAATTAAGCCTTTGTGTCTTTGTGGCCAATATTGATTTTTTAAATAAATTTTTCAAGGTTTTCAACCGGATCACCCAGTACGGCACTATGGTCTTTTTCCACAATCGGCCGTTGGATTAAATTTGGATATTCCACCAGTATTTTCACCCATTCATCATCATTAAATTTTTTGCCTTTAAACTGCTTTTTATACACCTCTTCCTGCGTTCTGATGATATCCTGAGGCTTTTTGTTCAGTTTGTCCAATAATAACTGCAATTGCTTTTCATTCATCGGATTTTTGATATAATCAATAATATCAACCTTCAGGGCTTTATCAGTAAGATATTGTAAACCGGCTCTGGATTTGCGGCAACGCGGATTATGGTATATTTTCAACATTTTTTACTAAATTTTAGTTTAAGATGTAAAAATATAAAAACTTTATAAAAAAATGAAGCTTTTATGAATTTTTAAATGTGATAAAATAAATATAGGGGTATTTATGAAATAAATTTATCATACTATCAATACAATTATCAGATTAGTTGTTAAAACTAGTATAAATTTGCAGCATTAATTAAACCTCACAAAAATATGAATACTACAATTCAAC
Source organism: Bacteroidota bacterium (assembly GCA_026391675.1). Taxonomy (GTDB): domain Bacteria; phylum Bacteroidota; class Bacteroidia; order Bacteroidales; family JACABE01; genus JACABE01. The sequence continues at coordinate 96,175 of JAPLDQ010000035.1, forward strand.
AACGCAGACTTGGTAAAAGCACACTCGAAGTTTCAGCCATAGGACTCGGTTGTATGGGAATGACTTTTTCCTATATTCCGTTTCCCGATAAAAAAGATATGATTAAGCTTTTACACCAGTCAGTAGAACGCGGTGTAAATTTTTATGATACGGCCGAAGTATACGGTCCTTATTCAAATGAAGAACTCCTGGGTGATGCCCTTTCACATCTCAGAGATAAAGTTGTGATAGCTACCAAATTCGGATTTAATCTTAACGCTGATGGCAGTCCGGGGTGGAGTGGATTGAACAGCCGGCCTGAACATATCAGAGAAGTTTGTGAAGCTTCGCTAAAACGACTGAAAACAGATTATATCGATTTATTCTATCAGCACAGGGTTGACCCCAACGTACCCATAGAAGATGTAGCCGGCACAGTGAAAGACCTGATAAAAGAAGGAAAAGTTAAGCATTTTGGACTTTCAGAAACAGGTGTTGCTGTCATTCGCCGTGCACATGCCGTACAGCCTGTTACTGCACTGCAAAGCGAATATTCTATCTGGTGGAGGGAACCGGAAGCAGAAATCATTCCACTGCTTGAAGAACTGGGCATCGGCTTTGTGCCATTCAGTCCGCTAGGCAAGGGTTTCCTTACAGGTAAGATGAATTCAACTACCAGCTTTGATAAAACTGATTTCCGCAGCAGCGTTCCCCGTTTATCAGATGAAAACAGAACTGCCAATCTTGCTATGGTTGATCTGCTTAATCGTGTTGCAAAATCAAAGAATTCCACTCCGGCACAAATTGCGCTGGTCTGGATACTTGCAAAGAAACCATGGATGGTACCTATTCCGGGAACCACAAAATTAGAAAGGCTGGATGAGAATCTTGGTGCAATAAATCTTAAACTTACTGCAGAAGAAATCCTTGATATTGAAACCGCTGCTTCCAGAATTGAAATAAAAGGCGACAGATATCCAGTAAGCGCTGCAAAAATGATTAACCGTTAATACTTATTGTTATTTCCGTCCGAAATCGGCCGGGATTTCGCCCCAGTTTTCTGTATCCCATTTTAGTATGGGGTTTTGCCAGGAATTTTCCTTTAACCATTTTTCGGCCCTGGCAATTAAATCAAAAAGGACATCGTTCTGAGGGATTTGTTCCAGTTTGGTTTTGGCTTTTTTGCCTCTTACCCAGGCGATGGCTGTAATAGAATCGCTGTAAACAGGCAATGCTGAGTTCTGCTTTTGCAGCATAGCAAGGGCATGAACCAAAGCCAGGAATTCTCCTATATTATTGGTGCCCTGTTCGAAAGGGCCCTGATGAAAAATCTCTTCTTTTGTAGCCGTATCAACGCATCTGTATTCCATCATTCCCGGATTACCGGCACAGGCAGCATCAACTGATATACTCGGTGTTATTATTCTGTGGCTTACTGCAGTTGTATTTGCTTTTGCTGATTTTGGCTTTCCCATATAGAGATGGGGTTTGGATTTGAATGCCTTTTCAGCGGTTTCCAGACTTTCAAATGATTTGTATAAAGCAGCTTCAAAACCTTTTATATGCATCTCGCATTCAGGCCACGAAGTAAAAATACCGGTCTGATGTCCTTTCCAAACTACATAGTACTTCTGTTTCGCCATAGGTAATTGATGATAAAATGATTATACGTAATATAAATTTGTTTCTATCTTTAATTAAATTTTCCATTTGTCATGCTGACGAAGGAAGCATCTCTTTCATTAATAATACTAAACTTTATGAGATTCCTCACTATCGTTCGGAATGACAAAAATTCCATTTACTTTTCAGTATAACTGTCTATCAGTTTCTGAGCGGCTATGTATGGACTTATTTCATTGTTCAATATGGCTTGCTGCAATTTGGGGATTAGATTTAATATGGCTTTATTGTGATAGAACTTTTCCTTCAGCCTTTCATCAATCATTTCAAACATAATCTGTTTAGCCTGCTGCTGTCTTTTCTGATAAAAATAGTCGTTTGCCTTGGTAAATAACTGATATTTTTCAATAATTTCCCAGATATTTTCAACACCTTCATGTGTGTAAGCAGAGCAAGTGGCTACTTCGGGTATCCAGCCTGATTCAGTGGGAGGAAATAAATGTAAGGCATTTTTATACTGCGTCATAGCCAGAGAAGCCATCTTTTTATTATCTCCGTCTGCTTTATTAATGGCGATGGCATCAGCCATTTCCATTATACCACGTTTAATTCCCTGTAATTCATCACCGGCATTGCCCAGCATGAGTAATAAAAAGAAATCAACCATGGCATGTACGGCAGTTTCTGACTGACCAACACCCACCGTTTCAACAAAAATTATATTAAACCCTGCAGCTTCACACAAAATTATGGTTTCGCGGGTTTTGCGTGCAACACCACCCAAAGAACCGGCTGAGGGCGAAGGACGAATAAAAGCATTGGCATCTGTTGACAATGCTTCCATTCGTGTTTTATCACCTAATATACTTCCTTTTGAACGCTGGCTGCTGGGATCTATGGCCAGAACAGCCAGTTTATTTCCAGCATTGCATAAATTTTTACCCAAAGCTTCAATAAATGTACTTTTACCCACACCCGGAACACCTGTAATACCTATCCGTATTGAGTTTCCGGCATAAGGTAAACACCTGGCAATAATTTGCTGCGCAATGGCCTGGTGTTCTGGCAAAGCACTTTCAATCAATGTAATTGCCTTGCTTAAAATGGTGCGGTTGCCTTTAATGATACCTTCAAGGTATTCATCAATTGAAAAAACAGGGGTTTTCCTGCCTGTTAATTCCTTCTTTAACTGAGGATTAACAGACGAAGGTTGTTCAATACCCTGCTGAACTTTTAATGCCGACTGAATTTTTTTTGGCTTGCTACCCATTTAATAAATTTAGAAACTTAACGTTTTTTTAAAGCAATAGCTTGTCTTTGTAACTCAATATCTTCCGGAAGAACTGCTATCATTTCCAATCCATGAGGAGTTGGTTTTGTATCCTTGTTTACATGAACAAATGTTGCAAACCCATCTACCAATGGTACATCAGGTTCTTCAATAGTGCCAACACTTACATATGCCGTTAAGCTGGTAGTGCCGCAATAAATGATTTTACTGTGATAACAAATTGTTTCACCTAGTTTTACACTTTTTGAAAAACACATGCCATGTATTTTAAGGCAAATAATATTTCTTGGATCAACTATGCTCGATGCAGCAATAAACCCTGATTCAACAAACCATTCAGCCCCTCTTCCGGCATACAGCGTTCCGTGGTGGTTCAAATCTTCACTTTTTACTAAACGATAAGTCGTGAACTTCTTAACTTCTTTTTTTCTGATAATCATAATTGGTTTTTTTGCAAAATTACATCTAATTTCTGAATGAAAAGGTTTAAGATCAAGGAAAATTTTAATAAAAATTAATGGATTGAAATTCTGAAGTTAATTTGGAAATCGCTAAAAATGAATGAGTTCCTGATACAGCATTTGGGTTGGTAATCCCATTACATTGAAATATGAACCTTCAATATGTTCAATCCCCACATAACCAATCCATTCCTGAACTCCGTATGCTCCGGCTTTATCGAATGGTTTATATTTTGTGATATAATAGTTTATTTCTTCGTCGCTTAAATGCCTGAAATACACATTGCTCAAGGCATAAAAACTATGTTGTTTTTCTTTTGCTTTTAAACAAACACCGGTGATAACCTGATGCATTCTTCCTGAAATCTGCTGTAAAATATCAAATGCATCCTTCTCATCTCTTGGTTTTCCGAGTACTTTGTCTTCAATGGCTACAATAGTATCTGCCGCAATTATCAGCGTATTTTCTTTTAGTTCAGCAGTTATAGCATTAGCCTTAACTTCGGCCAGATAAACCGGTATTTGCAATAAGGGCATTGCTGCAGGATAGATTTCTTCGGCATCAGTAACAATAACCCTGAAATCAAAACCCATATCCTTTAACAACTGTTGCCTGCGCGGTGATTGTGAAGCAAGGATGATATCGTATTTAGCAAAATTTATCATGGCTGAAGATTATAATAAATACCAAACATGGTAAGTATGCCGATTACCATCATAATTTTGGTAAGATTGCTGATGAAGTGATAATCTTCCTGCGCTTTGGCTGTCCAGATTTTATATCCTAAAAATACAAATGGTAATTGCACTGTAATCATTAAAATTCCTGCAAAATAGCCTAAGTCCATATCCTTAAGCTTCATCTGAAAAAAAGCTAAGATAGCAACTGACAGAAATGATAAGAGTGCAGCAATTTTTTTGGTATTTTCAACACCAACTACTACAGGCAAGGTAGTACAACCCCATTTTGAATCGCCTTCCATATCTTCAATATCCTTGATAAATTCCCTGATAAGGGTAATTATAAAGGAAAATAATGCATATGCAAATATAAAATAGCTGATGGTCCAGTATATTTTGAGTCCTTCGGTAAAAACAAGAGGATTATTTCTGACAGCAAAAAATTCAAATAACCATACTATTATCAGTAAAAATCCGCCTAAAAATGCAATTACAAAATTACCCCACAGAAACAAGCGCTTATATTTAAGCGAATAGAAATAAAACATGGCAATACAAACCAGAAACGAAAGGCCCAGATTGATGGAACCCACCTTATAACCCAGATAAACACCAATCAAAACAGCCACTGTATTCATGATTACATAAATAATGTTGGCTTTTTTTTCTGAAATGCTGTTATCAACAATCAGTTTATCCGGTTTATTGATTCTGTCGATTTGTAAATCAAAAATATCATTGATAATATAGCCGGCAGCAGCCAGTAATACTATAGCAAAAACAAGCAAAAGAAAATCCAGGTCACCCATCTGCAGGCTGATATTCTGTAATTTATAAAATGGGGCAATAATAAAATAGCGGGTAAAATATTGAATCAGAATAATGATTAAAAGGTTTTTCCAACGTATCAGCTTAAGAAAATTCATTTTTGATAGATTTATAGAATTCGGGCAAAATTACAAATTTATCAATCATTTTTATTTAAGAAATGTTAGTTTTGTGTTTTAAATATGGAAGTTGGGAATTTTTTCATCAGAATTCTGACTTCTAAATTCTAAATTCAAACTTTAAAATGAACTTTCTGGCACACGTATATCTATCGGGTAATGATGAAAAGCTGATTATCGGCAACCTGATAGCTGATGCAGTTAAAGGAAAACAGATAGAAAATTTTGAAGAAGGTATAGTAAAAGGGATAAAACTTCATCGCCTGATTGACACTTTTACTGATAATCATGAAGTTTTTAAACAAAGTGCAGCCCGGCTGGAACCGGTTTACAAGAAATATGCTGTAGTAATCGCTGATATCTTTTATGATCATTTCTTAGCCAAGGATTTTCATCTTTATTCAAATATATCATTATCACATACCGCTCATCATACTTACAGCATTTTAATCAGGAATTATGCGATTTTACCTCCGCGCAGTAAAAGAATGCTCCCTTTTATGGCAACACAAAACTGGCTGGAAGGGTATGCAAATCTTAGGGATTTACAAAGGGTATTTAATGGTATGTCGCGCAGGGCAAGTTTTGTATCGGGTATGGAAAATGCAATTGTTGATTTAAAGAAAGATTACAATGCCTTTGAATCTGAATTTCATTTGTTTTTTCCTGATATGATTAATTATGTGAAAAGTGTAATGGCGTCAGGGCAAATATAATTGTTTCATTAACATTATTCTATTACCAGAGAAGTACCTAAAATACTTAGATTACTTAAAGTACTTAAAGTTGTTGTAATTTATTCCTGGTTACGCAAATATTTTACATTTTACATTTACCATCATAAATTTCACATCTTATTTCTGCCTTCCACCTTCTGCCTTTATATCTTTGTATCTAAAAACTTTACTACTTTCGTTTAATTTTCTTAATTTCGTATTTTAAACTCAAGCAAAATGCGCTTTTCATTCCTGAACATCAGAAATCAATATGCCGGTGTTTACAAAATATTTCTTTTGGTTATCAGTATCATACTATTGGTTGCATTATTCCCCCGCGAAGGCACCTTTAAATACGATTTCCAAAAGGGAAAATACTGGAAACACGACGACCTGATTGCTCCTTTTGATTTTGCCATTAACAAATCCGAAGAAGAAATCACAACTGAAAAGGCAGTATTGCTCAATAATACAAAACCCTATTTCAGGATTGACCTCACACAAACCACCGGAAAACGAAAGGAATTAAGTACATTAATCATTCAGAAATGTAAAGAAACAAAATGTAAAGTCAAACCCGAGGCTTTGCTGAGCATTTATGATACCCTCATCAATACCGGTATTATTGAGCCGGTTCCCGAAATCGAAAACCAGCCCAAAGAATTCAGGATTATTATAATTAAAAACAATATTGCCGAAGAAAAAGAACTCGGCAACTTTTTTACGATAAATCTGGCCGACAAATTCATAAAAAATGAAGTAAACAAGCTTAAACTGATAAATGCTGCTGATTTTACAGTATTAATAGAAAATGCCCTGGTTCAGAATCTTAAATTTGATCATTTTACTACCGAAAAAGAAACCCAGAATCTGGTTTCCGGCTTATCCACCGCCAAAGGCATGGTCGAAAACGGACAGCTCATCATTTCAAAAGGAGAACTGATTACTGCCGATAAATTTCAGATATTGCAATCGCTCAAGAAAGATTATGAAACGCAGCTGGGTTCCAGTTCCGAATATTATTCAATATTACTGGGACAAATCATACTGCTTTCAATATCAATAACAGTGCTCGTGCTATTCCTGAGGGCATTCCGCAAAAATGTGCTGGCTGATAATAAAAATCTCCTGTTTATTTTATTGCTGATTTACATTATGGTTTTTGTAACCAGCCTTGTTATAAAAACGGATGCCACCTATATCTACATCGTACCCATTTGTCTGGTTGCAGTTATCGTTCGTGTATTTTTCGATACCAGGCTTTCATTGTTTGTTCATCTGGTAACCATTATCATCATCGGATTTCTGGTACCCAACAGCTTTGATTTTGTTTTCATACAGATGATTACAGGAATTATTACCATTATCAGTGTTGCCAATCTCGAAAAAAGAGCGCAGTTCTTTATGACCTCCTTTTATATTTTTATTACCTATTCAGCTTTGTATATTGGCATTTTACTGATACAGAACGGAAATATACCAAAGGAATCGATAAAAGTATTCGCCATGTTTGCGGCCAGTGCCTTGCTCACCTTATTTTCGTATCCGCTGATATTTATTTTCGAAAAATTATTTGGCTATGTAACGGATGTTTCCCTTATGGAACTGAGCAATACCAATTCAAAGCTTTTGCGTGAACTGGCAGCCAAAACACCGGGAACCTTCCAGCATTCCATGCAGATTGCCAACCTGGTGGAAGAAGTAATTTTTGAAATAGGAGGAAATGCTCTGCTGGCAAGAGCCGGAGCCATGTATCATGATATCGGCAAAATAGAAATGCCCATGTATTTTATCGAAAATCAAAATACATCCTTTAATCCGCATTCGGAATTATCCTATGGCGAAAGTGCCGAAATCATTATCAGTCACGTAAGCAAAGGCATTAAAATAGCCCGTAAGCATAATATTCCTGAACAAATCATTGATTTTATCCGCACGCATCATGGTACCCGCCGGACCGATTTCTTCTATCAGCAGTTCAAAAGCGAATATCCTGAAGAGACAATCAATGAAGCCAGCTACACCTATAAAGGACCTATTCCCTATTCCAAAGAAACTGCTGTTTTAATGATGGTGGATTCCGTTGAAGCTGCATCCAGAAGTCTGAAAACCCATGACGAAGCCAGCATAGACGATTTGGTTGAAAATATTATCAACGAACAGATTGAAGGCAAACAGTTTGTAAACAGCAATATAACCTTCAGGGATATTGATAAAATCAAAAGTATTTTAAAGAAAAAACTGATTAATATTTATCATGTTAGGATTGAATACCATAGTGTTTGATGTTTAAATTTTGAAGGGGAAATTAGTTATTAGTTTATTGAGTTATTAAGTTATTGTGCTAAAAAACCTAACAGATTTTAAAAACCTGTTAGGTTTAAGAAATTTTTGAATTATAAATTAAAAAATAATAAATAAGAAATATGATTTTTATGAATAAACGGATAACCTCAGTATTGATGTTTTTAATGATGTCAATTTGCTTTTTTATCAATGGCAGAGGACAGCAAATCAATGCCGGGCAGGAGAAAAGAATATTTAAACCCGGTTTTCAGCAAATTCTTGATTCAGCCAATCTTAAAGGTTCAATATTGGTTTATGATGAACAAAGGCAGATATATTTTTCCAACGATTTCAAATGGGCTGAAAAAGGAAGATTGCCGGCATCAACTTTCAAAATTGTGAATTCAATAATCGGTATTGAAGCCGGTATAATAGAAAATGAAAAAAGCATTTTTAAATGGGATGGTAAGAAAAGAAAATTAGCGGTCTGGGAAAGGGATCTAAACCTGAAAGAAGCATTTCAGGAATCTTGTGTTCCCTGCTATCAGGAAGTTGCAAGGAAAATAGGATTTAGCAGAATGCAACAATATTTGAAAAATCTGGATTATGGCAATATGCAGTTTGATACCACTACTGTAGATTTATTTTGGCTGGAAGGTAATTCAAAAATTAGTCAGTTTCAGCAAATCGATTTCTTAAAACGATTTTATTTTTCTAAACTTCCCATCAGTAAAAAAACTGAAAGTATAGTAAAAATTTTATTGATAGTTGATAAAAATAACAGCTACAGCCTTAGCGGTAAATCGGGCTGGGCCATGAGAGATGGTTATAACAACGGCTGGTATGTTGGTTATATAGAAGCAGAAAATAAAGTCTATTTTTTTGCTGTAAACATTGACCCAAAACAAAATTTCGACATCGATTATTTTGCACAAATCAGAAAGGAAATTACACTAAAAGCATTGATGCAGCTGAGGATAATAAAATAGATATGATTGTTTTCTGAGAAATAGAAATGTATTTCTTTGAATTAAGCGAAACTGTCTATTTTGTCATGCTGAACGAAGTGAAGCATCTCATCATTTTGATTTTTTTTAATAGTAATCAGATTTTCAAAAAATTACTACCCACCTTCTGAACAATATTTACACGATAATGTAAAAAATATGATTGCCCAAATTATATATGCTACAATATAAAGTATCATCATCATAAAATGAAGCTTTGTTTTTGCTTGATTATTGGATGGTTTCTTAAATATCGGTAAATATAATATTGCGAAAATAATGTATAAAATAGAAAATAATAAGTTAGAATAATGATGATTTGCAATTTGTTGAGCTATTGGAAGAACAAAAAAATAAGAAATTCCATTAACAAGGAAAAATAATATTATTAAATGAATTTCTCTCTTTTTATAATTCATATTTCATTAATTTAAACTTTGTTAATGAAGTATTTGGACAGGAATTTCTTCCTACTTCTGCATTCGTTAATCGTTAATCGCAATTTTTCTCATTTAAGAACAACAATTAACGATTTTTGAATTAAGATTAAAAAGTCCTACAACCCAATCCCCCAATAACTTAATAACCTAATAACCAATAACTAACTAAAAGAGTTCATCATATTTTGTCCACAAAAAATCCCCCAGATCCCAGGCTTTTTTTACTACTTTATTGCCCCAGTCATTGGTATATCTGGTAAGACCTTCTATCGCCTGTTTGTTTTTCTTTTGGTTCATCAACTGCAAAGCATCATTTTCAATTTTTGCCTGATTGTCGAACATTTCTTTCTGCCAGGGTTTCCAAACCTTGTCTATATCCTTGCGCATATCGCCCCAGCGGTGAGCCGCCAGTGTACCCAGTCTGTTAAATGCCCACCATGCCGATTCCATAGTATATCCCCTGGTCCTGCCCGGTGTTTTGTAAGGTAAAGGTAAATCAGTAGTGCTGCAGTATACAGGAATATAAACTGAAGTAGCAATATTGTCAAGTGCCAGCCATACCAGCCCGCCTATTTCATCGGGCAGCCAGCTCCGCGACTGGGTAATGGTTCCATACATGGTATACCAGCGGGCTATGGGTCTTTCGCCACGCCAGCCCCAGCCGCCGTTGATATGCAGCATCTTGTTCATATCATAGGGCATTTGCGGATTTGCCATGGGTGATATCTGCATTTTACCACTGTCATTGGCAACAGTAAGGTCTTTTGTCATATCAAATGGCGTTCCTTCGTAATAATCGCTGAAGATACGTTTCATCCATTCCAGCGTTACCGGCTTATCCGGTTTTACTGAGAAAGGATAATTTTCGGCATTGGGATCTAATTTCAGGGATGGTGCCATTAGGTCTAATACCCGCCATTCTCTCCTTCGGGAAGCAAATGAAGTTCTGCTTTCAGGAGCATAAGCGTAACAAAATCTGAAAGTTTCCTGGCCTTCTTTATACCAGCCGTTTTCTTTGGCCACGCTGTATATATTTTCGGATGCCATAAAATAATCCGGATTTTTCAGGTCAATTTCTTTAATGGTACTTGCGTTGGCATTTACACCAACCTGGTCGTCAGGGACACGTTGTGCAACCCAAACTGCGCCCACTTTATCCTTGCCGGGACCAACTATCTCAAAATGCCAAACTTCCTGTTTGTCGGCTATGGTCAGGCATTCGCCTGCATCGCTCCAGCCATATTCCTTGCAGAGTTTACCGGCTAAGCTGATGGCATCACGGGCAGTGCTGCATCTTTCCAGCATCAGCTGGCATAACTGAATGCAATCAATCATACCCTTATTGGATTGCAGGCTTTCTCTGCCTCCGAAAGTGGATTCTCCGATGGCCAGTTGCTTTTCATTCATACAGGGATAAGCTGTATTGATGAAAGCATAAGTTGTTTCAACCTGGGGTATTTCACCAATTTTATTGTACTGATAGGTCGGCATGGGAAAGCTATCGCAGGGAACACGGCGGTAAACAGCCTGCATACTGCCCTTTGGATATTTTTTTGCCGGTGTGATGTTTATTTCTGAACGTGTACGGTGACTGTCATCGGTATGGGATGTCTGCACACTGCCGTCAACAGAGGCTTTTTTACCCACGGTGATAGAAGTACATCCGTCAGGGAAATTAGCTTCCCAGTCGCTTTTATCAATCTGAGCAATACTTATTGCCTGAAATGCGAAAAATACCGCAATTAAACTTAGCATTCCTTTTAATTTCATACTGTTTATTTTTATGGTTTAAAAAAACAAACTTACAATAGTTTTGCCTAACAGCCAAATGGAATAAAGGTAAAAGTTAGAAGGCAGAAGGCAGAATGGTCGTTTGCGTCAAATTCTGAATTCTTATTTCTAAATTCTACCTTTAATACGAAGCCCGGACCGACATCAAATACTTTACGCTACAAAACAAGCGAAATAAATTACGAATTACGAAAATCAATCTACGAAGCCAGGACTGACCTTGAATAATTAATTGTACTAAAACAAGATTTAAAAATAGCGGTGGGACTGGCAAGCAATACAGAAGTCCCGAAGGAGAATACTACAATAAAAGTATAAAAGTTATTATCGGGACAGCTTGTATTGCGCTGGATTTTTAAATCGTAGTTTTATCAATTAATTATTCGAAGTCTTGATCTTTTGTTACTTTTCCATTAAGGGAAAAGTAAAAGAAATAAAAATTCAGATAATTTTTGAAGATTCATGACGATAAACTGGAGGTCAAATCACTAAAATTCACAGTAAATTATCTTCATCGCTATTTAAAAAATGTATATTTGTAAAAAAAATATATGAAAAAACATATCTTACTAAGCCTTTTGCTTGTAATCGGTTTACATTTCAATACCTTACAGGCACAAAAAGAAAACAGCTTCCGTTTTGTTTTTATGACGGATATTCATATGACATACGACCACAATGCTGCAGCCGGATTAAAGCAAGCCATTAAAACTGCCGAAAGCTATAAACCTGATTTTATAGTTACCGGTGGCGACCTCATTATGGATGCACTGGACCAGACCTACAGCAGGGCAGATTCATTATACCGCTTATACGAAAAGCTTACAAAAAAAACAAAACTTCCTGTTTACAATTGTATGGGTAACCACGAAATCTGGGGCTGGGCAAGATCTGCTTCCGTTGATACAACCAATGAAGAATATGGCAAAGGTATGTTTGTTAAACGCCTGGCACCTGCATATTATTCAGTAGATTTACATGGCTGGCATTTTATTTTTTTATCATCCATACAGCGCGATTATAAAGGCGTGTATTTTGGAGGTATAGATGAAAAGCAGATGGAATGGCTCCGCAACGACCTGATAAAGACGGATGTTAAAACACCTGTAGTTATTGTTACACATATCCCTTTAATGACGCTGCAGGCTCAATATTTTTACGGTTCCATGGCCAGTAATGGCCCGGGTGATGTAATAACCAATGCTAAAGATGTTCTTAAACTCTTTAATAAGCATAACTTAAAACTTGTTTTACAGGGTCATCTTCATTATTATGAAAAGATGGAAGTCAATAACATCAGTTTTATTACCGGTGGTGCTGTCAGTGCATCCTGGTGGTCAGGCCCATACCACGGCACTGAAGAAGGTTTTGTAGTATTGGATATAAAAGGAAATAAAATAAAAGCCAATTATCACGATTTTGGCTGGAAGGCTGTAAAATAAAAAACAGGATACATCATATTTTACAAATGATATACCCTGTTTATTACAAAGCTTTTTGAGCTTCTGATTTTTAAATTTTAATCCAGTTTTTTAAATATCATATACCATGATATTTCGTATTGTTTTGGATCATTTTTTGCAGCATTTGCATTATCACTTCCTCCGTTTTTATTAAAAGGAATCAGTACATCACCACCGGGTTGCCAGTTGGCAGGTGTCATCACTGTATTTGTTTTAACAGTTTGCATGGCAATAACCATTCTTTTTATTTCTTCAATATTCCTGCCAACTTCCATAGGATAAAAGGAAACCGCCCTGATTTTATTTTCAGGATCAATAATAAAGACTCCTCTTACATTTTTAGTTTCGTTAGTTGAAGAATGTATCATTCCATAAGCTCTTGCTATCGTTCTGCTATAGTCATCAACAAGCGGAAATTTAATACTTGCAGTTTCTCTTTTCTTATAAGAAAGTGTCTCTAAGGACTTTTTCCAGTTATTATGGCTTTCCAGATTATCAGTGGAAACTACAATAATGCTTACGCCCAGTTTCTCAAATTCCTGTTGCATATTAGCCAGTTCGAGTAATTCCGATGAACATACCGGAGTAAAATCCATAGGATGGCTAAAGATAATTTTCCAGTTTTTCCCAAAATCTTTAGGAAAATGTAGGGTGCCATTGGTTGATTCTGCTGTAAAAGCTGGTGCATTTTCTCCTAACATAGGAATCCTGTTTTCCATAGTTCCTTGTGCATAAATTATTGATGCTGAAAATGCTAAAGCAATAAGTAAAAATACGATTTTTTTCATTTTTGATTTTATTTAGAATGTTTATAAATAATTTTAATTAACAGTTTAAATCAGAATATGTTTCTTAATAGTTGTTAATTCTTTCTCGTTATCAGCAATTTAAATGACTTAATTTTTTACATTGCCTGTAAATATTAACAAATCCTTTTGAAATTAAATTAAACATTGCTTAAAAAAACTGTGAATATTTTTTCCATTCATTCAATAAAGAAATTTATTAAAAAACTAATTTTAATAAATATAATAATTTCTACCTTTGCACTCAGAACTTAAGCATTATAAAATCTAAGATATAATGAGACCCGATTTTTCAAAAATTGATTTTAAACCCACAAATTCGGCCAATACATCTTTTGCTGAATGGGAAAAAAAGGCAGAAATTCAGAAAGACTGGATTACTCCTGAGCAAATAACACTAAAACCTGTATATGGAGATGATGACCTTAAGGGAATGGAACACCTCAACTATGCTGCAGGCCTTCCTCCTTTTTTAAGAGGACCATACTCTACCATGTATGTGATGAAACCATGGACAATCAGGCAGTATGCAGGATTTTCAACTGCTGAGGAGTCCAATGCATTTTATCGCCGCAACCTGGCTGCAGGCCAGAAAGGTTTGTCGGTAGCATTCGATCTGGCTACACACCGCGGTTATGATTCCGACCACGAAAGGGTGGAAGGTGATGTAGGCAAAGCCGGTGTTGCTATAGATTCTATCCTTGACATGAAAATTCTGTTTGACCAGATTCCATTGGATAAAATGTCGGTTTCAATGACCATGAATGGGGCTGTATTGCCTGTACTTGCATTTTATATCGTTGCAGCGGAAGAGCAGGGTGTGAGCATGGAAAACCTTAGCGGAACCATACAAAATGATATTTTAAAAGAATTCATGGTGCGTAACACTTATATTTATCCACCATTGCCTTCTATGAAAATTATAGCCGATATTTTTGAGTTTACTTCAAAGAATATGCCTAAATTCAATTCTATCAGTATTTCCGGATATCACATGCAGGAAGCAGGCGCTACAGCTGATATTGAGCTGGCCTATACACTGGCTGACGGACTGGAATATCTAAGAGCAGGCGTGAATGCCGGTATGGATATCGATGCATTTGCTCCCCGCTTATCATTTTTCTGGGCAGTGGGCATGAATCATTTTATGGAAATTGCCAAAATGCGTGCGGCACGTATGCTTTGGGCAAAACTGGTTAAACAGTTCAATCCTAAAAATCCAAAATCACTGGCGTTAAGAACCCATTGTCAGACCTCCGGCTGGAGTTTAACTGAACAGGACCCGTTCAATAATGTCAGCCGTACCTGCATCGAAGCCATGGCTGCAGCTTTGGGACATACCCAATCACTGCATACCAATGCCCTTGACGAAGCTATTGCATTACCTACAGATTTTTCAGCACGTATTGCCCGTAATACCCAGATTTATATTCAGGAAGAAACCAATATTTGTAAAGTCGTTGACCCATGGGCAGGTTCATATTATGTTGAAACCCTGACTAAAGAACTTGCAGATAAAGCATGGGCACTAATTCAGGAAGTAGAAGAACTGGGTGGTATGGCAAAAGCCATAGAAACCGGTGTTCCTAAAATGCGTATTGAAGAAGCTGCCGCCCGCAAACAAGCCAGAATCGATGCTAAAAAAGATACCATAGTTGGTATTAATAAATACCGTCTGGAAAAAGAGGATCCAATAGAAACATTAGAAGTTGACAATACAGCAGTAAGGATTTCCCAGATTAAAAGATTGGAGAAACTACGTGCTGAACGCAATAACGAAGAAGTTAAACTTGCCCTTGCCGCTTTAACCAAAGCTGCAGAAAGCGGCGAAGGTAATTTACTGGCGCTGGCCATTGATGCCAGCCGCAAACGTGCCAGTTTAGGCGAAATTTCATCAGCATTAGAAACAATTTATGGAAGGTATAAAGCAGTGATACGTTCAATTTCGGGAGTTTATTCCCACGAATCAAAAGATAATGAAAGTTTCAAAAAAGCCTGCGAACTGGCTGATAAATTTGCTGAAACTGAAGGCCGACGCCCAAGGATAATGATTGCCAAAATGGGACAGGACGGACATGACAGAGGTGCTAAAGTAGTATCTACCGGCTATGCTGATATCGGTTTTGATGTAGATATCGGACCATTGTTCCAAACCCCGGCAGAAGCTGCCAAACAAGCAGTGGAAAATGATGTGCATATTTTAGGTGTTTCATCTCTGGCTGCCGGTCATAAAACATTGGTTCCTCAGGTAATTGCCGAGCTTAAAAAACATGGCCGCGAAGATATTATGGTGATTGTTGGTGGTGTAATTCCATCACAGGATTATGATTTTCTTTACAAAGCAGGTGCTATAGCAATATTCGGACCGGGAACCGTTATTTCTGACTGTGCCATCAAAATGCTGGAAATTCTGATTGAAGCAAGAAAATAACAGAATTCTTTTTTACTTCAATTTACTTGGTCTTTATCTATAAAAAAGTTGTTATCTTTAACAACTTTTTTTATTTCACATCTTACAACTTCAGAAGAATAAGGCTATGGAAGTATATCACTTTTTAAAATACCACAAAGACTTTACTTTTGAAAGGTTTGTCACTCAAAACAATTCAAACATCATATATTGCTTTGATCTGGAAGATAGTATACAGGATGTATTCGATACAGTAAATACAAAAACGCTGAAAGCAAGCCACAGAGATTTTATAAAATCAATATTACATTCAAATTCAACAATTGCAGAAAACCTGAAAATTGGAATACGAATAAACGCCGTTAATACTGATGAACAAGAATTGGACATCGCAACATTGGCTGAATTAAAAGGAATTCACACTATACTGCTGCCTAAAACATCCGGTATTGATGAAATTAATGATTTAATCTCCTTGCTCGAAAGAAACAAGGTGCAATATCAGGAAATCATTCCTATTATAGAATCAAAAACGGGAATGACAAACCTGGAAAGTATTGCCGCTCAAAAATCATTAAAAGTAAAACACATCGCTTTCGGACATTGCGATTATAACCTTGATGTTGCTATTTATCCTTTTTTTCATCAAACATCCAGAGAATACTGGAATTGGATAGAAAAAATACAGGCTGTTATTCAATCTTATGATTTAAAATTTATCAACTCTGCTTTTTTAGAATTAAATAACGATTCAGCTTTCAATGCAATGCTTTCCAGTCTGCATTCAATTTATAGGAATGAATGCGGACAATGTACATTAACACTTAAACAACTTGAATTATGTAAAGCGTTTGATAATACAGCCATCCCATTGTTTTCAAAATTACAGCACCGTTTAAACCTTAAAACAGAATATGCTGTTGCTGAAAACTATGTAACTCAATTTGAAAACTATAATAACAAAAAAGGATTTTCAATAAATAGTGATAATAAAACATTTTTATCACCACATGAATATATTGCTGCAAAAAAATATTTAGCAAAAAAAGAATACCCTGAATTTAAATTTTGTTTTGTTGGGGGCTGTTTTCCTGTACAGGGTAATATACTTTTTGAGGATCTTTTTCATCAGGTATTGAAAAATAAAATTGAAAATAATACAGATATTAATTTCATTATCAATATTATCCGATACGAACGCTTATCAAATTGTATTCAAAAAGTCGATACTTTTACTAAAAACCAGACAATTGATGCCGTTGTTTTTTCAATCAGACCAGAGCCAATGTTACGTTTATCAAAATTATCCTATAAATTTATTAATAATAAAGGTGAAAAAAAACGGACATTCAATCTCCCCTTTTTAAAGCTGCTTAGTCCCGAAAAATACGATCTGCTTTCTATTGAGCAACGCTATTTTCCACCTGTCAGAATAGAAAAATCCAATAAAATTAACATCGGATTAAATCTTAATTTACTGTTTGGCTATTTAATTGGCAATCATCGTTATGCGATGAAAATTTATTTGCAATTGGTGACGGATTTGATAGTTTTTTGTAAAAGCAAAAATTTTCCCGTTATAATTATAAGTCCGGCATTAAGGACAAGTAGTATTTCTGAAAAATATCTATCGAAAAGATTTGATAAATTCATCCATAAAAATAAATCTATATTCAACGGAAACTATATTATCGGTTCAGATCTGAAAAAAGACGGTAAAAATTTATTTTTTAATAATGGAATTCATGCCAATGAATACTATCATGAACTAATAGCAAACAGAGTTTTTGATAAATTAAATCATTTGCCTCATTCATAAACGGAATTGAAATTGCTGATTTATATTTTAATTAAATATGATTTTATATACACATTGGTTTAAAATATATTAGATTTGTAAGCAACTTTTTTTAAATAAAAATTGTCTTAAACAAATAACAATATTTTATCATTCACTAAATCAATTTAAAATGAAATCAAAAAAATATTTTTTTGCTGTAATTATGATAATCGTAGGCATAGTTGCACTCAATGCCTGTAAAAAGGATGTCAGCCCTTCCAATTATACACCTTATGTTGATCCATATCCAGTAGGTAATTATACTTCCGGACTTGGAATCAATCCGGGTAAACCTGTTTGCAAACCATTTATTCTTCCTCAAAATGTAGAATTAATGGGTGAAATTCATAGTGCTACATTTAAGTCAACGAATTTTGACAAATTAACCCAGAATGCAAATGACTTCCTGATTACTCCAAAAACTACTTTTCTTGAATTAGGTTCAGGTTCTTTAGTAAATGTATATTTAAAATTGTACAATAAAAATTCAGTCCCAACAACTGTGATTATTCCCGGCGGTCTGATGTTCTGTCCCGGAGATACCAATGCACAGACTGGAACTACAACACAAAATGATACTATTATTATTCCGCCTCATGATAGTACAGGTTGTCATATCAAGACTTATTGTACCAATCTTCATAAACATGTACCCAGCAGCACTACTTATTCAATGTTAGGTACAACATTAAACAGTGAATTATTTAATCTGGTTCAGATCTTAAAAACCAAAAAGAAATTGCCTCAGGGCTCTCAGGTTCAAAGTATTATCTGGCATATTACCGATCAGGGTGGTATGACAGATGCTGACAGAACATATCTGAACAGTCTGCCTTAGTTTTATATTATTAAATTATAAAGCACCAAAAAGCCTGACAAATTGTCAGGCTTTTTTATTGGCATAGCCTTTGTTATTAGCTGCTGAAACTAAAAATAATTAAAATGCAAACAGGTAAAATTAACGTTCATACGGAAAATATTTTTCCCATCATTAAAAAATTCTTATACTCTGACCACGAAATCTTTTTACGAGAGTTGATTTCAAATGCAGTAGATGCCAGTCAGAAGCTTAAAACGCTTTCTTCTATGGGCAAATTTAAAGGAGAATTAGGTGACTTAACAATACAGGTCAGTTTCGACAAAAAAGAAAAAACCATTACTATTAGCGATAAAGGTATTGGTATGACTGCAGAAGAGGTTGAAAAATATATCAATCAGATTGCTTTTTCAGGTGCTGAAGAATTCCTTGAAAAATACAAAGGTAAAAGCGAAGCTGATGCCAATGCACTGATTGGACATTTCGGATTAGGATTTTACTCTTCCTTTATGGTTTCCAAAGAAGTAGAAATCCAGACAAAATCATATACTGCCGGAAGTAAAGCTGTAAAATGGGTTTGCGATGGCAGTCCTGAATATACGTTGACAGAAATCAAGAAAAAAGAAAGAGGAACTGATATTATTCTTCATATAGCTGATGATTCGGAAGAATTTTTAGAAGAACACAAATTACTGGATTTACTCAAAAAATATTGCAAATTTTTACCTGTTTCCATTCAATTTGGTATGGAAAAAACCTGGGAAAAAGTTGAAGGTGAAAAAGACGATAAAGGCAATGATAAAACAATTGAAGTTGAAAATGCCCGCATCATTAATAATACCAAACCATTATGGACAATCAAACCTTCTGAATTAACAGATGAAGATTATTCAAAATTTTACCATGAGCTTTATCCTTATACTTTTGAAGAACCATTGTTCAACATCCATTTAAATGTTGATTATCCTTTTAATCTGACAGGTATTTTATATTTCCCAAAAGTAAAGAAGAACCTGGAAGTGCAAAAAGACAAAATTCAGTTGTATTGCAACCAGGTATTTGTAACCGATTCAGTTGAAGGTATAGTTCCTGATTTTCTGACATTACTGCATGGCGTTTTGGATTCACCTGATATTCCGCTGAATGTTTCGCGCAGCTATTTGCAAAGTGATGCCAATGTTAAGAAAATCTCAGGTCATATTACTAAAAAAGTAGCTGACAAGCTGGAAGATATTTTCAAAAACAAACGCGAAGAATTTGAAACTAAATGGGACGATATCAAGGTATTTATTGAATATGGAATGATTACCGATGAAAAATTTGCCGAAAGAGCAGAAAAATTCTGTTTATTTAAAAATACCGAAGGCAGTTATTTTACCCTGGAAGATTACAAAGAAAAAATCAAAGATTTACAAACAGATAAGAACAAGAAAACAGTTTATCTTTATACCAATAATGTTGATGATCAACACAGCTATATTCAGCAGGCTAAAGAAAAAGGCTATGATGTATTGGTAATGGATGGCGTTTTGGACAGTCATTTTATCAATTTGATGGAAAGAAAATTTGAGCAATCATCATTTGTCAGGGTTGATGCTGATACCATTGATAAGCTGATAAAAAAAGAGGATGAAATTCCTTCAAAATTAAGCGAGGCTGAAAAAGAAAAGCTTAAACCGATATTTGAGAAAAATGTTGAAAAAGCCAAATTCACCATTGTAATGGAAAGCATGAGTGAAACTGATCAGCCGGTAATTATCACTCAGCCTGAGTTTATGCGCCGTATGAAAGATATGTCGGCAATTAGCGGAGGTATGTCATATATGGGCACTATGCCAGATATGTATAATCTGGTTGTTAATATCAATCATCCTTTAATCAGTCAGATATTGAATGAAACAGAAGAAAGCAATCAGGATAAAAAAGTGAAACAACTCACTGATTTAGCCTTACTTTCACAAAACTTATTAAAAGGCGAAGCACTTACTGAATTTATTAAACGCAGTGTTGAAATAATAAAGTAATTATAGCGTTAAAAACTTGAAAAACAAATAATAATCAAAAAATTATACTAATTTTGTATAATTATAAAAATCAATTTATAAACAATTTAATAATACAACAATGAATTTTAATAAAAAATGGATCATTATAATAGCTGTTGTTGCAGTTATTTTTCTAATCATTGGATCAATAGTTAGTATGTATAACAAAATGCCTACTTTGGAAGAAGGTGTTAACAGTCAATGGGCAAAAGTTGAAAGTGCTTACCAGCGTCGTTCTGATTTAATTCCAAATTTAGTAAATACAGTTAAAGGTGTTGCTAATTTTGAACAACAAACATTAACAGGCGTAATAGAAGCACGTGCCAATGCCAGTTCTGTAAAAATTGACCCGACTAAATTAACGCCTGAATCAATGCAAAAATTTCAGCAGGCTCAGAATGGTTTAGGTTCAGCACTATCAAAATTAATGGTAGTAGTTGAAAGATATCCTGAATTAAAAGCAACACAGAATTTCCTGGAACTTCAGTCGCAACTTGAAGGAACTGAAAACCGTATAAACGTTGAAAGAAACAAATTTAACGAAGAAGCACAGAAATATAATTCTTTTATCAGAAGATTCCCGAATAATATGTTTGCCGGAATGTTTGGTTTCCAGAAGAAAGCATATTTTGAAGCAACAGCAGGAGCTGAAAAAGCACCCGAAGTTAAATTTTAAAGAATTTATAAAAACAACTTATCATAAGGTATAAAGTTGATTACTAACTTTATACCTTATGATTTATATACAAATATATAATGAGTAAAACAGCAGCTCAATTTTTTACAGATGAGCAAAAAGACGATATCAAACAAGCCATATTAAACGCAGAATTAGACACATCAGGCGAAATACGAATTCATGTTGAAAATAATTGTCCTGGAGATGTTCTCGACCGTTCAGCTTATCTTTTCGAAAAGTTAGGCATGAAAAAAACAGCATTACGTAATGGTGTTTTGATTTATCTGGCTTTAAGTCACCGCAAATTTGCAATTATTGGTGATACTGGAATCAACGCTGTGGTACCTGAAAATTTCTGGGATTCCATTAAAGATAATATGCTAAAAAATTTCAGGGAAGCTCAGTTTGCTGAAGGTATAATTTATGCTATCACCAAGTCAGGTGAACAGCTTAAGAAATATTTTCCTCATCAGCAGGATGATGTTAATGAACTTTCTGATGAAATTTCTTATGGAAATAACTAATCAGCATAGACAACTTTTTTTATCCATTTAATGTCTAATATATAATGTCAGCATATACATACCAAAATATCAGGAAATTTTTACAGCAATGTTTATTTTTTGCTGCTTTTTTATTGCCGGTTTTAACGATAGCTCAGGATATTCCTGATAAACCAAATCCGCCAAGACTGGTCAATGATTATACCAATACGCTTACTCCCGAGGAAGTTAATAATCTGGAATTTAAATTAAAAACATATGCTGATTCAACTTCTACACAAATTGTTATTGTTTTGGTTGATAACTTAAATGGCTATGAAAAAGCTGATTATGCATTTAAGTTGGGCGAAAAATGGGGAGTCGGACAAAAAGGATCTAATAACGGTATTGTCGTTTTGGTTAAACCAGTAGGAAAACAAGGAGAAAGAGGTGCGTTTATTGCACCCGGTTACGGTTTGGAACCTGTAATAACAGATGCATTATCCAAGAGAATTATTGAAAACGAGATGATCCCCAATTTCAGGGAAAATAAATTTTATGCAGGTTTAGACCAGGCAACTACGATATTAATGAAACTGGCTTCCGGTGAATTTCCTGCAGGTTATAATAAAAGCGACAAGTCAAAACGAAATAACTTTGCTTTTTTAATTCCAATTATTGTAATTTTCATTGTTTTAATTTTCATTAAAAAAGGTGGCAACGGAACGTATACAGGTGGAAGAGGCAATTCATTCTGGACAACATTATTCTTACTTTCAGCTATGAATAATAGTGGTAGTGGCAGCTGGGGTAATTTTTCCGGCGGTGGTGGCAGCGGCGGAAGCGGTGGTTTTGGCGGCTTCGGTGGTGGTAGTTTTGGTGGTGGTGGTGCCGGTGGCAGCTGGTAATTGTTGTTTATTAATTCAAAGATACATGTTAAAAATAAAGCAGATTATTATTTTTTGTTTTTTGCTTATCACAACTAATCTGCATACCTTTTCACAAATTACTATTAACAGTGGTATTGGAATGACACCACAGCAATTGGTACAAAACTTCCTTTTAGGAGGTGGTGTAACGGTTAGTAATGTAATGTTTAATAATTCTTCTGCAACAGTTAGTGTTTCCAATCAGATTGGCTCTTTTACAACAGCTTTACCCACAAACTTAGGCTTTAACACTGGTTTATGCATTGCAACCGGAGGCATTCAGGTTGCTACCAGCGGAACCCTTACGGTTAATATTACCGGCCCTTCCTACACATCAGATCCTCAACTTCAAACCTTAAAACCCGGTAAATCTTTATATGATATTGCCCGCCTGGAATTTGATTTTATTCCCAGCTCTGATACCGTTAAATTCAGGTATGTTTTTGCATCCAATGAATACCTTACAGCTGTTTGTACAAATTACGACGATGTTTTTGGATTTTTTATAAGCGGTGCCAATCCTGCTGGCGGAACCTATAATAATACAAATATTGCACTGGTTCCAGGAACAAATCTGCCTGTAAGTATTAATACGATAAACGGAGGAGTATCTAACGGAAACGTATCACCATGTTATTTGAATTACACCCAATATTTTCATACCCCCACACAAAATCTAACTTATAATGGTGCTACGGTGCCTTTAACAGCATGGGCCAAGGTTGTTCCATGTACATCATACCATATAAAAATAGCTATTTGCGATGTTTCCAATGCTATTTATGATTCAGGTGTATTTCTAGAAGCGAACAGTTTTTCGAGTACCCCGGTTGCAATAAGTAAATTATTTACCTATCCATCAGCTTCTGATACTGCAATGATCAGAGGCTGCAATAATGCTGTCATCAAATTTAAATTACCAAACCGATTAAATTATAATTATCCCATAGTATTGTTGAAACAGGGAACAGCTGTTAATGGCGTTGACTATCCAAGCATTCAGGATACAGTTTTTATACCTGCAAATACTGATTCAATATTATTAACGATAGCTCCTTACAATAACTCAGGTTTTACTACACCTAAACTACTTCAATTGATTGTTAAAACCAGTAGTTGTCATTATGATACACTTAGAATTACTATTTTACCTAATTTACCTTTAGTTGCCAAAGCCAAAGGTGATACAAGCCTGTGTAACAAAGCAAATGTTCCTATATCAGTAAGTGGTACAGGTGGAATCCTTCCCTATTTATTTACTTGGAATAATAGTGATACCAACAGAAACAGAATAGTTAACCCAACTACAACTACATTATATAAGGTAACACTCAAGGATGCCTGTAATCAAACAGCTGTAGATTCAGTATTAGTAACTGTTTATCCAGCTTTTTCATTAAGTATTTCAGCCAATCCGAATACGATTTGTTCGGGAGAACCAGTACAGTTAAATGTATCGGGAGCACAAAAATATCTTTGGGGTTCAAATATATCTGATCCCAGCCTTATAACCCAGGATACTATGCACAACCCTGTTGTTAAACCAAAGCAAACCACTTTATATCGTGTTGTTGGAACTGATAGTCATGGTTGTAAAATAAGTGATTCAGTCAATGTAATAGTACATCCCTTACTAAATGCTGCTATAATTGCGAATCCAAATCCGGTTTCCATATTTGACCCAACCGTTCATTTTATCGATGCATCAACAGGAAGCACAATTTGGTTCTGGGATTGCGGTGATGGGTTTACAACAAATGTAAGGGATTTTAATCATACATATAGTAGTGCTAATCCTCAGAATTATCTGATTACTCTTATTGTCAGTAATGCAAGCGGATGTATGGATTCAGCAAAAATTGAACTAAAGGTTTTTCCTGAAATTAAACTATTTGTTCCTAATGCTTTTTCTCCATCTTCCACCATAAATAATATCTTTAAAGTTTATGGAGAAGGATTTGTTGGATTCAAAATGTTTATCTATAACAGATGGGGGCAATTGGTTTTCTTTACTGATAATTCAGATTATGGCTGGGATGGAAAATTTCTCAGCAATGATGCTGATGCAGGTATTTATATCTATTTGGTTTATTATAAAGACCTGATGGGTATTGAATACAGAAAAACCGGCAATGTCACACTAATCAGATAATTCAATTATTCAGCTATCATTAACGCTATCTGGTAATAATTATTAACAGCAGCAACAAGTTTTGTTTTTATGTAATATGATTCAGTAAAACATTTAAAAGCATAAAACTCATGATTGGGTACATTAAATTCATCAAAAATCAATATATCACCTTTTTTAAGAAAAGGAGCCAGGCTTGTAAGTGCATATAATGTTGAGGAAAACAGGTCGGCATCTAAATGGATGATTTTTCTTTTACTGTTATGCATCGGTTGGCTAGCAATAAAATCAGGCAACGTATCCTGAAATAATCCTTTAAAAAAGCTAACCCTTTCATCATCAATTACAGGGATATTAGCATTCATATCTCCTTTTTTAAATGTTCCCCAGTTTTCGGGTAAACCTTCAAAAGTATCAAATCCATAAAAAGAATTTTCCTTATTCTGATTGTTTGCTACCCACCATTTGATTGATTCGCCATGACAAACACCAAATTCAAGATAATCAAATGCAGTTTCATTGACAGCTAATTTATTAATTACATATTGATACAACTGATATCTTTTGGCATAATTTCTTTTAAATGAATAAAAATCATTAAGAATATCATGCTTATCCTGTTCTGCAATCCATCTGCTGAGACTAATCGTATTTGATATCATTAATAATGGATTTCTGAGCCATCCTAAAAAAAGATGAGGTTTAAGAATTAATGTAAAACCTTTAAGTAACTGAGCAATTTTGATTATTATTTCTTTCATGTGTATTTTTTAAAGTAGCTTTTTTATTTTTCTAGATTACACCTAAATATTCCTGATAGGCATTTAAAATAGTA
The DNA here is from genome assembly GCA_026391675.1 of Bacteroidota bacterium. Taxonomy (GTDB): domain Bacteria; phylum Bacteroidota; class Bacteroidia; order Bacteroidales; family JACABE01; genus JACABE01. The sequence goes on from JAPLDQ010000035.1 coordinate 121,834, forward strand.
ATCACATTTGATTTAACATGAATAAACTCGTCAACGCCTGCATTTTTAAACATTTCAATCTGTGCAGCAGGATAACCGGCCACAGTAACATTAATTTCAGGATTTTGTTTTTTTAAAGATGCAGTTATTTCAGGAACAAGAGCTATATAATCTTCATCAGAGCTACATATAACAACAATCTCGGCTTTGGAAGCCAGGGCAACTTTTACGCCTTCTTCTGCCGTTTTAAATCCATTGTTGTCAATTATTTCATATCCGGCACATCCAAAGAAATTAGCAGCAAAACTTGCACGTGCTTTCCGCATGGATAAACTACCAATAGTAAATAAAAATACAGCAGGTTTTTTATTCCCCTCATTAATATAAATTTCCGTAGCTAAACGAAGGTCTTCAAATGCTTCAGCTCCACGGTATATATTCAATTTTTTATAAGTTGAGAATTTTTCTTCAGTAGTATCAATATCATCCTGAATTTTATCAAGCATTTCCTCTGTACTGTTCGGATACTGATTGGTTCCCAGAATAACGGTTTTTCTGTTTGCTATTTCAATATTACGAATCTGAGCTGTTTTTTCAATTTCGTTCTGTATAAATTCTTTTTTAACAGCTTCTGCAAAACCTCCGAATGCCTCAACCTTTTTAAATAAATCCCAGGCAAATGCTGCAATGGAGTTGCATAAATTTTCGATATAGTATGAACCTGCTGAAGGATCAACAATTTTATCAAGATAGGATTCTTCTTTCAGAATTATCTGCTGATTGCGGGCTATACGGCCTGAGAAATCATCAGCATCCTTATAAGGTTCATCAAACGGGAGAACGGCTATCGAGTCGGCTCCGCCTATTGCTGCGGACATTGCTTCTGTAGTTGTACGCAACATGTTTACATAGGGATCATACACTGTTTTATTCCACATCGAAGTCGTATTGTGGATAAATACCTGCATTGCCTCTTTTGTTGTTGCATTGTATTGTTCAACAATTTTAGCCCATAATAACCTGGCAGCTCTTATTTTAGCTATTTCCATAAAATAATTAGAGCCAATAGCAAAAGAAAATACAAATTCCGGAGCAATTTTATCAACTGCCATTCCTTTGTTAATTAACTGATAGAGGTATTCATTGGCAGAAGCCAGTGTAAAAGCTAATTCCTGAACACTGGAAGCCCCTGAATTATGGAAAAGATTTCCATTTACAGTTATTACTTTAAAGTTTGGTAATGATTTTTCGCAATTGGTAATCAATTGCTGTGCTTCATCAATGTTATTTTCAAAAGAAGAATAAAATTCACCGTGAAGCAACAAATAACTTAATGGATCGAAATTAAAGGAACCAAAAACTTTTGTACTGTCAATTTTATTGTTTTTAATAAACTCCAGGAAAAAATCCAGTGTTTGCGGAAAAGAATGTGAAGAAATAAAATTAATTTTCACTTTTGTAATATCTATCCCTTTGAGCAATATCGCCATATCCTGAGCTGTTTTAAGCATTTTAACCCTCAGTCCTATAGAAGTAGCACCTTTATTTACTGCATCAATGGCTTTTTTATTTGCATCAATAATATTTTCTTCTTCAATATCCTGACGGATATCCCAACTGTTGTTATTTGTTTTATTCCCTCTGATATAAGGAGCTTCACCCGGATTGGCCTTTAAATAAGATAAATCCTTTAAATCTTCGGCCCTGTAGTAAGGTTTAACCTTAATGCCTTCAAGGGTTTGCCAGATTAATTTTTTTTCATAATCAGCGCCTTTAAGATCTGCATTGATAACGGCTTCCCATTCCTGGGTGCTAACACCAGGGAATTCTGAAAATAATGATGCGTTTTTATTTTCCATTGTTTAAATTTATTAATCTTTAAAATCAGCGATTTTCAAAATATTGATAATCACTGATCTATATATATTTTTTTAAATTAATTTCAAAATATTTTTCAAAGCAAAATTATAAAATTTTATTTACCAATTTGCTTTTCATTTGCAATGATTTATTAATTATTTAAGCATGTATGACGAATTATATAAAATAGTATTTTTGCTTTATGGAATTATTTTTCAGAACATTTGGAAATGGCCAGCCATTTATTATACTGCATGGATTGTACGGGATGTCAGATAATTGGGTAACCCATGCAAAAAAGCTAGCAGAAAAGTATAAGGTCATTATACCTGATATGCGAAATCATGGATTTTCAGCACAAAGTAAAATATTTAATTATGATGCAATGGCTGATGATATAGGAGAATTAATTGCTACACAACATCTTGATAATCCTATAATTTTAGGGCATTCTATGGGAGGAAAAGTTGCCATGCGATTTGTAACGGATAATCCAACGCATGTTGCAAAGCTAATTGTTGTAGATATGAGTATGCGGGAATATAAATTAAAGGATTTCCATATCCAGCTTATGTATGCTATGATGGATATTAATTTTTCCCAGATAAAATCCAGAAAAGAAGTTGAAGATATACTTGGCAAAACCATTGTTGACCAACGCATACTGTTGTTTATCATGAAAAATCTTTACCGTAAAGAAAATGAAAACTTTTCGTGGAAGCTAAATTTACCAGTCATTTTTGACAATTTAGAAGCAATACTCGAAGAAATAAAATGCAATCAAATATATCATAATCCGGCATTATTTATAAGAGGTGAAAATTCAGATTATATATCAGATGCTGATTTTATTAAGATAAAACATTATTTTCCGGATGCTAACCTGAAAACAGTTCCGGATGCAGGACATTGGGTTCAGGCTGATCAACCGGCTATATTTATGAATATTTTACAGGAATTTTTAAGCAAATAAAAAACATGCAGGATTTGCGATAAACCCTGCATGTTTTATAATCTCCTGAACGTTTTAGTAAAAACGTAGTAAAATCATTATTAGTATCTTACAATATCAATGGATGAAATTGCAGCATCAAGCGTAATATATATTTTATTTGGTGAAGTATTAAAATTAGCTGTACGATATTTTTCATCTGAAGATTTTTGAAAACCTTCGATGTTTTTATCAGATAAAACATAATCACCTTTGAGTTCACAAGCAGAATTTTGGGGAATCATCACTTTAATTGATGAAACACCGGCATCAATACTAATGTTAACAACAGATAACCTGTCGCCAATCTTGAGTGTAATATCGGATGCACCACCATCAAAATCCAGATTTCTTACTTTGAATTTTGAAAAATCAAAATTAACGTCAGAAGCACCGGCATCAATTTCAATATCCCAGATTGGGTTAGGATTTAATAAAAGCTTTGCTGAACCTCCATTTTCATTATCAATGCCATTTATAGTAAAAACATGATCTTTGGCTTTTATTTCTACAACTTTTGAACTGTCATTTTTAGTAACCTGCAATTTATAATCATTATTGTTTCCGTTGCTCTCGAATGAAACCAGCTTAGTCGTTGGATCAATGATGCTAAAACTGCCGGCAGCAGCATCAAGCTTTAATGTTGCATATAAAGTTGTGGAATCATAAGTTTCTTCGAATTTTTGCTGAATATTGTTACATTTTGTATCATGAAACCGCCATCTCCAGCAAAAATCATTATTGCTTTGATAAAAATTCATGAGTAATATTCCAACTATAAAAGCTAACAATGACAAGATAAACTTTATATAGTCTTTAACAGGAATAATAGAAATTCCCCATATAATAAAAATTAGAGGCCAAAGCTGAATGAATGCAAACCAGTTAAAGTGAATGATATTCATATTCCTCAAAATAATCATTATACCTATGGTTATCAGTACGATACCCCAAAAAATGCCTTTGTATTTCATTGTTATATTATATTAAATTGCTGAAATCGTTTTAATTATAATGTGATTTTTTTATATATTTTTCAATTTTCGTCAATGGAATGTCCTTGATATTATTATTGCTTTTGCGTCTTCAGAACATGGACATTTCATTTTAATAAAATTTATATTATTAATTATTATTCTTTTTACCAAGATTCCGCATCAGCATCGATACTCCGATTACAATCAATAATATTGGCCATAAATCGTGAAAATAGATGTGTGGTACAAAACGGGCTATCAGGAACAATACACCTAATGTTATTAGGACTAAGCCTCCTGTTAAATTTCCTTTATTTTTCTTTTTCTCTTTAATTGGGTCAAATTGATTTTCCATATTTTCAGTTGTATTATTATTATTTGTTTCTTTTTTGGTTGTTTCATGCTCATTCTCAGCCGTTGCTTTTTCTGTAGAATTATTTGCAGAAAAAAGGTTGGCAGGTTCTTCCGGCGTTACTATCCATAAGATGATATAAACGAATAAGCCTCCGCCAGCAAATAAAAAAGCACAAACAAAGACGATTCTGATGATTACAGGATCTATGTTGAAATGTTCTGCCAGTCCACCGGCAACACCGGCAATTTTTCTGTCTTTTACACTTCTGTATAATTTTTTCTGTTCTGTCATTATTTTAATTATTTTACGTTATTATTGAATATTAATTGGTTCTTCGGGCATCATTATCCATAATATTAAATAGAGTAGTAGTCCTACTCCGAAAAATATATTTCCCAATACAAATAATATTCTGATAATAACGGGGTCAATAACGAAATAATCGCCCAGACCACCACATACGCCACCGATAGCCCGGTTTTTATTACTTCTTAATAATCTTTTTGCTTCCATTTTATAAATTTTATATCTATGACGCATGAATTCAGAAAGAGGTTACAAATTTAGTGTATTAAAAAGGTAGAAGATAAAAAAAAGCAGTCAAAATTGACTGCTTTTCTATTATATTATATCTTTTAATGGTTTACCAGATAACGGCTCTATCAGCTTCCGGTTTAAAACGTTTGTCAGTTGGCTGTATTGAAAATGCCTGATAAAACTGAGGAATATTATACACAATTGCATTAACTCTGGCAACTGCAGGAGAATGAACGTCCTCTTTCAAACGGCTCATGGTCTCTTTATCGCGAACATTGCAACGCCATACCTGGGCATAAGATAAAAAGAAACGTTGTTCAGGTGTAAATCCGTCTATAGCCTTGTTTTCTTTCCCCTGCATCGCTTTTTGTAAAGCAGCAAAAGCAACGGTAACACCACCCATATCGGCAATATTTTCACCTAAAGTAAGATTACCGTCAACGTGTAATGAATCCAGTATTTTAAAATTATTGTATTGATCAACCAATACTTTGGTTTGCATTCCAAAATTAACTGCATCTTCTTTTATCCACCAGTCGCGTAGGTTACCTTCTTTATCATACTGACGACCCTGGTCATCAAATCCATGAGTCATTTCGTGACCGATAATGGCTCCGATAGCACCGTAATTTACTGCATCATCAGCATTCATGAAGAAGAAAGGAGGTTGTAAAATACCTGCAGGGAATACGATTTCATTCATATTAGGGCTGTAATAGGCATTAATGGTTTGTGGTGTCATCCCCCATTCAGCGCGGTCAACTGGTTTACCAATTTTTGCCAGTTGACGGGCAAATTCAAATCGGCTTGCACTGCTAATATTTTCATAATATGATGTTTTAGCAATCTTTAATTTACTATAATCAATCCATTTATCGGGATAACCAACTTTAACATTAATTTTCTCTAATTTGGCGATTGCTTCTTTTTTAGTAACATCGCTCATCCATTTTAAATTTAAAATACGGTCTTTCAATGCTGCTTTTAAATTGCCACATAACTCAATCATGCGTTGTTTTGCTTTGGCAGGGAAATATTTTTCAACATAAAGCTGACCAACTGCTTCACCCAATGAACCTGATGTTTCATTCAATACTCTTTTCCAGCGTGGTTTCATTTCGGTAACACCACGCATTACTGTACCGTTAAAAGCAAAGTTTTCTTTTACAAAAGCATCAGATAAGTAAGGTGCTGCAGTAGAAAGTAAATGCCATTTAAAATAGGTTTTCCATAGTTCTACAGGAACTTTTACAGTCATAGCAGCCATTTCGCTGATAAACTTTGGTTGTCCTACATTAATATCTTCTGTTTTTGTTAAACCTAAAGCTTCAAAATAAGCTGACCAATCAAATTTTGCAATATTTTTCTTTAATCCATCAAGATTGGTTTTATTGTAATTTGCAACAGGATCGCGAAGTGCAACACGGGTAGAAGATACATTTGCCAATTGCGTTTCCATAAGCATAATCTGTTCAGCAATTTTAGCTGATTGTTCTTTAGTTTCGCCTGTTAATTCAAACATTTTAGTAATATGTTTTACATATTCCTTTCTGATTTCAGTTGAACGAGGGTCTGGAGATAAATAATAATCCCTGTCTGGTAAACCTAATCCACCCTGATAAAAATTGCCAATAATAGCATTACTGTTTTTTTCGTCCTGTGCTGCATAAAAATAAAATAAGGTTGACATGCCTGAAGTTTGCATATAAGCAATATGTTTCTGAACATCAAGCGGAGTTTTTATGGCTGCAATTTTATCCAGTTCCGGCTGAATGGCTTTTATACCTGTTTTTTCTATACTAACAGTATCCATACCTGAATTATAAAAATCACCGATTTTCTGCTGAACTGAACCTTCTTTTGCATCTTTTGCTGATGCAGCTTCTGTCATAATCGTCTGTAATTGTTTGTAGTTTTCTTCCATTAAAGTTTCAAAAGCTCCCCAACGACTGTTATCAGCAGGAATCGGATTGTTTTTCATCCAGGTTCCGTTGGCATAATGGTAAAAATCATCACCCGGACGAACAGTAGTGTCCATATTGGCAATATTAATAGCTGGTCCTTCCATATTTTGTTTGTTTTTAGGTGTGCAACTTACAATTAAGTTAATTGCCACTAATCCTGCTATTGCAGTTGTAAATAGTTTATTGTTCATTTAATAATTATTATGTTGTTGATGAAAAAATATTAGAAGCGCAAAAGTAAATATAATTTGGTATTCAAATAGTTAAATATATTCAAATTTTAATATTTTCGACCAACACTTATATTTCAGGGATAAAGCAGGCAACTATCCCCATAACTGAGGAAACGGTAATTGTTATTAAGTGCATATTGGTAGATTTCTTTCCATTTATCACCGATAAAAGCAGCAATAAGCAGTAATAATGTACTTTTGGGCTGATGAAAATTGGTAATAATTCCCTTTGCAATTTTGAATTTGTACCCCGGTAATATCATCATCTGGGTTTGTCCGCATAATACCTGAATTTTATGAACATTCATAAAATCAAGTATACTCTGTAAAGCTTTTTCAGCCGGAATATTTTTATCGTATTTTTCCTGATAGGCATCCCATTGTGAGATATTCAATTCTTCATGTTTTTCGCCAAGATAGAGTTTAACCCCAAACCAATAAAGAGATTCCAGCGTACGGGTAGTGGTAGTACCAACAGGAATAATGTTTTTTTGTAAAGAAATTAATAATTTCTCAATAAATATACGTTTAACAAAGATTCTTTCATAATGCATGCTATGCTGGTCAATTGTTTCGGAACTTACCGGCTTAAATGTACCTGCACCAACATGTAAAGTAATATTCTCATACTGAATTCCTCTTGAATCAAGCCTTTTAAATGTTTCATCAGTAAAATGCAAACCGGCAGTTGGAGCAGCCACAGAGCCATCCTGAACAGCATAAATTGTCTGATAGCGGGTATTATCTTCTTCAACAGCTTCTCTGTTTAAATAAGGAGGTAAAGGTATTACTCCCAGATTATCCAATACTTCGGCAAATGAAAGTTCAGTATTATCCCAGCTGAAACTTATTATCCATGCATTATCAATAGCCTGTTTACGTTCAGCTGTTAAAGTATATGTAATATCATTATATATAAATTGCTTTTCAATTAATATATCTTTCCAGCGTTTATTATTGCCAACAAAGCATTTCCAATCACTGCTGCCCTTTTGCTGAAAAGCCAGTTGTATATCTGTTCCGGACGCTGCTGGTTCCAGACAAAAAATTTCAATTGTACTTCCTGTGTGCTTTTTAAACAACAATCGTGCATGAATAACTTTGGTATTGTTGAAAACCAATAATGAATTTTCAGGTAACAAATCAGGTAATTCATTAAAAATATGGGTACTGTAATTATCTTTATCTAAAACCAATAATTTTGATGCATCCCTGTTCGGTAGTGGAAAGCTGGCAATCTGGGTATCAGATAATAAATAATCAAAGTCGTTTATATTGATTTTTCCCGGATCTATCATTTATAATTTTTTTGCAAAGCTAAGAAAAGATTTTCAAAACATTTTCCTAATTGGATTTAGAGGGTATGATGCTTCCGGCATCCGAAAGCAGTCAACATTACTTTAGTATTCTTGATTGAATTACAAGAAATAATCTACTTTACTATTTTCTCAGTAATTTTAACGGCATCCTGAACAAAATTAGCACAGCGCAAGCGGAATAAATCCTTTTCCATTATTTCCGCCATACCTTCAGGTGAACTCATATCAAGACCACCTAATAGTTGCCTGCAACAAACTGTTTGATGTATTTTATTAAATTCTGCTATAAAATGCCGTGCCATATCATAGGCTGTTTCTTTATCTTCGTGACTTCCAAATTCTCCTTTTCCGTATTTCAGCCCGATTGCCATCAAAGCGCCGCTCACGGCTCCACAAGTTTCCTGCATAAATGCAATACCTGCGCCGAAAGGATTGGCTATCTTAAATGCTTCATCTTTGCTTAGCCCTAATTCTTCTGCAAAAACTGACAACACTGATTGTGCACAATTATAATCACTTTTAAAGACTTCAAGGGCTTGTGTTGCTTTATTTTCCAATGTATAAATTTCAAATTAATGCATTTCACTGCAAATATAAAAATAAAAATCACCGGTAAAAACTTAATTTTCATAGCTTAAATCTTAATCTATATTTTATGCTTTTATCAACAGGATTTTTATATAATTTAGCCAATCCTATTAATACTGAATGAAGGTTAACCTCATCTTTTAATCAACAATTATGAAAACAAAATTAATACTTTGTATTGTAGTTTTTCTGGCTTTTACTTCCGTAAAAGCACAGCACAAAAATCCGGGTAAAAATAATGCAGTTAAAAAGACAGTACAAATCGATAAATTAGCGATGGCCAATCAGGTTCGGCTGGAGTTTTTACATGCCTGGCTTGGTTATAAAAAATTTGCCTGGGGCTACGATGCGCTGAAACCATTAAGTAAAACAGGACACAACTGGTATGCGCATTCACTTTTAATGACGCCTGTTGATGCGCTGGATGGGCTACTGATAATGGGATTGGAAAAAGAGGCAGCTGATGCTGAAAAGATAATTCTGGATAGTTTACGCTTTAATTATGATATGGATGTTCAGAATTTTGAAATCTCTATCCGAATTCTGGGTGGATTAATATCGGCTTACGAATTAAACAATAATCCACGTTTTCTTGAACTGGCTACTGATTTGGGAAACCGGCTGATTAAAGCCTTTAATTCACCTACGGGTATGCCATACCGGTATGTAAATCTAAATACAGGAAAAACAAAAGGGAATATTTCCAATCCGGCAGAAATCGGTACTTATATTGTTGAATACGGTATTTTAAGCAAACATACCGGAAATCCCGTATATTTTGAAACTGCAAAAAAAGCGATGCTTGCATTAAATAAATACCGTTCAAAGATAAATCTGATAGGAACAAGTATAAATGTTGAAACCGGCGAATGGACCAACACAGAGAGTCATGTTTCAGGATGTATTGATTCATATCTTGAATATCTGCTTAAATCATCTGTTTTATTCAATGACAAAGAAATGAAACAAATATGGAATGAAAATCTTACAGCTGTTAATACTTATATTGCCGATGAAGAACACAATGGCTTATGGTATGGACATTCTGACATGAATACCGGAAAAAGGCTGTCGACCAGCTATGGTTCCCTGGATGCTTTTTTTGCTGCCTGTTTAGCCATGGGTGGTGATTTGCCCCGTGCCGAAAAATTACAGGCATCCAATTATAAAATGTTTATGCAAAATGGCATTGAACCTGAAGAATATGATTATGCAAAAATGGAAGCTATTAATCCTCAGTATATTCTACGTCCTGAAAATCTTGAAAGTGCTTACTATCTTTATAACTTTACTAAGAATGAAAAATATTTAAAACAGGGACAGGATATGTTTTTAAATATAGTTAAGTATTGCCGCACAACAGAAGCCTATGCAGCACTTAAAGATGTAAAAACAAAAGAAAAGAAGGATTACATGGAAAGTTTTTTCCTTGCAGAAACATTAAAATATGCTTTTCTGCTGTTTGATGATAATCATTCCATTGATTTTAACAAAGTGATTTTTAATACAGAAGCTCATCTATATAAAAGATAAAATTGTTTAAAGCTTTTTAAAACTCCACAATTACACCAATCGTTGGAAGAATATTGGCAGATGAATTATCAATTTCCCTTAAAATGTATTTTGTATTATCATTTGGATTAACTGCTGGAATTCCATTAACATCAAGGTTAGTATAAATTGGAGGCTGATCGGCATTTTTAGCATACACATTCTGAACATCCATATAAAAGTTTAATGCCCATTTCTTAAAGAAATATTGTTTGTCTATTCTTATATCAAGCTGGTTGTAGTTTTTTACACGTTCCGAATTATACGCATTGTAATTCAGGGAGCCTTTTCCTTTTGAATCCCACACCTGACGGATTGATGAAGTAAACAGATCAATTGGGGTATAAGGTGCACCTCCGGTAAATCGCCATTTGGCACCAATTTCCCAGTTTCGCCCCAGGTCTTTTTTTAAGGTAATATTAAATAAATGTCTGTTATCCCATGCTGAAGGGATATATTGACCCCTTTTTTCTTTAAATTCACTTCTGACAAATGTATAGGATAAAATTATATTAAATCCTTTAATATCAGTACTTCTGAAATAAACTTCCATGCCGTAAGCCCTTCCTTCGGCGGTTGAAGTAACTTCTTCGTCACCAAACGCACTAAAATCCGTCCCTTTACTGGCAAGCGAAACAGAATCATTAACAGAAAAGGGATAATTATGATACCATTTTAAAAAACCCTCAACACTCAGTCGTGATTTGCTGTTTACGTCATAATCAATACCCAACACCGCATGATTAACATTTATGTAAGTTATATCATTTTCTTTATTTATCAGAACATCATTATTATTTCTAAATCCCATGGTAGTATAGGCAGGGCGTTGTACAAACCTGCCAATATTGCTGTTAATATGTAATCTTTCATTAATTGAATATGATGCTGAAATACGTGGAGAATACTGATCAAGCAGGTTGGTCATATTTTTGTCATAATTATTGGCATCCATCCTGATACCAAAAGACAAAACCAATCTGTTATTTAAAAAAGCATCTGTCACCTGTCCAAAAACCTCCCATGCATACAAATCAATAAACGTATTATAATTAGTGTTTATAATACTATCCTTAGCTAATATTTTTTGTTTGGTGGTATTTTTATATTTATCATATTCTAATCCAACGCCAAAATTTATTTTTAAATCCTGTTTTTGAATATTTCTTTCAAATCTGAATTTATTTTCAATCTCATCAGAAGAATAATCATATAATTTAGCTTTGCTTTCATCATTACCCGGATATTTGTAGGATATATTTCTCAGCATATTTCTGCTTAATATGTAAGAATCATAGGAGTTTTTTCTGAAATGCTTATAATTGACACCTACAGTATAATTCCATTGTTCATATTCGGGTAAATAACCTAAAATAAATTTCTGACTTTCATTTGGGTTTTTTATACCAGTATTAAGTTTTGAATCATCAATAGCACCAATTCCAATTATTGTCAGTTCATTTTTTGTATCAAATCTGATTTTTGATTTCCATTGAAAATCATTATACGTTGGTAAAAATGGTAAGCCTATGGCACTAAATAAAAATTGCAGATAAGAGCGGCGGGCAGAAAAGATGAATGTGGTTTTTTTATTTATTGGCCCATCCAGCGTAAGTGCAAGGTCCGAAGCTCCAAAAGCGCCTTTTATTTTAATACTGTTTGGATTGCCGTCAATCATTCGCATATCCAGTATCGAACTCAATGCATTCCCCTTATTTGCAGGAAAAGCACCTGAATAAAGCTCTATCTCCCTCAAAAAATCTACATTTACTATTCCTATCGACCCACCCGAAGCACCCTGCGTTGCAAAATGATTAAGTGTCGGGATTTCTATACCATCCAGATAAAACCTGTTTTCGCTGGCACCACCTCCTCTTACAATGATATCATTACGTGAATTTGGTGTTGGAGAAACGCCGGGTAAACTTTGTATAACTCTTGAAATATCACGATTACTTCCCGGGCTTTTTTCAATCTCAGCAATTCCGATACTTCTCATAGATAAAGGACTTTCTTCATCTCTTCTGAAAGTGGCAGCTTTAATTTCAATTTCTGCTAATTTCATTGTTGTTTCATGCATCGGAATATCAATATATTTGGTTTTACCATTAACTACCAAAAATTCTGTTGAATAAAATTTTTCATAGCCTACAGAAGTTGCTATTAACTTAACATAACCCGGATTTACATTAATGAATTGAAAATTCCCATCCAAATCTGATGAAGCACCAATATTGCTTCCATCAATAATTATATTTGCAAATGGAATAGCTTCGTTGTTGGTTGAATTAAATATCCTGCCTTGAATTGAATTATTTTGAGCAAATGTTGCATTAATTACAAATAATATAAAAATCAAACCTAATTGTAATTTAAAAACTCCCCATTTATCCATATATAGTGGTCATATTAATTATTTTTTTGTGATTTGGTGGTAAATTTACAATTAAAAGTAAAATTTGTTCATTTTAAATTTATTGATTAACAGTTAACTGTAAAATATTTATTAAAAAAAAGTAAAATTTGTTAAAAAAAATTAATAAAAAAATATCTTTTTAGATTAAAATTGATTAACATTGTATCTAATTTTTTAAAAAAACATAGAATTGCCTAGAAAATCATAAATAGTAAAAACTTAAACTCTATATATAAACCAATCAAAACAAATTACATTTATTAATTAAACTTAACTTTCTATGAGAAAAATTACATTTTTACTTGTCGCCCTCTTATTTATGGGGATGCAGGTAGTTCAGGCACAAAAAGTTATCACAGGAAAGGTAACAAGTGCAGAAGATGGATCCAGTATTCCCGGAGTCCAGATTTTAGTTAAAGGTACTATGCATGGTACAACCACCGATATTGATGGCAAATACCGTTTAACAGTACCAGAAAAATCAGACATTCTTGAATTTAAATTTGTTGGGATGAAAGATCAGGAAATTAAAATCGGATCGAGAAACATTATTGATGTAGTTATGACTACAGATGTGATGAATTTAGATGCAGTAGTTGTTACTGCAGTAGGTGTTAAAAAGGAAAAGAAAGCCCTGGGGTATGCTGTTCAGGATGTGAGCGGTAAAGAAATTACCAGAGGCGCAAATCCTAATTTTGCTACAGCAATTCAAGGGAAAATCGCAGGTGTTGAAGTTCGTCAGTCATCCGGTATGCCGGGTGCTTCATCACAAATACTTATTCATGGAGCCCGTTTTTTCGACGGAAATAATTCTCCATTGTATGTTATCGATGGAATGCCAGTAAGCAGTAATCCTGATTTCAATGTAGCAAACGGAGGTGTTGTAGGAACTGACTATTCAGGTCGTTCCATTGACATTGATCCAAATGACGTTGAATCAATAAACGTACTTAAAGGACAGGCTGCTGCAGCTTTATATGGTATGCGTGCTTCAAACGGTGTTATTATCATTACTACCAAGAGTGGTAAAGGTAATGAAAAAGGAAGTCCTATTCTGGTAAACTTCTCAACTAATTATAGTTTTGATAATATTTCAAGACTTCCGGAAAGACAGACAACCTGGGCTCAGGGTATAAACAGAGCATACAAACATACCAATTCCAGCTCATGGGGTTGCAAAATTGACAGTATGCCTTACGATCCTGGATATGGTTATCAAAGTTCTTTCCCCGGAGGTACACCAGGTAAATACTGGAACCGTCAAAAAGGACAATGGGTTACACCTCAGTCATATGATAATGTAGCTGATTTCTTTAAAACAGGATATACAAATAACAACAGTGTAAATCTGAGTCAGGCAGGAAATTTCGGAAATTATTCCATTGGTTTTGGAAATACTAAACAGGAAGGTATTGTTCCAGGTACAGATATGACACGTTATTCAGCAAAAGTATCTACAAATTTTGATATCAATCCAAAATGGAAAACCGGATTCAGCGCCAATTATTCTGATAATAAAATCAATAAAATCCCTTCCGGTAATTCAAGTATTTTATTTACAGTTTATGGCTCACCATCTTCTTATGATTTAGCCGGAACAGCCATGAATGAACAGGATTTACCATACAAGCAAATCAGCTACCGTACAGGTGCTGTTGGTGATAACCCCTATTGGGCAATAGAACATAATGTTTTTACTGAAGCTACGAAACGTTTCTTTGGTAATACTTATTTCGATTTTACACCAAATAATTTTATGAATGTGCGTTATCAATTGGGTATTGATCAATACTCAACCGATATGGAAGAAGTTTATGAAATGGGTTCTGCTCAAACAGGTGGAAGTACTTTCACAGGAGTTATTCCTTCTCCAAAAGACCCTGCTGGTGGTTCAATTACCAACAAGGGTGTAATCAGCAGTGAAATAAACTCATTGTTAAATCTTACATTCAAAAAAGAAATTACTCCTCTTATAAATGGTACTTTACTTTTAGGTAATGAATTCTATCAAAACAATCAAAGATTCTGGCAACAGGATGGTACCGGATTTAATATTGGCGGATGGCATAATTTATCAAATACAACTACACAAATTGCAACTGAAAGCAAATATAAGAACAGAACTGTAGGTTTCTACGGCAATTTGAGTTTTGATTATATGAGGATGTTATATCTGAATATTACCGGCAGAAATGATATTGTTTCCTCTATGCCGGCCGGAAGCAGATCATTCTTCTATCCTTCTGTTTCACTTTCATGGGTATTTACAGAACTTGACCAATTTAAAAATAATTCTGTATTGAGTTTCGGTAAAATCCGCACTTCATTTGCCCAGGTAGGACAGCAGGGAACTTATCATTCTCCTTATTATGTAATGTACAGTGTTACCAATGGATTTGTTGATGACGGAATACAATTCCCATTCAATGGTTTATCTTCTTACTCTCCTAACACAACATTATATTCACCCACTTTAAAACCTCAAAATACAAAATCAATTGAGTTGGGTACAGAATTAAAATTCTTCAAAGGCAGAATCGGATTTGAATATAATTATACCCACCAGACTACCGTCGACCAGATTTTTGCAGTTCCTTTGGCAGGTTCAACAGGATATGCTCAGGAATACAGAAATGCAGGACAAATGACATCTCAGGTTCATGAAATTATGCTGAATATAATTCCTGTAAAACTCAAAAATTTTGAATGGAATCTTACAGTTAACTTCACAAAAACTGTTAATACCTGTGATGAACTGGCACCCGGCGTTGAAAGCATTTACCTCGGTGGTTTCGTAGATCCTCAGGTTCGTGCTTATGCAGGTTATTCCTATCCTACTATTTATGGATCTAGATTCGAGAGAAATGCAGCCGGACAAATTTTAATTGATGATGATCCTACAAGTACTTATTATGGAATGCCTATTAAAAGTGATGTAGACGGAAAAATCGGCGATGTTACCCCCAAATTTATAATGGGATTTAATAATTCCTTTAAATATAAATTCGTAACACTAACAGCATTATTTGACTGGAAAAACGGTGGACAGATCTATTCCGGGTCCAACAGACTAATCGATTTATATGGTGTATCAATAAAAACTGAAAACAGGACTACTGCTAAACCATTTGATTTTAATGGCGATCAGGGTGTTAAAGCATCAAATGGAAAACCTAACGATATTAATATAGGTGGACCGGGTTCATTGGCCTATCAAACCTTATACTGGGATTTGTTAGCCGGTATTTCTGAAGCTCAGGTATATGAAACCTCTTATCTGAAATTACGCGAAATAGCATTAACCTTTGATTTTCCAAAAAAATTACTGGCTCCTGTTGGTATTAAAGCTGCAAGTTTTACAGTATTTGCAAGAAATATTCTATTATGGACGACTTTACCTAATTTTGATCCGGAAACTTCTCAGGGTGCCGGAAATATGCAAGGTGGATTTGACTATATGTCTCTCCCTCAAACCAGATCATTTGGTGTGGGATTAAATTTAACATTTTAATTATTCACTTTTTAAAATTTAGCAAATATGAAAAATATATATAAATACCTCATTCTTTTATTAAGTATCGTAGTGTTGTCATCCTGTACCGATAGTATAATGGATGATGTTAATAAAGACCTCAACCATTCTTCAACTGCTGAAGCCCGTTTACTTTTACCCTCAGTAATAGTGGAATCAGCTTTCGGAACAACAGGTACTGATATTGCCTGGTACTCATCAGTTTATATTGAACACAGTGCCGGAACATTCGGACAGCTCCAAACAGCTGATACCCGTGCTGGTTGCCGCGAAGCCTCATTATTCAACAATAGCTGGAACAGCATTTATACCAATCTGATGATATGTAAAGATATCATGACTAAATGTTCGCCAACCGGCAACGAACCCGGCAATTATTATTGCCTCGGAATTGCCCAGTTATTATCTGCCTATAATCTGGCTGTTTTAACAGATATGTGGGGACAGGTACCCTGGACTCAGGCATTACAGGGATCATCAAATTATCAGCCTGCTTACGACAAGCAACAAAATATTTACAATAGTATTTTTACTTTACTTGATGCTTCCATAGCAAATTTCAGCAAAACAACTAATTCTGTAAACATTGCCAAATATGACTTAATTTATGGTGGCGTTATTTCCAAATGGAAAAAAGCAGCTTATAGTTTAAAAGCCAGATATTATTTAAGATTATCTAACAGGGTTGGTGGAACCACTTATCTTGATAATGCTTTGACAGCTGTTACCAGTGGTTTTGCAACAGCAGCAGATGCCTTCATTTTTAATAAATATGAAGCTACAGCAACAGGTGAAAATCCATGGTATCAATTTTATTACGACAGATCTTATTTAGCTGTTGGTAAAACCTTATATGATATTATGGTTGCAAGAAATGACACCAACAGAATTAAAACATATTTCTTAAAAGCCGCTGACGGCACCTATACACCTGCTCCAAATGGTACAGCCATTGCATCTCAGGCTGACGGTACTTATTCTTTATCTGCATTAACCGATGCAGGACAAACTGCTGCTACTCCTTTAATGACTTTCCATGAACTGAAATTCATTGAAGCTGAAGCAAGATTCAGGAAAGGTGATGCAGCCTATAAAACTGCTTTACAGGCTGGTGTTGAAGCTTCGTTCACTTATAATAGTGTTACAGGCGGAACGGCTCATTATACCAACGATGTAGCACCATTATTAACTTCCGGTAATGAATTAAAACAGATTATTACTGAAAAGTATATTGCTTTCTACGAATTCGAATCCATTGAAGCATATAATGATTATCGTCGTACGGGTATCCCTACATTGCATAATCCGGCCAACAACTTTGCAAATTATGGTTTTGTAAACAGATTGCCTTATCCAACCAGTGAAGTTACTTCAAATTCTGCTCATATTCCTGTCGTAGATATCTTTAAAGATAAAGTATGGTGGGCCGGTGGAACTGAATAATCTATCCTTATCTTATGAAAAAGCTGTCAGAAATTCTGACAGCTTTTTTTGTAACTTTTTATAAGATCACTTCGTCATAAGGTAAAATTTATTTATTTTAAACTCTTATAAAATGAAAACAAAATTATTAATAGTATTGGCAATTTTCTTTTTCGGATGTTTTAGCCTTAGGGCAGGAAATGACGAACTTAGCTTTAAACAAACTGTTGTTTCAAAAATAGTATATCCGGAGTTTGCAAAAAATCAAAAACTGGATGCAGATGTATTTATTAGTTTAACCGTTAATGAAGAAGGAGAAATCATTATAAATCAAAGCAATTCGTTAAATGCTGATTTAATGGAATATGTTAAGACTGAACTGAAAAAAATTAAAGTTGAAAAAGATAATCCGGTTATTGGGAAAACCTATATTTACAAATTTGTTTTTAAATACGAAGAGTAAATTTTATAAATAAGCACTTCCTTTAAACCTTAAGTTTGTAAAATCCCCGAAGGCTTGTAATGACGATTATATTAATAACTACTGATTACTTATAATTAGCATCCTCTAATAAAAAATGCCCGCAATTATGCAGGCATTTTTATTGAAGAAACTTAACCAAATTATAGAAACTGTATGGGAAACAGTTTTTCTATTATCTTTTTATGTATTATAAATTCAGAATAAAGTATTGTAAAATATTCTGAACATCTCCACTAACACCTGATTGAGGTTCATTATGGAAAGTAGTATAAAGAATATTGCCACCCTGTGTACAGGTTCCGCCATAGTGTAATAATACAGCTAAAGGTCCATAATTAGTCGGTGTATTGTCCTGCAAAAGTATAGTAAACTGAGGTCCGAGTTGTTGTATTACTTCCCAGGCACCCAAATCATAATGTATCCTCATTTTTGTTTTTCCCAACAGGGTCTGAAGGGCAGGAGAAATAATATCAACACTGTCGATATATCCGCCTTGTCCGACTTTCATTGTGCAAAGTAATGTATCGTTAATAAAACCACCAATAAGCGGGTTGCAGGTATTGGTTTGTTTTGTCATAACCGGAGAATTTCCTGCTCTGGTACGATTGATTGAACTTTTAAAATTACCATCACCGGTTAAATATTCAACGGCCCAGTCAGAAGCATAAATACTGCCGCAATTACCTACAAAATGACTTAAATTAGCATATTTTAAACTATCCAGTGCACCGGATTTTCCACAGTTTAAAAATATAGCCTGATAGCCACTGATATTTGCAAAACTATCTAAGGTTGAAATTTGAATCTGGGTAGCTGAGTAACCTAAAGAATCAATAATAATCGTTTGAATTTTGTCGTAATAACCCGTTATATAGGCAAGACTACCAACCTGATTTAAAGTTGTCTGCGATTTATTAAGCGGAGTAACTCCGTTTTCGGTAACATTTACCATAACAACTGTCATAAAGATATGACCGCTGCCTGTTTGAATAATTATTTTGTGTGTACCAATTGGTACTCTTAAAGCAAAATAACCATCTTTATTGGATAAGGTGGAAAAAATAGGATTATCCTGTACAAAAACTTTTACTGCACCAAGTTTACCACCCTTTTTGGAATAAACATAACCTGTAATTGTTCCTGTTTTCGTAACAGAAGTTGATTCATCTTTTTTACACGAAAACATGCTGATAGAGGCTACAAAAATTGTAACCAAAAATAAAATACTAAATTTTTTCATAATCTTGTGTTTTTTTGATTGTTTCTTTTTACTATGACAAAGATAACATCAAAATGGTTGTATGTGTTAGTTTATTTTAAAAAAAAATTAAAACTAATTTACTGATTCTAATATTTTTATTGCAAAATGCGTATTCTGTTGTATTTTTGCACTACTTAAAACTTTATCAGCAAAATTGCGTTATTGTTTATCATTAAGATTAAATTAAAATGTATAAAAGAATAGTTTTTTTTATTTTAATAATTACATTAAGTATATCGCTCCGTGCAGCTTACATACTTATTCCCATGGATAATACCCAGAAAAATCATTTAAAAGCTTATGGGATTACCTATTGGGTTTTACAGCATAATGTTGAGGCAAGCTGGCTACTGAATTACAAAGGCGGAAGTTTTATGTTTAAATATGCTGAGCTGTTCGAAAAAGAACTTAAAATCAGGGGTGTAAGCTATCAGATTATTGCAGATGTACAAAGCACTTCAATTTTACAGCAAATTGCCGACCCCGAAGTAAATATGGACGAAGTTAAATTGCATAAAGCTCCCAAAATTGCCGTATATTCACCTAAAAACAAACAACCCTGGGACGATGCAGTAACATTGGTGCTTACTTATGCCGAAATCCCTTATGATGTAATCTACGACGATGAAATTATGACGGGTTCCTTACCGCTTTACGACTGGTTGCATTTACACCATGAAGATTTTACAGGACAATACGGAAAGTTTTGGGCAGCCTATCGCAATGCTGAATGGTACCAGAATGATGTAAAAATATCAGAAGAAACAGCCCGTAAATATGGTTTTCAGAAGGTATCTCAGTTTAAATTGGCTATCAGTAAGAAGATACGCGATTTTGTTGCCGGAGGAGGTTTTCTGTTTTCGATGTGTTCTGCTCCTGACAGCTATGATGTTGCGCTGGCTGCCGAACATACTGATATTTGCGATGTAATGTTTGACGGTGACCCTATGAGTCCTAATGCACAACAGCAATTGGATTATAATAACTGCTTTGCCTTCAAGGATTTTACCATTGTTACCAACCCTTATGAATACGAAATTTCTTCCATAGATGCAACACAAACCCGTGGAAGAATTCCCCAGGATAAAGATTTCTTTACTTTATTTGAATTTTCAGCCAAATGGGATTGGGTACCAACCATGCTGTGCCAGAATCATGAAATGATAATCAAGGGATTTATGGGACAAACCACTGCTTTCCGCAAAGAATTTATAAAATCGGGTGTATTGATTTTGGGTGAGAATAAAGCCCTGAATGAAGCACGCTACATACATGGGGAATACGGCAAAGGCACCTGGACTTTCTATGGTGGCCACGACCCGGAAGATTATGAGCATCTGGTAGGCGACCCTCCAACCGACCTTAACCTTTTCCCAAATTCACCCGGTTATCGCCTGATTTTAAATAATATCTTATTCCCGGCAGCCAAGAAAGAAAAGAGGAAAACCTGATGAATTAATTAGAAATTAGGAATTAGGAAGTCAGAAATAATAAGTGGCAAGTGAAAAGCGACGAGTTATGCTAATGCATGGGCGAGAGCGAACTTCAAACTGACTGCAAGAAAATGACCCTGACAAATCCGATATTTACAACATGACAAAAATAAAATTCTGCTTTACTTTCCTTTTTCTCTTTTGTTTTGCACTTACAAACGCACAGCAAACTCTTATTGACAGTTTGAAACAACAACTGACAGCAGAGAAAACAGACAGCATTAAACTGCAGATCTTATGGGAAATAAGCAACCAGTATCACTATGTAAGCAATGATTCAATGGTGTTTTATGCGCAGCAAGCGGTGTTGCTCAGCATGAAAAAAAGAAATAGTTTAGCTGTCGGCGCTGAAGCACAGGCATTAAGTATACTTGCGGGTTCATTGTGGTGGGCAGGAAATTATCCTGATGCCAAGGAAACATATTTTAAGGCATTAAAAATTGCTGAGCCTATTGGTGACACTATGCTCACAGCAGGTATTTATGTTGGTATAGCAATGGTAAATAGAAATGCAGGCGATTACAGGCAGGCAATAATCTATTATACCAAAGCAGAAAATTTATGCAGGCATATTCCCGACAATGATGTGTTAATTGAAGTTTTGGTTGACAAGGGAAAATCCTATGAACAGCTTGGCATTCTGGATTCTGCATATACCTATGTTCAGGAATGTCTTGCCATGTATTACAGAAAATTTCAAAGCAAAAATATTTATGGCGGAGGACTTCAATCAGCAATGGGAATCATTTACTCAAAGATGGGTAAAGAACAATTGGCTGTTGAATTTTTCCGTCAATCCATCCAATTAAGTTCAGCTTTAAATGAATACCGCTTACTTGCCCGTGGCTATTGCGAATATGCCGAACATTTTGACCGTTTCAATCAAAGGGATTCAGCCATTTACTATGCCACAAAAGGCTTAATGATTGACAGACAGTTTAATCTTTTGGTTCAGCAATTGCAAGCCGCCACATTATTGACTAAACTTTACAAACAGGAAAATAAAATTGATAGTGCTTTCAAGTATCAGCAGCTAATGATTGATACAAGAGAAAGTGTTTTCAGCAATGAAAAAATTATTCGCCTGCAAACACTTGATTTTAATGAACAGTTACGACAGCAAGAGTTAGCATCAGAAAAAACGAAGGTTGAAGAAGAACGAAAACAAAATATTCAATTTGCATTAATCGCAATCGGGCTCGTTACCCTTATAATCCTATTCCTTATTCTTAGCCGGAGTTTTATTACCAACACCAAACTGATTTCTTTTTTTGGAGTGATTGCTTTGTTACTTGTTTTTGAATTTCTCAATCTATTACTGCATCCATTCCTGGAAAGAATTACGCATCACTCACCTATTTTAATGTTAGTTGCGTTAGTTTGTATTGCAGCTTTACTTGTGCCCCTGCACCATAAATTAGAAAAGTGGGCAACAGTAAAACTGGTGGAAAAAAACAAAGCGACAAGATTGGCGATAGCGAAAAGGACTATTGAGAAATTAGAAGATAAGATAAACGATACGACTGAAAGTAGCACGAACGCATAACAGCTGATAAGGAATTGAGCCCTCCAACTTTAAGTACTCTAAGTACTCTAAGTATTCCAAGTACTTACTTTAATCATTAACCTTTTCAAATACTATCCTGTAATGCTCAAAAATTTCTTTCTGGAATAGCATGGTATTGGCACCTGTATTCCATAATTGTATCATTTCCTTAAACCTCTTACTGGTAAAATATTTAGTACTAAGCGAAGCATAATACAAATACTTTCTGAAATTGAATTTAAGAAATTTCTCTGTCCATCTTACGATGGTTTCAATATAATCCAACCTGCCGCTATCGATGGATACTACTTTAAAGTATTTCGAGGCAGGTTTTATCAATCCCTCACTTCCATAAGGAAGCCAGGATCCCGGAAAAACCCGGGTAATTATATCAACCAGTTCTTCATCGGTAAATTCTTTTTTTAATAAATCGGTTTGATTAAATTTAATATCTTCAAATTTCACCATATTCGGTCCAAAAACCATGGTCTGACAATAAAACCGACCACCTACAGGCAATAAGTCAGCTACCTGTTTCATATATGTTTCGTATATCTGTTCCTGTTTACCGGCCTTATACTCCTCAATAGAGCATAAATGTTCCGGACTACCCATGGCAGTTACTACATCAAACTTACCGAAAGTATCCACTGTAATATCTTTGGAATCCATGTGTTTAACATTCATCCCGTTTCTTATACATGAATCTGACTGGCCTTTGGCCAATACAACACCATAAGGATTTGCTCCCATCTTGTTTAAATAATCTATAAAAGCACCCCAGCCACAGCCCATATCCAGCACTTTTGTGCCTTCTTTGATATTGCACCAGTCCACAATAAACTGATGTTTTTTTAATTGTGCTTCTTCTATGGTTATTGAATAATCACCATCGAATCTTGCACAACTATAAGCCCCTTTATCGCCCATGCTGTAACGGAAAATTTTATCCAATACGGTATAAAGTTCATCTAAATCTTTTTGTACTGCCATGATTTTTTCTTTTAATGAAGAGCCCTGAAAATTGTATTTTCAGGCACAAATCTGGCCCCTGAAAATTTGTGCTGAATAAATCAGAACAAATATACTATATAAATTTTCAGTTAGTTAGAAAAAAGTACTTAAAAGTACTTAGAGTACTTGGAGTAGTTAGAGTACTTAGAGTTAGGGGGTGGAGGGAGTTATAAGTTATAAGTTATGAGTTATGAATTGTGTGGCAAATTCAGATTTCTAACTTCTACCTTCTGACTTTTAAAAATATAATATAAAAGCCCATTTCGCAAATTCTGCAAAACGGGCTTTCATTATTAATTTTTAATTGTTTATTGTTTATGCACTCATGCATTCCGCATCCGCTTTTACTTTTTTAATCAGACCTTGTAAAACTGTACCCGGGCCAACTTCCACAAAAGTAGTTCCGCCATCTGCTATCATATTTTCGGCTATCTGTGTCCAGCGTACCGGAGATGTTAATTGCGCAATCAGGTTTTCTTTGATTTCAGCAGGATTGGTAACTGCTTTGGCATTTACATTCTGATAAACAGGGCAAATGGGTGTACTGAAGGTGGTTGAATTAATAGCTTCAGCTAATTCTACGCGTGCAGGCTCCATTAAAGGTGAATGGAAAGCACCGCCTACTTTTAAGGGTAAAGCACGTTTAGCACCGGCTTCTTTCAGCTTTTCGCAGGCAATTTCTATGCCTTTCATAGAACCGGAAATAACCAGTTGTCCCGGACTGTTATAATTGGCAGGAACAACCACCTCATCAATAGCTGCACAGACTTCTTCCACTTTGGCATCATCCAGACCTAAAATAGCAGCCATGGTGGAGGGTTCTTTTTCGCAGGCTTTCTGCATGGCATTGGCACGTTTGGCAACCAGGCGCAATCCATCCTCAAAAGTAAGGGTTTTATTGGCTACAAGGGCCGAAAACTCACCTAAACTATGACCGGCAACCATATCAGGTTTAAAACTATCGCCCAGACTATGGGCTAAAATTACTGAATGCAGGAAAATAGCAGGCTGGGTAACCCTGGTCTGTACCAGATCTTCAGCTGTACCGGCAAACATTAAATCGGTAATGCGAAAACCAAGAATTTCATTGGCTTTTTCGAACATAGCGCTGGCTTCGGCATTATTATCATATAAATCTTTGCCCATGCCTACAAATTGTGCCCCCTGACCGGGGAATACGTATGCTTTCTTCATAAAAATATGGTTTTTGATTAAAAAACGCTCAGGCGTTAAAGGCTGAGCGTTTTAAATTGTTTTGTTTTTAATTTGTTATTTACGGTTTCCTAAGAAACGGAGTAAAAATAAAAATAAGTTGATAAAATCCAGATAAAGGGTTAAAGCACCCATTATCATCAATTTTTTAGTCGATTCGGCACCATACACACTGCCTTCGCCTATACGTTTCAGTTTTTGAACATCATAGGCTGTAAGTCCTGTAAAGACCAATACACCTATAAAGCTGATAAGGTATTGCATGCCGCTGCTGTGTAAAAAGAAATTTACAATACTGGCAATAATAATTCCGATTAATCCCATAAACATCAGCGAACCGAATTTGGTTAAATCCGTTTTAGTGGTATAACCTGTAAAGGCCATAATGCCAAACATGCCGGCTGTAATGGCAAAGGTGGTAAATATGCTGCCCAGCGAATAAGCCAGAAAGATAAAGCTAAGGCTCATTCCCATCAGTACTGCAAAAATGGCAAACAATAAGGTAATTAATGCGGCCGAAAAACGGGCAAAGCCCATGCCCATGGCCAGTACAAAAAGAAAGGGTGAGAACATCACAAAATAGCCGAACATCGACATGCCTGTGGGTGTTACCAGCAAGCCCAGCAGTTCAGGATTGGAGGCAAACATATAGGCAGTTACAGATGTAACCGTAAGCGCCAGAAACATCCAGCCAAAAACACCTGAAATAAAGGTACGTGTAGTTTCTGATGCAACGCCTACCTGGTTAATGGTATTATAATTATTTTCTTCCTGATTAAACATAAGTTTTAAATTTTAAATTTTACAGTGCAAAGATATATAATTTAAAAAAGCCTTTGCTAAAAATTGGTTTTAAAGATTGTTAAAATATGATGTTAATTTAATAGGTAGTTAATTATATTTTTTATTTACTTTTGTTAGTAAACGATGAAGAAAACACTAAATAGTTGGGTGCAAAACAAAAAACATGAGAATATTAATTTTAACCTTATTATTAATTGCAATTGATATATCTGTATTTGGACAAGATATTGATAATATTGGAATTTTAGAAAAATATCCAAATTACGATACAATCAAATATTCAATACCTGATTTTACTTATCAATCTGACAAATCAATTGAAATTCAAACATTCAAAAACAGGTATAAAATTGACTCCATCGCAGGTAAAGGAGAAGAGTTTGAAAAACAAATTAGATTACTAAAATGGGTAAATAATTCCTTTAAACATAATGGGAATAAACCGCTTGTAAATAAAGTATATGCCGATTCATTAATATTAAATGGTCAAAAAGAAGGAATTAATTGTGGAGGTCTAGCAATAATAATGAATGCAGTTTATTTATCAATGGGTTTTAAATCAAGATTTATTACTTGTTTAAATAACGATTCCATATTTAATGATCCACATTCACTGACAATTGTGTATTCAAACAAATATAACAAATGGATTTTAGTTGACCCGACATATTGTGTATTTTTTATTGATGAATTTGAAAGACCTCTTAGTATAGAAGAAATTAGAATTAGATTGGTCAATCATTTAAAAATCAGACTAACTGATTCTTTTCATTTAAATTCTATTTCAACTTCTGCAATTAAAGCCAATGATTATTATAAATATATTAGTAGAAATATGTTTAGATTTATATCCCCAATTCACAATAGTTTAATATATGATTTGGATTGTCTTGAATATGTTCAATTGATACCAAAAGGATTTAGTTTAAATGCAATCCCATTGGGTAAAGAGATGATAGACGGCTGTTCAAAATTTTATTTTATAGATAATCAACAGCAATTTTGGAAATAAAATATACTGCGACTAGCAATTAAACTGCCCTGCAGATCTACAGTGGCGGATTAGCTGCAAAGGAAACTGTTCTCTCCATTCCCTATAAAACACTTTATAAATTCATCTGTTTCCAAATCATACAGAATATTCTAATAGTTTTATTAATCATCCCCTCATTTCTGTTTAATTTGTTATTATAATTAGTCGTTGTTTCTGTTTTCATCATGTTATCTATTTAATCACAATCAGCACATTAAAAGCCCATCACTTTTAATCAAATCTACCTTTAAATTGTTTTAATAGTATTCTAAATTTATCTGTAATGAAAAAAAAAATATTTATAATACTAATTTTATTTTCAATTTGTTTTGAAATAGCTCAATCCCAAAATCTGCAATGGGTAAAGCAAATTGGTAATGCAAGTGGCAATTTTTTTATTTTATCTTCAGTAACAGATGCATCAGGAAATTTATACACAACAGGTGTCTTTGACGGAACCATAGATTTCGATCCTGAAGCAGCAACAACAATTTTCACAGATGTCGGCTTCGGTGATATTTATGTTTCTAAAATTGATTCAGTAGGGAACTTCAAGTGGGCAAAACAAATTGGCAGGGAATCCTATGATCAGGGCACTTCAATAGCGTTGGATGCTTCAGGCAATATATATGTTTGCGGTTTTTTCAGCATGGACTCTACTGATTTTGACCCAGGTAATGGAATTCATTTTCTTTCCAATCCCAACTCTGGTCCACTTACTTATATCTTAAAATTAGATCCCTCAGGAAATTTTATTTGGGTAAAGGATTTTGGACCGGCCAGCAATAGCCCTTCTTCAATAACACTGGATGCATCTGGTAATATTTTAATTTGCGGTATTTTTGGTGGAACGGTTGATTTCGACCCGGGAGCAGGTGTTTATAACTTAACGTCTGCTACAAATGATATTTACATTTTGAAATTAAATGCTACTGGAAACTTTTTATGGGCAAAACAAATAGATTTAAATACTACGCAAACAAGGAGCTCTTCTTTAGCAACAGATGCCGCAGAGAATATTTACATTACAGGCCGCTTATTGGGTACTGTGGATTTTGACCCGGGTCCGGGAATATCAACTCTGACTGCAACAACTATTTTCGGAGCTGAATATATACTAAAACTGAACGCTGCCGGCAATTTTGCATGGGCAAAAGTGATTAACGGCAATATAAGCCCATCAGGGGCTGATCGCTCAATACGTGTTGATGATGCCGGCAATTCATATACAATAGGATGGTTTGGAGGAACTGTAGATTTTAATCCTGGCAGCGGAGTATTTAATTTGGTAAATACAGCAAGCGCCGGAGCATCCACCTATTTATTAAAATTAGATTCCACCGGTAATTTTGTTTGGGCTAAGCAAATTGGCGACCCGGGAGATGGAAATTTCAGAGCAATAGCGCTGGATGCTTCACAAAATTTATACATTACAGGAATGATTAATTCAAGCGGCAATTTTGATCCCGGCAGCGGAACAGATACATTATCCATTCACAACGGCAGCTCTTTTGTAGCTAAATACGATGGCAACGGGAATTTAATCTGGGCGGTTAATTTTTCAAATGATACTACCGGTTCTGATGCAGATGTCACCCTGAATTTAGATGCGTTTGGAAATATAATTTCAACCGGAACATTTCATGGCATCGGTGATTTCGATCCGGGCTCCGGTATCTTTAATCTTACATCTAATTCTGCTGAAGATGTATTCATTCATAAGCTCCATCAGTATTCAACCACTTCCGTCAATAATCTTATGCATACCCAAAACAGTTTATCAGTATATCCAAATCCCAGCAACGGTAGTTTTTTTATTGAAACAAAAAATGGTGGAAACTATATCATTGTGGATGAAATGGGACAAATACTACGCTCTTTTACTGTGAATGTCCGGACTTCTTATAAAATATCGATTACCGGATTACCTGATGGAATTTATTTTGTACTAGGATATAACAAAAGTAAATTTGAAACAAGAAAAATAATAGTTCAAAAATAGCCGGTTAATATTTATTTTTCTTCTGTAAAGACAGCATTTATTTATGTAATCCATTGTATATCCTGAGTATCAACCCCATTTTAGCAACAAAAAAGAAAAAGCATTGTTATATATTTTAAATTTAAAATTAAAACTTATGAAAAAAATTATACTTATTACATTACTGATATTAGCCATCAAAGCCAATGCACAATGGACACAGATAGGATATATGATAGTCAATACAACTGACAGTGTAAGTCCTCCCCACATTTTTAA
Source organism: Bacteroidota bacterium (assembly GCA_026391675.1). Taxonomy (GTDB): domain Bacteria; phylum Bacteroidota; class Bacteroidia; order Bacteroidales; family JACABE01; genus JACABE01. The sequence continues at coordinate 150,665 of JAPLDQ010000035.1, forward strand.
ATCCTTCGGTACTGATGTTTTTTGCGGTACATCCAAGGGACTTTTCAAAACTACCGATAATGGCAACACTTGGTCAAACCTGACATATAATAATACGGTTACACTTAATCAGAATATTTACAGTGTATTGAAAGCAAGCAACGGAAACTTGTTTTGCGGTTCGAGCAACCGCATGTTTAAAAGCACCGATGGAGGCGCAAGCTGGCTATGGTTAAGCGTGCTTCCTGACAGTGCCACGTATCTGGATATTGCTGAAATAGGCGGTAACATTGTTACTTCCTATACCAAAGGAGCCGGCTTCGGAATATATTATTCCGGAAATTCAGGAACAACATGGACATTAGCCACAGGTATTACAAGTATTTCCCGTTTTTTCCTGGTGGATGGAACAAATTTATTTGTAGGAGGCAGTGTTAACGGTGTATTTAAAAGTACCGACAACGGACAAACATGGAACGTTAGCGGTACCGGCCTTCCTGCATCTTCAGGCATATGGGCTGTTATGAGAAGCGGGACTAAATTATTTGCCAATTCTGCTACAGGCAATGGTTTGTTCGAAAGCAGCGATAATGGTGCTACATGGACCAATACAGCAGCTTCTGTTTTTAATGGCTTTTGCCAGGTCTTTTCAATGTGCAGCAGCGGAAACCGTATCATCGTCAGCAATGACGGAGCATGCAATGCAGGCCAGATATCTTCCATCAGAACTACAACTGATGCCGGTGCTACATGGAGCAATTTGCTCACAGGAATCAGCAATCCTACCTATTTCCCAGTGCTTGGAAGAAATACAGCAGGAACTTCTTTTTTCACCAAAAACGGCAATGGCAAGGAAGTTTACAGGTATGATTTAAGTACAGGAATCTCAACAATTGCTGAGATGGAAACAGCCATTTCAATTTATCCTAATCCTTTTACTGCTCAAACTACAATTACATTTAATGATACACAAAAAAATACAACAATAATTTTAAGAGATTTATTAGGCAAAGCAATAAAAACAATGAAGGTAAATGGAAAACAGTTAATACTGGAAAAAGAAGAACTGAAAGCCGGTATTTATTTCCTGCAGATTACAGACGAAAACCAACATATTTGGATCAGAAAAATCGTAATACAATAAGGAATCTCAGGACGCAGAAAAAAACAAGGGCAAGCAAACGGAGTTATTGCCCTGCCTTTATTAACCCATTGCGCAGCTCCATCCAGGGTTAAACCTTGACCAGGCAGCTCTCTTTAAAAACACTTATAATTAGCTATAGTTGTATGCCACTGATATTGGCACAACTATAGCTTTATTCATATTTTCCTGTTTGCTGATACTCTTCCCCATTTAATTTTTATCCTTAGTTGAGGTTGATTTTGTTTTTTATTTACTTTTGTGAGGTAAGGAGGTGTAAAACTTTAATTCGTTAGCACTTATTTAATATGAAGAAAACCAAAGCAATTTTATTATCTAATCCTATAGCCTGGATAATGAAATATTTAACTCCAATTATTATTTTATTTATAACTTCAGGTATTTATACTAATGGCAAAAACATTCAGATATCTTTAATTATAGCATTATTTGGAATAGTATACTGGTTATTCTTTTTCCTTCCTTTAAAGGAAGTGAAGTTTGAAGATGACTTTCTTATTATTTCAAATGACATCAGGAAAGATAAAATACATATTAATGAAATTGATAACCTGACAACAGGTGGTTGGTCAATGTATCTTACGCGTATTTATTTTAAAAGTCAAACAAAATTTGGTAAAAAAATAGTATTTGCTACTCAAATAGATTTATTTGGAGGAGGAATTAATGAAAAAGCTAAAAGTATTCTTTTACAGATTAAAGAAAATATTGAAATACAAAAAAATCAAACTTCTGATATCAAATAATGAAAGCTAAATAAAAAATCTGTTTTTCGACCATTAAAAGATAAAAGCAATAAATTATGAAAGTTATCGCAATTAACGGCAGCCCCCATAAGGAAGGAAATACGTATCATGCCCTCAGCCTTGTCGGCAACGGACTTAGGGCCCACGGTATTGACATGGAAATCATCCACATCGGCAATAAAGCCATAAGGGGATGTATGGCCTGTGGAAAATGCAGGGAAAATAAAGATGAAAAATGTTCCATCACAACGGATACTGTCAACAAATGCATACAAAGCATGAAGGCTGCCGACGGACTTATACTGGCATGCCCTGTTCACTATTCGGGCGTACCGGGTACCATGAAAAGCTTTCTGGACAGGGCCTTTTATGTAGCAGGTTCCAACGGCGGACTTTTCCGCCAGAAAATTGCAACGGCTTTAGTGGCTGTCCGCCGCACCGGAGGTTCAGCAACCCTCGACAGTCTGTATCATTTTCTGGCCTATTCCGAAATGATACTGGCCACATCCAACTACTGGAATGTAATCCACGGAAGATTGCCCGGCGAAGTCATTAAGGATGAGGAAGGTGTTCAGATCATGGAAGTGCTGGCTGATAATATGGCCTGGTTGCTGAAAATGCGGGAACAAACCAAAATTACGTTGCCGGCTCCGACTATGGCACCAAAAGTAATAACCAATTTTGTAAGGTAAACTACCGGCGCTAAAAAACTCAATTTTGGATATTTTATGGATATTTCACCACCTGCAGTGGTGTGGGATTTTAAACTCCCTGTCCGGCAGCAAGCGGGCGAACATTTAGTCATTTTTAATAATGATTGGTTTATTGTAAATTACCGGTTCTTAGCTGCCGGTTTTTTTTATTATAACTCTTAGCTGGATTTTAGATTATATTTGTTGAAGATATAATAAATAATACCCAAAAGATGGAACAAGCCAACTAAATTTGGGTGGTTTTGTATGAATTTAACATACATAGCCGACTTACAGGCAAGTATTAAATCGCATACAAACACAGAGAAATAGTTTAATTTTGATAATAAAATCAGTCATTCACAAATTCTGAAAAAATGAAAAAAACAACAGCTATCAGTATCATCCACTGGACGGCTCTCATTACCGGAACATTAATGCTTACGTTTACTCTATTCTTTTTTATAGGATATATGATAGAGGGCCACAACAAGCCCGGTCCCGGTCTCAACACTAATACGATAATAACATTTGTATTCTGGGGCGTGGGACTTGCCGGACTATTATTAGCCATATGGAAACCGGGAACAGGAGGCCTGGTATCATTGCTTGGTTTTATTGTTTTTAACATCCTTGCTGTATTTCATACTAATCCGGATGCCCATTACAGCGTTGTGCTTCTGATATTCCTGTTTCCCTCCATTTTATATTTATTATACTGGTGGTTAAAAAAATCATCAAATGAAATTTCTTAATAAAAATAAATGAAAACCTGCTATGTTTAACGAACATAAAAAAAATAACAAATGCCCGATAAACCCACATACGAAGAATTAGAACAGAAAATTAAAGAACTTGAAAAACGAACTGAGTTTTTTCAATTTGTCTCAGATAATTCTGTTGATTGGGAACTTTTCAGAAATCCCGAAGGTAAAATTTTATATTGTAATAAAGCCTTTGAACATCTTACAGGCTATTTAGTAGATGAACTTCTGAATGGTGAAATTTCAGAAAAAGATTTCACTCATCCTGACGATTGGAATATGGTTATAGAACAAATGCTAAAAACTGCTAAAACGCTTTCAACCGAAACTGACATTGAATTTAGAATTATTACAAAAAATAAGCAGATCAGAACAATTAATTTGAATTCCCAACCAGTTTTTAAGGATAATTTGTTATTAGGTTTCAGAACAAGCATCAGAGATGTAACTGATAATAAAATAAAACAGGCATTAAAAGCCAGCGAAGAACTTTTTCGGGACATTGTATCAAATAACCCCGACCATATTCTTATCCAGGATACTGACCTTAAATACACATTTGTTATTAACCCTCAACTTGGATTTACACAGTCGGATATGATTGGAAAAACTGATTACGACCTGATGAATAAAGAAGATGCTGAAAAAATCACTATTATCAAACAAAATGTAATAAATACAGCTAAACCTGTATTTATTGAAACTTCATTTATGTCAAAAAGTGGTGAATTAGAATATTTCCGTGGTACATATACACCAAAATTTGACAATTCAGGTAAGATTAATGGTTTATTTGGATATTTCAGAAACATCACTCAATTAAAGCAAATAGAATCTGAGCTTAGTAAAAGTGAAGAAAAATTTAAACTGATTTTTGAAAAAAGCTCAGCACCAATAGTGATTGCAGATGATAACGGGAATTATCTGGTAGTAAATAAAGCAGCATCGAAACTGTTTGATTTTACTGTTGATGAAATGTTGCACATGAATGTTGGCGATTTGATTACAACCAGCAACGCTGATGCAGCAGCACAATATGAAGAATATATTATAAAAGGGGAAGGAAAAGGGGAATTTGATTTTATTTCAAAAAATGGTACCCATAAAATAGTTAAATATAATGCAGTAAGAATCATGCCTGATTTTAATCTGAGTATTATGATGGATATCTCCGAAGAAAACAGAATTTTAGAAGAGTTAAAATTGGCAAAATTAAACGCTGAAGAATTAATGAATTCAAAACAACAATTCTTATCAAACATGAGTCATGAGATTCGTACGCCAATGAATTCGATTGTAGGTTTTACAAAAATATTATTAAAAACCAATTTAAATGATTTACAAAAAGAATACTTGCATGCTATTAAAACAAGCGGCGAAGTATTAATTGTGCTGATTAACGACATTCTTGACCTTGCAAAAGTTGATGCCGGGAAAATGGTATTTGAGAAAAGAACATTCAAATTACATGAATCAATATCTTCCATTATTCATTTATTTGAACATAAAACGCGGGAAAAGAATCTTGAACTTATAAAAGAATACAACACGAAAATTCCAGCTGTTTTAAAGGGCGATTCCGGACGATTGCATCAAATAATGTTGAATCTGTTAAGCAATGCTGTGAAATTTACTTCCGAAGGAAGAATTACTGTCATTGTTGATTTTTTGGGCGAAGATGATGAAAAGGTAGCCATTGAATTTACGGTTAAAGACACGGGTATTGGAATACCGGAAAATAAAATGGATAAAATATTCGATAGCTTTGAACAAGCATCTGCTATCATTTCAAGTGTTTATGGCGGAACCGGATTGGGACTTGCCATTTCTAAACAATTGGTGGAATTGCAAGGGGGCAGTATCAGCGTAAAAAGTGATGCAGGAAAAGGCTCTAGCTTTAGTTTTATTTTGAATTTCGAAAAAACAACTGACACTTTTGAAACCGAACCGGATAGTATTGAACTTATTAAGGAAATAGAGAACTTAAACGTATTAGTAGTTGAAGATGTGATGCTTAATCAATTATTGCTGAAAACAATATTAAATGATTTTGGATTCAAATATGATGTAGCTGAAAATGGACTAATTGCAATTGAAAAATTACAATCGAATGTTTACGACATTATTTTGATGGACTTAATGATGCCGGAAATGAATGGATTTGAAGCTACTGAATACATCCGCAATAAAATGAATTCTAAAATCCCTATAATCGCATTGACCGCTGATGTAACAACCGTTGACATTGAAAAATGCAAAGCCCACGGAATGGATGATTACATCTCAAAACCTATTGATGAAAAATTATTGTTAAAGAAAATAGTTTCTTTAGTAAAATAACAGGTATTGGGTAGATAAAAACTATGTTTGGGGTTTTCTAAGCATTTCGATAAATTTGATAATCAAAAAACTACGAATCAAATGATGGATAATTAAAAACTTACTTATCATCGACTAAACCGCCCTGCCATAAATAGCTTACAGCACCTCCATCTGCTGCTTCACCCTGCCTGAGCATTACACCCGGAAATACCGTTTTAAAATACAGCTCTACTTCACTCATACCGGGCATTCACATGCCTGAATTCATCATTTCCTGTTACCTCATTCCTAATGCCTGTTGCCTGTTGCCTGTTGCCTGTTTAATTTTTAACCTTATATACAGTGGATTATGTTTTTTATTTACTTTTGTGTAATAAGGATGTAAAAAATAATAAATAAGCAATATCAGCCGCAATGAATACCTTAAAACTAGCCCTGGCGCAAATTTCTCCGCATTGGCTAAATAAAGAAAAAACAGTAGAAAAAATTATTTCATCCATTACAGATGCAGGAAAGCAGAATTGTGAGCTGATTGTTTTTGGAGAAGCATTTTTACCCGGATACCCATTCTGGATAGCTTTAACCAATGGAGCGGAATGGAATTCGACCTTACAAAAGGAATTACATGCACATTATATCAGCAATGCAGTTCAAATTGAAAAAGGAGAATTGGATATTGTTTGTAAGCTTGCCAAAGAATACAATATTGCCGTTTATCTGGGCATTGTTGAAAGAGCGGTACAACGTGGCGGACATAGCCTATACTGCTCACTGGTTTATATCAATCAATCAGGCGAAATAAAGTCTGTACACAGGAAATTACAGCCAACCTACGAGGAGCGTTTATGCTGGGCAGCTGGTGACGGTAACGGATTACAGGTTCATACATTAAAAAATTTCACAGCTGGCGGATTAAACTGTTGGGAAAACTGGATGCCTTTAGCCAGAACCGCCTTGTACGGCTTAGGAGAAGACCTTCATATTGCGGTTTGGCCGGGAAGTTTACACAATACAGCAGACATCACCAGATTTATTGCGCTGGAAGCCAGGTCATTTGTTGTATCCGTTTCAGGTCTTTTGAGATTGGAAGATTTTCCTGAAGATACACCTCATCTTGCTAAAATAATCGAAAATGCACCGGCGGTATTGGCAAACGGAGGTTCCTGCATTGCAGGACCTGACGGAAAATGGATAGCAGAACCGCTGCTGAATAAAGAAGGATTAATTATTGAAACCCTCGATTTCAACAGAGTCCTGGAAGAACGCCAGAATTTTGATGCGGCCGGCCATTACTCCCGCCCCGATGTTACCCGCTTAAGCATAAATAGAGAAAGACAATCCATCATTCAATTAATAAACGAATAAATTTAAAAACAGGAGGATTAATCATGCCCATCGTACAAATTTCAATACTGCCGCAATCAGCAGAAAAGAAAGCTGAAATATCAAAAGTTATAACGGATGAAATCCATCGCATCACAGGCATCAGAAAAGAAGCCATGCAGATTTTATTTTATGAATTAGCTCCCGAAAATGTTTCAGATGGCGGAGAAATGCTTTCCGAAAAATTTAAAAGAATGCAGGCTAAAGGATAAAACTTTAATTTTTTGTTCCGTTTTAAAATCTCAAAATTGCGTTCATGGTCAAAAACGCTACGTTCATAAAGTCAAAAGCCTGTTTCATACAATTTTTTACTTTTGGGTATTTCAGCAATGTATATTTGCAGGATATTTTAAATACAAAAAATTATGAAAAAACTATTCATCCTGACAATGGCTGTTGCTTTATGCTTTACATCAACCGGGCAAAATCTGCAAAAAATTAAAGCCGGTGGTTATACCACCCGCGAAGAATTCCGCAAACAAAACAATCCGGCTTACGCTGACAGCTTTATTATAACTAAAAGAACAAGCGGAGATTTGAAATTTTCGGGAGCTAATGACTATAAGGTAGAAAGCACTCAAAAAACTACAACAAAAAAGATAATTAAACATAAAATATGGGGTATTTATAAAAGCGATACCCTCTATCTGAATGGCATCGGATTAACAGGACTTATAGGCTACGCTAAAGCTGAAGTCTCCGGCAAATACTGTTTTTTAAGGCTAGCCTTACCCAATTCACCAAAAATAAAAAAGGAACTCGGGCTTAATGACCCGCAATATGCTGTGCTCTTTGGTGGCATAGGTGGCGCAATTCAGGGTATGCAAACTGCCCAGAAGCGCATTCCCCTCATATACTGTATTGAAGATGGTAAGAAATACCTGCTTACCAGAAAAACAATGCTGACGTTACTCGAAAATTACAGCGATTTAAAAACCGGTTTACTCGCTGAAACCAATCAGGATAATGAAGCAACACTATTAAAATACCTACATTTATTAAACGAAAAGTAATAAGGTTTTACCTTTAGACTTTTAAAGGCAGTTTCGGCAAAAAATATTAGCTTTGCTCAGCTTAAGCTTTTATAACTAAATAAATCAAATATGAAAAAGTACACTTGGTTTAAAATCAGTTTATTTATAAGTTTTGCAGTAACAATATGCGCTGTCCTCTTTAAAATAATGCACTGGCCCTACGCTGATATCCTGTTTACAACCGGCACCCTCATCAGCTTAATTTATATCATGATAGCCCTGACTGATATTTACCAGACCGAAAATAAAACAATAATCGAAAAACTCTTATGGCTGTTGGGTTTTATTTTCCTTTCATTTATTGCAGGATTTATATATTACTTTATCGTAATTAAACCAAAATACAGATTACAGTAATTCCTGCCTGCAGCTGTATACAATATTAGTATAAATGCCAATAATGCTTTCCGGCTTTGCAAAACAGGCTAACTGAATAATACTGCTAAAGCTTGCCTGATTAACGTTTCATCTATGAGTCTTTATACTACGTATCTTTATCTGCAAGATTTCTTGCAGTCATCAGTAGTTGGCAAGGCAAAACTTTCCTTTTAACAAAGTTTAATCCATTTTAAGTACTGAAATATTTTTGAAAATCTTTCTAAAATTCAATTTTTTGTTCAATTTTAAAAATCAGAACTTGCGTTCCCTGTCAAAAACCATACGTTCATAAAGTCAAAAGCCTGTTTCATACAATTTTTCCCTTTTGGGTATTTTATCGTTATATATTTGCACTGATATTGACCAATTTAATAGCGTCATAAAACTAATATTTACTAAAATTTCTAAATGATGAAAAAAGTTACAAAAACTAAAAAGTTAAAAGTCTCCTTTTTAATTATGTTAATAATTATCACAGGATTGACACAAGCACAGCAAAGCAATTCAAACCTTTTGTTGCCAACTTATCTGTTAACAAATAGCTTAACATCAGGTGATTCAACTTTCCCACAATTAGATTTTAATCAAATTGTTGGTACGATTAATGGCACTTATACTGTAAATGATAATGGTGCTGCAATTTACTCAATTCCTATATTAATTCCACCAGGTTCCGGTGGTATGCTGCCTTCTGTAAGTATCGATTATAACAGCCAATCAGGTGATGGTTGGTTAGGAAAAGGATGGTCGATTTCTGGTTTATCTTCAATTTCACGTATGCCAAAAACATTTTATCTGGATAATAGAGTAGAAGGCATAAAATTTAATAATACGGATCACTTTGTATTAGACGGTAATGTATTAATTCCAATAAATGGTAATAATGGTGATAATGGAACAGAATACAGAACAGAAGCTGAAACTTTTTCTCAGATTTTCTCTTTTAGTGCAAATGGTTCAGCTGAACCTGATTATTTTATTGTTCATACAAAGGATGGAAGAACAATAGAATATGGTAAATCAACTGATTCAAGGCAGAAATTAAATGGCCTGAATAAAACTTTAGCCTGGCATATGAACATTATTTCAAATGCAAATTCCAATTACATTCGTTATAATTATATAAACGATATTATTAATGAAAGGTTTAAACTTGATTTTATTGAATATACCGGAAATTATAATGCTTCTATTCTACCATATAATAAAATTAAATTTAATTATATAAATGATTTCCCCAATGATAATACGAATACACCAAATAATAGGATTTCATACATTTATGGTTGCAAATTATCCCAAAAAGAAATTATAAATGAAATCTTGGTTTATAACGAAGGGAATTTAGTCAGAAAATATTCATTCAATTATATCAATGAATTTAAAACATTATTAAAAAAAATTACTTTATCCGATGCTAACGGATATTCATTTAATCCCACTATATTTAACTATACAAATAGAGGAATAACTTCTTTTGCATTTTTACCAGCTGTAGCTTTTTATACACCTGCAAATGGAGGTTGGAACGAAGATCACCCAAGATTTACAGCTGATGTAAATGGTGATGGAATGGAAGATATAGTCGGCTTTTCAGAGGATCATGTTTATGTATCATTATCCAATGGTCAGGCTTATAATCCTCCACAAATCTGGTATTATTATGGATTTTGTCATGGACAGTATAGTGGACATTGGCAGGCAGTTGCCAACGATCCTAATATTGATGAAACTCAACCCAGACATCTGATAGATGTAAATGGAGATGGTATGGCAGATATTGTTGGATTTGCTGCTGATGGTGTTTATGTGGCTTTATCTACCGGTAGTAGTTTTAGCCCAATGACTTTATGGATTGCTGGTTTTGGCTCTGGTGCAAATTCAGGTCATTGGTGTAATGATATTAAATATCCCAGATTTATTGTAGATGTAAATGGTGATAAATTACCGGATATAGTTGGATTTGCAGAAGGTAGTGTAAAGGTTGCTTTAAATACAGGATCAAATTTTATTTCTGCACCTCAATGGGATATGAGTTTTTGGGGGAATAACGGTAATTTTTGGTACACAAATACATTTATCGCAAATGCATTTCATTCCGGACAATGGTATATAAGGACAATGGCTGATGTTAATGGTGATGGACTGGCAGATATTATCGGGTTTCACGAATATGATGTATATGTTTCATTATCGAATGGTATAAATGGTTTTTCTCCTGCAACACCCTGGATTCATCATTTTTGTCATAATGCAAGTGTTGGAGGTTGGAACACAAATACAAATCCCAGATATGTAATAGATTTGAACGGTGATGGCATGGCTGATATTATTGGCTTTAGTAATCAGGGGGTTGAAGTAGCTTTATCGAATGGATTAAATCAGTTTATACTTCAAAATAACTGGAGTTCAGAATTCTGCACCGGTTCTACAATAAGCTGGTCTAATAATAGTGAACGTCCAAGAGTAATGGCAGATGTCAATGGCGATGGCTTACCTGATATCGTCGGTTTTGGAGAACCTTATGCAGTAGCATCCATTAATACCGGGCATTCATTTTTACCTTTTTTTCTTGCTGCATATATAGGAATTGGTTTTAATTTTACAACTCATATCAGGGGAACAACTGATGCCAATGGTGATGGAAGAGCAGATATTATTACATTTGGTCATAATAATGTTAATACGATTATTTCACAATTAGACGATGATAGGAAAATTCAAAAAATCAGAAATGGTTTGGATTTTAAAATTCAATTTTCATATAAACCTCTGATTAACAATACGACTGTATATTCATACAATGGACATGAATCTTATCCTTTCCTGAAATTTTCCAGTTCATTTAAAGTTGTTGATGTTGCCTATGTTGAAAATGGAATTGGTCTGTTATATAATAACACAAATTATCAATACTATGATGCAATAGCTCATTTAAAAGGGAAAGGTTTTTTAGGATTTAAAAAAATTACTGCTCAAAGTTATGATGCTTCTACCCTATATTCATCTTTTATTAAAAAAAATGAAATTAATTACAACTATTGTTTTAAATATCTTTCTCAATCGATTGAAAATGGGAATGGCGCTGTAATAACAACAGATTATGATTATATAATTGATAGTTGGCCCAATAAACGTTATTTACAAAAATTATGTATTTCAAATTCTTTAGATGCATTATCAATGAATAAAATAACAAAAGATTATTGTTTAGAAACATATCCATCTTATGATGGCTATGGAAATCCCCAAACAATAATTACAAAATCTTATGATATTTCAAATGGAAATTCTTTGGAATTAACACAAACCGAAGAAATTCATTATTCAAGTGCAGGAAGCTGGTGCTCTTTTAAGCCAGATTACGTTAAAACAACAAAGGAAATTCCTAATGAAACTCCAAATATCAGAAAAAATGCATATATTTATGATAGTAATAATGGTAATCTTATTGAAGAAAAAATAGATGTTGCTGATACAAAAGAAATTAGTATTAGTTATAATAATTTTGATGTATTTGGCAATTCATGGACAAAAAAAGTAACAGCTCCATTTGCATATCCTCCATTAACAAGTTTATTATATAATTATGAATATAGTGATATTTATGGAAGGTTTCTGAATAAAATGACCAATCCAATAGGCCAGATTGAAACTTTTTCATATGAGCCAAAGTTTGGTAATTTAATTAAGAAAACAGATATTGACAAAATCATTACCCAATTTGAATATGATAGCTTTGGGAGATTAACAAAACAAAAAAATATTTCTGATGGAACTTTTACCCAGTTTAGTTCTAATTGGGAAACTTCAACAAGTCAAAATATTCCATCAACTACATTATATAAATTTATTACTACAACTTCATGTGAGCCTAATTTACCGGTTATTACATTATATGATAAATTCGAAAGAGAAGTTCAGCAGGAAATTATTAATTTAAATGGAAATAAAGTATTTACCAGAAAAGAATATAATTCCAGAGGATTGATTGATAATATTTCTTTGCCATTTTTTAATTCAGTAAATATTTTATGGACAAATTCAACATATGATAATCAAAGCAGAAAATTACATCAAAATAATCCGGATGGTTCTCAGATAATTACTAATTATAATGGGAAAATTACAACAACAACTTCATTAAAAAACGGACAATCACAACAACAAATCAATGAAGTAAATTCTCTTCATCAATCTGTTAAAACTATTGACAATATGGGAAATATTGTAAAGAATAATTACTACAGTTCCGGATTATTAAAAGAAACCTGGATTGATGGTATGAGTCCATATCAACACACAGTTATTACGTATGATTTACAAGGTAACAGACTAAGTATTTTCGAACCCAATAGCGGATCCACAACATCTGAATATAATGCTTATGGTAAATTAACAAGACAAAAGGATGCTAAAGGCAATATAATTGAAATGAAATATGACCAATTGGGAAGAATAACATTAAAAACATTAGTTGAGGGAAGTATTGAATATTTATATGATGTTGAACCTCAGACACTAAACCCATTAAATGAATATGCCGGGAAATTATCATCAACTATTGCTCACTGGAATAGTGGTGATATTACAAAAGAATTTTATTACGATAATTTGGGAAGAGAATATAAAACAAAGGAAATTATTGATGGTAAAATCTTTGAAGAAAATATGGGATATGATATCTGTAGCAGACTTAATTCTTTGCAATTTCCAGATGGAATAACTATTAATAATAATTATAAAAATGGTGAATTATTTCAATTAAAAAATATAAATACTAATAAAATAATATGGCAATCTGATATAGAAGATAATTTCGGGAATATTTCTCAGTCCAGTTTTGGTGAAAACGGTATTACTTTAAACAAATACTTTGAAAATACAACCGGCAGGCTTACAGGTATTTATTCTTCTGATGGTACTAATGATATTCAAAATTGGGAATATGGCTATGATAATCGTGGGAATCTCTCATACAGAAAAAATAATATTATCAATAACAAAGAAAATTTTACATATGACCAGTTAAATCGATTAATCAATATTAATAAAACGATGGGTAATAATTATAATATTCAATATGATAATTTAGGTAACATCGTTACAAACGATTATGTTGGAAACTATACTTATGATCCTTTACAAATTAATGGTATTACTCAATTAGATAATAATCCGGGCTCAATTAATACCCCTCAGGATATTTTATATTCATCTTATAACAAAGCTTTGGAAATTAATGAAAATACGAATAATTATTCATTAAAGATTATTTATGGACCTGAATTTTCTCGTAAAAAATCAGAATATTATGAAAATCAAATACTAAAAAAGAATAAATATTTTATTCTTGGTAATTATGAAGTAGAAGAAAATCTGAGTACGGGAGAAATTATAAATAACCATTACATAATGGCAAATGATGATTTGGTTGCAATAAATCGTATTTCCAGTATAACAGGAGAAACAATGAACTTTATTTTTAAAGATAATTTAAATTCATTTGATAGGGTAACCGATGAAAATGCTAATATATCAGATAGTTATAGCTATAATCCCTGGGGGAATCCACGGGATTATAATGACTGGGATTTGCCAGATAATACTACTCATTTGTTTTCAAGAGGCTTTACCGGACATGAGCATTTGGATAAATTTGCATTAATTAATATGAATGGCAGGCTTTACGATCCCTTGCTGGGTCGTTTCCTAAGCCCGGATAACTATATGCAAGCCCCTGATAACTCACAAAACTTTAACCGTTATAGCTATTGCATAAATAATCCGTTGAAATACACTGATCCAAGCGGAGAATTGTTTGGAATTGATGATGCTTTAGTACTGGGAACTATTGCTTTATTTTCCGGAGGTTCGAATTGTATTGCTAATCAAACCAATATTCATAATTTTTGGCAGGGATTAGGATATTTTGGAATAGGCGTTGCTTCTGCTGCTGCTGGATTAGGCGTTGGCAGTGCGGTCTCAGGTGCATTAAATTTTGGTGGATTCGCAGGTGGTGCAATTGTAGGTGCAGCTGGTGGTGGATCAGCAGGATTTGTAGGAGGAGCTGGAAATTCATGGGCAAGTGGGACAAGTTTTTCTGATGGATTGAAAAGTGGTTTAATTAATGGTTTAATTGGTGCATTTATTGGTGGAGCATATGGGGGTTTAGGAACTGGAGTTGATGCATATGAAAGTGATGCTAATTTTTGGAATGGATCAGCTGATAATTTAACAGTGAGTAATGCAACCACTGCTGAATCTGAAGTTGGAGGCAGTGAAGATAATAAAGCAGTTATTTTGAATGAAGATATTCCTGCAGGAGCTAAACCAACTGAGACAGGTAAGATTGCAGAGACTGCTAAAAATCCTAATTACGGGAAATTTGGGAAGACCAGAGTAGATAAAACAGGTAAACCTAAAACACATTATGGAGTAGACTATGTTGGCAAGGTAGGAGATAATGTTTATGTAATGTATGATGGAAAAGTCATTTATGTTGGTAATTCCAAAGATTATGGACCTAATTTTGTCAGAACTTCATCAATGATTAACGGTAAAAATTATAATGTTGATTATGGTCATATGTCTCAAAGTGCTGTTAGCCTTCATCAGAATGTTAATTCAGGTCAATTGATAGGAAAAATGGGGAGAGAAGGTAATTTATATGGAACTTCTTTCCCAACACATGTTCACATTGCTGTTTGGCGACCTGTTCAAGGTAATCCGTGTATGGGTTATGTAATGCCTAGTTGGAAATAAGCTCTTAAAATTTATTTTATGAGAAATTTAATATTATTTGGTTTTTTATCTTTGATCTTATTCAAATCATTGGGTCAGGATAGTTCTGATTACATTAGAACATATAAATTTGGTAATTATACGATAAAAACTGCTTATTGTAAAGAGAATCCAAGCATTGAAATAATTCAAAACGGGAATACAATTTATTATGATTGTTCTGGAGAGGGTTATGGTTATACTGACATTGATACTTTAACAATAAATTCAGATAAATTACAAGACTTTATTTTCTGTTATAAAATGGAAGATTATACTATTGTGGGAATATTTGTTTCTACAGATAAATCTCCTTTTTATAGAGATGTAGATATTGTCTACGTATTTGCCCCTGATATATATGGTTACTATGAATATAAAAAAGGTGAAATTTTAAAGATATATATTCTTAAAGATATAAACAAAGATGGTAAAAGAGAATTAATAACGAATGTTATTGAAAGAAAAGGGCATACTTATCCTATCAAAAATTTTACTGATACTATTTCTAATAAAGAAATAATGGAAAGAATCGAAGGCAAAATTAAAGAACCTTTTAGCAGAGCGATATTTTTGGATATTCCTGATAGTAATTAATAATGAAAAATTCAATCACAAAATAAATTAATTATGAAAATACAATTATTAAATTTATTATTTCTTATCTGCATTTTTTCATATCAAGCAGACAAAAATAAAGGGAAAGCTCTCTTAAATAATAATATTGAAAATGGTTCAAATGTAAAATCGAGAAATACAACTTATCAAAATCTTAAATTTAAACCAGATACATCAATAAATGGAATTTCATTAATGAATCCAAGAAGTATCCATAATTCTTTTGGTAATCTAATGCAATATATAGACAATGACAAAGATATACCTTATGTTTTGATTTTAAGTATTGATAAAAAACAATATCTAAAATTATCATTTCATCCTGGCAGTATTAAAAATGAATTTAGTTACTTCGAAATTGGAATTTTGAAAGATAAATTATTAAATAAAAAAAACAATGTTGTATCAAAATATAAAACATTTATAACAGAGAACAATATTAAAATTGGCATTTCAAAAAATGTATTTTTTAAATATAGAAATAAGCAATTTCTCAAAACTAAAAATAAGAACTTATATACTTACGAGATTGATAACTTCATGAGTTCTGCTTTTCTTAAAGCATATAATATGCCTTCTTATAGTGCAAAATATAGATTTAATAACGACACTTTAGTTCAATTTGAGTTTGGCTTTGATTATCCATAAATTACTAATAATGAAGAATTTATGTGATGATATATTCTCTAAAATTGGCCTTTCGATTTTTTATAAAAATTAATTATTAAAAACAAAATACAAATATCATGAAAAAAACAATTACAATTTTATGTGTGTTTTTGCTTCTACAAATAGCAGCATTAGCACAAACTGTTTACTATAGTTATGATGCAAATGGTAACAGAGAGCACAGGTGGATAGTACAACCAATTGCACCACCTCAAAATAATCTTATAACTAATAATTCAAACAGCGTTGAGGCTGATATAAAAAGCCTTTGCCTTTCACAAAACAATAATGATAAAAAAATGAGTGAAGGAGACATCAGGTTATTCCCAAATCCGGTAAAGCAGATATTAAATTTACAGTTCACCGGAAACAGCAGTTCAGAAGGATGCAGTCTTCTACTTTACGATGGAACCGCTAAATTATTTTATAGTACTGTCTCTCTTTCAAACCTTACCGCAATTGATATGCAGGAAATCAAAGCAGGAAGTTTTTTTGCAGTACTTGTCACTAAAGAGGGTAAAAGGTTGTTCTGGAAAATGGTGAAACAATAATGCAAACGCTCCTATTCATTATATTAAGGAGTTAAATGAATACATCCTCAAAAAATGGGTAATAAATCACTATTGACCTACTAAACTAATTGGACTAAAGTCCTTCAGCTAATTACATTCATTAGCCCCAGCCTTAAGGCTGGGGCTAATGAATAACTCGGCTAACATGGGCTTTAGCCCAAATATTAAATAATCTACCCGGTCAATAGTGTTAATGAATAATAATTTTAATGAAAAGAGCCCGCCAAATCAGCGGGCTCTTGTAGTTTAAAATTTTAATATTCAGTAAAAAAATGCAAATCAGCAAATAGCGGGCTTTTAGCGGGCTATCAGGAGTTTCTTTATATATTGTTGTTTTCCGCTTTCGAGGCTTACAAAATACAAACCCTCTTTGTATTGGGCAAGGGGGATTTCAATGGTTTTTTCGGGATAAGTCTTGCTAAACACAAGGCCACCCAGGCTGTTGTAAATACTTATCTTACTATCAGCCGCTGTGGCAAAGGCTATGCTGATAATTACCTTATCGCTGGCGGGCATGGGATAAAGCGTAATTATATCATTAGCAGCGGTATTATTTTTAACAGCGGTCTGGTGTTCGGCAAATAAAATAAAGCTGAGGGTATCACCAACGGCATAATTGCCTTCCCTGTACACCCAGATACGGGCTATACTCATAGCTAAAGTATTGCCTGTCCATAAATGCATTCCGGCATAGCCCCAGCCTCCGGGTACAATAGGTGGAAAACTGCCCGCAGCAGGCACACCCAGCCAGCAGTTGCCCGAAGAACAAAAATCGAAATAGGTGCCGCCTGTAGTATCCAGGGATAGCAGGGCCCATTTCAGTTTCAGGGTATCCGTACCATTGTTGGCAATGTGTATGCTGTCGTAGGTAAGACTGTTATAATTCTGATAATTTATCAGGGTTCTGGAAGGTGTAAAGACATACTGTGCCCGGCTTTGCATGGCCAGCAGCAGTATAAAGGCCGGCAGCAAAAAACGCAGAAGTAGATATGTTTTTTTCATTTTGCAAAAATAAGTAAAAACTTTTCTTAATCTATCTGTTTAGAATTTTTTAACGTTAAGGACATTATTTGAATGGCTTCAAATATACCAGCAATAATAATTTTAAAAATTAAGGTGTTTAATTAAAGATAAATTAGATAGTCTGTTAATCCTTAACACAACGCACAGAAAAGCCAGCGGTTTCAATACTGTTGCTTCCGTAAAAATAGCCATAATCATAGAACAGATACCTGAAATTGACGTTAGAAACTGATTCTGATGAAGAACTCCAAAAGCTGCTGTTGCTGCCAATATAAACGAATGTTCCATCGGGGTAACGGCAGCCACCCGGAAGTGCTGTAAAGCCGGATTCATTGGATGCATCTGTATTAGGACTTGCCCAATGTACTAAGCCGGCTTCTTTAAGTTTACCTCCGGCAATTAAATAACCGCCAAGATAATTTGTAAGTATTATCCAATCTGTATCAGAAGGTACATGCCAGCCTGAGGGACATAGCTTATTGCTGTCAGCTACTGCAAAATAATTGTATAATCTGCCATATATTGAACTATTGCTTGTTTCATTATTGTAATTGCAATAAGCGCCTGTGCTATGTGCTCCCCATGCCATACTATCAGTTACATTGGTTATGGGAACACCATTCCGGTACCTGGTGGTTTTAAGGTTCTCAAGCATCCAGCATTGTGTACCTATGGTAACCGTATGATAAACATTGCCATCTATGTCATAAACGGTATTGGCCGGAGGTGTTTGATTGGTATTATCTTTCTTACAACTATTAGCAAGAATTAATACAAATCCAATTATTAAAAATAGATAAATCCCTATTGTATTTACGTTTTTCATATCTTTTCAAAATTTATAAATTAAAAGTAATTATATATTTTTCAATTTATCACTTAAAATATCAAATTCAAATTGAATCCTTTACACAACGCACTGAATAACCATCAGTATAAAATACCCCTCCGTATCTGAATACCCGGCTTTCATCGTTCCACATCCAGTAAATTTTTGAAACAGAAGTCCACCATTCGCCCCAACGACCTGATGAGCCGAAATAGCCATATATGCCACGGTCGCCACCCGGTAAGGCTGTAAACCCTGTCTCATTGTTTGCACCTGTATTAGGGCTATTCCAATGAGAAAAGCCTGTTTCTTTTAGTTTGCCTCCGGCTAAACTATCACCTCCCAAAAAGGATATTAGTGTTTCCCATTCGGTTTCAGAAGAAACATGCCAGCCAATTGGGCAAAGTTTTCCTGTATTAACAGTGTACCAATTATATAATGCACCAAAAATAGGTTTAAATTTAATATCATTATTGGACCAACAATATGCACCAGTGGTAAGTGCATTCCAGGTGGCGTTATTAGTAATTTCGGGTATGGATGTGCTATCGTTGTATTTTGTTGTTTTCAGGTTTTCAGCCATCCAGGTTTGTGTGCCAATTTTAATTGTTTTATAGACGTTACCATCAATATCTTTCGTTGAATCATAATTAAGATTAGAATTAAAAATAATTGCAGGATACAAAGGATACATATTTATAACTGGTGTTAGGGATGGTGTTGTGGTAGTCTCTTTCTTACAACTATAAGTAAGAACTAATGCAAATCCTATTAAAATTAATGTGTACATCCAGATTTTTATTGTTTTCATGTTTTTTATTTTAATGGGTAAAAACAAGTTTATAAAACATACTAATCCCTCACACAACGGACAGAAAAGCCATTATTCTTATTGAAGTACATTCTGTAGAAATTGCTGTCATTGTTGTTCACGTACCTGCTCCATGTATTTATTGCATCATTCTCCGTAGAACTCCACCAGAAGCCGTCGATTCCAATGTTTCCAAAATAACCATCAAAGAAACGGTTGCTACCAGGAAGGGCTGTAAACCCTGTCTCATTGGTTGCTCCTGTGTTAGGGCTTGCCCAATGTGTTATGCCAGCTTCTTTAAGTTTGTGACCTGCCACGCTTTCACCTCCCAAAAAAGTAGTTAGTGTTGTCCAATCAGAATCACTTGGCACATGCCAGCCGATAGGACATAAACCACGGGCATCAACTACTGTATAAAAAATGTATAATCTGCCATATGTTGTACTGTTGCTTGCTGTATTCCCATAATCGCAATAAGCTCCTGTGTTAATAAATGCCCATGTTATAGAATCAGTTACATTGGGTATGGCATTGCCATTGCTGTATTTAGTGGTATTTAAGTTCTCACGCGTCCAGCATTGGCTGCCTATGCTTACGGTGTTGTAAGTATTTCCATCAATATCAGTTAGTGTTGGCGGACATTTTGTTGATGTAAAAGCAAAAGTAATGGTTTTGCTGCCTGTTGGCACATCATTTACAATTGCGCTATGGTTAGCAGCATAGCCATTAAAGCGTAAGTTATCGCCAGTGGTGTGTGGCATGGTTACGGTTGCGCTTGTGCTTTTCAGGCCAGTAAGTGCAACTTCCGGTTTTTCGCTTCCAAGATATTTAATTATTGTTTCGCTTGCTGTTGTGTTTTGGCTTATCAGTTTTGCTGTATAAAAATAGCCATTGCCACTGATATGAATAAAATACATGCCTTGTTTTAAGCCTGTTAACTGATACTTTTGAGTGCCTTGCATTAATTTATTCTCGGTTTGTAATACTTCTTTTCCGGCAATATCATAAATGCTAAGGCATGCATTGCCTGTTTGTCTGGCATAAAATGATATTTCAGCTTGCCCTTGCATGGGGTTGGGGAAAACTATCAGGTTATCGTCATTTATTCTCACTTCGTTAATACCAGTACCAAGTACCAATTGAAAAACATCACCGGCATGCCATGTCGCAGTTGCCGGATGGGTAAGATTTTCCACTTTTACACTGTCCACCGTAGTGGCTGTGCCTGTTGCTGCAAAACTTATTGTATAGGTTTGAGCATAAATATTTGCTGTGGCAAATATTGTAATCATAAAGATGTAAAGTTTTTCCATAACTCTATGTTTATTGTAACAATCAATTAAATAGACATTATTTGCTTAAATGCTTATACCTACAGAAATTCCAAATGGGATAAAAAAATATCCCGGTGGACTATAAAATGGTGATATTTTAAAATCTTGAAATACAGAGTTACTAAATATTCTTAAATAAATCTTATCTGAATCCAGCGGTTGTAACCTATACCCTAAAATAACATAAAAAATATAATTATGATGCTCATTAGTGTTAAATGTTCCTCCTGCTCCAAATTCTAAGAAATGATTACAAACTCCTAAGTTAGCAGTAATATGATGCGGAATACTTAAATAAATGGGTGAATATCCTCCTAAAACATTAGGCAACAAATACAATCCTAATCCCAGTTCAGCAGCTAAAAAGAAATTTGATGTATTTAAAAATAGTCTTTCGTAATTTAGTGATATTAATGAACTTTCTCCAAGGATGTCCAGATTTATTAAATTTACAGGTCTTATGTCTTCATTATTGAAATTATATCTGTACTGAGCAAATGAGATATTAATTAATAAAGCTATTATTGTTGCTAAAATTATCTTTTTCATGTGAATAATTTATAACTTAATTTCTTTTTATTACCTCATTAATAGTTATTGGCAGGTAATGGTCTTGGAACTATTCGATATAATTTCAACTTCCACTGATTTTGTTTCATAACCATAACCACCTCCGTTACAATTACCGCAGGGTCCTACTGATGAATGATCAACTTTATATACATAATAAGCATTCAATTTAACCTTATATTTTCCAGGCCATAATTCTCCACAATCAAATATAGAATTATTAGAACCAGAACCAGAATGAGCTAAATCACCATTATAATAAAAACCTGACCCATAATAAACTGATACTGTAATATGAGAAATTGAATCAGAACAACAACCCTTACCCGAAGAATAGGATGCAGGTATTTTACCAAATACATATAAATGACCAGTAAAAGTATCCTCTTTATCAGTTACACAACTATTGAAAATAATAATACCACAAGCTGTTAAAACAAGGTAAAAACAAACTGAGAAAATTTTAAATCTTTTCATAATATCATCAGATTTACTGTTAAACCATTAACAAAAATACATCATACAAAAGCAATAAGCTGAAAATGAATAAGAAAAAAATCATTCAGATAGTATTTCTTCTGTTAATTAAAATAAGCATAAGCTGTACGGAGGTTTCAGGTTTATTCATTCACAATTTTAAAAAAATAACTGCAACAAATGATACAAATTGAAATTTATGATATTATATTTGTCAAGGATTCCATTTTTTAAGTTTTGTAAAAGGCTTAAATTTAATTAATTATAATAAAATAAATGCCAATAGCTACTATAAAAAAGTGTTTAAACTAAAGTATAAATAAATAATTATGAAAAAATCATTATCGTTTATTCTATTATTAGCTATAGTAGCTGGTAATACTTATGCACAAAAAGGCTGGAATCTTCAAATTATAGTACAACCGGGATTTTCATACGGTGGTGAATTTGATGTTCCTCTGGATTTATCATCTTCTGGCTGGACAGCTATGGACAAGTCATTGACTTTTAACCTCAATATGGGTGCTGAACTAGCTTATAACTTTAATGATAAAATGGGTATTAGCATTGGAATGTATTATTCTCATCAGGGGCAAGATTTTTCTGATTATAATTTAACTTCAAATTCTTATTCTGGTATTAGTACCACTAAACTGGAAGAAAATATATCTTTAAGTTATATAAAAATACCTTTTCAATATTATTACATTACAAACCCTTTAAAAAAAGTATCATTTATTTTCTCCGGTGGTTTTTATTTAGGATTTTTAACGACTTATACTGATGAAAAAATAATTTCAATTTCAACATCATCTATTGGAATTAAAGCGACTTTAACTGCAAATGGCTCTAATTATAACAGAATTTCAACTGATAATTATGGAACAACCAGTAAAAGTGTTTCTTTCATAAATGGGAATCCATATGATGTGTTAGATTTCGGTGGAATACTAGCGGCAGGCATACAATTGAAATTATCAGATAAAATATTTTTACCAATTATGTTAAATTACCAAATTGGATTTATTGATATAAAAAATCAAGTTTCGCAATACACTTTTGACAATTCAGGTAATACTGAATATTTTTGGAATTTTTTACACAATGATAATAATCCTAATAAAACATTACCCTATTATAATTCTACATTGGGACTAAAAATAGGATTTAAAATTATTTTATAAACTATATTTTGAGAAGTAAATATAGCCTCTAACTTCCAGTCAAATTAAAGGTTTTCTTATTTAAGGTGGCTAATTAGCATTGTTTTGTTTAAAAGGTTAAGAGGTGTAAATGTAATTGCCGGGAAATCAATTAAAATGATGTCATTTTTTTGAAGACATTCATTTTTCATATCAATAATTTCTAACTCAGTTTTAATTATTACTGATTAACGAATAAATAACTGCTATTTTAAATTTTCCAATTACCGTTGAATGATTAATTTCTGTATTCCCGTTACTGCAGCAGATTTGATTTCAAGCAGATAAACACCGTTAGCCAAATCTCCTGTATTTATTTCATGCTGCATTGGTTCCAACAGTACAGATTTAACCAATACTCCCATTATGGTATATATATTCAAAGTCAAATCTTTATTGTTTCCGTTGTCAAATCTTAAAGTAAAATTATCATTTGCAGGATTGGGATAGATATTAATATGTTCGTCTTCAAAATTTTCTACAATACCCGTTCCTCCGCCATTGGTTGTCTTCAGGATGGTACCGGTATCTCCTGCAACATAACCAATATTGGCATCGGTGAAATAAACTGAAAATAAATTTCTTGTAATCCCGCTTACCTGTGCTGACCAGCTAGTACCGGCATTTGCTGTTTTAATGATTTTACCGTTACCGCCAACAGCATAACCTGTATTGCTGTTCGGGAAATATACGGAATAGAAATGATTAGAAGTTCCGCTTGTTCCTGCTAACCAGTTAGTACCTGCATTAGTTGTTTTTATAATAATGTCATTCAGCGCAACGATATAACCTGAAGTGGCACTGGTAAAAAAAACAGAATTTAATACCTCACTGATTCCGCTTGTTTGAGCTGTCCAGTTTGTACCGCCATTTGTTGTTTTCAGTATGGTTCCAAATAGCCCAACAGCATAACCCGTATTTGCATCGGTGAAATTAACTGATTTTAAGTCATAAGGTGTACCACTTGTAAGTGCCGTCCAGTTAGTTCCACTGTTTGTTGTTTTTAGGATAGTGCCATTCCCGCCAATAATATATGCAGTTGTGGCATTGGCGAAAAAAACTGAATTTAAATTAACTGTTGTTCCGCTGGTTAGCGATGTCCAGTTAGTGCCGGCATTTGTTGTTTTAAGGATAGTGCCATTACTGCCAACGGCATATGCTGTATTGGCATCAGTTACAAATACTGAATTTAATGCGTTAGTAGTTCCGCTGCTTAGTTTTGTCCAGTTAGTGCCGGCATTTGTTGTTTTAAGGATAGTACCGGAATCACCAACAGCATAACCAATAGTAGCACCGCTGAAATAAACTGATTTTAAAGCTTTTGTTGTTCCGCTTGTTTGTGTGGTCCACTGTGCGTTGGTCTTAATTGTAATTACAGTTAAAACCAACAGAATAATTGAAAAATTTTTCATACCATTATTAGATTTACTGTTAAACAATAAACAAAATTACATCAAACAAATGCAATGTGTTAGAAATAAATAATAAGAAATTGAATAATGAAAAAGATTATTCTCCGGATAATATATCAACTCTATTTTTTACGGTATACCAACCGCATTAGGCTGGGATAAACAATCAGCAACAAAGGCATTGCCATTACAAAACCACCAATAACAGCAATGGCTAATGGTTGATGCAGTTGTGCTCCTGTACCAATGCCCAGGGCAATGGGCATTAATGCAATAATGGCTCCCAAAGCTGTCATCAGCTTGGGCCGTAAACGGGTAGAGATGGCATAAACAATGGCTTCGTCAGTTGTGCTTGTTTTTAAAGTAGATTTAAACTGCTGGAAGGTAAAAATGGCATTCTCACTGATAATACCTATAATCATGATGATGCCGGTATAACTTCCAACATTCAGGGCTGTGCCGGTAATATAAAGAGCAATTAAACTTCCGGATATACCCAGCGCTGAAATAAAAATAATCAGCAGAGCAATTTTTAAATCCCTGAACAAAAACAGCATTACCGCAAAAACAAGCAATGCAGCCGTCAGCAATATCAGGATTAATTCATGGAAGGATTTAGTCTGTTCTTCAAAAGCTCCACCGTAATTTACATGATAGCCCTGAGGAAAATGAATTTTTGCATTAATTTCATGCTGAATATCCTTCATAACACTTCCCAAATCCCTGTTGTCAAGCCGGGCTGTAATGGCTATCATGCTTTTAAGGTTTTCCCTTTCAATTTCGGCACTACCGGCATCAATAACAATATTTGCCAGTTGGGCAATAGGCTGCAATTTCCCGTTGGGCAGGAAAATAGATCCCTGCTTTATTTTATCAAGGCTGGTGTTGGCAGCATTGGGATATATCATCCTGATGGCTGTAAGCTGTTCCTTTTCATAAATCTGCCCTATGATATTGCCTTCCAGCTGGGTTTGCAACTGATTTTGAAAATCAGTTATGGTAATACCGAATTGTGCCAGTTTTTGATAATCAGGCTCAAAACTAACGGAAGGACCGGCAATGGTAATGCCATTAAAGATATCAGCTACACCTTCCACTTTAGCTATATGTTGTGCAATTTCTTTAGCAAGTTGCTGCAGTATTTTCTGGTTATCGCCATATACTTTTATCTCAACAGGCTGAGTTGAACTCATTAAATCACCCAGCATATCGCCAATTACCTGACCGAAATCAATCTTTAATGCCGGTTGTGAATTATTGATTTTATTCCGGAGTTCAGCAATTACATCATTGGTTGAACGTTTCCGGTTTTTCTTCAGTTGAATCAGATAATCGCCATAATTGGGTTCTGTTATAAAAAATCCCATTTGTGTTCCCGTTCTCCGCGAATAGGTTTCAATCTCAGGTATCGAAGGAAATATTTTTTCAACCTGATTCAGTATATTGTTGGTTTCCTGTAACGATGTCCCGGGTGGTGAAGTATAATCCAGCACTATGCTGCCCTCGTCCATTTCGGGCAGGAAACCGGTTTCCAACCTTTGCGATATAAATATAATGGATAAAATAAGACAGAGTATAAACGATAAACTAAGAACAGGTCTGTTGATAAAAAAAGAAATCCATTTCCCTTTTTTGATATGTAAATCCGGTTCAATTGCTTTAACCTTGTTTTTACTGCCCGATAATAAAAGATAAACTACAGGTAAACCTATCCATGTTACAAAAAAAGAACATACCAGCGTTATAATCATGGTATCGGTAAGTATTTTAAAATAGGCACCGGCAACGTCGCTCAACAATACAAAGGGGAAAAATATTACAATGGTACTGGCCGATGAACCAACCATAGCCGGAAATAAAAAGTTAATGGATTTCGATAGCAGCTCTTTGGTGGGCGTTTCGGGATGCTCTTCATGCGTACGATGGATTTGCTCAACAACCACAATGGCATCATCAATAATTAATCCGATGGAAGCTGCTATGGCACCTATCGTCATAATATTAAAATTATAACCGAATAAATACAATACTATCGTTGTGAGCGACAAAGTAAGCGGTATGGTAATCAGAATTACAGCACTTGATTTGAAGGAACGCAGGAATATTACTGCAACTACAATTGCAAGCAGCAATCCTATCAATAAACTATCGCGGACACTTTTAATGGATTCATTTACAAAATCAGCCTGTTTATAATATGGTGCAAGCGATACACCTTTAGTCAATATAGTATTATTCAGCTCTTTGATTTTCTTTTCAACACCATTGGTAATGGTAATTAAATTGGCATTGGGTTGTTTGATAACGGCAAGCAAAACAGCATTCTTTCCATTGGCATTCACCCGGATATATTCAGTTTGTTCCGCTATTTTAATGTTGGCAACATCAGACAGTTGTAATATCCTTTTCCCGTCGTTACTGATGATTAAATTCTGTAAATCTGCGAGTTTCTGAACACTTGCATCTGTAACCGTTAAATACAAACGCTTATAATCCGTCAGATAGCCGTTGCTGTTGATAAAATTGGTCTGATTCAGGGCTTTTGTAATTATTTCAGGTGTAATGCCCAGGGCATTCATTCTGTCAGGCAGGAGTTCAATCTGGTATTCTTTCGTTTTCCCGCCAATTACCCTGACTTCCGAAACGCCTTCAACTTGCGAAAGATAGGGTTTTACAATATAGTTAGCAATCTGATTGAGCTCAATATTACTTTTATGCTGACCGTCTATAACATAACCGATAACAGGAAGTATGGACGGATTCATTTTTTCGATAGAGATTTCTGTAGTAACAGGTAAATCATTTTTTACCTGACTGATATAGGATTCAATTTGTTGCTTGCTTAAATCAATATCGCCCTTCCAATCCATATATACCGAAATCTCACAACTACCGCGGCTGGTTTTGCTCCGGATGGCTTTTAACCCGGGAACCCGTTTAATAGCATTTTCCAATGGTTTTGTAACGGTAATCATCATTTTATTAACCGGTTGCAATCCATTATCAGCTATGATTTTAATTTTCGGGAAAGTAAGTTCAGGGAAAAGGGAAGATTCAGTCTTCTGATAACTGAAAACTCCGGCTGCTAAAATTATAAGCAGTACAAAGGCTAAAGGAATTTTATAGTTTACAAAAAAGTTCTTCATTTTTTAATTTGAATTATTTTCACAAATGCAGTATCTGATAAACCATAATTACCATTGCTGATTATCCGGTCATCCTTATTAAACTGTGGTGAAATTATCTCTGTCTGAGCATCCGTTGTTATTCCTTTTATAATTGGAATCTTTATTGCCATTGAATCATTTATAAGTTTCATTACCCAGAAATTTTCCATCGTTTCATCAGTTAACACAGCTTTTTTATCAACCACCTGTGCATTTTTTTTCGTGTTTTTAGGCATTAAAACTGTTGCCAGCAGATTTTCCGGAATTGATTTACCGGTTTGTATTTTGATTATATAATTTTGAGTTTGTGATGCAGCATCCACTGTAGAAAGTTTAGAAACTATTGTACCGGGAACATACGTAGAATCGGGTAAAAGTAAATTGTATACTGATCCTGTCCTAACATATTTGTTTAATTCAAAAGGAACGCTTAATAGGAATACCAGACTGTTTTGTTCTGCGACAATACAAAGTTGTTCTCCATCGGCAACATAATCATTGGCCTGTTTTGTTACTTCGGTTATAATTCCGGAAGTAGGTGCTGTAATCTTCATTTCTCCGTTAAAATAGAAATTTCCATCCTTTTTAGCTGAATTTCCCAAAGCATTAGCTTCTTTAGTTTTAAGGATAAACAGAAGTTTTCCTGTTTCTACATAATCGCCAATGCTTATGAATGTTTTCTCAATATATCCGTTAATATTTGATTTTACGTAATTTTTCTTTTGAAAGCTTGATACGGCATTTAAGTTAATATATTCACTTATCGAAGTAGTTTGAATAGTAGTTATCTCAACCGGAGTGGTAGTCTGCATTTCTTTTTCTTCATTTCTGCTATTGTTTTTGCAATTGGAAAACAACAGGGGAAATGAAATTATTAATATAAAAATCAGATATTTCATTTTAAATAATTTATAAGATTAATGATTTGCAAACGCATCATTTCTGTTTGTGTAAGCGTGCTGTTTGTGGCAGTATAATTATTTACTGCCGAAATAAAATCCATCATTCTAACCAATCCTTTTTCAATTTCAATTTTGTACAAGTCAATTAATTTTTGCTGCTCAATAAGCTGGCTCTTTACTTCATCAATAACATCATCTGTAAGTTTCAATTGCTCGGTAAGCTGATTGTATTGTTGATTGTATTGTTTTTTATAAAATTCCTGATAATTTAAACGGGTATTTTCGGCTAACATAATTTTATTGTATTGCTTTTTACGCTGCATACCGTCGTAGATAGGCAGGGCAAAATTTAAACCAATGCTGTTTCCAAAGTTATTTGGAATATTGCCGGGAGTTATAGCATTAAACCCTATGTCAGCAAAAGCATTTATTTTAGGATGATAATTTATATCAATCAAAGCCCTGTTGTTACTGTTTTTTAAGCTGTCAATCCTGTAAAGCATCATTTGAGGTGAATTTTCCAAACTATAGTAATTTTGTAACCTTATATCAGGATTTTTTAATTCAACAGTATTAGAAGCTTCTGAAATACCACAAATATAATTCAGTACAGCCAGTTCATTCTGATACTGAAGATTGTTTTGTTTGATAATAATTTTCTGATTATTAATCGAAATCAACAGATTCTGATAATCAATCTGCAGATAAATACCCTTTTCAACCAGTGGTTTAAACATGGCAAATTCTTCCTGTAATAGTTTCAGTAGGTTACTGTTAAACTGAAGCTGTTTATAATCAGCATAAGCAGTAAGATATTGTGCTGTAATACTTTTCTTCAGATCAATTTCATTAATCTTATGGTTTTGTTGTAAAGATTCATTGGAAAGGCTAATATTCCTGTATTCACTTTTTTTATTTTTCCTGTTAAACAAAGCCTGATTGGCTGTTAATAAAGCTGAATAATTTCCGCCATTTGTAATGGCATTGTCATAACCCCAGTTTTTGCCATTTGGTGTATACATTGCCTGTGAGGTAAGATTTATCTGAGGTTTGTTTGCTGCTGAAATTATCGAACTATCTATAGTATTTGAAATAATCTGATTATTTAAATCCTTAAGAAGCGGACTGTTTTGTAATCCTGCAGATAAGTAAAATTCGAGTGATTGTGCTTTTGAAAAACCAGCAAATAATATAAAAAGCAGTAAAACTATATAGCTACGTTTATGCATTGAATTTTAATAAATAATTAAATGAATAAGATGTTAATCAGCAATATCGCGATTTATTTAATGTCAATATCTAAAATTACAAAACTTCCGGGTTTTACACCTGCTCTTGGCTTTGGATTTTCAGTTGTTGGTTCCGGTACAGGATTAAATTCTGCAGTAGGTAAATATAAATGTTGTGTTTTAGTATTAATAGCAATTGTTCTTGCCCCTTTTTGTGTAATTATAGTTTCAGTCACCACAAATTTATCTTTGTTTTCTTCTTTCACAACCGTTATTGTGCCATCACCATTTGAACTGTATGCCTGTTTTTTTACAGGGTCAAATGCTACACCATCAGTTCTGTCACCAATGGGTAGATTGGTAATTTGTTTTCCTGTTTCAGCATCAGTAACCACCATCATTTTATTTCCACAAACCGAAAACAAACGATGATTTTCATTATCCAGCGCTAAACCGCTGGGTTCGTCACCGGGTGCAATCGACCAATGTTTTTCTACTTTTAATGTATTAACATTGATTACATTAATCATATTTTTGTCTTCAATGTTTACAAAAATACGTCCTTTTAAATCCGTAACTGCGAATTCAGGTTTTCCATCCAGGGCAATTGTAGCTTTCACAAGATTTGTTTTAGCATCAATTACCGTTGTATTGGCTGTTCTACCATTGAAAGTAAATACAAGATGAGAAAACGGATCATACAAAATTGCATCGGGATTTTTACCGGTCACTTGAATTTTTGTCAATACTTTCAGTGTTTTTAATTCAAATACAGTAACAGAAGAATCTCTGCCACTGCTGATGAATCCTTTATTCAGGTCTTTTGCAATAGCAATGCCATGTACCCCATTTAAACCGGAAATTGTACCCAAAAGCTTGCCATCTTTTAAATCCATAATCTGGACTATATTCCCATGGGAAATATAAGCAGCATTTTCAGTTTCATCAATGGCAAGATAATCCCATGATGCATCACCATCCAGATGAAAACGATTTACTATTTTATGTATTGAAGCTTTATCCTGTGCATTTATTGAAGCAGCTGAACAAATTAGCAGGACTGCCAAAAAGATTATTTTTTTCATTTTTAAAATATTTAATAACAAAATATAATTCGAAAAACGAAAAGTACTTATCTTAAAAACGGATAGTACAATTTTTTACAAATTTAAATAAAATTTAAATACATATTAAAGGGCTGCCTTATTATTAAGACAGCCCTTTGTTTTTTAGAGTATAAACGCCTCTTAACCATTTATTCTTTTTAGTATATTTGGTTAATATGTCAGTGGGGAAAGAGCTTAATAAAAACAATCCTTTTATCTCAGACAGGCAATCCAGCAGGTTATTATAATCAAGCTCACTGTAGCCACCATAATGCCCACAATCGGTATTTATATAAGGTGGATCAATATAATGAAAAGTTGCGCCACTATCAGTAGCTTTTATAACTCTTAATGCATCTCTGCAGAAGATTGATGTTGTTTCAAGTCGTTTAACATATACTTCATTAAACATCTCTTTTTTAGTTTGCCATTGCTTTGCAACATTCCTATCCTTAGAAAGCTTCCAACTACCTCCTAATACTGAAAACATACTTTGATGACTTAAAACATAAACAGCCCAGGCACGCATTACCTTATCCGGATCAGTATGATTTAAATAAATATCCTTTGCCTGCTTATGCTGAAATTCTGAATGTAGCGTACAATCCACTTCATCTTTTAAAGCTTCAAACTCTCTTTTAATTACCCTGTAAAAGTTAACCACTTCTCCTGATACATCATTTATAAACTCTATTGGTGATGGTTCTTTTGCAAAAAATATAGCACCGCCACCAAAAAATGGTTCATTGTATATTTTATGCTCAGGTAAAATTGGTAAGATATTCTTAACCATTAATTGTTTGCCACCGTAATATGTTAATGGTGGCTTCATTTTCATTTGTTTTGTCATTTTTATTATATTATTTGAATTATTTGTATTTTTGCAGTCTACCACTTAAATTTGTTCTGATAAAAAAGGTGATAACGCACCACAAAGGCTTTGCCTCTGCTTTGGTGCGTTATCACCTTAATACGTCAGTGATGTGGTAGTTGCTGACGTAAAGTAGGGGTTTTAATTAACCCTACTTTATAGTATTATTTAGTTTAATATTTCTACAAATTAAATTCAATTACATTTGTTTTTAAAGGACACAAATCAAGATTTAAAGTATCCCAAACCTACCTTTTGCATTGCTGTAATATTTCTTTACTTTAGCAGCGTCCCAGGCTACATTTTCAATAATTACTTCATCAATATTCCCATTAAATTTAGAAGTACTTCCTCCGCCATAATATTCGCCCACTTCAATCCCATTACTACCTGATGACCCGTTCCCCGATGCTGTTCTTTCGCTTATATAAACACCATTAACATATAAAGTTAAAATTGTAGATGAGGCATTATAAGTTAATATTAAATTATCAAATTTTGTAGAAGAAATCGTAAAAGTATAACCTATTGATTGGTCTGCAACACCGATTTTAACTCTATCTATATAAATATTCATTACACCTGCGTCGTTTGAAAATCCAATTGTATATCCAACCTTACTTGTAGCTGAATTTAGGTCTATAATTCCCCCATATTTATTTAATGCAATACTATTGGTTTTTTTTACCCATATTGATATAGTTACACTTCCTCCGTCTATACCTAAATTATTCGCTAAAGATAAGTTTCCTGTAGTCATTCCAGCTCCCTGACTAAATTTACCATTTGCCAAAGAATAAGTAATTCCTGTTCCTGATAAATTTTTACCATTACCACTAGCATCATTTGCATTTCCGTTTAAATGATAAAGCCCTTTTGTTATGCCTGATCCCGCCCCAATATATTCACCTAAACTCATAATCTTAATTTATTGCACTGGTTCTATCAATACTTCTTATTTTTGTGAGCATAGCTTCATTAATAGCAATCTCAGCATCTATATCAGCAATCGCTTCAGCTTTACGTTGGTTCAAACTTTCAATAGTTGCTAAAATATTATTCTCAGAAGCCTCCTGAATTACTTTCTTTTCAACAAATTCAGAGTTTTCAATAGTAATTATAACGTCTTTCACGTTAGTATAATCGCCTTCTTTAATTAAAATTGTTTCCATTTTATTAAGTTAAATATAAATATCTTGTAGGAAATACGTACAACTGTAAATATAAATCAATCGCTGCTGTTGTTTGCACTGCATCAACATCTAATGTAACTTTATCAGCCAACGCCAATGATGTTGCTGTATCTGCTGTATAAGGTGTAGGTGAAGTTGCAACTGTACTGGCTAAGGTTGGCTTAGCTGTAAACATAGTTATACCGTTTTTATTAATATCAACGGTTGTGCTGTTTGTTGTTCCGGCAGTACCTACCTGCAAATCAGATGCAATTACTCTCATTGGTTCTGTTGCATAATATGCATTTGCAATATCAGTACCCGTAGCTCCAATTGTTCCTGCTACAGCAAACTTTTGCATAAACATTTCAGCACCCAACATACAGTATTTCAAACTACCGGCATCAATTGAAGCCATTGTATCACCCACAATTGTAATGGTTGTATTTGGAGCTCCATAAGTAGAAGGAATACTAACCATTGCACATCTAACTACTGAACTTTCAAGCCATTTAATAATCATTCCTTTTGCTACATAAGTAGTAATGTCACCGGTAACAGTGAATGTTGTATTTCCTGTTCTTACAGGAGTACCTGGCATGGTATTCCAAAAACTTGCATTTGCACCGGCTGCACCTTGAGGGCCTTGTGGCCCAACTAAAGAAGTTCCTGCCGGCCAGCTTCCACCTGCTTTAGGTCCATAAATATAATTGGTCGTAGTGCGGATGTAAAAATCACCATTAACGCCTTCTGTAGTTGGAGCAGCTGTACCATACAATATGGTTTTACCGTCAGTACCACTGCTACCATTTGAACCATTACTTCCTGCAGCTCCTTGTGGGCCTTGGGGTCCCTGAGGGCCTTGTGCCCCGTCTGCTCCATCTGCACCTTGAGGGCCTTGTGCACCTCTTGCTCCTTGTTGACCAATAGATTCTGATATACCTTTTAAAATATTAATAGAATGTATCCAAAAAGCACCGGAGATATTTTTTAATTTTACATCATAATTTCCACGTTCAAATCCATAAACACGCTGATAAACATTAGCCTTATTAAAAGTGTCTATCCAGTTAGATTTTATATAAAATTCGTATTCGTCGCCTATTGTGTAATTTCCATTTGCTGGTACGCCCCAGTTATCGGTTGAACTGTTATCAATTATCCAATTGTTGCTTCTATTCCATTGTAAAGGAAAATACAAATTACCAATTGTTACATCTGATTCACCTACAATAAACTCATCACCAATTTGTACTCCTGAAGGATTTTTAACAATACACTTAACAACTTGATGTAAATCATCATCTAATGTAACATCTGTTACAACAATCTTATACTGCCCTGATTTTAAAACTCCATTTGCAAGAATATTATCAGTAACAACACATTTCATGAAAGGCCTTTTCATACGCCATAAATCTGCATTTTCAGCGTGCGTTAATGAAACTATTTCTGTTGCAAATTGCAAAGGATAATTATTATTAGTTAATGTAGATGGTGCAACAAAACTTTGTTCACCTTCTTTTTTTATAGTAATATCAACATTACCAGTTCCAGCTTCTTCTAAAAACAATTCAAACCCTATTGCATCTTTAATTGGAATAATAAGTTCAGCATCAGTAGTAGCTGTATAAATATTATTTGCCGCTAAAATAAAACTTTCATCAATAGTTAAATCTTTGCGTTTTAAATTGTCATAAATTATAGCATCAGCAAAAAGTATTTTTTCTTCTTTAGAAATAACATAAGGTGCATTATTATTCTTTTTTAATATCCCAAAATGCTTTTTAATCTCAATAAAATGAGTTAGTAAATAACCTGGATCAGCTAAATGGACTGATTCATTACCTGGGCCATATACATTTGTTATGGCTGTTTCTAGTGCAACACCCCCGTTTATTTGTCCGTTAATATAATCGAGTACACTATTTTGGAAATCAATAAGCTCGCAATTGTATTTACGTGCTAAAGCACGATTATAATGCTGAGCTAACGAATTGGATGTTCCCCCATGAGGATTAGCAACTCTTAGTCTGATTTCAGCAGGAGATATACTCCATGTTCCAATTGCAATATCTGCAGTTGTGAATCTACGAAGCATTTGAATAATACTTTCTAAATGTGTAAGCGTATTGCCATAGTTCTCGAATTCGTTATATATGAAAAGGTCTGGATTATCAGCAATTAGATTATCAATAAATGGCATCATCGTCTCAATCGCATATCCACCATACCAGTGGATTTCAATTGCTGATTCTGGTAATTCATATTCAGTCTCCATCCATGATTTCCATCTTATAGCCCAAATACCACCTCCAATTGAATCTGCCAATAATTTAATTTTTGGAACTTTACCTCCAAGCATTCCAGCCCTGTATGCCATTAGCTTACTTAGAACTCCTTGAATATTTGCGCCATAGGTATATTCAGATAATGGTGTTGGAAATATAGGATCGGTATTAAATGTTTTAAGACCACTTATAGTTTGGTTTCCTGTAATTTTTACTACAGATGAATCATTGTATTCATAAAATGCAGGGTTAATTATCATTGGTTTGCTATTCCCTGCTACACCTCCATCAACAATAGTATCATAATCTATAGTTAATACGAAAGATTCACCGAAATAACCACCTGCTCCTGCAGGAACGAAAATTTCCTGTAACCCATGATGTGCAAGGGTTATTTCACAAGTTATTATTCCACTCCAACCCGTTGATGGTTCATATTGGACCATTAAGATTCTATCTTTATATAGAGAATGGTTGTTATAAATTACATATATTCCATAGACTAATCCTCTATAAGCGTTTAAAACTTTAGCTGATTTTACAGCTAATCGTGTTGATGAATCCTCTACACAAATAGGATAAACCATAGAAAAAACATTGTGATATGTTTCAACTTGTTCTAAAGGAACAGGATTTTTTGGGAGTAAAGCTGAAGGAACTAATGGCGATACTAAAAAATTCTTTTTCCCATCAACATCTTCAGCCCCTGTAAGTGATACAAATTCAGTTATTTTGTAAGTATAAAATCTAGGATTTACAATCATACAACCCATTCCAACCGTACTCCCAAATTCAGGGATTTCTGTATAATCTATTATTAATATAAATTTTTCATCATAACTTACACTATTAAATAAAATTTCATCCAAAGGTTCTGCTATACTATTTTTCTCATATACCAATAATGAAAAAGAACCATCTGAAACTTTATATTTTTTAATTAATAATCTGTACTTATAATCGGCATGGTTATTATATATAACAAACACAGAGTAAACATATCCCTGTTCAGCATTTATTACTTTCGCTGATTTTACTGAAGTCCTTACTAATGTATCCTCAATACAAAATGGATAAATTTGTAAATAAATATTACCATTAGTTACAATGTATTTATCATCATCTGTAAAATTGTTATCGGTATGCACATAATCAGGATCCACAACAGCATCATTAACTTTTTCAATAAGCTCAGTTAAAATATCCTGCGATTCAGGTATTGATCCAGGATCACCATTAAAAGTAGATTTAAATACAATTTTAAATTCATAGGATTTTATAATTATGGTTCCACCGGATGTTTTAAATACTACATGATATTTTACATTACGTGCATCAGTATGTACGGATGGTATCCAAAAATAAAATAAGTCATTCTCAGGTTCTATTAAATAACTTAATTTGGTTAATACACCTACTGAGTTTTTAAATTCAGCTTCCAGAAAAATGTATTTATCCCTTAGCTCTTCAACAATATTAAAAATAAACCTGCTGGCATTATTCTCACCCTGGAAATTAACACTATTCCTTACTGATACCTGTCCGTTATGATTGATATTAACAGTTATGTCTCTCATTTTATTGACTTATTAAACCATGTTGTGCCAAAGCTGCAATTATTTCATTCACTTTTGTAACCAAGCCTTCTATACATCTTTCTATGGTCTCTTTATCATGATCATAAGATCCGGTTAAATCTCCATTATCAATAATAAATGAATCAGCACTTAATGATTCAATTGCATTAATTGTACCGCATATTACCTGCAAATCATTTATTTTCAAAACTTTTCCTGTAGGTATACTAACATCCTCATTTTTATGATGAAATGAATCTATTAAAGCCTCAAATTGTTCCTGGTTAGGAGTGTCACCGGTTTCAAACCATGCTTTTAATACTTCAACTGCCTGTATTGCCATCTTATTAAATTTTAAATGAAATTTCTATAAATTGAGATGCATCACCTCCTTCAGTATGTACATCACCATTTGATTCAATCACAATATCTCCAAATCTTCTTGTTTCGGTAGGACACAATTCACCAGGTAAAATAAATATTACTGATGTATCAGGTGATGATTTATATATAGCTCCCTTTATATGAACTACATCAAATAAATCTTTTTTATAAACTATGTTCGAAAAAGGGCTACCAATATTTGACCATCCATTAATCAATGAACCTGCACTTAACCAATCGGATTCTTTTGATTTAAAACCTGCTAAATATTTTGATACAATATCATTAGCATTATAAGGCATTACATCTCCTCCTGGAACATCAAAAAACAGTTTAGCTTTTCTTATTTCATAAGTATCATGACTTACACCACTTTCAAATATCCTATTTCCTGCTATATCATAAGTGATTACCAAATCCCAATAAATAACGGATCCAACTTCCCAATCTGCATCCAGTACTTCAATATATCCGGCATCAACTTTTAAAACTTCTCCATCTAAATATATATACCCTTCAGTATGTGTATATCTTTTACCTCCCGTTATAGAAGTTACTGTAAATTCACATCCTGAGAATATAAAATTATCTGAAGGGTTTAACCCAAATTGTGTAAACATTCCTTTAATGGCATCTCTTATACCTTCATCTATCCAACGTAGATCATCTAGGATATATAATAAAAGGCCACCGGTATCAGTTGATTTAAATTTGTTCATATTACTTCTATTAAAAAGTTCTTACCACCAATTTTATACATATTTATTATAGCTCTCATTTTATTCAGTCCAGATGCACCTAAACTGGCATATAGTGCACTTGGTATTTTTACAATAAAATGATAAGACACTTCAAGTTCTGATTTATTTTTTACAAATACTGAAGGCATACTTTCAGATTTATTATATACAAATTCAGCCGGCAATCCTTCAGATTTATTATATACAAATTCATAATCAATATTTGCGGCATCTTCAATGTAAATAATAGTTTCACTATAGTAATCGTTTAACATTTTTTCCAGGTATATCACCTGGCCAGTAAACTGTAATTTTACATTACATAAATCACGATAAGTTTTAAAATCATTATATATTGATTTAATAGGTGCAATCAAACATTTAATCCATGCTGTTAAAACTAATTGTCTTAAAGCATAAGGGAGAAAAAGGTTAATTAATATATTAAAATCAATATTAAACATCTGCTGTCATATTTAAGTCTAATAAATCCAGTTTATAATATCCTGAAACAGCTTCAAAATTTTGTGTAGTTATTTCATTCCATACAGGAGCTCCGCTTTCTTTTTCATACATATTTACAATAAATACATCAATAATACCGCTTTCTTGCTGTACTGTATCTATTAGTTTAGTGCGGTTGATAACTCCGCCATAAATAATGTTCTTTAAATAGTCTTCAACTGCATTATTTATCACTGCCGTATTGTTTATTATTGTAGTTCCATTGGCAGTCAACACTAAAGGATCATAAACAATTCCTAGTCTCATCTTTATTAAATGGGCCGGATAACTAATTACACTTAAATTGGTACCGGCAAATTTTATTTTATTCAGATAGCTCTTAAAATCATTTAATTCAGGTGTTGTTAAAGCTTCGGGAATATTACTTGTTTCTTTAGCTACTTTAATCCTTAATTGTCCTGCAACTTCTTTTATTGCACACCTTTTAATTATCATTTTAGTAGTATCTGTAACTGCATATCCAAATTTACTATTAACCCATTCCAGGGCATCTCCATATTGAAATATTAAACATTGCTGATAATACCATCTTATGGTTCCTGGTATTAATGAATTAATCTTATTATCAATTTCAAGTGTATGTTTATCAAAAATAACTTCCAAAGTCCATATTGCAACTGAAACAATATATGCCATTAAATTAAATAATGCAGTTGAAGATGTTGATGTTAAACCTGCTAGTGCAGCTTCATTGCTTTTAGCAGTTAATATCACTTGTTTTATTTGATTTATAGTACGTGCCATAATTAACTTATTACAAAATTTGTTTCAATTGCCGAGTAACCTATTCCTTGTTTTTGCTCTGCTTTAAGTGATGTTGAAATATTTACTCCATTTTTAGAATAATAATCAGATACATTTTTATTAAAAGAATAACTTTCGTCTATTACCATTTCAATACCTGAATTTAATGGAGAAGTGATATCAGTTATCCCATTATCCTCCGCCAACTTAAATACAGCATCTATTGCACCATAATACTGTAGTGCAACATCAAAAAGCGTTTGTCCTGGTAAAGCAATTACTATCATTTTCTGATATATTTATATAACCTGAATACTGAATAACCTAATGCTGCTATTATTAATCCTAAAAAGATATTACCCAACATCATTCTGAAGTTTTGCCATTTTGTAAGTTCTTTTTCTACAGGATAAGGTGTATATACAGGTCTATCCCTGTAAACAAATCTGAATGTTGAGAATACACTTATTGAATCCTTTGGCTTTACTGTTTTTATATTAAGAACTCCATCTTTAAAACTTGTATTTGTTTGAAGTCCCTGTGTTGTGCCATTATTTAGTGATGCCATAATAACTTTATTATTGCTATCGCATTTAAAGTAAGCATAGAACCAGGATGAATCTGCAGGAACTTCTTTCTTATCTTCTTTAACTACTGTTGAATCAACATTAGTTAATATTGTTGGTGGAAGTATTACTGGTTTAGTACTCCTGCAACCAATTAAAACAAGCAGCACAGCTGCTATTAATAGTATCTTTTTCATTTAAAATATTGTTACTTGATTGTTTGAATTGATATCGTCATAAATATCCTGGTGTACCCAGTTTACTTTTCCCTCCAATCTTATTTTAAAGGGGAATTTATCAGCATTGGCAATTATTCTCTTTCGAACCTGTTCAGCAGTCAGCCCTGGAACATCATAATCTAAAGCTGCACCATTTGCATGAGCTGTCATATAAAGCTGTCCTTTTAAGGTTTTATCTTTACATTCATGACAAATATTACAGCGTAATCCTCTTTGTGAAAATGGGCCACCATTTGCCCAATTATTACAAATCATACCTTCTATATTTATTTCCGTCCTGGTAATTAACAGCATTTGCAAAAACTGTAAATCAAAAAATTGCCATGCTCTTTCTCCAAATG
>JAPLDQ010000004.1 GCA_026391675.1 Bacteroidota bacterium
GCTTCTGCTGAATCTTTTAATGCTAAAATCAAAGCGTTTAGAGCTTCTTTTAGAGGGGTAAGAAATATCTCTTTTTTCTTGTTCAGATTAGCTAATATTTTTGCCTAAATAAATTAACTCCTCAACTTTTCGTCTTGATCCTTCTTACCTGCCGAGCTACAAAAAAAAAGAGCCGTGTAAATCTTTAATTTATACGGCTTTCTTTATAATTTCTGTGATCATGCTGGGATTCGAACCCAGGACCCCATCCTTAAAAGGGATGTGCTCTACCTGCTGAGCTACATAATCTTCTCTTAAAATGAGGGTGCAAAAGTAGGCTTTATTTTTGAAACAGCAAAATAAATTTATTAATTTATTATATATTTTTAGCGCCAGCTCCCGAAATCCCTGATTTCTAAAAATTTAATCTTTATTAAAATTTCAGAAAACATAAAAAAATATAAAATTTACTTGTTTTAGGCAGAAAAATACACTACATTTATGGAAAAGTTCTATTATTGCAGTCAGAATGTATAGCATGGAAAATATAAGAAATAAGGTAGTTATAGTTACAGGTGCATCCTCCGGCATAGGCAGGGCACTGGCCGTTCAGCTGGCTGTAGAAGGTGCAAAGGTGGTACTGGCTGCACGCAATGCAGTGGTCATAGAAACTTCTGCCACAGAACTCAACGCCCTGGGCTATGATAGTATGGCCGTTCAAACAGATGTTACAAAAGAAGAAGATTGCCGCCAGCTGGTGGAAAAAACTCTGGAGCACTATGGCTGCATAGATGTCCTCATCAACAATGCCGGCATCAGCATGCGGGCCCTCTTCGAAGAGGTGGATTTAAAGGTTTTGCACCAGCTCATGGATGTCAATTTCTGGGGATGTGTGAAGTGCTGCAAATATGCCCTGCCCCATATACTCAAACAAAAGGGGAGCATAGTAGGTGTTTCATCCATAGCCGGCTATAAGGGTTTACCGGCACGCTCAGGCTATTCGGCATCCAAGTTTGCCATGCAGGGCTTTCTGGAAGTAATACGCAGCGAGAACCGCAAGAAAGGCCTACACGTCCTCATTGCCTGTCCGGGCTTTACCGCTTCCAACATCAGGATAATGGCACTGGCAAAAGACGGTTCGCAGCAGGGCGAAACCCCGCGCAACGAAGGAGAAATGATGGCGGCAGAAGAGGTGGCAGCCAGAATCATCAGGGCCATCAGCAAAAGGAAACGCAGCATCATCATGACAACAGACGGCATATTAACGGTGTTTTTAAATAAGTTCTTCCCGGCATGGGTGGATAAAATGGTTTACAACCACATGGCTAAGGAAGCGGATTCACCCTTTAAATAATTAGGAATTAGGAATCTGGAATTAGGAATTAGTGAACAGTAAACAGTAAACAGTGAACAGTGAACAGTAAACAGTAAACAGTAAACAGTAGACAACGAAATAAATAAAATATTGGAGAAATGAAAACATTTGAAATCAAACTTAAGAAAGGTCTGGGAGAAATCAGCTTCGGAGATGCTCCCGAAAAGGTGATGACCGTCCTGGGCGATCCCCAGGAGGTGGAAAACCTGGAAATGGACGAGGATAACGTCACCATCATTTCCCATTACCTGGATAAGGACCTGGCCCTCTTCTTTATCAACTCGCGCAAGCCCTGCCTCGAATGCATAGAGTCGAGCAACCGCGATACCACCCTCTTCGGAAAAAAGGTCTTCCTCATGAACGAATGCGAAATCATCGACCTCATGCGTCAGAACGGCTTCGAAACCCACGAGATAGAAGACGAAATCTGGGGCGAAAAACGCCTCACCTTCGAAGATGCCATGATAGATTTCTACTTCGACGACAAGCAGCTGTCGGTCATCAGCTGGGGGGTGCTTGTTGATGAGCTCTGAGTTCGCACTGAGGGGTGGTTGAGCGGAGTCGAAACCACATGCCAAGAGCAACTGCGCTTCGACTTGTTTCGGCTTCGCTCAACAAACATCGCTCATCGCCCGATGAACTGTATAGGTTATCAATCTATTGTTGATTGAGTGAAGACAATGTAAGTCGAAACCACATGCCACGAGCAACTGCACTTCGACTTGTTTCGGCTTTGCTCAACAACCACCGCTCAGCGCCCTATGAACATTGGTCGTAATATCAAATCACAAAATCTCCTTAATGATTCTAAGTGTCCTTAGTGCCTTAGTGGTAAAAAAGTACCTGGAGTAATTATAATACTTAAAGTTGAAACAAGCGCTGACTTATCAGCGTAAATCAGCAAAAATCCGTTTAATCTGTGTGCTATTTTTCATATGTCTCTACGAACGTCAATTAATCTTAGTGTCCTTAGTGCCTTAGTGGTAAAAAAGGCATTAGGCAATAGTAAGGGGTACATTACAAATAATCAGGAAGATAATTTCCTGATTCCTAATTCCAGATTCCTGATTTCTAATGAGATGCTTCCTTCGTCAGCATGACAAAACAGTCATTTCAGCGTAAATCAGCATAAAAAAGATATCATCTAATTACACGAATTTAACGAATATTTTAAAACTCAACGTTACTTCAATTTTTATTCGTTAAATTAGATTAATTCGATGAAAAAAAACATTTTATATGATGTTGTAATTTTCCCTAACAGCCTAACAGTCTAACAGTCTAAATACTTATCACCATTACCGCATCACCGCATCACCGTATTATCGCATCAAAAATTCATAATTCATAATTCATAATTTTTTGACGCTCTGATAATATGCCTTTTCCCCACCGGTCCGTCCAATAACTCCACCTTAAACCCTGCAGCCAGTAACGCTCTTTTTACACTGCCTTTGGCGGAGTATGTCGTAAGGATGGAATTGGGTTTCATGGCCTTGTATAATTTATGAAAGATGGCTTCTTCCCAGAGTTCGGGCTGTATGGCCGGCGAAAAAGCATCGAAATAAACCAGGTCATACGATGCATCTGCCAAAACTACATCCTCCAGCCTGGCATTCAGCTTCTGTAAAATAAAGACTTCGGAAATATAGCGGGGGATATTGGCGGGGACTTCGTGCATCCTGATAAAGACAGGCTGTAGCTCATCCTGCCTGAGCAGGGCAGCATAATTCAATTGTGTATAAATGCTTTCGTCCAGCAGCACCGTCTCTATACCGACATAGTTGATCTTCAGCCCCTTTAA
This sequence comes from Bacteroidota bacterium, assembly GCA_026391675.1. Classification (GTDB taxonomy): domain Bacteria; phylum Bacteroidota; class Bacteroidia; order Bacteroidales; family JACABE01; genus JACABE01. The sequence goes on from JAPLDQ010000004.1 coordinate 3,159, forward strand.
AAGGCTTTCTCTAAAGGTCAGCAGGGCATTGAGGCCGGTCCCGAAACCCACTTCCAAAATGTTGATGTTCTTTTTATCCGCCACCTGCTGTAGTCCGGCCTTTATAAATATATGCTCCGATTCCTGTATCGCCCCGTGGGAGGAATGGTAATGCTCACCGTAAGTTTCGCTGTAGAGGGTCGGGGAACCGTCGGCGGTGGGGGTAAGGAGGATGGTCATTATGAGTTATGAGTTATGAATTATAAATTATGAATGAAATTAGTAATTAGCAATGAGCAATGAGTAATGAACTGCTTCGTGTATTAGCTGTTAGCACTAACGGGTGGTTGAGCGGCGGTTACTGAGCGGAGACGAAGTAAGTCGAAACCACAAGCCAAAAGCAACTGCACTTCAACTTGTTTCTGCTTCGCTCAACAACCACTGCTCAGTGCCCGGCTAGCGTTCTAACGGGTGGTTGAGCGGAGTCGAAACCACAAGCTACGAAGCACTAATGTTTGTTTCAATGCATTCAACTGCACTTCGACACCATTTCGACTCCGCTCAATGATCGTCTCAGTGCCCGATAAACATTGTCCGAACATCAATCGCCAAATCACCAAATTATCTTCAAATATAAAAAAATATTCCCGTAATGACGAACTAAAACGATAATATATTACTTTTATAGTCTAAAATTACTAACTATGCTCGAAAACATTATTTTACCGAGGGTACTTTTTCTGGATATAGAAACGGTTCCTCTGCATGCCTCCTATCATCAGCTGGATGACAGATTCAAAAAACTCTGGGATAAAAAGGCCGCCCTTCTCACTAAGTCCGAAACGGATCCCGTTGCTGCTACTTCACCTGAATCGGTCTATGAAAGAGCCGGCATCTATGCCGAGTTCGGCAAAATTATCTGCATCTCTACCGGATACATCAAGGACGGTGGTTTCAGGATTAAATCCTTTTATGGCGACGACGAAAAGCAGCTGCTCACAGACTTTGCAGCCCTGCTGACGACGCATTTCAACACAGTGAATCATTACCTCTGTGCCCATAACGGCAAGGAGTTTGATTATCCTTTCATTGCCCGGCGCATGCTGGTGAATGGCATCAAATTGCCCATGCTCCTCAATATTGCCGGCAAAAAGCCTTGGGAAATCACCCACCTGGATACCATGGAATTATGGAAGTTCGGCGATTACAAGAACTATACCTCACTGGAACTGCTTGCAGCCCTCTTCGGCATTCCCACACCCAAGAACGACATCGACGGCAGCCAGGTAAGAAGGGTCTATTACGAAGAAAAAGACCTCAACCGCATTGTAGAATACTGCCAGAAAGACACCCTTACCGTTGCCCAATTATTATTATGCTATATGGGAGAGGAGATGATAGGGGATGATGAGGTGGTGGTGGTTTAATACGGTTGTTTTGGTGATGCTGTGAAGCTCTTTGGGCGCTGAGACAATCATTGAGCGGAGTCGAAGTAAGTCGAAACCACAAGCCACAAAGAAATAAACTGCAATTCGAACCCACTTCATCAATACAAAATAATTATATTTCATATGAAAGGTTATGTATATATATTGCTATGTTCTAACGGACAGTTCTATACCGGTAGCACAATAAATTTAGAAAAAAGAATAGAACAGCATCAATGCGGTGAAGGTTCAAATTTTACAAAAAAACATTTGCCTGTAATACTCGTGTTTTATGAGGAATTTCAAAATATAAGAGATGCTTTTTACAAAGAGAAACAAATTCAGGGATGGAGCAGAAAAAAGAAAGAAGCATTAATCAATGGTAATTATAACAATCTGATTGATTTAGCTGCATGTAAAAATGCTTCGCATTTCAGAAATATTAAAAAATAAGTACAAATCATAATTGACTTATATCAACTACGCTTCGACTTACTCGGAAATTTTCAACTGCACTTCGACTCCACTTCGACTCCACTTCGACTCCATTTCGACTACGCTCAATGATCGTCTCAATGATCGTCTCAGTGCCCAAAAAGCAGTCTGCCTGGTGCTTGAGCGGCGGTTAGAGTTAGGCTCTGCCTGGTGGTTGAGCGGCGGTTGTTGAGCGGAGACGAAATAAGTCGAAACCACAAGCCAAAAGCACTTCTTTATTTATAAATTCACAACTGCACTTCGACTCCGCTCAGTGCCCGGAAAACAGTCTGCCTGGTGCTTGAGCGGCGGTTATTGAGCGGAGACGAAATAAGTCGAAACCACAAGCCACAAACAACTACACTTCGACTTGTTTCGGCATCGCTCAACAACCACCGCTCTGCGTCCGATGAACTGTGTAGGTAAATGATATATTGAAAGATTGAATTTAAGGAATTAACCACTAAGGCACTAAGGACACTTAGAATCACTAAGGCTTTTATTCTAATTTAATACTAAATTCTTCTTAGTGCAACTTAGTGCTCTTAGTGTCTTAGTGGTAAAATCTTTTATCATTCTGAATGTATGCGAAGAATCTCCTTCAATTGCTAATTCCTAATTCCAGATTCCAGATTCCTAATTCAAAATAAAAAAAGGCAGAAACCAGAATTCTACCTTCTGCCTTCTGCCTTCTTATTTCAACCTTCTGCCTTTACTTCAGCCCTCTTTTCTTCAGCAGTGGTTCCAGACTCGGTTCCTGTCCGCGGAACTTCTTGTACTGTACCATGCCTTCGTCTTCACCTACATTCTGTAAACAATAATTACGGAATTTAGCTGCCAGTTCTTTATTGTAGATGTCTCCTGAAGATTTGAATGCATTGAATGCATCAGCATCCAGAACAGCAGCCCACAGATAAACATAATAACCTGCCCAGTAGCCGCCATCCCATATATGTGAGAAGTAGGTAGAGCGGTAACGTGGAATAAATTCAGGTATGATACCGATCTTAGCCAGGTATTGTTTTTCGAATTCCTGTACGTTGATGTCTTTTGCATCCGTAACGGTATGGAAAGCCATATCCAGCATTGAAGCAGCAATATATTCACCGGTTTCGAAGCCCTGGTTGAACTGACCGCTTTTCTGTATTTTTTCTATCAAAGCTTCAGGAATAACTTCGCCTGTTTTGTAATGTTTGGCATAAAAACGCAATACTTCAGGTTCTCCGGCCCAGTTTTCCATCACCTGTGAAGGCATTTCAACATAATCCTGAGGAACATTGCCTGCTGTACGGTTGTATTTTCCTTCGCTGAACAAGGCATGCAAACCATGACCGAATTCGTGGAAGAGGGTAGTAGTTTCGTCCCAGTTCAATAAGGCAGGTATATCACCGTTGGGTTTGGTGAAATTACAGCAAATGGAAACGATAGGATCCACTTTTTTGCCATTTTCCCAACCGGCACTCTGGAAACTGGTACACCATGCACCACCTTTTTTAGAATCGCGGGGGTAATAATCAAAATAGATGATACCTAAATGTTTGCCGTCAGCTTCTTTTACTTCAAAGGTTTCAACACCTTCAAAATAAACAGGAAGTTTGGTATTCTTTTCGAAAGTGATGCCATAGAGTTTATTGGCAACATGGAACATGCCGTCCCTTACATTGGAAAGGCTGAAATAAGGTTTCATCACACTTTCTTCCATATCATATTTGGCCTTGCGTACTTTTTCAGCATAATACCACCAATCCCACGACTGCAGTTTGAATTTACCGCCTTCTTTGTCGATGATTTTCTGCATTTCCTTTACTTCATCCTTGGCTTTCAGTAAGGTGGCTTTCCACAGATTGCCCAGAAATGCGTCAACAGCTTCCGGAGTTTTGGCCATATTATTATCAATTACATAAGCAGCAAAGTTTTTGAAGCCCAGTAACTGAGCTTTCTGCAGGCGGAGTTTTACCAGTTTTTTGATGATTTCGTTGTTGTCAGCTTTATTGCCGTTATTGCAGCGCATAAACCAGCCGCGATAGATTTTTTCGCGTAAATCGCGTTTGTCTGAATATTGCAGGAAAGGAATCCAGCTTGATTTAGCCATGGTAAACAACCATTTGCCATCCATCTTGGCTTCTTTGGCAGCAGTTGCAGCAGCATCAATACTGCTTTGCGGCAAACCGGCAAGGTCTTCTTTTTTATCGATTACCAGTTTGAAATCCTTGTTTTCGGCCAACAGGTTATTGGAGAAATTCAGTTGTTCAACGGTAAGTTCAGCATTGATTTTCTTCAGTTCTTCCTGTTTGTCTTTGGGCAGGTTGGCGCCATTGCGTTCAAAATCCTTGTAGTATTTTTCAACCACCCTGATTTGCTGAGGATCCAGGTTCATGGATGTACGTTTGTCGTAAATGGTTTTGATACGTTTGAACAATTTCTCGTTCATGCCGATTTCGTCGCCGTGTTTGGACAATATCGGGCTGATTTCCATTTCAATGGCCTGCATTCTTTCATTCTTGTTGGTTCCGGTAAGGTTGAAGAATACATTGCTCACCTTGGTAAGCAGTTTACCTGATTTGTCCAGTTTTAAAATGGTGTTTTCAAATGTAGGTTCAGCAGGATTATTAACGATGGAATCGATTTCGGCATTATGTTGTTTCATCCCTTCCATAAAGGCAGGCATATAATGCGAGGTGTCGATTTTGTCAAAAGGAGGTACCTGAAAAGGCGTAGTGTATTCCGTTAAAAAGGGGTTGTCGCTCAATGCGCTCTTTTTATTGGTTTTACATGCAGCAAACAATACGATAATTGTAGCCATAATTAAATAGGTTTTGTTTTTCATGTGTTTAAATTTTGTTTGTTATATTGTTGAAATTAAGATGTTGTCAAAACTATTAAGCGCTTAAATAATATATTAAATGGTAAAATTAGTAATTTCTGTAAATATTTATGTCTTGTTTATTAAAATAAATGTAATTTAGATTATTTATATTTCGTCAGCTAAATTAATTGAAAAAAACAGGCAACTGAATAAGCTGTTAAGTTGTCTGTAAGTTATAATATACTGCTCATATCACTCAACAACAAATGAAAAACTTTATCATTTCAGCTTTTATTTGTTTCATTTTTTGTTTAACTTCCTATGCCCAGCTGGAAAGTAATATATGGTATTTTGGTGCCAATGCAGGTATCAGCTTCAGCACCAGTCCGCCTACAGCTTTAACCAACGGCATGTTGGTCACCGGTGAGGGCTGTGCCACGATATGCAACAGCAATGGGAATTTACTCTTTTATACAGACGGCATCACGGTTTACAACCATAACCATCAGATCATGGACAATGGTTCGTCATTGCATGGCAATTTTTCAGCAACCCAATCAGCGGTGATAGTTCCCAAACCACTTAGCAATACGATATATTATATATTTACTGTTGATGCCCAAAATGTTAATAATTACGGTGTTGAATATTCAGTTGTTGATATTAGTATGAACGGTGGACTGGGAAAGGTAATCAATAAAAACATCATGCTGTTTCAGCCATCTTCAGAAAAGATATCGGTAGCCCGCCATAGCAATAATACTGATTACTGGGTGGTTACCCACGATGGCAGCAGTAATAAATTCTTCAGCTTTCTGGTAACATCATCAGGGGTTAATACAACTGCGGTAGTAAGTCAGGTCGGTGCTATACAGAATTTGGACCTGACCGTAATAGGTTATCTTAAAATGTCAAATAATAATCAAAAGCTTGCATCAGCCAAAGGAAATGGTAGTGAATTGGAGTTGTTTGATTTTAATAATTCCACGGGTGTAGTTTCTAATCCCATATTGCTTGGCACCAATGAGGAATTTTATGGTGTTGAGTTTTCTCCCGACAACAGTAAATTGTATGCCACGAATTATTTACCACCAAGGATATTGCAGTTTGATCTCATGGCATCTAATATAGCGGCATCAAGAGTCACAGTGGGCAACGGGCAAATCGTGGGAGGAGCCTTGCAGGTCGGCCTTGACAATAAGATATATTATGCTGATTTTAATCAGGATTATTTAGGTGTAATCAATAATCCAAATTCTTTTAGCTGTAATTTTGTGGCCCAAGGCATTTACCTGGCCGGTAAAAAATCACAGATAGGCTTACCGAATATCATCCCATCCCTCATTATTCCGAATAATAATCTGAATGCTGTTTTTTCAATCTCAGATACAGTGATTTGTGCAGGCAGCTATGTGAGTTTTACCAATAATACCCTACCACCTTATACCTCACAAGCTTGGTTTATTGATGGTTTAAAAATTGATACCAATGTTAATTCAGGCTATGTGTTTAATAATCCGGGTAATCATTTCATCAGCCTAATAGTAAATACCAATGCAATAAGTGATACAGCAATTTTAAATATTCAGGTTTTACCAACGGTTTATAATACAATACACAAAGCTATTTGTGAAGGAGATAGTATTGCTGTCGGTAACCATTATTATTCCCAAAGTGGCAGTTTTAATGATACACTAACTTCAATAAGCAGCTGCGATAGTATTTTAACAGTGGTTTTAAGTATATCACCAAATCCTGTGATTAATCTGGGTAATGATCTGAGTATTTGCTTAGGAGATTTGATAGTGTTAAATGCAACTTATCCGAACGCAACTTATCTTTGGCAGGATAATTCAGTAAATCCGACATATATTGTTACAGAACAAGGACTCTTTTGGGTAATAGCAAGTATCGACAGTTGCAGCAGTATGGATAGTATTCGTGTCGTTACCGAAGATTGTGAAATCATACTCGAACTGCCCAACTTTTTCTCTCCCAATAATGATGCCATAAATGATGTATTCATGCCATCAAAAATAAAAGGCATACAATCTTTGAATACATTGATTTATAACCGTTGGGGCAACTTAATTTATTCTTCTGACGAATTAAAAATAAACTGGTGCGGAACTACAAATAATGGAGGAAAGGTTGCTGATGGGGTTTATTATTGGATTATCACTTATGTTGACAGAAACGGGAAAAAATCAGGGAAAAACGGTTCTGTAACAATACTTAGATAGGATTATTTAGCCAGCATTGAAGTTATTTTAATGGCTTCTACCGCCTCCTTCACGTCGTGCACTCTCAAAATATTGGCCCCTTTTAGCAGGGCAATGGTATTTAAAACCGTTGTACCGTTCAATGCATCTTCAGGCTTGCACTTCAATACCTTGTTGATCATGGATTTTCTTGAAAAACCAACTAAAACCGGCAACTCAAGCATGCTGAAAACTTCCAGTTTCTGCAGCAGTTCATAATTATGTTCTGTAGTTTTACCGAAACCGAAACCGGGGTCTATGATGATGTCATTCACACCCAGCGCTCTCAGCTGATTTACTTTCTCAGAAAAATACAGCATCACTTCCTGCATCAGATTATTATAAACAGGATTCTGCTGCATGTTCTCCGGTCGGCCCTTAATGTGCATCAAAACATAAGGCACTTTAAGGCGGGCAATGGTGGTAAACATCCCGGGGTCAAATTCACCGCCTGAGATGTCATTGATGATGCCGGCACCATTATCCACGGCCATTTCGGCTACGCTGGCATGGTAAGTATCCACAGAAATGATGGCTTCAGGAAATTCATTGCGGATGGCCGTAATCACAGGCAACAGCTTAACGGCTTCTTCGGTAGCGCTCATGAGCTGTGCACCCGGACGGGTGGAAGAGGCACCGATGTCGATAATGGCTGCACCTTCGTCCAGCATTTTTGCGCAGTGTTTCAATGCGGCAGTTACTGTAACATGCTGACCGCCATCGTAAAAGCTGTCATCGGTAATGTTCAGTATGCCCATTACCATAGGCTGACTTAAATTTATCAGTTTGCCCTTAGAATTTATACTTTGATTTGATGAAAAAATTGTATTTTTATCACTTGAAATTTTCGTATTCAACACAGTTAATTTTTAATTGAAATTCGTTGCTAAAATACTAATAATTAATGAACAGAACATCACAGGAATTTGAAGTTGTTATAAAAAAATGCCGCGAAGTTTTCGAGGCAAAGATGAAGGACTATGGCAGTGCATGGCGTATTTTAAGAACGCCCTCCCTCACCGACCAAATTTATATCAAGGCCAGCCGCATCAGAAGTATCGATGATAAAGGCGCACAAAAGGTAGATGAAGGCATAGTGCCGGAATTTATCGGCATGGTAAATTATTCCGTTATTGCCCTCATTCAGCTGGAGATGGGCACTGAACAAAACCTCGATTTATCGGTTGATGAAGCTATGAAATATTTTGATACCTATATTTATACGGCCAAGGCACTGATGGAAGATAAGAACCACGATTACGGCGAAGCCTGGCGCAATATGCGTATCAGCTCGCTGACCGATATTATCTTAATGAAATTATTGCGGATAAAACAGATTGAAGACAACAAAGGCATGACTTTTGTGTCGGAAGGTGTGGATGCCAATTATATGGATATTATTAATTATGCGGTTTTCGCACTTATTAAGCTCGGAAATTAGTTATTAGGTTATTAAGTTATTAAGTTAATGAAGCTAAAGAATAAGTTATTAGGTTATTAAGTTAATGAGGCCTCAACGTAATTTAACTTGTACAACTCATAATTTATTTTTTATAACCAATAACCCAATAACCCAATAACTCAATAACTCGATAACTCAATAACCCAATAACTTAATAACTTAATAACCAATAACTAACAAAATGAAGACATTATCAACCATCAGCCGAATATTGGTAGGTCTGGTATTTATTTTTTCCGGCTTCGTTAAGGGTGTTGACCCGCTGGGAACAGCCTACCGCATTGTTGATTATTTTGAAGCCTATCATATCACCTGGGCCAATCCCTTATCGCTTTACCTTTCGGTATTGCTGTGTACCCTGGAGTTCACGCTCGGTGTGCTCCTCATAATGAATGTGAAGATGAAACTCACTTCATGGCTCACCTTATTGCTGATGATCTATTTTACCATCGTCACCTTTTTTGATGCCCTATACAGTCCGGTGCCGGATTGTGGTTGCTTTGGCGATGCCGTTAAACTGACCAACTGGCAGACATTTTACAAGAATATCGTCCTTATGGTTTTTGTTATCCTTATTTTTAAGGACAGAAAACGGATGTCAGCATTCTGGTCTGCAAAGAAGGAAGCACTCGTTATACTCGCTGTTGTTGTTTTATTTGGCGGCTTCAGCATATACAATTACAGAAACCTGCCCCTTATCAATTTCCGTCCGTGGAAAGTCGGCAATAAAATGATGTCTGATAATCCCCAACCATCCAAATTCTACCTGACCTATAAGAACAAAAAAACAGGCGAAAGCAAGGAATATCTTTCCAATCAGTTGCCATGGCAGGATACCGTTTGGGCTGCCAACTGGGTATTTGTTAGCACCCGCGAAGAAAATCCAAACAAATCTAAACTAGGCTCCTTTGCCATTATCGATTCTGCCGGTACTGATTATACAGACCATTTTGTTCGGAATACAGAATTTCAGTTTTTTGTTGCTTCCTATGATTTAAACACAGCCAATAAGGAAGCATTTGAAAAGATAAAGGCATTTTACGAAAAAGCCAAAGCTAAAAATGTTTCCGTCATTGTATTAACAGGCTCTTCTCCTCAGGATATTGCAAAGTTCAAAAAGGAAATGGATACAAAGGAAATGGAATTTTACCTGGCAGACGATATTTCGTTAAAAGCCATGATACGTTCCAATCCGGGACTGATGCTGCTTAAAAAGGCAGTTGTGTTGGGTCAGTGGCACTGGCGTAATTTCCCTGAATATGATGAAAACAATTGGAATACGCTGGCAAAAAAATACATTAAATAACAAAAATCAATTTCAATCGTTACTAACTATTAAAAAACAGAATTAAAAACTCACTATGAATTATAACTCAGACGTAGAAGCACTGGATGCATTTGTTGAAAAATACAAAACACTTAAGCATGAAATTTCAAAAGTCATTGTCGGACAGGATGATGTAGTAAAAAATATATTAATTTCCATATTCAGCCGCGGCCATTGTTTACTGGTTGGTGTTCCCGGTCTGGCAAAAACCTTAATGGTAAATACCGTTTCACAGGTGCTGGGTCTTACCTATAGCCGTATACAGTTTACTCCCGACCTTATGCCTTCTGACATTGTCGGAACAGAGATACTGGACGAAAACCGCAAATTCAAATTCATCAAAGGACCTGTTTTTGCCAATATCATCCTGGCAGACGAAATCAACCGTACACCGCCCAAAACCCAGTCGGCCTTACTGGAAGCCATGCAGGAAAAAGCGGTGACAGTTGCAGGAAATTCATACAAAATAGGGGAGCCCTTTTTTGTTCTTGCCACTCAGAATCCGATAGAGCAGGAAGGTACCTATCCTTTGCCCGAAGCCCAGCTCGACCGTTTTATGTTCAATGTATGGCTCGATTATCCTTCGTTTGAAGAAGAGATAAATATTGTAAAGAGCACTACCATAGATAAAGAAGCCAGCCTTAAGGTTATTTTAACGGCAGAAGAAATTTTATTTTTCCAGCATCTTATCCGCAAGATTCCGGTAACGGATAATGTATATAATTATGCGGTTAAGCTGGTAGCACAAACCCGTCCGAATACTCCGGAAGCCCATGACATGGTCAATAATTATCTTTCATGGGGAGCAGGCCCGAGGGCTTCGCAGTATTTAATCATAGGTGCAAAAACACACGCAGCCATTATGGGTAAATACGCCCCGGATATCGAAGATGTAAAGGCTGTTGCCGCCAACATCCTCCGTCACCGTATCGTTAAAAACTACAAAGCCGAAGCCGAAGGGATTAGTATTGAGGATATACTTGGGAAAATCTTGTAATTAGTTATTTAGTTATAATTAGGAAACTGGAATTAGGAATTAGGAAAAAGTAAGCAGTAACCAGAGGTACATCTCATGATTTTTAAATTTTCTTAGTGTAACTTAGTGCTCTTGTTGCCTTAGTGGTGAGAAGAAAAGTGCCTTGAGTACTTAGAGTTGAAACCAGACCTGAAATATCAGCGTTAATCAGTTAAATCTGTGTTATACTGCGTGCTATTTTTTAAAATTGAGATGCTTCTCTCGCCAGAGTCGAGATCAGCATGACAAGAAATGAATAACAGTCCAATTTTGCTCCTTTGTTGTTCCAAACGATAGGATTTAGGAATCAGAAAACAGAAATTAGGTTATTGAGTTATTAATGTAATTCAATCTGAACAACTTATTGCAAATTACTAATTGCTCATTGCTAATAACCCAATATGTAGGAAAAACACCTTAAACGAAACTGCTAAATTATAATTTAAAACGGAATCTTAAAATTAACAGGACGCACCAATGGTGCTTGGCTTTGTAGCATAATATTTATTATTAACAGTATGCTACTACGTAGCAAAAGGACAGACTTTTAATAGAGCAAAGTATATCCTGTCAATATTGCTATTTACTTAAAATAAGTTTAAAAATCATGATCATAAATCGCTCGTAAATTGAAACCAATACTAGTTTGAGTTATAAGAGAATGCTTAAGTCCGTAGGACTTTACTGTTAATAACAATCAACAATATCAACAATTAAGCTGCAGCGCAGCGTACTGTCTTATTACTGTTATATTAAAACAGTCAAAGCTATTCAGACATTTCTAATCTTATATTTCACATTGCTAATCATAAAATCTCCACGTAATCCCAATCTTCAGCGCACCGGATTGCTGCGGATAATGAGGTATCATATAAAAATTATAGCCCGTCCAGCCGCTGTTCAGATGCTGGTATTTGATGAAAATATTGGCCCGCTTGATCTGCATATTCACAAATAAATCGGTATAGAGGTAGTTGCCGATTTTTTTACTGTCCTGGTTATAAAACATGCGTAAGGCAGGAGAATAGCTGTCGGCATAATAGGCGGTATTGTAAAACAAACTGAATCCGGGTTGCAGATAAAGGTATTTATTGAACAGGTGGAGATTAAAATACCAGGATTGCATGGCTGTTATCTGTGGTAGTTTGATGATACTTTTATCTGCAGTATATTGATAAACAAAGTCGTTATCAATCTGCAGGAATTTCCAGCTCAGGTTTTTGCTCAGTTTAAAATTGATCAGATGTATCATTTTGTCATGCCATTCGGGTTGGGCATCATTGTTCAGGTACACATAGTTATTGATCTGATGCAGGCTGAGGGTGGCATTGAAAGTTGCCGTCTGAAAACCTACAAAGGAAGTAATAAAGTTTTGTTTGTCGAAGGACTTGTTCCATCTGTAATAGTTGGAATAATTCCATTCGTAAATCCAGCCGGCCTGTTTCTGGCAGTAATTGATACCTGCTATTATCGTTCCTTTGGATGGTTTGTTTTTAATGAAATCAAATTTAGCGATGCCCTTTAAGCTAAAATCACCGCCATTGTAATCACCGATAACATATTCACCATTCAGATTCAGATGAAACTTACCAAAGGCGAAAACAGAAAGTGCGGCATAAGGTGTTATCTGATTGAAACTGAAATTCCTGGCCGTGTCTTTTACTTCATAGTACTTTTGTTTAATACCGAAAATCAGGTTCAGGGCTTTTGGCGAAAGTGGGTTTTCATTGATACCATTGGTCCATGCAAAATTATTTTCTAACGAACGGAAGTGAATTGAGTCATGAGTAGCAGTAGAATCGAAATAAATATTGTTATAAAAACCGGTTCTGCCATCCTGATCAGCATAGGTCTGACTTTGGGTTACATAATGTATGGTATACGAAACGCTACCGGGATTGAAGGTTCTGCTTTTGGTACTGTCGTTGCTAACTTTCTTAAAATTATAAAACTGCTTTACAAAATAGCCTGTCTCTTTCCATTGATTACTGGCATTCTGCAAATTGACCGGTATGGATAAGGACTGGGAGGTTACTTTGTTTTCGAAAATGGAATCACTGTACAAACCGCCATTCTCCTGGATTTCGATGCTGTTATGATAATAGGCAGCCAGCACACGGTATTTACCCTTGGGTGAAACATAATTGGTGTTAATCATCAGTTGTCTGTCGTCGCAGGACTGCAGCTGATAAGTTCCCCAGGAATCCATTACCCGGAAGTTCAGGGCTACATTCCATGAATTATTGATATTCTGGCTGTGTATCACCTGTAAGACATCTTCTTTCTGTGGCCCGGAAATATAGGTAATAGAAGTATAGGGTTTAAAAACCTGATAATAAGGCTGGGAATAATTGGTAAACATGATATCGTCGAAACTATGAACTCCATAGTCAAAACCGCATCTGTAATCCGCATCAAAAATCATGGATTTAGATGCTCTTCCAATATTTCCACTCCATTCAGTAAAATGTTTTTGATTAAATGAAGGGTTGTATTGCTGAAATCCCTTTAAAATGGTATCGATTTTTTTCATCTCAGGGAAATCGAAGGTATTGGCTTTATCGTAAAAATAGGTCGTTTTGTTTCTGGCCCAGACAACAGTATCGGTTTTTTGCGAAAAACCTGCAATGCTGCAAAGCAATAGAATAAAACTTATAATTCCTGTTTTCATTTTTAACTCAATAATTATTTCCTGATTCCTGATCATTGTTAATCGGTTAAACTTTATCACGTCCCTAACGGGACAATCCCATAGAGATAAAATCTAGGCAGAAAAAATATGCCCTGCTTTTTTATGTCCCGTAGGTATATAATAATATACAGGTATTCTATATATTAAAATTATATTAACAGTACAATAATGATTCCTGATTCCTACCTTTATTTATAACTCAATAACTCAATAACTCAATAACCTAATAACTTAATAACCTAATAACTCAATAACCTAATAACTCAATAACCTAATAACTTAATAACTTAATAACTTAATAACCTAATAACTTAATAACCTAATAACCTAATAACCTAATAACTCAATAACCTAATAACTTATTAACTTAATAACTTAAAACTCATAACTCCTAACTCCCCAAATACTCCTCCAGGTATTCATATTCATGCGTTAACTCACCTTTGTGCAATATCAATGCTTTTTTCAGGGATTTTGGTAAATCCAGGTCTTCAAAAGGCAGGTCGTAATCAGCAAAAACGATGGGTTTTATAAAATTTACCAGTGCATCGGCAAAACCGTCAGATGAATCGCGGGGTAATTCGCTGGGTAGAATATCAACGGCCATATCCAGTATGCCCTCACCTTCAAAACCGAAAGTATTCTGTTTAGTAAGTGGATTATAAACAAAAACCGGGTCTTCAATAACAGTACCGTGATTGGTGCATTCCACACTACCATTGGCATCGCAGGTAATATCCCCGATAACTGTTAGTTTTGGATTTCCTTTACTGTAAAGCTTTTCAAGATAATCCAGGCTTATTAGCCTCGGATAACGGACATCCCAGTACATGCAGTTCATTAAAACCGATAAATGCGGTATGTATTGTTCAAAAACACTTTCGTAATGCTGAGGATTATTGTAGTAATCGTATAAATCAAATTCAACGCTTTTATCTTGGTGTGCTGATAAATGTTTTTCCTTGAAAATTACCTTATAAATGATATTGCTTGGCAAATCGTGACGACCATCAAGTTCCACCAATTTTTCTGTAGATATTTCTTTGATGGGTAATAGCCCGCAAATTTCCTGAACGCCCAGGGAAACATTTCCATAGCCGGTAATTCCGATTACCAGCGGTTGTATTTCTTTTGGAAGCCCTTTTTCGGCAATTTTCTGTCCTACACAACTTACGGCATCTTTAGCTTCTTTTAAAGAATTATAATGATGGGCCTGTTTTATATGCAAAAAAGGTGTGTCAAATCCAAAGTATTTCAGACGCTGACCCAAAGCCCAGAATGAATTGATCATACCGGCCAGCCCGGCATACCTGCCGAAAAAGATAAGTCTTTTGTTTTGTTCGTCAACAATACGTTCATAATCAATAAGGTTACAGCCCAGTTCCATCATTCTTCTGAGCATTGGCATATTATAGGGTTGACCTTTTATTACATGCGAAAAGAAAACATAGGTTTTGCCGGCTTCAAAAAAATCAAGCGGCATTTCTTTAACACCGAGTATGACGTTACATTTTTTTAAATCGTTTTCAACCAATGCACCTGCATTTAAATATTCCTGATCGCTGAATATTCTTTTGGCAGAAGACTGAACGATAAAATCCAGTTTCTGATGTTCGATTAAGCGTTTTACGTGTTTGGGTGTTAGTGGAGCCCTGCGCTCCATAACGTATTTGTCCTCATGCCGGATACCGATATAATTACTCATAATCTTTAGTTAATGGCTGTTTTTGCTCTTTAGTGAATTGCAAATTTATAAAATTACTATCAATTTATAGCTGTATTTATGATTATTTAATGATTGAAGAGGAATCAAATAGCAATTGGCAATGAGCAATGAGTAATGAGCAATTAGTAATTAGCAATGAGCAATCTGGAAATTAATAGCTGCTGTTCATTTCTTGTCATGCTGAGTATTCATATTTTGTTAACACATAAAGATTAATGACAAATTTATTTAATCATTGCTTTCTCAATCTCTGCGGTTCTTTGCGCCTTCTTTGCGAATCTTTGCGTTAAAAAAAGTTTAACCGCAGAGAGCTGCAAAGATTAAAGAATCATACATTTTAGACTTTAATGATTTGTTTTTTATATATACTTAAAAATCAACAATAAACAAAACTTGTCATTGTTAACGGAGTGAAGCAATGTCTTTTAATCAGCAATTAGTATTGTAGTCCGCTTATAATAATTTAAAAATATGGAGCAAGAATATTTTATTATGTTCTTATGGAACATTAATAAAGAAGGCGCTAATTTTTTTTCCTGCCAATATTATATCCTTTAATGCAATATCATTCATTAATTTAAGGATTTATTTAATAAATTCATTTGCCCGATAGGGCATAAATATCAATAGAAAATTATTTGTATCCTTTTATTGATTGTCCGTAGGACATATACCTTATAAAAAAGAAGATATTTTGTTAATTTTCTATGGAAAATTATGGAAAGAGTCAGCTGAATTTTCTATTGATATTAATCTCCTACGGAGAAAATCTCATAATGTAATGATATTATCCGATTGTCCCGTTAGGGACATGATAAAGTTTAACCGGAATAGACAGGTATTCGTAATTCGTAATTTTTAATTCGTAATTGATATTTTTGTAGCGTATAGGATTTGAGGCCGGTCCGGCTTTGTTGTGTTATGAATACTTAAAATGCTGAGTTTTGTAATGTTAAATATCCAATTCGTAAGAAAAATATAAAATTAATTAGTTTTTTAGTGTTTTTATCGAAATAATAAATAAGTAAAAAATAGTGTAACTTATTGGCTTTTAAAAATATAAATTTGAATTTGTAAATTTAAAAAACGAAAAATAAATAAAATTATAAGAATTAAAATTTAAATTAAAAAAATACAAAAATTTTGGATTAACTTTGTATTAACTTAGAATAAACTATTAATAATATTGTTATGAAAAAAATATTAGTTGCTGTTGACTTTTCAGATCATACAGCCATTACCTGTGAATATGCATTTGAAATTGCAAAAGTCAGTAAAGCTGAAATCTGTTTGTTTCATACCTACAGTGATAATGTGCTCACTTCAGGTCTTAGCATACCCGATGCTTTGGGTGTTAATCCATTTGTAACTCCATCCTATGATTTAAATGCAGAACAAAATGCTACTATTCTGCTGGATAATCTTAAAAACGATCTTATTGATAAATTTAAAGAAGCAGAATTACCCGGAATTAAAGTAAAAAGTATTATTACCAATAATGAATTTATACCTGATATTGTAAAATTCTGTGAAGACTATCATCCTTCTGTTGTAGTTGTTGGTACCAGAGGCAGTGGCAGAAGTAAAAATATATTTGGTGATACTGCTACCGAATTAATTAACGATTTAAAATTTCCTGTTTTAGCCATACCCGAAATCAAACAATTCCTGGGAATTAAAAATGTTATGTATGCTACTGATTTACATTCTTCTGATGATTTGCTGATAAGAAAAACCTTTAACTTTTTTGATAGCTTTGATGTAAGTTTATTTTGTACACATATCGTTGAGAAAGACCATTACCTGCTTGCCAATTCAAAAATGTTTGAACTGATTACAGCTTATTCAAAGGAAAATAAAGAGGATAAATTTTATTGCGATGTGTTGGAAGGAGAAGATAAGCATGAAGAAATCGATAAATTCATTAAGCTTAAAAATATTGATATGATAACTTTTCTGCCTCATAAAGCCAATATTTTTCAACGCATGTTCGGGAAACATTTTTCAAAGAAATACTTGTTTGAAACGAATTTGCCATTATTGGCAATCAGGTTGTAATGTGTTAAATCAAGGATTTAGTATTCAAATCCATCATCTGAATAATCGATAAATTCATCGTTATTTGGTGATGGATTTCTTTTTTTGTCCAGTTTAATAATAAAACCAATATTGATAAACCAGGCAGAACGGATAGCTGAAGTGAAATAATTATGAGGTTCTTTATTAATTTCAGTCCTGATATCAGAAAAGTAAATTTTACGGCTTCCTTCCCGGCCAATATCTCCGTTGACAGACAGAAATGAATTGATTTTATATTTGGCATCAAGGGAAAAAGTGGTGGCTCTTTTCCTGAACATTAATGTATTTTGGCTGCATCCAAACAACTTATCATTATTCGAAAAATAACTCATAGTACCGGAAGGATGAATTTTTGCGGACAGTAAAAGTCTGTTGTTTACTTTATATTGTATAGATGTATAGAAAGGCACTGATAAAAATAATTTCCATTTTTCAGTTATTTGGTATTTAATACCGGCAACCGGTAAAACCGATGCTATACCAAATGAATAGCGGTAAGCCAAGCCTAAATGGTAGGTAAATCCTCTGTTTACAATCCTGTTGAATAAAAGCGTTCCCGAAAAACGTGGTGTTGAAAGCCCGATGTTATGTTCATCACCCTGATAGCTGAAATTTAATCTCGTTAGCCAGCAATTTTTATTTCCTGTAAAATACAGACCTCTTAAACCAAAACCAATGTTTAATAATCTAATGTCCCTGTTCAGAAAATCAATATTTAAACTGCTGATGGCATCATTGTTCTGAAAACTTACATCCCAAAAGCCTGTTTTATTTTCACTGTTCTTGAAAAAGTGTTTATACAATGGAATTTCAAATGCAGCTTCAAAGGAATTGCTTCCGTATTTACCTGTTGTATCAACCAGGCTGCTGTTCAGTATCCCCGTATAATTTGATTTTATGGTAAATGCAGAAAGATTGGTGTTCTGGGCTTCAGTATTTAAACAAGAGGCAGCTAAGAAAATACACAGTAAGCTAAAAGATAGTTTTAATTTCATTTCAGTATGAATAAAGCATGATTGATATGAAGCTGCTATTTTTTTAATACCTTTTTGGTTGAAGTAATATTTCCCGAAGTAATTCTGATAAAGTAAATTCCTGTATTTAAAGCCGATGTGTTTTTTATATGTATGGAATTATAACCATAATTACGGGAAACATCTTCTGCTGAAAGCAAAAGTTTACCTGTTAAATCAAAAAGCTGTATTTTAACCTGTTGTGTATCAGACGAATTATAGGAAATATAAATGTCATCATCAAAAGGATTTGGGAAGGCATTAAAGTTATTTTCGTTATCAATATTGGGGATTTTGTTTCCTGATAATAAAATGCAGGCAGCCTGGAAATTAGGAATTCCATAGCCTAATAAACTATCAGGGCTATTATACTGATTTGCACTTTGTTTAATGGCTTCAATGATTTCCTGGTTTGTTTTTTGGGGAAATGCCTGCCATAAACAACAGGCAGCTCCACATAATATAGGTGATGCAAATGAAGTGCCATTGCCGGAACCGATTCCACCCACTACTGCAAATGTAGAACCTTGTCCCATTGCAGCTACAGTTGGTTTAATCCTTGCATCAGAAGTAGGACCGGTTGAACTGAAAGACGCATAGGCCATAGCTGCATTAACAGCACCTACCGATATTATACTGTCAGCATCTGCAGGTACACCGATGTATTTCCATGCTCCGTCACCTGAATTTCCTGCACTGTTAACCACAAGTATACCTTTACGGGCTGCAATGGTAGCTGCAATACTGGCCCTGGCAGTCTTGCCGTTTAAATCCTGATAAGTATGGTTCATAGTTGGATCATCGAATGTAGTATAACCCAATGAAGAATTGATAAGGTCTGCACCTATGCTGTCGGCAAATTCAGCTCCGCTGGCCCAGTTGTCTTCTTCTATGAGATTTTCAGTGTTTGTATTTTCTGTCCTGAGCAGCCAGTAATTGGCTTTGGGCGCAGTTCCTACGATTTGTCCGGGTATATTGGCCGCCATAGTGGACAACACCATCATGCCATGGGTGGATTCATTAAATATATTATTTCCGGGACTGACAAAATCACGGTATCCTAAGATCTGACCGTTTAACCACAAACTGTCAAAGGCATTCATGGTATCAACCTGAGAGAAACCTCCGTCCAGAACTGCTATTGTCATTCCCTGACCCTGAAATCCCTGACTATGTAAAAAATCGCCTTTCAGCATATTAATCTGGGTAAATGATTGCCCGTAATTGATATTTTTACTGCCCGAAGACCAGTTATCTTCTAATTTCAGTTCAGTATTTGTTGTAAAAGGATTAACATTCTTATGTGCATTGAATAAAATATTCTGGGCTTTGCTGCTTTTCTTTTCAGGCTGTTTTTTCTTGTTCAGGGCAATAACCAGTTGAATGCTTTTAACAAATGCTAAAGCCTTAATCTGTGGTAATATTGTAGTATCTGTAAGTCCTATAATAATGGAATTAAACCATCTGGACCTGTTGATACAGCTGGCACCAAGATTTACAACACTGTCAATATACCATTGGTTTACAGGAATATCAAGCATATCAATTTGGATTCCCTGATTAGTACGGCGGGTAAGCGCTTTTTGTGTAAGAAATGCTGATGGATTGGATATACTGTAAATTGAGTTGTTCTTGTTTTTAAAACTTATTCTGTATTTAAAAACTGTTTGCGAAAACGCTGTAATCACCACAAAAACAAAAACCAACAGTAGAAATAATTTCTTCATTATTACCTTATATTTAAATCCTTTTGCAAAGTAAATACTTATTTTAATAAAAACGAAAGATTAAATGTATAATTACAGGCGATAAACCTTGCAAATTTAATATTTTGCTTATTTTTGTCCATTAATGATAATAGCTAAAATACTAAACAAATCAGTTTTATATATGTTTCGAAATTTTATAGTTCTGATATTAATTTTTATCCTTGCGTCGAATGTGTTTTCTCAGCAAAAATCCAAACTTAAAGGAGACAAATCATTTGCCAAAGAATTATTTGACAATCAGAATTATAAAACTGCTATGGATGAATATTTACTCTTAATTAAAGAGGATAGTAGTAATGTTGTTTATAAGCACAATCTGGCAATTTGTTATTTGAATCTGAATACAGAGAAAAACCTCTGCATCCGCTTGCTCGAAGCAGTGGTGATGCAGCCCAAAACAGATCCGAATGCTTTGTATGATCTGGCTTTAGCTTATCACAGAAGCAATCGCTTTGATGATGCCATAAAAACCTATCAGAAATTCATAGAATTAATCAATAAGAAAGATAAAAACTATATTCCTGCGTCGAGGCAGATAGAAATGTGTAATAATGCCAAAGAATTGATATTAAAGCCAGTAGATGTTAGTTTCGAAAATCTGGGAAAAGAGATCAACAGCATTTCACCGGATATCAGACCCTATGTTACTGCTGATGAAGCTATGATGGTATTTACTTCAAAAAGAGCGGGTAATATTGGTAATTTATTTGATTATGATGGTTTTAATTCCTCTGATATTTTTATATGTAATTATTCCGACAGATGGTCGAAACCCAAGCGTCTGGCGTCACCAATAAATACACCCTTATCCGAAGATTGTACCGGCTTAACTGCCGATGGAACCACACTTTGCATTCATTATGATAATGAAAAAATGCTGGGAGATATGTTGATTTCCGAATTAAAAGGCAAGAGTTTTCAAAGACCATTAAATGCGAGTCCTTCAATAAATTCGGATGCAGATGAAACGGCTGCTTGTCTGTCGCAGGATAAGAAAGTAATGTTTTTTGCCAGCAGCCGAAAACAGGGTTATGGAGCTAGGGATTTGTATTATTCCAGAAAACTGGCTTCCGGTGAATGGTCAGAAGCAGTGAATCTGGGAGATGTAATCAATACCAGATATGATGAAAATTATCCTTATCTGGCACCTGATGGCGAAACGCTTTACTTTTGTTCAGTAGGGCATAACAGCATGGGTGGCTATGATATTTTTAAAACAAAATGGGATAAAGAAAACAATAGCTTTTCAGAAGCTGTAAATATTGGTTATCCAATCAATACAGCTGATGATGAGAGAAGTATTTCCTTTACCAGATCAGGCAGGTATGCCTATATGGATGCCGCAAGGGATGATGCTTTGGGAAACAGGGATATATACAGGATCGTATTTTATGATGTTCATCAGCCAACAATAACAATCAAAGGGCAACTGGAAATTCAGGATACGCTGGTTCGCCAACATCAGGCCATTGATAAACAGCATGCCCTGGAAGGCATTAACATCAGGATATATGATAAAAATACCCTGCAGCTCTTATCCATTCATCCTCATGTGGATAAATCAGGAAAATATAATGTAACTTTGTCAGCCGGCACTTATATTTTTAAATTTGAAAGTGAATTATGCTATACTTTTGATTTTGAAATGATAATACCGGACAGGGAAGCAAAACAGCAAACAATAATTAAAGATATAAAATTAATACTTAAAACAAATTAAGAATGGAACTTAAACTCACACGGCCACTGGCATTTTTTGATCTTGAAACGACAGGTGTAAATGTCGGTAGTGACAGGATAGTAGAGATATGTATAGTACGCGTAAATGTTAACGGGACAGAAGATGTGAAAACCATGCGTATCAATCCTACCATACCTATTCCTGCTGAAGCAACTGCTATTCATCATATTACCGATGATGATGTAAAAGATATGCCCACATTTGCAGAGGTGGCGCATGAATTGAACCATTTCCTCCTCAATTGTGATCTGGCCGGCTTTAATTCAAATAAGTTTGATATTCCTTTACTGGTCGAAGAGTTTCTGAGGGCAGATGTTGATTTTGACTATAAAAACCGCAGGTTTGTTGATGTTATGAATATTTTCCACAAAATGGAACCCCGTAATCTGTCAGCAGCTTATAAGTTTTATTGTAACGAAAGTCTCGAAAATGCCCACAGTGCCGAAGCGGATACCATTGCAACCTATAAGATTCTGTTAGCCCAGCTCGAAAGATATGAAGATGTTGAATATAAAGATTTCAAGGGTGTTGTTACTAAACCGGTTGCAAATGATGTAAAAGCTTTGCATGATTTTTCATTTCAGAATAAAAATGCTGATCTGGCCGGTCATATTGTATATGACGAAAAAAAGGTGGAAGTATTTAATTTCGGGAAATATAAAGGAAAATCCGTGGAAGATGTTTTTAAAATGGAGCCTTCTTATTACGACTGGATGATGAAAAGTCAGTTTCCTTTGATGACAAAAAAGACAATTACCGCTATTAAACTGCGGGGATTTAATAAATAAATGAATTTAGCCACAAAGTCACTAAGCCACAATTTAAAACTTATTTTTTTATTTTAATTCTTCGTGCCTTCGTGTCTTAGTGGCAATAATAATAAATGATATGAAAATTATCTGTATTGGCCGCAACTATGCTGAACATGCCAAAGAATTAAACAGTCCCTTACCGGCTGAACCGGTATTCTTTTTAAAACCGGATACCTGTTTATTGCCTAAAAATCAGGCTTTCTTTTATCCTGAATTTTCAAAAGACATACAATACGAAACTGAAATTGTAATTAAGATTAACAAAGTCGGAAAGCATATTCAGGAAAAATTTGCACCTGGCTATTATGATGAGTTAACTGTTGGCATCGATTTTACCGCCCGTGACCTTCAGAATCGCTGTAAAGATAAGGGTTTGCCGTGGGAAATGTCTAAAGCTTTTGATAATGCTGCTCCCTTGGGTAAATTTGTAGATAAAAAAATCTTTGCTGATGTTCAGAATATTGATTTTCATCTGGATTTAAACGGTAAAACAGTACAAAAAGGCAATTCAAAAGATATGATTTTTACAGTGGATACTATCATTGCCTATGTTTCACAATTCATTACCCTTAAAATCGGTGATCTGATATTTACAGGAACTCCGGTAGGGGTTGGGCCTGTGAAGATTAATGACCAGTTAAAAGCCTATATTGGAGATGAATGTTTGTTGAAAGTGGATATAAGATAAATTTGGCGATGGATAAACTATTAATACAAAATGCTAAAATTATCAATGCCACCGGTATTATTGAGGCTGATATCTTAATTGAAGGCTCAAAAATAATCCGGATTGAGAAGCATTTGTATTCAGATGATTTATCTGTAAAAACAATTGATGCAAAGGGTAAATACGTTATCCCCGGAGGTTTAGACCCCCATGTGCATCTGGACTTACCCACTCCGGCAGGTAATTCAAGCGATGACTTTTATACAGGCAGCCGTGCAGCGCTGGCCGGAGGTACTACAAGTATTATTGATTTTGTCACACCTTCAAAAGGAGAATCTTTAATCAAGGCATTGCACGACAGAAAAGCAGTTGCATCAGCCTCCTGTATAGATTATGCACTGCACATGGGGATCACCTGGTGGGATGCTTCCCTTGCCAGAGAGATTGAGTATTGTATTAAGCATGAAGGTATTACTTCTTTTAAAACATATCTGGCATACAAAGGCAGTATTGGTATTTCTTACGATGAATTATTTGAAGTGATGAAAGTCGTTGCAAAATACAACGGCTTGGTAACTGTGCATTGTGAGGATGGTGACAAGGTGTTGGCAAGGCAGATTGAACTCATTAAGGAAGCTAAAACTTCGCCCCGTTATCATGCTGTTTCCAGACCCGCTGATTTTGAGGCGGAAGCAGTTGAAAAAGTGCTGAAAATGGCATTGGAAACAAATTGTAAGGTTTATCTTGTGCATATTTCATCTGCACTATCCATTGAAATAATAAAGAAATACAGAAACGTTACTGTTTTTGTTGAAACTTGCCCTCATTATCTTTTGCTGAATGAGGATGTATACCAAAGCGATGACTTCAGCATTGCAAAATTTGTAATGAGTCCGCCTTTACGTGGCAAAAAAGACAATGAAATATTATGGCAGCAACTTACAGAAAATTTTATTGATACTGTTGCTACTGATCATTGCCCTTTTAACCTGAAGGGGCAAAAAGACGCCGGAAAAAATAATTTTGTCCGCATCCCTAATGGGGCAGGAAGTATAGAATACAGGAATTCTTTATTGTTTACCTATGGTGTATTGACCGGAAAAATAAGCCTGCAGCAATGGGTGGCACTGACTTCATTTAATGCAGCAGAAATATTCGGCTTATCACAAAGCAAAGGAAGTATAGAAATAGGAAAAGATGCAGATATTGTCATCTGGAATCCTGAAAAAGAACAGGAAATAAGCATATCCAATCAATACCAGCGTTGCGACAGCAATATTTATGAAGGGTTTAAATTAAAAGGTATGGCTGAAACGGTAATCTGTAAAGGAAATATTGTTTTTGATAATAATAAATTAATGACCGATACTATTAATGGTGAATTTATGTTTCGGGAAATTGTAAAATAATATTCCTTTGTTTTTTACTACTTTTGCATTAATAAATCACCAAATTATCAAATCACCAAATCACCAAATTAAATGCGAATAGACATAATCACAATATTTCCTGAAATGTTTGACGGTGCTTTTAATCATTCTATTGTGAAAAGAGCACAACAGAAAGGGCATGCTGAAATATATCTGCATCAGTTGCGCGATTATGCTACAAACAAGCATAAGAATGTAGATGATGCTCCATTTGGCGGTGGTGCCGGAATGGTGATGATGATTGAACCCATTGCCAATTGCATTGATAAACTGAAGTCGGAACGCGAATATGATGAAGTGATTTATACCAGCCCGGATGGACCAATTTTAAATCAAAAAACAGCAAATAAGTTATCCTTACTGAATAATATCATTCTTCTCTGCGGACATTATAAAGGTATTGATGAAAGAATCAGGGAACATTATATTACTTCTGAAATTTCTATAGGAAATTTTGTGTTATCCGGTGGCGAACTGGCAGCTGCAGTTATTACTGACGCCATTATTCGCCTGATACCCGGGGTGCTGAATGATGAAACATCTGCTTTATCAGACTCTTTTCAGGATGATCTGGTTTCTCCTCCTGTATATACGCGTCCGGCTGAGTTTAATGGCTGGAAAGTTCCTGATATTTTGTTATCCGGCAACGAAAGACTGATCAATCAGTGGAAACATGAGCAATCCGTTGAACGTACCCGTTTGCGCAGACCGGATATGATTGATTAAATCTTTTTATCAGATAAATAATATTTTTATAGCAATTTATGAGTTAAAAAGGTCAACGCTATTCAGGCATCAACAATTCATAATTCATAACCATTGTTGTCCGGTTAAAATAATTTTAATGTAAAGAACACCCATATTTTATTATGTCCCTACGGGACATTAAAAAAGCAGGGTTTATTTTTTTCTACCAACATTTTATCCCTACGGGATTGTCCCGTTAGGGACATGATATTGATAGAATGCATGTTATAATAAAATCTAAACGTCCCGTTAGGGACTTATAATTCATAACTCATAATTTCTAGCTTACCGCAATATTCATGTAATTATTCAACGGATACATCGCTTTAAAAACTTTTAATGTATAGTTGTAGAAATCTGCTTTTTGCATTTCCTCATCTGTTATTGAATGAATTACAGTATAATTCTTGTATTTTAACAGATCAATATCCGGAAAATCTTTTGGAAAGTCTTTAGGCGGATTTTTTAATTTATCATCATCCCATATTTCATTAAAATATTTTTTAAAATCAGCTGCAGTAATGATTTTTTTAAAATTATCAGCATTAAAGTAAATTTCATTTCTTATCAACTTGAGTTTATCAGCCGGTGGCATATAAATTCCTCCTGCCAGAAAAGATTTACCGGGTTCTATATGCAGATAGTATCCGGCATTCATGGCTTTACGGCCACCTTTAGCCATAAATCCGCCAATATTGGTCTTGTAAGGTGATTTATCGTTGGAAAACCTTACATCCCGGTTAATACGGAACAAACAATCTTTTGGATTAATCCCGATAAAGGTTTGGTCAAATGCCTGTATCCCTGAAATTACTTCCTTTATAAAGTTTTCAACCAATGTTTTGGCTTCTTCATGCCTTCTTTTATTAAGCAGAAACCATTCTCTGTTATTATTTACAGTGAGTTCCTGTAAAAATTGAAATACTTGTTTTGGTATCATTTTATTAATTTTTAAATACTTAAATTTTATAACGATTAATTTTATGACCGAATCATAATATTTGTGCTTTAATCATCCTGTCTTTACCCTGCATATCCTTTCTTAGTTCGACACTGCTAAATCCTTTTGAAATTAATAATGCTTTAGTCTCTAAGCCTAATCTTTCATTGATTTCAAAAAACAAACTACCGTTTTCCTTTAATTTAAGCAATGCAAATTCGGCAATGGCATTATAAAAAATCAATGCATCATTATCATGAACAAATAAAGCCGGATGAGGTTCAAAATTCAATACATTGGCATGCATCAGTGCTTTTTCTGATTCACATACATAAGGTGGGTTGCTTACAATAATATCCATTTCAGGCAGCCTTTGCCAGATGGCCTGGTTTAAAATGTCAAGTATTGAAAAATCAATATGTACATTGTTTTCAATTGCATTAATTTGTGCAATTTTTAATGCACTTTCTGAAATATCAATGGCACTGATGTCAGCCAGAGGTATATTTTTCTTTAATGCTATAGCTATACATCCGCTACCGAACCCAATATCAAGTAAACTGAAAATTTCATCCTGTTTATTATAATCATCAATAATCCATTTTACCAGTTCTTCTGTTTCTGGCCGTGGAATAAGCACATCAGCTGTTATTTTCAATTCAAGTCCATAAAAATGACCACTACCCAGAATATATTGTATGGGTTTAAATTCCTTTAAATCGTTAATGGCAAATTTAAATTTCAACAGCATGGATTCGCTTACAGTTTCATCTTTGCTTAACAATAATTCTGTGGTATTTAGGCCGGCATATTTTTCCATGCACAAATTAACAAAACTTTTAATTTCGTTTTCATTGTAAAGCCCCTGAAGTTCTTCATAAAAAAAAGTTATGATAGCTGATATTTTATTTGAACGTATGCGCATGAATTGATTTTTTATGCTACAAATGTCTGAAAAAATTTGCGAATAGAATAAAAAATCATTGTAAGTTTGCATTATGAACGAACATCACATAAATATGCAGCGATGCTTATCCCTTGCCAGGAAAGGATTGGGCCATGTTGCACCCAATCCAATGGTTGGCTGTGTTATTGTTCATAAGGGTAATATTATCGGGGAAGGCTATCACCGGAAGTATGGTGAAGCACATGCCGAGGTTAATGCTGTAAATGCTGTAAAAGACAAATCCCTGCTTGCTGAAGCCACTGTGTATGTTAATCTTGAGCCTTGTTCCCATTTTGGCAAAACACCACCATGCGCAGATTTGTTAATTAAGCATCAGGTAAAGGAAGTCATTATTGCCAATGCCGATCCTAATCCGATGGTTGCCGGAAAAGGTATTGAAAAGCTTAAAAATGCCGGTATTAATGTTATAACAGGCGTTTTGGAAGATGAAGCTAAATTGCTTAATAATCGTTTCTTTTGTTTTTTTAATCAAAAACGGCCTTATATTATTTTAAAATGGGCCAAAACCCTGGATGGTTTTATGGATATTGAGCGTTCAGAACCGGATCATAATCTTAAATACTGGATTACCAATGATGAGTTGAAAACCATGGTGCATAAGTGGAGAACCGAAGAAGATGCTATACTGGTTGGTACAAATACTGCTTTAAATGATAATCCACAGTTAAATATCCGCTACTGGCAAGGGAAACAACCACTGCGGCTGGTGCTGGATGAAGAATTGAGTCTGCCCACAAATCTTCATCTCTTTGACCAACAATATCCTACTGTTGTTTTTACTTCAACGCAAACTACGGATAAGCCCAATCTAAGCTATATTAAGATTGATTTTTCGCATCAATTGCTTCAGCAGTTGCTTGATTATCTTTATAAATTGAACATAAGCTCTCTTATTGTAGAAGGTGGCAAGGAATTGCTCCTGACTTTTATCAATGAAGGTTTGTGGGATGAAGCCAGAATTTTAACAGGTAAAAAGAAATTTATTAATGGACTTTTAGCACCTGAGATAGAAGGTGAAATTATTTATGAAGCAGCAATAAACGGTGACCACATCCGTATAATTCAAAACAACAATAAAAGATAAATTATTTTACTAATTTCTTTTTCATGCTTATTACTGACTGGCTGGATTGAAGCATGGAGAAACTATAGGTTTTCATACTATCAGCCAGCATTTTATTTTCCTTTATATAATCCCGGGTATCCTGATTTCTGAATTTGTACAAACTCTCGCTGCCTGAAGTCCGGTAAATATAAAAGAATTCATCATTGATACAGCCAATTTTATCATCTGCACTGAAATACATATAGGGACGTTTTTCCCTTAACAGATCAATACCTGCAGTACTATTGGTGTATGGATAACCCAAAATGCCCATTACTGTCGGGAATACATCTGTCTGACCACCAGGGTTTTTAATGCTTTTAGCTTCTTTAATTAATTTAGGTGCATATATAATCAATGGAATATGATTATAGGAAAGCGGCATATCATAGGCATTGCTTCCCACTATACCACCATGGTCAGCAAGGAAAACGAAAATAGTATTATCAAACCAGGGTTGTTTTTCTGCCAGTGAAATAAAATGGCGGATGGACCAGTCGGCATATTCAACAATACCTTCTCTCGTATCTTTGTTTTTCGCTTTAAAATCTATATTTGAAGGTATAATGTAAGGTCCGTGGTCGCTGGCCGTCATAAAGCATGCAAAAAACGGCTTATTTTTTTTGTTTAAATCGTTTAAAACAGGGATAGCATATTCAAACATATAATGGTCAGGAACACCCAATGTACTCAAGACCATATCTGAAGGATAATCCTTTTGTGAAATAATATTGTCAAATGCATTGGCATGCAGAAAGCCCGAAACATTGTCAAACTGTTCGTCGTGTGTGGTGATATAGATAGAATGATAATTGAAGTTTTTCAGTGTATTGGAGAAACCATTGAACTGGGGAATTATTGTACCGTTCATCGGATGCTGTTTAAGCTGGGCGGGGTAGGAGAACAGTGTGGAGAAAATGCCGTTAAAGGTATGTATACCTGCAGAATAAAAATTTTCAAAGCAATAGGCATGATTGGCAATACTGTCTAAAAATGGTGTAAGTTGTGCAGGGTTGCCGTATCTTGTCATTTTATTTGCCGACATACTTTCCATCAATACAACTACAACATTGGCAGCATGCGGATGTTCTTCACCCTTAATTTCCCTGACAAAGGGAATTTTGCTGTTGGTTATATGCATATATTGGTTGGCATTTCTGATGGCAGTTTCATCGTCCATCAGATGAAATATTTCATTGGTTGGATTTATTTTGTCAATATAGCTTTGAATAAAAGTATATACTGGATTTAAGCCCAACTGATTGGGAAAAGCATAATTTGAGAAATAGGCAGTACCCACTTTTATTGGTGATTTCTTTTCAATACGGCCGCGAATGCCTAAAAATAATAGTGACAGTGCTATTATTGAAAATGAAAATTGTTTGATAAAAAACCTGATTTTTGATAATGTATGCTGATTGTCAGTTTGCTGTAAAACTTTCTTTTTTATTTTTTTTAAAACTATAATAAATCCGATGCAGACCACTAAAAATACAAATAAGTAAATGAGATAACTCATTTCTTCAAAAATCATTTTAAAACCAAATGAGGCATTTTGCATCCAGCTGAGCACAACAATGGTTAATCGGGAGAAATAATAGTTAAAGAATGGAATATCAATGGCACAAATCAGAAAAGCCAGTAAATACAGTATTAAGATGAAGTAATGCAGCGTTTTGTAAACAAGATTTTTGTTAAAACTGAAAAAAGATAATACCGACAATATCAATAAAGGGAAAAACAAAATATAGCCGGAAATAACGGTATCAAACCGCCATCCCATAAAAAAAGCCTTGCTTATTAATATGAATTTATCAGGAAGTATCTGTAATTGTTTTAATTCAGTAAAGAAAAGTAAGAGCCGGAACAAGGTGAAAAATGCAATTCCGCTCAGATAAATGAGTGCGGTGTATCTGATGTGTAATGGTAACTTCGATAGCAGTTTTTTCATCAGATTTTGTGGATTAGGAATTGGTTATTGGTTATTGGTTATTGGTTAATAAGTTATTAAGTTATTAAGTTATTACTGCTAAAAAACAATTCATAATTCATAACTCATAACTTATAATTTATAACTTTTCACTTTATGAACTTTACAAACTCTTCAGACAAGCATTTATATTAGCTTCAACTCTTTTAACAACATCAGTAACATCACTTTTCTGGAATTTTTCTCCGGTAATGTTTTCATAAAGTTCAATGTATCTTTCTGAAACCTGATTGATAAATTCATCTGTCATTTCAGGAACCTTTTCACCGTCTCTGCCCTGGAACCCATTTTCCATCAGCCATTCACGGACAAATTCCTTTGAAAGCTGTTTCTGTTTCTCTCCTTTCGCCTGGCGTTCGGCATAGCCATCAGCATAAAAATAGCGGGAAGAATCTGGGGTATGAATTTCGTCAATTAAATAAATTTTTCCTTCAAATTTCCCGAATTCATATTTGGTATCAACCAGAATTAACCCCATTTTATTTGCAATTTCACTGCCTCTGTTAAAAATGGCAAGAGTATATTTTTCCAGCATTTCATAATCTTCCTTGCTGACCAGTTCCAATGAAATGATTTCTTCTTTTGAAATATCTTCATCATGACCAATAACTGCTTTGGTTGTTGGTGTAATAATAGGCTGAGGGAATTTATCATTTTCCTTCATACCGTCAGGCATGGCAACACCACAAATACTGCGTTTGCCTTCTTTATATTCGCGCCAGGCATGACCTGACAAATAACCCCTGACAACCATTTCAACCTTGAAAGGATCACAGAATCTGCCAACTGTAACCATAGGATCCGGAACAGCAATTTTCCAGTTTGGAACAATATCAACGGTTGCATCCAGTGCTTTTGCAGCAATCTGGTTCAGTACCTGACCTTTGTAAGGAATACCTTTGGGTAAAACTACATCAAAAGCTGAAATACGGTCACTTACAACCATTACCAGATGTTTGTTGCCGATATTATAAACGTCTCTTACTTTTCCAATGTATAGATCTTTTTGATTCGGAAAATTAAATTTTGTTGAGGTAATTGCGTTGCTCATATTAATTTGATTATTATTTGTTTGAGAAAAATTGTGCCGAATTCAGGTCCGCAAAATTAAAGAAAATAAACAAATTTTAATAGCTAAAGTTAATTCAAAGATTAAATTTCATTATACTAAATCCTATTGCATCAGAATATTGTATCTGTTAATAAATTTGTACAAGCATTAATTCCATGCAAAATTCATAACTCATAACTCATAACTATTCCCCGTTATTCATAAACCCTGCCTTTTCTATCACTTTTAAAAATGAATTTGAAAAAGCAATATTATCTTTCTTTGTATAGCGTTTATTGGTAAATATTTGAGCCAGGTTATCCAGTTTATTTTCTTCAATTAATGCCTGTGTCTGTGCTAAAGCTTCTTTTTCCTTGTAAATATCATCAATGGTTTCTGCAGAATAATCCTGGTAATATTCGTTATGTACTATGCCTTTATATGGTAAACGGTCAACCAGCTCCGGCGCTTCATCAGGATAACCGATAACCAGTGTGGTAATTGGTACTACATCCTTAGGACAATTGAAGAATTCAATGATTTTATCAGCCATATAGGTTGTTGTTCCGAGATAGCATATCCCTAAACCAAAGGATTCTGCTGAAACAGCGATATTCTGCGCTACCAGCAATGCATCAATAGTTGCAGTCATAAATGAAAGGAAATTATCATAGCCGGGTTCAGCATTTCTTTGTCTGCACCATTTGTTAAAGCGGTTAAAATCAGCACAAATGGTTAAAATAACGGGGGCCTGTTTTACCATGGCCTGTCCGAAATGATAGTTGCAAAGTTCATCCTTGCGTTGTTGGTCTTTTGTAACAATAATGCTGTAAACCTGCATATTCCCGGTAGTAGAAGCACGAAATCCGGCTTCCAGAATTTGATTTAAAATATTTTCTTCGATTTCTTTTGTTTTGTATTTTCTTATCGAACGGTGTTCGAGTAAGCATTGCATTGTATCCATGTATTTTAGTTATAAGTTATAAGATATGAGTTATAAGTTTTTTTTGTTAGCTATCTCTTTATTCTCTTTATTATTTTTTCGTTATTCAATTCTCTGAGCGCATCTTTTGCTATCCATTGCGCTGTTTTATTTTTGTTTTTCAGTAATTCATCAATACATTTAAGGGCTTCTGATCTCAGGAAATGACTTCTTTTTCCTGTCTGCCGTAAAGCCCAGTTAACCGCTTTTCTTACATAATTCCGCTCATCATTGGCATGCTTTAGCATAAGCGGGAAGAATTGTAGAAATTTATCATCATCAGCTTTTTTATCGCCCGTGGCTAAGCAGGCCATTAAGGTAAATCCGGCTCTCTTTGTAAATTCATGATTGGATGATGTCCATGCAATGGATTTATCATAAGCTAAAGCTGTATATCTGAATAGATTGCTGCAGCATTGGTCGCAAACATCCCAGGAGTCAAAATCCTTAACCCAGTTATCCATTAATCCGGATGTGATTTTTTTATTTTCAGCTATCATTGATGCCAATATTCTTGTTTCATGATAAGCTGCCTGCCATAAATCTTCTGCTAATGCCTGGTTTTTACCACATTCCTTTGCTATTTTCCGCAATTCAACCATAGAAATTCCAAAAGCATTTGCAGTATTGATGCCAAATCGCGCCATCCCTTCCAGTGATTTCTCGTTTCTTAATGATTTCAGTCTTTTTATTAATTGTTCTGCTTCCATATTTTATGATAAAAAATTATATAGGCAACATCCAAAAAACAGGAAATATATTATTTCTGCTATTATCAGTCTGTTAATCTGTAATACATAATTACTGAAAAAGAAAGAAAAAGGAATAAAAAACAGACATATATGAAAGATGAAAAAATCCTGAACAAAAAAGAAAGATATAAATGTCAGCAATAAAAACAACAGCAATACAATGATATATTTACGGTAATAAATTTGTTTTTCGCTGATTGTTGATAAAATTTTAAAGATTGAAATCAATAATAAAATACCCAAAACACCTAAGATTATCGATGTATTTAATGCAAAATGAGGAAAATGTATTTTAAGATGAATGAAATAAAGTTGATATTGCAACAACTTGGTTTTCAGCACATCCGTCATAAAATAATAACTGAAAACTAAGATATAAGGCGTCATGAATCCTATCATACTGATGAGCCATTCTCTCCATTTTAACAGGCTTAAAACCAGAAAACTGAACCAGATAAACAGTATAAAAAGAATGAAAGGAAAATAAAACAAAGAAGCAATAGCAGCTAAAAAAGTTGCATTAAATACTTTTTCGTAGTTTTCAACATTATTGTATAAGGATAAAAGAATATGCAAAACTATGATAATGAACAGATTCCCTATCAGCAACGGATGAAAGTTCTGATAACTGCTAAAACTGCTCATCAGTAATACATAAACCAAAGAGGGAAGTAAACTGTTTTTCGGCATTAAATCATGTGATGATAACAGGTTTTTGAGAATCAATGCCTGAAATATAAGCAGGATGAAGCTAATCAGTATTTTAACGTAAGGCATACCTTTCAGCATATACTGAAAGATATCAAACAAAGGTGCATTTACCGGTGAATAGTTTACTTCAACTGCATTAAATGCCCTAATCCAGATTAAAACAGATATTATAAGGAAAAATATAAGCTGAAAGAGGTAATCAGATTTAAAAATTCTGGTAAACATTATGCATGAATTTGACTGCAAACTTAGTAAAAAGTTATGAATTATGAATTATGAGTTATGAGATATTGAATTTTTCAGACAAAACATCTTATACCGAATATTTTTTGAAAAATTATATACACATCGGATAAAAATATTATATATTTGCAATATCATTTTGATATCATATTAATATTAATCTTTAAATTTTTAACACCATGAGTCAGGAAAAATTTTCAACCCCGTCATCAGGTTTTCTGATGCTTTTTGCAATTTTATCTTTTATCGTTTTATCCATACTTGGAATGGTTTTACTGGAACAATTCTGGATGGTTGCTATTATCATTATTGCTGTGTTTTGTTTACCGGGATTTATCATTGTTAATCCGAACGAATCCAATGTGCTGGTATTATTTGGAAAATACAAGGGAACAATTCACGATAACGGTTTCTTTTGGGTAAATCCATTCTACACCAAAAAAAGATTTTCATTAAGGGCACGTAACCTCAATAACGACCCTATTAAAGTAAATGATAAACTTGGAAACCCTATTATGATTGGTATTGTATTGGTATGGAGAATCAGGGATACATTTAAATCTGCATTTGATGTGGATAATTACGAGCATTTTGTTCAGATCCAGAGCGAATCAGCTATCAGAAAATTAGCCGGTACCTATGCTTATGATGATATTGAAGATGCTGATGCTACGGTTACACTTCGCTCGGGAGGAGAAGAAGTAAATGTTTTGCTGGAAAAAGAACTGGCAGAGCGTCTTGATATTGCAGGTATAGAAGTAATTGAAGCCAGAATCAGTTATCTGGCCTATGCACAGGAAATAGCAGGAGCTATGTTGCGTCGTCAGCAGGCTACAGCTATTGTTTCAGCCAGATTTAAAATAGTGGAAGGTGCCGTAAGCATGGTAGAAATGGCACTGGAACAGTTGTCAGTCAAAAAAATCATCGATCTGGACGAAGATAAAAAAGCAGCCATGGTAAGCAATCTGATGGTAGTCCTGTGTTCTGATAAAGATGCCAGCCCTGTAGTAAACACCGGAACCTTGCATCAATAAGCAAGCTGATGCCAAAAAAAGCATTTGTTATCCGCATTGACCAGGAATTGCTGGAAAGTATCGAAAAATGGGCTGCCGATGAATTCCGGAGCTGCAATGGTCAGTTTGAATGGATTATTACCAAAGCATTAAAAGATGCGGGAAGGTATAAGGTGAAGAAATAGTTATGAGTTATGAGTTATAAGTTATAAGTTATAAGTTATAAGTGTTGTAGGGGTTTCAGGACTTTGAGCGAAGTCGGAATACCCTGAAAAAACAAAAAAATTATAATTGTCTGATTTGAACTCCATAATCAAACTGCAGGTCTTCGTGGAGGCTGGCTAAGGCTTTATTTATTTTCAGGAGTTGGCGTTGGTAAATGTTTCCCAATACTGCATTTTCTGTTAAAGGAAGTGCTGTATTCTTTAATAATTTACAAAAATAGAGAAGGAGTTCAACTTCTGTTTGTTTAGCACCGGAGTATTTAATGAATTTATTGCTAGTACGGAGTATTTTCCTTATGTTTTTCTTTGCCAGATAGGCATTGGTTTTATTTATTTCTGCAAATAATTCGTCGAGGAGGCTCTTAACATTTTCAATATATGTATTTTCATCATTGGCTTCAAATAAAAGATAATTCAGCAGCTCTTTGTTCTCTTTACGGAATTTAGCCATTTGTAAGCAAACTTCCTGTATCCTGGCAGGATGTAGTAAGCTCAGTTCTGTTTTAATTTCTTTTAAGCTTGCTGTTTTCATTTTATCTTGCTTATTATGCCACTATGATATTTTGATGTATACTAGTATAATTTCTCTATTAATTAAATATTAAATAACACCAAATTACCAAATTACAGCATCAGTAACAAAAAACAATTTACTCTGAAAATGATCCAACTTTAATTTCATTTTTATCTTTATCAATAATAAATCCGGTTTTTGCCGAATCATTTATATCCGTTTGCGAATTAGCTTTTAACTCCTTAAAGCTCACATTAAAATCGATGAAATTAAGTTTTCCAATACTATCAAAAGTTGTTTTGTTGAATACAATAATTACATCTTTCAATTTTTGATTTTCTTTAATACTGTCCAAATCTGCAGCTGTTTGTTGATTTGTGAAAACAACCTTAATTATTGCATCATTAATTTGATTCTTTGATTTACATGATAGCATTCCAACAATTATTATAACTGCCAGCATTAGAATTAAAGATTTATTTTTCATTTACTGATTTTTTATACTGTTTTTGGACAAATATAAACAATAAAATAATAAAATTACAAAAATTACTAAAACAATATTAAATTATTGAAAAACAGAATTATATAACCAATAATTATTTATTTTTCCTGATCGCTATATTGCCTCATCAGCGCATCACCGCATTATCGCATTACCACATCACCATTTCCGGCAACTCATTTACATAAATAAGACATTTCTTTACATTTTTATATCCCATATCTTCCATTGCAGCCTGATAATTTGCCAGTTGTTTGCGGTGGCTTTCTTCGGCCTTGCCGGTTTTATAATCAATAATAATACATTCGTTTTCTCTGAACAGCAGGCGGTCAGGGCGAATGGTCTTGCCATTACTCAGCAGGATTTCAGCTTCGTTTTTGGCAGGAAAGGCATTTTCAAACAATTGTTTTATAGCATCGACCTGCCAGAGTTTATGTAAAAGTTTACTCAGGTTTTCTTTTTCTTTTTGATTGATTAATCCTTTGGTATATAATGTAATGCATTCTTTTTCAATTTCATCAGCATTTTTAAGTTTTGATAAAATTAAATGGATAAAATTCCCAAACCGACGGCTGCCATCCGGATCATCGCTAAGCCAGTTATCGGGTGCAAGCCGGCTTACCCTGATACGCTGCTGCCAGTCAATGGAATAAAAATCCTTCATCATAAGCATATGGTCAGCTACTGTATCTGTAATAGCTTTATGCTGTTCTGTATTTCCGATAGAATAGCTGGTTTTACCTTCTTCCCATATTTGTATGTGTTGTAAATATTCCATAAACAGCTGAGGTAACGACAAAATATCAGAATTTGCTTTAGGCAGGGAAGTTGTAATGTATAATCGCTCCGACGGACGGGTTAAAGCCACATAGAGTAAATTAATCAAATCCAGTTTTGATTTTCCTTTTTCCTCATTCAATTGTTCAGCATATTTTGTGCCTTCCAGTTCTTTGTTCATTCCAATCAATGCAGTTGGTAATGAATGAAAATCATCATCTTCCACATTAATCCACAATACATCTTTGGTGTTTCTTTGCTTTTCTTCAGCAAAAGGGAATATCACCACTTTAAATTCCAGCCCTTTGGATTTATGAACGGTCATAATACTTACAGCATTGCTTCCTGCAGGTGTTTTGAGGGATAGTTTTGCTTTTTGTTCTTCCCACCACATTAAAAAGTCAGGGATATTGGCAGTTTTCTTTATCGTGAAATTCAGCATGCAATCCAGGAAAAACTGTATATAAGGATTACTGCTTTTATTCAGACTGAATATGCGGATCAGCGTTTCACAAAGTTCATACAAAGGCAGTTTTAACAGCTGCAGGGTGTTAAATTCTATTTGGTATTGCTGTAATAAATTTTCGAATTTTTTATTCAGGGATGTATCCTGCTGTATACTGTTCTTTAAAATATTCTGAAATGCATCTTCTTCAATGATACCAGATGTTATAAGATATTGAACCACTTGTGCTTTAGAAATCAGATCATTTGCATTTGAAAGTAATTTTAACAAGGCAATCATCAGCCTGACCTGAGGTGATGAATTTAACAGCAGGGATTCACTGGAAATAACATCAATATGATTATCGGTTAAAAAGCAGGCTACTTTGTTGGCTTGTCTGTTATTCCGGCATAATATGGTGATATCGCTCCACTGGTAATCCGCTGCCAGTAAGTCATTTATTGTATTTAATATGCTTCCGAAGGTGCTTTTTTCATATTGTTCCTTATCAGTAGTTTCAAAAAAATCAAACTGAATATAGCCTCCGTTGTTTTCTGCATTAAATTCCTGTTCGAGCTTATCGTAAATTATTTTTAAATTATCATTCAGTTTACTTGAGACAAAGCTGAAAAACTGATTGTTGAAATCTACAATTTCGGCTTTGGAACGGAAATTCTTTTTAAGTAAGCGGGGCTCGTAATTCCTTATCAGCGTTGCTTCTCTTTCGTTGATGATTTCGTTATCAGTCTTTTTGTAAACTTCAGGCAAATGAGCAAATTGTTCCACTTCGCCACCACGGAAACGGTAAATGGCTTGTTTTCCATCACCAACTACCATATTGAAATTATTTTCGGCAAGTGAATTATCCAGTAAAGGCAATAGATTTTGCCATTGTAATATAGATGTATCCTGGAATTCGTCAAGTAAAAAATGTTTGAACCGCTCGCCCAGGCGCTCATAAATAAATGGGATGGGCTCATTTACAACGATATCAGCAATCCGCTTATTGAACTCTGAAATGTGGATGATGTTTTCGTTATCCCGCATTTCATCCATTATTTTCTCTATTTCATTCAGCAAACCCAGTGAGTAAAGGTTTTTAAGTATGGCATTGCGTATGATATAGCTTTCATATTCAGTTTCCAGTAAGTGCATGATATTTTGATAGCCGGTAATCAGTGATGATTTAATGCTGTCAATTCTTGCTTTGTCATCATTGGTAGCTTTTCCTGATGTCCATTTATTTTCATCAATTGCTTTGCCAACATAAGAATTGGGCCGGGCAATAATTCCCTGCGAAAGCTTTTCGAAATATCTTCCAAAACCATTTTTTCCCTGAAAGAAGACCTCGTGAGAAATATTATTTTCCTTTATTTTCTGCCAGACTTCTGTGCCTGTTGCCTTAGCTCTATTTTCAAAGCTTTTTATTAATTGTAAGAGTTGATCTAAAATCTTTTTAAAATCAGTTAAAATGAAGCCTTTCAACTTTTCAATCTTCAGTTGACTATCTTCATCCAGTAATATTCCGGCATATTTCTTCAGTTCATTTTCGATATGCCAACTTTTATCATTATCAGCTTTTGAGCGGGCGAAATCAAAAAGGAAAGTCGTCAGTAATTCGTCATTACCCATCCTGTCGATAAGTAAATCAACAGCCTGCGAAATCAGGGTTTCTCCATCCATTTCAACATTGAAATTAAGGGGTAAACGAAGGTCATGGGCAAACGTACGTACGATACGGTGTACAAAACTATCAATTGTC
This sequence comes from Bacteroidota bacterium, assembly GCA_026391675.1. Lineage (GTDB taxonomy): Bacteria > Bacteroidota > Bacteroidia > Bacteroidales > JACABE01 > JACABE01. The sequence continues at coordinate 42,567 of JAPLDQ010000004.1, forward strand.
CCTACTGCAAAATTGCTGTAATGGTGCAGTATAAGTGTAAGCGTTAATGAGGCATTCTTCTGAATATCTGCTTCTTTGAGCCCTGTTTTTTCAATCAGATCATTTAATAAATGTTGTGTTGACAGTTTTTTGTCAGGTGAAAGTTCAGTAAAATCAGCAAGAAGCTTAAGGGTTTGTAATATCCTTTGCTTCATTTCAGCAGCTGCCTTATTGGTAAAAGTAATGGCCAGTATCGCTTTGAACTGATATGGATTAAGCAATACCAATCCAAGGTATTCTTTTACCAGAGTATAGGTTTTGCCGGAGCCGGCAGATGATTTATAGACAGAGAAACTCATTGTTTATATATATTATGTTTCGCTCCTGTGGAGCGATTTTCCAAAATTACAATTTTTCTACCAACTTCAAACTCCTAACGGAGTTTTATAATAATGTTTGCATACAACAAAATTAAATTAATTAATAGTTTTTAATTTTCAAGATTCCATGGGAAATAAATGTTGGTAGAAAATAAAAGAATAATTGTTTTTTTGCTCCGTTAGGAACGAGATGTTCTTATTGATTATTAATAAAAAAAATCGAATAAATATTTTTCTTCATATTCAATTTCAAATTTCTCCAAAATATTTAAATATTCTTCTTTAAAGTTAAGCTTTTTATGATGTTTTTCTTGATTTAAAATGTAATTGATAACATTATCTCTTTGTGAACGACTATAAGAGAATGCACCAAATCCTTCCTGCCAGTTAAACTTAATTTCAGATAGTTTATTTTCATTAATATGTCTTGATGATTCAGATTTTATTTCTCTTACTAAATCTGATAAACTTGTTGATGGTGAAAGACCAATTAATATATGAATATGGTCTGGCATTGCGTTTATTGCCAGAAGCTTCTGTTTTTGATTTGTAATTATTCCCGTTATGTATTTATGTAATTGTTCGCGGAAAGATTTGGTAATAAGTGCATTCCGATTTTTTACGGAAAAGATTAAATGGATTGTAATTTGTGTAAATGTATTGGGCATTTTTAAATAATAAATTGGTTACTATTTATTGTCTCGCTCCAATGTAGCGAAATATCAGATTTTACCATTTTTCTATCAACATCAAACTCCTAACGGAGTTTTGATAATAAATTGTTGATTTAACAAAACAAAATTAATAGTTTTTATTATAATATTTTAATGCCATATTTCATTAAAATGTATAAGTCAAATTTTCTATAAATACCTATAGATTAATAGAATTTAGTAATAGTTTTTGTATCCATTTAAATAATATTTTTCTTTTTTTCTTAAAGATTCCATAGGAATCAAATGTTGGTATAAAATAGTATTGGACATTTTTAAATAATAAATTGGTTAATGTTTTTTGTCTCGCTCCTATGGAGCGAAATATCAGATTTTACCATTTTTCTACCAACATCAAACTCCTGACGGAGTTTTAATAATAAATTATATATTCAACAAAATAAAATTGTTTAACTTGCTAATTACCATTCTTCTATAATATCAAACTCTTCCGAAGTTTTTGTGATAATTTTTGTATTTAACAAAATTAAATTACTTAATTGCTTTTTTATTTTTGGATTCCATAGGAATCAAATGTTGGTAGAAAATAAAAGAATAATTGTTTTTCGCTCCGTTAGGAGCGAGACCTATTTTAAATTCAATTCTTTTTAGATTTTAATACCAAATTTTTTTAAGATGTAAAGCATTAAAAAATAAAATATTACCATCATTACTGCAGCAATTGTCATTGACAGGTAAAACTGAATATTTTTCTTTAATAAATAGGGGAATAATAAAAAGAAACTCAGTGATGGGATTACCAGCCAGAAAATTCCGGTAGATAAATCAGCAATTTTTGAAATATCCTTGGTTTCGATATATAGCCATATAAATGCCAAAAAAGATATTAATGGAATGGATGCTAATATACTGCCCATTAAACTGCTACGCTTGGATATCTCAGAAATAGCGACGATAATAATAGATGAAGTAATAACTTTGATGAAATAATACAACATATTCTTAAATTTTTATTGTAAAAGTAGTCAGAAAAAGGAAATGCAATGTAATTTTTTTATAAAATTAGCTGACATTTTGTCATTAAATCTGACATTGAAATAGGTTTTATATTATTATTATGCCAAAATTTAAAATGGCACGGCTATTGATAATTGGATTTCGTGATTTTCAGAAAAAATTAATTAATAACATACAAAATACATTCAGAAAATGGGAAAAATTATAGGCATAGATTTAGGAACAACTAATTCATGCGTAGCAGTAATGGAAGGCAACGAACCGGTTGTTATTCCAAACAGCGAAGGAAGAAGAACAACTCCTTCAATCGTTGGATTTACAGAAAACGGAGAGCGTAAAGTTGGAGATCCTGCTAAACGTCAGGCCATTACCAATCCAAAAAAGACAATCTTTTCTATCAAGCGTTTTATGGGCGAAACATACGATCAGGTTTTAAAGGAAGTTAAAAGAGTACCTTATGATGTAATCAAAGGTGATAATAATACTCCACGAGTAAAAATAGATGACAGATTGTATTCAGCTCAGGAAATTTCAGCTATCGTTTTACAAAAAATGAAAAAAACAGCTGAAGATTATTTAGGACAGGAAGTTACAGAAGCAGTTATTACAGTTCCTGCTTATTTCAGCGATTCACAACGTCAGGCAACCAAAGAAGCCGGTGAAATTGCAGGCTTAACTGTAAAAAGAATTATTAATGAGCCTACTGCTGCGGCATTGGCTTATGGCCTGGATAAAAAGCACAAGGATATCAAGGTTGCTGTATTCGATTTAGGTGGTGGAACCTTTGATATATCTATACTTGAATTGGGTGAAGGTGTTTTTGAAGTTAAATCTACCAATGGTAATACCCATTTAGGTGGTGATGACTTTGACCATAGTATTATTGACTGGTTGGCAGAAGAATTTCTGAAAGACGAAAATATTGATTTACGTAAAGATGCGATGGCATTACAACGTTTAAAAGAAGCCGCTGAAAAAGCAAAAATCGAATTGTCAAGTTCAGCTTCTACTGAAATTAACCTGCCATATATTATGCCGGTTGATGGTATTCCAAAGCATTTGGTTCGTACACTTTCAAGATCTAAGTTTGAACAACTGAATGATAAATTAATACAGGCTTGTATTGAACCATGTAAAAAGGCTTTAAAAGATGCTAATTTAACAACTTCTGATATTAATGAAGTAATATTGGTAGGTGGTTCAACACGTATTCCTGCAATTCAAAAACTGGTAGAAGACTTTTTCGGTAAAACCCCTTCAAAAGGTGTTAATCCTGATGAAGTTGTAGCAATTGGTGCTGCTATCCAGGGTGGTGTTTTAACAGGTGAAGTAAAAGATGTATTGTTACTGGATGTTACACCTTTATCATTAGGTATAGAAACTTTAGGCGGAGTTATGACCAAATTGATTGAGTCAAATACAACCATACCAACTAAAAAATCAGAAACTTTCTCTACTGCTGCAGATAATCAGACATCAGTTGAAATACATGTTTTGCAGGGTGAAAGACCAATGGCTGTGAATAATAAAAGCATAGGCCGTTTCCATTTGGATGGAATTCCATCTGCTCCAAGAGGTATTCCTCAGATTGAAGTTAGTTTTGATATTGATGCCAATGGTATAATGCATGTTGCTGCTAAAGACAAAGCTACAGGTAAATCTCAGCAAATACGTATTGAAGCCTCTTCCGGCTTAAGTGATGAAGAGATTAAAAAAATGAGAGCAGAAGCTGAAGCCAATGCTGAAACCGATAGAAAAGCCAAGGAAGAAATCGACAAATTAAATGCTGCTGACGGACTCGTTTTCCAGACTGAAAAACAAATGAAAGAGTTTGGCGATAAAATTCCTGCTGAAAAAAAAGGCAATATCGAAACTGCATTGAATGAGTTGAAAGAAGCACATAAAAACAAGGATATTCCTGCAATTGATATTGCTATGGAAAAACTCAACACGGCCTGGAATGCTGCCAGCGAAGAAATGTACAAAGCTACACAGGATACACAGCAACAAGCTCCAAATTCAGACGCACAACAAGGCAACACCAGTGAAAAAGGAAAAGATGCTGAAGTAACGGATGTTGACTTTGAAGAAGTGAAATAAGAAGCTGAAAAGTATAATTCACATAAATACAAAAGGCTGTTAATAAAATATTGACAGCCTTTTATTTTTTTAATAAAATCAAAGGATTGATATCAGTATTCCAATGCTGATAACTTAAAATAAAATTAACGTTAAAAAATATTTTTTCATTGATTTTATACGTAGATTTGTAAAAAATTTGCCTTTTAAAAATATAATCTTAAATCATAATTAATTTAAACATCATGAAAAAAACAATTACATTCTTTGCGTCACTTTTAGTAGTGATTTTAATGGGTATGACTTTAAATGCCCAGGTATTACTTAATGAACATTTTAATTACCCTGTTGGAGATACTTTATCAGGACATGGATGGGTAACTCATAGTGGTCTTGGTTCAAATACTATTCCTATTGTTTCCGGAAATTTATCTTATACAGGATATCCTTCTCCAAGCGGGCAAATGATAAAAATGCTAACATCAGGACAAGATGTAAATAAGGTTTTTGGGCCTAAAACCTCAAATGTTGTATATGCTGCATTTCTTGTAAAAGTTATTTCTTCAACAACCGGAGGCGATTATTTTGCACATTTTATGAAAGCAGGAACTACTACTACATTATTTGCTAGAGTTTTTGTAAAACAAGATGCTTTAAATACTTCAAAAGTTCTTTTTGGTGTAGGTAAAGCAACAAATGCAACAAGTACCGCTACTGTTTATGCTACTACTTCAATTGATACCAGTCTTACTCATTTAATTGTATTAAAATATACTGCAAATTCTGCTACTACTACAGATGATGTTGTAAGTTTATTTATTGACCCTACTGTTACTGGTGTTGAAGGTACACCAAGTTTGACAGCAACTGATGTAGCTACAGATTATGATTCAACATACATGGCATTTGCTTTCCGTCAAGGTACTTCAACATCTGCTCCTGTTCTTAATATTGACGAAGTAAGAGTTGCATCAACATGGGCTGATGCTGTCGGTTTTGGTGCTGTTGTTACTGCTCCTGTTGTAACTACCGGAATTACTACCGGTTTAACATCTACTTCTGCTATTTGTGCTGGTAATGTAATTTCTGATGGTGGCGGAGTTATCTCAGCAAGAGGTATTTGCTATGGTGCTGTTATTAATCCTGATATTACAGGTACAAAAGTTGTTGTAACCGGAACTACCGGCGCATTTACAGGAAATATTTCTGGTTTAACTGCAGGAAATACATACCATTACAGAGCTTATGCTACAAATTCTGCAGGTACATCATATGGAGCAGATACTACATTTATTACACCTACAACTGCAGTTGCTCCTGTAGTAACAACAGCTACTGCATCCAATATACTTTCAACTACTGCTACAGTTGGTGGTGAAGTTATTAATGACGGAGGTTCTGCAATTACGTTGAGAGGGATTTGCTATGGAACAGCATTAAATCCTGATACTACAACAAAAGTTGTTGTAACAGGTACTACAGGCGTATTTTCCGGTAATTTAACCGGTTTAACAGCTTCTACTTTATATCATGCAAGAGCATTTGCAAAGAATGCCATTGGATTAAGCTATGGTGCTGATATTACTTTTACAACTCAGGTTGCCGGCATACCATGTGCAAATATCGCAGCCTTACGCTTAAAAACTGCTGATAATTCAACTGTATATGAATTAACTGCAGAAGTTTTATTAAGTTGTAAAGTTGCCAGCCGTAACCAGAAATATGTACAGGATGCAAGCGGTGCTATTTTAATTGATGATGCTGGCTTAATTATTACAACAACTTATAATGTTGGTGATGGAATTACTGGTATAAAAGGAAAATTGGAAAATTATTATGGCTTATTGGAATTTCATCCTGTTGTTAATACAGCTGCTGCAACTTCAACAGGGAATACAATTACACCTGTTACCGTTACTGCTTTAAATCTGCAAGATACAGTTTTTATGTATCAGCATCAATCCAAATTAATTAAACTTGTCAGTCTTTCTTTTACTGATGCCAATGGAACCATGAAATTTGGAACCGGTAAAAAATTCAGAATGTCACAAACAACAACTACTGACTCATTATTCTATTGTAATTTTTATGATGCAGATTATACAGCTACAGCAACAGCTATGGTAGTTCCATCTGGGACAGGTGATGTTACAGGTATTGCTGTTTGGAGTAAATCGCATTGTTATATTACTGCAAGAAATAAATATGATGTAAGTTTACTTGTTGGTGTTAATGATGTTCAGGCTGATAAAATTGGTATTTATCCTAATCCAAGCAATGGTAAATTTACTGTTAATGTTGAAAATGCAAGCAATGGTGAAATTAAAATATATTCTTTGGTTGGAAGTTTGATTTATACACAGCAAATAAATAAGGCAAACAACGAATTAGATTTAAGCTCTTATGGTAAAGGACTTTATTTTGTTCAGTTTACAGATGCAAAATCCGGTAAATCATGGACAGAAAAGCTGATTGTAAAATAAATTACTAATAAAGTATTATTATTAAAAGAAGCATCATTAATGATGCTTCTTTTTTTATATAGCAGTGGATTAAGTGTTTCAAAGAAATATTTTATTAAATTATAAACCATTCAGCTTGTTAATACTTGCTTGATTTCTGTTAACATCCAATTGTTAATAAATAAGCTTTTATTAACAAACTAGTTTGGCACGATTTTGGTAACTTTGACTTTGTTAAAAAAACCATTTATTAACTAAAATTTAAAAAAATGAAAAAAGGTTTAATTTTAATTTGTATTGTTATGTTAACTGTAGCATCAGTAAATGCACAGAATCAACCATTGGTATCAAAAAAAGGTGTGCCAATTTTACCTCAAAAAGGCGATATCGCTTTAGGCGTATGCGCAACTCCATTCCTTAATTTCTTTGGGAATTTTGCCAGAATTAGTGGTGGTGCTTTTGCTAGTCCTGCAGCTTGGACATGGGCAAATCCTTTAGCTCCCAACACTATTTATGGTAAGTATTTTTTAACCGATAACATGGCTGTTAGAGGAAAAGTCAGAATTGGTAAAAATTCTGTATCTATTACTAAAAATAGTTTGAAAACAGGAACTACCACAAATGATTTTGTTGAAGATAAATGTACCAACAGTACTACTGATATCGCTTTCTCAGCCGGTATTGAAAAAAGAAGAGGTTATGGCAGATTACAGGGATTTTATGGTGTAGAAGCCAGCATTTCTTTACAGGGAGGTACAAAATCTTCTTATGAATATGGTAATCCTCTTGATGCTACCGGTGCAGCTATTGCAAGGACAAACTTTGGGACTAACAGTCTTGGTGGTGGAAGATGGGTAACAGAAACTTCAACCGGTGCTATTTTTGGTATTGGTGTAGGTGCCTTTATTGGTTGCGAATATTTCTTTGCACCAAAAATGTCATTCGGCGGTGAATTTGGTTGGGGTATTGGAATTAACCAGGATCCAGCTGCTGCAGGATCTACAGAACAAATTTCTGAAGTATGGGATGCTACTGCTGGTGCTGTTAAATCTACTACTGTACCTTCTGGCAAAACAACTAGTTTTACAATTGATTCAAGACAAACTGCAGGTAATATTTTCTTATTATTCCATTTCTAGGAAATTACCTGTATACAATAAAAAAGAGGAGCTTAAACTCCTCTTTTTTTATGCCTTTAAGTAAAGTTTAATGATTTCTTCAACTTTTTCATTTTCTTTTTTCTCTCCATCAATCCAGTGAATCTCTATCCCTTTCTTCTCCATCCTCCTGAACCATGTCATTTGTCGTTTTGCAAACTGATGAATTGCTGTATTTAATTTAGTAAACATTTCATCATAAGTTATTTCATTATTCACGTACATGGTGATATAACGATATTCTAAGCCATAGAATTTTAACTGTGAAGCTGTCAGTCCTTTTTTTAATAATTCTTTTACTTCTTCAATCATACCATTTTCGAGTCTTTGCATAAGACGGGCTGTTATTCTGTTTCGGATTACTTCTCTTTCATTATTTATAGCAATCAATAAATATGGAATTTCAGGAAATCCGGATGCTTTGGGTTGTTTTTTTTCAAAACTGGCAATTTCAATAGCTCTGATTAATCTTTTTTTATCCAGTATATCAGTCGAATTGTGCAACTGTTTTAATTGCATCAGCTGGAACTGTAATTCCTCCTGTGTTTTATCCTCTAAAGATTTCCTGAATTCTTCATCAATCAGGGTAGTCGCAAGATTGTATCCTGCCAGTACTGATTCAATATACATTCCTGTACCACCACAAAGTACAGGTAATTTGTTTTTTGATATAATTAAATTATAACTGGATAGAAAATCCTGCTGAAACTGAAATACATTATATTCGCTGCCTGCTTCGGCAATATCTATCAAATGATATGGAATTTTAACACCATTTACTTTATAATCTTCATAATCTTTACCGGTCCCTATATTCATACCTTTATATACCTGCCGTGAATCAGCACTTATAATCTCACCATCAAGCACATCAGCCACCAATGCTGCCAGTCTGGTTTTGCCACTGGCTGTCGGGCCGGTAATTGTAAGCAGTTTTTTATTTGTCATTTGGATGTTAATTTAAAATAATGTTGCTGTTGATAAGTTTCTTCAATTTTTATTAAATAGTTTCTTATGTTATCCATTTGTTCAACTGATAGTTGAGTGAATGTAAAATCTGCTTTTAATTGAAGCAATGTTATAGCATCCGGATAAAATTCTGCAAGAAATTCATATAACGAATTTTCATCGGTTTTATTTAAACAGGACTGCATCGTTTTTAAATACTGTAAGCATCGCAAACCATCCAGCTTCTCATAACAGGCTTTTACAAAATGACTTTCAGTTTTAAAATTCTTTCTGATTTGTAACCACCATTTATCATCATTAAACTGAGTTTTCAGGAAACCAGCAATTGATAAATCAATGTCTTCAGTATATAATGAAGGGAAACTGTCGAATGTGTTTTTCAGGTTATCAAATAAGCTGTAATGATAAACAGGGTAGGAGTTCCAGTCACCCTTATCACCTTTTATCATAGCCGGACCTGTACCGAAGAAAACCCTGTCAGAAAAACGGGCTTCGGGATAAACTTTTCCTGAATTCCAGTGTAAAATTTTTCCTGTTTTGCAAAATTTCTGAAGAAAGTAAAAATCTTCACCGCTTTTCATGGGTGAGATTCCTCCGATTTTTCTGTAAGCCCAAACAGGAAAGGCAATAGCAGAACCAAGTGCTGTGAAACTATACGGACTGTTTATTCTCCACAAATTAATGGCATAATAGCGCATATAAATCTCATAACGCAAAATTGCCCGGTTTTCTGCTTCCTTTTCCGTAAGCCGGTGATAATAAGGTACTGATATTGCCAGGACTTTTGGATGTGAAAGCATAGAATTGTAAACAGATTCAAGATAAGTTGAATTAAAACGGGTGTCAGCATCAATACTAATAACAATATCGTCTTTTTCAGCAACTTCATTAATAGCATCCATCAATATTTTACGGGCCCAGCCTACACCCAGTTGTTTGCCTTTCCATCCTTTTCCTTTACTGCAGAAATCAATGACTTTGATATCAATTTCCTTAATGTTATTTAAATAATCAATGCTTGCCAGATTATTTTCGCAAATACTTTTTTTCTCGCTATTATTCCACCATTCATCCGGTTGATTTACACAAACATAAAGACAATAATTTTTAAATGATTGCTGTTTCAAATCAGCAATGAAATTGGGCAGATTTTCCAACTCATTCAAACAGGGCAGTGCGATATATATTTTTGAAGTTTTTGTCATTTTATTATTTAGCCATTACTACTTGACGGAGGTATATTTTACAAAGGTAGAAAGTTTAGAAAGCCTGAATATTAAATCATCAAATTAAAATAAGACACCCATTGACAGGCCATAGAAACTACCAACATTTCCATTTCTGTAAATATGCTTTAAACCAAAATGAGGCGAAATGGAGAAGTTAGGTACAGGTTTTATATGTAATCTTATTCCTAATGATAAAGTGATGGTAGAACGTCTGTTATCCAGTATATTAAAATCAGCAGCAAAAGGATTGACAAAAGGGGCAATTTCGAGCCATTTCCTAGGATAAGTATGAAAACTTACTCCTTCGGGAATAACAACAGTTATAAAAAGTAAATATACCCAATCATTTTCACTATTAGCACTATAGGAAAAGTAATAAGTATCGGTTCTGAACATTTCAACAAGACCTGCTACTGTGCCGGGATAATGCATATAAGTATCCAGGCTTTGGTTATATCCGATACTATACTGGTAATTTAAACTAAAATTCCTGTGAACAAAAAATTCTCCTGAAAAGCCATAAGAAGTTAGGGTCTTGTTTTTAAAAAAAGAAATTTCAGTTAAAGCAGATATTCTGAATTTACCTTTTGTCTGCGAATAAACATTAAAGACAAAGGATATTAAGAATAAACCAACTAAAATTTGTTTTTTCATTTTTTAATTACAGCTTTTTTTCGATAATTGTAGCTGAAGCTTGTGCTGTTGGAACAATCAGCATATCGTTTATATTAACATGAGCAGGAAGTGAACAAACATAATAAACGGCATCAGCAATATCCTGAGCAAATAATGGCGAAAACCCTTTATATACATTATCAGCACGTTCTTTATCTCCTTTAAATCGAACGATGGAAAATTCAGTTTCTACAGCACCCGGTTCAATAAGACTTACTTTAATGCCATGTTTTACAAGATCAATCCGCATACCTCTGGTAATTGAATCAACGGCAGCTTTTGTTCCACAGTAAACATTGCCATTGGGATATACTTCGCGTCCTGCAATTGATCCGATATTTACAATGTGACCGTATCCATTAGCTATCATTATCGGCATCACTGCGCGTGAAACATAAAGCAAGCCTTTTATATTGGTGTCTATCATACGTTCCCAATCATCAATTTCACCCTGTTGTATTGTGCCTAAACCCACTGCTAAACCGGCATTATTAACTAAAACATCTATTTTTTTCCAATCTTCAGAAAATTTATTTATTTGAATTTCAACGTCTTCCTTTATTCTTACATCCAATTGCATGCAATAAACTTTAACTCCGTAATCCTTTATTATTTTTTTACTTAAATCGTCTAACAATTCTGCTCTTCTTCCTGTAATGATTAAATTAAAATTTGCTGCTGCAAATTTTAAAGCAGTTGCTTTGCCAATTCCTGCAGTTGCACCGGTAATCATGGCAATTTTATTCGAATTCTTTACTGTCATTTAGTAATGTTTTTTATCGTTTGAAATTATTGTCAAAGATAAATCTAAAATTATTAATTAAATGAGCATTTTTTAAAAAACGCTGATTAATTTTAAGTTTTGATAACTAAATTTTTCAAAAAAGAATTGTAGTTTTGTAAAAAATTCCAAATCAAATCCTTAAACTACAGAAATGAATACAAATCACACAGTTACAGTAGATACCGCAAAAGAAATCGGATTATTACCTGAAGAATTTGAAAAGATTAAAGAAATTTTAGGAAGAATACCTAATTATACTGAGTTGAGCATCTTTTCAGTGATGTGGTCAGAACATGCTTCCTATAAAAATTCTATTAAATGGCTGAAAACTTTGCCAAGAGCTGGTAAACAACTGGTTGTGGAAGCCGGACAGGAAAATGCAGGTATGGTTGATGTTGGCGATGGTATGGCTTGTGTGTTCAAGATAGAATCCCATAATCATCCCTGTGCTGTTGAGCCTTATCAGGGTGCTGCTACCGGTGTTGGTGGTATCAATCGTGATATTTTCACCATGGGCGCCCGCCCGATTGCACAGTTAAATTCATTGAGGTTTGGAAATATCGAAATGGACAGAACCAAATGGTTGTTGAATGGTGTAGTTAAAGGTATAGGAAATTACGGCAATGCTTTTGGTGTTCCTGTTGTTGGCGGCGAAGTTTATTTTGATGATTGTTATTATCAGAATCCATTGGTAAATGCCATGTCTGTTGGTTTAATGAAAACCGAAAACCTGGTTTCAGCCGTATCAAAAGGCGTGGGCAACCCGGTTTATATTGTTGGTTCTTCTACCGGTAAAGACGGTATCCATGGAGCTACCTTTGCTTCAGCAGATATTACTCAGGATTCAGCGGATGATATTCCTTCTATACAGGTTGGTGACCCATTCCAGGAAAAACTATTACTGGAAGCCACATTGGAAGTTATAAAATCAAAAGCAGTGGTTGGTATGCAGGATATGGGTGCTGCAGGAATTATCTGCTCAACTTCTGAAATGTCAGAAAAAGGTGGTTGTGGAATGAAAGTCAATCTTGATAAAGTTCCGTTGCGCCAGAAAAATATGGAACCTTTCGAAATCCTGCTTTCCGAATCACAGGAACGTATGCTGATAGTTGTCGAAAAAGGCAAAGAAAGTATAGTTGAAGCCATTTTCGATAAATGGGACTTAAATTGTGCCATTATTGGCGAAGTTACAGAAGGTGACCGTTTACATTTTTACATGCACGACGAGCTCGTTGCTGATGTTCCTGCCCCATATCTGGTACTGGGAGGCGGTGCACCAGTTTACGACAGGGAATATAAAGAACCTGCCTATTATGCCAAAACAAAAGAATTTAAAATTGATAGCATTCCTGAACCACAGGATTTGAAGGCCATAGCCAGGCATTTGGCTGCTCATCCCAATATAGCTTCAAAAAGATGGGTGTATGAACAGTACGACAGCATGGTTGGCACCAAAAATATGAGTACCAATGCTCCTTCTGATGCTGCTATAGTTAATATAAAAGGTACCAAAAGGGCTTTGGCAATGACTACAGACTGTAACTCCCGTTATGTACATGCTGATCCTGAAATCGGAACTGAAATAGCTGTAGCAGAAGCTGCACGCAATATCAGTTGTTCAGGTGGCAAGCCACTGGCAATTACCAATTGTCTGAATTTCGGGAATCCTTATAATCCTGAAGTATTCTGGCAGTTTGTCGGTGCAATTAAGGGAATGGGCAATGCCTGCAAGAAATTTGATACACCGGTTACTGGTGGTAACGTTAGTTTTTACAATCAGGCCAATATGGATGGCGTGATTGAACCTGTTTATCCAACGCCAACCATCGGAATGATTGGATTACTGGAGAAAGAACATCAAATGACCTTGAATTTCAAGAAAAAAGGCGACTTATTGTATTTAATCGGAAGTTCGAAGAACGATATCAATTCATCTGAATATTTATATTCCTATCATAATGTAAAACTGTCGCCACCACCTGTATTTAATTTAAGCGAAGAGTATGTTTTACAGGCTATCGTTCAGAAATTAATCCGTCTGCGTTTAGTGGAATCTGCTCATGATGTTTCTGATGGTGGTTTGTTTATATCTCTGTTGGAATCAGCAATGCCCAATAATCTTGGTTTTGATATTCTTACCGAAAGTGATATCCGCGAAGATGCCTTTTTATTTGGCGAATCTCAGAGCAGGGTAGTGGTAAGTATTGATCCCCGCAACGAAGAACTGTTTATTGATTTTATGGTTAAATTAAAATTCCCGTTTTCAATAATTGGTCATACTACAAAAGGTAAAATTGTTGTGGATGACCAGCATTTCGGCATGGTGGATGAATTTAAAACACTTTATGACAATACTATCGGTGATAAGATGAAGCACTAGGAAGTATTAATGCGGTGATGCGGTAATTTGGTGATGTGCTGATTTTGCTATTGGTTAATGATTATTAAGTCTGAAAACTTGTCGGGTAATGTCATTAAGTTAAAGAAATTTCTCCGTAGGAGAATAATATCAATAGAAAATATAGCAGGCTCTTTCCCTTATTTTCCTTAGGAAATTAACAAAATTTCATGTTTATACGAAGGTTTATGTCCTACGGACAAGCAATAAAAGATACTTAATTTTTTATTGATATTTATGCCCTACGGGCAAACGGATTTATTAAAATATAACATGAACATAATGACATTGCCTGTCGGGTACTAATTTCCATAAGGCATATTTTACTGATTTATTGAAAAATCAGTATTGCATGCTTGCAAACTCTCTGCAAAGGCAAATCAAATTTATTTCGTGCTTGCCATTTTAGGGGAAAGGTCAAATCAGATTTATTTCATGTTTTCCATTTTACAGAAAGGGCAAATCAAAATTTTTTCCTGCTTTCTGTCTATGGGAAAGGTCAAATCAGATTTATTTCATGCTTTCCGTTTTAGAGAATGGTCAAATCAAATTATTTTCCTGCTTTCCATTTTAGGGAAAGGTCCAACCGGGTTAATTTTGTGATTTTGAGAATTGGTGATTTGGTGATTTTATGATAAAATTATGAAATATCTTCTTTTGTCATATTAATCTCGCTATTAGCGGAGAAACATCTTATAGATATTGAATTCTTTATTCTATTGAGATTCTTCACTAGCGTTACTAATGACAAGTTTGTTTTTTGTTGATTTTTAAGTATATATAAGAAACATGACAATGAAATTAAAACTAGTTGATTCTTTAATCTTTGCGGTTCTCCGCGTAAAACTCCGCGGCACTCTGCGGTTAAACTTTTTTACCGCTGAGAGCTGCAAAGAAGGCGCAAAGCGATGTAGTGAGCTTGTCGAACTGTGCCGCAGAGATTGAGAAAGCAATGATTTTATATTTTTGTCAGCGTACCTTCAAGCATTTTTCTAAATGTTAAAACTCAGAATGACAAAAGTAACGATATTGATGATAATGTTTGCAGCTTTTATAATGTACTGTCTTCATACTTTAACATTCGTTAATCGTTAATCGCATTTTTTTTGATTTGAGAATAACGATTAACGATTTAGGATTTTAGATGTTAATCCGGTTCAATTTCTTCTAACTTTAAGTACTCCAAGTACTCTAAGTACTTTAAGTACTCTCTTCGAGCGGTAAATGGGATTCGAACCCACGACCCTCAGCTTGGGAAGCTGATGCTCTGCCAACTGAGCTACTACCGCGTTTTTCTTATGCAAAGTTAAAATATCTGTCAGAATAAACAAGTATTTTACTCGCTTAGTTTAATATACTCATTCAATAGTTTTTGCATTAAAGCTTTTCCTTCTTTTAATGATAAACTATCACTGTTATATATTTCTTTTTTAGATATATAAGGAATAATTTTATTCAGTTTATGGTCAAAAACTATCCTGGATTTATCTTTTAAAAAGCCAAAGCCTTCATTATAGGTGTAAAATGCCCATCCTTTTTCGTAAGGATTAAAAACATCCTTGCTCCATTCAAATTTATTATGTTTTAAATTTAGTTGTGATAATAATATAGCTGGTAAATCAACATGTGTGGTATATTTATCCATGGTTTTACCTTTGTATTCATCTTTTAATGCAGCTCCGTATATCAAACAGGGTATCCAGTGCCTTTCTATTTCATGGCTCTGGCGGTCCTTGGGTAAGCGGTGGGTGTGGTCAGCAACTATTAAAAATATGGTATTTTTATACCAGCTTTCTTTTTTTGCCTTTTCTATAAACTGAAACAAAGATGCATCGGTATAGTGAACTACATTTAAGTAATCATCAACCAATGTTCCTCCTTTAAAAACTTTTTCCACTCGGTTGTCAAAGGGTTCGTGGCTGGTGCTGGTCATCACAATGGAAAAGAAAGGCTGGGGGAGAGCAGCCATATCTTTAACCGTAAAATCAAATAATTCTTCATCAAAACAACCCCAGTTGGTATGTCGCCGGAAAGTAAAATCCTTTTCACCAATTATCTTATTAAAACCTGAAGAGATTAAATATGCCTTTATATTGGCAAATTCAAGATTCCCACCATAATAATAAGTGGTATAATAACTGTTTGCAGCCAGTTCTTTTGCCAGACTGGGCATTTTGTCAAATTTCCCGAATTTTCTGATAATAGTAGTCTTTGGTTGAGACGGGAATCCGGCGACAATCGCAGCCAATGCCTGTTCTGTCCTGAATCCCGTTGAATAGAAATTGGTAAATAATAATCCTTCTTTTACCATTGCTGTAATTTGGGGTGTGGCATCAATATCATGGCTCAAGGCACCAACAGCTTCAGCACTTATACCTTCCAGCTTAACAATGATGATATTGGGCTTTGGAACAGTAAAAATATATGATGTAGTATCTTTGGCAACGCTGCACAATTGTTTAAAGATAGTGTCTGATTCAGCCTCAGTCATATAGTTGTATGGATTGTTCGCAACTTCTTCCTTTTCAACCAGTGCTGCAATACAGTTCCAGCTGCTGTTGATGGCAGCCTGGTTTAATATTGGTTTTTCAGAATAATAACACCAGCTTCTGTCGATAGGGAATGTTTGTAATCCGCCCCTGATTCCAAGCAATAAGAGTGGGGTTATAATTATTAAAAATGCTGTTTTTGCCCACCATTTATTTTTCCTGCTGTTGAAATCAATACTCAGATATTTCTTGAAAATAATAATTTCGGGAATACTTTGCAATAAAAGCAAAACGATGAGCAATAATACCGGAGCTGATTTTGCTGAAGCAATAACTTCTTTGGGATAAATAAGATAGGATAAGGCTTTATGATTAATTTTTGAACCCCATTCTGCATACAAGCCGATATCTGAAATCAGGATAAAATTGCTGAGGACTATAAATAGTATTATAAAAATTGATAATATTTGTCTTACTATTCTGCTGCAGTTGAAGCTATAAATGAATAATAATAGCGTAACCGGAAGCAAAAGGTAACATATCATTGCCAAATCCATGGAAAATGAGTAAACATTACTCAATGCCCATTCTTTTAGACTGAATGAAGTTTGTTTGAAAAAATAAAACAGGAAAACATTCCTTTGAATAAAAAACAAAAGGTAGCTGAAAAGAGTTAATTTAAGGATATATTTTATTTGTTCTTTCATTCGCATATTTTTGTCGCAAAGATAGCAAATTTTAAAATATTGTCTTTTAACAGCTTTTTTAAAAAATAATCCGGTTTTTAATCAAACAATAGAATTTCAAAGACATAAAATTGGATAAAATGCATTAATTTTGCAAAATATGGGAAGAATACTTGCAATAGATTACGGACAAAAATGGTGCACTTTTATTTGAAGACATACATTATACATCTTTTTAAAAAGAAGGTTTTAATACATCCACTATTTTGGGGTTGTTTAATTCTCTTTATAACTGCTTTTTTTAGTACAGGTTATGATTTTGCAGATGAACATTTTCAAATTTTAGAAATAGCCAATTATAAAGCCGGTAATACAACAGCATCCACTTTACCCTGGGAGTTTCATTCACAAATGCGTCCAGGGTTACAACCTGCTATTGCTTATACTGTTATCATTACTTGCAATCTTTTCAATATTTGCAATCCTTTTATCATTTCTTTATTTTTAAGATTCTTATCTGCTGTTATAATGGTATTTACAATCTTTTTATTAACAAAAGCTTTCATAAGTTATACTTCAACTCAACTTTCAAAAAACAATCTGTATCTTTTAAGTTTTTTTATTTGGTTTCTCCCCTACAATTTTGTTAGATTTTCTTCAGAAAATTGGTCAGGTATGGCATTTATGCTTGGAATAGCATTTTATCTGCTGAATAAAGGAAATAAAATTAATTACAGCTTTATTTTCATCGGATTATTAACAGGATTGTCATTTGTGTTTCGGTATCAGTCAGCTTTTATGATTATAGGTTTAGGGCTTTGGATGATAATAATAGGAAAAGAAAGCTTTAAAAGAATCTTGCTTTTTGCTGGAGGCAATATTCTTGCAATTATAATTGGAATAATAATTGACAGATGGTTGTATGGTGTCTGGATACTAAGCTTTTGGAATTATTTTGATTTAAATATTCTTCAAGATAAAGTCTCTGAATTTGGTATTTTACCCTGGTGGTTCTATTTCGAAAATATTTTTATAAAAGCCACTCCACCTATTGGTCTTGCTATCATTCTTTCTTTTTTGTATTTTTGGTATAAACATTCCGGAAATATTGTTTCATGGATAACAGTTCCCTTTGTTGTTACGCATTTATTAATTGGGCATAAAGAACTCAGGTTTCTTTATCCTTTATTGTTATTACTTCCATATTGCTTTACAGTTGTTTATTCTGATTTACAAAAATCATTTAAGTATAAGAACTTACTTCAAAACATGATTTTGAAAAAAATTATTTATCTCTTAATAGGACTAAATTTATTTGTTTTGTTAGTTATGTGTTTTAAACCTGCTGATGAACTTATTTCTCTCTATAAATGTGTATACGACAGGTCTTTAAATAAAAATTCAAAAATGATCATCATTGGAGATGAAAACCCATTTTTAAGAGGAGGTAAAAAATTGCTTATTAGTTTTTATAAATCAAAAACGCTGTCATTTATTAATAT
Organism: Bacteroidota bacterium; assembly: GCA_026391675.1. Classification (GTDB taxonomy): domain Bacteria; phylum Bacteroidota; class Bacteroidia; order Bacteroidales; family JACABE01; genus JACABE01. Next base: position 61,047 of record JAPLDQ010000004.1, read on the forward strand.
ACAAAATGATTCTGCTTTAAATGATAGTTTGTTGACTTCTGATAATTCATACTACTTTCTTGCAGTTAAAAACTTTAATGTAAACCATGTTAATGAGAATCATCATTTAAAAATTACTGAAATTTATAAGACTTATCCAACATGGGTGGGAAAATTTAATATTAATAATTGGATGTCAAGAACCAATACATGGTCGCTATATGAGGTAAGAAAAATTGACGAATGAAAATTTAATATTTCAGTAAAAACAACTAATTTTGCAAAAAATAAATATGGGTAGGATACTTGCAATAGATTACGGACAAAAGAGGGTTGGTATTGCTGTTACCGATGAATTGCAAATGATTGCCAATGGCTTAACAACGATACATTCAAAAGAAATCATCAGCTTTTTAAAAGATTATGTAATAAATGAAAGTGTGGATATTTTTGTTGTGGGTGAACCAAAACAAATGAACAATATGCCCTCTGAATCCGTTAAATTTATCGAGCCATTTATTAAAGTATTGAAAAAGACGTTTCCGGCAATTCCTGTAGTCAGGATTGATGAAAGGTTTACTTCAAAAATGGCTTCCCAAACCATGTTAACTGCTGGTTTAAAAAAAACTGCACGGCAAAATAAATCATTGGTTGATACGATAAGTGCAACTATTATTTTGCAGTCCTATTTAGAAAGCAGGGATATTTTTAATTCAAAATAGATATAATAAAATGATATTACCAATTACAGCTTACGGGCATCCAACACTAAAGAAAATAGCATCAGATATTGACAAGGATTATCCAAATCTGAAAACGATTATCGATGATATGTTTGAAACCATGTATTTTTCAAGAGGCGTTGGATTGGCTGCTCCACAGGTTGATTTATCCATCAGATTGCTGGTTATTGATGCTTCTCCCTATGTGGATGATTTCCCTGAAGCCAAAGACTTTAAAAAAGTAATGATAAATGCTCATATTATTGAAGAAAGTGGCGAAGAATGGGCATTTAACGAAGGTTGCCTGAGCGTACCTGATATTCGTGAGGATGTTTTACGCAAATCAAAAATCAGGATACAATATTGTGATGAAAATTTCAATACTTATGACGAAGTATACGAAGGTGTATGCGCCCGCATCATTCAGCATGAGTATGATCATCTGGAAGGCATTTTATTTGTGGAAAGACTGGCTTCATTGAAAAAAATGCTGCTGAAACGTAAATTAACTGAAATATCCAAAGGGAACATTAAAGTGGATTACCGAATGAAGTTTCCAAATCAGTACCGTAGAAAGAAATAATATAAAAACAACTTAATATGAGGAAAAGAAATTTAATCATTGTAATGGCAATAGCTATTTTTGCCATTACAGCCTGTAAGACTGCAAAAGAAAGAACTTCAGAAAAAATCACTGTATTGGAAAAGGAAATTATGTCGTCTAAAACTAAAATTGACAGTGTAAAAGCACAAAAACTGATTGATTTGTATGTGAATTTTGCCGATAATTTCAAAACAGATACAATTACTCCGGTTTATCTGTTAAAGGCAGCTGATATTTCAATGAATATTTTGAAACATCAGCAGTCCATTCAATTGCTCGACAGAATAATGAAAGACTATACAGGCTTCTCTAAAGTGCCTGATTGTTTGTTTCTGAAAGCATTTATTTATGAAAATCAGGCTAAAGACTTTGAAAAAGCGAAAGCCTTTTATACTGAATTTCTCAATAAATACCCGAATCACGAATTAGCCCCTTCAGCAAAAGCTGCAATAGATAATATGGGCATACCAATGGATATTTTAATTAAAAGTTTTGAACAAAAAAATAAAGAATCAAAGGAAACCAGTAAGCAAAAGTCATAATATACCGGATATTTTAAAAAAGAAAGGCTGTTCGATTGAACAGCCTTTCTTTTTTTATAATATTACTATAGTTTGGTAAACTTATAATTTACAAACTCCAATCTCTTTGTCATGCTGACGAAGGAAGCATCTCATTTAATTTTATGAGATTCCTCACTTCGTTACTAATGACAAGTTTTTTTTTGTTGATTTTTAAGTATATATAAGAAACATGACAATGAAATTAAAACTAGTTGATTCTTTAATCTTTGCGGTTCTCCGCGTAAAAACTCCGCGGCACTCTGCGGTTAAACTTTTTTACCGCTGAGAGCCGCAAAGAAGACGCAAAGGAACGCAGAGATTGGGAAAGCAATGATTTTATATTTTTGTCAGCGTACCTTCAAGCATTTTTTTAAATGTTAAAACTCGGAATGACAAAACTAATATTTGTTATATTAAATAATTTATTCTATTTCACTGGGTTTTGAGTATAATGTATTTTAAATTTTTACAATCTATTCTAAACTAAAATCTTAGTTTTTTATTATCTTTTTTACAATTTCTCTGTTCTTCTGGATTATTTTTACAAAATAGATTCCTTTTGTAAAATGGCTGAGATCAAAAGATATTAATGAATTTGATAAGATATTGAAAGGCACATATTCTTCTTTCCCAATTATATTAAAAAAATTAATACTAAAGTCTTTATTGAAAGATGTTTCAGCTTTAACATAAACTCTGTCAGATGTTGGGCTTGGGAAAATACTAATTTTTTCATCTTCTTTCATTTCCTGTACACCAACCTGATTTGCTACTGTAACAGTACAACTTGCGGTATGATTTCCATCCTGGGTAGTGACTGTAATAATACAATTACCTGCTGCAACAGGAGCAACCATGCCTGTTGAGGAAACAGTTGCCACATTAGTATTGTTTGAACTCCAGCTGATATTCTGATTCGTTGCATTGGAAGGAAGAATGCTTGCTGTTAACTGGAATGAAGAACCACCTGCAGTCAAAGGCAGGGTTGTTGGTAAAATATTAACACCAGTAACACTGGTAGCAACTGATGCTGAACTTGCCAGCCAGATTGTAGCATTCATTATTAAGCGTTCATGATTACCACTGGCATCTGCTATCCATCCATCATAAAGCACATCATTGGCATCACCTGAGCCGTCGTCGCAGGGAGAACTGTCACCGATGGCAACAACTCTTCCTGCTCCATAATTAGAGCGGGCAACCATTACATTTGTAGTGCCTGTATTGGAAGAGCCGGTTTTATAAACAATTCCTTTTACTGTAGGATTAATTGTTGTATTTAAGGTCATGGTGGTACCATTGCTCCACATTACAGAAGTAACATTGCCCATAATACCATGTAAAAGTGAATCAGTAGTAAGGTTGGCAACATTGGTAGTAGTTTGGGAGATATCAACTAAATCGAAACTGATTCCAAAAGGATTTGCCTGTATACTGTTATTGGTCATTAAGTCATTCCAGATAGCAGGGGAGTCCCAGCCATCGTTATTTCTGTCGCTTATGGTATGGTCAGAAACCATAAATAATCCACCACCGTTTTGAACAAACTGAAGAATAGCAGTTTTTTCAGATGAAGTAAAAACTATATTCGGTTCGCAAACAACAAATACTTTATAATTCGATAAATCCTGTGGATTAGAAGCATTATTATAAGTAATGGCAATATTGTAAGGCAATGTTTCAACTACATATCCTTTTTTAACTAAATCAATTCCCCATGATGATAATCCCCCTTGCCAGTAAGATTCTGCAGTGGATGAAGTAATATTGCTTTGTAAGGGTGTTGGAATGCGTTGTGGATTTGATTCGTTGCCGCCTCCAACCACTGCAGGGCCATTGCTGTATCCCAGGTTACGCAAATCAGCATCTATAACCCAGTCGGCATTTCCTGCAGCTTCAGCTTTTGTGGCATCAAATAATATTTTAATCTGAGCTTGTAATGCTGCTGTGGATAATAGTAATATTAAAAAGAATATTTTCTTCATTATTTTATTTTAATAATCTGCATAATTAACAATTATATATTAATTAGTTCATATTAAGTATGCTAAATTTTCTTAAATAGAATATTTAGTTCCTTTCAATTTTCAAAAATTGACAACTTTGCAAAAAAAAAGCTGCCTTTAAAAGGCAGCTTTTTAAATTATTTTAAGCTAATATTACGGTAATATTGCAATTGAGTTTGTTAATAAAGCTTTGATGTATTTATAGTTATGTACACCTAAACTGTATTCTCTGATAGCAAATTGCATATTGATAATAGCACCCATTTGAGCATTGGTTAAATGCAGTTTTGGGAATGCAGCATTGGTTGCTTTTTGAGCAGTTGTCCAGCTAGAGGTAGAACCCATATATCTGAATGAACCGGTGTTGTAAGTTGGACCATTTGGATTGTTAACTGGATCGTAAACGTTTAAGTATCCGTCATAGTTTGCTGTTGTGTAACCATACCATAAGTTGGTAGTAGCATCACCATTTTTGTTCATGATTTCAACTCCACCTTCTTTTAATTTACCACCTAATGTAGCGATTAAACCTTTTATTTCAGTTCTGATGTTAGTGAAATCAGCATTGGTTGAACTCATTAAACCACCGGCAGAAGTATGACAACTTGCATTGTTACATCCGTTGAAGTTTCCTTTAGCTTTGAAAGAGTGACTTCCGGCTGCACCTGTTACAGGAGCCATGTGACAATCTTCGCAAGAAGCCTGAGATGCATGAGATGAACTGGCATAAGCCATGGTTCCGTTGAATTCAACACCACCCATACCTGCAACAACAGCACCTACAGCACCGTAGTGAACGTGAGTTCTGTAACTTGGAGTAACTGGCTGTGTAATAGTTGTAGCTAATGCTGAATCATAGAAAATTGCAGTTGGAGCTGAAGCTAATTTTGTATAATCTAACCATTTTCCTCTGTTAGCGGTATCGGCAAATGAAGAAGTACTGGTTTGACCAGCTATACTCATAGAAGTAGAAATAGCTATTGGACGTGGTTGGTGACATTTTACACATAAGTTACTTTTTCCACCATCCTGAGTCAGGTTGATAGTTTTTGTACCACCCCACATGGTCATAGGAACTGCAGCAACAGTGGTAAAAGTAGTTAAATCAGAATAAGCATAAGTAGTATGTAAATTGCTATGGCAGGTAAAACAACCTAAATTACCGTAAGCTGAACCGGCTACAGTTGCGTAAGGATTGCTCCATTTAAGGGTAGCCGGATCCTGAATAAAAGCAGTACTTACATTGTTTTTACAAACATATTTGAAAGCTTCCTGAGCATGGCAAGGAGTACATCCTGTATTACCTGCTTCTTCTTCTGCAGTTGTTCCGTATTCATGTTTTGATAATTGGAAAATAGTTGCAATACTGTCAACTACAGCCGGGTTGTGGCATAATTTACAGGTTTCGCTTGCATCTTTACCATTGGCACCTGCAGGACCAGTTGCTCCGTTTGCTCCGTCTAAACCGTTGTTGCCATCTTTAGCACAACCTGCCAGAAGCATCATAGATGCAGCTGATACCATCATTGCACCTTTAATTAATTTTTGTAAATTTAATTTTCTCATTTTTGTTTTGATTTGGTTTATAATTGTTTTTATTTAATTGTTATTTTCTTAACGTTGTTGTTATTTTTTTAACATTATTAGACAATGCAAACATAAAAACAAAAAATCAGTTTAGGCTATAAAAAGTGTTGATATATTTTAATCGTGTGATGAATAATAGTCAAAAATACAATGATAAATATCAATATATTATGAATACTGGTTTTCTAAGTGTTGGATCTCAGCTGTTTGCTGAAATGTTATTTTACTTAAGAAGATGGATATTTACTAAAAAACGTTAACAAAGTTATTAAAAAACTTTAAAATGCATTAACCTTTTGAACTAATCTGAGCTAATTTGGCTGTATCATTTAATATAATGGAGTTTCCTTCAACAGAAATTATATTTTCATCTTTAAGTTCTTTAAGGATACGAATAGAACTTTCTTTAGACATGGCAGTAAGGTCAGCCAGATCCTGTCTTTTAATGTTTACTTCAGTTTTTTCACTTTTAAATACATCATTATGTAAATAAAGTAAAGCTTCAGCAATTCGCCCGTGCATACCTTTCTGGGTTAATTCCACAAATCGTTTGAAGTTGAATTGTGTATGTTCGTTAACACCTTTCAGCATTTCAAGGGCAAATTCTTTGTTTTGTTTAATTACTTCACTAATAGCATTTACATCAATAAAGCAAGCTGCTGTTTCTTCCAATGCAATTGTAGTAAAGTGATGTTTATAATCCGTTAAAAAGCCCGGGCCGACAATAAGCGAAATAGGACGGGCAAAATTTAAAATAAGATTACGGTTATCTATTCCTTCTAAATATATTTTTACAAGTCCTTCAGTAAGAATAGTAACATGCGTCATAGCAGTTCCCTGTTTAAAAATAGTTTCTCCCGGACGAAACCATACCTTACAACGTGTTTGGTTTACAATATCATATTGTTCATCATTTAATAAATTAAACATTGGTAGTCTGCTAACACAGTCTTTGCAATGTTTCGGGTTTTTTCTTTCTTCCATGGATTAATTTATGCTTCTGAATGTAAACTTATTAAGTAATTAGGTAAAGAAAAACAAAATTGATTGTTTAATAATATATGAATCCCTTAGCCCAGAATGATATTATACATATTATTCAATGATTTATATCAAAAATATTAAATCAAAATTACATGCAAAGATAAATAAATATCAATATAATAAATATCTTTTATTTCTATTGTGTATAAAAAATAAATGATATTTTGAAAATATTATTTTATAATAAATTGATATTCAATAAACAAAATATTTATTCAAATATAATTCATGTTAAAAAATTAACAAACTTTTATAAATAAAAAAAACAATGGTTTTGAGTTGAATTGTTAATCGATTAGCAATCAATAAAATACGATTATTTTATTGATTGCTAGGTATTTAGATGAGTTATTGTTTTTGTATTATCCATACTGCATTTCGTCATGAAAAATATGTTTCATTTTTTTTAATATTTTTGCATTAATTAAAATCAATTTTTTATTGTTAAACTAAAAACGAAAACGAGATGAAAATTAAAGTACTTTTTTTAATTGCATTTATCTTTATAGCATTTACAAGTTGCACTAAAGATACCAAAATGCCTAATTATGTTCCAAATGTTCCATATGTACCTCCCACAGACTTTGGTTTTGCAAAAGATGTATATCCTTTATTTGCCAGCCATAGTTGCCCTGGATGTCATGGTACTTCAGGGGGCTTAACTTTATCAGGGACTGCATCTGTCGTAAGAACTAATTTAATTACAGTTGGTGCCGTTATTCCGAACAACTCAAGTGGAAGTAAGTTATATTCTAATTTTAATGGTACAAGCCATAAAAATATTTCACTTACCAGTACTGAACTTAAAAATATTAAATACTGGATTGATTCAGGCGCTAAGGATAATTAATATCTTGTTAATAGTATTTATATTTAGAACAAAAAGTAATAAATTAAAAAAAAATAAAATTATGATAACAATAAATAAATTACAAAGCTTGTCATTTAAAGCATTAGTAACTTTTGTATTTGCTGTACTGTTTTCTACAAGTTATTCATTTGCACAGGAATCGACTACTCCAGCTACAGACGAAGGAAATAAACCAGTAAGCGGTGCATTTAACAGTGGTATATTTTTAGAAAACCAGACAACATTAATGTATCCTAAAAAAACAGTGGAAGTAGTTATAAATCACAGATTTGGTAAGATTGCAACTGATGGAGTTGGAAATTTTAAAGATTTATTTGGTATTTACGCTCCTTCAAACATCAGAATGGGTATCAACTATAGTGTAACCAATAAGTTGCAATTGGGTATTGGTACAACAAAATACAATAAACAACAGGATTTCAATGCAAAATATGGTATTTTTGAACAAACAACCAATAACGCATTCCCTGTTTCAGTTACAGCTTTTGCATCTATTTATTATGATGCAAGAGAAAAAGCTACTTCTTTTGATTATGCTAATTTTTCTGAGTCACACAGATTTTCTTATTTCAGTGAATTATTAATTTCAAGAAAATTCAATGATTTCCTTACTATACAGGTTGCACCAACCTGGGCACATTTTAATGTAACTGAATCAGCAAGTGATACTTCATCAGTGAGATTAAGAAGAAATGATCAATTTGGGCTTTCTGTTGTAGCAAAAATTAAATGTTCAGAAACTATTGCCTTATTCTGTGAATTCGACAAAAACCTGACTCCATATTACAGAAAAGATGCTAAAATTAATGAACCAAAACCTAATTTAGCGATTGGTATAGAAAATTCAACTGCAGCTCACTCTTTCCAGCTTTTTATTACAACTGCTGAAGCTATTACTTATCAGCATAATATGGTGTATAACACCAATGATTTTTTACATAGTGGTTTTATGTTCGGATTTAACATTACAAGAGTATTCTACAAATAGAATAAATATAAATCAATAAATTAATAATTTTAAAAGGAGAAAAAATGAAATCAAATCTTTCAAAAGTGTTTGCATCAGTAGCAATTTTTGCTGTTGCTTTAAGTTTAGTATCTTTCATTAGTTTTAACAAAGGATGGGATGTTCCTGCTGCTGATAAAGCTGTTAAAAATCCTGTTAAAGCCGATGCACCTTCTATTGGTGAAGGTAAGAATATGTACATGAAAACCTGCAAAATGTGCCATGGTGAAAAAGGTACAGGCGTAGGAAAAATGGCCGGAACATCAAACTTTACTTCTAAAGAATTCAAAGCTTTAACTGATGGTGCCATTTATTACATGATTAATACCGGTCAAGGTAAAATGCCAGCTTATAAATCAAAAATTAAAGCAGATAACGACAGGTGGAATTTAGTAAACTATCTACGTACACTATAAGCTATTTTCTGTCAAAATACTTTGAACTTAAGCGTTCAATATATAAACACTACGGCCTGACATGGTCGTAGTGTTTTTAATGAATAAAACAGCTATTAAGTTGTCCAAACCAAAAACCAAAAAGAAATTTAATATGTATAAATTTGTAAAGACATTAACATTAGTTGTATTAACGGGTTTTTTGTTTAATACAAATTATTTATATTCTCAAAAAAACAGCAATGAAGACTGTCTTGCCTGCCATAGTGATAAAACATTATCAAAAAGCGTTGGAGGGAAAAATGTATCTTTATTTGTTAATAAAGCAATAATAGGAACATCTGTTCATAATGGTGTTAAATGTGCTTCCTGCCACAAAGATGCTGATGTATCTGAATTTCCACATCCTGAAAATCTTAAACCTGTTAATTGTGGTAGCTGTCATAAAACTGCAGATTATAAATTTTCAATCAGTATACATGGTCAGGCATTAAAATTTAATGCTCCTTTTGCACCTGATTGTAAAGAATGTCATGGAAAACATGATGTACTTTCTTCAAAATCCCCGAAATCAAATACCTACAAGCTGAATATCCCTGTCTTATGCGGTAAATGCCATAGAGAAGGTGCTCCTGTAGCCCGATTATACAATATCGACAGACAAAATATTTTAACCAATTATAGTGAAAGTATTCATGGAAAAGGTCTTTTTGAAAAAGGCCTGATTGTAGCAGCAACCTGTAATGATTGCCATGATAATCACATGATTTTACCTCATACAAATCGTCAGGCAACAACTTCTTCTGAGAAAATTGCTTCAACATGTATGAATTGTCATGCCAATATTGAATTGGTTCATAAAAAAGTAATCAAAAGAGAATTATGGGAGAAAAAGAAAGGCAGTATTCCTGCATGTAATGATTGCCATTCATCTCATCAAATCAAAGCACAGAAAAAAGAAACTTTGGTCTCAAATCAGATTTGTTTTAAATGCCATGAAACAGACAATGCATTTAAAATGCAGAACAATAAAAAATATTCTTTAAAGGTTGATAAAAATGATTTTGCCGTTTCTGCCCACAAAAACTTTGCCTGCAATAAATGCCATACTGAAATTAATACTACAAATACCAAAGGCAGACCATGTACAACCGTTAAAAAAGTTGATTGTTCCATCTGTCATGAAGGTGTTTCTTCAATGTACACCAATAGTGGTCACGGACAGGCTTATTTCAGTAAAAAAGGTAATGCACCTTATTGCACTGATTGCCATGGTACTCATAAAATTCAAAGCCGCTATGATGAAACATCTGCAACCAGCAGAGCTTCTATCCCAAAACTATGCGGAAAATGTCATACAAAAAATGGGAAAGCTACCATTAATACTCATTTAAAAGAAATCGATGCTTTTAGTGATTATTCTTCAAGCGTTCATGGCAGAGGATTAATGGAAAAAGGTTTGTTGGCCAGTGCCATTTGTACAGATTGCCATACATCGCATAATATTTTAAAAGATTCAGATCCAAATTCTACGGTAAATTCACTAAATATCCCTAAAACATGTGGGAAATGTCATAAGAGTATTTTCGAAGAATATATGGCCAGTGACCATTCCATTTATAAGAATTCAAAAGATAAAAAATATCCAACCTGTGCCAATTGTCATACCGCGCATACTGTTACTGAAATTGATAAAGACAAATTCCTGACACAAATAACATTGCAATGCGGAACCTGTCATAAAAAATTATCAGAAACCTATATGGAAACCTATCATGGTAAAGCATATTCATTAGGTTATCTTAAAGCAGCCAGATGTTCTGATTGTCATGGTGCACACCGTATTTTAAGTATGTCTAATCCAGAATCCAGTGTTGGCCAGAAGAATATTGTTAAAACATGTAAACAATGTCATAAAAATGCAAATGTTGAATTTACAGGATATTTGACACATGCAACACATAACGATAATAAAGTGCTTTTTTATACTTTCTGGGGAATGACAACTTTGTTGTTAAGTGTTTTCGGTTTCTTTGGTCTGCATACTTTGCTATGGATTCCTCGCTCAATTATTGAAGCCAGAAAAAAGAAACATCATATACAACCACAGGGTAGCGTGAAATATTTCAGAAGATTTACAAAAAGCCAAAGAATTACACATATTTTCGTAATCCTTAGTTTCTTATTATTGGCCTTTACAGGTATGACACTGAAGTTTGCGCATACTGCCTGGGCAAATAAAATTGCTTCACTTATCGGAGGTGTAAAAGTTGCAGGTAATATTCACCGATTTGCAGCATTAATTACATTTGGCTATTTTATTTTCCATGTAATTTCATTAATAAAGTTGAAGAAAGAGAAAAATGAAGGTTACCTTAGTTTTATCTTTGGACCAAATACACTGATGTTCAATAAAAATGACATAAAGGAATTTATTGCTACTGTAAAATGGTTTTTAGGTAAAGGTGAACGCCCAAAATATGGAAGATGGACCTACTGGGAAAAATTTGACTACATGGCAGTATTCTGGGGCGTTGCAGTCATCGGACTATCCGGTTTGATATTGTGGTTCCCTGAATTGTTCACAAAAATATTACCGGGATGGGTAATTAATGTAGCTCAGATTATTCATAGTGATGAAGCTTTATTGGCTGTAGTATTTATCTTTACAATACATTTCTTTAATACACACTTACGTCCTGAAGCTTTCCCAATGGATACTGTAATTTTCACAGGTCATGTTGAACTGGAAGAATACAAAAAGGACAGACCCAAAGAATATGAAGAACTTGAAAAATCAGGTAAACTTCATAAATTTGTAGTACAAAAGGAAATTTCTACTCCTTTCCTTAAAACTGTAAAATTCTTCGGATATTTATTCCTGTTCTCGGGAATTATATTAGCAATATTGATAATATTCTCTTTAATTGCCGGTAAATATTAAGTAAACATTTTTTTTATAACAGTAAATTTTTACCCTGACTCCTTTAAAAAGCTGTCAGGGTTTTTTTAATTTTTCTTAAATGAGAAATTCCTATAGATTTTTATAGTAATTTTGCAGGAGACTAAACGCAATAATTTAGATTTGCAACTGATGAAATTATTAATTATAGAAGACGAAAAATCACTTAACGATGCTATAGTAGAATACTTATCCGAAGATGGACATGTATGTGAAGCTGTTTATACATATACCGATGCTATTGAGAAGATTGAAATGTATAATTACGACAGTATTGTTGTAGATATAAATTTACCTGATGGTAGCGGACTTGATATTATAAAGCGTGTTAAAAAGAGTGGAAAATCCATGGGGATTGTAATAATTTCTGCCAGAAACTCTTTGGAAAATAAAATCGAAGGTTTAGAAACCGGTGCTGATAATTATCTTACAAAACCCTTTCATCTGGCTGAATTAAATGCTCATTTAAAATCCATACTCAGACGCATTAGTTTTAACGGTAGTGAACAAATCGTTTTTAACGAACTGAAGTTATTACCCGGTGAACATAGTGTATTTGTTCATGATACGGAAGTAAATCTTACCCGGAAAGAATATGAATTATTGGTGTTTTTTATATCTAACAAGAATAAAGTTATAACAAAATCAGGTTTGGCTGAACATTTATGGGGCGATTATATGGATATGGCTGATTCTTATGATTTTATCTATACTCATATTAAAAATCTGAGAAATAAATTATTGAAAGAAGGTTGTGCAGATTATATCAAAACCGTTTACGGTGTCGGATATAAATTTGAAATTTCTGAAAGTAATTAGTAAAACTTTTAAATGAAACTACTAACCAAAACCAGCCTTAATTATCTGTCAGTTACCCTCTTTGTGTTCATGTTTGGAACCATTGCTTTTTATTATCTGTTAAGGAATCAGGTTAATCAGAATATAAATATTGAACTGGAAAAGAGGAAAAGCAGTATAATTAATCAATTATTGTCAGCACATTCATCTGTTGTAACTCCTCCCAACCAAAATGAAAAAGTTGTAATTTCATTATTGAATGAAATGAATGCACCTAAACTTAATTTTTATGATACAGTATTTTATGAACCTTCTCAGCGTAAATATGTTCCATTCAGACAATTGGGGTTTGTAGCAGATTTTAATCATACCCAATATTATATACAGATCTATAAATCACTTGAAGAAACTGATAATCTTATTGTCAGAATATTTCTGATAATGACCATTCTTGTTTTTCTGATTATCATTGCATTGCTTATTACAGTACGGCATACTTCACTTAAAGCCTGGAATGTTTTTTATGATACAATTGATAAAATAAATAAGTACGATATAAATTCACATGACGCATTTGCGCTGAAACAATCTGAAGTTAAGGAATTCGAAGAATTGAATACTGTTTTATCAGCCATGACTGACAGAATAAAGCATGATTATTCTAATATGAAGGAATATACTGAAAATGCTTCACACGAGTTGCAAACGCCACTGGCTATCATAAATATGAAGCTGGAATTATTACTGCAATCCCGGAATCTCGACGATAAACAGTTGAAAGCGCTGGTAGAGGCATATGAAGCGACCAACAGACTTTCTAAATTAAATAAGACGCTGTTATTGCTGGCTAAAATTGAAAACAGGCAGTTTCCTGAATCTGGAATAATAAATCCTGTATCAATTATTCAAAGCCAGTTGGATAGTTTTGAAGATATGATTGATGCAAAGCATATAAAAGCATCCGTAGTTTTTGAGGAAGAAATCAGCCTGAATATGAATCCCTATTTAGCTGAAATATTATTTGCCAATCTGATTAAAAACGGTATCAGACATAATATTCAGGGTGGTGAACTTGTAATTAAAACCGGAAATAAAACGATTACTGTTTCAAATTCAGGAAATGAACTTAAAGCAGATACAGTCAGTATTTTTGAAAGATTTCATAAAAATTCTGCCTCTCCTGAATCACTGGGTTTAGGTCTGGCAATAGTTAAAAAAATATGCGATATTTATAAGTTTAATGTCAACTATTTTTACGAAAATAATTTACACCATTTTAGTATTGATTTTGGTAAAGGTATATAAACCTGGAAAAAGATTTTTTACTATTTAATTACCTGATTTGAAATGTTTTTGAGATTTTTGAATTTTTTGATATTATCTTTATTCCCTATTCTCTAAAACATAAAGTTATGAAAACAAAATTATTTTTATTATTATTGATAATCAGTAGTTTTATTTTTAAAAGCTGTGCTCCGGTGTTTTCTGAGTTACAAGGAGCCAGAACAGTTGGGAAAAACCGCATTGAGCTTACCCCTTCATATTCTTCGGTAAGCATTTCTTCAGAAACTAATAGTTACGAAGTACAAAAGGATTTTGGTTTACAGGCAGCTTATGGACTTACTTCAAATTTCGATTTCAGATTCAGATATGAATATATTTGGATAAGTGAAAACAGTCTGTTTAATAATAGCTCTAATCTACTGGGAATAGAACCTCTAAAAAGCGTTAATGTTCTGGGAATGGGGCCCAAATATTGTTTTGTTAAAGACATATTCTCATTTTATTTGCCAATTGGATTAGCTTTTGGTGGAGGTATAAATGCAGACAAAACCTGGGAACTACACCCTACGCTGTTATTCAGTATTCCATTGTCAAAAAATAAAGTTGAACTCAATATTTCACCAAAATATCTGGTTTCATTAGCTAATGACAACGATGATCTTATTGCGTTTAACTTTGGTGTATCATTTAGTGATGACTTAACAAAATGGGCTGTCCGTCCTGAATATGGATTATTATATGATCCCAAAGATTCCGGTCATTACAGCCATTTTAGTATTGGATTTTCAATTTGTTTTGGAAAATAAATATACTATTAGTAAAAAGTAAAAAAAAATTATTAAATTAATTTCATTTTATGAATGCCGGTTTAAAAGAAAAATTTATAGTTTTGTGGGAAAAGTATTTCAATAATGTGGAACTTCCTATTATATTTTATTATTCTGACGATTTGGGTGATGCCGAAAAAGCTGTAAAACCTGAAGGAAGAAATTGTGTGATTTGCGAACTGGCTAAAGTCCGAAACGGGAAATCTCTTGCTTTTAGCGAAGAAACGGTGAGATGTGGTGGCGGCCAGCGATATCTTGGCTTTACTGATAAAATGCGTCCAGGTTTTGAACATTTCCTCTCATGTGGCAATGATAATATTGAAGGAGAACGTTATATCCGTACACCTGAAATGGTAAAAGAATTTCTTAAAAACCAACAGTTTATTGATCATAAAGAAAAAAATATTGTTTTTAAAAGATGGGATAATATTTCTGAAACTGATGAGCCTGAAGTGGTTATTTTCTTTGCCAAACCTGATGTATTATCCGGATTATTTACCCTAGCCAATTTCGATCAAACTGATCCAAATGTTACGTATTCAACATTTTGTGCAGGTTGTGGATCAATTGTTCATTATCCTTATCTCGAAAGTAAAACCAAAAGACAAAGGGCAATAATTGGTATGTTTGATCCGTCAGCCCGTCCATGCGTTCCTTCTGATGTCCTCTCATTTGCTGTTCCAATGCAAAGGTTCGAAAAAATGATTTCTTTTATGGAAGAAAGTTTTTTAATTACAGAAACATGGACAAATGTTAAAAAACGAATAAATTAAAGCAGAGTGTTGATATATATCAATAAAAGTAAACATATTTTTCAATATTATTAAGTCTGTAAAAAATAACATTTGCTTTTAATTTATAATACAAAATATTGTTTATTAGTATGTTGAAAAATGATTTTAATTACTAAATGTTAAAATTTTCAAATCGAAAATTTAGTTTTATTTTATTAAATTTTACTAGCCTAAAACATTGGTAAATCTTCAGAATATAAACAGAATTCTTTTCTACTTTTGCCCGCGATAACATAAAAACGCAGCAAAATCTCATGATTAAACTAATTGGATTAAACCATAAATCTGCACCCATAGATGTAAGATCGAAATTTGTTTTTTGCGAAGAAGATATAAAGCGATTTGTTCCTATGTTAAAAGAAAAAGGAATGCTTGGTGCCGTAGTTTTGTCAACCTGCAATCGTACAGAAATATACGTTGAATTCGATAGCAGTAAAGGTAAACCTAATTTTGAAGCATTTGAGAATACCCTTTTTGAATATAGAAAAGCCGACAAGGAATTAATGACTTATTTCTACAAAAAATCACATGATGATGTGGTTCGTCATCTTTTTCATGTGGTTTCCGGCCTGGATTCTATGGCATTGGGCGAATACCAGATTGTAGGACAAGTAAAGGATGCCTTTAATGTATGCGAAAATAATAAATTGGTAAGTCCGATCTTAAAAAGACTTTTTACTAAAGCATTTGAAGCAGGCAAAAAAGTAAGAACCGATACAAATATCGGATTAGGCGCTGTTTCTATCAGTTATGCTGCAGTTAATCTTGCCAATACTTTGTTTAATAATTTGTCATCTCAACCGGTTTTATTAATAGGTGCGGGGCAGACCAGCGAGTTAACCATACAAAATCTGGTTAAAAAAGGATGCAATCAATTTACCATAGTAAACCGTACTTTCGATAATGCAGTGGAGATGGCAAAAAAGCATAATGCAAAAGCTGAAGAAATGAGCAAAATAGATGAGCTGCTGCTTAATAATAATATTGTCATTGCTTCTACTGCTTCTAAAAAAGCATTGATTACCAGAGAAATGGTTGAAAAAGCCATGGAAAAAAGGAATTATAAAGAATTGTTTTTTGTAGATTTATCAGTTCCACGTAATATTGCAACCGATGTTATTGAGGTGGATAATGTTCATGTATTTGATATAGATGATTTATCGAATGTTGTGGATGCAACTTTTGAAAAACGTCGTGCTGAAGTATGCGCAGCTGAAGAAATCATTGAAGAAGCAGTGATTGATTTTGGCAACTGGGTGCATACCCGTAATCTGATTCCTATTTTCCAGAATATTTGCAAATATTTCCATGGTATTAATAAAGCCGAAATGGAAGATTATGCCAAAGCACAAAAAATTGAATTACCAAAAGCTTTTGCCGACCAGATTACCAATAAATTAATTCATAATATGATTACCAATGTTAAAACCCTTACTGAAAATGGTAAGAAAAGGGAATATATTCCATTGGTAAATCAATTGTTTAACCAAAATTAAGAATGCAGACTGTAAGAATAGGTACCAGAGGAAGTAAATTAGCATTATACCAGGCATATCGCGTAAAAGAAGAACTTGAAGCATATTTTTCCGACATCGTTTTTGAAATTGTAATCATTAAAACCAAAGGAGATATCATACTTGATGTCCCGTTATCAAAAATTGGTGATAAGGGATTATTTACAAAAGAACTTGAAGTTGCCATGTTTAATAATGAAATTGACATGGCTGTGCATAGTTTAAAGGATTTACCCACCTCTTTCCCTCAGGGAGCATGCTTAGGTGCTGTGCTGAAAAGGGGTGATGTCCGTGATGCATTAATAAGCAGCAACAACAGGAAAATTGCTGACTTAACATCAAATGATGTTATTGCTACTTCAAGTTTACGCAGAAAAGCCCAGTTACTTAAGATTAACAAAGATTTTAAAATTGTTGAAATCCGAGGAAATGTAAATACCCGTATCCGTAAAATGGAAGAGGGTTTTTGTGATGTAATGATAATGGCTGCTGCAGGTTTACAAAGACTCGAAATGAGCCAGTATATCTCAGAATTAATTGATCCTGAAAAAATGATACCGGCCTGCAGTCAGGGAGCTATTGCCATTGAAATCAGAGAAAATGACAGTTTTATTGAAAATGTCCTTTCAAAAATAAATGATAATGAGACTTTAACTGCAACCAATGCTGAAAGGGCTTTTTTAAAAACCCTGGAAGGCGGTTGCCAGATTCCTGTAGGAAGCTATACAAAGATTAATGGTAATGAGTTTACAATTACAGGTTTTATCTCAAATATTGATGGTAGCGATTTTTTAAGGGAATCAGCTTCTTCTTCAGTTGATAAAGCCATTGAAACGTCAGTGCAACTTGCAAAGAAACTATATAATGCCGGTGGTAAAGAAATACTGGATACTATACGCGAAATGAATCTGCAGCAACCTGCTCAGAAAAAAGCATTGCAGGATAAAATCATTATTTCTACAAGACCAGTTGAATCAGGCGATACATTGCCCGAATTACTTCAAAAACATGGAGCCAAGGTATTTTCCTTACCTATGATTGAAATATTACCTGCTCAACCAACTCATGCTGAGCTTGAACTAATAAAAAACCTTCAGCATTTTGACTGGCTGTTTTTTACAAGTAAAAATGGAGTTATCAACTTTTTTAAACAGTTAAGCGATATTAATGGAAGTACTGCTTTGCCAGCAAGCTTAAAAATAGCAGCTATTGGTGCTAAAACCACAATAGAACTGGATTATTATGGTTATGCTCCTGATTTTGTAAGTGAGGGTAATACTTCTGAAGATTTATTGAATGAATATTATAGTAAAATCAATCCTGTAAACCAGCATATTTTGCTTGCACTCGGAAATCTGGCAGATAACATATTAATGGACAGGCTGTCCAAAGAAAATGATGTTAAACGCATAAATGTTTATCAAACTGTAAAACCACAAATGGCCGATGAAAAAATTATGCAGGCTATTCAGCATCAGTATTATGATTTAATAGTTTTTACCAGCCCTTCAACTTTTATTAATTTTTCATCCTTTTATGGAAAAGAAAATTTAGCAGATCTGAAAGCTGCCTGCATTGGTGTTACAACAAACAAAGCTTTATCAGAAAAAGGTGTAACGCCTTTAGTTATTGCAAAGAAATCCACAGCTGAAGGACTTTGCGATGAAATCATATCCTATTTTAACAAATAAAAATTTATCAATTTAAAAATAAAAATTATGGAATTCCCAGTATTAAGATTAAGAAGACTAAGATACAATGCAGTTTTACGTCAAATGGTTACTGAAACCAAGCTTTCAGTTGATGATTTTGTAATGCCGTTATTTGTTTGCTCCGGCACTAATGTCAGAAATCAGATAAAATCAATGCCTGGCAACTACCAGTTATCAGTTGAAAATTTAGTTGAAGAATGTAAAAAAGTAGTAGCTTCTGGAGTTAAAGCCGTTTTGTTGTTTGGAATACCTGAACATAAAGACGAAGACGGAACTGTTGCATGTCAGCATGATGGTATTGTTCAGCAAGCCATCAGAGCCATAAAAAAAGAATTAAAAGATTTATATGTAATTGCTGATGTTTGCAATTGCGAATATACAACTCACGGACATTGCGGAACCATTATTGATGGTGATGTTGACAATGATTTAACATTGGTTACCCTTGCAAATCAATCCGTTTCTTTGGCAGAAGCCGGTGCTGATATGATAGCTCCCAGTGATATGATGGACGGCAGAGTGGCAAAGATCCGCGAAGCGTTGGATAATAATCATTTTGAGAAAATTCCTATCATGTCATATGCTGCAAAATATGCTTCAGGATTTTATGGTCCTTTCAGAGAAGCTGCAGAAAGTGCTCCTAAATTCGGTAACAGGGCTACTTATCAGATGAATCCTGCCAACAGCAACGAAGCTATTCGTGAAGTAGCATTGGATATTGCAGAAGGTGCTGATATCGTAATGGTTAAGCCAGCTTTAAGTTACCTTGATGTGATTTATCGCGTTAAAACTGAATTCCAGATGCCGGTAGCTGCTTACAATGTAAGCGGAGAATTCTCAATGATTAAAGCTGCTGCTGCAAACGACTGGATTGACGGTGACAGGGTAATGATGGAAGTATTAACTTCAATAAAAAGAGCTGGTGCTGATATCATTATCACCTACCATGCTGTTGAAGCTGCTAACATTTTAAATAAAATAAAATAAAGAATTTTTTTTTGATTTTGGTTTTGGCTATTAGTCGGGGATAAATACCCCGCTGATAGTCTTTGGTTTAAATTTAAATAATAAGATATAATATGCAATTTTCAAAAAGTATTGAGGCATTTAAAAAAGCTCAGGAACTAATCCCTGGCGGCGTTAATTCACCAGTAAGAGCTTTCAAAAGCGTTAAATTAAATCCTGTTTTTATCAGTAAAGCAAAGGGTGCTTATATTACAGATATTGATGGTAATCAGTTTATTGATTTTGTAGCTTCATGGGGACCGCTTATTTTTGGTCATGCACATGATACAATTTTAGCTGCAATTGCAGAAGCTGCAGTTAAAGGAACAAGTTACGGTGCGCCTACAGAATATGAAACAGAAATGGCTCAGCTTATTGTTGATATGGTACCTTCTATAGAAAAAGTACGTATGGTTAATTCAGGAACTGAAGCTACCATGAGTGCCATCAGATTGGCCCGCGGATTTACAAAAAGAGAGTGTATCCTTAAATTTGCAGGTAATTATCACGGTCATGGCGACAGCTTTCTGATTAAGGCTGGTTCTGGTGCAATCACACTTGGTTTACCTGATAGTCCTGGTGTAACATCAAGTACTGCAAAAGATACATTAATTGCTGAATATAATAATCTGGATTCTGTAAGAACCATATTTAAGCAAAAAGGAAATGAAATTGCAGCTGTTATCGTTGAAGCTGTTGCAGGTAATATGGGTGTTGTGCTACCTTCTCCGGGGTTTTTAGAGGGATTACGTGAAATTTGCACCGAAAACGGCACTTTATTGATATTTGATGAAGTAATTACCGGATTCCGTCTGGCAAAAGGCGGTGCTCAGGAATATTATAATGTAATGCCCGATATTACTACTTTAGGTAAAATTATCGGTGGTGGTTTGCCCGTTGGTGCTTATGGCGGACGCAAAGAAATTATGGATATGCTGGCTCCTATAGGTCCTGTTTACCAGGCAGGAACCTTATCAGGTAATCCATTGGCTATGGCAGCAGGTATTGCCATGCTTAAATTAATAAAAAATACATCTGATTTTTATAGCGAACTGGAAAGAAAAGCAGCAAAACTGGAAGCCGGTATTCGTAAAAATATGGAAATTACCGGGACTAAAGGTGTTATCAACCGCGTAGGTTCAATGATGACATTTTTCTTTACCAATGATGCAAAAATAACTTCATTTGATGAAGCCATGAAATCAGATGCAGATAAATACGCCAGATTCTTTAAATTATCTCTGGAAAGTGGCATCTATTTAGCTCCATCGCAGTATGAATGTCTGTTCGTTTCTTATGCACACAGTGATAAGGATATTGAAACCCTCATAGCTGCAAATCTGGAAGCATTGAAACAGCTATAATTTAAGTGACGGGGTGACTTCAAGTCACCCCGTCACTCGAAAAGAAAATAAATAAAATAAACTTTAAAAATCATAAATGAGTAATTCAATATTTGAAAAAACACTAAAAGGAGAAAAAACTGAACGCCCGCCGGTATGGTTTATGCGTCAGGCAGGACGTGTATTACCTTCATATCTGGAAATGCGTGAACATCATAGTTTTCATGAATTAATGGAATCAGCTGAACTGGGAGCAAAGGTAACTTTGATGCCGGTTTACGACTTAGGTGTTGATGCGGCCATTCTTTTTTCTGATATATTGGTAATACCACAGGCACTGGGAATGGGTCTTAATTTTGCAGATTCAGGTCCTAAATTCGCAACTGCGCTTAAAGATGTTAAAGACCCGATGAGTATTTTAAAGGCAGATGCTTCAAAACTCGATTATATCTATGATGTAATTGATGAAATCATGAAGACTAAACCTGAAAATACGCCTTTAATCGGATTTTGCGGTGCGCCTTTGACCACACTTTGTTATATGGTACAGGGTTTGAGCACCAACCATACATTCCCTGATGCAGTAGCTCTATTATATAAAGATAAGGTTTTGGCTCATAAATTATTGAGTGCTATTACAGAATTGTCAATTGAATATGCTACTACGCAGGCTAAACATGGTATTTCTGTTTTTCAGATATTTGAAACACATGCCGGATTAATCCCATCAGAATTATATTTTGAAATGATTATGCCTTATGTAAGAAAAATTTCTGCTGCAGTTATGAGTGCAGGAACTCCTGTTATTTTCCTGCCTAAAGGATTAGGATATGGTGTTAAATATATTGAACCTGAAGATGCAAATTTCTTAAGTATCGACTGGCAGATGTCAATTGAAGAAGCCCGTTATCTTGTTCATCCTGATATTGGCTTACAGGGTAATTTAGATCCAAGATTGCTTCTGGCTGATCAGGAAACCATCAGAACTCAGCTTGAAAAATATATAGAATTTGGTTCTGAAAATCAAAACTGGATATTTAATCTCGGTCATGGTTTTATTCCCGGTATTCCATTCGAAAATGCAAAATTTGTTGTTGACTGGGTTAAATCAGTTGACTGGAAACGATAGTAAATGAAAGTTATTAAGTTATTTAGTTATTAAGTTAATAAGAAAGCCAATATGAATAGTTTTGAAGAATTAGAGGCTTGGAAGGTTTCTAAAGATTTAAGAAATTCACTTTGGGATTTTGTAAAAAGATTGCCCAAAGAAGAGACATATAGACTTAATGATCAGATAATAAGAGCTTCAAGATCAGTAACTGCAAATATTGCAGAAGGATTTGGTAGGTTTCATTATCAGGAAAACATACAATTTTGCAGGCATGCAAGAGGTTCATTATATGAGATAATCGATCATTTAATTTGTGCTAGTAATTGTGGATATTTGGATGAAAATGAACTGATTGGCTTTAAACAAGATATTGCTAATGCGATAAAAATTTTAAACGGATATATTTTTTATTTAAAGAAAGCAAAAGAAAACGAAGCAGAGAAATAGCCAATTAATAACTTAATAACCTAATAACTAAATAACCAAATGAACATAACTTCTGAATTTTTAGATAAACATAACGTTTCAGGACCAAGATACACCAGCTATCCGCCTGCAAACTTTTTTCATACTCAATTTACGACTGAAAATTATATTGAACAACTGATTGCTTCTAATAATCAGCAACCTGAAAATATTTCAATTTATATTCACATTCCTTTTTGTCCGCAACGTTGCCATTTTTGTGGCTGCAATACTGAAATAGGACAAAAAAAATCATTTGTCGAAAGATATGTTGATACTATAAAACTGGAAATCAGAAATGTATGTGAACATCTCGACCTGAAAAACCGTAAGGTTACCCAGATACATTGGGGTGGTGGTACTCCCAATGCCATTGCCATGAAATTTATCGCAGATATCATGAATCTGATTAAAGAGAAATTCATACTCGATAATAATGCCGAAATAGCCATTGAATGCAGTCCTGCTTATCTGGAATTTGAACATATTGACCAGTTGGCTGCCATGGGTTTTAACAGAATGAGTTTAGGAATACAGGATTTCAGGGAAGATGTATTGAAAGTTGTGAACCGTCAGGGTCCAAGACATCCGGTAAAAGATGTTGTTGATTATCTCAGAAAAAAGGGATTCAGTGGTATTAATCTCGATTTTATCTATGGTTTGCCTTTACAAACTGTTGAAAGTTTAAAGGAAACCATTCAAAAAGCAATAGAAATCAAGCCTGACAGAATCGTTACCTTTTCTTATGCTCATGTTCCATGGGTTAAAGAAGAACAGTTAAAACTCGAAAAAATTGGATTGCCTTCGCCTAAAGAAAAAATGGATATGTTGATCAACAACATAAAACAATTGCAGGAAGCCGGTTATGAGTCTATTGGTATCGATCATTTTGCTCATCCTGATGATCAGCTTGCCATTGCCTATAAAAATAAAAAATTACACCGTAATTTTCAGGGTTATTGTACGCTGGAAACAACAGGTCAGGTTTATGGTTTTGGTGCTTCATCCATTACACAATTATGGGGAGCTTATGCCCAAAACATTAAAAGTGCAGCTCTGTACATGGATGCCATTGAAAAAACCGGCTTTGCTATTGAACGCGGTTTTACCCTGAATGTAAATCAACAGATTGTAAGGTCAGTAATTAACAGTATTATGTGTAACGGCGTTTTGATTTTTAAAGAAATTGCCGCTCAGTTCAATATGACTGTTGATGAAATTAAAAAAATAGTCAATTTTGATCCTAATAAACTGATTGATTTTGAAAAGGAAGGAATAATCAGTATTAGTGATGATGGTATAATAATCAGTGAATTAGGTCATAAAATTGCCAGAAATATAGCCATGGCTTTTGATCCGGATTTAAAGCAGGGTGAATCAATTTATTCTAAAACCGTATGACAGGAATATTACTCGTTAATATGGGAGGTGCCAGTTCGCCAAAAGAACTTAAGGTATTCTTAGCCAGAATGTTCAAGGATCCTTATATACTTCCTTTTGGTGCATTTGGGCGTAACTTTTTATCTTTTATTATTAGTAATACAAGATACAAAAGTTCATGGAAAAAATATGAATTGATAGGTGGTTCACCCATAATTGAGTCAACAAAAAAAACAGTAATTTCACTCCAAAATGAATTAGGTGATGATTATGTCGTAAAAATGGCTTTTTCCTATTCAGCACCTTTTATTGACGAAAGTATTGCTTCATTTATAGATAATGGTATTTATGATATAACTGTAATTCCATTATATCCTCAATCCAGTTTTTCAACCACTTCAAGTGTAGCAACGGATGTAAAAAATGCAACTGCAAATTATCAGAATTGTAATATTTCATTTGTAAAGGAATTTTATTTGCATGAAAATTTTATAAAGTTTTGGGCAAATCAAATCAAAGTACATATTAATAAAAATAATTTAATTAATCCTTATCTGGTTTTCAGTGCACATTCTATCCCAAAATACCTGGTTGATAAAGGGGATACTTATGCAAACGCAATTGAAGCGAGTGCAAAAGCAATTGCCGGTAAACTGAATTTGAACTGTGAACATGCTTACCAGTCCGGTATGAAAAGAGGGGAATGGATTGGGCCTGATACAAAAAAGAGGTTAATGGAACTTAAAAATCAGGGAAAAGAGGAAATTATCCTTATTCCTATTAGTTTTGTTAATGAGAATCTCGAAACATTATACGATTTAGATTACGATATAATTCCCTATGCAAAAAATAAACTTGGTTTTTCTAAGATTAGCCGTGTTGAAATCCCTGTTGCAGACAAGGATTTTATTGAACTTTTAAAAGATATTGCAATAAAATAAAATATAATGAAAGATGTTGTTATTATTGGAGCCGGTATTACAGGTCTTGCTACTGCTCATCATTTGAATAAAGAGGCAAAAGATTTTTTGGTTTTAGACAAGGCTTCCAAAATAGGAGGTGTTATTAACAGCGTAAATGAAAAAGGCTATATTTACGAAGAAGGCCCAAACTCCGGAGTTATTGGCAATATAGAAGTTATTCGTCTTTTTGAAGATTTAAAAGATGATTGTGAACTCGAAATAGCAAATGAAAATGTAAAAAAACGCTGGATTTTAAAGAATACCAACTGGGAACAACTTCCGGGCGGATTAATGGATGCTGTTAAAACACCCTTGTTTTCACTTAAGGATAAATTCAGAATATTAGGCGAACCTTTTCGTTCAAGAGGAAATAATCCGCATGAAACACTTGCTGAGTTGGTTAAGAGGAGATTAGGGAAAAGTTTTCTGGATTATGCCATTGACCCTTTTATTTTAGGTGTTTATGCCGGTGATCCCAATCGTTTGGTTCCTAAATATGCCTTACCAAAACTTTATAATTTAGAACAGGATTATGGCAGTTTTATTGGAGGTACTGTTAGGAAAATGTTTATAAAAAAAACAGAGGATGAAAAAAAAGTTAGCAGAGCTGTTTTTTCTGCTAAAGGAGGTCTTTCATCACTTACAAATGCTATTTATAAAAGAATCGGAAAAGATAAAGTTGTTTTAAATTGTAAAAACATACAGATTAAACCGCTTAATAATAATTATTTAGTTTCATATACTAATGATGATGGTATCCTTGTGGAAATTGAAACTAAGAAAGTTATTTCTACTATCGGAGCTTATAATATCAGCAAAATAGCTCCTTTTATTTCATCTGAACTTGTTTCTAAAATTGAAGGACTGCATTATACCAAAGTTATAGAAGTTATTTTAGGTTTTGACAACTGGAAGGGTATCAAGCTGGATGCATTTGGCGGACTTATTCCTTTTAAGGAAAAACGTGATATTCTGGGTGCTTTGTTTATGTCTTCGCTTTTTAGTGACCGTGCTCCTAAAGATGGTGTTTTATTCTCCATATTCCTTGCCGGTGTTCGTCGTCCTGAAATTTATACTTTAACTGATGATGAAATCAGGAATATTCTTAAAAAAGAAGTTTGCGAATTAATGCAAATTACGGATTATAATCCTGATTTGCTGAAGATTATCCGTCATGAGTGGGCTATTCCTCAGTATGAAGCCGATAGTGGTGAGCGGTTTAAAGCAATTGAAACAATTGAAAAACAATATCCCGGACTTATTATAGGTGGAAATCTAAGAAATGGAATAGGAATGGCCGACAGAATTCTTCAGGCCAAAATACTGGCTGATGAAGTTTTAAATTAAAAACAATTAAAAATCTTAATAATGCTTGCATTTACAATACTTGAGGGATTTTCGATATTTAAATTATTACATACGTTAATCAGTTTAAGCTTTTTAATTATTGCAATCTGGCTGTTTGTAAGAGCATTTAATGGAATTATTTATAAAAAGACTTATGTCCGTCTGGACAGATATCTTTCTTTTGGATTTATAGGCAGCTTATATCTTCAATTAATTTTTGGATTGATTCTTTTTTCTAACTTAGGTAGCAGTTTGGGCTATAGTTATTTAAGTAATGATAATACAGTAAAGGAAGTTTCGAAGCGATTGTGGCCTATTGAACATATCGTACTGATGTTGTTTGCATTATTAATTGCCAATCTTGGACTTATTATTTCAATAAATACCATGTCTGATAAAAGAAAATACATTAATATTCTCATTTATTATTCAATTTCTATTTTATTGATAATTTTCTCGCTTGCTGCGATATATTTCTTCTAAATTCTTTTATTTATTTTTTTTCTTGATTTATATCATTATTTTTTTAATTTTGAATGTTAAATTAAATTAATTAATTCTTTATCTTTGTCAAAAGATATAAATTTTTTTAGTTAAAAATTGAATATAAATGAGCGAAAAAGAAGAAAGCCCAAAGAAAAAATCACGTAGAGAATTTTTGCAGGATGTTGGAATTGTGGGAGTTGGATCAATATTGGCTGGTTCTGCCATTTTTGCAGGAATCAACTATGATAAAAAGAAAAAACTTGGTGATAGAATAAAAGTATTAACTGCCGAAAATGAATTGTTGGAAATTGACAAAAATGATGCAACAAAAGTTGGAAAATTTAAAAGTCAGGATCTGACATTTCTCCAAAAACAAGGCAGAGAAGGGATTCCTGGAAAACGTTGGGTTATGGTTATTGATCTTTCAAAATGCCGTAATGCCAGAAAGTGTATGAATGCATGTCAGGGTGCCCATCACCTCAGACCTGAGCAACACCATATAAATGTGTTGAAAATGCAGGAATCAAAGAATACACCTCCTTATTATATGCCAAAACCTTGTCAGCATTGCGATAATCCTCCATGTGTTGCAGTCTGTCCTGTAGATGCTACTTTTAAACGTCCCGATGGTATTGTTCTTATCGATAATGAAAGATGTATAGGCTGTAGATTCTGTATTGCAGCCTGTCCATATAGTGCCAGGGTTTTTAACTGGACTGAACCCTTGCTTAATGAAGATGATAAAGATAAAACATATAATGTTGAACTCAATGTTCCACAAAGAAAGGGGACTGTAAGTAAATGTTTGTTTAGTGCTGACAGATTAAGAGATGGTAAATTACCTTATTGCGTTTCTGCTTGTCCGAATGGTGTTTATTACTTTGGCGATGAAAATGAAGATGCAGTAACCAATGGAACAACCAAAGAAACTGTCCGGCTTAAAAAACTGTTGGAAGAAAATGCCGGTTACCGACTCATGCCTGAATTAGGAACCCAACCCAGAGTTTATTATTTACCGGCCAAAGGAAAATCATATCCCTTCCAGGATGCTGATAAACCTGAAGCTGAAGAACATATTTAACTAATGCATAATTAAAATAAATTTATGTTAGATCAATCAAAAAAAGATAAAATTACATCCGACTTACTTGGATCAATAAGGCTGAATTATAGTTTTATGATTTGGATGGCTTTTTTAGTCACTTCATTTTCAATTTGTATTTATGCATATATTACGCAATTGCAAAATGGTTTGGCTGTTACTGGTTTAGGCGATTATGTTTCCTGGGGAATTTATATTGCCAACTTTGTGTTTTTTGTTGCAACCAGTCTTATTGGTATGCTGATAAGTGCAGTTCTGGGACTATCCGGTGCAAAATGGGCTGCTCCTTTAGCCCGGATTGCTGAAATAATTGCATTAGCATTTGCTGCAGTTGCCGGTTTAGTGATAGTTTCAGATATGGGTCGTCCTGAAAGATTAATTTATGTATTTATTCATGCCCGCATCCAGTCCCCAATTCTATGGGATGTTACTGTTGTTACAATGTATGTATTGATAAGTGCTCTATTGCTTTACTTACCGTTGATTCCTGATTTGAAAATCTGTCATGATAAATTGGTAAAAATCCCGAATTATCTCCGGAATTTTTATAAAATCCTATCATTAAACTGGAACGGAAGTCTGGAGCAGGAAAAAATAATTTTGCAATCTACTCGCATTTTAGCCATTTTAATTGTTCCTGTTGCGTTGGCAATTCATACGGTTACTTCCTGGCTTTTTGCAAGTACAACCAGGGTAGGGTGGGATTCAACCATTTTTGGTCCTTATTTTGTAACCGGGGCATTCGTTTCTGGCTGTGCTGCTGTAATTATTGCAATGTTCTTTTATAGGAATAATTATAAATTAAAGGATTATATTACTGAAAAGCATTTTGATAAAATGGGCAAACTGCTGGTACTGGTATCATTGGTATATCTGTATTTCAATCTGAATGAGTTCATGGTTCCAGGATATAAAATGAAAAAGGGTGATGCTGTTCATATTCATGATTTATTTGCAGGAAGTCATGCCTTGCTATTCTGGTCTGTTCAGATTTTTGGTTTGGTAATTCCTATTTTATTACTGCTGTTTAAAAAAATGCGCAAACCTTTACCAATGTTGGTTATTGCTTTATTCGTTCTGTTTGGCGCATGGTTTAAAAGATACATTATTGTGGTTCCAACCATGGAACACCCTTTTTTACCTATTCAAAATGTACCTTTAAATTTCAGAATTTATACTCCAACTTTAACTGAATCTTTAATAACATTAGCTCCGATTATTTTGGTGCTGATAATTATTACAATATTATCCAAGCTGTTTCCGATTATACCTGTTCAGGAAACTATCGATCATTTAGAAGAATCTAACTAAAGAAAATATTTATGATTAGCACTAATAAAATTTATACAACAATAGTAATAGCAGTATTTACTGTTTTGCTTTCTTTTCAGTCTTATTCTCAAAACTGGGATATTCCTGCAAATAAAAGTTCAAAAAACAGTTATATACCATTTAATAATGAGACGGCTAAAGCCGGTGAAGCAATTTATACTAAAAATTGTCAGTCTTGTCATGGCAATCCCGGTAAAGCAAACAGCCTTAAAACGTTGAAACCGGTTCCACCTGATCTGTCTGAAAAACAAACTCAAAGCAGAACAGATGGTGACTTATTTTATATAATTACAACAGGACGGGTTGTAATGCCATCTTTTAAAATAGTTTTAAGTGAAGAAGAAAGATGGAAGGTTATTGCTTTTATCAGAAGTTATAATAAATCATACGTTCAGGTACTTTCAAAAACAGATCCCAGCAAAAGTAAATTAGTTAAGATAGTTTTAGACTTTAATGCTAAAAATAATAAAATTAGAGTATATGCCAAAGCAAATGAAGCTTCAGGTGTTGTCTTATTGAAAGATGCTGAAATTATGCTCTTTGCAAATCGTTATTTTGGTAAACTACAGATTGATAAAACCCTTACAACCAATAGCGAGGGATATGCCGATTTTAATTTCCCTAAAGATTTACCCGGTGATAAAACAGGAAATATAGATATCGTTGTTAATGTTAATGATGAATTATATGGCGAAATTGAACATCAGGAGAAATTAAACATTGGTATTCCAACCGATAAACCTGCTTTAAATGAACAGCGTGCAATCTGGAATACATTGCTAAAAGCACCAATCTGGATTATTGTTACATACACTTCTTTGATTTTACTTGTAACACTGGTATTGCTTTATATTTTAAATACTTTAAGGAAATTAAAAAAAATAGGTGATAAATAGTTTTTTTATAAAGCCATTTTGTAATATCCTCATGATAAATCTGGACAGGTTATTTACAAAGAAATATTTTTAAAAATAAATACATGAAAAAAATTATTATTGTTTTAGCTTTCATTAGCTTCTTTGTTGGTACATCCTTTGCACAAATTGATAAAACACCGGAAGTTGGTATTATTGAGCATCTTAACGAAAATATTCCTCTGGATTTAAAGTTTGTAAATGATAAATTTGATACAGTAAGCTTAAGTCAGCTGCTGAACAAACCGACAATACTTTCTTTTGTGTATTTTGACTGCCCAGGTTTATGCAGTCCTTTACTGGAAGGAATCGGAGATGTTATGAAAAGGACAGATCTGGAATTAGGTAAAGATTATCAGGTTATCACTATTAGTTTTAATTTCAGGGATACACCTCAAAAAGCAAAAGAGAAAAAAGAAAGATTTATTGAGCGTTATTCAAAAGGTAAAGGCGATGGATGGATTTTTCTTACTACTGATAGTGTAACAATTTTTAAAATTACTGATGCTGCCGGTTTTAAAACAAAAGCTGTAGGACTCGATTTTATACATCCTTCTGCAATAATTGCTTTAAGTCCTAAAGGTAAAATTACAAGATATCTTTATGGTATTAATTTTCTTCCCATAGATTTTAAAATGGCAATTATTGAAGCCAATAAAGGTCAATCAAGACCAACAATACAGAAAATAATGCAAATATGTTATAGTTATGATCCTGAAAATAAACATTTTACTTTGGATATATTAAAAATTTCAGCAACTATAATTATTTTCATGTTATTAATATTAATAATTGTACTTGTAATCAAACGAAAACTAAAAAATAAGTAATGATGAAATGCCTGCAAGTAAATATTGCTTATAAACTGAGAATGATTATTCAGGCATTGATTTGTACAAATGAATAATAACAAATAATAAACAAATGAATAATACAGAATATATTAGTTTTATGGATCATCAGGGGAAATATAAAGGTATTTTTGCCTGGATTTTTTCTACAGATCATAAAAGAATTGCATTTCTTTATATGTATGCAATTGCCACTTTTTTTCTGGTAGGTGCAATATTAGGATTATTAATGCGGTTTGAACTTATTGCCCCCGGTGAAACCATTATGAAACCACAAACATATAATGGTTTGTTTACAGTTCATGGTATTATAATGATATTTATGGTTGTTATACCCGGTTTATCTGCAGTTTTTGGTAATTTCTTTTTACCCCTGCATATCGGAGCTAAAGATGTTGCTTTCCCAAAATTAAATCTTTTTTCATGGTATTTATTTATGTTTGGAAGCATTTTAGCTATTGCATCCCAGTTATTAAAAAGTGGCCCTCCGGATACAGGTTGGACTTTTTATGCTCCTTATAGTACAACAACCGGAACAAATGTTATTACTGCTACCACAGCAGCTTTTATCCTTGGTTTTTCTTCCATTCTGACAGGCCTGAATTTCATCGTAACTGTTCATCAGATGAGGGCACCCGGAATGAAGTTTTTCAATATGCCACTTTTCCCCTGGTCAATTTATGCTACAGCTTGGATACAGTTATTGGCAACACCTGTAGTTGGAATAACACTGGTTATGCTCATAGCTGAACGACTATTTGGTATCGGCTTTTTTAATCCTGATTTAGGTGGTGATCCTGTTCTTTTTCAGCATTTATTCTGGATTTATTCTCACCCTGCCGTATATATTATGATATTGCCTGCAATGGGTGTAATTACCGAAATTATTCCAACTTTTTGTCAAAAAAGAGTATACGGTTACAAAGCAATTGCAATGTCAAGTCTTGCTATTGCTGGTGTTGGATTTCTAGTATGGGGACATCATATGTACACTTCAGGGATGAGTAATCAGGCAAGATGGTTCTTCTCATTGTTAACTTTCATTGTTGCTGTTCCCAGTGCAATTAAGGTTTTTAACTGGATATCAACCATGTATAAAGGTTCTATTGATATGAAACCTCCCTTTGTTTTTGCACTGGCATTTATCTTTTTATTTATGATTGGCGGTCTTACAGGTTTAATTCTAGGTAGTGTGGCAACTGATATTCAGGTTCATGATACCTCATTTATTGTAGCACATTTCCATTATATCATTTTCGGAGGTATGGGCTTTGCATTTTTTGCAGCCATTCATTACTGGTTACCAAAAATGTATGGTAAAATGTATAATTTTAAACGTGCTAATATAGCTGCAATTTCTCTTTTCATTGGCTTTAATCTCTTATATTTCCCTCAGTTTATCATTGGTATACAAGGAATGCCCAGAAGATATTTCGATTATCTTCCCAGATTTCAATGGGCTCAGGTAATATCAACTATTGGTGGTGTAATATTGGTTTCGGCTATTATTCTTATGATTTACAACCTGGTAATGGGTGTGAGAAAAGGAGCCAAAGCTCCGGCAAATCCATGGCATGGATCTACATTGGAATGGACTATTCCCTCTCCGCCATCATTGGAGAATTTTGATGAAGCTCCGTTTGTGAAAGAAAATCCATATGATTATAACTAAATCTATAAACTATGAGTGAACATAATACACATATCGAAGAACACAGAGACGACGAAGCTTCCAAATTAGGAATGTGGCTCTTTATTTTTACTGAACTTCTTTTATTTGGAGGTTTATTCCTGGTTTATTCTATTTTTAGATTGCAATATCCTGCAAATTTCCATGAAAGCAGTCTTGAATTAAGTGTTACAATAGGTGTTATAAACACTATTGCATTACTTTTCAGCAGTATGACCATTGCTTTTGCTGTAACTGCAGTACAGAAAAAGAATAATAAACTCGCATTGAGAATGATTGGCATTACCTTGTTAATGGCATTGGTTTTCCTTGTAAATAAGTATTTCGAATGGGGCCATAAATTCGAACATGGCTTGTATCCGGGTTCTGATTTAATGCAATTGCTCGAAAGAGGTCATCATTTGTATTTCAGCCTTTACTTTTTTATGACAGGACTACATGCACTTCATATTATAGTAGGTATGATACTTTTAATCATTGTATATTTTAAAGTTAAAAATGGAAGTATTCACCATGAAAAATATGTTTTTATGGAAAATGGAGCTTTATACTGGCATCTTGTGGATTTGATCTGGATATTCCTCTTCCCTTTATTGTATTTAATTTCATAATCTAAAACTGAAAAAAATGGCTAACAACGGTTCACATATAACAGAATACAGGGTATTGGCTAAAATATTATTAATATTAATGTTTTGTACATTCCTGACCATTTCAGTAACTTCTTTTCATTTAGGAGCACTAACTGTTACAGTTGCATTATTAATCGCAGGCTTTAAGAGTTTTCTGGTATTATCCTATTTTATGCATCTGAAGTACGAAAGTTTATTACTCCGTATTTTAGTGAGTATGGTTTTTGTACTATTTATTGTAATAGTTCTTATTACATTTATTGATTATTCATTCAGATAAATACTTATTATATGTTTTCTAACAATTCAAATTTTGTACACGGGGTTGATACAGCATTCCTTTTAATTTTCGGAATCGCAATCTTTTTTCTGATAATGTTAACTACAATAATGATAGTTTTTGTAATTAAATATAACAAGAAAAGACATGCTAAAGCTGTTCAGATTAAAGACAGTTCTAAATTAGAGATTGTCTGGACTACCATACCCCTCATTCTTGTGCTATTGATGTTTTACTTTGGATGGAGGGGGTTTATCCCCATGCGTAATGCTCCTGCTGATGCAATGCAGGTAAAAGCAATTGGCAGAATGTGGAAATGGACATTTGAATATCCCGGTAAAAAACAATCTGATACTTTAATGTTGCCGATTAATAAAGCTGTAAAAATGAGTCTGTTCTCAAAAGATGTTATTCATGGCTTTTCTATTCCCGACTTCAGAGTTAAGGAAGATGTTGTACCCGGTAAAAATAATTATACCTGGTTTATTCCTGAAAAACTCGGTAATTTTGATTTATTCTGTTCGGCATACTGTGGCCTCAGCCATTCTTATATGTTAGCACTGGTAAGGATAGTTCCCGAAGATGAATTTAATACCTGGCTGGCTGCATTACCTGTTAAAAAATCAGATGATAATAACGAAGGTTTTAAGATTCTCGAGAAAAATGGCTGCTTTTCATGCCACTCTACTGATGGAAGAAAAATTATCGGACCAAGCTTTAAAGGCATTTATGGTTCAAGCCACGATGTAATGACCGATGGCGTTAGTCGTAAGATTACCGTTGATAGTTTATATATTCAGACCTCAATATTGGATCCCAATAAGGATGTTGTGGTAGGTTTCCCGCAAGGTGTAATGAAATCATATAAAGGTATAATCAGAGATAAGGATATACCTAAGGTAATTGAGTATTTTAAAAACTTAAAATAGCATTTTAAAAATTATTTAGTTGTAATTCCTGATGCTGTAACTAACGGTGTCAGGAATTTCAATAAATAATATAACTTAAAATAACAGTGACACATATTAAATCAATATTTAAAGCCATTGCTGCCCTGATAAAATACAAGGTATCTTTAGCAGTTACGTTTACAACTGTTATAGGATATCTGATTTGTTCGCATGGTTTTCATTTTGAAATACTGACTTTAATGTTTAGCGTTTTTATACTCGCAGGTGGTGCAAGTGCCTTGAATGAATACCAGGAAAGAGCGTTTGATGCAAAAATGACAAGAACAAAGAACAGACCTTTACCTTCTGGTCACATATCACCAAAAAATGCATTGATTATCTCTGTTGTTTTTATAAGTCTGGGTCTGATTTTCCTTTACTTCCTTTTTGGTTTCATTACTGCTTTTCTTGGATTTTTTAATATTATTTGGTATAATCTGTTATATACCAAGCTTAAAAGGATTACTGCTTTTGCTGTGGTTCCCGGTTCATTAACCGGAGCTATTCCTTTATTAATGGGTTGGACTGCTGCAGGTGCATATGTTTTTGATACAGCCGCTTTATTTTTAGCTTTTTTTATATTTATTTGGCAAATCCCTCATTTTTGGCTACTTATGTTTAAGTATGGTAAAGAATATGAAGCTGCCGGATTTCCTACAATAAATCAGAATATTAATTCATGGAGTCTTAAAATGATAATATTTTCATGGGTTTTAGCGACTTCATTTTCTTCTGTTATGGCAGCATTTTTTATAGGTAATATTTCTATACCTTTCATTATTGCTATTTTTGTGCTTAATGTTTTGTTTATAGGGATTTTTGTTAAACTCTCATTTGCAGATGCTGCCGAACTTAATCTGAAGAAATCTTTTATAAGCATTAATGTTTACATGTTTCTATTTTTGCTTATGTTAAGTATTTTTCAATTACTGACTTCCTGAAAATATTATTCTATTTCAACTTTCTTTACCGTTTTTTTGGAAATAAAATAACTTAATTCATACAGCATAAACAGGGGGATTGAAACAAGCACCTGTGTAAACATGTCTGTGGATGGTGTAATAAATCCTGCAACAATAAAAATAATAATAATGGCATATTTCCTTTTTTCCCTGATGAATTTAGGCGTTATAATTCCAATTTTACTCAGGAAAAAAATAAGGACAGGCAATTCAAATACCAGACCCATTGATAATGATAGACCGCTTACTGAAGAGATGTAAGAGCTGATGGTAATATTGTTTATAATCAGGGGACTTAACTGGTAAGAAGCAAGAAAGTTAATGGTCAGGGGCGTTATTACATAAAATCCGAATAAAACGCCAATAATAAAAAGAATGGAAATGTAAAATACTATACCGGTAGAATGTTTTCGCTCATTTTCTCTTAATGCAGGTTTAATAAATAACCAGAACTGTAAAACAATAAACGGGAAAGCAAGTATAATACCGCAAATAAACGAAATCATTATATGATAACTGAACTGACCGCCTAATTCAATATTTATTAATTGCAAAGGGATTTTTGTAACACAAAGACCGGGAGCATTTAATAAATCCCCTAATTTGCATAAAACTCGATAAGTAATAAAGGAAGGCTCGCTGGGAGCAAGTATTATTGAATTGAAAAGGAAATCTTTATTAAAAAAAGCGACAAAGGAAAGTATAACAATAGAAAGTAAAGACCTGATGATATAAGTCCTGAGAACCTCAACATGATCCCAAAAGCCCATGTCATCAGTTTTTTGCTGAAGCGAACGAAATAAAAAACCAAACATAGAAAGTTATTTTTTTATCTCTTTCTCTGTCGGTTCATTATCATGTTTTTCAGGTTTTTCATCATAAATGCCGTCTTTGGCTTTGGTAAATTCATTTATACCTTTTCCAATGCCACGCATTAATTCCGGAATTTTCTTGCCACCAAATAAAATAAGTATAGCAATAATAATAAGGATGATTTCCTGACCGCCCAATATACCGAGTAATATCATATTATTTATTTTTTAATAAGTCAATTTTAAGTAAATATCCAAGGATATTTAATACAAAATTACATTTTTTTATCTCAATTAAAAAAGTTTTAAATTAAAATAAGCATTAAGAATGATAAATTGCCATAAATAAATAAAGATTTATCATAATAACAATAAAAATACTAGAAATTCAATGGTATGAAATAGCCATTAAAGAAGTAAGAAAATCAATGGGAAATGATTTTATTAGGCGTTTTCTCCCGATAAATCGGGACGGGATATGTGACAAGTAAAAATAGAAAATAACAGCACACGAAAAGATGTTAAAAAATATTAATTGTTGCTGTTATTATTTTCACAATAAATTTATATATTTGTAGAAATTTTCATCACACTGTGTTGAAAATTTCATCACTATTTTATGAGTATAATATTTATTGAGCATTTATATACCTTTTTAGATAAAAACCAAAAATAATAATTTTATGAAAAAACTGTTACTTAGTTTAATTTTCCTATGTTTTATAAGCATTTCAATGAATAAGCTATTCGCACAGGAGATTAAATGTTTGGATTGTCATGAAAATTTAGTTGCAAATACGGTTCATGATAAAAAAATAAAATGTGGTGATTGTCACAACGATGTTACTTCAGAAGAGCATTCAAAAGCTACAATAAAGAAAGTAGATTGTAAAAGATGCCATGCTGCCTTAAATACTCAGATGACAAATGATGTTCACCGTAAATTAAAGCATATCCCTGAAGAAAAAGCTCCCAATTGTAAATTATGCCATGGAACACATAAAATTGAAGCTCCTGCTTTTGTTGTAAATAAAGAAAAAACCTTTTGCGGTAAGTGCCATAAACCCGGTATTATGGCTGTTCCTTATCATACGGTCGGGAAAACGAATGACAACTGTACGAGTTGTCATAGTAAAAGAAATCATAAGGAAGAACTGGCTAAATCGGTTCATAAGAATTTATCCTGTTCAAACTGTCATAGTTATGTTGTAAATAATATAGAAAACCATCAGAAAGCACCCAAAGAAGGAATAACTGCAGATTGTTATTTATGTCATAGTGCTATTGCCAAACAACATAAAGAAAGTATTCATGGTTTATCCATTACAGAAGGTATCAATGAAGCAGCTCAATGCTGGAGCTGTCATGGTTCTCATGAAATTGATTCAGTTAAAAGTGCTAAGAGTAAAGTTTATCCTAAAAATTTAGCTGCAACATGTGGTAAATGCCACGATGATACATTATTTATTAAAAAATATTCCTTATCAATAAAGCAACCGGGTAAAATGTATACCATGAGTGTTCATGGTAAATTGATAATGAATGGCAGTAAAAACTCTGCTACCTGTGTTACTTGCCACGGAAAACATGATATCAAAAACAGGGTACAGGACAATTCATTGATATCAAGTACTAATTTGCCAAATACCTGCGAAAAATGTCACACAGGAGTTACTGCAGAGTATAAACAATCCATTCACTGGATAGCTGTTAAAAAAGGCATACGGAGTGCACCAAGTTGTAATGATTGCCATAATGAGCATAATATTACAGCTATAAGTACTGCAACCAAAAGAGATGAGATGAGAAAAATACAGGACAATACCTGTTTGCAATGTCATCAGAATTTAATAATGTCGCAACGCTATGGGCTTGAAAACTTTAATGTTAAAAATTATCAGGATAGTTATCATGGTTTAGCTTCTTCACATGGCGATAAACGTGCAGCCATGTGCGTGGATTGCCATAATGTACACAAGATACTGCCTAAATCTCATCCGGAATCGTCTATAAATAAAGCAAATATACTGGCTACCTGCAAAAAATGCCATACTAACGCAACCGAAACATTTGCCAATAGTTATACCCATACAACACAGCTTAATTCTGCAGCTAAAATTGAATCTATCGTTAAAACTGTATATATATGGCTGATTATTATTGTAGTAGGCTGGATGTTTTTACATAATTTACTGATTTTTATACATGAAATGCGCATCAGGTATAAGAAATCCATGAACCAGATCCGCATACCAAGATTTACCAGAAATGAACTGATACAGCATACCATATTACTTAGTTCATTTATTATTCTGGCCATGACCGGTTTCCAGCTGAAATTCCCTGACAGTGTTTGGGGAAAGATGATGTATGCATTAGGTTTCAATGAGGGAATCCGTCAGTGGGTACATCGTATTTCGGCACTGGTAATGATCTTTTTATCCATTTATCACATGATATATTTGATGTTTTATAAACGCGGTCGTGATGTGCTTTTTGGTATTTTCCCCAAATACAGTGATGTAATACAGTTTAAAGATACTATGTTGTATTATATGCATTTTTCGAAGAAGCATCCTGAATATGAAAACTACAACTATATGGAAAAATTGGAGTATTGGGCGTTAATCTGGGGAACCCTGGTAATGGGGTTTACCGGTCTGGTACTCTGGTTCCCGACTGTAGTCGGAAACTGGGCACCGGTATGGTTTATCAAAGTCAGCGAAACCGTTCACTTCTATGAAGCTATACTTGCAACACTGGCTATCCTGATTTGGCACTGGTTCTTTGTAATTTTCCATCCGAAAGAATATCCTGTCAGTTTTACTGTTTTCAATGGTCAAATGTCGGTAAATCATTATAAAGGCGAACACCGCTTGCAATATCACAAAATAATACTCGAATACCTTGAATTTAAAGAAGGTAAACTTGAAGTGAAAAAAATGAACCATTATACCAAAATGTTTGTGAAAGCTATTGTTGCCAATGGAATTACTATGGATGATTTTGTTGCCAATGAATTGGAAAACGATACTGAATTGAAAGCTTTTATTGATTCTCATAAATCATAGTTTCTTAAATTTTAGTAATAAAAAGGCTGTATCTGTGAAGATGCAGCCTTTTTTATTACTAAGTACTTAATTTACTTGGAGTACTTAGAGTAATTAAGTTTTACACTCATTTTGAAAAGCACTTAGCCTTAACTGAAAAGCAGGAGGTTTAATTGAAAAGCACGAAGGTTTAATTGAAAAGAACGGAGTCTTAACTGAAATATACGGAGGCTTAATGTAAATAGCCTCTTCAATAATGCAAACTCACTCTGCCTTATGCAAAAAATAAATTTATTAATTTCATGAAGGCTTAATTTATTTTTTAATTTTACATCATAAAATAAAGAATATACAGCAATATTATTGAGACAACTTATTAGGTTATAAGTGGATTTTGGAAAAATTATTGCATGTATATATAATTTATAACCTATTTTTAAAAAGAAATGAGGAACAAATTTTTAATAATTGGAATTTTACTTCTAAGCGTATCTTGTCTGAATAAGAATTTAGATAATTCAGTGAATAAAGATGAACAAAGTAAAAGTAATACTTTAGAACAAAAAGACAACTTTGTTGATTTTTTAAATCTTTTCCGAGACATTAAACCGCAAAAATTACATATTTATCCATTAACCAGGGATGAGAATGGAGATATAAAAGGTTATCCTTTTGAAGGAATAAGAATAGATGTAAATAAATTCAAATATATGGATGATGAAAATTTATTCAACAATATTCAAGCTTATAAAGACTCTTCTGGTAATGCATATGCAATTGGGAAATTTGAAATTGACAGTAACTATATTGGACTCCTCTTCCGTGTTCGAAGTCAATATGATGAAACATTGATTCAACTTTTTCTTTGGGATAAAAAGAATAAAAAAATAATAAATGGAATTGATTTAGCTGATTCATTTGGTGATGAAGGATGGTATTTTAATTTAGAAAGTTGGATTATTGAATATAAGGAAAATGGAATTTTAAAAATTGTTACACGTCGAAAAGATAGTGATTTACAAGAAGATGAAACAACTGCAAAAATCAGTGACACTTTAAAACTATATACTTTTAAGAAAGACAAATTTCAATTAAAGTTGAGGAATCTAAGCGATACAACATCCTATAAATTGATAAGTTGGCAATAAAAATACAGGTTATAACAGCACCTTGCTTCAAGCGGGGTTTAACAACAAAGTGAAATAAACATGAAGTAATAAACATAGCAGCGGGCTGAAAGGAAAGGAACTATACAATCCCCGCAAGCAGCAAGCCACGCAACGTTATTTGCTATATGAAACCCCAAAAACTAAAGATATGAAAAAAATAATTATTATTTCTTTTCTGACAATGATTGTTCAGGGAATTTCAGGACAAAACTATATTCCTATTCCTATGGACAGTACAATTTGGCGTGTTGATTTTCATGGTCATGACGATGCAACACATTGTAATTGCTTCATGCCTTACCAATTCTTAACTGATGGGGATACTGTAATTAATTTTGTTATATATACTAAAATAAAACGATCTGGTAATTTTAATTGTGTTAATTGTCCTTATTATTTTAGTAATGGTTACAAAGGTGCAATTCGTCAAGATACAATTACCAGAAAGGTATTCATAGTTGAACCTAACAACATAAATGAAAAGATACTATATGACTTTTCTTTAACAGTTGGTGATACAGTTAATTCTATTTTGGTTGATCAAGGTTGTGGTCCACAACTAATAGTTGCAGTGGATTCAATTTTACTTAATTCAACTTATCATAAAAGACTAATATTAGGAGCAAATGGTTGTAATCCATTTGGTGGTAGTTTTATTGAAGGTATTGGGAGTAAACAAGGTTTTTTAGATAAAATGTATAGCTTTGAATGGGGTTCCGTTTTAATATGTGTTACACATTCCAACAAGAATATTTATTTTAATCAGCAATCTACTTATACAGACACGATAACAGGATGTTCAATGATTTTTCAGAATATAAATGAAAATAAAAAAAATAGAATTTTTATTGCGCCTAACCCCTTTGGCGATTTTTTTGAAATAAATTTAATGGAACAAACAGAAAAAGTATACTTGACATTATATGATTTGTATTCAAGAAAGTTATACACAAAGATATCAGAGCAAGTTAAAACATTTAAAGTCCAACGTGACAACTTACCATCGGGTGTTTATATTTATCAATTAAGATCAGATAAGCAAATTATTTCGACAGGGAAAATTATAGCAGAATAAACTACAGCACATAATAGCACCTTGCTTCAAGCGGGGTTTAACAACAAAATGAAAAAATCAACGTTGACATTCTTTGCAATTTGCCTTACAATCCTGACTATTGGACAAGCAACGGAAAAAAAGAAAGTAATTGAACTGGCCAACGCATATAAGGACTTTATGTATAGGAAAATACCAATTTGCTGATGAACGCTTTACCAATCTATGACCATTAACCCCAAAAAAAATATTATGAATAGAATAGCTATACTGTTATTAAGTTTGTTCATGTTTTTCAATCATTTAGAAGGACAAACGTATAAACAGCAATTTAACAGCTGTTTCTCAAAAAAAGATACAGCCGGAATGCGTGAACTATTGCCAAAATGGGAAGCTGCTGATAATAATGACCCTGAAATGTATGTTGCATATTTTAATTATTATGTAAACAGGAGCAAAACCGAATTCATTGAACTGGGTAACAATCCAAAAGGTGAAAATGTATTGAAAATTATGAGTACCGACACCACTAAAAAACAAGCTGTCGGATATATGTATGGGAATGCATCTTATAATCCTCAATTACTTAAAAAAGGCTTTGATTATGCCGATAAGGGAATATTAAAAAATCCATCACGCCTTGACATTAGATTTGGAAAGATTTATATGTATGGTGAGTTAAAAGACTGGAAAGCTTTTACCGAAGAAATTATTAAAACCATTGATTATTCTGAAATAAATAAAAACAAGTGGATATGGACAGACAATAAAGCGGTTGAAAAACCTAAAGAATTTATGCTTAGTACAATTCAGGAATATCAATTAAAACTTTATGATACCAATGATGATGATTTACTGGAAAATATGAAGCAAATTGCAGAAGCTGTGCTGAAATATTATCCTGATCATGTTGAAAGTTTGTCTGATCTGTCAATCGTTTACCTCATAAAGAAAGACAATAATAAAGCCCTGGAAGTCTTGCTTAAAGCGGAGAAGTTAGCTCCAACTGATGCCGTTGTATTAAATAATATAGCTGAAACCTATAAACGTATGGGCACGAAAAATAACGCAGTTAAATATTACAATCTGACCATAAAATATGGTGATGAAGAACAAAAAACATTTGCAAAAAAACAGATTGAAATTATGAATAAGAAATAGGAAGAAGTCCTGTAAATACCTGATAGTTAGTAAGTCTTTAAAACAAAAAAATATATAATCTATTAATAAATTAATATTATGCCAACAAAAAAAATTATATTAGGATTTGGAATTTTGATTTCATTATTCGCATGTGGTCGCTCGGCTGAAGAAAAAAGAATGACTAACGCTAGTTTGACTGACAGCACTTCAAATGCCTTTATTTCATCAACTGCTGCAGTTGAAAACAATAAGGACTCAACACATAAATTTATCAGAACTGCCGACCTTAAATTTAAAGTTAAAAGTGTAATCGCTTCAACTTACGATATTGAGGCCATAACAAGCAGGCTGGGTGGTTTTGTTACTTATACCAATCTGCAAAGTACTGTTGATAATGTAAGTAAAACAGCTATCAATGCTGATTCTACGCTTGAAACAACTTATTATACTGTTTCAAACTCAATTACATTAAGGGTTCCAAATACTAAACTTGATACAACCTTAAAGGAAATATCAAAAAATATTGACTATTTGGATTACAGGATTATTAAAGCAGATGATGTTGCATTGCAATTGCTTTCAAACAATCTTACACAAAAACGTTCAGCTAAATACGAACAGCGATTAGCGAATGCCATCGACAACAGAGGAAAAAAACTTAAAGAAACTACGGTTGCAGAAGATGTTTTGCTAAATAAACAAGAGCAGGCTGATAATGCCAAAGTTTCAAACCTTTCTTTGAATGACCAGATCAACTTCAGTACCATCACTTTAGCTATTTACCAAAGACAGACTTTAAAGCGAGAACTGATATCCAATGATAAAAATATAGAAGCTTATGAGCCCGGATTCGGAAGTAAGATGCTGGATGCATTAAAATATGGCTGGGAAATTCTGGCTTCATTTATTATTTTCATGATAAAACTTTGGGGATTAATCCTTTTTGGATTAATTTTATATATACTGTACCGGAAATTTTGGAATAAAAATAAATAAAATGTAAATAAATAAAATTTTTAACTGATTCAAGTGGTAATTTTACAAATTCATAAAAGGGCATGACTCAAATGTCGTATTAAATATAGTTTGAATTTCTGAATAATAGATAATAATATGAGGTTAGAAGACTTAGGTTATTATAAAAAATTAGAGCAATTTAAATTGGGAAATAATCTCAGTAACTTTGAGATAGGCAGGGTTATTGCAGAACATAAGGAACGTTATATTATAAGGACTGCAGATAATGAGTTTGAAGCAGAGATTACCGGTAATATGCGGTTTACTGCTATGAGTCGTGAAGATTTTCCGGCAGTAGGAGACTGGGTCGCCTTTATTTCGTACGATGAAGATACTGCTTTAATTCATAGTATTCTCCCAAGATACTCAGTTGTTAAAAGGCAGGCAGTCGGGCAATATAGCGAGATTCAGATTATAGCAACAAATATTGATTATGCTTTTTTGGTACAGGCTGTTGACCGGGATTTTAATATCAACAGACTGGAACGATATCTTACCATTTGTAATGCATCAAAAGTTAGTCCAATAATTTTACTCACTAAAACAGACTTAATAAACGAGCAGCAGCTTACAGAGATTTTGGAGCGTATAAAGCTCAGGATAAATAATGTTCCGCTTATTGCGATAAGTAATTTGTCAAAAGACGGCTACGATAAAATTGAAGCGATAATAGAAAAAGAGAAAACCTATTGCATGCTTGGTTCCTCAGGAGTAGGAAAATCCACCTTGTTAAATAATCTATCCGCTAAAAACATAATGCGAACTGATGCCATTAGCCAAAGTACAAGCAAAGGGAGGCATATTACCAGTCACCGGGAATTGATTGTACTGGAAAATGGCGGAATATTAATTGACAATCCGGGAATGAGAGAAGTA
The DNA here is from genome assembly GCA_026391675.1 of Bacteroidota bacterium. Taxonomy (GTDB): domain Bacteria; phylum Bacteroidota; class Bacteroidia; order Bacteroidales; family JACABE01; genus JACABE01. The sequence continues at coordinate 105,648 of JAPLDQ010000004.1, forward strand.
GGTATTACTGATGTAGCTGGTGGTCTGGAACTTACTTTTGATAAAATTCATGAGCTTTCACAATATTGTAAGTTTAAATTTTGCTCACATACCGTTGAATCTGGATGTTCAGTTATTGATGCAGTTGATAATGGTGAAATTGACAAAGCGACCTATGAAAATTACCTGAAAATGGAACGCGAAAAGGCACATTTTGAATCAACAATTGCAGATAGACGAAAAAAGGACAAGGAATTTGGGAAAATGATGAAGAACTATAAAAAAGATTTGAGTAAAAATAAATTCTAGGCAGAACAATAGTATTTATACTTTACTTTGAAATTTTGATTTTATTATTGATAAATCAATTTTAATATTTGATGAAAACAAATTATTTGGTTAAACACCTTACGGGCAGCTTTATATTTTTTGCTATTCTTTTTGTAAGTGGGGGCAGGATAAATTATTGGCAGGGACTTATTTATGTGGCTATTGGCCTTATAATGGTAATATTAAATTATACCATTTTTCGGATAGATGCTGCATTGGCTGAAGAACGTTCAAAGCCTGGAGAGAATACTAAAAGATGGGATAAGATTATATTGGGCTTATCATTACTGCTTACCATTGCAATGTATGTTGTTGCCGGTATGGATTCCGGCCGTTATCATTGTTCCCCTGATTTTCACTGGAGTATGTATCTTTTAGGTGGAATTTTAACTGCTACAGGCCAACTGCTGTTTCTAATTGCCCAAAAGCAGAATAAGTTTTTCTCGAGTACCGTCAGAATACAAACCGAACGGAATCATGTGGTTTGCGAATCAGGATTGTACAAAACGGTCAGGCATCCGGCTTATCTGGGCTCAATCATTCAGGCAACAGGTTTTTCTTTACTTCTGGGATCACTCTGGAGTATTATACCTGTAACTTTATTGATTATTTTGTTGATAATACGGACAAAACTGGAAGATAATACCCTGATAAATGAATTGAAAGGCTATACTGAATATTCGCTTAAAACCCGGTTTAAGCTTTTCCCTTATATTTGGTAATGATTTGTTCATGTGTTGATACGATAATGCGATGATGAGTTTGTTGGCTGATTCACAAAAAGGTTGGTTATTATTATTTAATGGAGATTCTTCGCTATCACTACTAATGACAAGTTTTGTTTTTTGTTGATTTTTAAGTATATATAAGAAACATGACAATGAAATTAAAACTAGTTGATTCTTTAATCTTTGCGGTTCTCCGCGTAAAACTCCGCGGCACTCTGCGGTTAAATTAAGGCTTGAACAACTTATAACTTATAATTTATAACTCATAATTCATAACTCATAACTCCAACAAAAAAGCCCTGCAAATTAGGATATTTACAGGGCTTTTTCTATTTGTTGTAACTTTTAATTAGCTGTTGCCAGCTTATTAAAAATCTTTAATTCCTCTTCTGCTTCCTTGGTTTTACCCAATTGTTTGTATGCAATAGATAAATTATGATGCGATTGGGCATGGTTATAATTTATCTGTATGTTTTTCTTTAACAAACTACAGGCTTTTTCCGGATTTTTGATATTCAGATAGCTGGTAGCCAGATCGCACCTTACATTTACGTTTTTATCATTCAGCTTCAATGCTTTTTCATAATAAATAATAGCCTTGTCACTCTGTTCTATATCGTAATAAATATTACCCAGCAGTATCAGGGCATTCTCATTTTTTTCGTCTAGTGTAGAAACTATTTTTAAATGATAAATGGCATTGTCAAATTGTTTTTTTACATAATAATTATTTGCCAGCATGATTCGCATTTCAATGTTTAAAGAATCTTTAATCAATTCTTTTTCATAAATAGCAAAGCTGTCTGCAGGAAACATATCCACAGCATTTTGCTTTATAGTCACAATATTAGGTTTTACGTCAGATTTGTTTTTGCAGGCAGAAAAACCTAATATTAGTATAAATGAGGATAAGCTAAAAATAAGAATTCTGTAATTCATAGTATGGTTGTAAAACTATTTGCTGATTTTTGCTTCTTCAACCAATACTTCATAAAAATAACTGTAGCCTAAATCTTTATTCAAAGCTACTTTTCCTTCTATGGTAATAACATCACCAACGTTAACTTTTGTAGCTAAATCTGTAGTAATTGTTAAATCAAATTTACCGTCAGATTCAGTACCATCCTGTAAATGGATCCAGTTTTTATTCATAATGTCAGGGCTGAATTTGGTAACTTTACCTTTTATTTTTACAGTTTTACCACCAAAACTGGCTTTTTTAGCAAATAAATCAGCAATGCTGATGCCTCCTTTTATAGGATCAATTTTTACTTCGATTTTACTTACTTTAGGTTTTCCTGTGGTTGGCATGGTAGTGTCAGAAGAATTCATAAATTCATGTGAAGGAACCTGACCGATTTCTTTTTTTACAAAATCTGCTGTTTTTCTCATTTCGTCAATAAACAGCACTTCTTTAAATTCTCTGTTTAATTCCTTGCTTTTAAAATTATTCATTGGGAAGCCTTTTTTATAATAAGCTGTATCCCCAACTTTAAAATCTGCAAATGAAATTGCGCCCCAGATTGTATCAGATTCTTTAACTTTAGGATTTCCAATTTCATTAAACTGCAAATAAGTATAGGTTCCGGCATTCATAACTTTTTGGATAACAACAGTGTGGATGCCTAATTTTAATAATTCAGCCTGTTTGGCATTATTATTTGATTTACATGCAATTATAATTGAAATTGCAAAAATTGCAAGTGTTAATAATTTTAATTTAGTTTTCATTTTCGTCTTCTTTATTTTGTTAATTATTGATTTATAAATATTTGTGTAAAAAGCTGATTAAATTTTTTGCAAAAATACGTATTAATTTTAAATAAAAAATGCCAAATCAATTGATATTTTACAGCTTTATTAAATGGAAATAAGATACTTGAGCAATTATAAGAGAATAAGTGCTAAAATTGGAATAATCAAACCGGCTATAACAAACCATATTCCTCTTTTACTCAGGCTGTTCTTGCTTTTTGCAATAATAAACAAACCACTTATAGCAATAATTATCATACCTACACAAAACAGGTCAGAGAACCATAGCCACCATTTACCGGGGTTGTAATGCAAAAAATTGATTTCAAAGAAAAAAGGTCTTCTTGTAATCTTTTCTATATAACCTTCTTTTGTTTCAAGGTTAATAGTAATGGAACCATTGTCAATAAATATTTTCAAGGTTGATTTGTCAGGGAAAAAGTATTTTTTGTAATGATTTTCTTCATGAAAGTTTTTCAATAATGACATAACCCAGTCGTTTGTAACTGTTGATTTGTCAAAACTTTCGTTTATTTTAAAATCATTATAACTGATATTATAATTAGGATTCCAGTCCTTTTTATGATTTAATGCTATTCCTGAGATACAGTAAATTATAGTTAAGCCGAAAAAGAAATAACCGATATCACGGTGTAATATTCTGTTCCATTTACGGAAGATTCTTAATGCATTTGAAGCCATTTAATTGATATTTAAGTGAAAATAATTATAATGCTAAAGTTTAAAAAAAACAGGTATAAAAACTTTTTTAAATATTCTTATACCTGTTTATCGTAAATAGCTAATTAGCTAATACTTTATAAACTTTTAACTTTATAAATTATAAACTGATTTTTATTTTTTGATTTCTTTTAAATCTTTACAATCAATTGCATAAATGGAAATATATGCTTTCCCGCTTTCTTCCAGCTTTTTACGGAATGCTTTTACTTCTGCATAAGGATCATCAGTTTTTGTTTCTTCAACTTTCGATTTATCTTTGGTTTGACCTGTAATAGCTTTATTTTCTTCATTACAAACTTTCTGATCTTTATCTGCTACCTGTTTTTTAATGTCAGCTTCCCATTCATTCAGGGCATTAGCATCAATTTTTTCATCTTCAATAACAGTACCGGTAATTTCAATATCAGAACCTTCATATTTTAAATCGAAAGTAGAAAAACTTCCTCCAGCATTAATTTTTACCGTTTTTTCAGGATCAGCTGTAAAAAGGAATAGTTTTTTTCCGCTGTGTTTACATACATGCGATACAGTACCTTTTATTACTACTTCTTTTCCTGCCCATTTTTCTGGAGCAACTAGAAAACTGTCAACGGTTAGCACATTACTCACTTTAACTGAATCAGCAGATTGAGCATTTTTATTTTTACAGCCACTGTTATTAGCTAAAACAATAGCACATACAACTAATAAGATGATTAACTTTTTCATTGGTTTTTTTGATTAAATTTTTACAAAAATAATAAATTTTACTTTCTTTAAGACATCAGAATCTGAAGAAACCTTCGCTTTTATAAAAAATATTTTATGATATATATCGCATATTAAATGATATAAGTCAAAATAAATATATTTTTTTCAAATAATTAGAATTTTTTTTAGTATTTTTATCATTGAATTTCAGAATTATAATACATAAATAGTATTTAAAAAATGAATTTTAAAGAATGAATGAATACTTGTTGTTGATATATATTAGTATTCGTTTAACACCAAGATTAAGGTATTTTTTGTAATATTGCCTTGATTTTTAAAAACTAAAATAACGAAAATATAAGATTAATGAAAAGAATTCTGAATTTTTTATTATCATCAAAAGCTACACTGATTTTCTTATTGTTATTTGCTGTAGCTATGGCTGTAGCTACTTTTGTTGAAGATAAATATGATACTGTAACTGCCAGACAACTGATATATAATACACTTTGGTTTGAATTATTGTTCTTACTGCTGATAGTAAATCTAATAGGACATATTAAACCTTATCATCTGTTTACACTGAGAAAATTAGGCGGATTGCTTTTCCATTTTGCTTTTATAGCTATGATTTTGGGTGCTTTTATTACCAGATATTTTGGCAGCGAAGCCAGTATGCACATACGTAAAGGCGAAACCAGCAATATTATATACAGCAATGAACCTGCAATATTGATTTCATGTTCTGAAAATGATAAAAATTATAACTTTGAATTCCCTGTTAACAAAGGGGATAACAGTAAAAATACATTCACCGCAACAATTCCAACTGCAAAAGCAGGAAATATAGAAATAAGGTATAAAGAGCTGATTCCTAATGCTGTTGCCAAAATTGAAGAAAATGTTGCCGGTGGTAAAAATATGATTGAACTTGCGTTTGCTTCAGCTATGGGCATGCAAAAATTAATGCTCAGCAATGGCGAATTAAAGAATATTGGCAGTACAAATATTTCATTCAACAGTAGCAATAATACAGATGGTATTAGAATCTCTGATGTAAAAGGGATAGCTGATATAATTGCTCCTATTGATATTGTTGAATCCTCTATGGATGGTACTCAAACAGATACCATAAGAAAAGATTCAACAGCAGCATTAAAAGAGGGCTATTTATATCACATTAACGGAACAAATGTTTTGTATTCCAAAATGTATAAAAATGCCAGAAAAGTCCTGGTTAGCGGAACCGACGAAATGGGAAGGGGAGGAGATGATGTTGTAATACTGGATGTTAATGTTAACGGTAAAAAACAGGAATTGACTGTTTTTAATACATCTCCTTATGCCGCAGAATATGAGGATTACGTAATTGAAGGTGTAAAGCTTAGTATAGCTTTTGGCAACAAACCTGTTCAACTACCTTTCTCACTTTGTTTAAAAGACTTTATTCTGGAAAGATATCCGGGTTCCGAAAGTCCTTCATCCTACAGAAGTGAAGTTACTTTAATAGATAGCAGAGAAAGTTTAAAAGAAGACCGTAGTATATTTATGAATAATGTATTAGACTATAATAAATACAGATTTTTTCAATCATCTTACGATAATGATGAACAGGGTACTGTGCTTTCTGTGAACCACGATTTCTGGGGCACAACTATTTCGTATCTGGGATATGTATTGTTGGGTATAGGTTTTGTATATACTTTGTTTAGTAAATATTCACGTTTTAGTGCTTTGAAAAAATCGATAAATGAAATCAGAGAAAAAAGAAAAGCACAGGTTTTAACTTTGGTGTTGTTATTTGCATCATTTGGTTTAAGCTATGCCCAACCTGCAACAAATAAAGTTGTTGATGCAAATCATGCAATTAAATTGGGTCATATGCTTACCCAAACCTATGATGGACGTTTTGCACCGGTACATACCCTTGCACTGGATTTAATGCATAAAATAGCCAAAAAGGAAACATATGAGATTGAAGGTAAAGGTAAAATGAATGCAATGCAGGTATTTATTGATATTATTGCTGAACCACAATTCTGGCAGGATCAGAAAATTATATATGTTCCTCAGAAACAGATACAGGAAGTTATCGGTATTAATACTGAATATGCTGCATTCCGCGATTTTTTTGATGCAAATTCACAATATAAACTGGAAGCTCTTATAAATGAATCTTTCAGAAAAAAACAAAGCGAAAAGAATAAACTTGACAGAGAAATTTTAAAAGTTGATGAAAGGGTAAATATATTTCATATGATGACCAACGGAAGTATATTGAAAATTTTCCCCGAACAAAATTCAAAAAATAACAAATGGTTAAGCTGGGATGATAAAGTAGCTTCCATCCCTTTAACAGGCGCAATTACTGCAATTAATGAAGATTTGAAACTTAAGGTATTCAGCTATTCAAGTTTAATGCAGGCATACGTATTTGAAGTGATACAGGCAAAAGAAAGCGGAGATTATTCCAAAGCCGATAAAATTCTTGATTATATTACTGCGATTCAAAAGCAAAATTCAGATCCGAATTTATTACCCTCTGAAACTAAAATAAATGCAGAAGTATTTTATAATAATGCTGATATTTTTATTTTACTTAAAAATGTATATGCTTTATTAAGCGTGCTCATGCTTGTATTAGCATTTATTGATAATGTCAGAATAAAGAAAAGTAAAATTATTTCACTTTCTTTAAATATTTTAACTGTAATATTAATGCTCGCCTTCTTGTATCATACAATAGGCATGGGCTTAAGATGGTATATAACCGGACATGCACCATGGGCAAATGGATATGAAGCACTGATTCTGGTTGCCTGGGGTTCATTAATTGCCGGATTCGGCTTTGTAAAATATTCAAAATTAACCTTAGCTGCAACTGCATTGCTTGCTTTCTTTATGCTGATGACAGCAAGTCACAGCAGCTACGACCCACAGTTAACCAATCTGCCTCCGGTATTGAAATCTTATTGGTTAATAATTCATGTTGCTACATTAACAATAAGTTATGGATTTTTAGGATTAGGTTTTATTTTAGGTTTGATGAATTTATTCATATACTTATTTAAAAATCAAAAGAACGCCGGTCATTTGGATCTTCTCATTGCTGAAAATTCATATATTATCGAAATGAATTTAATTATAGGTTTAATGTTAGCAACCTTAGGTACTTTTCTTGGAGCGGTCTGGGCCAATGAATCATGGGGAAAATACTGGGGTTGGGATGCCAAGGAAACCTGGGCGCTTATCATTGTAATTACCTATTCAATCGTTATTCACATGAGGTTTGTACCCAAATTAAATACAAAATATGCATTCAATGTAGCTTCAGTATTGGGATTTTCTAGTGTAATGATGACATTTGTTGGTGTAAATTACTATTTATCAAAAGGAATGCACAGTTATGGTGCCGGAGAAACCCCTGTTTTCCCACTTTGGGCTTGGGGCACGATTTTTGCTATTATCATATTAATTATTTCTGCAGGAATAAGAGAGAAAAATTATAAACAATTAAAATCAAATTAATTACTAACTTAAAAACGAAAATCATGAAAAAATTATCAATCGTAATGGCTTGTATGCTTTTTTTGTTAAGCAATGTATTGCTTGCACAGAATAAGTATGTAGGTGCTGCTAAATGTAAAATGTGCCACATGGCTAAGGGAAAACAATACCCACAATGGAGCGCATCAAAACATGCAAAAGCTTTTGAAGCCTTAAAAGGTGAAGCAGCTTTAAAAATTGGTAAGGAAAAAGGAATTGCAAGTCCTTCTACTGATGCTAAATGTTTGAAATGTCACTCTACTGCTGCAGCTGCTGGAGCATTAGTTGACGGAATTACCAAAGAAGAAGGTGTTAGCTGCGAAACATGCCATGGTGCAGGTAGTGCATACAAAGCACCTGCTGTTATGAGAAACAAAGCTGATGCAATGAAAAATGGTTTAATTTTACCAAATGAAAAATTATGTGTAAAATGCCATAATTCTGAAAGCCCAACTTTCAAAGGATTTGATTATGCTGCTAGTTTAGCAAAAATAATTCACAAAAATCCTTAATAATTAATTTAATATTCCCCACAAAATATACATATTGCAGAAATAATTATTTAAATTGTTTGTATATTTTGTGGGGATTTTTTTTAGTTTAAGTAGTATTAATCAAAAAACTTTTACATATGAAATTACCACGTTCGTATTACAATTATATTTCCTACTTAGGAACCATTGTTGCTATAATAGCCTGGGCTACATTAATATTTTTTGTTGTTCAGATTTATATTTTTAAAATAAATAATGTTTATTTCGACTTATATACATTTATTGTTACTCCTGCATTTTTAGTGCTGGGTCACATTCTTATTCCTGTTGGAATGTATAGAAGAAGGAAAAAAATTAAAAAAGGATTAGATATTTCTGATGATAAGTTTTTTGTTTTAAATCTTCGTGATGCTAAAACCAGAAATGCAATATTGATATTTTCAATAATATCAGTATTTTTTGTGGTATTTACAATTATAGGTAGTTATAAGGCTTTCCATTATACTGAATCGGTAGAGTTTTGCGGAAAGCTATGTCATAAAGTTATGCAACCGGAATATGTTGCTTATCAGAATTCACCTCACGCCAGAGTAAAATGTGCCGAATGCCACGTTGGTGAAGGTGCCGATTTTTATGTGAAATCAAAAATGTCAGGGTTAAGACAGGTTTTTAAATATACATTAAATACATATCCAAGACCAATTGCAACCCCAATTGAAAATTTACGTCCTGCAAGGGAAACCTGTGAAAAATGTCACTGGCCACAAAAGTTTTATACAAATGCTTTGCGCAATGAAAAATATTTTTTAGCTGATTCAGCTAATACAGAATGGGATATAGTTTTAAATATGAAGATAGGTGCAAACCATCAGGCACTTGGTTTAGCAGAAGGAATCCACTGGCATATTAATCCTGATTATAATATTGAATATAAATCAAATGCCAAAAGAGATGCTATATATTGGGTTAAAATTACTGATAAAAAAACAGGAAAAGAAACAATATATAAAGATGCAGGAAGTGAAGCCAAACCTGAAGATGTTAAAAAAGCTGAAGCAAGAAGTATGGATTGTATGGACTGTCATAATCGTCCATCACATGAATACCGTTCTCCTTCAACTTATATAAATAATCTGTTGGCAGGAAACAGTAAATATGCTAAAATACCCTGGCTAAAGAATGCAGCTATGGAAGCATTAAAAGTTCCATATTCAACTACTGATTCTGCTGTGATGGGAATTAAAAATAATATCATTACTTATTATAAAGATAAATATCCTGTTTACTTTAAACAATTCAATAAAGAAATACTCGCTTCAATAGACGATATTTATTCAGCTTTCTCAAAAAATGCTTTCCCTGAAATGAAAGTAACCTATAGCGTATATCCACGTCATATAGGCCATCTTGAATCAAATGGCTGTTTCAGATGCCATAACAACAGATTTAAATCTGAAACAGGAAAAGTAATTTCAAGAGATTGTAATCTTTGCCATACTATTGTTGCTCAAGGAAGCGGTGCAACTAAAAAATATACCGGTATAAACATTACGCTGGAGTTTGAACATCCTGTTGATATAGGTGATGCATGGAAAGAATCAAATTGTATGGATTGTCACGCTGAACTCTATAAATAGAAATTAATTAAATATTATATTTTAATAAGGATTTTAATCAAAATTGATTAAAATCCTTATTTTTTTTAAGAAATATCAATATAATATTGATAATTCATTGTTATTATCAAAAAATAGTAAAAATAATTTTTTTAGATGTTTTATATCTTATATTTGTACTACATAAATATAATAAGAAAACAAGTACTTAATTTATTAAATTAATTAAAACATTATGCCACAACAAGTTAAACGACTTCTGATAGCATTTGTCATTTTTGTAGCATTGTTTTTAGGTGTCAGACATTTTCTGGTACCTAAAACCTTTGGAAAATATGGGCACTATGATGCTAAAGCATTGGAAGCTAATGCAGCTCACGATGTAAAATACATTGATGCACAGGATTGTTCCAATTGCCACACGGATATAGATTCCTTAAAAATGGCAGGTAAACATGCTAAAATTAATTGCCAGACATGCCATGGTCCCGGTTATAAACATCTTGAGGATCCATCTGCTAATCCATTGATAAAACCCACCGAAAGAGCATTCTGTGGTAAATGTCATGAGAAAAATGCAGCCAGACCAACAAACATTATTAAACAACAAGACTTATCAAAGCACAATCCTGACAGCAAGTGCGTTGAGTGTCATAACCCTCATCAACCATGAAAAACGAGTCGGAAAATAAAAAATCAAGAAGAGAATTCCTGATTGCAACTACAGCAATTACAAGCGGACTTGTATTTGCCGGTTTACTTAAACCATTTAAGACTGTTGCCGAAAATAAAACTACAGATACAAGTTCAAAAGCAGATGGTGTTTCTAATCCATTAAAAATGGATACTGATCATTGGTATGGTTTTGGATTTGATATTGAAAAATGTATAGGTTGTGGCTCCTGCGTTAAAGCATGTAAAATTGAAAATGATGTTCCAAAAGAACCATTTTTCTTTAGGACGTGGGTAGAACAATATGCAGAGAAAAATGACGGAACTATTAAAGTTGAATCTCCAAATGGTGGTCTGGACGGACAAAAGCAGGAAGTTGCTGATAAAGATATTTTTAAATCTTATTTTGTACCTAAAACATGTAATCACTGTTACAAATCACCTTGTGTTCAGGTATGCCCTGTTGGTGCTACATTTGTAAGCCCTGACGGAGTGGTTCTGATTGATGAAAAATATTGTATAGCATGCGGATATTGTGTTCAGGCTTGTCCTTATGGTTGCAGATTTATTAATCCGACCAAAGATGTTGCTGATAAATGTTCATTATGTTATCACCGGCTGAAAAAAGGATTACCACCTGCATGTGTAGAGGTTTGTCCTACAGGAGCAAGAATTCATGGTGATTTACATGACAAAAAAGGTGAATTGGTTAAGTTTATTAAAGAACATAATTGTCATGTTCTTAAACCTCACCTGAATACAGGATCAAAATTATTTTATAATGCATTAAGTTCGGAGGTTAGATAATATGGGAAATTATGAACAGTTATATCAGGCATTAACAAAAGTTGATGGCTTTATATACCCAAACGAATTAGAGCTTCGTTGGTCAGTGTTAATTTGTTTATACCCTTATATTACAGGGCTTGTTGCAGGAGCATTTATCCTTGCATCATTAAACAGGGTTTTTAAGGTTAAAGTATTACAACCTACCTATGAGATTTCTTTATTGGCAGCATTTTCTTTCCTCTGTGTCGCAACTATGCCTTTAATCAGTCACTTAGGCCAACCACAACGTTTTTATGAAATTATGATGACACCTCATCTAACTTCAGCAATGGCGATTTTTGGTTTTGTATATCTGTGGTATCTGATGGCTGTACTTGTTTTGGAAATCTGGTTTGATTACCGTGTTGATTTTGTTATCTGGTCAAAGGAAAAGAAAGGTCTGTTAAAATGGTTTTATAAAATTTTAACCCTTGGTATTTATGATATATCTCCAAAAGCAAGAAAAACAGATAATAATTTAGGTTTTATTATAACAGTAATTGGTATTCCATCTGCTTTTTTATTACATGGATATGTCGGATTTATTTTTGGTTCTATAAAAGCAAATCCTTGGTGGGCTTCTGTTTTAATGCCAATTATATTTTTATTCTCAGCAATGGTTTCAGGTATTGCATTGGTTTTATTCTTATATATGATAATTTCATACATAAGAAAACAAAAATTAGATATGCTTTGTCTTGATACAATTGGAAAGTTGCTTTTTTATATTTTAATCATAGACTTTACGTTGGAGTCTTTAGATCAGATTCACCGAATATATGAAGCCGGAGAATCCTTTGACATTATATCCTTATTAATGACTAAACTCTTCTTTACCATGACAATTATGCAGATACTTTTAGGAACTTTTGTGCCTTTAGCAATTTTAGGTTTCTTTCAGTTTCATAAACCAACAGAAAAAATCAGAAAAGCAGCTTATTTCTTAATAAGTATCCTGGTTTTGGTTGGCATTTTCTTTATGCGTTGGAATGTCGTTATTGGCGGACAATTGTTTTCCAAAAGTTTTCTTGGATTTACAACTTATAAAATTGGATTAATAGGACGTGAAGGTTTATTTATGTCTATTTTCTGGATGATTATGCCATTCTTAATCCTTACAGTTTTATTATGGTTGTTGCCACCATGGAAAAAATCACATCATGTTGTTGAAGATTAATTGAATTTTAAACTCAATTATTTAGCTCATTATCACTGAATTGATATTCAGTACACTTTATTTTATACTTTTTTGAATTATCGTACTATTAATAAAAATTTTTAGTTATGTCAGAGAATTTTGAAGAAAATAAAGATGAAAATAAATTATTCGAAAAGCTTGAATACCTTGAAAGAAGGGTTGCTCAGCTCGAAAAATTCCTTGGAGTAAGAAAAGTTTCGCTGGAAGAGTTCAGAGCCTATGACAAGGAGATGGAAGCTGAAGAACAAAAGTATAAACCCAGCGATGTCGATGCTGAAATTGCGATGGAGTCAAGAATAGGGGAGTTCGGCTTAGGCTGGATTGGCAGTATTGTCTTATTGTTTGGGATTTCATTTATTACACAGTATATTCAGTCAACCGGAAATCCATTGTTTTCAAGTATTTTTGGATATTTTGCTGCAGCGGTAGTATTTTTAATTGCATACTATATAAGGAAATCAGTACAGGGTCTTTCATCAAAGTTAAATATTATAAGTTATATTTTGCTTTTCTATGTTACCCTGCGACTGCATTTTTTTACCAATTTCCCTTTATTATCAAGTGCTGTAGTTCCAATCCTATTAATGCTGCTCATTAGTGGGTTCCAGTTTTATATGGCAAATAAAAACCGTTCAGAATTTCTTGCTGCAATAGGTCTGATATTGCTTATTGTAACAGCAAATGTAAGTAATACAACTCATTTTATGCTGGCTATGGTTACACTTTCTGTAATTTATGCAGTTTATTTGTTGTATAAAAACAGTTGGTGGAAGCTGATTATAGTGGCTCAGGTATTATCGTATATTTCATTTGCTGTATGGTATATAATTCAGGTTAATTCAAATTCGAATTTCCCTGCAAATACAATAGATCAATATACTGTTGCTTATTTATTTATCTGTGTATCTGCTTTCTCTATGATTACTTTATTTAAAAGAAGAGATACAATACCGGAAGCATTTGTATTTATTTCAATATTTGTAAACGGCTTACTGTTCACTTTAATTCTCGTCATGTATATTCTTAGCTTTTACAAGACGAATTATGTTGGAATTTTGCTATCAATTTTTGTTATTTGTATTATATTTTCGGTGTTTCTTAAAAAGAAATCAGAGTGGAAATATACACCTGCTTTTTATGCATTATATGGTTTTGTTTCAGTAAGTACTGCAATTTATGGCATAGTTGGATTTCCACTGGTCTATTTCTTACTTTCAATTCAAAGTTTACTTGTTGTTTCTATGGCTATCTGGTTCCGTTCAAAAATCATAGTTTTAATGAATTTTGGTTTATTTGTGTTTTTAATATTGGCTTATTTTTTTACTTTTAATACCATTCATTACGCAAACTTCTCTTTTGGTTTGGTAGCCATTGTAACTGCACGTATAATTAACCTGCAAAGTCACAGATTGGATATTAAAACAGATTTATTACGAAATACATATCTGAGTATTGGCTTTATTATCATGCTGTTTGCATTGTATCAGGCTGTTCCGATGCAGTTTGTAACTTTATCATGGACATTGATGGCATTGGTTTATTTTATTTTCAGTATTATATTGAAAAATATAAAATACCGTTGGATGGCAATATTTACAATGATAGCTGCTGCAATATATCTGTTTATAATTGATCTGGCTAATGTTGGAATTATATACAGAATATCGGCTTTTATGTTTTTAGCAGTAATATCCATTGCAATATCAGTTTATTACTCTAAAAATAAAAAGAAGCCTGAAGAAGAAAAACAAGATCAGGAATAAGAAATGTATTTTTAAGAATTAGAAGTCGTCACCTCTTCCGCGACCTGATGGCATACCCATCATTCTTTCTCTACGATCAGGTTCTTTTCCGCTGAACTTACTGAAACTATAAGAAAAGCTTAGCATAAAGAATCTTGAAAGTGCATTAACTCTTCCATCTTCAATGTAATTTTCAGTAACTGTACGGTAAACGCTTTTATTATCTTCAAGAATATCAAATACCTGAAGTTTTATCTGTCCTTTTTTGTTTTTGAAAATCTGCTTTGAAATAAAAGCATTCCAGTTAGTTGTAGTTATATTATATCCTGAACCATAGCCTTTGTTTGTAGTATACTGAATATCGCTGCCAATTTTAAAACTAAAAGGTAATTCCAACTGTGCATCAAAACCAAGAGTATAGTTGGTATAATCAGTATTTGACATGGTTTTTAAAGAATACATTGCTTTAGTGTAATTAACTTTAAATATCGGTGCTGCAATTAATTTACTACCATTATAATTTAATCTGCTGTTTAATCCAAGTATCAGGTTTCTTGTTGCATATTCTCTTGAATTTGAGAAACTGATATTATTTGAAAAACCGGCATTTCCGGTTAAATTAATAATAAATTTCTTAACAGGTTTGCCAAAACCGGCAAAAGTATTTATTGCATAATATCCATTAACATTAACCGGAGTTGTAATTTGTCTGCCTAAGCTATCATACGTATTTTTATTTGCAATTTTGTTAATCGTTTGATCAACCATAATGCCGGTAAAAATAAAATTCATTGATGCAAAATCCATACTATTGTAGCTGATATTCAAATTGTTATTGAATTCAGGTTTAAGATATGGATTGCCATTCACGATATAAAGTGGATTAGAATTGTCAGGAACCGGCTGCAACTGTGTAAGACTTGGCTGACTTGTATTTCCCCTGTATCTGACTCTTAAGTTTCTTCCTTTTTTTGGCTTATAATTAATATTTAATATTGGTGAGAAATTAACTACATTTTGTTCTAATAATGTATTTTTAAAAAGCGAGTTACTTCTGATTAAAGAAGGTTCTACAGCAAATCCAATAGTATAATCCCATAAATTTCTGAATATTCTGATATTTGCTCCAATTCTGTGGTTAATAAAAGTGTTTTCATAGTTGTTTGTATATGTAGAATCAATAATGAAATATTCATTTGTAATGGGATCAAAATTTAATGATTGTCTGTCTGATTTACTTTTATTTATATAGAAGTTATAATTAAGCTCTAAAATTACTTTTTCAGATAAAGGTTCTGTAAATGAAATTCTTGTTTCTATTCCTTTTTCATCAGCTTCAGTTCTTTTCTTCTGATTGATACTGTCATTTCTCCAGCTGTTCATTAAATAGTAAAAGCTATTGGAAATATCATAACCATCTGTTATACTGGTTTTGTAAGTTGGTTTAACAGAAAGCGAAATAGTACGGCTTTTTTTTGCAAACCGGTGTCTTAATAACAATTCACCGGATAAATTTAAAGCATGGTTATCCCGTGTTGATATACTGTTACCTTTATTAAAATCAATCCCTGAAGGACCAAATGAATTAAAGATACTTGTATTATCACTGTTGGAGTTTGTAATCCTGATCCGTGGTGTAAATAAAATTGAATTGAGTGAGTCAATTCTGTAATCGAATTCCATATTGATATTATGGTTGTAATTGGAACTGACACTATTGGTTGTATTGTTGTTAATAATAGATGAATCTTTTACAAATGATTGCCGGCTGCTGGTTTGCACCTTGGTATTTTCTGAAGCAGTAAACATATAACTGCCTGTAAAACTGATTTTTTTACCAATACTATCTCTGAAATTTGTCCCGGCTGACCAGGATGAATTTATTCCATTTGCGTTAATATTTGGAATGCCCGAACCACCACCGCCAAAAAATCTTGAGCCTCCGCTTGCTCCGCCTCTCATCATAAAATTAATTGAGCCGCTTAATCTGTTGCTCTGATCCATTGATACAAAGTCTGTAAATCTGATATTATTGATATTGTTTGCTGTTCCTATAAATGAAACTTGTCTGCTGCCTTTAAACCAGTTTACCATTGCACTGCCATCATATCTTTCTTCTGTTCCAACTCCGGCAGTGGCTTTTCCAAATATTCCATTCTTTTTTCCAGGTTTTATAACTAAATTCAGTACTTTTTCTACATCTCCATCATCTATTTGAGTGAACAAACTTTGATCAGATTTTTTGTCAATAATCTGAATTTTTTCTATCATATCAACAGGTAAGTTTTTAGTAGCCGTTTTGGTATCATTGCCAAAAAAAGGTTTACCATCCACGTATACTTTTGTCACTGTTTTTCCGAAAGCAGTAATGTTACCGTCTTTATCCACATCAACTCCGGGAAGTTTTTTTATCAGATCTTCAACTACTGCATTTGAGTCGGTAACAAATGACGAGGCTGAATACTCTATCGTATCTTCTTTTACCTGAACAGGGATAGCATCACCCCTGATTTCAGTAGTGTTTAAATCAATGCTTTTTTTAATTAACCTGATTATTCCTATGTTTTTCATTGGAGCATTGCCATCAAATGCAACGTCAATTTTACAGGTAATATAGCCAATAAATGAAATCATTAGCTGATATTTTCCTTTTTCAATATCTTCAACAAGAATACTGCCTTTATTATTAGTAATCCCACCGGAAGCTACTTTTTTGTTTGATTTGTTTACCAGACTATAGGACGCATATTCAACAGGCCTGGATGATGAACTGTCTAATACAAAAGCTCTTAGCTGATATTTAATATTTTGTGCTTTTAATGAAAGGGGAAATTGAAAAATAAACAGAAATACAATTATAGTTTCAAATAAATAAGTAGTAGTTTTCTTCATAGAAATTGGTTAAAAATGCAAATTTAGTTTTTTATATTCAGAACAAATTAATAATTGGGAATAAATCTTATCAATAATTTCAAAATTAAGACAAATTAATCTGAAATAACTTTTGCTGAATAGTAAAATATTTTTTTTGTTAAAAGTGATATTACGGTGCTAAAATATATAATAATAAATTTATATTTGCATAATCAAATTTAAAAACAAAAAATATGAGGAGAAAATTTACAATTTCATTATCAATAGCCATTTTGGCTATTTTCTTTATTAATGTTCAGTCGTTTGCACAAACTGCCGGAACATTAACCTGTAATTTCACTACTGCTTCAACCGGTGGCTACTCACCTAAACATTGTATTGCAGTTTGGATTGAAACCAACAGTGGTACATTTATTAAAACCAAATACAAAATGTGCTCAAGCGGTAATTATGATCATTTATCTACCTGGACCGGTAAATCAGGTAGTAGTATTGTAGATGCAACTGCAGGTAGTACAAGGACAGCAAATGGTGCTTTATCAATTGTATGGAACGGAACTGATGTTGCTGCTGCTGTTGTTGCTGATGGCGTTTATAAAGTTTGGGTTGAATTTGCTTGGGCATCGTCAAGCAAACTGGTTACCTCTTTTAGTTTTACTAAAGGTAGTGTTACAGATCATCAGGCTCCTGCTGATTACACTTCAGGTACAGGAAGTCTTACAGCTATAACCCTTGATTGGGTTCCTGCAGTTGGTGTTGCTGATGTTCAGAAACCGGCTGATTTCACAATTTATCCTAATCCGGTAACAAATCAAAGCAAAATAAACTATACTTTAACATCAATAGCTGATGTTACCATCAGTTTATTTGATGTTACAGGAAAATTGATTAATGTATTATTTGATGAAAATCAGGCTGCAGGCACTTATAGTTTACCTATATCAACTGAAGGCAGATTAACACCAGGTGTTTATTTTGTTAGAATGAATACTGGAAGAACCCAGCATACTGAAAAAATTATAATTACTGAATAAATTTTAATTTTTAAATTTAATAAAAAGGATTGGCAAATGTCAATCCTTTTTATTATGGTGTGGAGATTGAAACCGGGATTATTTTACCATTCAGGTAATGGTGGGCAGTTTCAGCAAATTCTTTGATAAATACCGCCATTTCATTGGCATGTAAAGGAGCTTCATATCCGGGAAAGGCTTCTCTAAGCATTTCTGTATTTACTGCTCCTAAGCAAAGGCTGTTAATGCTGATGTTGTTCTCGTTTAACTCTTCTGCCAGGCATTCTGTAAGCGTATTTAAAGCCCCTTTGCTGCTGCTGTACAATGAGAGACCTTTAAATTTTGCACTTCCCTGAAACCCACCCATACTGCTTATATTGACAATATGTGATTTTTGAGAGAAATTCGGCAATAGTTGTTGTATAATTTTAAATACACTTTTAACATTTACGGTAAACATATTGTCAAAATCAGTATCCGTTAATTCTTTAAATGGTTTATTTACAAGATAACCAGCATTGTTGATCAGGATATCAATAGTATCAAAATGAGTTAAAATTCTTTCTTTAAAGTCGTTGTTGATAATTGAAATATCGTATTCCATAGGAATGAAATCTGAATTCATTCCAAATTTAATTGTGTTATTAGCCGTTTTTGTTCTGGAAATACCGATTACGGTATTATTATTATCTTTGCAAAAAAGTTTTGCGAGTTCTAAGCCAATTCCACGACTGCTTCCTGTTATGATGATATTCATTTGTTTATTTTTTTGGTATTATTCAAATTTACAAATCAATGCCCAAATAATCATTCATGGTTTGAGTGCAAGATTTACTCGTGGGCATTTCATGAGTAATTTTTGATTTAATACTGTAAAAGTATAAAAATTTTACCGGAAAAATGGCAGTAAACAAATATAAATAGTTAAATTTGTATTCTATTAATCAGAAATACAGTTGTTTAATAAAATGTGGAAATAAAGTAAAAAAAATGTATCAAAATCATTTTAGAATTAAAAATAATGCTTATCTTTGCAAACTCAATTTTAAGACCAAACAAAATATATCTTAGAATATGCAATTTAAAACAGAAAATACAAAAGAAATTTTTAAAGAGTACGGTAAATCAGAATTTGATACTGGCTCGACCGAAGGACAAATAGCTTTATTCACACACAGAATAAAATATTTAACCGAACATCTGAAAGTTAACAGAAAAGATTACGCTACAGAACGCTCGTTGGTATTGTTGGTAGGTAAAAGACGTAAATTGTTGGCTTATTTGAAAGACAGAAATATCGAAGGATACAGAGAGCTTATCAAAAAATTAGGAATTAGAAAATAAGTCAAGTTATTTTTTACACAAGACATAAAGGGCAATTAGACTTATAATTGCCTTTTTTTGTATTGAAATAAACATAAAATGCGAATATGCAAGTAGTTACAAAAAAAATCGAATTAAGTGATGGTAGAATTATTACCATCGAAACAGGAAAACTGGCCAAACAGGCTGATGGAGCTGCCGTTGTTAAAATGGGCGATACCATGTTACTCGCAACTGTTGTTGCAAAAAAAGATGCAGCTGAAAATGTTGATTTTATGCCACTTTCAGTTGATTATCAGGAAAAATATGCTGCTCTGGGGAAATTCCCGGGTGGTTTCTTTAAAAGAGAAGCCCGTCCGTCAGAATATGAAATATTAGTATCCAGATTGGTTGACAGGGCTTTGCGTCCATTGTTTCCAAGTGATTACCATGCCGAAGTACAGGTGTTAATTACATTGATTTCCGGCGATAAAAATACTGCACCCGATGCATTAGCTGCTTTGGCTGCTTCTTCAGCAATTGCTGTTTCTGATATTCCTTTTAACGGTCCTATATCCGAAGTACGTGTTGCTAAAATTAACGGCGAATTTACAGTTAATCCTACTATAACTGACTTAGCCAATGCTGACCTTGATTTAATGATAGCTGCTACCTTTGATAATATCATGATGGTAGAAGGTGAAATGAAAGAGGTACAGGAAGAAGATATGATTGAAGCTTTTAAAGTTGCACATGATGCTATAAAAATTCAATGCAAAGCACAGTTAGAATTAACTGAAATGGTTGGCAAAACTGTAAAAAGAGAATATTGCCACGAAAACAACAATTTTGAATTCAAAGAAAAAATGCGTCTGGCTGTTTATGATAAATTATATGCCATTGCAAAACAGGGTATAGCTGATAAACATTTAAGATCAGAAACTTTTGAAGCCGTTAAGACTGAATTTGTTGATACTTTAACAGACGAGGAAAAAGAACAAAAATTTCAGATTTCACGTTATTTCCATGACATTCACAAAGATGCAGTCAGAGAAATGATTTTAAATGAAAGATCACGTTTAGATGGCCGTAAGTTGAATGAAATCAGACCTATATGGGGCGAAGTTGATTATTTACCATCTGCTCATGGTTCAGCTATCTTTACAAGAGGCGAAACCCAATCATTAACCACTGTGACTTTAGGAACAAAACTGGATGAACAAATGATTGATGGCGTTATATTTGAAGGGAAAAATAAATTCTTGTTACATTATAATTTCCCATCTTTCTCAACAGGTGAAGTTAAAATGAACAGAGGGACAGGCCGTAGAGAAGTTGGTCATGGTAACTTAGCGATGAGAGCATTAAAATTCACCTTACCACTGGGCGAAGAAAATCCATATACTATTCGTATTGTTTCAGATATTTTAGAATCTAACGGTTCTTCATCAATGGCAACAGTTTGTGCTGGTACTCTGGCATTAATGGATGCAGGTGTTAAAATTAAAAAACCGGTTTCAGGAATTGCCATGGGTTTAATTACTGATACTACAACAGGAAAATATGCTGTTTTATCTGATATTCTTGGCGATGAAGATCATTTAGGTGATATGGATTTTAAAGTAACAGGTACCAAAGATGGTATTACTGCCTGCCAGATGGATATCAAAGTTGACGGTTTATCACATCAGGTGCTGGCTGAAGCTTTAACTCAGGCAAAAGAAGGCAGATTACATATTTTGGGCGAAATGACTAAAGTTATTTCTGAACCACGCGAAGATTATAAACCTCATGTACCACGTATTGTTCAAATGTCAATTCCAAAAGAATTCATTGGTGCAGTTATAGGACCAGGTGGAAAGATTATCCAGGAAATGCAGCGTGAAACCGGTGCAGTTATTGTTATTGAAGAAGTTGGCGAATTCGGAATTATTGATATCGTTGCTGTTGACAAAGCATGTACTGATGCTGTAATTGCTAAAATTAAAGCGATTACTGCCATTCCTGAAATTGATGCAATTTATGATGGTGTTGTAAAAAATATACAGCCATTTGGTGCTTTTGTTGAAATTATGCCGGGTAAAGATGGTTTGCTTCATATTTCAGAAGTTGACTGGACTCGTTTAGAAAATGTAGAAAGTGTATTAAAAGTTGGAGATAAAATTCTGGTTAAGTTAATTGAAATTGACAAAAAAACAGGTAAGTTAAAACTTTCACGTAAAGTATTATTACCTCGTCCTGAAAGAAATCAGTAACTTTATTATAATATATAAGATGCTGTACTTTTGATAGTTAAAAGTGCAGCATTTTAATTTTTATTTTTTTACATTAAAATTGAAACATATTTTATTTAAAAACGTTATAGAATAGGCTTAAGATAATTAAAAATACAAATGAGGCAGTTAAAAATTACCAAACAAGTTACCAATCGTGAACTCGCATCGCTTGATAAATACTTGCAGGAAATCGGGCGTGTAGAACTAATATCTGTTGAGGAAGAGGTTATTTTAGCACAAAAAATACGTGCCGGAGATCAGGCAGCACTGGAGAAGCTTACCAAAGCTAATTTACGTTTTGTGGTATCTGTGGCAAAACAATATCAGAATCAGGGCTTAAGTTTACCCGATTTAATTAATGAAGGAAATTTAGGATTAATTAAAGCAGCCCAACGTTTCGACGAAACCCGAGGTTTTAAATTTATTTCATATGCTGTATGGTGGATTCGTCAATCCATTTTACAGGCACTGGCTGAACAATCCAGAATTGTTAGGCTTCCGTTGAATAAACTGGGATCTATAAATAAAATCAAAAAGGCATCAGCACATCTGGAGCAGGAGTTTGAACGTCCGCCAAACGATGAAGAAATTGCTAACTTATTGGAGATTTCAGAACATGAAGTAAGAGATACCATGCGCCATTCAGGTAAACATCTTTCTATGGATGCACCATTGGTTCAGGAAGAAGATACTACGATGCTGGATGTCTTTAAAATAGATGATAATCCAACACCCGAAACCGAATTGCTTTATGATTCTTTATGCAAAGAAATCGAAAGAGCTGTTTGTACACTTACACAGCGTGAAGCTGATGTTATCCGCTATTTTTACGGATTAAACGGATGCCAGCATTTAACTCTAGAAGAAATTTCAGAAAAATTTGATTTAACCCGCGAAAGGGTTCGCCAGATAAAAGAAAAAGCCATACGCAGGCTTAAAAATACCTCCCGATCTAAGATATTAAAAACTTACTTGGGATAAATTTGATTAATTTGATTGAAAAAAGGCTGATTCTATTTGATTCAGCCTTTTTTTTATCATCATCCTTTATTAATAATTTTATTATAAAGTATAACCAATATTAAATGTTAACGGAATAGTTATTCCCGGATTTAATGTAAAAATATTGCCATTGGAATAATGAATAATTTTAATTTCTGAATTAAACTTTCTGTTTTTACCGGCATAAAATCCTAGGCCCATAAAATCCTGAAACGTGAAATTTTTACCACTGATATGTTCATCCAGATTAATTCTTGAGATAAAAGTTGGCCCTGCTACTGAATAATTGAAATAAAAATCTGCATTATCAGTGCGAAGGAAGGTAAATCTAAGTACCGGGAATACAGATAGTGTATAGAAATTTTCTTTATTGATATTGGTTCTCCAAAAAGATGCATTAGAGCCCCAATCTAAAGAAAATACTTTCTTTGTATGGAAAATATTCTGCTGATAACTTAAAGAAATTCCCTGTTCAATAAATATTTTACCTCCCCAGAAAATTGGGATTCCTTCATCAGAAAATAACCGGTTTACACCATAACTGAAAGCATTGGTTGAATATGCCAATTGTATTAAATGATGAGGAAATATATAAGCTGCTTTTATATTCTCATTGATTTTATCCTGTGAAATAGCATGCATATTATAGGTAAATCCGACCGCATGAAAAATGGTATAGGGCTGTTTTTCTGCCGAATTTGCTGGAGAGTAGGTAGTGCTTAATACCAAATCCCATTTTTTATTACAATGATATTTAATACCACCTCCTAACAATATTGAAGCATAATTGGCATCTTTAAGTTCAACTTTGGGCATTCCAAAACCATGACGGGTAACTATAGCAAGACCACCTTCAGCAAATAATGAAAATTTAGTAGAAAGCGGATACTGTACTTTTAATGTTAAACCCCCTACATTCATAGCAGTGGAATGGTTTATACTAATGGTATCGCCTGTTATATTGTTAAATTCAATCCAGTTTACAGGACGCATATAGCTGATTTGTGCAGATAAATACTTATTGAACCGATAGCCAAATAATGTAAGTCTTACTGCCGGATGGGGAACTTTTATGGTTTTTGCAGTAAAACCGGATTCCAGATGGGAATTGGTGAAAGGATAATCAATATAACCGATATTAACATCAAAATATGCATTTGATAAAAGTGAAGGAAGTTGGTTTCTGTTATCCTGCGATTTTAGATTAGTTTGGAGTATTATTATTAAAAATAGGAGTATAGTTATTTTTTTTATCATAAGCTGATTGATTTACTTTGCAAAAATACTAAACTTAATGCAAATTAGAAATATTTGTTAGCTATGATATGTGATGAGAATTTAACCGCTCATCATTTTACTAAATTTTCATCATCTGTTTTATGGACTTTTCCAGCCTTTTAAGTTGCGTATCCCTTTCACATTCAGTTTTGCGCTTTTCTGTCAGATTGATATAAATTTCCTTGTTTACCTTATTTATAGAAATAATAGCTTTTTCAATATACATTGGCAATTGCTTAATCGGGCATTGCCATAATTGTTCAATAAGCAAATGGTCGGTGGTATTAGTGTATTGAGGATATTTGTTTAAACGGGATAATATTTCTACTCCGTTATCTATGGTAATTACAGAGCCTTTTGCTACAGTTTTCATGATGCTGTCCAGCGCTGCATATACTTCTTTGTGCTTTAAATCAGCAATACAGGATATGGCATACATTGCACCCCAAACCAGACGGTTATTTTTGCTCTGTAGTAAGCTGATAAAGACAGCAGACTCATCTGCTATCAGTTCTGGTTTAATATAGGCAGTTTCGTAAAGGGTTTTTATGCAATCACTCTGTATGTTTTTGTTTTTATTGTTCAGGTTTTCGACTAATTCTTTTACTGCAGCTTTATTATTTGATGCGGCAATATCTTTTGCCAGTCTGATGTTGGCTTCGCTGCCTCTTAAACCCTGAACGGAAGCTAATAAATGAAGTATGGACATAAAAATAAAATTCAGAAGATAGAAGTTAGAAGGTAGAATTCTAATTTCTGAATTCTACCTTCTGACTTTGGTTTATTTATTTACCTGATAGGTTTTGTCGCCGGTTTTAATGAATTTAACAATCTGATTTGCAGCTGCTAATCCTGCATTAACATTAGCTTCTGATGTCTGAGCACCCATTTTCTTAGGTGTAAAGAAGTAACGACCTTTAAAATTGGCTTCGAAATCGGCTTTATTTCCGGGTTCAATATCAGAAACATATTTAAAATCCGGTCTTTCAGCAAATATTTTTAACAAATCTTCTTCATTAATTACTTCTTTACGGGCTGTATTAATCAGGCATGCATTTTTAGGCATTTTTGATAATAAGTCATAATTGATGGATTTTTTTGTTTTATCATTTGCAGGAATGTGCAAAGAAACATACTGACAGGTAGTATATAATTCCTCAACGTTATTAATACATTTAATGCCGTCTTTTTCAATTTCTTCTTTCGCTATAAACGGGTCAAAAGCATAAATATCCATGCCAAATCCTTTTGCAATCATAGCTACATATTTACCAACATTACCGTATGCGTGTATGCCCAACTTTTTGCCTCTCAATTCAGTACCTGATGAGCCGTCATAATTGCTTCTGGCAGCCATTACAGTCATACCAAGGGCTAATTCAGCCACAGCATTTGAGTTCTGTCCGGGAGTGTTCATTGCAACCACGCCTTTGGCAGTTGCTGCAGCAAGATCAATATTATCATATCCGGCTCCTGCACGAACAATAATCTTTAAATTTTTTCCTGCTTCAATAATTTCTTTATCAGCAATATCACTACGAATGATAACTGCATCAACATCTGCAACAGCTTTGATAAAATCAGCCTGTGAAGTGTATTTTTCGAGCAATACAAGTTCGAAACCTGCATCTTCAACAATTTTTCTTATACCGTCCACTGCAACTTTGGCAAATGGTTTATCGGTAGCAACTAATACTTTTGTCATATTATTTTGGTTTTTGTTACTTTTAAAAGAAAGAAACGAAATATCTTTAAAAACCTGTCAGCTTATTAAAACCTGACAGGTCTTTAAAAATTTATAAAAATTAAATTATGCATTCATTTTTTCAAATTCCTGCATGCAATCAACCAGTGCCTGAACACTTTCAATTGGCAATGCATTATAGCATGATGCACGGAATCCACCTACAGAGCGATGACCTTTAATACCAACCATTCCTCTTGATTTAGCCAGTTCCATAAAAGCATCTTCTTTATCCTGATATTTTTCGTTCATTACAAAACAAATATTCATCAGTGAACGGTCTTCTTTTTCTGCAGTACCTTTAAACATTGAGTTACGATCGATTTCACCGTATAATAATTTAGCTTTGGCTTTGTTCATTTCATAAACTTTGCCAACACCACCTAAAGATTTAATCCATCTCAAAGTTTCTCTAACTGTGAAAATAGCAAAACAAGGAGGTGTATTGAACATTGAACCTTCTTTAATATGGGTTCTGTAGTCAAGCATAGTTGGAATGGCTCTTTCTACTTTTCCTAAAATGTCTTCGCGGAGAATTACAAAAGTAACACCAGCAGGACCTAAGTTTTTCTGTGCACCACCATAGATCATGGCATATTTAGATACGTCAACAGGACGGCTTAAAATATCAGATGACATATCAGCAATCAAAGGTACAGGACTGTCTAAATCGGTATGTAGTTCAGTCCCATATATGGTATTATTGGTTGTAATATGGAAATAATCTGAATCAGCAGGAATAGTATATGTTTTAGGAACATAACTGAAATTTTTATCTGAAGAAGATGCAACGATGTTAACTTCACCAAATAATTTAGCTTCTTTATTGGCTTTCTTTGCCCAAACTCCGGTTTCGAGATAAGCTGCTTTTTTGTTCAACAGATTGAATGGAATCATACAGAATTGAAGACTGGCACCACCACCCAGGAATAATACCTGATAATTTTCAGGAATGTTGAGTTGTTCTTTAAATAAAGCAACAGCTTCGTCCATTATTGCCTGAAACTCTTTACTTCTGTGAGAGATTTCAATTAAAGACATACCGATTCCGTCTAATTCCAACACAGCTTTTGCAGTGTTCTCAATGGCTGATTTAGGTAAGATACAAGGTCCGGCGTTAAAATTATGCTTTTTCATTTGTTTAAGTTTTTTTAATTACTGAATTATTGATTGTTATGGTTTTATTTATATAAAATTCATTCAAGTTTCGCCAATGGAATGTCCATGATTCTATTATTTCTTATAATATATCTCAGAACATGGACATTTCATATTAATATAATTTATTGGTTATTAAGACTTTTATTTTTTGTTAAATTTTTAACAAAGGTATAAATTATTTTTAGCTAATATTTATGATTTGAAATTATTTTTTTAGTTTTCAATCAGTTTTTTAATACTACTAATATTTTTATTATTACTCACAGTTTTTCCTTCAGGAGTGTATAAATAATTAATTTCATTCTGGTAATGTTCTGTTATTCTTCCTCTGACCATTTTCATAGTAGAATTGAGCATGCGGTTTTGTTCGGTAAATGCTTCATCCAAGACAATAAAGGAAGCCGGTAACCATCTTTCGGGAAAGACTAATTTATGTTTTCCTGATTTGTTAATATGATGTATTTCATCATATAAATGTTGCAGGAAATGTTTCGCTTTTTCTTCAGTAGTAACCAGGTGATGATGTTTGTTGTGAGCTATCCATTGTTTTACTGCTTCTTTGTTTATTACAATTAATCCGATAGTATAAGGATTCTGGTTATTATAAAGCATAATTTGCTCAATAAAAGGCAAATGTTCAGTTAACTGTTCTTCAATACCTTCAGGGCTGTATTTTTCACCGTCATTGCCAATAAGTAAACTTTTAAAGCGACCAACTACATGTAAAAAACCATCTTTGTCAAGATAGCCCATATCACCGGTATGCAGCCATCCATCTTTTAAAGCTTCATTCGAAGCCGTTTCGTTTTTCCAGTATGCCAGCATAACATTTTCACCTTTTACCACAATTTCACCTTTTTCACCGTCAGGCATTTCTTTATTGTCATTATCCAGTATTTTTACTTCAAT
This sequence comes from Bacteroidota bacterium, assembly GCA_026391675.1. Taxonomy (GTDB): domain Bacteria; phylum Bacteroidota; class Bacteroidia; order Bacteroidales; family JACABE01; genus JACABE01. The sequence goes on from JAPLDQ010000004.1 coordinate 133,532, forward strand.
AGGAGTAACCAGATAGCCTGATGATCCCAGTTTATGTTTGTGCAAGGCATTGGCAGAAATTACTGGTGAAGCTTCAGAAAGTCCGTAACCCTGCATCATTGGAATACCTATGGCATAAAAGAATCGTTGTAAATCGATATCCAGTAAAGCACCGCCACCAATAAAAAAATCCAGTTTACCACCAAAGCCTTCGCGGATTTTACTGAATAAAATTTTATCAAAAAGTTTTACCATGGGTTGCAGTAAAAACCGTAATCCTTTACCTTTGTTCCAGCCTTCAGCATTGTAGAGATAAGCAATATTTAATCCGATTTTCAGCATATTTTCGGCCACTTTTCCTTTATCACTTATGTTTTTTTCAATATTTTTTTTGAAGTTTTTGGCTAAAGCCGGAACACTTAAAATAAGATTAGGTTTAACTTCCCTGATATTGATGGGAATATTCTTAATTGCATCCAAAGCCGATTTCCCTGACTGAACAGAAGCAATACTGGCTCCTTTGTAAATAAAACTATATAATCCTGCAGTGTGAGCAAATGAATGGTCCCATGGCAGTATCAATAAAGTACAATATTCTTCGGGAATAGTCATAAGGGTACAAGCCTGCTCGACATTAGCCGTATAATTGCGGTGGGTAAGGATAATCCCTTTTGGATCTGCTGTTGTCCCGGATGTATAGCAGATATTTGCATAATCATTGGCTTGAATTCCTTCTTTTCTTTTTTCAAACTCACTTCCTCTACTGGCTAAAAACGCATCACCCATTTCATAAATGCCCTCTTTATAGATTTCATCATCGTTGTAGGATTCCTGAGGGTCCAGATATATGATCTTTTCAAGCAAGGGGCATTCCTGCCGGATCTCTTTGATTTTTTTTGCCTGTCCCTGTGATACAATAATATATTTACTTTCGGAATGATTGATACGGAATTTTATTTCTGAAGCATCAATCAGTTTAACCGAAAGCGGCACATTAACCGCACCGCAGTATAACATGGCCAGTTCGCTGATTAACCAGTCGTTGCGGCCTTCTGAAATCAGCGAAATCCGGTCTCCTTTTTCAACACCAAGACTCAATAAGCCTGCAGCAAACCTGATTACTAAATCATAGGTTTCCTGATAAGTTATGGCTTCATATTTATCTGTTTTCTTTTCTCTGAGTAATGGATTTTTGGCGTATTTATTGACACTTTTTTCAAATAATTCTATAATGGTTTGCATACTTTTCTATTTGTTTTTTAATATTACCCTCTTTTGCTTATTTCTTCCAACTTTTCTTTATCCAACAAAACAATATTTTTCTCTTCGAGTTTAATAATATTTTCCTTTTCGAAGTTTTTCAGGGTTTTAACTGCACTTTCAACAGAAGTGCCAGCAAATTCAGCAAGATCTTTACGGCTTAAATAAGGGAAAACAGAGGACGAATTATATGTTTCCTTGTCTAAATAAAGCAATGCATCTGCAATTTTGCCATTCATCTGTTTATAAATTACATTACGCAAGGCATTGAATAAAAAGTTATTCTGACTGCAATAGGCTTTCATGATTTTTGATGCAAATAAAGCATTGTTTTCCAGTATATTCAGCATGGCTTCCTTTTCAATCAGAAAAGCATGGGTATCAGTTATGGCAACACTTGAATAATTAAACCTGTTTTCGTTATAAATAGCTGATAATCCGATAAATTCTCCTGTCTTATAAAGCCTGAGATTGTAGTTTTTGTTTAAATCGCCTTCAATATATTGCTTAACAATGCCATCAACAATAAAGAGTATAAAAGAAGCAAAAGTACCTTGTTTGGTAAGGTTTTCACCTTTCCTGAAATAAACCATCGTCTTGCTTTTTCTGATAAAGTTGATTTCATTTTCGCTAAGCAATAAAAAACAAGGAGCAGTAATATCGCAGTAAATGGATTGTTCTGATTCAGCAATTATTTTCATTTATAGTCATCTTAATTTTTACAAAGATAAGAATTAATCAAAATTAACAAAAAGATTGAGCCAAATCATTCAGATAGTTGTTTTAATAGTAAATGACAAATGTAATTCATGTTTGCTTTAATTGTAAATTTGCAATACTAAATTAAAATTGAATAAAATGAAAAATATTGTTAATACATCATGGGCCGGTAATATGAAATTTAGTGCTAATGTTAGCGGACACCCTATAATGCTGGATGCAGCGGTTGCAGTTGGTGGAGAAAATGCAGGCTCAAGACCTAAAGAATTAATGCTGGCTGCACTGGCAGGTTGCACAGGAATGGATGTTGTATCTATATTAAAGAAAATGCAGGTTGAATTGGATGGTTTTGATATTAAAGTTGAAGCCGATTTAACGGAAGAACATCCTAAAGTTTATACTCATATTCATATTATTTATCAATTTAAAGGGAAAGATCTGGATATTGAAAAATTAAAAAAAGCGATTGAGTTATCACAGGAAAAATATTGCGGGGTTTCAGCTATGTATAAAAAAGCGATGGAAATTAGTTATGAGATAGTTATCTTATAAATTATTATGATAAGTTATATATTCAGATTTTTCTCTTGATATTTATTATTTTTGCATTATGAATAGAAACAAAATTCTCATTATATTTTTTCTTTTTGCATTTGCGATGCAAACTTCATATAATAGCAATGCTCAGTATACAATAACACCTTCAGATACAATTAACGTATATCAGGACTTTAATTTAATTGCATATTATAGTGTCAATATAAATAATACTACTTCTGATTCATTGCAGATGCATTGGAGAACTCTTCAATATGATACTACCGGTGGTACATATTTTGATTTCTGTGCCTCAGGAATTTGTTATACCGGATTCCCATTAACCGGAAGTTTTCCAATAATTGCACCAGGTGGGCATGGCTGGGCAGGAGCCCATTTCAGAACCGGAAATATCCCTGTAAGCGTTACTGCAAAAGTATTGTTAACTGAAGGTTTATCTGAAACAGGTGATACTGTTACATTTATATTGCATGCTACAAATACTGCAGGCCTGGAGAATATTAAAAGCGTTGAAAATCCATTCAGCATTTATCCCAATCCTGTAAAAGATAAGATCAGCATTAAATCCAATTCAGATAAAGCTGTTGAAATCCGTATTTTATTGTACAATATTCTGGGCGAAATTATATATGACAATAAAGGAAGGAGCAGTTTAACCGAAATTCCGGTTGAAAAAATTCCTGAAGGAATTTATCTCCTCAAAATCAGATCCGGAAGCAAAGATTATGTAAAAAAAGTTGTGGTTTCCAGATAAGATTACAAAAAATAATCTAAAATATTCATTTCCAGTAATTTGTTGCTTGTTAAATTACTTGAATATAGATTATTTATCTTTACATATAACTCCTTTAATAAAAACAGAATTTAATATTTTAAATGAACTATAAGCTAAGTCCTTTAAAACTTGTTTTACATCAATAAAAAACTTATTTCATTTCAATTATCTTATTGTTGTATTGTGTGCCTTAATTTTAAAAGAGATTATTAATTAGGTTAATTTTGTATCGGTTTAATAAAATCATAACATGAACACAACCTTAATCGTATTATTTTCAGGACTGGCAATTTTCACCTATTATATCTATTATTCCTACAGGAAAATAAAAAATACACCTTTAGCTGAAGATAATGCCAATGTAATGCATCTGAATGATCAGAATTTTCAGCAGCAAATCAGCAAAGGTGTTGTTCTGGTTGATTTTTGGGCTGCCTGGTGCATGCCCTGTAAATTATTGGGGCCAATAATCAATGAAGTTGCTGATGAAAATCAGAGTGATGCCAGAATAGGCAAGTTAAATGTGGAAGAAAGCCCGCAAACTGCATCAAAATATAGTGTAAGAAGCATACCTACTATGATACTTTTTAAAAATGGTAAAGAAATCAACCGCTTTGTAGGTGTCAAGCAAAAAGACTTTTTATTGAAACAATTGAATGAAAACAATTAATTATTAATCTTAAATTTTAAAAATTATGAAAAAGAATATGGGTATAGTTGATAAAGTAGTCAGAATACTTATCGCTGTTGTAATTGGAATTTTATTCTTTACAAATGTAATATCAGGAACCTTGGGAATCATTTTAATGATTTTAGCCATCGTATTTTTACTGACGAGTCTGTTATCTTTTTGTCCGTTATATTTACCTTTTGGAATTCATACAAATAGCAAAAAATAATGGCAGAAACATGCGAAAACAACAGACCTAAGACATTTAAGGAAATCATCCGCTCATCATGGTTCTGGAAACCGGCATCAGCCATTATTATTGGTGGAATACTTGGTTATGTTTACTATCATTTTGAAGGCTGTACTACCGGAGCCTGTGGCATTGCCAGCAATCCATTTTCAAGTATTGTCTTCGGTAGTGCATTGGGCTATTTTTTAGTAAACAGACCCTGTAGTTCCTGCTAAATTTATTGTAATATTGAATTGAGATGGAAATAAAAGAAATTGATAAAAGATACAGTGAATTAGCCGGATCGGATGCTTGCCTTTCCTGTGGCGGCGCATTGAATTATGCAGAACCTCAGTTAGGTGAAGTTTGTGTTGATTTGGGCAGCGGTCGTGGAACGGATGTAATTCGTATGGCTGAACTGGTTGGGGAAACCGGATTTGCTTATGGTATTGATATTGCTGATGGTATGCTCGAAAAAGCAAGAATAAATGCAATGAAATTTAACATAAGTAATGTTAAGTTTATAAAGAGTGAACTGGAGAAAATTGATTTACCCGATAATGTGGCTGATCTTGTAATTTCGAACTGCACGCTGAATCATGCAACTGATAAACAAGCTGTATGGAATGAAATTTACCGTATTTTAAAGACTGGTGGTAGATTCGTAATCAGTGATATTTATTCAACGCATGTTATTGCTGACGAATTTAAAAACGATGCTGTTGCTGTTGCTGAATGCTGGGCAGGAGCAGTTACCAAAATTGAATACATGATACAATTGAGTCAGGCAGGTTTTAAAACTGTTCAGATTATAGAAGAATCCTCGCCTTATGCCAAAGGGAATGCAGAAGTGGTGAGTTTTACCATTGCGGGGAAAAAGATAGTAGGATGTGCGTGTGGTTGCGGGAGTTAAGAATTAGGAATCTGGAATTAGGAAATAGAAATAAAAAATATAATTAAAAATAAATTTATAAGATGAAAACATTAGTAAAAAGAAAAGCAGAAAAAGAAGTTACAAAAAAACAAGCGCAATGCTGTGCCAAAACATCTAAAACTGTAGTTGGTTGCCACGATTAATCAATTAACCAAGAATAATAAGCAATCCATTTACTGAATACCCAAAAGCAATGATCTTCTCCAAACACAATATTTTTTCAAAGATAAAGGATAGTGACAATTATTTTATTGTCAATCTTTTAAGCGGAAGTGCCGATATTGTGACGCCCGAAGAAGCTGAAATGATAAAAAATCTGATAAATGGCAAGGAGGTTTCTGAAGCTTTTATTGAACAGCTGTCAACTCAGGCATATTGGGTGGATGAAAAAGAAGAAAATCTTTTATATCAGTCAAAATACCTTGATTTTATAGATAGCAGGGATGATGATGAAGTTCAGCTGTTTTTTGTACCGAATTACAGTTGTAATTTTGCCTGTTCCTATTGCTATCAGGATGAATACCAGTATACTGATGTTGCCTTGTCGGAAGAAATTATTGATGCATTTTTCAGTTACATTAAATCAGAATTTGCTGACCGCAAAAAGTATCTGACGGTTTTTGGCGGTGAACCTTTGTTGAATTCACCTAAGCAAAAGAACCTGATTGCCTATTTTCTCAAGCAAGCAAATAAGTATAATCTTGAAGTTTGTTTTGTTACCAATGGCTATACGCTTGAAAATTATATTGATTTACTGAAGTCAGCCAGGATCAGGGAAATCCAGATTACTTTGGACGGAGTGGGGGATGTGCATGATAAACGCCGTTTCTTAAAAGGTGGCGGTGCTACTTTTGAAAAAATAGTAAAAGGAATTGATGCCTGTTTACAAAACAATATTCCGGTTAATTTACGCATGGTGGTGGATAAGGAAAATATCAGTGAATTACCTGTGATGGCTCAGTTTGCCATTGATAAAGGATGGACTGAGGATGCGAATTTCAAAACCCAGTTGGGCCGGAATTATGAACTGCATCATTGTCAGGCCACTTCTGAAAAATTGTTTTCCAGAATATCTCTTTACGAAAGTATTTACAATCTGACAAAACAGCATCCAAATATTATTGAATTTCATAAACCTGCGTATTCCATATCAAAATTTCTGTCGGAAAATGACAGTTTACCTGATCCTTTGTTTGATGCCTGTCCGGCATGCAAAACAGAGTGGGCATTTGATTATACCGGACATATTTATTCCTGTACTGCCACGGTTGGTAAAGCTGACGAAGCATTAGGTACTTTCTTTCCGGAAGTAAGCAGAAAAGAGGAAATGATCAATGAATGGGAAAGCCGCGATGTAACAGCCATAGCAGAATGCAATGACTGTAGCATGCAGCTGGCTTGCGGTGGTGGTTGTGGCTCAGTTGCCAAAAACAGGACTGGAAAAGTCTGTTCTACAGATTGCCGACCTGTAAAAGAATTGCTGGAACTGGGATTTTCAGCCTATTTCGAAAATTAATAAAATATTGAAATGACCTTCGACGAAAAAGCAAAAACCTGGGATGATAATCCCTTATTTATAGAAAGAGCTAAAACAATAGCTGATGAAATCCGTAATTTTGTTAAACCTGCCAAAACAGCTGAGGCTTTTGAGTATGGCTGCGGAACCGGTCTGCTGAGCTATTTCCTGCAGGAAGATTTTGCAAATATAACCCTGGCTGATACTTCCAAAGGCATGCTTGAAATGCTGAACACAAAAATCGAAAAGGAAAATATTAAGAATTTCCATCCGCTATTGCTGGATTTGGGAACTTCAGAATATAAGGAGAAGAAATTTGATGTGATTTTTACTTCCATGGCCATGCATCATGTGGATGATGTAAGCAAGGTGATGCATGAGTTTTACGAAATGCTGAATCCCGGCGGCTATTTATGTATTGCTGATCTGGATAAGGAAGACGGCAGTTTCCATTCTCATGATCCTGAATTTAACGGCCATTTTGGCTTTGCAAAAGACGTTATGGAAAAGCATTTTACAGAAAATGGTTTTACCTTCCTTGACTATAAAACTTGTTTAAGTATAGAAAAACTTTTTGAAAACAATCAGAAAAAAACATATCCTGTCTTTTTAATGACAGGCAAAAAATAATAAAATGAAGGAAATTAATGCATCTGAATTTGAATCAGAAGTTATCAAAGGAGGAAAAGTAGTACTTGATTTTTACTCAACAGAATGTCCTCCCTGCGAGGCTGTTGCTCCAAAATTTGAAGGTTTATCGAAATTGTATGGCGAAGATATTAAGTTTTTAAAGATTTTCCGTCAGCAAAGCAGGGAACTGGCCGAACAACTGGGTGTAAAATCATCGCCAAGCTTATTGTTTTTTGATAATGGAAAACAAGTAGGCAATATGCTCAGCGGAGGAATTAAACGCAGCGAAATTATTAAGGAACTGGATAATATGTTGTCAGAATCCAGGCAACAAGAAATAAAGTCTCATTTAAAATCCAGCATTTCTGAATATGATGTGATGATACTGGGTGCTGGTCCAGGCGGATTAACTGCAGGACTTTACCTTTGCCAGTCGAAAATAAATACAGTGCTTATTGATATTGCATTACCCGGTGGTCAGGTTTCCACAACCCATGAAGTTTCCAATTATCCTGGCTTTATTGAGCCACAACCCGGCTATATGTTGTCGCATAATATGTCGGAACAGACCAAACAATGCGGTAGTGTTTATAAAGTGGCGGTTGATGTCAACAAAATTGATCTGGATAAGAAAGAAGTCATCATTGATGAATTTGAAACAGTAAAAGCTAAAAAGATTATCATTGCAACCGGAACTTCACCTAATTTAATGGGTGTTCCCGGAGAAAAAGAGCTGAAAGGAAAAGGCATTTCCTATTGTGCCACCTGCGATGCCAAATATTATAATGATAAGGATGTTGTAATTGTTGGCGGCGGAAATTCAGCAGTAGAAGAGGCTGATTTTATCAGCAAATTTGCCAAAAAAATCACCATGGTACATCAGTTTGATGCTTTTACGGCCAACAAACAGGCACAGGAAAAATTATTTGCCAATCCTAAAATTTCCACACTTTTCGAACATGAGCCCAGAGGCTTTGTAAGGGAAGGTGATAAGATAATTACTGAAGTTGAAAATCTGAAAACAAAAACTACGAGTAAATTAATAAGTGACGGCGTATTTGTTTTTATCGGCATGAAACCCAATATTGAACTGTTTAAGGATAAACTTAAGCTGGATCAATGGGGTTATATCAAAACCGATGAAGATATGCGTACCAGCATGAAGGATATTTATGCAGTAGGGGATGTTATCAGCAAGAAATACAGACAAATTACAACGGCAGTAGCTGATGGAACCATCGCAGCCGTAGCGATTGCAAAAGAAATGGATTAATTAATATTCACGAATACATCATTTTTGATTTAACTTTGTGTTTAGTGTCTTCATGGCAAAATAAAACAATAACTGTATCTAAGAAGGAAGATTTTAATAATTATACACGAATTCGCTATACTTAATTTATTAACTTTGTGTCTTAGTGCCTTCGTGGCAAAAAACAAAAAATATGAGTGCAAATCAATTTATCATCGAGCAACTGAGCCCATTTGATGTGGCTACCACAGTCGAAAAACTTATTGAAGCCGCCATTAAAATGGAATGGCAAAATCCTGCAACCCATAATCTGCAGCAATCGCTTTTAAAAGCAGGTAAAGAAGTAAGACCTGTCCAGGTTATTGAAATCTGCAAACCAAAATTCTCAGGTGCCATGCTGGAGAAAAATGATGAAAGGATAGTATCAGTGATGATGCCCTGCCGTATTTCTGTTTATGAAAAAGAAGACGGTAAGGCTTATATCGCACTGATAAATACCGCTGCTATGGCTGCAGGTATGCCTGCAAGTATTTCTGCAGTAATGGATGCAGCTGCAGCTGAAACATTTGAAATTGTAAAATCAGTGATTTCATAAAACAAAAGTAAACTGTCTAAAGGTTCTCTCTGTGAACCTCTTATTTTACTCTGCGTAACTCTGTGTAAATTATTAATTTATATTACACAGAGGATTAAAGAGAAGACACAGAGCTGCACAGAGATTGATAAGTTGAAAAAATCAGATATCCTACTTATTGTTAAGTTAGATCTAAAACCTCTTGGTATAGCCATGGCAATAAGGCTTATTGCCTTTATGCTCATAATATTGCTGGTGATAATCCTCAGCTTTCCAGAAAGTAGTTGCTTTGGTTAACTTCGTTACTACTTTGAAGCCTTTATCCTTTAATAACTTTATCAGTTTTTCCGTTATTTCTTTTTGTTCCGGATTCATGTAAAATATTTCAGAACGGTATTGGTCTCCTACATCGGGTCCCTGTCTGTCCATTTGGGTTGGGTCATGGATTTCGAAAAATAGTCGGGCCAGTTTTTCAAAGCTGGTCTTTTCAGGGTCAAAAATTATTCTGGCAGCTTCGGCATGGCCGGTATTGTGGCCACAAACATCCTTATAGGAAGGATTCATGGTATGACCGCCGATATAACCAACTTCAGTTGAAATTACCCCTGCTTCTTTCTGGAAAAAATATTCAACACCCCAGAAGCAACCGCCTGCAAAAATGGCTGTATCTGTTTTATTATCACTTGCCGGAATAAAATTCATGGAAATGGAGTTTACACAATGCCTGATGTTTTTAGGTGTCAGACCCTCGCCTTCAAAAACATGGCCTAAATGTGCACCGCATTTGGCACAGATGATTTCGGTACGATGACCGTCAGCATCCAAAACCCGTTTTACAGCTCCCTTAATTTCATCGTCGAAACTCGGCCAGCCGCAGCTCGATTCAAACTTGTCAGACGAATGGTACAAAGGTGCATTGCAGCGTTTGCAAACATAAGTTCCCTGGTCTTTTGTAAGATAATATTTCCCGGTAAAAGGCCTTTCGGTGCCTTTGTTAATGATTACGTTTTCTTCTTCGGGTGTCAATTTATTGTAATTCATGCTTGATTTTCCTTTCTCCTGCTGTGCACATGAAGTAAGTGCCCAGCATATTGTAATGAGTATAACAAAATGTTTTTTCATTAGTTTGTTATTAGATATTTTTTTATTGTTCACAATTGATACAGTCAATAATCACAAAGCATATTGTAATATAACAAAATGTTTTTTTTAAAGTTCTTTAAAGCTGAAAATATATTGGAGTTCAAACCTTCCATATTTTTAAAAACTGTTAGGTTTAGTTAATTGTCTCAGATTAATTGAATTCCTGCATGGATTTCCTTAGATTTTCGATCAGCTTTTGTATTGTAATATCAGGATAATGCTGCATAATAGAAGTTACAAATTCGCTGTGATTTCTTCCTTTACGGTAATCCGGCTCGCGTTTGGGATGCCTGATGTATTTATCTATGATTTCAACACTTTCAGACACATTAAGTACGGCATGATAAAAAACCTTTTCCCTTTTGCTGTAAATGGATGAACCCAAAATCTTTTTTTCGCCTATGGCTAAATCAGATATGCCTTTATGACCAACATTCTGTACGTCAGCATAAGTAAGCCCCTTAATGATAAGATCATTAAAATATTTGAAAAAACGATGAGCATTTTTTATTTCAGGATTGATGCAAACCGCAGATATTACCAGCGTTTTGGGCGTAAGTATCACGGTTTCTCCACCTGAAGGCCTTTTCATCACTATTACTTTATCTGCAAGAACTTTATCCAGATAAAGCGAATTTTCGGCTGTATTGCTCTGCCCTAAAATAAGATAAGTCTGGTTAGGCTGCCATAGGCTGAATTCATAATCAGACTGAGGTTGCTTGAAAATCTCATAATCAGGTAAATTATATGCAGTAAGCGCGAATTCCATATTATTAAGACACTAATTTTTGCCACAAAGGCACTAAGAAGCAAAGTTAATTTTGCCACAAAGGCACAAAGACACTAAGTGATTTTTATTCCTAATTTCTGATTCCTAATTCCTAATTAATTCCTAATTCCTAATACCTAATTGCTAATTGCTAATTATTTCGAACCTTCAATCCCTGCTTCCATAAATACTTCGGAAATGGTAGGATGGGCATGAACGGTTTTAGCAATATCATAAATTGTAGATTCTACCTGCATGAATGCGCCGGCTTCTGCTATCATATCTGTAGCGTTGGATGCTACTATCTGAACACCTAATACTTCTCCGTATTTTGTATCTGACAATATTCTTACAAATCCGGTGTTTTCTCCTTCTATCATGGCTTTTCCGTTGGCGAACATGGAATATTCACTCACTTTATAATCAGCTCCGCTTGCTTTCAGTTCGTCTTCTGTTTCGCCAATCTGGGCAACCTCAGGAACGGTATACATATTCAATGGGAATTTCTTCAGATCTATCTTTTCTGTAATGCCTTTGATATGATTGACTACGTGTAAACCTTCTGCTGAAGCAATGTGGGCATAGAAACTCTTTCCGTTTACATCACCAATGGCATAAACGGATGGGAAATTGGTGGTGAAATCATCATCTGTTTTGATGAATCCGTCTTCTATCGTTAAATTGATATCAGATTCAGGTAATGTCCCTTTGCGCATTTTGCTGTTCAGCAGAAAATCACATGGAATATTCATATCTTTCGAAACCAAAGCGCCATCTTTATATTGAAAACCACTTAAGTTATCATCCACATCGTAAATGATTTTAACGCCGCTTTTTGTCAGCAGGTTTTTCATGTATTCTCTTACATAAGAATCAGCCAAAGGCATGATATTACTGCCGGGAACTAAAAGAGTGACTTTTTTCTCTATCAGATTAAAAAATTGTGCCAGCTCAACAGCAACAGTATTTTGTCCCAACACAACAATGTTTTCAGGAATTTCCCTGTCCCTGAATAAATCGGCAATTTCCACAACCAATCCTTCGGGTAATTTTGCATTTATTTTTTCCTGTCTTGAGCCTGTGGCGATGAGGATATTTTTTGTTTCCAGCAATCTGTTGTCGACCAATACTGAATTTTCACTCATGATTTTAGCAGTTCCGCTGATTAATTCCACACCGTTTTTCTTGAAGAGGAAATTAATGCCGGCACCCAATTTCCTGACGATGCCATCTGTTCTTTTGATGCTCTGTTTCCAGTCGAAACCGATGTTCTTTTTATCGAAGCCGGTAACCCCAAAACTTGCCGCATCATTCTTTACCTTCTGAAAGACTTTGGCGCTTTCGAGTATGGATTTGGAAGGGATGCATCCCCAGTTCAGACACATGCCGCCGATTTTATCCTTTTCGATAATGGCGGTTTTTAGTCCTAACTGTCCTGCTCTGATGGCGGTAACATAGCCTGCAGGACCTGAGCCAATAATAACGATATCGTATTGCATTTCTTTAGTTTTTTAGGGTTAATTAATCCATTATCAATGAAACGGGATCTGACAGGTATTCCATAATCTGATTGATGAAACGTGCGGTTTCACCACCATCAACGATGCGATGGTCAACAGACAGGGATAGTGGCATTATAGTGCCCGGAACCACTGCATCGCCTTTAACCACAGGTTTTTTAAGTATTCTGCCTATGCCCAATATGGCTGCCTGTGGATAATTGATTACAGGAACTGCAAATTGTCCGCCTATGCTGCCAAAGCTGGTAATGGTAAAGGTGCCGTCTTTCATGTCTTCCATGCTGACTTCACGTTTGCGCGCTTTTTCAGATATTTCATTGATCTTTTGTGCAATCTGCAATATGCTCAGTTTATCCACATCCTTAATTACAGGAACTATCAGACCATCTTCTGTATCAACAGCTATGCCGATATTGTAATAGTTTTTGTAAATCATCTGATTGTTTTCCATATCCATCTGGGCATTCAGCGCCTTGAATTTCTTTAAAGCCAATGCTGTTGCTTTCAGTACGAAAGGCAGATAACTTAATTTCACTTCTTTCTTCAGGAATATTTCCTTGTATTTTTCGCGTATCCTAACCAGTTCGCTTACTTCAACTTCATCAAATACCGTCATATGGGCAGCATTGTGTTTGGATTGCAGCATGTTTTTGGCTATGGTTTTGCGGAGTTGTGTCAATGGTTTGAGTTCAACCCTGTCTTCAGCAACTGTTTGCTGAACTGTTCTGCCAGGGGAGGATGTTCCGTTTTTCTGCAAATAGGCATGAACATCTTCCTTCATCACCCTGCCGGCAGGACCGCTGCCTGTAACCATATTGATGTTAACACCCAGGTCTTTGGCAACAGCGCGTGCAACAGGAGTTGCCAGTACTTTTTTTGTTGTTTTCTCAGTAGTTGACTGATTTTCTTTTGTACCTTCTTCGCTTGCAGGTAAAAAGGCATTGTTTCCGGCAATTTCCAGTGTACCGACAACGCCGGCACCTTCTTCCTTGACGGCTTCTTTAGGCGCAGCTTCCTCAATGGCAGCAGCACCGGATACACCTTCTATTTCTATTTCAACCAGGGCATTGCCAACATGTATGGTTTCACCCACTTTACCGTAAATAGCTGCGATTACTCCTGATTTTGGAGAGGGAATATCGGCAACCACCTTGTCGGTTTCCATTTTTACCAGTGAATCACCGGAATTGATCTGTTGTCCTTTGCTCACATACCATTCAACGATGGTACCTTCATCCAAACCTTCTCCTATATCCGGAAAATTAAATATATATCTCATAAATCAATTAGTATTTAACGGTTCTTTCAATTTCATAAAAAATTCTTTCGGGTGAAATCAGATAAAAATGTTCACCTCTTGGCAATGGCACTATAGTATCGAAACCACCCACTCTTTTTGGCGGTGCTTCCAGATGCAGGAAGGCTTCTTCGCTGATGATGGCTGCAATTTCTGCACCAATTCCAAAACTGGTCGGTGCTTCGGCAACGGTAATGATTCTGCCTGTTTTCTTTACAGATGCTGCTATGGTTTCTTTATCAATAGGATAAATCGTACGCAAATCAATCAGTTCAACGGAAATACCTGCTTCTTTTGCCATTACCATGGCTTTCTGAACTTCCCTTACCAAAGCACCGTAAGTAACGATGGTAACATCAGTTCCCTGGGTCAGCACTTTGGCCTTGCCGATGGGAACGGTAAATTTTTCTTCGGCAACTTCCTGCTTGATGGCACGATAGATGCGTTTGGGTTCCATAAAAATGACAGGGTCGTTGCTTTCAATAGCTGAAATCAATAATCCTTTGGCATCATGAGGAGTAGATGGAATTACCACTTTTAATCCCGGAATATGGGCATAAAAGGCTTCCATACTTTCCGAGTGATGTTCCAGTGCGTTAATTCCACCGCCGTAAGGCATTCTGATAACCATGGCCATTTTGTACCTGCCGCGGCTTCTGTTGTGTAATCTTGAAACGTGAGAGATTATCTGATTTAAGGCAGGATAGGCAAAACCCGAAAACTGCATTTCAACCACAGGTCTTAAACCTGCAGCAGCCATGCCAATGGCAGTACCAACAATACCCGATTCAGCCAGGGGTGAATCAAAAACGCGGTCGGCACCATATTTGGCCTGTAAGCCTTCTGTTACCCTGAAAACACCGCCTTCAACGCCGACATCTTCACCATATACAATAATATTTCTGTCTTCTTTTAACTTTATATCCAGTGCATCATTCACTGCATTCACCATATTCATTACTTTCATTTGTGGATTTTTTTAATGTTTTTAAAATGTACAAATCAATGCCCAAATAAACTTTACGTCTTGCTGTTTTAAATTTAATCGTGGGCATTTCATTTTCTGGCCTCCTTCCACTTCAGGAAATTCTCATAATCATTTTGTTGTTTTTTCAGGTCGTCTGGCATATCTTCGTACATATAGCCGAATACATCACCGATTTTATAGGCAGGATAATTCTCTGCTTCCACAAATTGTCTTTCCACTTCTTTTTTGAATTCAACAACTAATGCATCTTCTTCTTTCTGCGACCATAATTTCTTGCTGATAAGATATGCTTTCATTCTTTTCAACGGATCAGTGAGATCCCATGCATCTTCTTCCTCTTTAGTACGGTATTTGGTAGGATCATCAGAAGTGGTGTGGGCACCTTTACGGTAAGTCATGGCTTCAATCAGCACCGGGCCGTTACCGGCAAGTGCATAATCAGAAGCTGCTTTGATGGCCTGATACATGGCAAAGATGTCATTGCCATCCACCTGTATGCCGGCAATGCCGTAAGCTACGGATTTGATGGCGATGCTTTTTGAAGCAGTCTGTACTTTAAAGGGTGTAGATATACCATACTGGTTGTTCTGTATCATGAAGATCACGGGGACTTTCCAAGCACCTGCCATATTGACGGCTTCATGAAAATCACCTTCGGAAGTGCCACTATCACCGCAGAAAGCATAAACCACTTCCTTCTTTTTATTGTATTTTATTTCGTAGCCAATACCTGTAGCATGAATAAGCTGTGACGCAATAGGCACAGACATAGGCAGCATGTGGTTGGCATTTTTAAAAACATTACCGTCTTCGTGGCCCATAAAGACCAGGAAGATATCTTTAAGTGTACCGCCTTTGGCAAGATAAGCACCCATTTCCCTGAAGGCAGGCACCAGCCAGTCTTCATCGCGCATCACCATGCCCGTGGCAACAGAAATGGCTTCCTGTCCGTAATTGGGCGGGTAAGTGTAAATTCTTCCCTGTCGCTGGTAAGATACGGTTTGTAAATCGGCGGTACGGGCAAACAACATGTCTTTGTATGCTTTCACCAGCCTTTCATTGTCAATTTCGGGCATCCATTTCTTATTGATAACTTTTCCATCGTTATCAATAACCCGGAATATCTTTTCATTTATTGGATTATATTCCTCAAACATATTTCTTTGGTATAATTAATTTTTATAAGTTCAATCTAGAAACAAAGATATGTTAAAATGGTTCAAGGAGTTTGTTTTTTGTTGATAAGTTATTGGGTTATTAGGTTATTGGGTTATTAAGTTATTAAGTTATTAGGTTATTAAGTTATTGTGGGCAGAGCTGATTTGGTGATTTGGTGAATTAGCGATTTGGTTCATTTAATCATTATGAATTTAGGTTAAATCTCTCCGGACGCTGAGCGGAGTCGAAGCGTTGCTGAATCCCTTTTATCGAAATGGTTCTGTTGATAATTAATGATAAAATTATATTAAAAAAAACCACTAAGGCACTTAGGACACTAAGTTGCACTAAGAATTTAAAACTTTGCGATTTTGTCAGTTTACAATGATGTTTATTTCGTATTCAAGGAGGTTTATGACACCAGTAATGAGTTTTATTTCGCTTACAATGAGGTTTATGACACCTGCAATGAGGTTTATGTCACTTTCAATGAGGTTTATGTCGTCTTCAATTAGGTTTATGACACCGTCAATGAGGTTTATGCAGCCTTCAATGAGGTTTATAACGTCTGCAATGAGGTTTATGCAGCATGCAATGACAATAATGTTAAAATTGATATAAAACGAAAATAATCTTAAACAAGATAAATATTTATTTACGGTTTATTTTTTTCACAATGGAAGCATATGAAAAAATAATTACTTTTACTGTCATATATCGCTTTAAAATGCTGTAACTTTGTTATCTGATATGAAAAAAGCTGCCATCATATTTCTTTTCTGCTTTGTATCTGTATGCTTATTTGCGGGTAACAAGAAATCTGATAAAGCCCGAGAGGCTAAAGTAAAGGCATTGGCTGGAAATACCCCGCTTGAATTTATCGAAAACAAGGGACAAATTATCAATACCGAAGGCAAGGCTGCAAATAATGTCTTGTTTAAGGCCAGTTGCGGAAATTTTGATATTTATGTAACGGATAAGGGCTTGAGTTATGTCTTTGTGAAGTCAGAAGGCAGAAGTCAGAAGTTGAGCGAAGCGAAATCCCGAGAACAAAGTGATTCGGGATCGGAAGTTGAGCGAAGCGAAATCCCGAAAGCGAAGCGATTCGGGATCGGAAGTAAAGAAGAAAAAGAAGAGGAAAATAAAATATTTTCCTATTACCGTCTGGATATGAATCTGGAGGGTGCAACGATTGACATAGCCAATATCATCAAAGAAGAAGAAAGCAAACAGGGGCATTACAACTATTTTTATCCTCATTGCCCTCAGGGAATTTACAATGTAAAAGCCTATAGTAAAATTACCATCAGAAACATTTACAAGGGAATTGACTGGGTGATCTATTGCAATACAAACAATAAGGAGCAACCCATTAAATACGATTTTGTTGTTCATTCTGGAGCTGATTATAAGGACATTAAAATAAAATTTGTAAATGCCGACAGTTTAGGCTTAACGGACAATGAAACTAAACTGAAGATTTCCTGCATTGCCGGTAACATTGCAGAAGGGAAACTCTATTCTTTCATAAAAGATAATGATGATGAAATACAAAGTCGTTATGTAATCGAAAATGACAGCATCATTTCATTTAAAATAGCTGATTACGATAGTACTAAGACATTGATTATTGACCCTTTGGTTTGGGCAACGTATTACCATAGTACTTATCCCGGTTATTTAACAACATTTAATTCTATTGCAACAGATAATCAGAATAATGTTTATATAACAGGATATTCAATGACTACAAACTTTCCATGCCAGCAGTTGGCCGGAGCTTACTGGCAACCAAATAATGCAACATCAAGTAGTTCAAATATTATCATATTGAAGTTTAACAACCAAAATCAAAGGTTTTGGGCAACATATTATGGTGGTAGTAGCGGAGAACAAGCAAAAGCTATATGTACCGACAGTCAGAATAATGTATATATTTTCGGTAATGCCGGTACAAACTTTCCATGTCAACAATTGAGCGGAGCATGGTGGCAAGCTAGTAATGCAGGGCAGATAGATCTTTTTATCTTAAAATTTAGCAACCTTGGGGTAAGACAATGGGCTACCTATTATGGCGGAAATTATGTTGATGAGGCCTATTCAATTTGTGCTGACAGTCAGGATAATATTTACCTGACAGGTTATACTCAATCATCAAACTTTCCTATCCTTCAGCAAACTGGGTCGTACTGGCAATCATCCATTTTAGGAGGAAATGACGCTTTTATTATAAAATTTAACAATAATGGTACTAGGTTATGGGCTACATATTATGGTGGATATGGAACTGATGGAGGAGCTTCAATTTGTACAGACAGTCAGGATAATCTTTATATAACAGGTTGCGCTCGATCTTCAGACTTTCCAACACAACAATTAGCAGGAGCATATTGGCAGCCAACGAACAATGACACAACTACTCTAGGGACAATTTTTATATTAAAATTCAACAGTAATGGTGTCAGGAAATGGTCAACCTATTATGGGGGCAGTGGTTCAGAATTGGGCTCATCAATTTGTTGTGATGGACAGGATAATATTTATTTAACAGGATCTGTCTTTTCACATGATTTTCCATGTCAGCAATTAATGGGTGCATATTGGCAAGCTGTAAATACATCTTATGCAGGATTGGCCTTTTTTATTCTTAAATTTAATAATTTGGGTGTAAGACAATGGGCCACTTATTATGGTGGGACAGGGCAAGAAGAAGCATATGCAATTTGTTCAGATAATCAGAATAATATATTTCTAACAGGATATACATCGTCTTTCAATTTTCCGATACAACAGACTGCTGGAGAATTTTATCAGGCGAACTTTGCTGGTTTCCAGGATGCTTTTATTTTAAAATTCAACAATCAGGGAGTAAGACAGTGGTCTACCTTTTACGGAGGCATTCATGATGATAGAGCTTATGGTATTGCCACTAATAATCAAAACAATGTATATATAGTTGGGAGAATCTATGATAGCGATGCCTATACATTAAACCCGGGAAACGGTTCTTTTTTTTATAGTGGGATAACTGGACAAAGAGATAATTTTATACTTAAAATTGCTCCCTGTAATGTACATCCTCCATTATCATTACAAAATAACAGAAATAACATCTGTGCTAATGATACCGGAATGATTACGTTGTCTTCACACGGAGGCTCAGGAGATACCTTAAAATGGTACAGGGGAGCTTGTGGCCAAAATTATATTGGTAAGGATAGCATATTAACCATAGCCTCACCAACAACAACCACAACCTATTATGCCCGCTGGGAAAGTTTATGCGATACTTCTGTTTGTGATAGCATAACCATTAATGTATTTCCTCTGTCAAATACTCTGTTGAATCCTGTTATTTGCCAGGATGATAGTTTTAAAGTTGCCTCTCATTTTTATACAGTTGCCGGTAATTATTCCGATACCCTCACAACAGTAAATGGCTGCGATAGCATCATTACAACATACTTAACCGTAAATCCTAAAATGCAAACAACGCTTAATCCTGTAATTTGTCAGGGTGAGAGCTTTCAATGCGGTATACATAATTATACAGTTAGCGGTATATATTCCGATACTTTATTAAGCTATAAAGCTTGTGACAGTATTGTTACCATCAATTTAACGGTAGTAGCTGTTCCGGTTGTTAATTTTGGCAAGGATACTACCTTGTGTTTATTACAATCCATAGTATTGGATGCAACTACTCAGTATGCCAGCTATTTATGGCAGGATATGAGCACTAATCCCGGCTATACGGTAAATCAATCAGGTGTTTATTGGGTAAGGGTCAGTATTGACAGCAATTGCATTGTTAGTGATACCATAAGTATTGGCTATGAAGATTGCCATGATCCCAGAATATTTATACCCAACAGTTTCACACCCGACGGAGATGGCTTGAATGATGTATTTAAAGTAGAAACCAATGAGAATTTTAAAGAATTTGAGATGTATATCTATAACCGCTGGGGAGAACAAATCTTTGAAAGTCCTGATAAATCTATTGGCTGGGACGGAACATACAAAGGCGACAAGGCCCCTGTGGGCGCATATATTTATATGCTAACAGCCACTATTAAAGAAACCAATGTACAGATAAAAAGAAGCGGCAGTGTTAGTTTGGTGAGGTAGGATAGTGGGAGTTATGAATTATAAGTTATAAGTTTTTGGTTATTTATACAGTTGAATGTGTTTGTTTTGTCATTCCGAGTTTTAACATTTAGAAAAATGCTTGAAGGTACGATGACAAAAATATAAAATCATTGCTTTTTCAATCTCTGCGGTCCTTTGCGCCTTCTTTGCGGCTCTCAGCGGTAAAAAAGTTTAACCGCAGACCTCTGCGGTTCTTTGCTTTTTCTCCGAGGTTCTCTGCGGTTTAAAAAAAATACTGCAAAATACACATCGGTTTCTAAAATTAACCAAAGCAAAAAAATAATTATCATTTCAACGCTGTCAGGTGCAGGCACGCTGACAGCATTTTTTAGCGAATATCAGCGTTTTCATCTTCGAAAATCAGCGGGAAATATTTTGTACTAAAACCCGTCGGGAACTTCGTACCCAACGGGTTGACAAAGAATTGCTCATTGCTCATTGTAAAAGAAATTGCTTCGACTCCGCTCAGCAACCAGCTTTTAGTGAACATTTCAACCAAAAACTCAGCGTCGGGAGCTCCCACTTTAAGTACTCTAAGTATTCTAAGTACTTTAAGTACTCAATTATTCTTCTCCGGCAGATAATGCCAAAACCTTTTAGGCATAAACTGCATCTGCACCTTCAGATTCTTACGCTCCTTTATATTGATGGCATCAAAATAGCTTTTCCATAATATCTGGTAGGTTTCTTCCTTTTCTTCCAGCAGGCTGGCATTGATTTTACCCGATGCCTTGCTGATGTTTTCCAGTGTCAGTTTGATTTCTTCCACTGTTTTTAAATCATAATAAATACCATAATCTCTTTTAGTATCATAGATAATCCATACCTGGTCGCGGAAGCGGTTTTTAAAATGCCTGCCGATAAGAGGGATAACATCATAGTTGGGCTCAATGGGAGCAAAGAAGATATTGTCATTGGTTTTCTGAAACCTGACAAACATCAGCATGCGGTGGGCTTCCCTCAGCACCTTGCGCTGTATCTGCTTCATCTTCAGTACACTTTCTTCACGGTAATTTATTGACACATTGTAATTGGATTCAAATACCAGCTTCAGAAACTGATAAACAAGCATTTCAATGCCATCCATTTCCGAAAGGAAACAGTGATATACCATTTCACCCGCTTTTTTGTCGCTGCGCTTCAGCAAACCCTGCCACACCCTTTCAGCCTTTTCAATATCAGTAACAACTTCAAAAGGAGTATACAGCAAGCTCGACTGAAAATCAGCCCTGCCGGCAATCAGATCCGCTTTCAGCTTCATCCTGAAGGCTTCAAATACAACGCTGAGGAGACCTTCGAAGGTATTGTCGTAGAGGAAAATGTTCATTTTTAGTTCATAAAGTTATTAAGTTATAAAGTTATTAAGTTATTGGGTTATTAGGTTATTAAGTTATTAATGTGAATCAAGGGTTAAAAGATTAAGTTTATAAAAGCAGCAGAGATTTTTCCAAAAACATGAACAAAAAGGCCTTTAGTTGATCTCACCTTACTCGCTCTCTGAATATCAGTATGTTCAATTATCCAATTAAAGAATCCTTCGATAGGTTGCCTCACTTTTGAGACTGCTTTTGAAAATAAATCTACATAAGCTTTGTCACGTTGTTTTTCTACCTCTGTCTGCCCTTTTATTCCTTTTATTGGAGTAAGCATAATAGAATCTTTTTCTTTTTCAAGTTGTGTAAAAAATTCTTCATTAAAGTAAATCTTGTCACCCCAAAACATACGGCAATAGATGTTAGACCAAGCTTCTTTAAATACATACAAATCACTAACAGAAGCAGGAGTTACAATTAATTGTTCAGGAAAAGGTAATTGACCTGAACGTCTAAATGCCAATGCATGCAACTTTAATCCGTGATAATAAATACCCTTGCTTGAACAAATACCTTTATCTACAATTTCAGTGGCAACTTTTGGAGACCTCCTGCCTGAGCATGTAATTATAGGCATTGAGTCTAAAAGACTTTGATCTAATATGCAATCTTCTGGAATAAAATCATTCAAAAGCTTTATTGATAAATTCTTGAAGGCTTCAGATAATCTATTTAATCTGTTATTAAATGCTTGATAACTGCCTAAATAAGGAAACCATGAAATTAAATAATCATTAGCAAACTTGTGAATCTGCTTGATTTTTAGTCGTTGTTCTTCATGAATTACAAATAAATAGATTGTCATAATTTCTATATCTGTTAGTTCTGGTTTGTCATTATTACTGAATCTTTCACAAGAATATTTTAAATTTTCTTCAAAACTTTTTTCTACAAAAAAATAAATTTGTATTAATTTTACAGCTTTAGCCTCGATAATCATATCTTTAGATAATAGGTGAAATAATCATCTAAGGTAATGATTATCAGGCTATTATAAAAATATATTTTACATAAGTTACTAACATTCAATATGTTAATAACTCTTGGCTCTATTTATTTCAACTCTTGATTCGCATTATTAAGTTATTCCGAAACCTCTGCCTAACAGTCTAACAGTCTAAAAGCCTAAAAGCCTACAGCCTTTTAAATCACCGCATCACCGCATTATCGCATCAACACATTAACTAATCCTCAAATAGTGAAAGTTGATTCGCATCATAGCGAAAACCCGGCTTATTCTTCTCGCTCAGAATATTCCTCCGGATTATTGCCGGTAAAAGGTCTTTATGTCCGTCCGTCAGTTGATTGCAGGTGATGAAATATTTGGCTCTTTTCAGGACGACACCCATTTTCTTCAGATGGCCTTCGTTCAGTTTACCGTATCTTCGGGAGGTAACGATGAGTTTGGCGGAATGCAGGCCTATGCCGGGTACCCTTAATATCATTTCATAATCCGCTTTGTTGATGTCAATAGGATAGAGGTAAGGGTTGCGCAAGGCATAACTGAGTTTGGGGTCCAGTTCAAGGTCCAGGTCCTGATGTTCGTCGTTTACTATCTCATCCACTTTGAACTCATAAAAGCGGAGGAGCCAGTCGGCCTGATAAAGGCGGTTTTCGCGTACCAGCGGAGGACGCAGTAAAACCGGCAGGCGGTTGTCGGCCATAGGAACCGGCACAAATCCTGAATAATAAACCCTTTTCAGCTTTTCATTAGTATATAAACCTGATGCCAGTTGCAGTATTTGTTTGTCGTTCTCAGGTGATGCCCCTATCACCAGCTGTGTGCTTTGTCCGGCCGGCGAAAACAGCGGTGCTTTCCTGTATTTTTTCCTTTCTTCCTTGCTGCTGATAATGTTATCCTTTATCAGTTGCATGGGTTGGTAAACGCTGCTAAAATCCTTATCGGGTGCCAGCAGTTTCAGGCTTTGTTCTGTAGGAATTTCAATATTAACGCTTAATCGGTCGGCATACAGACCTGCCTTTCTGATGAGTTCGGGACTGGCTCCGGGTATTGCTTTTAAATGGATATAGGCATTGAAATGGTATTCTTCCCTTAACTTTTTGGCAACCAGCATCAGTTTTTCCATGGTATAATCAGGACTCCGCATCACGCCAGAGCTTAAGAACAATCCTTCGATATAATTCCTGCGGTAAAAATTTATCGTCAGTTCTGCCAGTTCATCCACGGTAAAAGCGGTTCTCTGGATATCATTGCTTGAACGGTTCACACAATAAGCGCAGTCGTAAATGCACTGATTGCTTAATAAAATCTTCAGCAGCGAAATACAGCGGCCATCTTCGGTAAAACTGTGACAGATTCCGCAGCCCACCGTATTGCCGATACTCCCGGCTTTTGAACTTCTGTTGCTTCCGCTCGATGCACAGCTTACATCATACTTTGCAGCCCCCGCCAATATGTTTAATTTGCTAAGAATCTTATCGTTCATGATAAAAAAAGTGAAAAAAAGTTTTGAATTGAATAAATAAATACTAAATTTGCAGAACAAAATTACTAAATAAATTAGTAATACACATAAAATTAGTAAAATTAATTCTATGAACTTTATTGCAGAGAATATCAGGTATTTAAGGAAGCAGAAACAACTAACCCAGGATGATCTGGCTTCCAAGATTGGTGTTAAGCGCGCCATGATTGGTTCTTATGAAGAATCCCGTGCGGTTCCCAAGCTTCCGTTGTTGCAGGCCATGGCCTATTATTTCGATGTTTCACTGAACGATTTGCTGGATAAGGATTTAAGCAAGGAAGAAGCTAAAAGGAAAAAAACTGTTGTGGATGTTTCAGCCAATAATTTGCGTGTGCTCACCACCATAGTGGACAAGGAAAACAAAGAGCTGATGACGGTTGTTCCGGCCAAGGCAGCTGCCGGTTATCTGAATGGCTATGCAGATGTGGAATTTGTTGAAAGCCTTACTGCTTTCTCATTGCCCTTGCCGGAGATTTCCCACGACAGAACCTACCGCATCTTCCAGATCAGGGGCGACAGCATGCTGCCCCTGCCAACCGGTACGTATATCATTTGCCGTTATCTTGACAACTGGTATAATATCAAGGATGGTAAAACCTATGTGGTGTTAACCAAAGAAGAAGGCATCGTTTACAAAAGATTGTACAACCGTCTGGAAGAAAGCAAAACGCTGGAAATGATTTCGGATAATCATCAGTATTCACCTTTTAGTGTCCATATCGACGCTGTGCTGGAAGTATGGCAGGCTATTGGCTTAATCAGTTTTGAACTGCCCGATGCCGATGTACCTTCCTTGTTCAAGTTAAATACCATGTTCAGCGAATTAAAGAACGAAATCGACAGCCTCAAAAAAGCGATAAGTTAAATGCAGCGGAAAATCATTCATATTGATATGGATGCCTTTTATGCATCGGTGGAGCAGCGCGATAATCCTGAACTGCGGGGCAAGCCTGTTGCTGTGGGTTTTGATAAGGAGCGAAGTGTAGTTTGCACTGCCAGCTATGAAGCCAGGAAATTCGGGGTTCGTTCGGCTTTACCTTCAGTTACTGCCAGAAAGAAATGCCCTGAATTGATATTTGTAAAGCCGCATTTCGAAAAATACACCCTGGTTTCAAAACAAATCCGTGAGATATTTAAGGAATATACCGATTTAGTTGAGCCCTTATCACTTGATGAAGCCTATCTGGATGTTACCGAAAACAAGAAGAATATTGCCTCCGCTACCCAGATTGCCGGAGAGATTAAACAAAAGATAAAAGAAGTATGCGGACTGACTGCTTCAGCAGGTGTTTCATACAATAAATTTTTAGCAAAAATTGCATCTGATTATCAGAAACCCGATGGCTTGTTTGTCATTAAACCCGAAGATGCCATGCCGTTTATCGAAGAACTGGATATTGAAAAGTTTTTTGGCATAGGAAAGGTTACTGCTCAGAAAATGCATAAATCAGGAATACACAAAGGAAAAGATATGAAAAAATTATCAGAAACTGAACTTACAAAATTGTTCGGAAAACAGGGAAATTATTATTTCAATATTGCCCGAGGCATAGATGAAAGAGCCGTTATTGCCCAGCGCGAAAGAAAATCACTGGGTACAGAATTTACTTTCGAGAAAGACCTCTGTTATAAGTTTGAAGTGGTGACAGAATTGTACAAAATTGAAAAGCATCTGATGGAAATCATACAGAAATACAATTATTTTGGCAAAACCCTTACCCTTAAAGTAAAATATGCCGATTTCAAACAACACACCAAAAGCAAAACATTTACCGAAGATATCTGTGAATTTAAACAGTTACACAAGGCTACAAAAGATTTATTGAATACCGTGGATTTTAATGACACCAATCAGAAAATCAGGTTGCTGGGTCTGAGTGTATCCAATTTTTCCTTGTCAAAACCAGTAGAGAAACAGCTGGAGTTATCGCTGGGGTAATTAAAAATGAATAATGAATAATTAATAAATAATTATTAAAGTTTTTAGTTATTGGGTTATTGGGTTATTGGGTTATTAAGTTATTGAGTTATTGAGTTATTAAGTTATTAAGTTATTGAGTTATTTGTCATTCCGAACGATAGTGAGGAATCGGATCAAGACGAAAAGTTGAGGAGTTAATTTATTTAGGCAAAAATATTAGCTAATCTGAACAAGAAAAAAGAGATATTTCTTACCCCTCTAAAAGAAGCTCTAAACGCTTTGATTTTAGCATTAAAAGATTCAGCAGAAGC